>CAZFXS010000003.1:0-279787 GCA_964523395.1 uncultured Chlorobiaceae bacterium | reverse complement strand
GCTCCCCCGCAGCCCTGTCATTATTGCTTCAGTTCAAAATTTATACTGCATCCGCAGAGTCATGACATTATCTTTCACATCATTTGTGAAAGCCGCCAGCGAACCGGTTGCCGCGCTGTTGATCTTTTCATTTTTCACGATGTCATAATAGACGATAAACTTTACATTCGCGTCCCAATGGTAAATCCAGCCTAAACCAAGCGTGCTGAATTTTATATCGCCGGCTGTATGGTTTGTCCCTGCAGCGCCGATTTCAGACTCACTTATATCGGTATTCGGATCGAACACATCATACTTCACGAGCAATTGATGTTGCAGTCCGATATTTTGAATATAGTTGATATACCACCCCGAGAATGATCTTACATACAACGGGGTCACAGTAGATCCCGGATTATAAAACGAGTTACTGCTCGACGTTCCTGGCTGCTGACCCGAAATAAATTCCCCTCGAAGCGAGAGTCCGCCAATCGGAGGAATATCATAATAAATTTGTACATCCCCGCCATAATATGTTCTGCCGTAGCTTCCGTTGACATTTGTAGCCGTAGAATCCACCCCAAAGCGCTTAACGGATGAGGTTTCGTCAATATCATAAATAAACTTGGAATTGCTTGTCGCCTTGCCGGAGTAGAGTGAAAATCCGCCATCGATGGCAAGATTCTGTTCATCAAAGGGTGCAGTAAAGCCTAAACGACCGATGAAATCCTTATAACGGTCATTTTCATTTCCGGTGGAGAGCACGCCGTTAAACAACCCGGCTTTCAAATTAAAATAGCTGAGCGGCCCAAGTTCAGGCATTACTTCGATTTTCGCACCGAGCTCACGCTCACCGGGAAAGAGTGTCTGAAACATTCTCGAACGCTCAGGTGTTTCGCGGTTTCCGGATGAGTAAGAAATTTCAAAACCGAACGGACGGTCGAATACGCCTGCTGTCAGTGACACTGCCCTGAGCCAGGGTTCCTTCACCGACGCATACGCGTCTTTTATGCCGACGCCGTTCTGCGTTACATCGATCTGAAGCACATATTGTGTCAGGTCATTATCATAATTCACTTTGAGGCGCCCTCTCCGCACCTGAAACCGGGAGCGGACATTTGTCGGGAAGTTACCGCCGGCAAATGAATTGATGCCTGCGGTATCGGCAGTTTGGTATTGCGCTTGAAGGTAACCGGATACTTTGATTTTTTTAAGCGCATCGACAACGGTTTTCATTTCGAGGAGGGTTTCATTCATTCCGTCTACCTTACCGTTGAGCTCTTCAAGTCCGGTATTCGTGGTTGCTTCCGTCTCTGTGCTGTCCTCCTGGGAAAATGCCATTGGGGCTATTACAAAAACACACACTAACGCCAGAATTATCGTGGCTTTGTTCACTGATGTTCTCCATAAATGTGATAAGGGAATCACTTTGTTCGCCACAAAAGTACAATTCGGCTATTACTGCGCAATTACGCCTGTGTTAAGAAATTGTTAAGGATGGGATACGAATAAGAAATGGAATCTTAGAAATGAGGTCAAATTCTTTTTAAAATAGTATGGATAAATCACCTAATTTTTATTTGATATTACTCTTGAGTATGTTTATGTTCCTCTCCATAAGTCGTACTTGTGCACAAAGGAATGAATCAGGTGAAAGGGCACAGCTTACTTCCGCCTCCGCTAAATATTGTTGTGCCTTATCCAATAAAGCCATTTCTTGGCTAGAACCGACTTTAACATGCTTGAGCATATAAGCTCTGCCGAGATAATAATTTGAAATTCCCCAAATACTAGGAAAGTGATTTTTATCTATGCGATTAATTGCTTGATTAATTGTGTCTATCCCTTCATCAATAATTATTATTCCACCACTTCGTTCATTTAAGAAGCCATACCACATTAGCGCACACCCCAAGTTAGATTGTGATACAAGCCATTGATCTATTTGAGTTTCTGGCCTAAATACTAAAAGCGTATTCTTATAACCAAATATTGCTTCTGAAAGCGTCGACATTAGCCACATATATCGATGCCCTGTAGAAATAGAATCAGACTTAATGTGAGATAGGATTTCTAATTCTGCTAATGTCAATTGTGTTAATGCGGTCGATCTAGCTGTTAACGCCTTCGCCCAATCATCCGGGTATTTTTCTTGCGAAAATATCAACAAAACTTTTTCAAGCGAATCTGAGGCTGCTAAAAAGAAATTGCGTTTCAATTCCGGCTCTGATTCTCTTTCGCCAATTTGCGCTAGAATGCTACCTATCATGTATTGTGTAAATGCACTTTCATATTCCAAGTTCAGAGATTTTCGGACTTCTAGAGCTACCCTTAAAGAATCAATTGCTTCATAGTATAAATCAACCGCTGTTTGAGGAAGTTGCCTTTTTGCAATTTGGGCAATAGTAATGCCAATATTGTGTTGAGTTAAGGCCCAAATCATCGGCATTTCCTCTCTCTTAAGCACACTTAACGATTTTCGATATGATTCCAACGAAATTAATAAAAGCGAATCAGGATTTGAATAAAAATCATGTTCACTTAAATGGCAAAGTAAACTTCCTTTTTCAAACATCATTCTAGCCCAATTAATTGTTCCTGAGTCAGATTTTAATAATGACTCAACTTTTTCAAGGTATGTTAAACAACTGTCAAACTGATGATTGTGGTCATATGATTCAATAATCAGTTCATAATCTTTGACAAGATTTTCTTTAACTTTTTCAATGGATAGATGAATGTTTTCCAGTTTTTTATTACTGATTTCAGCCGATTCTTTAAAATACTCAACTGCTTTTACATAATCCCTATTTACGAATTCTAAGAGCCCTAACTCATGAAGGTTTGTTCCTTGTGTTTCAACTTCTCGACGCCACCTAGCAACTTCAACTTCAACTTGTTCAATGCTAAAGCCATATTTGAGTGCCCATTCTCTTACAAAACGGCTTAATTCAAACTGTTGATCATCATGATGACTCCTAGTTTTCTCAGCTGCATTTCCTATAAGTTTAGTAAGCTGATCATGCGTAAGAAATTTGGGTGATCCGAATGGCAACAATTTAATTTCAATTTTCTCTTTTGCAGGCTCGGATGGAATTCTTGCAAACCCTTCAGTAGGCTCATAAATCGCATACTCATTTTCATTTACAACAAATTGAATTTTATCCCCTGCTTTAAAATTGCTAGGCAAGACAAATCTTGACTGCCCAATTTCGTTCGTAGCATCAACACTCCCTGTTTCAGTTAGATAAACATTTACATTTTTAACCGGCACTGGATTTACTTTATCCACTTTGACCACCACCACCATAATCTCCCTTTTGTCTTGGGAATTTAATAATGAAGGTATAATTGATAGAATAAAAAGAAATAAACGGATCCAGTATCGATTCATTTTGTCAACCTTTTCATCACAAAATTAATTTGACTCCCAAGGAGTGGATCAAAATTTGAAGCTTGAAATCCCTCTCTTGTTGCAACAAGGTTTACTTTTACAGTATCAAAGCTTAAGGATTTAAATTCAAAAGTGCCTAAATGGTCAGTAGTATCAGACAAATGAAAATCAGGTAAACTGATAATAACCATATCTAATGGATAACCTTCTTCATTAGTCACTATTCCTGACAACGATAGCTGAGTCGGTTCTTCCGTACCAGTAAAGATATTCATCATGATCGGGGTCCAAAACTCCTTAATATCTTTAATGTTATTAGTAAACGTTGCAAAAAGACCAATAGTAAAAAAAATGGTTCCCAAACCGGATCTAAATGGATGATTTTTTATCCATAAAATGAATTTCTTAATCATGTCTATTATTGTTCCAGTTATTAGTTATTTTTTTAAATGAAATTAATCCGTGTTTATCTAATCCAACATCAATTGAATCACCATCGTGTAGTTCACCGGCAAGGAGTTTTTCCGAAATGCGGTTGACCACATGCTTCTGAATAACCCGTTTCAGCGGGCGGGCTCCCAATGTTGGATCATATCCAAGTTTGCCAAGCCAATCTTTTGCTTCATCGGAGAAAGCTATTGTTATCTCTTTCTGCGCAAGCATTTGCTGAACGCGAATGAGCTGCAAATCAACAACCTTGCGCAAATCTTCTCTGCTTAACAATTTGAAGAGAATAATCTCGTCGATACGATTGAGAAATTCCGGCCGTATCGATTGACGAAGCATATCGTATAATTCCGAGCGGAGATCATCATAGATTTTCTCCACTTCCCCGTTCTGCGCGGCAGTCGAAGAAAGTTTTTCCTGAATAATATGTGAACCAAGATTCGACGTCATAATAATGATTGTATTCTTGAAATTCACAGTCCGTCCCTTGCTGTCGGTTAACCGGCCGTCATCAAGGAGTTGGAGGAGAATATTAAATACTTCAGGATGTGCCTTTTCAATTTCATCAAGAAGTACTACAGAGTACGGTTTGCGCCGGACGGCTTCAGTTAACTGTCCGCCTTCCTCATATCCGACATATCCCGGCGGTGCACCGATGAGCCGCGATACGCTGAATTTCTCCATGTACTCGCTCATATCGATACGGACAAGCGCGTTCTCATCATTAAACAGGAACTCCGCCAGCGCTCTTGCCAATTCTGTTTTACCGACACCGGTCGTACCGAGGAAAATAAAAGAACCAATGGGGCGTTTCTCATCCTGCATGCCAGCCCGGCTTCTCCGAATAGCGTCGCTGATTGCTTTCACTGCTTCTTCCTGATCGACAAGCCGTTCATGAAGCCTGTCTTCCAGATGCAAAAGTTTTGAACGTTCACTTTCGAGCATTCTGCTGACAGGAATACCAGTCCACCGAGCGACAATTTCCGCGATGTCCTCGGCATCCACTTCTTCTTTCAGCATCTGCTTGTCTTTCTGTACGACTGCCAGTTTCTGACTTGCTTCCTTCAACTTCTTTTCAAGATCGGCAACAGTGCCATACCGTATTTCTGCAACTTTGGCAAGGTTGCCTTCGCGTTCAAACTTATCCGCGTCTGTTTTGGCATTTTCCATTCCCTCTTTCATTGAACGGATCGACTGGATAAGCTCCTTTTCATTCTGCCAATGCGCGCGGAGTTCAGACCTCTGCTGGTTAAGTTCAGCGAGTTCTTTTGTAATATCTTCGAGCCGGGACTGCGTTGCCTCGTCTTTTTCACGGCGAACTGCTTCGCGCTCGATTTCAAGTTGTTTGATACGGCGCTCGACTTCATCAAGCTCTTCCGGCATAGAATCAATCTCAATGCGAAGCTTTGAGGCCGCTTCATCGACAAGATCAATTGCTTTATCGGGCAAAAACCTGTCACTGATATATCGATAACTCAATTGTGCTGCCGCGACAATGGCACCATCAGTGATACGAACGCCATGGTGGACTTCGTACCGCTCTTTCACTCCGCGCAGGATCGAAATCGTATCATCAACACTCGGCTCTTCAATCATGACAGGTTGAAACCTGCGTTCAAGCGCGGGGTCTTTTTCAATATACTTTCTGTACTCGTCTATTGTCGTCGCGCCAATGGCACGTAATTCTCCTTTTGCAAGTGCCGGCTTAAGCATATTTGCCGCATCGACAGCACCCTGCGCTGCGCCGGCTCCGACAAGCGTGTGAAGTTCATCGATGAACAGTATAATTTCGCCCTGCGACTCGGTAACTTCTTTTAGCACTGCTTTCAGGCGCTCTTCAAATTGTCCCCGGAAACTGGTTCCTGCGACAAGAGATCCCATATCAAGCGCGATGATGCGTTTTGACTTCAGGTTTTCCGGCACATCGCCCTGTATGATGCGGTGCGCCAAACCCTCTGCAATCGCAGTTTTACCAACACCCGGTTCGCCAATGAGAACGGGATTGTTCTTTGTGCGACGGGAAAGCACCTGCAGGACACGGCGAATCTCTTCATCACGTCCGATGACCGGATCAAGCTTTCCCTTGCGGGCAAGCTCGTTTAAATCCCTGCCGAAGCGTTCCAGCGACTGGTATTTTTCTTCGGGAGTCTGATCCGTAACCCGCTGTGTGCCGCGGATATCTTTCAGAGCTTTATAGACCTTATCTTTTGTGACTCCCTGATCGGCAAGCAGCTGTCCTGCCGAAGAGCGATGACCGGCAAGCGCGAGAAGCAAATGTTCCGTGCTGACGTATTCATCCTTCAGGGATTGCGCTTCTTTCAGCGCTGCGTCAAACAATTGCGCAAGCGTCTGGCCGATAAACTGGTTGCCGACACCGGCACCGGTAACTTTTGGCAGGCGCTCGACAATTTCGTTGACTTTTATTTTGATGTAATCGACATTCGCCCCGACTTTTTGAAGGATTGGAGTTACAAGTCCGTCCGCGTCCTGCACCAATGCCGCAAGCAAATGTTCAGGTTCAATGGATTGATTGCTGTAACTTGCTGCAATCTCCTGAGCATTTTGTACAGCTTCCTGTGATTTTATTGTGAATTTTTGAAAGTTCATAGTATTCTCGCTTAATACTCGCACCAGTTTGAGGTTCGAGGTTTGTATTTTGTATTAAAAATTTGAGCCGCGCGACCATTGGATTTCTCCAATGAGACGGCGGCTCGGGATTTTTACTTATAAACAGCAGACCCTTCGCTTGCGCTCAGGGTAACAGCTTCCAGCTGTTAGCTTTTATCCTTATCGTCGACGACTTCAAATGAAGCGTCTTCGACAGGTTTACCTTTGGGCTGTTCCTGATTTCCGGGAGCCGGGCCACCGGCTGATTGCTGACCGCCGGGTTGACCCGCGGCCTGACCGGCTGTCGCGGATTGATACATCGCGCCTGAGGCTTCGTTCCAGGCATTATTAAGCGCGTCGATTTTCGCTTTGATGTCTGCGCTGTTGCCGCCTTTTATAGCAGCATCAAGATCATCGGCCGCTTTCTCAATCTTTTCCTTGAAATTACCCGGCATCTTATCGCCAAGCTCTTTCACCTGCTTGCGCGTCTGGAACACCAGATTATCGGCCTGGTTCTTCGTATCGATTTCCTCGCGGCGACGCTTGTCTTCCGTAGAATGCGCCTGCGCGTCCTGCTTCATCTTCTCGACTTCTTCCTTGCTTAATCCGCTCGAAGAAGTAATCCGGATACTCTGTTCCTTATTGGAAGCTTTATCCTTCGCTACGACGTGCAGCATTCCGTTCGCGTCAATATCGAATGTTACCTCTACCTGCGGAAGACCTCTCGGCGCCGGCGGTATCCCGTCGAGATGGAACCGTCCAAGCGTACGGTTATCAATTGCCATCGGCCGCTCGCCCTGCAGGATATGAATTTCCACAGACGGCTGATTATCTGATGCTGTCGAAAATATCTCGCTTTTCTTTGTAGGTATTGTAGTATTTGACTGAATCATCGGCGTCATCACACCGCCAAGCGTCTCGATACCGAGTGTCAATGGAGTTACATCAAGAAGCAGAACATCCGATACGTCACCGGAGAGCACACCGCCCTGAATCGCCGCGCCTACGGCAACAACTTCATCAGGGTTTACTCCTTTATGCCCTTCCTTGCCGAAGATTTCTTTAACAAGATTTTGCACACGCGGTACACGCGTCATGCCGCCGACAAGGATTACCTCATCGATTTCGCTCGGGCGAACACCGGCATCATTCAATGCCTTTTCGACCGGAGGAACGCAGCGCTGGATAAGATCTTCAACCAGCTGTTCGAACTTTGCCCGTGTAATCGTAAGATTCAAATGCTTCGGACCATCCGCGGTTGCGGTAATGAACGGAAGGTTCACTTCGGTCTGAAGCAGTTGTGAAAGCTCCATCTTCGCTTTTTCCGCCGCTTCACGCATACGCTGAAGCGCCATCGGATCCTTGCGGAGATCGACACCTTCCTGTTTCTTAAATTCGTCGGCAATATATTCCAGCAAACGCTGGTCGAAGTTATCACCGCCAAGGTGCGTATCGCCATTGGTCGATTTCACTTCGAACACGCCGTCACCCAATTCGAGCACGGAGATATCGAACGTTCCGCCGCCAAGGTCGAACACGGCGACTTTACTGTCCTTATGTTTCTTATCCAAACCGTACGCTAACGCAGCGGCAGTCGGCTCATTGATAATACGCCGGACATTTAATCCCGCGATTTCACCGGCTTCTTTGGTCGCCTGACGCTGAGCATCATTAAAATACGCCGGCACGGTAACAACCGCATCGGTGATTTTTGTGCCGAGGTAATCTTCAGCAGTCTGTTTCATCTTTTGAAGAATCATCGCGCTTATTTCCGGCGGCGAATACATCCTATCGCCGATCTGTACACGGGCTGTATTATTTTCGCCCTGTGCAACGCGGTATGGAACAAGTTTCATTTCTTCCGTAACTTCGTTATAAAATCTTCCCATAAACCGTTTGATGGAGAAGACTGTATTCTGAGGATTAGTCACAGCCTGGCGTTTCGCCGCCTGGCCGACCAGCCGTTCTCCGCCTTTCGTAAAGCCGACAACAGACGGTGTGGTGCGCGCACCTTCCGAGTTCGCAATCACCACAGGATCATTTCCTTCCATCACAGCAACGACGGAGTTTGTGGTTCCTAAGTCAATTCCAATAATTTTACCTGACATTCTTCGTACCCTCCTTAAAGGTAGTTTTCACCACAGAGATTTTTTGCTCTTTGGTGTTTCGTTTTCAATAGCAATTTTGCCCTCAATAATTACAATTGGTATGCCAATGGCTGAGTTTTAGAATGTTTAAAAATCGAACCAATTTAGAGGTTTTTGAAAATGAAGTCGTCAAGTTGAAGATCTCCTTAAAGCGTCACAGTGTCAGCAGAAGGATCAAATATGACAGTTCGTCCAAACAATCTGACAAAATTGTCGCCTTGTTTTTCCCCCCCTTTTTTGGTACTATCAAGGCGCAATGGATGAAAAGACAATAGCGCAAAATCTGAGAACCAGGACCTTTGGAAAAAATTTTCATTTTTTCCGGACAATCGATTCCACAAACTCGAAAGCGAAAGAAATTGCCGCAACCGGTACACATACCGGCACACTCATTATTGCGGAAGAACAGAACGCCGGACGGGGGCGCTTGGGCAGATCATGGATTTCGGAAAAAGGAAAAAGCCTCACCTTTTCGGTTATACTCCAACCTCAAATTCCCGTTTCAAATCTCGGCATTATTTCTCTATATGCCGGCGTGGCTGTTTGCAACGCAATCAGAAAAACAACCAGTCAAACAACTGAATGCAAATGGCCCAACGATGTATTAATCCGGAAGAAAAAAGTGTGCGGGATTCTTTCCGAAATTGTTCATCATTCCGGTAAAACAATGTCGGTGATAGTTGGAATCGGAGTGAATGTTAATCAGTCGGATTTCCCACAGGAAGTGCAATCGATCGCGACATCCCTCTCTCTTGAGTCAGGAAAAGAGTATGATTGTACGATGATCCTTAGCAACATTCTCGAACAAATGGAAGAGTTATATTTTTTGATTCAACACAGCCGGTACACAGAAATCATCAACCAATGGAAATCACTAAGCTCTATCATCGGGAGCTCTATTTGTGTTGACCAATCAGGGAAGTTACTTTACGGCACCGCAAAAGATATCCGGGATGATGGCGGACTTATTATTGAAAGAGAAAACAAGCTCATCACCGTTTACGCGGGCGATGTTACAGTGAGAAAGGATTAACCCTCGGAATGTTATTGGCAATTGATATCGGGAACACCGACACAGTATACGGAATGTTTTCCCGCAACCGGCTCACTTCGGAATGGCGTACACATAGCACACCTGCGCCTGCGGGAGCTGTGATCCGGCAAACGCTGCTGCTGCTTTGTAAAGAAACCGGCATTTCTCCAGCCGAAATTGACGGGACGGTCATTTCTTCGGTAAATCCAAGGAACTGCAGGATTATCGAACGAGTTATTTCGAAGTGGCTCAAGAAAAAACCTTTTATTATCTCAGGAGATAAAGAGCTTGGGATAAACATCAGGTATCAACAGCCACAAAAATTAGGCGCTGACCGCATTTGTAATGCCGTTGCCGCGATGGAAAAGTACGGTACTCCTGCTATTATCGTGGATTTCGGGACAGCAATAACATATGATATTGTTTCGGCCAAAGGAGAATTTATCGGAGGACTTATCGCGGCAGGAATTCAGACAACCGCATCGGCACTGGCGTTAAAGACCGCAGTTTTGCCGGAAGTCAGACTTGAACTTCCCCGGAACCTAATCGGGACCAGCACAGAAGAGTGCCTTCAATCCGGTATTATGTATAGCACTATCGAGGCTGTCAATGGAATCGTTCACCGACTAAAAAAAGAACTTGGGAGGAAAACTGTGGTGGTTGCAACCGGGGGAAATGCCGGTTTGATTACTAGGCACACTTCTGTTGTTGACTACACTGAACCGTCGCTGGTCCTTGATGGCGCCCGCCTGCTTTATGAACTTCAGCAAAGAAGGAAAAAAAATCGGGGCAAGCGTTAAACCGCTCGCCCCGATTTCAATTCTCTTCCTGTGAAGAGAACTTACTTCATTAACATCATCTTCTTAATCGTCTGGAATCCGTTGCCGCTATTGACAGAATTGGCCTGCATTCTGTAAATATAGACGCCGGAAGGGAGCGAAATACCATTATCATTACCGGCATTCCATTCTACCGTCTGACGACCCGGTTCAACTATACCATCCACCAATGTCGCAACTTCCTGACCGAGCATATTGAACACAGAAAGACGAACATTGCTGAGTTCAGGTATATCGTACGAGATATATGTTGACGGATTGAAGGGATTCGGGTAATTTGCATGAAGTGCATATGCAACCGGAGCTGCGTTGACTTCTTTTTCTGACGCTGCGCCAAGGTCGGCAAATGCCGCCGGTGGATCGTCGCAGCTGCTGATGTGGAGCTGGAGATTTCCGGTTGAAATGGTGAACGGATCTACTGTCGCAGGGTTTCCGTCGATATCAAGCAGTATAAGAGTTGAGCCGTTAGGGTTCGCTTGGTTCGCATAAACGTGTACAAACAAACGGTCCTTCCCAGCTCCATCATTCATTCCGTTGCTTCCCGGTTCATTGCGGTCTTCCGCTCGCGCCCAGAAATACACAAGGGGCATATCGGTCTTGTTTCCTTTAACACCTTTCAATGTTCCCCATCCGGTGTAATGGATGTAGTTGAACGGCGTTACCGGTGAAGTCGATCCTGGAGGAATTCCGGAAACATTGCCGCATTCTACGACCTCGATGTGTGTTGCATGGAAATGAAGGCTCTGCGCGACATCAATCAGGTTCCAGCTACCGCCGTCACCAGCTGTTGGGCTGCAACCCGGGTTCACGTTGCCGCCCCAGTTGTAGAGTTTCCTTGGCTTTACCGATTCGCCAAGACCGATATCAACGATCGGTGATTTTTTTGATCCGCCACCGGTGAGCCAGCAAACGCCGTTCTCTCCCGGTACGCAATCGTCAATCAGTTGAACGGTATCAAGAGTGTAACAGCCGCTCGGAGCGGTAATTTTTAAGATATATGTTCCCGGAACATTTGTTGTAAGATGGGCTCCGGTCCATCCCGTACCTGACGGGCCACTCCAATAGAACGTCGCGCCTTCTACTGACGATGCACCCTTCAAATCGATCCAGCGAATATCGCAGGTGAGATGCTTATCATATCCCGCCGTACCAATCGGAGGATTACACTGTTCTTGCTGTGTGTACGCCCAAGCGCTGCACAATACAGTGATCAGTGCAACAAGAGCAACACTCCATATGGCATTATTACGTGTTGTTTGAGGTATCATAAATATACCTTCCCTATAATAGTTAGTGAATGGTTGATTAGTGAGTTTTAATTTTCTTGAAACACTTTTGAAGCCTGAGACTGCAATTACAATAAGTTCCGAAAAACTTTTTCAACAGATAATTGAGACAATGAGGGGAGAATTTGCTTCCAAAACAACGATACAATATAAGGAGAAAAAAGTATGAATCAAGAGTTTTGTTACCTGTTTTTCTTGTTTTTGCTTATACTCATTAACTACATTCCTAAAAACTCGTCCGGACAGATAACGAATAGTGCATCATAGTTAAGAGAAATTGAGCAAAAAAAACAAAACGGGGCAAGCAAACATCGCTTACCCCGCTCATCGATTCCTCTTATGAGGGAAATCTTACTTCATCAACATCATCTTCTTGACTGTCTGGAAGCCTTTTTCAGATGTTAATGAGGTTGCCTGCATCTTGTAAATATAGATGCCCGAAGGAAGGACAGCGCCACTGCCGTTGCTGGCATTCCATTCAACCGCGCGAACACCCGGTTCAACCACTCCATCTACCAACGTCGCGACTTCCTGTCCGAGCATATTGTACACCGCAAGGCGTACATAACTTGGTTCAGGAACTTCGTAATTGATAACTGTTGACGGATTAAAGGGATTCGGATAATTGCTCGAAAGATTATACTGTGTCGGCATAACCTCTTCAATAGAACCACCTACAATGGTTTCTCTGCCGAGTTCCTTGTTATCCAGCGGACAGCCTGCGTTATTGGCAAGGTCAAAGATATCGCCAAGTGTCGGAGTACCGAGCGTTTTCGTTACAATTGCATTATGTGTCTGTTGCAGAACAGTGGCAGAAGTAAATGCATAATTCACTGCGCATGCACTTAGAAGGCCGGCAACTGAATGACGGGCCAGCTGTTCAAATTTGCCACCGCCGAGATTAAGCGCCTGGATCAGCGTAAGGTTTGAAGCCAGACCAACCGCAGTCATCTGCGCGGCAGTAACACCAAACGTCGTTCTGTATAATGAATTGATTGTACCGTTGCCGCTCCAGGGTTCTGCCGGAAACGCTGCGGCTTTTGCCGCAATTGCTGCTGCAACGCAGCTTGACGCGACATCGCCAGCCCGATCCCACTGGAACTTATGATTCTTCCAATAACCAGGGGTACAGCCTTGACCCAACTCTCCTTCGCATGTTAACACAACCGTGCAAGAATCTTTGCAGCCGTTCTGACCCGTGACGACAAGTTTAAATGTACCACTGGTACCCGCCACGCCGGCGGTATAGGTAACGCAGTTTGTACCCTGACCGCCTGTCATCGTCCAACCGGTAACTGTCCACTCATAAGAAGCGGCACCGGATACATTTGCACACAATTGGTTACCGGTGCTTCCGCACGCCGGCTTGGTGCTCGGAACAGACAAATTGCAGGAAGGCTTATCACTGTTCATTGTTACTTCGGTTGAGCAGGAATCGGTACAGCCTGTTGCTTCAACGCGCACGACAACTTTCTTCGTCCCCGGTGCATCCCATACCGCCGATGAAGTTCCCTGACCGCTCACAAGGCCGTCGCCATACCACATATAGGTCACGCCTTCAGAAGGATCTGAATAGACGTTCGTGGTTGCAGTTGTTTTTGTACACGAAAGATAATCGCCTTCACAGCGAAGATCCGGCGTGTCAGCGTTGTCATAGAGATACACTGTATCGATAGTATAGCATCCGCTCGGGGATGTAATTTTGAGGACATACATACCGGGAACATTTGTTGTAAGATGAGCTCCGGTCCATCCGGACCCTGACGGGCCATCCCATAAAAATGTCGCTCCTTCGATTGAAGATGCACCTTTCAGATCAATCCAGCGGATTGAGCAGGTGAGATATTTGTCATGTCCTGCCGTGCCAATCGGAGGATCGCATAGTTCCTGCGTGTACACCCATGCACTGCATAATACTGTAATAAGCGCAATAAGCGCGACTCCTCGCATTGCATTGAAACGTGTTGTTTGAGACACCATAATTATACCTTCTCCATAATTTATTAATGATTAAGTGAGTTAGTGAGATTGAATTACAATTGATCCGATGACAATTTACATTCCCTGCCTGTACTCGAGAATGCGACCACGGTTATCTAATGACTTTGATTTTTCAATGATGAGGATAGACGACGTGAATGAACAGGACTAATGTAATGCCCTGTGCTCAAGTTATCAATGGGGAAGGGTTGTACTTTACCTGATATAACACCGAAATACACGCTTTCTGTATTAGGATGTATATCACAACAAAAAACTTTTTTCCTGATTTCACAAAGGAGGTGAGTGATACACAACACGGATTTTTGAGCAGCCGGAGGGAAAATAGCGTCTATAAGAAAGGTGCAAAAGGAGTAAATCAGGACTATAGGGAAGTCCTGGCAATGGATACTTTAGGTTGAAGTGGCAAGAGGAAACACAACAGTAAATTCGCTACCTTTATTTACCTCGCTTTTAACAGTAAGATTTCCTCCGTGTGCCTGAACAATCCAGCGGGTAATGGACAGTCCAAGTCCTGCCCCTCCCATTTCTCTGGAACGAGCTCTATCGACCCTGTAAAATCGGTCAAAAATTCTTGGGACTTCTTCCGCAGGGATTCCAATGCCGTTATCCGCGACAGTGATCGTTGCCCTCCCGTTATTTTTAACAAGCGAAAGGTTAATTGCTCCGTTATATTGACTGTACTTAATAGCATTATCGATAAGATTCAGCAGCATTTGTCGTAACCGTTGTTCGTCCCCCAAAATCGTCGCCGGATCCGCTTTCTGTAATTGAACGGTAATTGATTTGGCAGAAGCGAGAATAATGCTTTCCTCGTACATCTCTTCCATGAGCTTTTGTAATACCACCTTATCATTACGAACGGTCACCTGCCCCGCGTCTGATTTCGCCAGCAACAGCAGATTTTCAATGGTTGAGCTCATTCTGATGGTTTCGTCAAGACAATGCGCGACAATTTTTTTCAGTTCTGCGGGCGACCTCCTGCTGTCGAGCGCAGATTCAAGTTGCGTACGTATGACTGTCAACGGTGTCCGGAGTTCGTGCGACGCATCGGCAGAGAACTGCTTCATTTGTTCGAAGGAAGAGTCGAGCCGGGAGATCATCGCATTGAATGTCGAAATCAGGTTGCCGATTTCATCATTAATTTCCGGCTCCGGAATACGATCGTGAAGGCGTTCAACTGTTATCCGCTTGACCGTTTCAGTAACTTTGTTGACCTTTGCGAGCGATTTTTTCGCAAGGATAGTTCCGCCGACGACAGCTATCAGCATTACCAACGGACTCATCCATGCAAGGGTATCGAATAATTGACTCATGACTTCTGTTGTTGATTCCATAGGGATACCCAGCAGGATTGTTGCCGAAGAGGTTTTGCTCATGGCAAGACGGAGCTGATGGTCGCGAAAATCCTGCAATGTGATCAGAAGCCACCGATGATTTTCAATATTTTCAAGAAGAAAGAAAAGCGTATCCCCCGATAAATTTCTCGACTGATGAAATATCTGGCCTGTCGAATCCCAGATCTCGATAAATTCCTTGTGTGGGAAATACGACGCGTGGTCCCTGATATCCTCCCTTACTTCATCATTGCTTTCATTTCTTTCTCTTTGTTTTTCCAGGCGTGATGTAATCCATTTCACTTCATTTGTCACCGAGGTATCGAGGGATGATATGAGCATCGCATTGACATATTGGTAGGTTGCCCAGGCGATTACCACAAATGTTGCCATTACCGTGAGTACATACCACAGGGTAAGCCGGAAGCGGATGGAACGGAACATTTACTCTTCTTTCAGGATAAAGCCGACACCGCGGACGGTATGAATGAGGCGTTTGGTATAACCATCGTCGATGGCTTTGCGGAGGTAATTCACGTACACGTCGACAACATTTGTACCTGTATCAAATGTGTATCCCCATACCTGCTCGGCGATGGCACGACGGGTCAGGATGCGGTTTTTGTTCCGCATGAGAAGCTCGAGAAGCATAAATTCTTTCGCTGTGAGATGGATACCCTTGCCCGCCCGGCGGACATTGCGTGTTTCGATATCCAGCTCAAGGTCGCCGACTCGCATCATCGTTTGCTGTTCAACGCCCTGGCGGCGGAGAAGCGACTCGATGCGGGCAAGCAGTTCAGCAAAGGCAAATGGTTTCAGAAGATAATCATCCGCGCCGGCGCGGAGGCCATCAACACGATCTTCCACTGTACTCTTAGCTGTTACAATGAGTATCATGCTTTGAACTTTATTCCTCCGGAGCTCACGGAGAATGGACATACCATCTTTTCTCGGAAGAAGTAAGTCAAGCACGATAAGATGATACTTCTTGGATGATGCAAGCTGAAATGCCTCTTCCCCATCATGACAAACATCCGTCATGTATCCTTCTTCCTGCAATCTCCGAGCAACAGAATCTGCAAGATGGCGTTCATCCTCTACCACAAGGATAAAGACCTTTTGGTTAGGACGGGTGACGGTGGATTTCTCTTCTGTTTGAGTTTTCTTCGGCATAAGGCGGTAGGAATACTACAAAATTTTTCTTACAACATCAACATTTGTAAAACAAAAAAAGCATCCCTCAAATGAGAAATGCTTTTAGAGCAAGGAAAAAACTTGCTATCTCGCCCCAAACATCACTATGGATGCACGGGCGTATTCTACTAACGGCCCGAAATAGAGTCCGAAAAGAATCGTGGGAATCACAAACATAAAGAGGATAATCACCTGCGCTGGCGAGAATTTCATCGGCTCCTGAGCTCCTTCCGGTTCCTTCAGGAACATGTTGCGGAGGATGTTGACATAATAATATAACGAGATAACGCTGTTCAGCGCCGCGACAATCGCGAGCCAGAACCATTTTGCGTTAATCAGCGCGGCAAAGAGATACAGCTTGCCGACAAAACCTGCCGTCGGAGGAATACCGGTGAGCGACAGGAGGAAAATCGTCATCGCAACGCCAATCAGCGGCGTGCGGTATCCGAGTCCTTTGTACGCGTCGATATGCTCGCTTCCCGTTTTGTTGGCAACCAGCATCACGGTGAAAAATGCACCGAGGTTCATGAAGAAATAGACGACAAGATAAATCAACACCGCGGCAATACCTTCGTTGCTCAGCACGACAACACCCAACAGCATATAACCGGCGTGCGCAATACTGGAATATGCAAGAAGACGCTTGAGATTCTTCTGCCAGACAGCTACAAGATTACCAACCGTCATCGTAATAACGGAAAGAATTGCAAGGATATGGTTCCAGTCAAATCCCTCAATTGAAATCCAAGATCCGAGCGCTCCCCCGACCGAAGGATCGAAGAATGTAATCTTGAAGAAACGCATCATCATTGCGAAGCCGGCGGCTTTGGACGCGACGGAAAGAATCGCGGTAATCGTCAACGGAGCGCCTTCGTACACATCGGGCGTCCAGAAGTGGAACGGCACCGCTGAAATTTTGTATCCGAATCCGACAATGATCAGAATGCCGGCAATGGTCAGCGTTATGGAGTTCACTTCCCCGCCCGCAAGCACCCGGTTGACGCCGTAGATATCCGTAGATCCGGTCAGACCGTAGAGAATTGAAATTCCGTACAACATCATACCGGAAGAAACCGCGCCGTAAATAACGTACTTTAACGATGCTTCACTGGAGTCTTCGGCCTCTTTCGTAAACCCGCTGAGGATGTAGGAACTCAGACTGGTGAGTTCCAGCGCAAGATACATCATCAGCAGGTTTGTCGCGCCCGCCATCAGGAACATGCCGAGCGTTAATGCCAGAAGTAATGCGTAATACTCTCCCAACACTCTTTTCCCGGTATTCAGCTCATTCGAGTTCAGCGAGAACAGTACAATCATCACTGTGCTGACAAGCGCAAAGGCCTTAAAGAAAACCGAGAACGGATCCACCGCCATCATGTTGCTGAACAGCGATGCTGATTCCATCCCTGACTGTTCTACGACAAAATATCCGGCGATGACAAGTCCGATGATCGAGAGATACGCAACCAAAGAATTGTTTTTCTTTGCAATAATCCCAACCAGAAGGACAACGCAAAATGCAACCGTCAGAGCTGATTCAGGTTTAAAAAGAAGCGCGCTATGTATGATTTGTTCCAGCATGAAGTATTCTAAGGTTCTTACTGACCTGTTACTGCCATTGCACCGGTTTTACCGACGACATCAACAAGCGTATTGACTGCAGATGACATCAGGTCGATCATTGGAGCCGGGTACAATCCAAGGAAAATGACAATGATCGCGAGAGGCACAAGCATAAAGAGTTCGCGTCCGTTAATATCAGGTAATGTTTTCCATTTTTCCGGAAGCGTGCCGAGGAATAACCTTTGCAGTGTCCAGAGCATGTACGCCGCAGTCAGCACAATACCGATTGTTGCCGCGATGGTGATTTCTTTAAATGCCTGAAACGCGCCGATAAACGAGAACGCTTCGCTAATGAATCCGCTTAAGCCCGGCAACCCGAGTGCGGCGAAGAACGCGACGACCATAACGCCGGAATATTTCGGCATTTGGTTCATCAAACCCCCGAAATCATTCAGCCCGCGTGTATGCGCGCGGTCGTAGATTACACCGACAATCAAGAAGAGCATTGCGGTAATCGTACCGTGATTAAACATCTGCATGACACCGCCGATAATGCCCTGCGTGTTCTGCGCGGCAATACCGAGAACGACAACACCCATATGACTGATACTGGAGTATGCGATAAGTTTCTTAAAATCTTCCTGCGCCATAGCTACAAGAGCACCATACACAATACTTATAAAGCCGAGAATCGCTATGGGAATCTGATAATAGACCGTCGCGTCCGGGAACATCGAATAACAGACCCTCAGAATTCCGTAGGTGCCCATCTTCAGCAGAACGCCCGCAAGGATAACGCTGATAGCTGTCGGCGCTTCGACGTGAGCATCGGGCAGCCATGTGTGGAACGGGAAAATAGGAACTTTAATCGCGAACCCGATAAAGAGGGCGATAAAGGCAAGATACCGCCACGACGTATGGAGTCCGCCAAGAATAGAATCAGGCGCGAAGTTTGCCTGATTCATCATCGCAACCATGTTGAAAGTATGAACACTTTCTCCTGTCCCGGGATCAACAATCGAAACGCTGAAATAGAGCGCGATAATTGCCAGCAGCATCAGCACGCTGCCAAGAAGTGTATAGAGGAAGAATTTGATGGCCGCATACTCTCTGCGCGGCCCGCCCCAGATGCCGATAAGGAAATACATCGGCAGAAGCATGATTTCCCAGAAAATATAAAAAAGGAAGAAATCGAGTGAAACAAAGACGCCCATCATTCCTGCATCAAGCAGTAACAGGAGGGCAAAATATCCTTTCACCGATTTTTCAATTGTCCAGGAAGAAAACACCGCGATAAAAGAAATCAGCGCGGTCAGGATAACCATAAGAACGCTTAATCCGTCGATGCCGAGGAAGTAATCAATTTGAATTCTGCCAAACCAGGATAACGCCGGGATATCAATCCACCGCGCTTTCTCGATAAACTGGAATCCTGCTTCCGTATTGACACCTGCCATTGACCTGTCGAACTTCATATAAATTACGACAGCCAATATCAGCTGCATACCCGTGATGATTGCTGATGCCCACCGAGCAGCATTTTTATTTTCCTTCGGGAGCAGAAGCACAAGGATCATTCCCGCGACAGGCAGAAATGTTATCCAGCTTAAGATACCAAGACCAATGAATTCCATCGTCATTCAACCTTTAAGTTTATGCACACTTTATTTGAACCAGAAGAACAGCACAATGACACCCAGTATCACGAACACCAGATATGTCTGCACTCTTCCGGTTTGAAACTTTTTGAAGATAATCCCAAAAAAACCTGAAACGTACGCCGCGCCGTTCACAATTCCGTCAACGACATATTTATCGAAACCGCCGGCACCCGACCAGAAAAAGAATAGCGTGAGGAAACCGGCAAGAACAGACATGAGAATAGAGCTGAAACCGCTGTGTTCAGCCCACATCCATTGAGCTGTCCAAATGCCAACAAGAACCGAGACCGCTAATCCCACAGCCAGGAATACTTTAGAGGAAATACCTTTCTCTTTTGAGTGTTCGGTATAGCCAAACACCACGGCTTTCGTCCAGCTTGCCGTTCCGTTCACCAGTCCATCGATAATATACATATCAAACCAGCGTAACATACGGGTCAGCGCCATTGTTCCTCCGACAATAACCGCTTCGTACAATTCATCAAAGTACCATTTATTGAGAAGAAATTTGTAGAGGCCGCTCATTTTTTCCGCCCATGCGTCAGCACTGATCTTCTTCCATTGATATGTGGCAAAAGCAATAAGGATACCGATGCCCGCCACCAATAATGACAGTGCCATCGCGGGGATATGCGCGTGATGAACAGCTTCTTCAAATACTTCGATGCCGGATGCCTGAACGGTCGCGGGAACTACAGACGCAGGCCGTTCAACGGCGTGATAGAACCATCCCGATGAAGCGCCAAACGGATTAAAGGAATAAAACGCGAAGAAACTAAGGATTGCAAATACAATCAGAGGAATCGTCATTTGCACCGGAGATTCATGGAGATGCTCGTACCGGTGATTGTCTTTGTGTTCACCGAAAAACGTAAGGATAACGAGACGAAACATATAGAATGCGGTCAGGCCGGCAACAAGAAAACCGATGATCGGAATAATGTAATGTCCGGTAAGACTTCCGAACGCGAGTGTTCCCGCAAGAATCTCATCCTTACTTAAAAACCCGGATGTAAACGGAACGCCGCTGATGGCAAGTGTATATATCAGAAACGTCACAAACGTAATTGGCATTTTCTTTTTCAATCCGCCCATATTGCGGATATCCTGCGGATCGGTGTGGTGGTCATGCTGATGGTGTAGTGCATGGTGCATGGCATGAATAACTGAACCGGAGCCAAGGAACAATCCTGCTTTAAACATTGCGTGCGTGACAAGATGGAAAAATCCTGCAGTGTATGCCCCTACGCCGAGTCCCATTACCATATAACCAAGCTGGGAAATAGTGGAATAGGCAAGAACTTTTTTGATATCGTTTTGCGCGATAGCAATCGTTGCAGAAATAAACGCGGTAATTGCACCTGTATAGGCGATAAAAACCAGCGCGTCTGCTGTCATGAGCGGGAAGGTGCGAGCAACAAGGTAAACTCCGGCAGCAACCATTGTCGCGGCATGGATAAGAGCGCTGACCGGGGTCGGGCCTTCCATCGCATCCGGCAACCAGACATGCAACGGGAACTGCGCCGACTTACCAATCGCGCCGCAGAAAATCAAAATGCCGGCTGCAGTAAGCCACGCTTCACTTCCCATCGGGATATTGCCCGAACCGATGGCAGTGAAAATTTCCGTAAAGCCGAATGTTCTGAAGGTGTAATAAAGGATCATGATACCGGTGAACATTCCGATATCGCCAACACGGTTGACAATAAACGCTTTCTTCGCCGCATTCGATGCGGATGCTTTTTCATACCAATGGCCGATCAGCAAGTAGGAACTCAATCCCACCAATTCCCAGCCAACATACATCATGAACAGATTGTTGGTGAGCACAATAATCAGCATCGAGAACGTGAAAATCCCAAGGTAAGCGAAGTACCGGTGATACCTGATATCGCCGTGCATATACGCCATTGAGAACAGGTGCACCAGCGAACTTACCAGGCAGACAACAACGAGCATGATAGCTGAAAGGTGGTCAACAGTTATACCAAGTGTAATCTGAAGCGGACCAATGACCGGAAGATTTCCAAAATCAACCCAGGAGAAGTTCAGAACTGAAGGTTCTTCCATCCCTAACGCGTTAACCATCACCATTAATGAAAGCGCTAGACAAATAAACAGAAGCCCCGTACCGAACCAATCACCTTGCCGCGGCAAGCGCTTACCGATAAACACCAGCACGGTAAAGCTTACCAGCGGAAGAAGAAGGATTGCCAGCGCAAACTGCAGTATGGTATCAGGAGTCAAGTACTATTCCTTCAAAGAATTGATTTCGTCAACGTTCACGGTATTGAAGCGTTGATATATATTGAGAACAATTGCCAGTGCGATTGCAGCTTCGGCGGCCGCAAGAATGATGACAAAAATGGAGATCAACTGTCCATCCAGATTCATTCCGCCGAAACGTGAGAACGCGATAAAATTAATATTGGCCGAATTCAGCATCAATTCAATTCCCATTAACACAAGAATAGCATTTCTTCTTGTAAGAACGCTAAAAACGCCAAGTGAAAACAATATTCCGCTGATGATTAAGTAATGTGAAAGGCCGACTTCCATAGTCATTTATTCTTTGTCACCGCCTGTTCTTTTCGCGCGATCATTGCCGCGCCAACAAGTGCGACGAGCAATACCACCGATGCGATTTCAAAAGGAAGCAAGTATGATGTTAACAGCATTTCGCCAATGACATTTGTTGTATCGGATACTTCCGTGACACCGCGAACAACCTTCCAGTCGGTAATATAAAAGACACCGCACAACGCTCCTGCCGCAACAGCGACAAGCACCGACGCCGGAAGAGTCTGCAGTGTTCCGGTTTTCATTTCTACGTCAATAACTTTATTGGTTAACATGACACCAAATAATAACAAGACGAGAATGCCTCCGACATATATCAGCAGCTGTGTGATGGCAAGAAAATCCGCGCTGAGAAGTATGTACAATCCGGCGACGCCGAAGAATGTGAATAATAATGAAAACGCCGAATAAATAATGTTCTTTGAAAACACAACAATACCGGCAGATACCAATGTGATAACCGCAAAAAAGTAGAATATGATATCGTAGAGATTCATGCTTTAGGATTTTGCAGGGGGTGGTGTGGAATCAGTTGCCGGCTTTTCCGGGGTTGCAGAAGGCGTTGCCTGTGCGGGTGCTGCAGGCTTTGGCGCAGGAGCTGTTCCTGCGGCCGGTTGTGCCGCTTTCGCCGCTGCTGCGGCAGCCGCGGCGGCGGCTTTCTTCGCGGCAGCTTCTTTCTCCATAATTGCCACATTTTCTTTAATCTTGACAACTTCAGCTTGTGTCACAGTCGCGTAATTGTAAATCAAACTTGTACGTTCGAATTCTGAAAACTCATACACATCGGTCATCTTGATACATTCTGTCGGGCACGGATAGACGCACAATCCACAGTAACAGCATTTCGCGATGTCAATATCGAATTGCGTCACCCACAACCGTTTCTTCTGCCCTGTTGAAGTTAAACCAAGGTCTTCCGTCGGCATGGCTTTCGCGGTTTCAATTGAGATACAGGAAACAGGACAAGCCATCGAGCACTGATCACAACCGATGCAGTCATCCATATTCACATAAAGCCTGTTACGTGCGCGCTCCGGCAATTTCAGCTTCACGTCAGGGTACTGAATCGTAACGGCTGGCGTGAAGAGATGCTTAAAGGTAATCTTCATACCCACCAACACTGTCCAAACCGACTTAAATATTTGACTAAAATATTCGTTCATTTCATTTCTTTATCATTACATCATCATCCAGAAACCGACGCCGATAACGCAGGCAAACGCCCACGGCGTCAACACTTTCCAGGAAACATACATTAACTGGTCGACACGCAACCGCGGTAATGTCCAGCGCAGCCACATCTGGACAAACACAAAGAACATGCCTTTGGAGAGGAACCAGAAGACGCCCCAGATCGGACCATTCATGAAATCGCCGAACGGACTGCTCCACCCGCCGAGAAACATGACTGAAGCTATCGCGGAAACGGCAAACATATTGGCATATTCCGCAAGGAAAAAGAGAGCGAATTTCATTCCGCTGTACTCGGTATGATAACCGGCAACCAGTTCCGATTCCGCTTCGGGAATATCGAACGGCGTCCGGTTCGTTTCTGCCAGGGAAGCAACAAACAAAATCACAAACGCGACCAGGGTAAACGGTATGAGGAGAATTTTTCCCGGAAACGAGAACGGCCCGCCGAACAAAATCCAGTTTTGAATGCCGCCATCCTGAAACTTTGTAATCTCCTGAAGATTCAATGAACCGACAAGCATAACACCGACGAGCAATGCCAAGGCAGTGGGAATTTCATAGCTCACAATCTGTGCTGCAGAACGCATTGCACCGAACAGCGACCACTTGTTGTTTGAAGACCATCCTGCCATCAGGATACCGACTACTACCAGAGAAGAGACAGCAATAATATAGAAGAGGCCGATGCTGATGTTACTGCCGATAAATTCACTGCTGAACGGAATAGCCGCAAATGCCGCATACGATCCGATAAAGACGACAAAGGGCGCCAGGAAATGGAGTTTCTTATCAGCTGCGATTGGGACAATATCTTCCTTTTGAATAAGCTTTAAAATATCCGCTATGGTTTGCGCCCAGCCATGCCAGCCGCCGACCCGCATCGGGCCAAGACGGTCTTGCATATGCGCGGAAACTTTTCTTTCAAGCCACACCGCGAAAAGAGCATATGGCAATACCCACACGAACAGCGGGATCATTGCCATGATTACATAGCTCACGATAGTAACATCGACAATATCCTGTAGCCCGCAAGCTGTCAAAAGTGATGTAAGAAATTGTTCCATTATCTGTCCACCTCGCCAAGGACGATATCCACACTTCCGACAATAGCAACCAGATCGGCAATCATATATCCTTTGCAAATTTCGGGGCAGACGCTCAGATTCACAAACGCGGGTGAACGCGCTTTGATGCGGTATGGTGTGGTGGTACCATCGGATACAACATAGAAACCGATTTCACCGCGCGGCGATTCTGAACGCACATAAATATCACCTGCGTTGGGACGGATACGTTTGGGAATGGCCGACGCGACATCGCCTTCCGGAATCTGATCGAGCGCTTGCTCAATAATGTTCAGGCTCTGCTCCATCTCCCTCATGCGCACCATATAGCGATCCCAGCAATCACCGACTGTTCCTACTTCCCCTTTACCGACGGGGATATCAAACTGAAACTTATCGTAAATAGAATACGGGTCATCCTTGCGGAGATCAAACTTTACACCTGATCCTCTCAGCATCGGACCGGAACAGCCATACGCTATAGCAACGTCTTTCGGAAGGATTCCGACATTTGCTGTTCGCTTGATAAAAATTTCGTTGTAGGTAAGAAGATCGTTAAACTCTTTGATATTCGGGCGGAAGTATTTGCAGAATGCCTTGGCTTTTTCAATAAATCCGGGCGGCAGGTCATGGGAGACTCCGCCAATCCAGATATAATTGTAGAGAAGGCGAGCACCACAGGTCATTTCGAATAAGTCGAGAATACGCTCACGGTCACGGAACATGAAAAGAAACGGTGTAAACGCGCCCACATCGAGGCCGTACGTTCCAAGCGCAATAAGATGGGAAGCAATACGCTGCAGTTCTGCCATAATCACGCGGATATATTCGACGCGGTCAGGAACTTTTATGGCAAGCATCTTTTCCACTGCGAGTGCATACGCCCAATCCATATTCATGGAGGCCAGATAATCCATCCTGTCGCAGTACGGAATCACCTGCTGATAATTGGTCATCGCTTCACAGTGTTTTTCGAAGCAACGATGGAGGTAACCGATATGCGGAATAACATCAACGACAATTTCGCCGTCAACAACCAGTTCGAGACGGAGAACACCATGCGTCGATGGGTGCTGCGGACCCATGTTGATGATCATCTCCTGGGAGCGGACTGCCCGTCCCGTGGATGTACGCAACGGTTCTGTGAGAATTTCAGACATTAATAGGGAACTTTCATGCCCTGATAAAATTCAGGAACTTTAAAATCTTTTTGAAGCGGATGGCCGGGATAATCCTCCGGCAATAAAATCCTGCGATGATCCGGGTGGCCCGCAAATGTTATGCCTACCATATCATACGCTTCGCGTTCATGCCAGTCTGCTGATGGCCAGATAGTGGAAACGGTAGGAACAACTGCTTTGTCTTTCGGGACATCAACTTTAATAACAATCTTATGACGCTTCGTCATGGAATCGAGATGATAGACGACGCCAAGAATTCCCTTTCCGTTATCCATTCCGCTCAAACACATCAGAAAATCGAACTCGAGCTCACCGTCGGTGCGGAGGGCCACGGCAACATCGGCAATCTTTTCAGGCGCAACCTTAATAAACGGATCAAGCACTCCTTCCGTTTTCACCTCAAGGATTGCGTCACCGAATGTTGTCTTTAACTTGTTGAAAATTTCCTGTGCGGTCATATCAGGCAGTTTTTTTGACGAGACTTTCGTTGCGGATTTTTTCCTGAAGCTTGATCAGGCCTTCCATCAACGCTTCAGGGCGCGGAGGACATCCCGGCACATACACATCAACAGGGATCACGCGGTCAACGCCTTTGAGCACATGATAACCATGTTCCCAATAGGGGCCGCCGCAATTGGAACAGCTTCCCATCGAGATGACATATCGCGGTTCCGACATCTGGTCATAGAGCCGCTTCACGCGGCTTGCCATTTTCAGCGTTACTGTTCCGGCAACAATCATAACATCGGATTGGCGAGGCGTAGCGCGGGGAATAACACCGAAGCGGTCAAAATCGTAATGCGATGCAGCGGCCGCCATCATTTCAATCGCGCAACATGCCAGACCAAACTGCATCTGCCAGAGGGATGAAAGCCGCGCCCAATTAAGAAGACCATCGACAGAGGTGATGATCACGTTACTATTGTTAAACTGTTTATCGAGAAGTCCCATATGATCTCTATACTGTCGCTTCTTCGGTTGTAAGTTGTTTAGACTGCGTAGGGCTTTTTACCACGGGAATGAAAGGCTCGGGCCTGTCCCAATCCAAATCACCTTTCACCCATACATAAGCATACCCGACGAACAGGATAACAAGAAATATCAGCATTTCTGCAAATGCAAATACACCAAGTTTCTGGTATACTAAAGCCCAGGGAAAAAGAAAGACTGTTTCAACTTCAAAAATGAGGAAAATCAGCGCGACAACATAAAAACGGATATTAAACTTCACCCACGAGTTACCTACCGGCTCCTCGCCGCACTCATATGTTGTCAGTTTGCTGGGATATGCTCTGCTCGGACGGATAAACCATGCGGCAATCAAACCTATGGCGACAAAGACTGCGCCTATAATAAAGAAAATGAAAACTCGCCCGAATTCTGTAATCATCGATTATGGAATGATCGTTATCTGATGGCTGCAAAAAGGCTGAAGATGGATAAAATTTGCGACAGAATATAGAAAGATTTTTTTTGAAAGTCAAAACAACTGCGAATGATTTTTCACCACGAATTGGATGTCGACTTTAGCGGACATCGAAGGTGAAAGAAAATAGGAAAAAAATGTCGGAGAAGTTTTCGCCTCAAAAAAATTTCTTGACTTTTTTATAGGAGTGTTGTATCTTTGTACGAGCAACTTTTGAGACCCACGGTTTCTGACTTCGCCTCCCAAGTTAGAATGCCACACTCACTAGTTGCTCATTTTATTTTGAGCCTGCCAGTTCGTGCGGATTTTTATATGAAGGAGTTTCCTAAATCATCCCCTTTTTTCACAAAAAAGCTACTTTGGGTTCCACTTGGTTTCCGTTGTATTACTCAGCGCATTTACCCTCCGTGCAAGAACGAATAACAGGTCGGAAAGTCTGTTGAGGTAAATAACGGGAGATGAACCGATATTCTCGGTGTGAGAAAGATGAACAACAAGGCGTTCCGCCCTGCGGCATACAGTTCTTGAAAAATGAAGCATAGACGCGGACCGGTTTCCTCCGGGAAGAATAAATTTCTTCAACGGTGTGAGAAGAGGATCGATGGTGTCAATATGCTTTTCCAATCTTTTGATATCCGCTGGTAATATTCGCCGGATTTTGGAAGATTTTTTTGTCAGAGGAGTGGCAAGATCGGCTCCAAGAATAAAAAGATCATTCTGAATCTGATGAAGGATATGGTCAATCTCACGTACCATGCTGATAGACCGGCATACGCCGATAATACTGTTGAGCTCATCAACAGTTCCATAAGCCTCGATGCGTTTATCGTCTTTTGAAACTCTGGCCCCTCCGAATAACGATGTCTTCCCTTTATCTCCGGTTTCTGTATAGATTTTCATTGCCATCCGCCATTCTCCGTCAGCAATATAAGTAAGTTATCGCCTACAGCAACACCTGTATTCTGGTCAACAAAGAAGACAGAAAAAAGGTCGACCGGAGTGTCATTTTTTTGCTTTGACCATGTCTCACCGCCATCAATAGTCTTAAGTATCATTCCTACTTCCCCGACTACTGTGCCATTAAGAAAATCGGAGAATTGAACATCAAGCAAAGCATTAGGAAATCCGGTCGCTCTCTCAACCCAGGAACTTCCTCCATCCGGTGTATAAAACATTTTCCCTCTTTCACCGACAGCAATTCCATGTATGGAATCTGTAAAAGCAACTCCGGTCAAATCACCTGTAAATCCAAGCTGCTGCCGTGTCCACGTGGCACCGCCATTCGTGGTCCGCACGATTGTCCCATTCCCTCCAACTGCGACTCCTACAGAATCATTGATGAAGGCGACACTACGCAGGTAATTCGTTAGTGCAACCGATTGAACAGACCAGCTTTTCCCACCATTTATTGTTTTCATTATCGTTGCATTATCTCCTACGGCATAAGCGGTCTGTTGATTCACCAGGTCAACATCCATTAGTGTGGTGAGAATTCCTGAATTACCCGGAGACCAGGTAGCACCGTCATTATCAGATACCAAAACTGTTCCTGCTTCTCCAACAATCATACCATAGCCAGAATCGAAGAATGCTACACTCCACAACCTGGCTGTGCCGCCACCCGACAGTTCTACCCACGTATTACCGGCATCTGTTGTTCTTAAGATACTTCCATACCAACCAACTGTAACGCCGCGCCGATTATCAGAAAAAGCAACCGAATGGAGATGTTTGCCGTTTTGCTGCCATGATCTTACAATCCAGCCTTTGCCGTTCTCCGGTTGAATGATACTACTTTTCCTGCATCCACCAACACCAAGAATTAAAACGCTTACAATAATGCAGACACGAAGAGAAGCAGTACGGGTTGAACTATAGCTTACAAATCCTTTCATAGGATGATTTCAGGAAATTCATTTCTTTTTCCCTGCTTTCATATAATTCGGAAGCTCATTATAAAAATGAGCAGCTGTCCTGATTCCACCATAAAAATTATCAAGATTCAGGAATTCGTCGGGCGCATGAGCGTTTTCATCAGGAAGCCCGAATCCCAAAAGAACAGTATCAAGTCCGAGAATCTGCTTGAACTGAATGACAATGGGAATCGAACCGCCCTCTCTTTGGTAGAGCGGTTTTTTACCAAATCCCTTCTCAAGAGCCGCCACGGCGGCCTGAACTCCGGGACTTTCAATCGGCGTAATCGCAGCTTCGCCGCCATGTAAATAGCGTACTGTTACAGAGACTGATTTGGGAGCGATTTTGTTTATATGCTTCTGAAACAACGCCGCAATCTTATCTGCTTTCTGGTCGGGAACAAGCCGCATGGAAATTTTTGCGGATGCCTTTGAAGGAAGAACTGTCTTTGCTCCTTCTCCTGTGAACCCGCCCCAAATGCCATTGCATTCAAGAGTGGGACGCGCCCAGAGACGTTCGAGTGTCGAGAATCCCTTTTCTCCGTACAGCGACTTCACGCCAAGTTCCTTTGCATAGTTCTTATCGTTCCAGGGAAGTTTTTTGTACGCATCACGCTCTTTTTTTGAAAGCTTTCTGACATCCTTATAAAAGCTGGGAATGGTAATTCTTCCGTTCTCATCATGAAGCTGGGCAATGATTTCCGCAAGTGCCTGAATAGGATTATGTACAGAACCGCCGTACGAACCGGAATGCAAATCCTTATTCGGGCCGACAAGATCAATCTGCATATACGAAAGCCCGCGTAATCCGTAGCACACCGACGGCACACCGCGCGCGAACATCGATGTATCCGAAATCAGCACGAGATCAGCCTTTAGCAGCTCTTTATGTGAGCTGACAAACGGCGAAAGATGCTCACTCCCGATTTCTTCTTCGCCTTCAATCAGCATTTTGATGTTTATCGGCAGACTGCCGACATTTTTCATAAATGCTTCGATGCTTTTCAGATGGATAAATACCTGCCCTTTATCGTCTGCAGACCCACGGGCATACAGATTGCCATTTCGTATAGTTGCCTCGAATGGCGGGGATGTCCAGAGATTTAGCGGGTCAACCGGCTGAACATCATAATGACCATAGAGGAGAATCGTAGGTTTTCCCTCTGCACCAAGCCATTCCGCATAGACAACAGGGTGGCCTTCAGTCGGGAAAATTTGTGCATTGTTCATTCCGATACTTTGTAGATGACCTTTGACCCATTCGGCACAACGAAGTACATCCCCTTTATTCTCGGGGTTTGTACTGATACTGGGAATTGCAATCAGGTGTTTTAATTCGCTTAAATATCTGTCTTTATTATTGTCAATATAGTTAAGAACCTGCTTCATCAGGACTCCTAAAAGAGTTTATCATGATTGATAAAATTTTGTGCAAATGCGTTTCAATATAGTAAAGCCATAGAGCAGTTGCAATAAATTCTCGCATTTGAGAGTATTTATTCGGGAATTCTTCCACAATTGAAAATGGCATCCCATTTGCTTATCTTCGATAAAGAAATTGATAATAACATGATAAACATATACACTTTCGCACTCCAGTTTCTTCTTCCGTTCCTCTATTTTATAACAATTTGGACATATGCGCGTGCCTTCTTCAGCAGTGTAAAGCAGGCCGAGGTTCTGAAAACGCCATTCCTGCTCATTACTATCGCAGTCCATATCGCGTATTGTACATTACGAACAATCGAGTATTCCCATCCACCGATTACGTCTATTTTCGAAATTCTTTCTCTCATTGCTTTGACTGTTGCGCTGATCTATGCATACATAGAATTCACCACAAAAAACAATGCAACGGGATATTTTATACTGATACTTCCCTTCTTTTTTCAATTGATTTCATCAATTTTCATTAAAGAACTGAACGAAATACCGCCAATCCTTCGAAGCAATTTACTCGGGTTTCATGTCTTCAGCGCATTGTTTGGGTACGCTGCGATTACAATCTCCGCCGTGTACGGATTATTATATCTGATGTTGTATCATGATATCAAGTCGAGTCAGTTCAGTGTAATCTATAAACGCCTCCCAAATCTCGAAGTACTCGAGCGCATGAGTTACACCGCAACGATATCAGGTTTTATCCTTCTGACAATCGCAATTATCATTGGAATGATCTGGCTCCCGAGCGCTATACCGGATTTCTCGTACGCCGATCCGAAACTCATCGGTACGTTTGCTATATGGTGTGTGTACGCCGCCGGCCTTGGAGCAAAGAAAATCATCGGCTGGCAAGGACGAAGAATCATGGTGTTATCAGTCATCGGTTTCGCAATCGCATTGTTCTCAATGACGATTATTAATATGTTCTTCACCGGCTTTCACAAATTTTATTGAGTGAAGGACGAAGCAACAGCAATGCAAAGCAACGTATGAATATCATCTGCGTCGGCATCAACCACCGGACAGCGCCGATTGAGGTCCGGGAAAAACTCTGGTTCTCGAACGAAGAGGTTCCGGAAGTCCTTTCCTATCTCAAAGAACACGCCGTTAAAGAATGCGCATTGATATCAACGTGCAACCGGACAGAACTCTACTACGTTCCATCTTCCGCAGAAATGAACGGGCTTCACGCATGGAAAGTGCTTTCTGAACAAAAACATTCTTCCGATGTTGTAGACGAAAAAAATTTCTACACCTTCTCCGGCATTCCGGCAATCCAACAGTTGTACCGTGTTGTATCCGGAATTGATTCGATGGTGCTGGGAGATGTCCAGATTACCAATCAGATCAAGGAAGCATTTTCCATCGCGCACGATAAACACACAACCGGCATTCTGTTACACCGGCTCTATACAAGTGCGCTTCATGTGGGGAAACGCGCGCGCACCGAGACGGAAATCGGTGAAGGAGCTGTATCCATCAGCTACGCGGCCGCTGAGCTTGCTTCAAAAATCTTTGAAGACCTCTCCAAACGGACCGCGATGCTCATTGGTGCCGGTGAAACGGGCAAATTGACTGCAAAACATTTAAAAAGCCGGAATCTTGGCAAGTTTATCTTCTGCAACAGGACACGGGAACACGCTGAAACGCTTGCTCAGCAACTTGGAGGAACCGTCATCGACTTTGATAAGATGACTTCAGAATTACAGCATATCGACATCCTCATCTGTTCTGTGCATAGCACCCAATTCGTACTGACTGAACAGCAACTCCGCCAGGCTATGAAAAGCCGGGGGAATAGGCCTCTCTTTATTATAGACCTCGGCGTGCCAAGGAATATTGATCCGAAAGTAAACATCATCGATAACGTCTTTTTGCATGATATTGATGCATTAAACCACATCATCGATGGCAATCTATCCCATCGTAAAAGTCAGGTGCCTCTTGTTGAAACGATTATCGCCGAGGAAGTTCATGAATTCGAGCGGTGGTATAAATCGCTCGATGTCAGCCCAACGATACAAGAGCTGCAGGAACAGATTGAAGCGATTCGCAGAGAGGAAGTCAGCAAGCATCTCCATCATTTCGGCGAAGAAAAGCAGGAAGCCATTGACATGCTGACAAAGCGCATCGTCAATAAAATCCTTCATACGCCGATGACAAACCTTAAGAACGGAACGGGCGAACACCCGGAAGATGAGACGCGCACCAAAGTTTTCTTTCTCAGACATCTTTTCGGATTGGACAAACGGACACATCGTGAAGAACGACACTAACATCATCATCGGAAGCAGAGGTAGCCAGCTCGCACTGTGGCAGGCACATTGGGTACAGCGAGAGATTAAGGAACACTTTCCGGCAATTGACGTCGAAATTCAAATTATTAAGACTACAGGAGATGCAGTTCTTGACTCTCCCCTCTCTGCCATCGGCGATAAAGGATTATTCACAAAAGAAATTGAAGTCGCGCTCCTTAATGGCTCTATCGACCTGGCAGTCCATAGTTTGAAAGATCTTCCGACAGTTCTCCCTGAAGGTTTACGCATCGGCGCGATTACCAAAAGAGAAGATGTCCGCGACGTGTTTATCTGCCATCCCAATAAACCGTTTAAAAGCCTTGATGATGTCCCAAAAGGCGGAACGATAGCGACCGGGAGTTTACGCCGAAGAAGCCAGTTGCTGAACCGGCGCCCTGACCTAAAAATCATTGACCTGAGAGGTAATCTTAATACACGGTTCGCAAAACTGGAATCATCGGATTGGGACGGGATGATATTGGCTCGCGCCGGCGTCGTGAGACTTGAGATGGCATCAAAAATTTCGGAAGTGATTCCGGTTGACCGTATGCTTCCGGCTGTTGGGCAAGGTGCTCTCGGTATTGAGGTACGGATTGGGGACAAAAGAATTGAGAAGTTCCTGCAATCACTTCACAGTACTGCAGCTGAAAAGTCAACTTCGTGTGAACGCGCATTTCTCCGTTTTTTGGAAGGCGGGTGCCAGGTTCCTATCGGAGCGTATGCAAGGATAGAGAACAATGAATTATTGTTTGATGCCGTTATCGGAAGTATTGACGGAAAAAAGATTGTCCGGGGAAAAGTAAAAGGAAATGCCGATACACCGGAAGAACTTGGCAAACATCTGGCAAAAACTCTGTTTGAAAGTGGAGGCAAAGAAATTCTTGACGGTATCAGAAACGCACAGCCGCTAACAGTTGGATAGCCGTATACCAAATGAATTTATCCGGGAAAACAATACTGGTAACGCGATCCCGCCATCAGGCGGGAGAGTCTGTTCACGCAATTGAACGGGCTGGGGGAAATGCTGTCATATTTTCAACAATTGAAATTACTCCGCCGCAATCATGGGACGCGTGCGACAAAGCGATGAAACAGCTTCCCGGCTACGACGGGATTTGTTTTGGAAGTACGAATGGCGTCGAATTCTTTTTCCGCCGTGCGGCTGAAACAGCAATTCCAATAGATTGTCTTCGCGATAAACAGATCTATACCGTCGGAGAGAAAACAAAGGAAGCTATCGAGCATCATAATTTCACAGTGACATTGATACCTGACTCTTACTCGGCTTCTGAACTTGTTGTATCTCTCAGGAAGGAAAACATTTCCGGAAGGAAATTCCTTCTCCCCAAAGGAAATTTAGGAGAGAATACACTGTCAAAAGGAATCGAAGAATTAGGTGGAATTGTAGATGCAATCGAAGTTTATCAAACTGTAAAACCGGATGTCGCGGATGCTGAGAAAATGTACGCCAGAATTGTTAACGGAGAAATTGACGTTCTGACATTCGCCAGTCCCTCTGCGGTGCGCAATTTTCTTTCACTTTTTTCCGTTGAGAAAGCACAGAACATTTATTCACATTCCGTATTTGCGGTCATCGGTCCGGTAACTGCTGAAGCGCTGATACAAAACGGATTTCCACCGCATGTTACGGCGCGGCATTCTACCATTCATGGACTTATTGAAGCAATCATACACCACTTCCAACTTGAATTTGAAAACCCAGAGAAACTGTAACTGATGAATCAACACGATACAACACTGAAGAACGACCTGTTTTTGAAGGCCTGCCGCCGGCAGGAAACGTCACGAACTCCAATTTGGATAATGCGCCAGGCCGGCCGGTATTTGCCTGAATATCGGGCTGTTCGGGCTAAAACTGATTTTCTTACGCTTTGCAAAACACCTGAACTGGCTACAGAGGTCACAATACAACCTGTGGATATCATAGGGGTTGATGCGGCAATAATTTTTTCCGATATTCTTGTTGTACCAGAAGCTATGGGGATGGAACTTATTGTCGAAGAAGGTAAAGGAGGCCCGAGATTTCCGCATCCGGTCCGAAGTGAAGAAAGCATTCGGAAATTGCGTGTTCCCGACCCGGCAGATAAACTGCAATACGTTCTCGATGCAGTCTCCTTGACCAGAAAGCAACTCAACGGACGCGTTCCGCTTATCGGGTTTGCAGGATCACCGTGGACACTGGCAGCATACATGATCGAGGGACATGGTTCGAAGTCATTTCGCTACGCAAAGGAAATGATGTATAATAATCCGAGCCTTCTGCATATGCTATTAGAAAAGCTCACACAATCTGTTACAAGTTATCTGAAGGCAAAGGTGCAGGCAGGCGCGCAGGCGGTTCAGATTTTTGATACATGGGGCGGAATATTAACGGTAGACGCATTCAGAAATTTCTCGCTCCCATATATTCAGCAGATAGTGAAAGAAGTCCGGACTACGGGAGTGCCCGTCATTGTGTTTTGTAAGGATACAGGGCATTCTCTCAAAGAAATTGCAGATACCGGGTGTGATGTTGTCGGGCTTGATTGGTCGACAGACATCGGAGTTGCGCGAAAGAGTATCGATTCAAAAGTTGCACTGCAGGGAAATCTGGATCCGACTGTTCTTTATGCATCCCCTTCTATCATCAAAAAGGAAGTTGAATCGATACTGCACAAATTCGGAAAAGGACATGGACACATTTTTAATCTGGGGCATGGTATTCATCCCGACATCCCGGTGGAACATGTACAATTATTAGTTCAAACAGTGAAAGAACAAAGCATTCTCTATCATCAATAACGCAAAGGAGACACTATGGCAAACAAAAAGGCACTCATCGATGGATTGAACCAGGATCTTGCAAACGAACTTGGCGCATCGCTCTTATATCTTTATCAAACATCAACGGCGACCGGATGGGATGGCGAAGAGTTGCGAGAATTTTTGGTTCCGGAAATTACCGGCGAGATGGCACACGCGATTTTCCTCGCTGAGAAAATCGCGGCCCTTGGCGGGAAGCCGACCACCGTTCCCGTTCAGCATAAATGCCCGAAGGATGTCAAGGGCATGCTGAAATACGACCTCAAACTCGAACGTGAAGCAATTGAAAACTACCGCCAGCGTTGCATCCAGGCGGAAGAAGCGGGTGAAATCGGTTTGAAGATTAAACTCGAGGAACTGCTTATGGATGAAACCGGCCACGCCGAGCAGATTGAACGTATTCTCAAAGGCATGTAATCGTTACTGTTCATTGAATGCTCGCGGGATCATCTCTCACCGCGAGCATTTTTTATATAACACTTTTGCTATACGTAATTATTCCAATCTCTATTCGATATGTCCACGTCTAATTCAATGCAACAGCAGGCAGAAGAATATTTTCAGCACCTTCAGGGAATTATTTGTGAAGGACTTGAACGCATTGATGGCGGCAAGCAATTTTCTGAAGACAAGTGGACACACCCCGCCGGCGGCGGCGGCATCACAAAAGTCCTTCAACATGGCAAAATCTTTGAAAAAGCCGGCGTAAATTTCTCCGCTGTTCACACATTTCTTTCTGAGCTCCTCGCCGCCCGGTTAAAAACGACTCCGCAAAAAGTTTTTGCCACCGGCATTTCACTCGTCCTTCATCCTTATAGCCCGATGGTTCCGACTGTTCACATGAACCTTCGGTTTCTCCGCCTTGACGAGGGCGAGATGTGGTTTGGCGGCGGCACCGATCTGACACCCTGGTATTTTTTTGAAGACGACGCCAGACATTTTCACACAACACTGAAAACTGCTTGCGATAAGCACTCAGCTGAATATTACGGACGATTCAAAAAGTGGTGTGATGAATATTTCTTTATCAAGCACCGGAAGGAAACCCGCGGTATCGGCGGAATATTTTTTGATTATCTCCGCGATAACCCTGAAGCGACATTCCTGTTTGTAAAAGAAATCGGTAATGCGTTCCTCGCGGCATATCTCCCGATTATCGAACGGAGAAAGAATGAGCCATGGGGTACGCTTGAAAAGGAGTGGCAGCGCGTCCGCAGAGGGAGATACGTGGAATTTAATCTTGTGTACGACAGAGGAACACTCTTCGGATTAGAAACCGATGGCAGAGTAGAATCAATATTAATGTCCCTTCCGCCGGAAGTCGAATGGAAATATAATTACTCCCCGGTCGCCGGTTCGCGCGAGCAACATCTCATCGATGTATTACAACAACCTAAATCCTGGATATGAACCAAAAAGAAAAAATAGCCGTTGTTCTTTTTCAGCTGGGCGGACCTGATTCTCTTGACGCAATTGAACCGTTTCTCTATAATCTGTTCAAGGATCCGGATATCATCAACTTTCCGGGAGCGTTTCTGGCACGCAAACCGCTGGCACGGTTTATTTCATCCCGCCGTTCTAAAAAAGTTGCCGAACATTACCGTGAAATCGGCGGTAAATCACCTATCGTCGACCTGACAAGAGATCAGGCAACTGCGTTGGAATCAGCATTGAATAAACAGATCGAAGCAAAAGTCTTTGTGGCAATGCGTTACTGGCATCCCCTCACCGAGGAGGTAATCCATCAATTACAAAAAGAGCGGTATACGAAAATTGTTTTACTTCCGCTCTACCCGCAATTTTCAAAAGCTACGACGATTTCCAGTTTTAAAGAATGGAATCGCCAATGCAAGATTATAAACTTTCAGCAGATTCCGTCGTCAACAATTTGCTGTTATCATAATCATCCTCTTTATGTTGATGCCATTGTTGATAATGTAAACAAGGCATACGCGAAATTCTCAGGCATCGACCCTAAGGAGATAGACCTCGTCTTTAGCGCGCACGGTGTACCGGTTAGTTTGATACAAGAAGGAGACCCGTACCAGATTCAGATCGAAGAAACTGTCAGACTGACTATGGCTCAGGGTAAATGGAAATCACCCCATACACTTTGTTATCAAAGTAAAGTCGGGCCGGCCGAATGGCTCAAACCATCCATCCACACGACTATTCATGATCTTGCCACACAGGGGAGAAAACATCTCCTGGTCATTCCTGTGGCGTTTGTTACGGAACATATTGAAACTCTGCATGAAATTAACATAGAGACACGTGAGGAGGCTGAACATCTCGGTGTGCAACAATTTGAAATGATGCCTGCGCTTAACAGTCATCGCAAATTTATCGAATGCCTCGTCGATCTGGTGATGAAACGCGTCACCGGTAAGGCGATTGATCTTCCATCGTGTAGAATGATTATGAATACAAAAAATGGAAGAACATCCCCAACGCTCTGTCCCAACTGGACCGCACAATCTCGTTCGTAAGAAAATACCATGTCAGATGCGTCAGACATATTGAATCCTTTGGGACTGCATTCCCGTAAATCGGTAGTCATCATCGGTGCCGGGATTTCCGGACTTTGCGTCGCATACTGGTTAAAAAAGAACGGTGTCAGCGTTACAGTACTTGAATCCTCAGATTCTCCAGGGGGGACAATGAAAACTGACCATGACGGAGATTGGCTCATTGAAACAGGACCAAACAGCGCGCTTGAAACCACTCCACTCTTCAAACAAATGTTCGAAGACCTTGGCATCCTCAATCTGCAGCAGTATCCTGATGAACGCGCATCAAAACGTTTTATTGTAAAAGATAAAACATTACACGCACTGCCAACGGGACCAGGTTCTTTTTTGAGTTCTCAACTTTGGTCAACAGGAGGAAAGCTTCGATTACTCAAGGAACCATTCATCGCGCGCGCGACAAAAGAAGAGACAATTGCCGAATTCGTGTCACGCCGTCTTGGCAAAGAATTTCTTGATTACGCGATTAATCCGTTTGTCGCCGGAGTATACGCCGGAGATCCGGCAAAGCTTTCCGTGCAAAGCGCGTTTCCAAAATTGTACGCGTTGGAAGCTAACTACGGTTCGCTCATCAAAGGAGCGCTGCGGTCGCGTTCAGAACGGAAGAAACGGAAGGAAGTGGCAAAAGACAGGGCCCGATTGTTTTCATTCAAGGACGGGATGCAAACATTCCCAAACGCGATCGCATCTTTTCTTGGCACCTCAGTAAAATATCACGCAACAGTGAATCACGTTATTCCCATGCGCTCGGGGAAATATCCTGTCTATACAATTGCTTACCAACAGGGAGCTATTCAGCATACAATCGAGCCAAATGCTGTGGTCTACTCCGCGCCTGCCCACGCGACCGCGAAAATAATTCATCGCATCGATCCGGCCATGTCGGAAACCCTCGAATCGATTTACTATCCTCCCGTTGCTGAGGTGTTCATGGGATTTTCCAAAAACGATATCGGCCGTGACCTCGATGGATTTGGTTTTCTCGTTCCTGAAATTGAACGCCGCAACATCCTCGGAACGATCTGGACATCCTCTCTATTTCCCAACCGCTCGCCTGAGCACGCTGTTGCGCTGACATCATTCATTGGGGGTGCACGCCAGCCTCAGCTTACTGGCCAAGACGACAAATCACTTCAACAAATTGTACTTCATGAATTAAAGGAACTCCTTTCCGTCACAGGGCCGCCTATCCTTACTAAGATTATCAGATGGCAGAAAGCCATCCCCCAATACAACCTGGGATATTATAAAATACTTCACGCAATTGATAATTTTGAGCAGAACTTTGCAGGTTCATTTATTTGTAGTAACTTTAAGGGGGGAATCGCAGTCGGTGATTGTGTAATGAGTGCCGAAAAAACTGCAAAAAGGGTTTGTGACCATATCGCTCAAATTTAACTAAATCGGGCTATTTTTTAACCGGCTTAAACCATACTGGAAGGCGTAACGTCTTTATTATGAGGCTTGTATGATAACAGACTACGCCACAGTGGAGATCGCAATGGAAAAAGAGAAAAAGCTCTTTGCGAACGATCTCGACCTGATTGCGCAAGCACAGGCAGGAGACAAGGATGCGTTCGTCCGGCTGTATCGACAGCACATCGGACACATTTACGCTACCTGTCTGCGCATGCTTGCGGATGGACTCCGTGCGGAAGAAATGGCACAGGAAACAATCGCGCGCGCGTGGAAAATGCTTTCAAGTTTCAGGGGAGACAGCCCGTTCGGAGGATGGATTCACCGGATAGCCGTGAATGCAGTTCTGGATCATATCCGCAACGAGCAGAAACTTTCCGTAAAAATCACGTTCACGGGAGACATCGAAGAATACGATGCTGAGGAAAACCATATCTCACCGGAAGAATCCCTTGATCTTGAGGAAGCAATCGCATCGCTTCCGACACAGGCGCGTACCATTCTCATTCTCCATGACATTGAAGGGTATCGCCACAGGGAAATAGCACACATGATGGGCATTGCGCCCGGAACATCCAAGGCACAGCTTCACCGTGCAAGGATGCTGGTAAAGGAGCGGTTACAGCGATGAACAACCAACATGTCAATAGCCAACTTCAGGATTTTATTGACGGATGCCTGAAAGAACATGATCGTGTCGATGTTATCAACCATCTTATCGCATGCGAATCATGCCGGACTGAGTATGAAACACTGCAGCAACTCGTGGAAGATATCCATAAACTTCCGCGCTCGATCACGCCTTCGCACAGATTACTAGAAGTTATTGAAGCACAACTGCATAGTAAACCTAAACTTCCGGATGTTGGTGGATTAGTGGAGAAACGGAATGGCGCTGTCGATAGGAAACCCGTTCCGCAACTGCACACCTTCAGGAAAAAATCAGTCGAGTCTCCCCTGTTGATGCGCGTTGCGGCAATGATGATTCTATCGGCAGCGCTCTATGCGGTTTGGCTTACGATCGGGCAAAAAGAGCAACAACCGTTACTTTCATCCCGCACCGATGTTACAACACAAACCGGAGAGCAGGCAACAAAAACTACTGAGGGAACGACTGAAACAGCCGAGAAGAAGAATTCATCCCTTCAAACTCCGGGCAGTCAACAACTTACACAAACATTACACACTCCTCCTGCAAGCAGTTTTAAAATAAACCTTCCCGGCCCATCATCACCTGCACACAACGCTGAAAAAGAAAAGCCAGTAAACACCAGCATTGCAGACCTGAACGATGTAAAAAAGTCTGAGTCTTCGCCTGTTCAACCACCGGCTTCCTCACAGCAGAATATAACAAGCAGTGAAACAATCCAGATGCCGGATGTCAAAAACCCCGGTGACATAGTCAGTCTTCAATCTGGAATTGTAACATATGATTTGGTGCCGCAGGATATCAAGACGAGGGAGATAAAATCGATCATTGAAGAAATAGCATCGTTTATTCCGTCTACGCAGCGGGCACTGTATTATGTCCCAACACAGGATGAAGTGATTGCAGAAGATGCGTTTCATGATGCCCTGCTCAATCCTGTTTCCACATTTTCGGTTGATGTTGATAATTCGTCGTACAGCAACATTGGAAAGTTTATTTCCACAAGAAAACTTCCTCCCAAGGATGCGGTTCGCATTGAGGAAATGATTAATTATTTCCGGTATGACTATCCTCAGCCAAAAGGCGATAATCCGTTTTCATTGGTAACGGAATTATCGGCTTGTCCATGGAATCAGGAAAATAAATTGCTTCTGATAGGATTACAAGGGAAGAAAATAAATCCGAGAGATTTACCGCCAAGTAATCTAGTATTCCTCGTGGATGTTTCCGGATCGATGGATTCACCGAACAAACTTCCTCTTGTCAAAGGCGCGTTGAGCATGCTTGTCAATGAATTGCGCGAGCAGGACAAAGTATCGATTATTTCGTATGGAGCATCTGCAAAGCTGGTCCTGCCGGCGACCCGCGGCGACCGGAAGCAAAAAATACTTGACGCGATCAGCCAGCTCGAAACAAGCGGCTCTATCTCCGGCGATGACGGAATGGTGTTCGCCTACAACATTGCCAGCGAAGCTTTTGTCAAAGGCGGCAACAACCGTATCGTATTTGCTACTGATGGTGATTTTACCATGAGTGATTCAGATAGCAGGAATGTTGTTTCTGTACTGGGGCAACTCCAGCAAAAGGGAGTATTCCTGTCTATTCTCGGATTTGGCGAAGGAAATGGCAACAATAAACGATTGGAATTTTTCGCCGATAAAGGAAATGGGAACTACACGTATATCGAAAACGTCCAGACTGCGCAACGCGTTTTGGTCAAACAGTTTACCGGCACATTCTATACAATTGCGAAAGATGTTAAGATCCAGGTGGAATTCAATCCCATGAAAGTAAAGTCCTACCGCCTGATCGGATATGAAAACCACATCCTCGGTAAACGTGATTTCAGCGACGACCGCACCGAAGCGGGAGAGATCGGAGAGGGACACTCCGCAACTGCTTTGTATGAAATTATTCCATCCTCAGGTCCGGTGAGCATCCGGGTAACTGATTCTTTGCGGTACCAAAGCACAGCTTCGAAGGAAATATCCAGTGAACTTCTGGCAATAAATCTCCGGTATAAACGCCCCGAGGCCTCAATCAGCACACTGCTCACGAAGCCCGTGCGTGATGAAAGCATCGACCTTGACGAAGCATCACTGAATTTCAGGTTTGCTTCCGCTGTGGCGCAGTTCGGCATGCTCCTCCGGGGTTATAGATTTAACGGTAATGCCTCATTCGATGACGTAATCGCGCTGGCAAGGACGTCCCTTGGTCATGATTTTGAAGGATCGCGGGCTGAATTCGTCAACCTCGTGGAATCGTATAAACGGCTGGCACAGTAACACCCGTACAATATTCCTGCCAGCCTTTCTCTCCTCCTCTTACCCCTTAAAACGGTTTTTCTCAGGACGCGATTTAAGACCAGATCATCAGAAATTCCAACTCCGGCAAAAGTATACATCCCCTGTAAATCTTTTTGAGATTTTTCATGCATCTCTCACGAAATTTTTGTACATTGTAGCGAATTAATTCCATCCTATCTGTACTATTTTTCTTTTAGGAGTCAGCCATGCCGAACCATACAGCACCATCCGTCCTTGAAAAGACTGAAAAAGTAGCACCTACAAAAAATGGAAAGAACACTCTTACGATCACCGATAACAGAACGGGGAAACAGTACGACATCCCTATTGAGAACGAAACAATCCGTGCGATGGACCTGCGCCAGATAAAAGTCCGCGACGATGATTTCGGATTGATGACGTACGATCCGGCGTTCATGAATACCGCTGCCTGCAAAAGCACCATTACCTACATCGACGGCGATAAAGGAATTCTCCGTTATCGCGGCTATCCCATTGAACAGCTTGCGGAAAAAAGTAATTTCCTTGAAACCGCGTACCTTCTCATTTACGGTGAGCTGCCCTCAAAATCCGAAAATGAGGAATGGACCAACAATGTCATGATGCATACACTGATTCATGAAAACGTCAAGAAATTTGTTGACGGATTCCATTATGATGCCCACCCGATGGGAATGCTCATCAGTACAGTTGCTGCATTGTCTACATTTTATACCGACGCGAAAAACATCAACAATCCCGAATCACGAAAGCTCCAGATTTACCGCCTCGTCGGTAAAATGCCGACTCTTGCGGCGTTTGCGTTCCGCCACAGCGTGGGAAGACGGTATGTCTATCCCGATAACGAGATGAGTTATGCTGGAAATTTCCTCAGCATGCTTTTCAGAATGACCGAATTGAAATATAAAGTCAACCCTGTCCTGGAACACGCGCTGGATGTGCTGTTTATCCTCCATGCAGACCACGAACAGAATTGCAGTACCAGCGCGATGCGCAACGTGGGAAGTTCCCATGTTGATCCGTTCTCCGCAACCGCGGCAGCGGCAGCAGCGTTATATGGCCCGCTTCACGGCGGAGCAAACGAAGCCGTGCTTGTTATGCTGGATGAGATCCGGACAAAAGATAACATTCCCGCATTCATCAAGAACGTAAAAGAAGGCAAAGGCAAACTGATGGGCTTCGGACATCGCGTGTACAAGAATTATGATCCGCGCGCGAAAGTCATCAAGAAACTCGCCGATGAAGTCTTTGAAGTCACCGGCAGAAATCCAAAACTCGACATCGCTCTCGAACTCGAACGGATCGCGTTGGAAGATGATTATTTTGTTAAACGGAAACTCTATCCGAACGTTGATTTCTACTCCGGCTTGATTTATCAGGCGATGGGATTCCCGGTTGAAATGTTCCCTGTACTCTTTGCCATCGGACGAACTCCGGGATGGGTTGCGCAATGGGATGAGATGTTGCTTGATGCCGACCAAAAAATAGCCCGGCCGCGTCAGGTTTATCTTGGAAAAGATAAACGCGATTACGTGATGATGGGAAAACGGCAATAATCTTTAACGATAGGTTCGTTCCAAACCAGTCGGCAGAGATATTTACAACCGGAAACAGTCATAGGATGAAAAAAGCAGCTTGAGCGAAACGACTGTTCTCATTTTGTTCAATGTCTTTGTTGTTGCAATGCTCGTTCTGGACCTCGGTATTATCCAAAAACGGGCGCATTTTCCTTCGATGAAAGAGGCAATAGGTTGGTCCATATTCTGGATCAACCTTGCTATTTTATTCGGTGTCTTCGTTTGGATTCAATACGGAAGCACGAAAGCTCTCGAATTTTTCACCGGCTACATTGTTGAAGAGGCCCTCTCCGTCGACAATGTATTTGTGTTCATCGTTATCTTTACCTATTTCGCTGTTCCAAAACAGGTTCACCACAGGGTTCTCTTCTGGGGAGTGTTAGGCGCGATTATCTTCCGCGCGATTTTTATTGTTCTGGGTTCCGCTCTCGTTGCTCAATTTCACTGGATACTCTATCTGCTCGGAGCTTTTCTGGTATTCACAGGCATCAAACTTGCAACACAAGTGGACGCCGAAGTTCATCCGGAAAAAAACCCGTTTATCCGGTTAGTCCGCAAGATATTGCCGGTGACAAGTGACTATGTGGGAGGGAAATTCTTCGTCCGGCACAATGCAAAATTATTCATGACCCCCCTTCTTATCGTTCTCATCATGATTGAAACAACTGATATAGCATTTGCCACTGACTCTATCCCCGCAATTTTTGCAATTACCCGCGATACATTCACTATTTACACCTCGAATATTTTTGCTATTCTCGGATTACGCTCATTATATTTCGTCGTGGCTGGATTTCTCAAACAATTTCAATATCTTAAGTACGGGCTCGCCTTTGTCCTGGTATTTATCGGTATGAAAATGCTTATTGAACCCTGGGTCCACATATCAATCCTGGTATCTCTGGTGACAATTTTTACTGCGATTACTTGCGCCATTTTCGCGTCGATTCTGAGAACAAAATCGTAACCTGAAGGATATTACCATGAAGCGTCATCAAAGTTTTATACTGCTCTCCCGGGAACATCATGATGGCCTCCTGCTCGCAACGCGCCTGCAGCAGGGGCGCAAGGCTCTTCTCCGCCTCTGGTCGCACGACCCGAAATGGCAGGCGGAATATGTGGTAAAATTCTTCGATGATAATCTCGCAATGCACTTTCAGACGGAAGAGGAAGCCATCTTTTCTCTCGCGGAGTCAGCTATCCCGGAATCTCACACTGTTGTCCGGGAGCTTATTGATGAGCACACAGAAATGCGGAAACTTGTGGATGAACTGCGCCAACCTGACGAGAAGAAACTGGAATGCACGCTTACCCGTTTCGGCCAGGTGCTGGAGCATCATATCCGCACTGAGGAGCGTGTTTTCTTCCCCATGTGCGAAGAACACCTTCCCGAAGAAATATTGAAGAAGATTGGCGAAATAATAGGCGAACACCACAAAGGGCCTTCTGCATGAAAGCCCGAATTAATGACTTATCGATGGAGTATTCTGTCGAAGGCCCCAGAACCGGCGTTCCCGTCGTTCTGATTCACGGATTTCCGTTTAGCAAAGAAATGTGGAAGCCGCAGGTCGAGGCGCTGAAAAAGAATTACTATGTTATCACGTATGATATCCGGGGACACGGACAAAGCGATGCCGGTGACGGGCAGTATTCCGTTGAATATTTTGTTGACGACCTGTTTGGATTATTGGATCATCTGAAGATTTCTTCCGCGGTACTTGTCGGATTATCGATGGGTGGATATATCGCGTTGCGGGCACATGAACGTTCCCCGGAACGAGTCCGCGCGCTTGTCTTATGCGACACCAGAAGCGAAGCTGATGGCAATGAAGGAAAAGTAAAACGGGCGCAACAGGCAAAAATTGTGAAAACCGGCGGCATGAAGAAATTCTCCGAACCATTCCTGAAAGGCGTGTTCTGCGAAAAAACATTTGAGACCAAGCCCGACGCAGTGGAAATGATCAGAAACGTTATCGAAACAACTTCACCTGCGCCTGTTGCAGGAACTCTTATTGCCCTTGCTGCGCGGACAGATTCTACTCCCTCTCTCTTTACCATCAAGATTCCCACACTCATCCTCGTGGGACAGCATGATTCAATCACACCCCCTTCTGCGTCATACGCGATGAAAGAAAAGATTCCTCAAGCGGAACTGTTTGTTATCTCTCAATCGGGGCATCTCAGCAGTTTGGAAAACCCTGAAATGTTCAACACGCATCTTGTAAAATTTCTCTCAAAGTTGCGGTGACCATTTCCTCCGAGAGAAAAAAAACGATTCTTATCCTTTCGGCAACAGCTGGCGCCGGGCACGTCAGAGCCGGTGAAGCGCTTCTTGAAACCGCAAAGGATTTACAACTGCCGGTAAATGTCGTTCACAAGGATATTCTCAGTTTTACATCGCCGCTGTTTAAAAAAATATATAGCGAAGTCTATTTTACAATTGTGAATACTTCTCCCGAATTGTGGGGATATTTTTACAAGCGTGCGGAGCGTAAAGATGTGGCAAGAACCAAATCACCTCTCCTCAAATTGTTTGACCAATTCAACTACAAAAAGTATCTTCAGGAGCTCGACTCGCTGAAGCCTGATGCTGTCCTCTGCACACATTTTCTCCCATACCTCGCAATCACAGACAACATCACAACACCGGGATGGGCGATCCCATTTTTTTCGGTGCCAACAGATTATGACGCACATTCACTCTGGATCCATCCCTCAGTAAAACGATACTACGTCGCAACTGAAGAAACCGCATGGACACTGAAATCGAACGGTATTTCACCGTCAGATATACAAGTAACCGGCATCCCCGTTATGCCGTCATTTTCAGATCGGCCAACTAAAACGAAAGCTCGCGCCTCACTCCGTTTCCCAACCTCATCGTTTACGATCATGATTGCATCCGGCGGATACGGCATCGGCGTCATTGACAATCTTGTCCCTTCTGTCGCGGAATTTCTCTCTGGATATTCCCGCAAACATTTTCATCTTATCGTTCCCTGCGGAAAAAATAACCGGCTCTACGACAAACTTTCGCGCCTAAAATCTCCCGATAACGTTCGAATAACATTGTACCGCTACATTCCTTTCATGGACCGCTTGATGGATTGTTCCGATGTGATGATCTCAAAAGCAGGCGGGTTGACTGTGACCGAGGGGTTGACTAAACAGTTACCAATGATTATTTTTGATCCAATCCCCGGACAGGAAGGAAGAAATACCGATTACATCGTTGAGCATGCCGCGGGTCTCCGTGCCGGAAATTTCACGAATCTTCATTTTAAGTTGAAGCAGTTCATTGAAAAGCCTTCTTTGTTAACGACTATGAGAAAAAATGCCGGGAGGATTGCAACTCCGAAAGCTGCTCAGATGATTTGGGGGGATTTGCTACAACGAATTTAGTCCCTCAGCGAAATCAGTTATCTGCGATTATCCGTGCAATCAGTGAAAATCAGGTACTGGCTCAGTTTGAATAATAATTTTCACCGCAGAGACGCAGAGGTCGCCGAGAACCGCAAAGGGATTCATGCTCTGCGTTTCTTTGCGTACTCTGCGATTCTGCGTTGTTCTTTTCTTTAAACTGAGCCAGCACAGAAAATCAGTATGGTTTGACCTTTTACCAGGAGTTCGGTACATTATTACTGAATATCATTCTTCGAGAAAATTATTATGCAAAACAACGAAAAACTCACGTTAGGATCCCTCGTTACACCTGATATTTCCACCTTTAAACGTTTACGCCGCACACGAATGACGGCGACTCTCCGCTCCATGGTTCGTGAAACGGAGTTATCGAAAAACGATTTTATATACCCTCTGTTTGTCGTACCCGGTTCAAAAGTAAAAAAAGAAGTTTCCTCCATGCCTGGCGTGTTCCAGATGTCTGTGGATGAAATCGTCCGTGAATGCGCGGCAGTAAAAGCGCTTGGCATTCCGGCCGTAATTTTGTTCGGTATTCCCGAACATAAGGATGAAACCGGCAGTGAAGCATACGATGAACTTGGCATCGTTCAGCGTGCCATCCACGCGATTAAAAAAGAAGTGCCTGACCTGTACGTTATCACTGATGTTTGTCTTTGCGAATATACATCGCACGGGCACTGCGGCATTGTCCGCGGCGATGAAATAGTAAATGATGAATCAATTGAACTTCTTGCAAAAGAAGCACTGACTCATGCCCGCGCGGGGGCAGATATGGTTGCGCCATCGGATATGTTTGACGGAAGGGTGAAAGCAATCCGTACTATTCTGGATGAGAATAATTATCACAATATCCCGATCATGTCGTATGCGGCGAAATATGCTTCCGGTTTCTACGGGCCATTCCGTGAGGCCGCAGAAAGTACGCCGAAATTCGGCGACAGGCGATCGCACCAGATGGATCCGGCAAACTCCGATGAAGCGCTCCATGAAGTGCAAGCCGACATAGAAGAAGGCGCCGATATCGTCATGGTAAAACCGGCAATGCCGTATCTGGATATTATCCGCAGAGTCAAGGACACTTTTGCGATGCCGACCGCGGCATATAACGTTAGCGGAGAATATTCCATGGTGAAAGCTGCGGGCAAGCTTGGCTGGATTGATGAACAACGTGTCATGATGGAAATGCTGACCGGCATTAAGCGCGCCGGAGCGGATCTCATACTGACATACTTTGCGAAAGACGCCGCGAAATTGCTCTGATGTTTACAGACCAGCGCTAAGAGGAATTATCATAAGACCGATTGTCGTATTCCTGTGTGTTATCGCGCTATCGATTCTTCTGACTGCCTGTAAAGGAGGAAGTGACCCTGTTAGTCCGCCGCCCGATTCACTGCCAGATACAGTTTCATTCGCCAATCATATTACTCCTTTGTTTGCACGATACAGCTGTCTCAGCTGTCATGGAATGAACGGCGGCCTTGCGCTGAATACAGTTGGAAATATTATCGCCGGCGGCAATCATGGCACGGCCGTGAATGTTTCCGATCCCGACGCAAGTATTCTCATACTGAAGGTTAGGTCAAATCCCCCATTCGGGTCAAGGATGCCAACCGGAGGTCCTTTCCTGAAAACAATCGAGGTCGATATGATACGCCGGTGGATTGAACAGGGAGCGAGAGACAATTAGAGTTTAGTATGTGAGTATATGAGATGTGTGATAGTGAGCTTTTTGAGTTTCGAGTTTACAGTTTCACGTTTCAAGAAGCATAAACTTGAAACCTGAAACTTAAAACATGAAACGGTTTATTACAATCCTAAACCCCTAAACATTTTTTTACTTTTTATTTTTAACTTTTGACTTGTTATGAACAGATCCAGATCAAACAAACTTTTTCTTCGGGCAAAAAATTCCATTCCCGGCGGCGTTAATTCCCCTGTCCGCGCGTTCAGATCGGTTGGCGGTAATCCTCTCTTTATAAAAAAGGCAAAGGGAAGCGCAATATGGGATGTCGATGGCATTAAATATATCGACTACATAGGGTCGTGGGGGCCGATGCTGTTCGGGCACTCACATCCCAGCATTATCAAAGCATTGCAGCAAGCGATAAAGAATGGCACAAGTTACGGCGCACCGACGGAACTTGAAGTGAAAATGGCGGAGCTTATAAAAAAGCTGATGCCTTCAATTGAAATGGTGCGGATGGTAAACTCCGGCACCGAAGCTACGATGAGCGCAGTACGGCTTGCGCGCGCCTTTACTGGAAAAGATTCCATCATAAAGTTTGAGGGGTGCTATCACGGACACGGTGATTCATTCCTCATTAAAGCCGGATCAGGCGCGATGACATTTGGTGTACCTGATAGCCCCGGCATTCCGAAATCCCTTGCGGTAGAGACACTTACCGCACAGTTTAACGACCTTGATTCCGTCCGCCGGTTAATGAAAGAACATTCCGGTGCTATCGCGGCGCTGATTGTTGAGCCCGTGGTAGGAAATATGGGATGTGTCCCCCCTCTTCCGGGATTTCTTGAAGGTCTGCGTAAGCTATGTAGCGAGAACAACATAGTGTTCATCATGGATGAAGTCATGACAGGATTCCGGCTTTCTCCAGGAGGAGCACAAGGGAAATTTGGAATTACACCTGATTTAACCACCATGGGAAAAATCATCGGTGGCGGATTGCCCGTCGGCGCCTACGGAGGAAAGCGCGAAATTATGGAGATGGTTTCTCCAAGCGGGCCGATGTACCAAGCGGGAACGCTCTCAGGCAACCCCCTTGCGATGGCGGCAGGGTTCGAAATGTTGACGATGATTTCCAAAAACAGATCATTGTACAAGAAGCTGGACCAACGGTCACGGATGCTCGAAGAAGGTATGCGCGATGCCATGCACGCATCGGGATGCAACTACCAGATCAACCGCGTCGGATCGATGTTTACGCTCTTCTTCACCGAACAACCCGTGCTTGACTACGAGACGGCAAAAACTTCTGATACTGCAAAGTTCTCTCAGTATTTTTCTGAGATGCTTCGACAGGGGATTTATCTTCCTCCCTCTCAATTTGAAGCGGCCTTCGTTTCCTCAGCACACACAGAAGCGGATATTCTAAAGACGATACGCGCGTGTAAGCGGGCATTCGCTTCTATCAACAAATAATTATCCCACACTGCTAAAAATACAAACGCCATCCCGGGAAAACCGGGATGGCGTTTTGCATTGATTGCGATTGCCAATATTACGGACCAATCGTTCCGGACATCTGAACAATCGGAGGATTACCGTTGCGGCTGGTTACCTTAATCGTTACCGTTGCAGGAATTGTACTATCTAATACCGGAATACTCTGATCTACAACCTGGAAGGAGAACTGTGTTGTTCCAGGCCCGCTTACCTGAGTATCACCGAGTGTAACATCCACATCTCCGGTGGTTGTCAGGTTTACTGAACTCAGCGGCGGAGGTGTATATTGCAGCTGAACCTGAATGCGCGTTCCCTGGGAAAGCGGATTTCCATTCGCGTCTGATACAGTAAAGCTGATCGGTCCTGATGTATGTCCGCTGGCAGCGTTCACAGTAAATGACGACGGACTGACATTTGATATCCTGGATGTTCCCGAGAACAGTATAAGTACCGAATCCTGGACAGTGCTTCCGGCTTCACCAACAGTTGAGGCTCTCACCCACGCAAATCCCGGACCAAAGAATGGATCGCTCGGACGGGGATTGCCGCTATGAAGGTCAACTACATCCTGTCCATCAGCATTGGTAAAGCCTGAGGCGTTGATAATACCGCCGGTCGTGTTAAAGTACACTGCGGTATTCGTTTTTACCGGGTTACTGTATTTATCACCCACCTGAACAGTGATCGGGTCGATACGACCGAGCCAATCGAGTCCGGGGAAATTAAATTCAACCGGAGCAATCGTAAAATGCGCCTGGTCAGGTAATCCTGCATTCACTGTGATAATAACAGGTGTAGATTGAATGACCACGCCATCTGACTCGCGACGTAACGATGCAATAAACTGCATGACGCCTGAAATCGTTCCGCTGTTTACGGTGGTCGCGACTCTTCCCGATACGTTTGTCATCACCGTTGCAGGAGATACATAGGCTCCACCAACACCTCCTGCAGGTGTGCCGACAATTGAGAAGTTCACCGTATCGCGATGGTCGATATCAATCGGGAACCCTAAAGAATCCCGAACTTCCCAAACCAGAATCGAGGACTCGGTTCCACCGACACCATAAACAGATATTTCTCTGGCACTGACACTCACCAATGCAATAGAATGAGCATTTCCCGTTCCTGAACTATCGCGTGGCACGCCGGTCGTTGTATCGCGTGTGATAGTCACATCCTGTGCGAATGTTGCACCGGCATTCACATTAAAAGAGAAATTGTTCGACCGATACCCGCTCTTGGAAACTTTTACTTGTCCGGCAACCGAGGAGAGTCCCTGTAAGTTAACAGTGAACGTAAACGAACCATCTCCGGAAGTAACCATACTGTCCGTAAAAATCGGCGTGGAGATAACCACTGTCGCGTTATTCACCGGAAGGCGGTTGGTATTATCCAAAACACGGCCGAGAACCTGTGCTACGGTCGATCCCGCATCCACTTGCAACAAGACATTATTTAAGTTTCTCGTCTGGCCTTTATAGACAACAACTGTCAATGACTTTGTCTTATAACCGTCCTTGACCATTGTTAAAGTGACAGGTAATGAATCCCGATCGACAAGATCAGCAGTAAGACGGAACGCCCCGTCAACAGCTGTAATAAATTGGTCAACAACACCGGGAAGTGTAAGAATGACCTGACCATTACGGAGCGGATATAACGTGGTGCTGTCGCGTAACGTACCAACAATCAGTGCTGACGTCGAAAGGTCGGCCTGAAGATTGATGCTGAATGACGTAGCGCCGGCATTCGGTATACTGACCACCTTTGTCTCAAATCCGGTCTTTCTCACTGTAATGGTCGCCCCGCCATTCTCCAGAGCGTTAAAATCTGCTTCGAAGGTGAAGCTCCCGCCTGTTCCGGTAACAACCGAGTCCACGTTGCCGCCGACAGTCAGATAAACCGTCGCGTTCTGGACTGCGAGTCCGGTACCGAGTTCAGTCACCGTTCCGGTCACCTGCACAATCCCTCCCCCTTCTATCGGGAGGTCTTCGCAACTCCAGAGACCGAGAGACACACATGCGATTAAGAACAGAAGTATATATTTTGAGTTCATATGTACAATCCTTTGGGATAAACGTAATTGTTCGTCTTCAAATCCGTGAGTATGCATCATCGCTTACTTCTTCTCAAATTCCTGTTTGAATTCATTCCGTTTTTCATTCAAGAGCTGTTCCTGCTTCATCGTGGGATTGGCAATACGATCCCTGATGGGATGCAACAATTCAGCCTTGAGAAGCACAATCAGTTCATTCTTGGTCTTGGTGGTGCTTTCAGAACCAAAGAGATAGCGCAAGCCAAAGAACCATCCCGGCAAATCCTTCAGGACAGGAATTCCTTCCCTGACCTGGGTTTCAGAAGTCGTGTAGAGTCCACCGATAGCACTCTCTTCACCGTCGTAGAGCAACGCGTGCGTGGTGACAGATGCTTTGTTAATTTCCACGCCTGTTTGACCTGTATTCGCATCGCTTTGTTCGATGTTCAGATCGAGGTAAATAAAATTGGTATCGTTTTGAGTGTAAATCATCGGACTTACGTCAATGATGGTTCCGGTTTGAACCTGCTGTGCGATGGGGTTACCGGCGATATCTCTTGTGGTTATAAAGATATTTTTACCAACCTGGATTTTACCTTTTTTTCCGTTCCGGACAACAACTTCCGGACTGGTGATAACTTCACCAAGCTGATTTGAACCGAAGAACTTCACCAACGCGTCGATGTTGGCAAATTTAAATTCCGGCGGTGACGAGATAACGCCAAGAGCTCTGTTCAGCGACGGTTGCGGAGATGTCGGGGGAATCAACGACAATGTATCGCCACGGACAATCCCTGCGCTTAAATACCCTGAAATGCCCGGTTCCTTCGGTTTGGAACGGAAGAAATCCCAGCTGATACCGTAGTCCTGCAGTTTATCGACGTTCGTTGAAAAGAATACCGCGGAAATTTTGACATCCTGACTTTCAAGTGTCGGGGGAGGTTCCTTCATCTCGCCTCCTGAACCCAAACCGGTCATAACCGGCGCTGCACCCGCTGCCATGATCCGGATGAAATCTGATTCTTCGACGGCAGTGAGGCCATTATGTGACAATATCATGTCAAGCGCATCCCGCCAGTGCTGGTTCACAATATAAACACCAATGGGGCCACGGCGTTTCTCGAGATCGATAAGAATCTTTCCCGCAAACTGTTTGCTCAATTCATTAATGACAAGGAATGCCTGATCCATTCTGGTTGTGGAATCAAGCGATACGATTTCCTGGGGATTTACATACCCTTTTGTCCGTAACCGCTGTTCCTTGGTTTGGGAAGAAACGCTCTGGACAAAGAGAAGACTTACAACCAACAGCAACAGATATTTGATGTTCATGGAAGCTCCGTAAATTGTGCTATTTAATCGGTTGACCAACACGTATAGTAAGCTCGAAACGTTCGGCGACACCGCCTTTATTTAATAAACACTCTATCTTTCCTTCGTTCGGATAAATCTTTGTCACGTATCCAAGGTACACCGGATCACCTTCTTCAAGAATTCTGGATTTCTGGAACTGATCTAAAATGAACGCTTTGCCCGGAATAACCGCTTTTAAATCAGACCGTTCAATTTCAATTTCATCCGCCTGCGGAGGAGGTATTTCGCGCAGAATAAGCGGATAGAACGGATTGCCTGTCAGCGTGGTCGGCACGACATTCAATTGACCAGGTGCATTGTTGAGCTCCGGCATGGAGGAATAATATGCCTGCAACTCCATATCATAGAGAACGAGGATTTTTGTTTCTCCTGTTTCCGCGACTTTAGATTCATACCCGCGGAGTGCCAGGTTGGATATTTTAAAGAGACGGCGGCCGTTTTCTGTGAACCAGATAAACTTAAACAAGTTGCTGAACGGCGCTTCGCCCTTCAGGGTATACACGTTAAAGCCATAGTTACCAAAATCTTTGGGACCGACATACGTCATATCCATTTTTACTTCACCACTCACGTCAATTGTGCGGTTAAAGTAACCATACGTTTCGCCCGTAATGTCCTTCGGCGGAACATCCTTGTTTCTCGTTTCCCACCGCTTTTTGATATCATCAAGCAAGGCAGCAGTGGTATTGTATTGGTTTGCAAGATCGGGAGTATTCTGCAAATCGTCCTGAAGGCGCTTAATCTCAGCATCCGTTTTCTCAATCCTTTTTGGAAGAGAAAACATGGTAAAGTATATCCCTCCTGCAAGAATAAGGAAGAGGATAACGCCGAGTACGATGCTATTTCGTATGATATAAGACACTGTTCGCTCCGTTAATAGTTAATCACAATTATTGTTGTCCGCCGGTTGCGGGCGGAATCGTCGATTCAATCTTCTGCTCCTGCGGCGGAACCGTGATAACAAAGTTATAGACAGAAGGAGAATTGACACGAATCTCTTTTACCTCGACTTTTGTCAGTGTTGAGTTATCAAAGAGTGCCGCGATTCTGGGAATACGAGCGCGATACAGCGCATAGCCCTGGATACTCATGGAACCGCCGCCAAGTGCCCTCATTTCCGTAATCCAGATTGCGCCGAGATCTTCGACACCTTTTGCAAGGTGCGCCAATGATTTATTCCATCGGTCACTGCCCGGCACCAACGAGTCGTACACTGCAAGGGCTACGTTATATCTGCCGATTTGATCGTTAAGTGATGCTATCGCGGCTTTCAATTTGTCATTCTCAGCAACTTTCTCCTGAAGCTGATCAAGTGTTCCCTGTTTAACACCTACCTCACGCTGTAATTCCGAGTATCGCGACGTAAAGAAGAGCGTTGATAAAAATACAAGGACTAATGCAACATAGCCGTGCCACGCAAGCTTGAAGGTACGCTGGCTTTCACGGACTGATTCCGGCAGCACGTTCGTGGGATAGAACGCCGGATGGTCATCATCCAGCATTTTCCATGCTGTCGCTATCGCAACTGCATATTCAGGAATTTGCTCCTGCACATCTGCCGGTAAACCACTGGAATCGAGTTCCGGAGTCCGGAGATACTGTACTTCTACGTCAGAAAGTTGTTCACGCAAAAATTCGTCAAAATTAATTCTTCGGCTCTCACCCGCGAGGAGCACTTTATCGATACGCGGGATACCCATGTTGTCTTGTTCCAGCAGCAATCTGCTGTACACGGTATTTTGAATATTTGAAGAATCGTACCCCTCACCCAACACCGGCGCGAAGTGGAGGAATTCAGTTCCTTTCATGAAAATAAGCCGGGTAAACTCAACGCCGATATAGATAATCGTGGTAATTTCATCTGGCGAAAAACCGTAATTCGCCTTGGCGAGGTTCATTAATGCCACATCGGAAATTTCGATGAGGGGAATTCTGGGGAGATGTTTTCCCAAAAACGGTTTCACCTCTTCAAGTGAACGCAGTAATGTCATTCCGTCTTCACGGACAACGCAAACCAGATTTTTTTCCGCTGACGGGAAAAAGTCAATTGCATCAAGCGGGGGTTGAACTGAACGCACATTGCGCAGTTCATCCACAGCCCGCTGTTTAAGTTTTTTGCCTTTGAGTCCGTGATCACTATCGAGTGTATGATAGTAGATACTCGGCTCAGAGATAGCATACCCAAGGACATAACTGCTTGTCGGATGTTTGGCAAGCAGCCCGAGGAGAACGCTGTTATTATCAGTATTGCTGTCGGCATCGGGTTCAGAGGCCGGCAGGGCAAATGCTTCCGACGACACAGAGGTTTCGCTCAGCGATTCCATTTCCACGCTGGCAATCTGCCGCTCTTCGAGCTTCGATGCTAACGTGGCGGCGCGCAGTTCATCGATCACCACCTTGCCGTGTTTTAGGGAAAGCTTGGCAAGTTTCAGTTCCAAGCCGTCGACAAACAATCCTATTGCACTCGATTTACTTCCTCGCATAGAGGCCATAAAGTATCCTATCCTTGTAAAAGTTCGAGGTTATAATTCACCTTGTGGAACCAGGTTCAGAATTTGCTGCAGCCTGCGTTTATTGTTTGCAAAGTTCATCGCTGTTTCAAGCGATATCTTCTTTGCAAGATAGAGGCGCTTCAAGTCCTGTTCCATCGTGACCATGCCCAAGTCACCGGATTCCGACATCATCTGATAAATTTCACTTGTATTATTATTTTTAATTGCAGCCCTGACAGACGGTGTCGCAATCATGACTTCTTTCGCAAGCACACGTTTCTTATCAAGACTTGGTACGAGTTTCTGAGAAATGACGCACTGAATAATATCCGCCAACCGGTTACGTACACGCTCTTGTTCAATGGGGGGGACTTCACCAATAATACGGTCAATACTTTCCACAGCAGAAGATGTATGGAGCGTTGAGAATACTTTATGACCGCTATCAGTAATTTCCAATGCCGTCAAAATCGTGTCAGGATCGCGCAACTCGCCGATGATAATAATATCAGGATCTTGCCGTAACGCCTGAACTGCGCCTTCTTTAAAGGAGAGAACGTCACGGCCAACTTCTCTATGACGTATGATGCAGCGATCGGATTTATGCACATACTCAATCGGCGACGCTATGATAACGCAGTGCGCATCAACGCTATGATTATTTGCGTCAAGAATGGCGTCCAGAGTCGAGCTTTTTCCTGAACCGGTAATTCCGGTCACAAGAATCATACCTTCCTTGGTATGAGCAAGACTTACAATCTTTGTAACATTTGCATGAAAATCCAGATTCTTATACGGACGAACAACTGCATTAATCGCGCGCATGTTCATCGCGATCTGGTCAAGGTCAAAGTACACATCGGCACGAAACCGGTGCATTTTATCCTGATGAAATACGGTATACGAAAAATCAAGATTTCTATTTTCGTAGAGGAACTGGCGTTGACGCTCCAGCAAAATGGTCTGAAGCAGGACGTTGCATTCGTCAAATGTGAAAGTCGGCAGGCTGGTATCCGGCTTCTTTGAACCATGAATACGATACCAGACACATCCCTGGGAACCAAAGCCGCCGAGGTCAATGTCAGACGCAGATATTTCGAACATTCGTGTCAGGAAACCGTCAAACATCTTCTTGACTATGACCCGTTCTTCCTGAGATTGCCGCGAAACAAGGTCTCCGATAAGCATCTGGCGTTCTACGCCATATGCCGTTTCCGGTATATTGCTGACAATCTGTTTTATTATGGAAATCGCTTCATCCATGTTAATTATTCAATTATTTCGAGTTATACTTTAAATAATGCCAATATTTCTATATAAATACGGCGGCTAATATATACAAAAGTTCCGCACTTGTCAATAGATTTCGTTATTCAATATGGCCTAAATCACACAAAATCCTTTTTTTTCCAAAAAAAATACCCTGAATTACGCTAAATTTCACACTCAAGGTATTAACAGCAAACAAGAGTTTCTTCATCTACTCGTACCACCTCATAACGCGATACACCTGAAGCTTGTTAATGAACTTTGCTTTGTCCAGCGCATCCTTGCTGTAGGAGACATTACTATTGCCCTTCATGATGTAATCACTGTTCGCGATGCCCGCCATAAGTACCGCACCGATAACATCCGGGGTTCCGGTTGAGAATGTTACATCAATGGAAAAATCTGAATAAGCAACAACCAATCCATGAAATTTAAATGTGCCGGCAAGAGTGAGATTCCCGTTGACGACCAAAATTCCCCATCCCTCAATGTTACCATTGAATTTCACATCGCCATTTGCGTAGACGATTTGCGGGCTCGTGACCGAACCCCAGGTCATGTTACTTCCGTACACACCGGTCGTGTATACCCGATCGGCAGCGTTGATGTATTCTCCGACAAACTGCGCGGGATCAGCAATTGTGGTATCATAAACCACATCCTTCGTACCATTGATTTTGCTCGCGAATCCCAACACATCCGTGGTATCAGGACCATAGATGACTCCCACACCCGGTTTATCATTTGCACTTGCTGCAAGCAGATTTCCGTTGATATCATGATTACGGCCGTCAATGCTGGGAGTACCGGACATCGAGAAATCCACATTCGGAACCCGCAATCCGACTGCCTGACCAATAGTGGGAAATGGGACGGGCCTACGGTATAATCGCAATGACATCGTCTTGGTCGTATCCATGTATCTTGAAGTTGCTGTAAGATCTATCGTATCGAGCGATGACATATTCGGATATGTAAACGATACTGCCGCAGTGCCACCCATGGCACTCACGTTCAAGCTACGATTGGCAATAAAGGCCGAATCATTCCGGTCCAACGCCCGGAGCGCCATATTTACCGCGGTATGCGCTATATTGCGCGCGGTTGTATACTTATGGAAACCGGCAACATTTTCTACGGTTCCCGTCTTTGATCTGTTCAGACTGAAGCCAACAACACCTAGGGTTATTGACAAGCCCACGACTATTATCAATGCCATTCTTCCCATGCTCTCACCTCACTGCAAATTTCGTGGATAGATTAGTTTCTCATAGAACGCGCCAGGATATTCTCCGTCAATAATAGTGGGTCCCTCCAGCCGCAACTGAATCCTGATTGACCGAATGCTGTCACGAAGCGTGCTCGAAACTGGCGTTGCCATCAAAGAATCTTCGGCATCGTAATACGCCAGCTTAAATTTCGTAACACTATAACTAATTGACACTGTCGAGACATTCTCGATACGTAGGAGATGCTTATCATTGGGGTTTACTGAACTGGTGACGGGTGTTCCAAGGATATATTCAATACTATCCCGTGCACCTGCAACATTGAGAAGATTCGTCTTGAATTTCAGATACGACGTATCGGCTGCCATAATAGCAGGTTTTGCGACGGCATACCCGATCTTGTATAAGTCAAACTCAAAGATTCGTGCAAGCTGAATCAGTTCGGTTTGTGTATGAAACTCACTGGCAGTTCTGTACGTTTCTGAATTCATGTTGATATTTATATTCATTACGGTAAGCATTAGCATACCGACAAGTACTGCTGCGCCAATTATATCCATCATTACTGCCATACGACTCTTCCTTCACTAAATTCTTTTGTGATCTCGTTGCAATATCATCAGGCCTAGAAATATCGTCTGTAAACAGCAACATCGGAAATCTGCAAAGGCCGTAACATGTTGGGATGAGTGATGGTAACGACAATCTTTTTATTGAATGTCTGTGTAAAAGATTTTTGATCTGGATTCGACTCCACAACATAGAAGACACTGTCCCGTACGGTAAACTTGCCAAGACGTGGAGTGTTCACTGTCCTGCGGTAGAGGTGATAGTCGTCCACATCATTGTAATTATTGATTGATTTAAAGGGACTGGAAGTGTCCGGTTGAGGAACATTCGATGTTTCCGTCCCGTTTGCTCCCAAACTTCCCGGAGCTGTGAACGCAGACGCGTTAAAAATTTTCGACGATACCGTCGCTGCATCGTAAGATTTTACCATAATCTCATCAATCATCGTCTGCGCGATAGAAATAGCATTCAGACTTGCTTCCGCATCCAGCATGGTTGTTGTTTTTCCAATAAACATCGTGTTAATGGATAAACTTACCATTGACAATAACATCAATGCGCCCAAAACCATCAACATTTGACCACTCATACCATTTCTCCGTCAATTATCGTGGTCAAACTACTACTCATTTTCCCCAATTTCAATGCACGTGTGATGAAAATCAACATTATTTGATCCACGTTAGTCATCCTCTGTGGTTGTGGCGATAATTTCCTCCAGCGTTGTTAGTCCTTCCATCATTCTTTCCATGCCGGACCGGCGTAGCGTCCACATACCATCCTTAACCGCCTGTTCACGAATAGCGTTTTCGTTCACTTCATTGCCTGAGCCGACAATGATCTGCTTAATTTCCCTGGTAAAGTAGAGTGCCTCATGAATGGCAGCTCTCCCCTTCCATCCGCCATTGCATTTTTCACAGCCAATCGGTTCGAAAAAAGTGGAATTTTTTAACATTTCTTCCGTGAATCCAAATTTTAGATAAATCTGAACTTCTTTTTCTGATAACTTCAACGGCTTTTTACAGAGTGAGCAGAGTGTCCTGATAAGGCGCTGAGCAACAATGATATTGATGGCATATGCAATCAAAAACGGTTCAACCCCCATTTTATAGAGACGTGCGACCGCACTGGGAGCGTCGTTGGTATGAAGTGTTGAAAATGTTAGGTGACCCGTATTCGCGAGTTTAATCGCGATCTCTGCAGTCATTTTATCGCGCATTTCACCCACAAGCACAATGTCAGGGTCATGTCTCAAGATACCGCGAATCGCTTGGTCAAAATCCATCTTGTGACCGATCTTCAACTGCCGTGCGCCTTTGATAATATATTCCACAGGTTCTTCGACAGTTAACACATTAACCGTAGGGTCGATAACCTGATGAAGCGCGGCGATCAGCGTCGTACTTTTTCCGCTTCCCGTCGGACCGGTGAGAATAACGATACCCTGAGGCTTCGATATGGCTTTGTAAAAGAAATCTTTTGCAGGTCCCTGCAATCCCAGCTTGTTCAGGTCAGTGATAACCTTACGGTCATCCAGAACACGAATAACGATACTTTCAAATTTGTGTTTAAACTCGGTTCCCACAATCGGCATGATGGACACCCTGAATCGGATATTATGTCCATCGATAATGCGCTGAATAAAACCGTCCTGGGACATTTCGCGTTCAAAACGGTCAACATTCTTCGAACGGTCCTTGACGACAGCGGCAATTGCCTCTGGCATGGTGTTCTCCTGAATATGCCATGATTTCAAGTTGCCGTCGACACGGAAAAGGAAATCCGTGCGTTTGCCTTCCCTACCAATGATATGGATGTCACTTGCGCCCTGGCGCACCGCTTCCATCAGGGCTCCTTCAACAAGGTTAACAAGCGCGCTTTTGCTTATTTCGCTCTCAAGAGCCTCTTCATCAACAACACCTTCATCTTCGACTGCTGTAATATCAACATCGGCATTCGCCAGCAACTTGAGAAACTCATTCTCAGGAGGAATAACCTGTTCAATCAGATTCTGCAGGTCTTTGAGCCGACAGTAACAGACTTCATACTTTTTTACGCCAAAATTGCGCGCTATTGTTGGAATATTACGGTCAGTTGGATCGGCAGAAATTATGATAAGCTTATCGGTTTGTTTTTCATCAAACCGGAGCGGCAACATCTTTATCTGCACCAGAAGATCTTTTGTCGCGTCGGGAAGCGCCTCCACATACTTCTTGATAAATTCTATCCTGACAGGATCAATGATCTCATCCGTGAGATAGATTTCGCGAAAAGCATAGAGGTTTGCGACCTCACGGAAGACAAGATCGTGGTCCACGCTGAATTCGTTTACCAAGATCTGACCGAGATTTCTCCGGTTCTTTTTGTCTTCCGATTCTTTTACCGTCAGGGATTTTTCAAGGGTTTCATAATCAATGACGCCCTTCTTTAACAGCGTATACCCTATCTTGTCAGTGATATCGACTTCAGCCATTCTATGTCAGCCTTAATAAAAAGTGTTCTTCTGTCTATCTCCCGTTCATTATTAATGCTGTCCGGGCGCCGTATTGGGATGGAACGTTGCCGTTTCTGATGAAACGAGCGTTAACGCTGTCAATACGACCATGATAATCAGACTGATCCAGAGCTGAATGAAATCGATAGCATTACGCATCTTATAGGTTGTCTCTTTTTCATAATACTCGGCAAGCTGGAGCGCCGTATGCTTGACCGTACCTGTTTCTGCGCCTGAGTGAAGACGGGAAATAGCCGTCTTTGTAAACACTCCCGATGCTTCAAATGCTTCGGTGATTCCTGCGCCTTTTTCCACCATCATCGGAATAGCAATGGTCTTTACCTTATGCTCCATATATTTATTGCCGCTTGCTTCTGCTGCCATTTTGATAACATCAATATTTTCGCCGGAACCACTGTACAATGCGTAGAATACCCGGCAGAAAATTTCGATGGAAGTTTTATGAAGCAGGCTCCCGATAACCGGAACTTTCCAGATATACTGATCCAAGAAGAATCTTCCGCGCTCGGTGGTAAAAAATCTTGCCGCAAGGACCACAGGAATAGTGATGCACAGGAGTATGATAAATATATTATCCTGCAGGAAATCACTCATCTGCAGCGTTGCATATGTCATTGGAAATTGCCTCATATCCACTTTGAGGCGAACAAATATTTCCGCCATACCCGGGAAAATGAATCCGACATAATACACGCACGCGCCGAACAGCGCGATTAAGGTTACGATCGGCATGATCAATGCGCTTTTCAGATTCTTGCGGAATTCCGCCCTGCGTTCGAGAAACTTCGCTGTGCTGTCATAGATATCCGCCATGTTACCGCTCTTCGACGCAAGACCAAGCATATGCGCGGTGAAACGCCCGAGGACGTTTTCCTGCTTGATAAAAACCTTTTCACTGTCTTTACCCTGTTTCAACTCATTGTTGATTTCACGGACGGCATCGCGCAATGTTTTATTTTCAATGTCATTCACCATGAGCTGGAGAATTTCATTGTACGGAAGCTTCTGACGTATTAGGTCAGCACTGACGCGTACGAATGTCACAATTTCGGTTGTCGGTGGTTTTACTTTTACATCGAACGTTTTCTTCTTAACGCTGATGACTCTGAAACCCATTTTCGACAGAGCATCCTGGACCTCTTCCTTGGTAAACGCTTTCTGTTCACCAAGAACAGGTTTATCAGTTCCCCGCTGTACTTTATAAAGAAAGGTTGATCTGGGAAGAATCCTGATGAGTTTGAATTTCCGCTGCGTTGCCATCTGTTGCGCCTTCTGTTTGGCCGCACGCGTATTTTCCGACTCGATTATACCCTGAACAGGTTTCCCGGTTGATGAAAGGCCCTCTACTCTGAATTCTGGCATTGCAATGCTCCATTCTTTTGTTTATTAATCCTAATCTTATCTCAATTTACCCGTTTTTTCACGTGGGCAATGTATAGAGGGACCCCTGGAAATGCAACAGCCTTGTGACGCAGGCAATACTTTTTAAGGTTGGTACGCTTGGTAAAAGTGCTTGAAAAAGGGGGAAACCTGTACTTTATATTTTTATGGAGACTATCTGGTAAGAATTACCATTGTCCGCTAAAGGTAAAAGCGGAAAGCTCCCCTGAACTGTCCAGAACCGCAGCAACAGTTCCATAACCATAATTTGAGGTTCCTATGAACCGGACTGAAGCCGGACCTGCTTCAGACATGTATGTGGCATTTTCATTATTACTGAGTTTTTCAGGGATCGTAAACCCCGAATAACTTCGCCCGCCGCCACCGTACGGAATAGGGGTCAGTTTATACCGATAGGCATATTGGCTGATATTCATCATATCATTTACAATAGCATCCCGGTTGGATTCCGCACTTGTTGAATTGAATAAACTTAACCCAACGGCGATTGCAATACCGACAACAATTACGCCTACGATTATCAACAGCATCTGTTGGGTGCCCATATACTATCCTTTGTTAAGAAAACTATTAATGTCTGTCTCTGTGTTTTGTCAATACATATACTACAATCTTTATGCCATAAAAGCATATTGCCAGCGACAGAAGGATTGAACCTCCATCGCTGGCAACATGTTATGCGATCTTCGCCTTAAATCTTAACCGGCTTACTGGAACTGACCGGTATAGGTGAAGCTGCCAAGCGCGCCTGAGCTGTCGCATACCGCGGTAACTGTTCCGTATCCGGAAGCTGACGTACCGACGAATGTAACTGCCTGAGCTGCGTTTGTGCGGGTATAGCTGCCGTTTTCATTCGTCACTAATTTGGTCGGAATGGTGTAGCCTGAACCGCCTGTGTATGTTCCGCCGCCTCCGCCCATCGTTGTCGGGCGAATTTTGAACTGATACGCATTGGCTGCGAGGTTATTCAAGTCGTTCACAATACCGTCACGGTTCGCCTGGACGCTACCGGAACTGAACATTGATATACCGACTGCTATGGCGATACCGACAATGATAACGCCGAGGATGATCAATAAGAGCTGTTGCTGACCCATGGTAAATCTCCTACGTTGGTTAGTTTATGGTTTATTAGTTTTTATTATTTTATTTCAATTTAACTGTCCCTATAACTGCAACCGGTGTGCCAACCAAGGTCTATCTTCTCATAACTTTGCTTTTTTACTAATATTAGCGATTTTTGGCACTTTTTACATTACGAAACTAATGCTGCACTTTTGCTGACGGTAATTTTTACCTGAGGGCATGTATATTCTTCCGATGTTGCTTAATGAGAATAGTCGTTAATTGACATGTTACCATCCAAAAAGCCCTGAAAACAAAAAGCCGGCGACAGAGAAAATCTCTATCGCCGGCAATATGTTATGCGATCTTCGCCTTAAATCGTAACCGGCTTACTGGAACTGACCGGTATAGGTGAAGCTGCCAAGCGCGCCTGAGCTGTCGCATACCGCGGTAACTGTTCCGTATCCGGAAGCTGACGTACCGACGAATGTAACTGCCTGAGCTGCGTTTGTGCGGGTATAGCTGCCGTTTTCATTCGTCACTAATTTGGTCGGAATGGTGTAGCCTGAACCGCCTGTGTATGTTCCGCCGCCTCCGCCCATCGTTGTCGGGCGAATTTTGAACTGATACGCATTGGCTGCGAGGTTATTCAAGTCGTTCACAATACCGTCACGGTTCGCCTGGACGCTACCGGAACTGAACATTGATATACCGACTGCTATGGCGATACCGACAATGATAACGCCGAGGATGATCAATAAGAGCTGTTGCTGACCCATGGTAAATCTCCTACGTTGGTTAGTTTATGGTTTATTAGTTTTTATTATTTTATTTTCAATCTTATCTGCTTCTTACTTCGCAACCACCGTGCCAGCGGGAACCATCGCAAAAATCCCGCTTTTTAACTGTTTTCGTCAGTCGCCATCAGAAATCTTTTCTTGATGTCAGTAATCTTTTCCTGCTAAAAGCACCATCAAAATTACTGGAAACAAAGTACAACTTTCCTGCAAACGAGTAAAATGGGGGTTGTTTTATGTCACACGAAGAGAAAAGCCGCGAATCACCGGAATGAGGTAATACTGGATCTAGTGTTGCATTGCTTCTGAAAGCAGAAGACGTGCGTTTTCTTGAAGGGGATCAATTTCGAGAGCATGTTGCAACGCTTTTTTTGCGGGGGCGAACCGGCGCTTCTTTATGTAAATATCTGCAAGAAGGACCAGTGTCTGGGAATTCGCACGATTACTCTCCAGCGATAAAAGCCCGCAATCCACCGCATCCTCTGTTAATCCGAGGGCAAGATATTGCTCCGCAAGCTGGAAAAAATAATCAGAACGTTTTGAAGTATCGGAAACAACCGACACAGAATCAAAGATTGAAAACATACGGTTAAAAACAGAGCTTACCGGATGACCCGGGTGAACGGACTCCAATTCGCGAGCAGTCTTTACGGCAAGGATCGTATCACCTTCCTTCAGCGCGAAGAGCGTTTGAAAGATCAGTGCGTTCGCAAACCGAGAATCTGCCTTCAGAGCCTGCGATACCGAACTTTTCCCTTGTGTTCGGAGCCCCATGTTCCAGTAACCTGCACCGACAGCAAGCAGTTTTTCTGCTTTCCCGGTGGAAGAGGAATCTTGCGCAACGAGTTTCAATTGACGGATGATTTGACGGTGGGTTCCCGCCTTCCCCAAAAATATTCCTGCCTGGGGATGCTCGCGCATGAACTCAAATAGTGAATCCGCTTCTATGAGTTTTCCACCGCATTCTTTCGCGGTCGCAAGATAAAAGAGCGCAGTTAAGTTTCTGTTATTATCACGCCACAGACAATCTAAAATGGTTTCAGCTGCATCATACCGCTCTTCATCCAATGCCCTGAGACTTTCCTCAAACCGGGAGATATTGCTCTCAGGTTGTCCCGAATTTTTCCTTCGTGTAATTTCGTATACTTCCGTGTTACCGACGCGATGTTGCAACGTAAATTCATAACGACGAGCATGGTGCACCTGGAAAGCAAATTCCGAAATTTCCCCCCGTTTTACCTGGCTTACCAGAAATGTTATCCCGTAATCACGGATGAGATTCTCAAACTCATCAGGAGCAATTGTCTGGTCAACGTTCAGAAGCTTTCGCTCACCAATCCAAAATGCCAGGTCTTTCCATTGAGAAATAAGCACCGATTGAGGTGGCGTATGCGATTGAATCCACCCCCCTGCCAGCCTGAACGGCTTGGTAAAATGGGTTGGATAATCTTTCTCCGACCTGCCCGATTCATAGAATTCGACCGGATGAGAGGCGTAGTCATGGCTGTTCCTCACAAAAGAATAACCCCAGACAATATTCGGCAATAGCAGTACACCGGCAAAAGGAATAGCAATAATTCGGCTAACGGAAAACTGAGTTATTCCACAGACAAAATAATACACTGCTATTACGATCAGAGGAAGCAGGAATCGAATATCATTGATAGGATAGAATAACATTACGCCTATATAAAGTGCGATAAACAGCACATGGAACAATCCTGTCCCGGACCGTCGAACGTCTGTAATTACTCCATAGACAAAAGATGAGAATAGAAGAATGAACACCGGATACTTCCCATAAAGAAGGATTCCTTTCACGAACGAGACCATGGGTTCGGAAGGAGCGACCAGATCATACTGCGGCGAGAAGTACATTGGAAAAAGAAGCAGATCTCCGATGAGTTTTGCGTAAACTTCAGCATTATTAGTAATCCGCGCCATAAATTCCTGAGCCAGAGTTGCGTCTGCCGGTGTGAAGAAATGATAACTGAAAATTTTAGAGTTTGTCAGTACCGGTTGTTCAAGAGCTGCAACAACAAGCTCATTCCGCACATACCATGCACCATAAATAACAACCGGTATAATAAATACGAAGCCGGCTTCTTTGTATTTTTTCCCGAATACTAAAAACAAAACAGCCGCTATAAGGACTGAGATGCCAATTTCACGCAATAACAATGCGGCGGCAACCGATAGCGCCAAAGCAGTTACGTCCCGGAGGCGGAAATCTCCGGCAGATGTAATTTTTGAGACAAGAATGCAGACGAGAATAAGACTTAAGACAAATGGGACATCCGACAGAACTTCCGTGGAATAGAGAAAATACAACGGGTTCACTGCAAGTGCAGCGCACCCCAGAAACGCGATTCCGCTGTGAATGAAAGAGCGCATCCAGCGATAGAGAAAAAAGAGAGCAATGGTTCCTATCAGAAGAGTGATAATTTTTGGCGCGAGGATACTTTGAGGAAAGAAAAACGAAACAGGAGCAAGAAGCAGTGGATATAACGGCGCATGGACAACATAACGCGAAGCCTCCGGCATCGTTCCGTCGTAGAACCCCATCATGTCTGACAGCGATTTTGCCCACACGAGGTACCGGGTGCTATCCGGTGTGTAGATCGATATTTCGTTGAGCGAAAATACTCCCACGCAAAAGAACAGACCGCACAATACAATTATCGCGTAATCAAACGAGGAAGCGAAAAATTTCTGATGATTTGATGAAGGAGATATATTCATGAATACAGTGTCAGCGAATTACCCCGATAGTTATTTACAGCTCTGAAAAAATCAGATGGAGGATACACATTTCTCATCCTAAAATCAATTAAAACAAAAGGGGCAACTATATGTTGCCCCTTGAAGTTTCGTAAAGAAATTCCTGATTATGGTAAATTGATTATTTCACCATAATCATTTTCCGCAGTGATTCATACGCAGGCCGTTCACCGTCAACCGGCTTCGCGATAAATTTGACAAAATAGATACCGCTTGTCATTTGCTTGCCATTGTCATCGGTTCCATTCCATCGTACGGAATATGAACCAGCCTGCTTTACCTCGTCGGCGAGCGTTTGAACCCGTTGACCGATCAGGTTATACACCTTAAGCGTAACAATACTCGCCACAGGCACGTCATACCGGATAACCGTCACCGGATTGAACGGGTTCGGGAAATTCTGATAGAGCTGAAATGCCTTTGGCATTTCAGGCTGGTTGTTTACGACACCAAGCAACGGATCGGAGGTTATACCAACGTCCTGATTTCCGGCATCATAGCCGTTGGTTTCATCAACCGTAACGACTGGTGAATTTCCGGAGACGTATCCTTCTTTATCAATTGTCACCGTATATGATCCGGGTGTAAGATTGTCAATAGAGTACGACCCGTCATCTTCGGTAATATCATATCCTTCGACTTCGCCCGTAATGCCAGAAACCGCATACACAGACACACCACCTAACCCTGCCGCCGAAAAGAGATTTCCACCGCCTTCACTAATATTTCCGCTGATTCTGCAGAATCCATCTCTGCGATACGGCCGTACACAAACATCAATGTTGCTGACATTTGACAACACCTCAACGACATCGGCATTATGCCAATTCCGTATACCACACTCATTCTCGGCATACCATGCGGGCGCAAAACCGTTCATCGGCACAGCCTTCACAAGAAAGCGCCCGGGTACCAGGTGCTGGAAGAGGTAATTCCCAAGCGAGTCCGTTGGAACGTATCTGACACGCATTGCAGAATTGGGAAGCAGGCGCACGAGAAGCACGTGCGACGGAACTCCGGATCCTGACGAATCAACTATTCTGCCGGACAAGGTATTCACCGCGAGAGGATTTTGTACAAGATCAAAATTAATACCGGATAAATTTCCCGTCGCGACAATTTTGTCGGCATCAAAGGGCCACAATTTATTATTGTAAAACTCATGGAGATATCCCGGTTTCACCGCGACAGCGATAAACGGAAGGTTCTTCAGCACATGAGCTTCATAATTTCCATTTTCGTCTGTGAGTCCAAACCAAACTACTCCATGCAGTCTGCCAAGTCCCGGAAGGAATACGCGTTCTTCAGGGGGGCCGCCATTCCAGTCGGAAAGCTCCTCGAGCCATTTCAGCCAGCGATGCGGACGCACAAATGCTACAAGTGCATTCTGCAACGGTGCACCCGTGGCACTGTCAGTAACTGTGCCGGTAACATTTACGAATATCGGGGGTTCAAACGGCTGGAGACTGACATTCGCCGTTAACGTTGTATCCTGATGTAAATCCAGGACTAAGCCATCTCTGACTTCGCGTGCATTGTCGAACCATTCAGGAATATAACCGAACTTCTCAACACGAACGAGATAGTTTCCGGTATCAAGGCTGGCATGATAATATCCGTTGGAGTCGGTATGTGTTCCTTCAGTCCACAATCGATGGATATTAAAGAATTTCACCCGGGCCTCACGGATCGGCAGGCCTGTGGAATCATCAAGCACCGTTCCATCGATAACTCCGTGCGGTGAAGGATTCGGCGGGTCTTCTTGCGCCATAATTCCGTTTAGTCCGGCAACAAATAAAAGCACTGACAACAAAAACCGGAAACAATTCTTCATAGTCACTCCTTCTATGGTTCAGTTTCTGTGTAAAAAATCAGCATTAATGAACAAACCTGAAGAATGACTATCAATGAGAGTTGTATTTCACATCACAATCTTTTGTCAAAGATTAGGAAAAAGGAAGGATTTCGAAAAAAGGACGACTCAAATACAAAAAAGAAAGGTCGGAAAGCCTATCTTCTCTCCGACCCCTCAGACTCAACTGTATTTATTACAATGGGATAACTTTTATTCCCACCAAGCAATAACTTTAGGAACCGAACCATTTACTTCAAAACTTGTGGCATTAGCTATAGCTTTTTTCGAGAACTTAATTCTGGCATTACCATTACCAACCACATTACCAGTAGGGGAATTTGTCAAACCGATAATTGCTCCCAAGAAATTTCCATGAAGGTGAACGATATCATCCGCCACCATAATTCCCGCAAAAGAACCATCAAGATTTTTAATACAAGCATTTTTGGCACTATTATGTACGATCAGAATACCCGTGCCGTTTACCGGTTGAGGGGGAGTCCACACGTTTGACCCTGAGGTTGGTAATTCTATGTATGTAACACCACTCAAAGGATATTTCAGTTTAGAAGGATCAGTCACATACTGGCTTCCAGCTACACCGGTTTGAGCAATTGATTTTAAAGTCCCTTCAGGATAACCACTAGACGCTCCTCCAAATGCGCTGTCAGGAGTGCCTGGATAACCACCAGGGTAGATTTGCCCTAACTGAATGACACCCGGTCCGGCAGGTGCCGAAAGCCCAAAGTCGACACCGGCGACTGTGCCGCCGGCCTGCGAAGAACCACCAAGAGTGAACGAAAGCCCGCTTGTCCATACCGCATAAGTTCCTTGACCGGCAACGACATTACCTGCCAAGTCATGATCGCGCGCATCGATATCGATATTACCATTCGCCTGATTTGAACCATTCAATGTAATGAGACCTTTTACTGCAATCGGTTGAAGCCCCGGCGGAAAATAAGCATACACGGTTGACACCGCCTGTGTCTCGAGTTTCGATCCATATTCAGAAAACCCAACCGATTGTATTGAAATCGCATTGGTCACTCCGGCGAACACGGTATCCACCAGTTTAACGGTCACTTTTCCGCCAAGTGAATTAAGGTTGGAAAACCCTGTTCTCCAGGTACGGTTGTTCGCAAGCTGACGGAGTGACAGATTAATTCCACTCTGCGCAATGTTCTGAGCGCTCTGGCGCAAATAGTAATCATTGAAGTTGGCCGTAATTCTGGTGCTGGCAGCTTCTATGTTATAGAAAATAACCGAGGAAATGATGATAATCCCGGTCACGACAACAATAATTGCTCTTCCGCTCATAATATTACCGTATATTGTTTGGTTTAATAATGCGTTCCCAGTAGACACCGCTGTACGACGTATCGTACGGCTCTTTTGTCTCCATATTGACGGAAACTTTGATTGTTCTGATGGCCGACGGCTTTGAAACTATATTCCCTGCAAAAGGCACACCAAGTGTGTCATAATATGTGAACCGAAAATTGGTAATTCCAACATTTATGGAATTGGCCGCGAAACCTGATATCTGCCGGTACAACATCTTTGCACGCGGATTTGTAACTCCATTGGGATGACTGGTGTTGAATGCATAGCTCATCTTATCAACAGTTCCATTGTTGTCAAAGTCCCCTTTGAACACAATCATCGAAGTATCGGCGTATGTAATTGCACTGTCCTGAGGAAGCGCGACACGGTATCCCATTTTCCTGAAATCGTATTCAAGAACGTTACTCAACGTGGTCATATTGCCCTGCACCGTCGTTTTCATGGTCTGCATTCCCGCGCCCTCAATGATGTTGGCATTGAACCCGAGCACCATCACGAGGATCATTCCGCCAATAATCATTGAACCGAGTATATCATATACTACCTGCATTGAACGCTCCTAATAAGTAAATGCATACGAAAGTTTAAGTGTATCCGGCATATATTTGCTCCAGACACTGACATTCATTTTTTTGCAATATGTTTTGGATGCTGAAACAACGTCAGGATCAGTCTCACTCGTATAAAACACTTTTGCCGAAATATAGTATCCTTCGGCACGCGGAGTATTCACCAATCTCTTGTAAGAATTATAATCATCGACATCGTTGAATTTGGTTGCAGATTTAAATCCGTTCACGCCGGTAGTATCCGGATTGGGGACTGCTTCAGCAACACCCTCTGGTCCCATCGAAGCAACCGCTGTCATGGAATCCACCTTTACGCTTCCCAGAGGGACGCTTCGGGTTTTATTATCATATGCTTTGGTTTTCGCTTCATCAATGACTGATTGCCCCAGGGAAAGCGCGGTAACATAATATTCATTCTGCGCGGCAATCTGGTTATTCCCGATCATCAGTTTGTTTGATGAATTCAGAAATACACCAAAAAGCAAAATGGCTCCTATTGTTAAAATCATATTAGCGCCCATGATGCGACCCTTTCAATCTTCCTTTTTCTTGTTTCGTAGACATTTGCATCCTTATTCTCATTGACAAAACGCCTCTAAATAGTTTATTTACGCCCCGCTATATTACGTTACTGGCACTAATTTAAGAGAGCGCCAAGGATAAACCGTAATACAAGTCACATAAGCAAGACTATTGTGCGATACAACACACCAAAGCCAGTCTCAAGCGAAAAAAGGCACGAATTTCGAAAGAAAACGCAGAAATGGCAGGAACGGAACTTGAATGAAATTGCTAATTGTACTGAGGAATAACTTTGTAGGGAATCGGATCCGCAACACCCGCTTTTTGAAAACCTCTCAACCTGAGAGCACAACTATCGCATACACCACAGGCTACACCCTCCTCCTGATAACATGACCACGTTAACCGGAAGGGAACGTTTAATTCAACACCTTTAAGCACAATCTCATTTTTTTTTAAGTGAATTATCGGTGTCTCGATGGAAATATTGCTGTCAGGTTTCGTACCTGTGGCAATAACCTGGTTAAACGCCGAAAAAAATTCGCTTCTGCAATCAGGGTACCCCGACGAATCTTCTTCAACCGCGCCTATGAAAATTTTCTTCGCACCAATGACTTCAGCCCAGCTTACCGCAATGGAAAGTATTTGCGCATTTCTGAAGGGGACATAGGAGGATGGGATTTCTTTTCGATTCAAATCAGCTTTTTCAACAACAATTGACCTGTCCGTTAAACTCGAACCGCCAATTTTCTTCAGGTGATGCATGTCCACCACTAGTTTGCTGGTTACGGCGTAATAGCCTGCAAGATCAAGAAAGGCTTTTAATTCCCGTTGTTCGGTCCGCTGGCCGTAATTCAGATGAAGAAACGCAAGTTCATATGTTTGGGAAGCAATCGCGGCAGTAACGGCACTGTCCATACCTCCGCTTACCAATACTACCGCCAGTTGTTTTGACATGGTCGCTTAAGTATGATTATACTCCACGGGTTTCCGGATGCCAGATATATTTATGCATCTGGAGCTGATAACGGACATTCAGACCGTCCTTTAATATCCATTCCGCAAGCTGAACCGGTTCTAATTTACCAAAAACGACCGACATCAACACCGGGCATGCTGCATCAATATTATATTCACGAATCTTCTCTTTCGACCAATCATAATCTTCACGGCTGCCAATAACAAACTTCACTTCATCACCGCTTTTGAGGTGACGCGCATTTTCCCACATATTCTTTTTCATCATCGCACTGGAAGGACATTTAAAATCCACAATCCGTTTCACCCTGCTATCGGTTGTAGCGATATCAAGACTTCCCCCCGTTTCCAGAAGAACCTCAAACCCTTCATCGCACAGCTGTTTCAGCAAATCGTGCACATTTTCCTGAAACAACGGTTCTCCCCCTGTTACTTCGACAAGATTACACTTGAACGAGCGAACCGTCTGAATAATATCTGCAATCAGCATCGGCTTGCCTTCATAAAACGCATACTCTGTGTCACAGTAATTACATCTGATGTTGCAGTATGTCAGCCTGACAAATACGCACGGCATTCCAATGTGGCTTGATTCGCCCTGGATGCTGTGAAAAATCTCGTTGATAACGAGTGTTCCCGTTGTATTTTCGACTAATCGTTCGGACATATGCTGGTTTGGAATAAAATATCAGAAATCGCTGATAGAAACGCAAACACTTGTATTGACCGGTACTGTCCTACTTTGACCTAAAACACCCTTCGCCTCCGCTCAGGGTGACGCCTGCCGTCATGGTGAGTCCCGCAAGCGTGAGCCCACGACGAGACTCAAGAAATTTCTAATTAGGAGAGCGCTTAGTTATTATCTAGGCAAGGGTGAAAAACCGCATTGCGGATTACTGATTTTTCTTGTATACTTTGGTGGTGGTATTCTGACAACTCACCCTTTTCTTTGGTACTCTATGAAAATCTTGCATACTGCTTCCCTGACAAATTTTTTCAAACGCCTCACCTTCATCATCATATGCTGCCTGTCATTGATAGCTTGCGAAGAGCGTATGACAAGCTCTATCGTCGAACCCGAGCGGCTGCACTTTGAATCAGTGTTTGCTATAAATGGTAACGGAACCGTAACTCTTGGCTGGACTCCGCTTGACATTGCGTTGGCCAAGGTTTCTGACGGCGGACATGATTCTTCCTTTGACGGACCCGGCACTCCGGTCGAAATTCTTATCTATCGCAGTGATGAAAAAGATTTTCCCGCTTACAATGGAACACTGTACAAATCTTTACCCCCAGGCGCAACTCAATTCATCGACAGTGGTTTAACCAACGAGGGAATGTATTATTATCGGGTCGTGCCTGTCGGTGAATTTCCCGGAGAAATCCGGAGACTCGGAGAAGCCAGTAATGTAATTACCGGCCGGCCGTATGATTACAGCACTATCACGCACATTAATTATGCGGAACATATTCAACCGATTTTTACAAGCAGTTGCGCGGTAAGCGGCTGTCATGTTGGTTCTTCGGATATTCACATAGGTCATTTTTCAAAACCGGCCCATGAAGGCAGCACACAGTTTTCACTGAAATCATGGGAAGATATTATGCGCGGCGGCGATCATGGTGCGGTAGTTATCCCATTCAAATCCACCAAAAGCCATCTTGTATTTCATATTAACACCGATTCATTAATTGCTCCCGTTACTACTCCTCACATGCCGCTTCCGGGATTTAATTTGCCCGAAAGCCAGTTTCAGACTATTTTCCGGTGGATCAATGAGGGTGCATACAATGAAGCGGGCGCGGTAGCGTTCAGCACCTATCCCAGAGGAAAAGTGTTGGTAACAAATCAGGCCGAAGATCTCGTCTCAGTTATTGATATTGCCACCGGTCTTGTTTCAAGATATATCCAGGCAGGAGCGCCAAATGTCTTCGCGCAACCGCCGCAGGCACCGCATAATGTTACTGTTGACAAATCGCGCGGTGTGTATTATGTGAACCTTGTCAGCGCGGGAAAGGTTATTAAGTATAACCTCTCAACCAACGAAAAAATCGGAGAACTGAGCGGCATCGCTTCGCCAACACAAATCGCGCTGAGTAAAAGCGGCGATACAGCATTCGTCGCGCAGTTTGCACCCGGAAGAAATGCCATACGGTTGTTCAACACCAATACTATGACACTGTTGGATTCTATTTCTTCATTGAATTTTGAAAGGCCACACGGCGTACAGGTAACACCCGACGGAAAAGAGCTGTGGGTAACCGGAAATTCCACCGATAATATTATGGTGGTTGATTTGCAGGATTATTCGACATCCCTCATTCAATTGAATAATCAGCCTCCTGGTGCAGGATTCGAGCTCCTCCCCTACCAAACAACAATGACATCTGACAACAAATATGTCTACGTCAGTTGTCAGAAAAGTAATGAAGTACTCGTAGTTGATAGAACAACAAAAGAAGTTACTAAGAGAATTACTGTAGGACAATGGCCGCTTATTCTTGACATAACCCCGGACAACCAGTTTGTGTATGTTGCCAATAGGAATTCCAATGATGTATCCGTTATCAGAACTTCGGATAACACGGTTACCGCAACTATCTCCAATGTTGGACCTCAACCTCACGGCATCGACATCACCGCCGACGGACAATACGCTTATGTCTCGTGCGAGAACGTCATTTCACTTATTCCGCCGCATCACCCCACTTCCGGCAGTAAAGATCCGGGATTTGTCACAATCATCAGACTGAACACGAATACGATTATCAAACAAATTGAAGTAGGGGCGTTTGCAGCAGGAGTTGCGGTTGTGGAGTGATGCCAGATCGAGGGTATTCGGTTTTAAATGATTGTTGCGATGAAAACTGGCAGTGAAAAAGCAGAGATGGTAAGAAAATCTCCCAAACTTATAATTTTACATTTTTTACTTTTTCATTTTTAATTTTGACTTGTTACAGTCATTTCCTCAGAAATCCTTTCACTATCCCCACCACACTCCCCACCAAACAAACAAGATGGTCGATAAACAATAACGGAATCATCACCATCATTGCGAAGAGGCCCCGGACCTGTTCAAGATAATTCAGGAAACGGATATTGAGCACAAGATACAATCCGACCGCAATTCCAACACCCCAGAGGGGAATCCAACCGGACAATCCGGCTATCAACATTGCCAACAGAATAATCGAATATAACGTCGAAAGAATAAACGCCGGGTACACATTGACAAATCCGCTTTTCACAGATTTCGTCGTCTCGCCAAACCTCATTGCAAGTTCGGCAAAACCGGAACTTCTGTGAAACTCGTTCTTGATAAACGACCAGAGTGAATAGCTTTTAAGATGCTCAACCTCGATGTCCATATTCAGGACAATGGCAAGATTCGACTGAGCAAACCGTTTTCCCAACTCTATATCGTCATGTCCGTGGTGTGCCATCAGATCAACGTTAAACCCGCCGATTTTTTCGAATGCCGGACGTTTAATCCCCGAAATCGCGCCAAACACCCAGTCAATCGCCGGCGTGCTTTTCATGTAGGAATAACGCACCCACAAATTTTTGTACTGGCTCACAAATGTTTCATGCCGATGCTTTGCGGTGTATATGCCGACAACGGCATCAAGCCGTTCGTCTTCCAGTGTTTCAACAATACTCAGAATTGTTTCCCTGCCGATAACAATATCGGAATCAATAAAGACCAGCAGATCACCTTTGGCATGGCGCGCACCGAAATTTCTCGCGTTATTCGCGCCTGTCCCGCTCTCTACACTCAGAACTGCCACAGCCAACCGCCGTGCGATTGAACCGGTATCATCGGCTGAATGGTCATCAACCACAATAATCTCTATGTTTTTGTAGTACGAACGTTTAATCGAGCGAATACATGCCTCAATCGTCGCCGCACCATTCTTTACAGGAATGATGACAGAGACGAGCGGGGAATATTGAGGAAATGTGGTCATTAGGTTAGAATATGGTTTCAGGTTTTTTATCCACCGAAGCTTCACCTTTTGAAGCGTAGGTGGACGGGTTTTGGGTGATAGATGTTAGATTTTAGATGTTAGGTTTTAGTAAGTATCACAATTCATACCTGCAGCAATTTTAGGGCTTTCCTCGCGATTTCGTGAGAGCAGGTTAGTCCGGGAGATTCAATGCCAATAAGAGTAACTAAACCGGGAAGTCCACGGTTTGATTCTTCTGCGATAATAAAATCTTTCACCGGTTCACCGGGGGCCTGCACTTTCGGTCGGACGCCGACCTGATCAGGCGAAAGGTCGGTTCGTTCCAGAGCGGGAAAGTAGCGCGAGACAGACTCGAAAAATTTCTCTGCCCGCGAATCATCAAACGCGTACCAGTCTTTTTCGGCCATCGATCCGTTGACATATTCCGCATCCGGTCCAAGTTTAATTTGTCCGCCGCGGTCTATCGTAATGTGAACACCGAGTCCGGTAAGATGTTGAAACGGCACAGGATAAATCAGCCGCGACACCATCTTGCTTTTTGACGCGGAAACTTTGTAGTAATGTCCGCGGTTCGGATAGATTGTGTACCCCGCTTGTTTAATATCGATACCGAATGCCGACGCAATTTTTCCTGCCGAAAGTCCTGCCGCGTTAATAACATAGCGGCTTGTAATTTCCATCGTTGAACCAGTGCTGTCAGAGAAACCGAGCCTGTATCCGTCGCTTATTTTTTCTGCACTATTAAAAGTCGTATGGAAGACACACTCCGCGCCGAATGATTTAGCCTCGTGCATATATGCTTTCATCAGTTCGTGAGAATCAACAATACCGGTGCTCGGCACATGCAGGGCACGATAACAATGGATGTTCGGCTCCAGCTCTTTTGCTTCTGCCGATGTCAGCAGTCTTAATCCCTGGACACCGTTCGTTAAGCCGCGCTGATAGATTTTTTCTATTTCGGGTGATTCTTCTTCTGTTACCGCGACGACAAGCTTCCCGCACCGTTGGTGCCACACGCCGAGGCGTTCACACTCCGCGTACATGCTCGCATTCCCGGCTACACACAACCTTGCTTTCAATGACCCCGGTGTATAGTACATACCGGAGTGAATCACCTCGCTGTTACGACTGCTCGTTTCATGGCCGAACGATTCGTGGCGCTCCACAAGAAGCGTCGATAAACCGCCCTTCGCAGTTTGCGCGGCGCATGCAAGTCCGATAACCCCGCCGCCGATAATGACAACATCAATGTCCATGGGAAAACGATCTAATTATTTTCGGCAGTACAAAGGTATGATATTTCGATAATTGAAGCAATTCCTGTTTGGAAAAGAGCTTGCCGGCAACCCAGTACGCGGGAATCCGCAACGCGATCCCCGCAACGATAATGCAATATGACAGGAAATACGCCGGGAATGATTCGTGCTTCGAAAAATATTTCAGTCTACTTTCATACACGTACGTGAAAAATTTTTCGTTTTCCGATAGTGTGCTTTTCCGGACATGATGAATCACCCTGCTTCCCGGATCATAATACACCGGGATATTCATACGTGAAGCACGCCTGCACAAATCAAAATCTTCATAATACATAAAAAACTTCTCGTCAAATCCACCAAGCGTGCGAAATACTTCCTTCGGAATAACCATACAGCCGCCGGAAACTGCATCGACCTTTGCAAAGGTGCCCGGTAGTTCCGTGACCAGGGGTAATGAAGATTCGTACGGAAGGAATGCTTCAAGAAGCGCCGTCCAGAGCGATGGCATTTTCCAGCATGAACGCTGCGGCGTGCCATCGGCATCCGCCATTCCACAACCGATGATCGCATGTCCGTTAATACCGGAAAGCCGTTCAACTACTGTTGAAAGGAAGTCTTCACTGACCCGCGTATCAGGATTTAATAAAATGAGATTAGCATTCTTTGCTTCTGCAACACCGGTGTTTACTGCAGATGCAAATCCGGTGTTTTTGTCGTTGATAATTAACCGCACATCAGGAAAGTTATCACGAATAACTGAAACAGTTGAATCGGCTGAAGCATTGTCGACGACAATAATTTCAAACGGAAAGGAGGAATTCTTCTGAGCCCGGACCGACCGGAGACATTCGCCGATCCACCCGTCAGAGTTGTAGGTAACGATGATGACTGAATACTCAGATTGCACGGCAGTGTCCGACCGGTGCTCTGCGGTTCAAGGTTTTGTTTTGAAATAGTGGGCGAGGCTTTCCTTCCAGTGCGGCATGTGATCGATGCCAAGCGACTGAAGTCCTGTGTTTTCCAGAACCGAATATGACGGGCGCTTAATAGGCGCGGGAAATTCTTTCGCAGATACCGGTGTTACCTTAATCGAAGTGCCGGAAAGACGGAAAATCTCCATCGCGAATTCATACCATGAGCAGGAGCCGTTGTTCGTAACATGATACACCCCGTATACGGGTTTTGTCACAAGTTCCCGTATCTGCTGTGCAAGATGGAATGTATAGGTGGGAGTAAGAATCTCGTCGTTGACCACTTTCAGCTCAGGTTTTTCCGACGCGAGTTTGAGCATGGTATCGATGAAATTTCTTCCTTTTGCCCTGCAGGGACTGTGTCCATACAAACCGCAGCTACGGACAACATAATGCTTCGCACTGTAAGCCTGGACAAAATGTTCACCGGCAAGCTTTGTCACTGCATACACATTCAACGGATTCGGGATGTCGGATTCGAGATATGGGGATTTTTTCATCCCGTCGAAGACATAATCTGTGCTGACATGCGCGAGCGACGCACCGAGTGATTGGCATACCTTCGCAAGGTTCATCGCACCAAGCGCGTTTACTTCAAAGGAACGGACAGGATTTTTCTCGCAATCATCCACTTTATGATACGCGGCGGTATTCACCACGACGTCAGGCTTCAGGGTAGAAAGTACATTTGATACCGAATCGATATTTTCAATGGAAATATCCTGATGCGTCAGTGCCACGGGACTCTCCGCGGCAAATGCCTTCATGAGATCGATGCCTAATTGTCCGTTGCCGCCTACGATGACTGTTTTCATAGTAAATTCAAATCCGATTTTTTTTTGATCCCACCCCATCCCCCGCCTGACGGGCGGGCAGGTCTCCCGTAGTAAGGGAGGAAAGTGAGGGAAGGGATCAGTTATCTAAACAATCTTGTCTTTTTAAAGTGCGATTTCAGGATTGTATCTGGTCAAAAACTCGCTCCACGCCATTATGCATGACCAGTTTGATTTATTCTCTATCCACTGAGTACTTCGTGGTGCCCGGGAGTACATAAGTTTGCTCTAACGGTTGCACCGGCAGCATGATCCATTTTCCACGTGCTACGGTCTGTCCACTCTTACGGTTGGCGGATTGCTATTGATGATGACGACGGTATATGTTTCATCTTCGACTGCGCTAAAGAAAGTTGTAGCCGAAGGAGAAACACCCTCTACCTTTGCGTCCACCTCAAATGAGGAGGGTTCCACTTCGGTGTATCCCGTTGTGCTGGAGGGGCCAACATCATTGAAGTTGTAGGTGTTTCCGGAAGAGCGTTTCAGCTGGACATCCGTTATTTCTGATCGTTGATTTAATATGCGAACGCGAGGTGGATCAGAGGAACAAGAAGCTAGACCAATCAAGAGGGATGAGAACAAGAGACAACGAAAAAAAGTATGCATGGAAAGTGTCCTGAGTTAGTTGAGTGTTATCGATCGCTAATAATAAGCCAGTTCCCGCCAATGATGACTGTTTTCATACTTCAAATCCCCTATGGTCCCTCCGCCAAAAAGATGACGGATCTACGACTTTGGTAAAGGGGACGTCATACCTAAGAATCCTCCTCTTTTCCTGAGTCCCAATGTCCCCCTTCACCGAAGGGGGACTACAGGGGGATTCCTTAATCTTTAAGTTTCTTAAATACCTGGATATTGTAATACTTCGGATTGCTGAAATCTTTGAACTTCTCTTTATTCTCTATAAGATCCTGCACGATGGAATCTGCGTCATGCTGGGGTTTGAAGCTGAGAACATTTTGAGATTTCTCAAAGCTCACTTTGTAATTGCGGAGGTCGTGGACATGTTTAATGGTCAGGTCGATGCCCAGTTTCAGATCTTTTTCAATGCGATGCTTCACAATGTCGCCGATTTCACCGAGCGTGTAATTTCCCGACGCAATATTGAACAAACCGGAGATTGTTTCATTTGCCTCGATGGCACGGATGTAGGCATTGACTGCATCTTTAATCGAAAGAATCGGCCGCCAGATGGAGGGATTGTTAACAGTGATTTCCTTATCCACCATAGCGCATTTGAACATTGTATTCACGACGAGGTCAAGGCGCATTCTCGGACTGTACCCGCTCACTGTTCCCTGACGGAAGCAGATCACCGAAAATTTTTCATCCACCATCTGCATCACTGCCTGCTCGCCCTGAAGTTTGGAGATACCGTACGGATAATTGGAGACGGCAGGAGATGTTTCATCATACAATTGGTTGACCGTATATCCGTAGACAGAGCAGGAGCCGGCATAGATAAATCTTTTCACACCCGCGCGCTTCGCGATATAGCCGAGGTAGGCCGGTGACGCGGCGTTGGAGATAAAATTTTTGCTCGGGGAAAACTCCGCCATCGGGTCGTTGGATAATCCTGCCAGGAAAATGACCTGATTATATCCCTTGACATCCTTTTCTTCGATATTAAAGATATCTTTTTTGACAATCTTTGTTTTCTTCGGCAGGTTATTGCCGAACCAGAAAAGGTCCAGGACTGTAACGTCGTATCCCCTGTCAATGAGCTTCGGAACGAGAGCAGAACCAATATACCCGGCCCCGCCGGCAATGAGTATTTTCATAGAGTGTCCTTGTAAATGCGATATTTTTATCGAAACACCACATCCTGAAGGATGCGGCTAGTTAAGATAACAATTTTTTTGAAATTGTTTCTACGGACCCGCGGTAAGTTTCTTCTCCCAATATCCAAGCAAATCTTTCAATGTCTGCCGCAAAGGAATGCCCGGCGCCCAGCCTGTTTCTGATTTCACCCGGCTGTTATTTCCATAAATTAACGGAATGTCATCCGCACGCAACCTCTCCGGATCCGGCCTTATCTCCACCGCAACACCGGAAAGTTCGCACAGCATCTCCAGCACCTCGCGTATCCTCACGGGAGATCCCGAACAAATATTGTACACGGCTGATTTCTTTTCCGCTGTGGCAATTGCGATGTATGCTTTCACCACATCACGCACATCGGTAAAATCTCTTTTGGGTTCAAGATTGCCGACAAGGATTTCGGGTTTCTTCATTCCGAGTTTTATCTCAGCAACCTGTTTCGCAAACGCCGAGCCGACAAATATCTCGCTCTGTCCCGGCCCGAGATGATTGAACGGACGGGCGACAACCACGTTCATTCCAAAACTTTGCCGATATTGTTGCGCTATAAGATCAATTGATGCTTTGCTCGCGGCATACGGGTTTCCAGGCTGAATCGGCGTGGTCTCGTCTGCCGGCAAGTATTGTTGGCTGATGCGGCCGTACACTTCCCCGCTGCTGACAATCAGCGCAAAACATTCCTTGTTCCAGTTTCTCACAGCTTCAAGAATCTGAATCCCTCCTTCAATGTTAACACGGAATGTCTCATAGGGGGACTTGAATGAAAACGGAACAAACGCCTGTCCCGCAAGATGAAACACCGCCTGCGGTTGAACATCGCGGACAATCTTTGTTACCTGGGCGGCGTCTGTGATGTCACAGGCAAAAAGCCGGACTTTTGAAGAAAGATGTTGCGGGAGATTGTGAGCAGCGCCATCACGCACCATTCCGGAAATCTTGTACCGGGAATCATGGAGGAGATGTTCGATAAGGTGTGTGCCGACGAATCCGTCGGCGCCGGTGATGAGGATGTTCACGTTGCTAACATTAAAAACTTAAACCGATAATTGGGAAATAATTTTAAATCGAGCTGTATGAAACCTTACTTTTAATCCCACCCCCTTTCTCCTCCCTTAATAAGGGAGGGCCTGCCCGCCGGTCAGGCGGGGGACTGAAGGGAAGGGATCAAATACTAAACATTCAACTTCTCAAGGTCCGCATCCACCATCATCTTGACGAGTTGCGTGAATGAAACCTCGGGTTCCCATTTCAATTTCTTTTTCGCTTTTGAAGCGTCGCCGCGGAGAATATGGACTTCAGCAGGACGGAACAGCTTCTTATCCACAACAACATGCTTTTTCCAGTCGAGACCGACATGCTTGAACGCCACCTCCACAAATTCCTGTACCGAATGCGTTTTGCCTGTTGCAATCACGTAGTCGTCCGGATGTTTTTGCTGCAACATCATCCACATTGCTTTCACGTAATCCCCGGCGAACCCCCAGTCACGCTTCGCTTCGAGGTTACCGAGGCGGAGTTCTTTTTCCATACCGAGTTTGATGCGCGCGACACCGTCAGTGATTCTGCGGGTGACAAACTCTTTGCCTCTGCGGGGCGATTCATGATTAAATAAAATACCGGAAACACAAAACATATCGTAGCTTTCGCGGTAGTTCACGGTGATGTAGTGGCCATAGACTTTGGCTACACCGTACGGGCTCCGGGGATAGAACGGTGTTTTTTCACTTTGCGGAGTTTCCTGGACCTTACCGAACATTTCACTGGAGCTTGCCTGATAGAATTTTATACTGCGATCAAGGAGCCTGATAGCATCAAGCATCTTCGTGACGCCAAGCGCGGTAAATTCTCCAGTCAAGACAGGCTGGCTCCATGATGCAGGCACAAAAGATTGTGCCGCGAGGTTATAGACTTCCTGCGGCTTCGCTTCCTTCAACGCATCGATGATGGAAAGCTGGTCGAATAAATCTGCCTTCAGGAAATGAACTTTATGCCGGATATGCTCGATACGTTCGAAGTTCTCCGAGCTGGAACGGCGGACCATGCCGTAGACTTTATAACCTTTGGAAAGAAGCAGTTCGGCAAGATACGAACCGTCTTGTCCCGTTATGCCGGTGATGAGTGCGCGTTTCATAGTGATACTTTTGGCAGAATGTGAAATTGTTTTCTACTGCTTTATGTAAATTGATCCAATCTGAATCCCCTATAATCCCCTTTAGTAAAGGGGATATTGGAAAAGCTCCTGCTTAAAAGTGTGCTGTCATTTTCCTTGCCTAACAATTTCCACCTTTATTAAAGGGGGAGACAGGGGGATTTATAACTCGAGCGATATTATTCAAAATCTAAAATTATCTGACAGCGGAGACGCGAGCCACTGCGCGAGCGTCTGCGCTTTGGCATCCTTGTCTGAAAGTACCGGATCTTTCACCGGCCACTGAATACCGATAGCCGGATCATTCCAGAGAATGCCCGACTCCGCTTTGTTATTATAAATGCCGGTGCACTTGTACTGAATCTCTGCAAACTCTGAGAGGACGCAAAATCCGCGAGCGAAACCTGCCGGCGCCCAGACCTGCTTCTTATTCTCCGCTGATATCTCAATACCAAACCATTTCCCCAGGGTCGGTGATCCTTTACGGATATCCACCGCGACAAGGAAGGCAGTACCAAATGTTACCCGCATCAGTTTTCCCATCGGCGGTTCCCATTGGAAGTGGAGTCCGCGCACCACCCCTTTCGCTGAGCGCGAATGATTATCCTGTCCGAAATCAGTCGGCAATCCAAGCTCTTTAAACTGATCGGCCCGGTATACCTCGGTGAAAAAGCCGCGCGCGTCCCGGAATACTTCGGGCTGGATGACAGCTATTCCGTTAAGGTGGGTCGATTCGATGGTAAGTTTCATATCAATTCAAAAATAAAAAGTAAAAAAGGTAGTTAAGTATGTGAGATTTTGAGTATTTGAGATGTACAGCGTCGTTTTTGGGTATGCGAAGATAGTAAAAAAATGAAGAAAGGACAAATGGAACAACGGAGAAAAGGCATGAAACTGAACAAGATTGGATCACTCCAATAGGAGGCGCAACTGCAAAGACTTGCGAACGGCCAGTTACTTACTTAGAATCCGACGGTACTCTTCGAGGTAGGAAAATGCCTCTTGTTCAATGGTGGTCATCATATAACTATTCATGTTCTTTTTAAGGTTATTCAGCAAAGCCGGGTTATCCACAATATTCTGAATGGACCGGTGAAGATGAAGCACATCTCCCATTGTGAAAATATAACCATTCACTCCATCTTTCACTTTTTCAATCATACCTCCCGCATCCGAAACAATCACCGGGACGTGACATGCCAGCGCCTCGTTCATGACAATCGTGTTATTCTCGTGCCAATTCGATGGGACGATAACGCAGTCAACATTGCCAAACACCTCGCCGACCTGGTGTTCAGAAAAAACTCCGCAGAACTCAATGCGCTCATCGTTCCCAGCCATTTCCTTAAATTTTTGCACAACATCATCGGGGCCAGAGCCGTATAATCTCAGCTTTATATATTCCCCTTTGGTCTTCGTGAACGCTTCAATCAGGGTGTGTGTCCCTTTATGGTAATTCAATTGACCGGCATAACAGAAGGTGAGCGTCTGACCGTTCCCGTATTTTTGCTTGTTCATTTTGATCCGACCATAATCAATACCGTACGAAATAAATCTTGGCTCAAGATACGGGAACTCTTTTTTGAAAAGACTTCCGAGAAACCGTGAAGGCGCAACAATTTTCCGGGCGTTCTTAAGAACGTTCTCCGACATGCCCAATCTCTGGACGATTGAATCATACTGGTACTCAGGGCAATCGGATTGACACGCCGTTCCTTTTGCCGGCCCGGCACACAGCATTCCTTTGGTGGTGAGGAGAATTGCCTTCGGGCACATCAGCCAAAAGTCCGTCAATGTCACCATGTACGGGATATATTGTCTGATCGCGGTTTTTATGAATTCCCCCATCCGCATTGGGTGAGCGACATGAACGAGATCAGGTTTTTCTTTCCTGAATATTTCTTCTGCAATTGAGGTAAGCTCAGCGCTTTCGAGCGTATAACCTAAATCCCATCCAGCATGTTTATATTTAAATGCAGTAATCGGAATGCCCTTGTATGAAAAATCCTTGAGCATCACATTTCCAACAGCGCGATCGTAGAACGAATCGGGATAAAAACTGTACGTTACAACTTTGACAGTATTTCCCCACTTCTGCATCGTGGTGGACAGATTCAGCAAAAACTTTTCGGTGCCTGTATAGTGCATGGGGAAAAACTGATGAACGAGATAAAGAACCTTCATGCGGCTACCCCCTTGTCTTCATCCCAGAGAATCTTTTGATCTCCAAGCTCTTCATGGATGGCGGAAAGCCGCCTGTCGCCTTTACCGGAATTCGCATAACAAATGGCGAATAACGCTCCCATCCGGTTCGCATACGATTTGTAAAGACAGGAAAAGACGTCTTCCAAAACATGCTCATCTGCCTGTTCATAAGTTTCCTTCATGTATTGGAACATGAGCTGGGTTGCATTAAGGAGCTCATTCAGCAAAACACCTTCACTCTTTATCGATTTCGATTCTTTCGTCTGCTGCTGACAGATTTTTTCCAGGAACGATTTGAACTGCTGATCAACGAAGGGATTTGAACCTTTAAATAAATTTGAAGGCACTTGGGATTTTCGTAACGACGCAAAACGCTGTTGAATCAGTTGCTCTGCCTGCGGGATGGACATGACCGGCTTACCTTCCAGCAGATCCTTCGGTGTGAGGGAAGAAAGAATATGAAATCCGAGCGCGGCATCCCCCAGCAGTCCCTTGTACGTTACAGGAATTGCAGACAATGATTCGTTCAACATGCGTGAAAGAACAAGCTTATCCATGTATCCGCGTTTCAAATGATAATACGGCGGCCTCGTGTGCGAATGAATCACGGCCGTGGAACTCAACACGGCAATCTTGTGACCATCCCGCAGAAGCCTGATTCCCATATCAAGGTCCTCGCCATATTCAAAACGGAATTCATATTTACGGTAGATATCCCTGGGCATCAGGCACGCAACGTCGGAGAGCTGTGCATGTTTTCTCATCGTGACAGGATCGGTAACGGTCGGCATTGAACGGACTTTATCGCCCGAGGTCACTTCGAGGAAGTATTGATAATGATACCATTGCTGTACGCGTGTAAAGAGATCCGCATCACCGCGCGGAAGCTCCATGCACGACACCGCTGAAACCCCATATTCTTCCAGGGAAGTGACCATGCCGTACAACCATGTATCGGACGGAGGCAGAGCGTCGGCGGTCATGAGCAGCAAATACTTTTCCGAAGCCTTTCTTGCGCCTAGATTGCGGCTGTGTGAGTGAGAAAACTCTGCTAGGGGGATTTCGATCACTTTAGCGCCATATGCCTTTGCGAGTTCAACCGTATCATCCTTGCTTCCCGAGTCAACCACTATCACTTCAATATTCTTGACCCCCTTTTGAGTATTAAGCACGGGAAGCAACTTCATAAGGTTTTCAGATTCATTCAACACGGGAATAACAATGGAGACTCCCGGTTTAATATTAAGTTGTAAATCCTTATCCTCGATTAGTTTGATGCTGTTCAGATTGAACGATTGGTTTGCCGACGGGCGGGGAATCTGGTTACCTGAGATTGTCCCGCCGTTCAATGAAACAGAAGCCGCCTTGAAAACGCCGGACAATCCATGATGCCTGAGTTGATATGTCGTCGTTGCAATGCTCTGGCGGAAATTTACAACTGCCTCCACCATGATGCGTCGCTTGGAACCTCTGGGAAAGAGAGCAGTACCAATCCCGCTATCCAAAAGTAATCTTAAACTCTTGGCAAAAAGGTCAAGAAGCAAGGAAAATGGCAGCGTAAGAATCCGGCCCACAGAGTAGCTAAACGTATTCTTAACATATACAAGCTCTTCATCCTTTTCACGGAATTGCCGATCTTTCTCACTTACTGTTGCGTTGAGCTCACCAATGAGACGTTCTTTTTCTTCAAGTATCTGACCTTTCTGCAATGCTTCCTGCCAAAAATGATGCCGCTGATGGGTCAATTCTTCAACTTGAAATCTTGATGCAGAGAGATTAGTATTGAGCTCACCAATCTGAGAATCACGTTCGGCAATAGCACTGACTTGTTCCGCGATTTGCACATCCTTGTGCATGATTTTCGTTTCGAGCCGTTTCTCTATTTCCGAAAGCGATTCAATATATCGTTCTGCATGAATAAGTCGATCTTCCTTAAGAGCAATTTGTATTTCGAGTGACTTTTTCCAACGGTCGAGTTCCTCAAGCCTTCCGGTAATTGTCTTCAGATCCGCCTGTTGAGCGGATATGGTCTGTTCCAACATCTTGTTAGTCGCAGCAAGGTCGTTATTCTTACGCTCATATTCCTTTTGTTCTTGCCCCCGCAATTCATAGAGATCCCTTATACTCTGGTCCCGTATTGTGATTCCTTTTTCGTACGACGCGCGGGCTTCTTCGAGCTTGGCAATTTTGGTTTGTGCTTCAATAACGAGCGCATCTTTTTCTCTGAGGATTTTATCTATCGCAACACTGAGTCTTTCAAGCCTTTCAATCTCAGTCCACTGCGTTGCAAGTTGTTCGTTCTTCCGTCTCACCACGTACTGATTCGCTCTGTCTCCAATCGCGGTGAACACAAGGTTCACTATTAGTTTCCGTGCCTTTGAAATAAACTCAGTTTGGATTTCGATTTGAGGGTCGTTATTCTCAAAAACATGGATATTCTCGAATGAATAAAGGGCATTCGTTTTATATTGGATGCCCCAATGCGTTGTAAAACCTTCAGCAAGAATTCCGATATTTCTTATTCGCAATACCGCAAGATCATTAATGGGATCGAGACGGAGATTTTTAATATTCCTGAAATTGGAAATATCGAATTCAACTTTTTCTTCTTTGCCCGTCAATTCCATCTTGATCGATTGGTCTTCGCTGTATCCAGAACCGGTATCAACAAATAGCTGGGCAAAATGGAAAATATCACTTGAATTATCCTTTTTCAGTTGCACCAGCGGTCTTAACAAATCGTAAGATCTTTTCAGTTCAGTATTAATTTGATCGAATGCCTCTACAATTGCATACTTAGGATTCTTGACTCGGGATATAAGGTTAGCATATGCCGATTCCACAAGAGCGGGCAGTTTTTCGTTTCGTACTCGGTGATGCCGAAGTGATGGATCAAGGAAGGATTCGACTTCTTTAGTAATTTTATCAGGCGAGACTGGCCAGGAAACAGAAAGCGATTTTCCAATAGACTCAACTGTTGTTCGCCAATTGGCAAGAAGATCGTCATACGCGACAAATGTTCTCGTGTGAGGTCGACTCCACAATTCGGCATCAAGTATATGTTGCAACCAAAGCAAGTAAGACTTTTCAAATGAGTAGCCATTTCGTTTGAATAGCGACGCGGCAACTTCTGCAGGATGACGCGCCACCACAATGAAGTGCGGTTCAACTGACATCTCTTTAAATACATTTAACCAGAGGGGGCAGAGTACCGAAATGCGAGCATCTTTTATTCCAAACAAAGTTGATGAACCAAACTCCTGCTGAACTGCTTTCTTGAGCCGCTCCTTAAATCCCACAATCTCATCCCGCAGCCACCAACTTTCCGGCAAGGTATGAACGTCATCATAGCTGGAACCAAGTGCATTTAGAAGTTCTTCATGAATTTCAAGAATCTTTTGATTTTCCCAAAACCCTTTAGGATTATCCTCAGCCGCGGGAAGCATTTGGTGACCCAGCTCCACACCGAGCAAATTCAATACTCTCGACAGCGCCGAAGTCCCGCTCCGGTGCATGCCGAGGACAACAATACATTTTCTCTGTGAATTACTTTTCATAATTTTTCAAAAACTACCATTCGCTGATCTCGGGGGTGTTTCCATTCGCCAATATACGTAGCCTTTAACCCAGCGGCAGTCCCGGCACCTGCCACCGAACCGAATTCATAATGATACGGATCCCGATCGGAGTACGATTCAAAATCGGGGCCGTCGATTTTCGGGTGAAGGAACGGTTTTTCTTTTGGATATCCTTTCGGACATTCGAAAATTGTGGCATAGAACTTCGCGCCCGGCTTTAAGACTTTGCCGATATTCGTGAGGCATTGGTTGATACTTTCAATCGGGATATGGGTGAAGACCGACTGTGCTATGGCAAAATCGAAGAGCCGCCCGAATCGGGAAAACCCGAATTCGCCAGATTGCAGTAATACCGGTTTCTTGTGAGCAAGATTATACCTTGGTAGTTCAATATTCAGCGCGGCATCAAGCATGTCGCTGCTGATATCAAGTCTGCAATAATGACCTTCATCCAGAAACTGGATATAATGTCTTCCACCCCGCAGGCATCCGCAACCAACGTCAAGGAAATGATGGTGCGGACGAAGCCCCCGGGAGACCAGAAAATCGAACTGGAGTTTTCCCATTTCTTCCCAAAGGCCGCCGACGAACACCCTGTGCTTTTCAACGAACGTCATATCCAAACTCTTTCAAGGTCTCGCCGAATGCCTCGTTACATTTTCTTTTCAAGTGAGGTGCCAGGTCGGCTTTCCATCTGCCGATAGAAGTTTGAGGATTGCTGCTTGTACGATGATGCTGCATTTCGGGAGTGTCTTCAAGCGCCTTTTCAAGGACGGCGCTCACAGTACCCTCCGTCGCATCAACACCAATGTACCTAAAAACGCCGCTGAGTGTTTTTACAGGCTCGAGAATAAGATCCTCGTATCGCACGAGATGAGCCTTATTTTTGTACCTCTTCCACCGGTCAAGCAATCGTTTCCCATCGAATTTTAGAACGTCGATGTATTCCTCATCAGATTTTGTTAACTCCCTGCCAAAGGAGACAAAGCCCCTTTTTTCATTGAACGCTGAAATGGAAGCAAACATATCACGGAAATCCCTCACAAGGACAATTTCTTTTGCCCTCGGGTAAAGCTCCCAAATCAGATCGGGAATGAATTGATGAGGAAGAAATTTTTCTGCAAAAAAAGAACACCCGGAATGTCCCTGCATGATTGAAAATCGTTCATAGAACGCTTCAATTCGGTTCTGGCAAAACGCAGTAACTACATCAATATTTGTTTCTCCAAGCCAAAGCTCAAGTTCCTGGTCACTATCGATGTAGATCTGTGGATTCACACGGTCACCTGTCCACCATAAATTCCCGTACATGGTTGTTGCTTCTACCGCCTGGAGATAGCTTCTCGGCTCCGCGACAGTCCTGAGCATTTGCAGCCAATAGCTTGCGACCCTCGGCTCCTTCTGGAATGGTTTATACGCAACAACGGAGGGATGATTACCCAAGAGCCGCATCATCCATGATGATCCGGTCCGACCAAGAGTATTAACCACTAAAGGATGGATACCCGGCTCATACGTTGGAACGAGTTTGGATCTGCGCCCATGCACGACGCCAATTTCTCCCCACGATCTATCCTTGAATATTGCCCTGATCTGTATATCAAAATTCTCCGGTAAGCCAAGAAGACTGAGTTTGGCATGAAAACCGCTTTTTAACGCTCCGGGTACTTCAGGAAACTTTTGCAAAACATCTTCACGATCAACATTTAGAGCAACTTCATGAAAAGGCGTATCCAGACAGCGAAAATCAATATAATCAACCGAACTTTGTTTCCCGAGCACCCATCCAACCACCGATAATGAGTGGAACCGGGTTACATCGCCTCCGATTGGAAAATCTATGTGATATCCGTGTGAATGAGGTTTTAATTCCGGACGCGTTATTTTTATTATTTCAACTGACACTTCTTCTGAGATTAGAATTTGGAATTTGATTTAAAATAACCTGTCAATATACCGTTCAGCAATGACATGAACAACTATTCTTGGCTGTTCTGCTTCAATTCTCTTCAAATCATAGTAATGTTGTTGTTGAATGTCAATCAACGGGTCAAAATGAAATGAAAAATACCAGTTCAGCCAGTTTCCAAAGGAATCGCGGAGAAAAATCATTTTTCCTAATGATTGTTTCCGAAGAGTTCCTTTTTGTTTCAGGGCCATATCGTCATCTCCCAGTATATCACCAATCGCAAGCATGTCTCCCACATCGCCGCTCGGTTTTTTTTCCGGTGTAACCGAAAATTCCGAGAGAGGTACAATCGCCACTTGCGGGATTGCCGTCGATACCGCTTTCATAATTTCGGCGTAGGCAATATAGGCACCGAACACATTCCAGTGTGAGTTCCTTGGATAGTATGTGGGGTACATAGATTTTGCTTTCGTCAAAGCCTCACGAAGATCAACAAGACGGAACGAGGAATGCTTTGCGAGGTAATCGTTGAGTTGATCGAGCCGAGTTTCCGGATGAACGCGATTAATATAATCAGGAAGATATTCAGGATAAATTGTGTTCTTATTTGGTGCAACGGCGAGAACGTACGCAATTCCCATTTGTGATAGTGAATCTCGGTTCGCTTCCAGTCGCTTTCGGATCCTCTCCAACTCATCATCCGTTAGGGGTGCCAGTCCGCGGTGGTCTTTTATTGTGACGCCGTCCCCGGGATAATGATCAGAATCATAAAAAAGGAAACCATTTTTTCCAAGGATGACTTTTGCCATGGGTGAGGTCTTGAGCAACACAACTTTCAGCAGATTGTTATAGCGTATCAACGAACTTCTGAGGCCGAAGTTATCATTAAAATATTTTTCGTACAGTCGCGGGAACTCAGACAAGGGAACACGTTTGATATCAGGTGGCTCCTGGGTACGATTATTGCCAAGCATTTTGTAATCGCTGGAAAAGTTCATCTTGCTGGCAATTATTGGAAGCCACAGCATGAGTAAAAAACTCAGAACAATAGCGAGCTTTCCCACCTGTTTCATTTTAATGATCCCCGAAAGGAGCTTGTCAAAATTTAACCATCGAAGGAAAAAAAACGCGACGACGGATGCGAGGGAAAGCAGGGTAAACAACAAATATTTTTCTCCCCTTCGTTTCGGAATCGACTGGGTTTCCGCATCGGCGTAGATTTTCTTCATATCACCCTGAAACACAAGCTGGGGATCCTCCCCGTTCGTTTCCAGACGAACGGCGTTGCCCTCTACGTGAAAGTCTGAGACGAAATTATTTGGACGAAAATCCCGGGTGATCTCGTCAGGATTCCACCGATGCATCCCAAAGTCAATTGATTCAATATAAAAAATGCCCGGACGGAACCCCGGATCAACTCTCATTGATCGAATGGTATCGGCGGGAAGAGAAAATATAACGGGCGCCCCTTCAACTCCCCCATTAACAGTTTGTTTATCATCGGGGTTATAACCACGACCAACGTCGTAAAACAGTTGAAACTGAACGTTGTAGGCCAATGGCTTCAAATGAATAGTCAATTCGCGTGGTAATGTCGCAACCGATCGATTGGTTACAAACAAGAAACCACCCCAAAATATTGCAAATGCAATTAGAAAAGAAATTTTATGCCTCATTGCTCAGAACCTATAATAAATAAATGGATTATAGGTGCCGCTGGCGAGAGACATGGCAGAGGCGATAAAAACAAAAATCAGAAAACCAAATTTTAGCGGTGAGACAATTCTTGCAAGAAATGGATATCCGGTTTGCCGCGGAAGTGTTTGCCACCGTTCGTACATCTCCTTCAGCTGTGGGACCAGCGGCGCTGAGCCGATGGTACCAAGAACGAGCACCAGCAACAACTCATTGGTAAAGTACATAGCGGGAAAGAACTCTATACCGCTTCCCGATCCAAATCCCATCATTGCCTTGCTAAACGCAACGGCATAGTCCAGTGATTCTGCGCGGAAGAGCACCCACCCAAAAATAACGACTATCAAAACATACGCATGCTGAAACGGTGCCCGCAATTTCTTTTGCCATTCCCAGAAACGTTGCCGTTCAAGGACAAGAAAGAGGCCGTGATATAACCCCCACGCAAGAAAGTTCCACGCCGCTCCGTGCCAAAGGCCGCAGAGAAAAAAAACAATAATAAGATTAAAGTACGTGCGTGCAGGAGTGCCTTTGCTGCCCCCGAGCGGAATGTAGAGATAATCGCGGAACCATGTCGAGAGAGAAATATGCCAACGCCGCCAGAACTCCTGAATCGATTTTGAAATATACGGATAGTTGAAATTCTCCAGGAAATGAAATCCAAACATCCAACCGAGGCCAATCGCCATATCGGAGTACCCAGAGAAATCAAAGTAAATCTGAATTGAGTAGCAGAGAATACCGAGCCAGCTTAAGCCCGCAGTCAGCTGACCCTGCGGAATCGCGAAGATCTGATCGGCGACCGATGCCACCGTATTCGCGATAAGCACTTTTTTTCCCAGCCCTATGATGAATCTTTCAATCCCTTTTGCGAATTTTTCAAGGTTAACATCCCTCTTATTGATTTGGGCTGCTACATCGACATACCGGACAATCGGGCCCGCGATGAGCTGCGGAAAAAGCGAGACGTACAGCCCGGTATTCAGAGGGTTATGCTGGACTTCGCTCTCTTTCCGATAGACATCAATCACATATGACATCGCCTGAAACGTAAAAAACGAAATACCGATTGGCAGGTCGACATGGCTGAGTGAAATCGGAGAAAAACTGGCCGAGGCAAGAACATTATTCAGGTTTTCAACGATGAAATTGGCATACTTGTAAAACACGAGCAAGCCGATATTCACAGCGACATTGAAACTCAAGATCCACTTCCCGGCGGACTTATTGCCCCATCGCCACGACATCTCAATAAGTTGAGCAGAAAGATGATTGATCAGGATTGAACCAATCATAAAGAAAGCAAAGATTACTTCTCCCCAGGCATAGAACAGCAGGCTCGCAGCCAGGAGCCAGGCGTTCCTCAGTTCCGGCTTCAAAAGGTAGTAGCCTGTGAGAACTACCGGAAGGAAAAGAAACAGGAATATGGGTGAACTAAAAACCATTTAGAATGTATACACGATAGTGTTAATAGCGATTAAGATCGTAGGCTTTAGGCAGCCTGGAGAACAGACTCCTCGTAGAGCGCAATCATTCGGGTTGGATCTCCCTGATCGATAATTTCTCCTTGGTTCATAACCAGTACGCGGTTGCAATATTGCTTGATGGAATTCATGTCATGGCTGACAAAGACAACTGTTCTTCCCTCTTTCTTGAACCGGGCAATAACGTCGCGACATTTTTCGGCAAATGCCTTATCGCCGACGGCGAGCACCTCGTCAAGCAAAATCACCGGCGAAACAGATTGTATCGCGATTGCAAAAGCAAGCCGCATGCGCATGCCGGATGAAAGATTCTCGAGTTTCGTATCGGAAAATTTTTCGAGCTCGGCAAACGCGAGGATTTCATCGAGCTTGCGGTTCATTTGCTTGCGGGAATAGCCGAGAAGCGCGCCATAGACGTACACATTCTCGCGACAGGAAAAATCGTTATCGAAACCAAGACCCAGTTCGAGCAACGGCGTGACTTCTTCGTTCACGGTTACGCTTCCGGAAGTCGGCAAATAGATACCGGCAATAATGCGAAGGAGCGTTGTCTTACCCGAACCGTTCTTGCCGATGATACCGAGGAACTCGCCCGGGTTCACGCGCAGTGAGACCTCTTTTAACGCGTAGAGTTCTTCATAAAGATATTGTTTGTCGGAAAACGAGAGCATTTTGTGGAAGACCGTCTTCGTCCGCTCGTGCGGGATCTGGAATACCTTGGAGACGTTATCGACAATAATCATAGGTACTCCGGCACACGGTGTTCATATTTCTTGAATATCCACCATCCAAACAGAAATGTACCAACACTGACACCAGCCGTGACAATGACAAACGGAGCCGAAGGCAGATTATCAAACACAAGATATGCCCGCAACATAACGAGAATTCTTCCGACCGGATTCAGTAATGAGATCGTCGCCAGGGGTCCGGGAACATTCTGGGGATCGTACATGATCGGCGTAAGCCAGAATCCGAGCATGAGAATGACGTTCCAGATTTCGGATATGTCACGGAAATGCACGTATAAAATTGCCAGCATCATTGCGAGACCTGTAGAGAACAGCACGATCAGAATAAACGGAATAATCGTCAGAAACTGGAGCGGGGAAACATGATCGAATACCAAAACTACCAGCACAATGAGCGAAAGATTGATGATATATGAAAGAAGCGCAGTGGTACAGGATGAAAACACAATCAGATATCGGGGGAAGAAAATTCTTTTTGTCAGCCGTGCTTGCCTGCCTATTGCGCTGATCGCACCGAGGGTGGCATCCTGAAAGAAGTTGAAGAAAAAAACACCCGTCAGGAGGTAGAGTGTAAACTTGGGGGCAATGGAAATAAAAAGATAGGTAAAGACAAAATGAAAGACCAGGAACCGCAGTAGCGGGTTGAGCATCGACCAGAAATATCCGAGGGTTGAGTTATGATATTTCTTGCGGAAATCGACGAGGGCAAGTTCCCACACGATATTGAAATACCGTTTCCAGAGCGCCTGCTTGGGCTCACTGCCGGAAAGAGGGGCAGTGGCGGGAACAGCCGTTGCCGCCGGACTCATAATATCTGCCGCATTTGAACTCGTTGCGTCCATAGTGATGTTAAAGTGAGGAAAAATGTACTAAGAATTTGGGTTTTTAGCAATGGCTAAGCACCTGTTCTGCTCCCTTCTTTCCCCACAAGGAAAGTAAAATCATAAAGTGACTGATTTTAGGCAGAAAGCGGGGCATTCATCTTTGAAGTCAAGGTTTTTTTTCCTATGTTTGTAGCGAATTTGATGCAATAAAGAACAGATGACGCAAAACTCTACGACGATCTGATGATCGTCCACTTCGAAAGGGATTATGAAAGCTACAAATATTGTTTGGGCTGATGGATATGTAAAGCCGGAAGATTTTGAAAAGAGGAACGGCAGTAAAGGCTGTGTCCTCTGGTTTACCGGTTTAAGCGCTTCGGGAAAATCAACGATCGCGCGGGAGGTGGAATGGATGCTCTTTGAAGAAGGACATCCGGTGTTTGTGCTGGATGGCGACAATATACGGCATGGCCTGAACAAAGACCTCGGGTTTTCACCGAAAGACCGCGAGGAGAATATCCGCCGTATCGGCGAAGTGGCAAAGCTGTTTCGCCAGGCAGGAACCATCGCGCTCACGGCATTCATTTCTCCCTACCGCAAAGACCGCGACATTGTGCGTTCACTCCTTGATCCGGGAAGATTCATCGAAGTATATGTGTACGCCGACTTAGAAACATGCAAGAAGCGCGACCCGAAGGGATTATACCAAAAAGCGATCGAGGGGAAAATCCCTGAGTTCACCGGCATTTCGGCTCCGTACGAAGCGCCTGAACAGCCCGAACTGTTGCTCGACACAACAAAGCTGTCGATTCACCAATCCGCCGAAAAAGTTATCGCAATGCTGAAAGAAAAAAACATTCTCTCAAACCAATCTTAGGCGATGGCTGAGTTTTCATTCTGGTACACGATTCTGGTGGTGGCGGTGATGACGCTGGCGCTGGCATTTGAGCTCGCGAAAACAGAAGTCGTTGTTTTTACCGCCCTGCTCGCTCTGACGCTTGCCGGAATCGTCACGGTTCCGGAAGCCTTTAAAGGCTTTTCCAACGAGGGGATGCTCTCGGTGGGATTCCTGTTTATTGTGGCGGCGGCATTACAGGTAACCGGAGTGCTCGATTCGATGACGCGGATATTCTTCGGGAAAGACCGCGGTTCGGTCGCGGGCAAGCTGATAAGGTTTTCATTTCCTGTTGCAGGCATTTCCGCGTTTCTTAACAACACACCGCTGGTCGCGATGCTGACGCCGTTAGTCAAATCATGGTGTAAGAGAAATAACTTTTCCCCTTCCAAATTTCTTATTCCGCTTTCTTACGTCACAATCCTCGGTGGGACGTGTACGCTGGTCGGGACAAGCACCAATCTCGTAGTGCAGGGTTTACTGATTGATTACAATTTGCCGCGGCTTTCATTCTTTGACCTTGGAATTGTCGCTCTGCCAACGGCAATTCTGGGGATTTTGTTTATCAGCCTCTTCCTTTCTCGTCTGCTCCCCGACCACAGAGAATCAGTTGCCGAATTGGGAGAATCGACAAGGGAGTTCGTGGTAGCATTGAAAGTGGGACCGGAGTATGCCGAGATCGGGAAATCGGTAGAAGCGGCAGGATTACGCCACCTTCAGGGATTGTTTTTGTTTCAGATTGAACGAAATGGTGATATCATCGCACCACTGGAGCCAACGGAAAAAATTCAATTGAACGACAGGCTTTTCTTTACGGGACTGCCGGGAACAATTGTTGAACTTCAGCGCCAGCCGGGATTGCATGTTGTGCAGGATGCCGAACTTGATCTGAAGAACTACGATTCGAGCGAACTCAAAACGTACGAAGTGGTCATATCAGAAAGCTCGCCATTGGTGGGAAGAACAGTTCGTGGAAGTAACTTTCGCGGAACATACGACGCTGTCATTCTCGCCATCCACCGTAACGGTGAACGCATCATGAAAAAGGTGGGTGACATTGAACTTCGCATCGGTGACACATTGCTAATTCTCGCCGGAAAAGATTTTTACACGCGATGGTATCATTCGAAAGACTTTTACCTCGTATCCACTACGGATGAAATCCCCTCCCGCCCCCGCTCAAAGGGCGTCGTCACGAGCGTGATAGCGGGCGCCATGATTCTGGTAGTTGCGTTTGATATCATGCCAATGCTTATCGCGTCGGCAACCGCGGTTGCAGTGCTGCTGCTGACGCGGACCATTTCATCGCGGGAAGCCATTCGCGGCATTGAATGGGAAACACTGCTGGTGATCGCGTCGGCATTCGGCATAGCAAAAGCGCTGGAAAATTCCGGAGTCGCGCAGCAGATTGCGCATTCATTGGTTTCATTCGCAACGCCATACGGCCCCATTGCGCTCCTTGCGACGGTGTATATCATTGTCATGGTCTATACTGAATTTATCACCAACAACGCCGCCGCTGCGTTGATCTTCCCTATCGCCATTTCCGTGGCGGTGCAGGGAAGCCTGCCGGTGACCCCGTTCGTATTCGCCGTAGCGCTTGCTGCGTCGAACGGGTTCGCGATGCCGATGGGTTACGCCACGCACATGATGGTGCAGGGCGCTGGCGGCTATTCTGTGAAGGATTTCTTACGAGTCGGAATCCCACTCGATCTTTTTATCGCTTTCATTGCTATCACAATTCTTTCTCTCATCTTTTTCTAGGAGCATTTCATGACTATTGCACCACATGGCGGAACCCTTGTCAACCGGATCCGCGCCGTATCGGAACGCCAGTCACTTCTTGAACAGCATCGCGGGGCGGTGCAACTCGTCGTCAACGACCGTATTCTCTCTGATATTTACATGATAGCAATTGGCGGATTTAGTCCGCTGACAGGATTCATGAAACAGGAAGATTACAAACGTGTGGTGGATACGATGCACCTGGTGAATGGGGTAATTTTCTCAATTCCCATCACGCTCCCTGTCGAGCCATCTTTTTTCAATAGCGTGTCCAATGGCCAAACGATCGCGTTGGTAGATGCAACAAAAACACTCCACGCGTTCATGAAAGTGGAAGAAAAATACACACGCGATGTAAAGCATGAAGCAGAAAAAGTATACCGGACGACAGACGAAAAACATCCGGGCGTGCAGAAGGTCTTTGAAGGCGGAGCGTACTGTCTGGCAGGAGCGATAGAATATGTCAACGAAAACCCTGAGTTGGAATTTCCGGAATTCAATCTGACTCCCGCACAAACCCGGAAAGCGTTTGATGAGCGCGGATGGAAAACGGTGGTCGCATTCCAGACACGTAATCCGATCCACCGCGCGCATGAATACCTGACAAAATGCGCGCTCGAAATTGTTGACGGATTGCTCATCCATCCGTTAGTAGGTGAAACAAAGGGCGACGATATCCCTGCCGATGTCCGGATGAAATGTTATCAGGTGCTGATTCAGAAGTATTACAAACCCGAACGTGTATTCCTTAGCGTGTTACCCGCCGCGATGAGATATGCGGGACCAAGAGAAGCTATCTTCCATGCGATCATGAGGAAGAACTACGGATGCACACATTTTATTGTCGGAAGAGACCATGCCGGAGTAGGGAACTATTATGGCACGTACGATGCGCAAAAGATTTTTGAAGAAATTAACCAACAGGAGTTAGGCATTAAGACATTGAACTTTGAGCATTCCTTTTGGTGCAAGGTAACCGGAGAAATGGCAACCGAGAAAACAAGTCCGAGTACGCCGGAACAGCGCGTTGTCCTCTCCGGCACAAAAGTGCGCGATATGCTAAGGGCAGGACAACTTCCCCCGGTTGAATTTTCCCGTCCTGAAGTCGCGCAGATCCTCATTGAGTGGGCAAAGAACGCCTGATGTTCGATCTTGAACATCTGATCAATCTTGTTCATGAAGCCGGCAAGGCGATTCTGGAAATTTACGCTACCGATTTTACCACGACCAAAAAGGCGGACCACTCTCCGTTGACTCTTGCGGATGAAACTGCACATAAACTCATTCTTTCGTCGTTGCAGAAGGAATATCCAGACATACCTGTTCTTTCTGAAGAAGGATCATCAATTCCTTATGAACAACGTTCCACCTGGAATTACTTCTGGCTTGTCGACCCCCTGGATGGAACGAAGGAATTCGTGAACCGGAATGGTGAATTTACAGTGAATATTGCTCTCATCAGGCAAGGTCAGCCGTTGTTCGGAATTGTTCACGCGCCTGTTCTACAGAAAACATATTACGGCGTCAGTGGTGAAGGAGCCTACATGAGCGCGCAAGGAAAAAGTGCTACACGTATCTCCGTTAATCCGACGACAAACGACGGTGTGATTGTCGTACAAAGCCGTTCACATCCATCACCGGACATGGATGCATTTTTGTCTGCTTTTCACGTGAGCGAATCGATCTCAAAGGGAAGTTCGCTGAAATTCTGCCTTGTTGCGGAAGGCAAAGCGCACCTCTACCCGAGGTTAGGCCCGATGATGGAGTGGGATTGCGCGGCAGGGCATTGCATAGTGGAGGCGGCTGGGGGGTTTGTACAATCGCGTGATGGAAAAAAACTTCGTTACAACTCGGCCTCTTTGCGATTTGAAAGTGTAATCGCGAGTTCATTTCCTCTTCAAACACATTCATAGATTTATCCATTGAACATCCGGCTGCTTCACTCTTTGGCCAAAGTTGGACATCCATGAGAACTTCTCTCTTCTCGGAAACCGACGCAGACGTACTAAGAATTGTGAAGTTAATCAATAGAGAATTAGAATTTCATTAAAAATAAATCCCGTCGTTTAGAAACCACCCCTTGAAAAGATTAATCCCCTGTAGTCCCTCCCGCTAAAAGGCAGCGGGATCTTCGACTTCAGTGAAGGGGATATTGATGATGCTCGGTCGTAAAAGCGGGCACTCTTTTATCTGAGACCAATCGTCCTCCTTTACTAAAGGAGGACTACAGGAGGATTTAAAGAGTGAAGCACCTCTCTTTCCATTGACCTGATCCCGCAACGAAGGATAATTCATCTACATATTTTGTGGCGCGAGCTTTTCAAATTGCTCACTGAAAGGACTAATCCCCTATGGTCCCCTTTAAATAAAGGGGACAATGGTGAAGCTCGTGCGTAGAAGCGGGCACTCTTTATGCAAGTTTAATCATCCCCCTTCATTTGAAGGGGGATTTTGAAATTCTCTCATTATAAATTGCTTCAATCTCTTTGCACACATCATCAAATCTGTCTATTACATCTTCATTCGAAATTCTAAGAACCTTTAACCCATATGATTCGAGTACTTCATCCTTCACGGCATCATATCGTTTTGCCTCTTCGGATCCATGAACGTCACCATCCACTTCGATGACAAGTTTTGCTTTAGCACAATAAAAGTCGACGATATAATGATCCAACGGTTTTTGCCTCAGAACAGTGCTTTTGAAGTCGCGCAGAAATCCGTTCCAAAGCAGCTGCTCGGCATAGGTCATGCTTTGTCTCAACTTTCTCGCTCGGTACTTTAATTTGGGATTGTACGGTATGTGGTGTCCCGTCGAAATGAGTCCGCGATTGCGCGATCGTTTGTTAGTGTACATTGCAGCCTCCCTGAAATGAAACATGTTGCTGCTAATGAAAAACTATTGATGAAGCGCCTCCTGAAAAGATAAATCCCCTGTAGTCCCCCCCGCTAAAAGGCAGCGGGAGGGACAACCTAAACGGCTTTGTAAATAGTGCCCACTAAAAAGATTAATCCCCTATAATCCCCTTCTGTGAAGGGGATGTTGATGAAGCTCGTGCGCAGAAGCGGGCCCTCTTTAACCAAGATCAATCGTCCCTCTTCAATGAAGGGGGACTAGAGGGGGATTACCCTTCGCCTCCGCTCAGGGTAAATTTACTTCTCCTTCGGCATAAACCCGATATTCGCCAGGACTTTGTAGGTACCGGATTTGGTAATCTTCTCGATGTTCTTTTCCAGCATACCGATCGTGGCCTGCAATTCCTGGACTTTAATCTGGCTCTTGTTGTAGCGGGATTGCAGATCGGCCTGGGTTTTTTGGTACGTATCGAATGCGGTAATCTGTTTTTCGAGTTCCGCTTTCAATTGCTTGATTGCCGCGGATTGCACGTCGTTTTCGCGCTGGAGGTTCATCAGGAACGCGGTCTGTTCCTTCACCGTATCGTTCAGGTTGACATCGGTTTTACTGCGTTCTTCTTTTTCCAGCTCCAGCTCGACAAATTCGGCGCGGACGCGGGCAAGTTCGCTTTGGAGCGACATTGCCATGGCGCTCTTTTCATCCGCAAGCTGGTGCAGTTCTTTCACCTGCCTGCGCAGGCGTTCCTGCTCCGACGCGGCTTTGGATTCTTTCACTGTCCGTTCATTCAGTTCCATTTCAAGCTGGGCAATGCGCTCCTGCAGTTTCCGGAATTCACTGTCGGTCTGCTGAACCGTGGCGCTGCTGTGCGCCTGTTCTTCCATCAGTTCGCGGTTTTTCGTGCGGAGCGTGTCGCGCTCGGCAATCATCTCTTCCATATCGCGGCGCAGTTGTTCAATCTGCTGCTGGAATGTTTCGGCCTCTTCCTGGGTGCGTTGGAGTTCCTCAACGGCATACACGGCGTTGCGCGATTTCTCGGCGGAGAGGTTTTCCATATGCGCGAGGCGCGTCTGCAATCCCGCTACTTCTTCCATTGTGCGGTGAAGCGCGTTGTTGCGTTCAGAAAGCTGTCGATCTAAGTCGCTGACTTTCGCTCTCTGCTTCTGTCCCTCTTCCTGTAATTTTGCGATTTCGATCTGGCGTTCCTTCAGTTTATCATTTAAATCCAGAATGGTTTTCCGGAACTGCTCATTCTCTTCCGCTGTGGTTTTCGCGATATGAATATGCTCTTCCGACTTCGACCGCATTTCCTGCACCTGGTTGGTCAGGGAGGCATGTTCTTCCTTGAGAGTATTCGCGCGTGCCGTGCGTAAATCGTATGCCTGCTGAAGTGTTTCGTTGGAAGCGTGCGACGCCGCAAGGTCATTCTTCAGCATTTCAATCGTGGAATCGCGTTCGAGGAGTTTCCGCTCCATTTCATGCAACTGGTTGCGGTACTGCTGAATTTCATCGCGGAGATTTTCTTCGTGCAGGGTATGCCTGTCGTTTTGTTCACGCAACGCCCTGGCATCGGATTCGAGTCCGGTTACTTTGAGCTCGAGCTCTTCTTTTTGCGCGGAAATGTTTTCCGTCTGTTTCACCTGCGCAACGTCGTAGTAGAATGACTTACTGCTGTCGGCAATTTCGCGGGAGAGGTATTCATTGGAGCAGATTGCCACGAGATAATCCGGGTTTGCGAATTGTTCATCTTCCGGGGGAAGTGTAAACAGGTCGTCGCGCATATGGAACCGGAAATTATCGTCAGCCCAGTCATAAAGTGACCAGATTGAGGAAACCGTCAGCGCCTTTTGTCCGACAAAGATAATATTCCGGAAATATTGTTTGAGGAATTCCGAAAACTCTACCGCGGAAAACTTTGCCTTCGAGGTTGGTGCAGTTGGTTCACTTCCTTTGCCATTCATCGGGCGCACCGGGGCGGAGATAACGCAGACACCGCTATGCTTGAGCACCTGCTTCAGGTTCAGCAGAAAACGGTGCCGCTCTTCAATGCCGAGGTGCTGGAGCGTACCGAGGCTGACCGCCACATCAAAACTTGACGCGGGGGCAGTGTAGTTTTCACATTCACCGGTTTCATATTTTGTATTCGCGAACCGCGCGTACTTTTCTTTCGCGCGGAGCACTTTCGATTCGTCCCTGTCAACACCCACAACTTCCAGCGCGTTCAGCGAAAGAAACGCGGTTCCATACCCCTCGCCGCAGGAGATATCAAGAACGCGTTTATTTTTCACAAACCGCGAAGCATACAAATAACGATGATAATGTTCGATGGCAAGCAGCGGATCCGCAATAAGCGGAGCAAATGATTGTTGCGGCGTTTCTATGGTTTCTGTGATTTGCTCAGTCAATGTCTCCATGGTTCCTACTCAGGATACTTGCACATAGTGAATTAGGGAGTTGGCGAATTCAAATATTTTAAGAATATGAGATTATGAGTACGTAAGCATTTGAGTTTGGCCTTCTTTAAAAAAAATGCTGTTTTATACACTTGACCCTTCGCCTTCGCTCAGGGTCGAGATGCTGAGCGGAGGCGAAGCATCCAGATAAAAAACAGAATAATCCATACCTCAAAAAAAACGCAAATTCACGACCTCATAAAATCGGTCATATTATAAGGAATTTTTTTTTAAAGCGCCACTAAAATTTGAGGTTACGGTAAAATAGTTAAAGTATCCTCAGAGATGCCGTCATAAACTCTCAATGATTCTGGAGTAGCGGTCCCAGGAAACGGAAGTGAGAATCTGATTGATTTTGAAGGAAAGTAAAGTTTGTGTTTTTGAATCATTTAAAGCAGTTTTTATTTGGTGTGAAAGCATGGTGGCATGCTCCTGCTCCGCAGCATAAACCTCCGGAACATCTTTGAGTACTTCCAATGCCCCAACGGTGTTCGTGGCAACGACAGGAATTCCTGTTGCCAGAGCCTCCAGAACCACCAACCCATACGGTTCCCGCTCCGAAGGACACACAAACAGGTCGATTGCAGCCATGACGTCAGGGATATCATCACGATGATTCCAGACTAAAAAATGATTGGGAAATGGAGAAGATTCAATCCGATGCATAACATCATCATGGTATTTTTTAACTTGCGGAATGACTGATTCCGTCATCGCTCCGCCAACAATGAGGAACAGAAGATCCTTCCGTTCACGGAGTAATTCTTCGGCAGCGTCAATAAAGGTAAGATGGCCTTTCCATACTTCATAACGCCCGATAAAGCCGATCACTTTTTTATCGGACGGAAATTGGAATTTCTCCCGAAGCCGAACCCGTTCATCATTGGAGCGGGGGAAAAATCGCTCCCGATCCACTCCCCAATACACCGTTTTGATTTTGGCAGAGATACCTATGGTTCTCTGCGTCAAATCATCGTTCATCGCGTTCGATAATACGATAATATGATCGATGAACAAAAAGGAAAATATATTCAGAAGCAGAACACGCAGCGGTTCGTAATAAAAAATGACGTTGTAGATGACTTTTATTGAACGGGACAGCAGTGACGGCGACAGAAGAAACATGGAAAGAATATCGCTGCAAACAACAGCACCGATATCGTTCTTAGCAATGTATTGTTTAATGGCCTTTGCTGCGGCAACATTCTTTCCAAGCGTCTTAGGACTAAGAATCCGTTTAAGCATAACGACTTCAAACGGAACGAGGACCACCTCGACGCCGATACGTTCCATAAACTCTGCAAGAGGCCCGCGTTTGTTCAGCATCAGAACCGGTGTGAAACGGGAACGATCGAGATTTTTGAGAAGATGGAACAATCCAAACTCGCCTCCACCCATTTCGGAATATAGGCTGATGCAAAGAAGTTTCTTCGGCGGCCGGGCGTCATTCATCATGCACCCGCCTGCCTTGATTTGCGAGACTCTGCTGCTTCCGCGACATAACCGATGCTCGCGGCCATCTGCGCTACAACCGCAAGTCCGGCCATCGGTAATCCCTTTAAAAAACCGTTGCGGTCCAAAAAGTACAGTAACATATTGAGATACACTGAGAGTTGTATGCGTTGGGGCACTGTGCGAAATTCTTTTCCGGCAACATTATAGAGAATATACCCTCCCCTGCCGTAATTCATTTGCTGGCGGAGAAACCCGGAAAATGTAAGATTGTGATAATGCTCGATGATGTTATCAGGAAGGAGCTTTCCTTTTCCTTTATTCGACATTATGTTGAAATGAAGCGCCCGCTCTTCACCGCCGGCACGGCGAAATCTGGAATCAAAACCTCCTGCTTTTCGCAGTTCATCCGCTTTGTAGGCAATATTGTTGGAGGTCAGAAATGCCGTGGAATTTCCTGCCGATCCGAAATGTGTCACAAAATAATTCGTTATTTCCTGGCTCACCTCAGAAAACAGATTATCGGGAATGCAGTTGCGGACGGTCCCGCCGAGAAAATCAGCGCCTGTTTGCTCAAATGCCTGGGCGAACTTCTGAAGCCAATCCGGCGGAACGACGCAATCATCATCGGTACAGGCTATGAAAGCGCCGTTGGCTGCGGCAATACCTGCGTTGCGTGCAGCCGCAGGGCCTTTGTTTGCCTGTGTAATGACTCGCAAGTTCGGCCGGGGGGGAAGCGAAACAAGATACGCGGAAGTTCCATCTGTACTGCCATCATCAACAACGATTATTTCATAATCACTGTAGTGCTGGCCAAAGAGGCTATCGAGTGTCCGCTTCAGCGATATCACCCGGTTGCAGGTCGGCACAACAATCGAAAATGTCACGGTCAATGCGGTTGACTCGGCAGTTGATTCATAATAATTTTCGCCCAATGTACTAAGAATGGTGAAGTTTAGCAACAGCTGGTTACCAAATAGAACTCCGATTTCTGCACCCGACTAACCTGCGAAGAAATCGGAGTTCTTTGGGAGTAGTGCCCTGTTCTGGCATAGAACACCCTTCGCCTCCGCTCAGGGTGTTGCTCACCGTCATGGTGAGCTGAGACGAGCCCCCTGAAATTTCAAATTCAGACAAATCCATTTGGCGGCGCATATTCATTTCACCACATTTTTTTTTATATTGGGCAATATTATTCGATGAATAAATTTCATAAAGAGATTCCTTGACTAAACTGCAACCGATGACTACTGCAGGCAAAGCACTTGCAGTTTCGGCTTTTTTTGTTGTCCTGCTTCATATCTGGGGAACACTCCAACCATCACATGACAACTGGGGAGTTCATTTCTTTGCGTTGTACAACTCTGCAATCGGATTGCTTGCGGTTGCAATTGTTATTGCAGTCTCGGTTCCGCGCATCCAGGTATTGGTTACCAACGGTATTGAAGTCGTTCTCCGGTTCTTTGCAAGGTTTCCCGTCGTTATTTCATACCTGACAGCGCTCGGCATTGTTACCGGCGCGGCGTTTCTGTTTTCTCCCCCGCTCCATCTTCTGGGCGACGGCGCAATACTGATACGGTCAATCCCCCGTGCGCAATGGGGTGACGATATTCTTTCCAGCTTCCGTAACCAGCCGTTGCTGGAAATCATTTACCGCTGGGTGATGAACTTTTATCCATCGAATGCTCACCCGAGCGAGATTTACTTCATGATTGATCTCGTCGGCGCCGCATTGTTTCTTATTGTTCTTTTTTGGGGAATGCGCAATCTCCAGCGCCCGCTCTTCGAGAAATTTCTTCTGGGAGTACTTCTTTTCTTTGGCGCGGGGTGCCAGTTCTTTCTGGGATATGTCGAAAACTATGTGTTGCAGTATGTCGTGACAACAGCGTATGTCATTTCGGGATGGCTCGCGCTTGAGAAGAAGGCGCATATCCTTGTCCCGATTGCCCTCTTCGCGGTGTTACCCGGACTGAGCATGCCGAGTCTGATTTTCGCGCCGAGCGTTGCGTTTCTTATCTTCTGGCAATTTAAAGAGAGAAAAGCGATCGCATTCGGGATACTCGGTGGAATCGGCATTGCCGGGCTTGCAATTCTCTTTCTCATTGGATTCAATCTTGAAAATTTCTTCCGCCACCTGACACAAGGCAGCGTTGATTTTCTTCCGCCCTTTACTACATACGGCGGCTACTTTGCTTACCCTGTTTTTTCATGGCTCCATCTTCTCGACCTGTTCAATACGCACTGGCTCATTGCGCCGTTTGGGTTGCTTGTTTCTATTACTCTTATGTTTGGATTACCAAAGGGATCGTTTAAAGATTCACCTGCGCTTCTGTTTCTTCTCCTGGCTACCCTCTGCGGATTATTGTTTACTGTCATAGTCAATGCCGCGCTGGGCATGGCGCGTGACTGGGATATGCTTTCGAGCTTTTTGATTCCGCTCATGGTGCTCGGTATTTACCTGCTTGCAGCTTCCGACACATACCAGCCGCGCAGATATATTCTTGTGATGATTGTTACTGTCACGGTGTGTCACAGCATTGCATGGGTCGGCACCAACGCAAGTTACGACCGGCATCTGGCGCGCGCGAAAATGCTGAACAGCCGTGAACTTCTTTCACTCGCGTCACAGATGGCGTACAATGAAGCGCTCGCGAATTTCTTTTTTGACACGCATCAATACGCTGACGCGAAGACATACTACATTCAATACATGAAGATTGATTCCTTCAACCAGAGAATTCTCGGAAATATTTCGGATGTGTACCGCAAACTGAACGAAAAGGAAAACTATTTTGAAAGCCTGAAAAGAGCTGTGAGGCTGGGAAGCAAAAACCCGGGCATTTATTCAAATCTTGGCGTAGAATACGCGGGCAGGAATGATACCGTGAATGCCATCGCCCTCAACGAGCAAGCCCTTATCATTGACCCGCGGCAGCAGAAAGCACATGCCAATCTCGGCATTTTATATATGAGTAAGAAAGAGTACTCCCGTTCGGACCAGCATTTCACCGCGGCAATTGCTCTCGGTATGCGCGATCAGGTACTGTTCCGCTATGCGGGCGATGTCGCGGTGGTTGTGGGAGATTATCCGCGCGCCTTGCGGTACTATGATAGTTATCTCGAGCTGTCACCGAATGATGAGCGCGTCAGAGGCATACGGGAACGAGTGCGCGAAATTGTCCGCAAATCCAAAAACTGACAACTTCCTGATTCAATCATTTCTCTCAATCAATCCCACAGACCTCGCCCCGAACATGCTGCAGTCTCTTCGCCATCGCATTCTTAATCTTCTTGAAGCAGTGCATTTGCTCATGCCGGTGAGGGCAATCTATAACTGGTTTCGTTATATCCTCAATCTCCCGGTGTTGCTGAAGAACCTCCGCTTCCGCATGAACGGTTCACCGGACGGACTGCCGTTGCAACCGCCGCGGCTTATCCACTATGTCTCCGGTGTATATGACCGGGAAGCATTTTATCACAATGGAAAACAAGGCGCGGAGTGTATTAAGAAAAATTTGGAAAAGAATAACTTCTCCATTACTCAATTTAGAAATGTTCTGGATTTCGGATGCGGGTGCGGAAGAGTCATGCGGCATTGGTCAAATCTTACCGGTCCTCAATTTTACGGATCGGACTATAACCCGTTGCTCATCGACTGGTGCAAGAAGCATCTCCCATTTGCCCGGTTCAGTGTCAATGGATTAGCGCCTCCGCTGAAATTTGACGACGGAACGTTTGATTTTCTCTACGCAATCTCTGTGTTTACGCATTTAACGCAACCGCTTCAACAGGCCTGGATGAATGAATTGAGACGCGTCCTGACACCAGGCGGTTGTTGCATGATTACTGTGTTAGGAAAGCGGCACCTGGGAAGGATGACACCGGAAGAACAGCAGGAGTTTCTCGCAGGCAACCTGGTTGTCCAGCACGCGAAAGTCCCGGGAACGAACACATGCCTTGCGTTCCACCCTGAATCGTATTTCAAAAAAAATCTTACCGAAGGATTTGAAGTTGTGGATTACATTCCCGGAGGCGCGGAAGACGCATCCTATCAGGATGTGTTCCTTCTAAAAAAATTGTAGCACCCTTATCAGAGAAGCGGTAACATCACAATCTTACATCCGTATTATTTCCAGACAAGAATCGGATAGAGCGAAGTATGATCATCCGTCCAGAGGGGAAAATCCTTGTACGGGAACTGCGGAATAGTACTGACTCCGCGCACTTCACTGTTATCAAGTAATCCTTTGTTGTTGGAAAGAAGCATCCACGTAGATGAGGAACGATAGAATTCATCTTCTGTATTCGGATCGTGGATATACGCCCATCGCATTCCCTCATGTTCTGCCAGTTTTGCTATAACCGGAAAGAAGTTCAGATATTTACAGGTGATATTGAACGCGATAACCCCATCCGGTTTAAGATGGCGCCGGTAAATATCCAGCGCTTCCTTTGTCAGTAAATGTACGGGCGGACTGTCGCTGTTGAAAGCATCGAGTATAAGAATATCGAATTGCTGAGACGGTTCCCTCTCGAGGGAAAGGCGCGCATCGCCAAGCGTCACGCTTACTACGGACGGGCTTTGCGACAGGTATGTAAAATACTGATCGGCAAGATCTTTCACAGCGGGGTTAATCTCATAGGCACGCAATGTATCTCCCGCCCTTCCCCACGCGACAAGCGTTCCAACGCCTAGCCCGATGATACCCACTTTGCGCGGGCCGAAATTCGGGTAAAAGCGCATGCAATATCCCACTCCGCTCTTTTCCGTAAAATACGCTGTTGGAAGCGTTCGAAGTTGAGGATCAAGATACTGGAGTCCATGCAGAATCACGCCATGCCGCATTGTCCGGTGCATAAACCTCGGCTGTTCTTTTCCGTACTCGGCCACTTTCAGAATCCCGTAAAAATTCCGCACCTTGCTGATGCTGAACATTTCGCTTCGTGCTCTTGCATTCTGTTGTATTACTGTAAAGAGAACCACAAGCGCGATCATAAAAACCCAGGCCCATCGCGGCTTACCGGCAGCAAGGCCGCTTTTGTTATCGGTGTATAAAATAACAAGAAACATCATCGCGCATAATAATACACCGATAACCAGCTCGGTATAATCCGTGAACAGCACGGGAGCGACAACAACAACCGCAATCCCGCCAATAGCACCACCAAGCGAAATCGTAAGATAATACGCTGTTGTTTTTTCCGAAGCCGGTTTAAGTCGGTACAATTCACCATGGCATATCATACACGCGGCAAACAACAGGACCGGGTACGCAACCATCGAAAGTAACAACGGCGGGTCGCCTTTCCAAAATGGTATCATTGAAATTACCGCACAGGATACAACAAAAAGCGATCCGAACAATACTCTTGAATACCACGCCTGACGGTCAAAGCAAATGATAAATGAAAGAAGGTACAGCATCAGCGGGAGAATCCAGAGAAACGGGACAACCGCGATATCCTGGCACAATTTATTGGTCACCGAAAGAAGCAGCAACGATGCAATGGCAGGCAAAACAAGCCACAATACTCTTGACCTGGCCGGAATGACATCAGGTTCAGAGTTCCGGGTCTGCGACGATGTCTCAACTGATTTTTCTCCGCGATATTGCCACATAACAAATGCGCATCCGGCACAAACTATAACAAACCCGCCCATCATCCATGACCAGAAAACTGCCTGCGTGTTGCGCGACAGAAGCGGTTCAACAATAAACGGATAGCTGACCAATGCCAGAAATGATCCCGCATTTGACAGTGCATACAAACGGTATGGCGAAGAATTGTCATGTGTCAGCGAAAACCATCGTTGAATGAGCGGCGAGGTTGATGAAAGCACGAGATATGGAAGCCCGAGAGTGGCGGTCAAAAGAAAAATAATGCGCATTGTCGGATTATCCGCCGTCTCCGGTTTCCATGATTCCGCCGGCACGATTGGAAGAAGAATCAGTGCACACACCAGTAATATTATATGAACAATAACCTGTGATTTAACCGGAAGATACGTGGAAAGAATATGTGCATACAGATATCCCAGCAGCAGAAAAATCTGGAAGAACATCATGCAAGTTGTCCACACCGCGGGTGTACCGCCAAACCACGGCAAAATGAATTTTGCAATTACCGGTTGAACCTGGAAAAGGAGAAATGCGCCGGCAAAAATCGTTGCGCCGAATAAAAATACTATACCTGAGGATTGCTTTGGTATGGATTGGTACATCACACTGCTGTTATCGGTTTAGTTGGTAGAGATGTCAATTACGAGGAAACGATTTATGAAGCCAGTAAACGAGATCAGTACGGTGCTATTAAATTCTGTTGTGGGCCCTGCAGGACTTGAACCTGCGACCCGCTGATTATGAGTCAGCTGCTCTAACCAAGCTGAGCTAAGGGCCCATGGTACATCAGACTGAAAAGGCTGAAATTCCGCGGTTAATGTACTAAATTTTAGCCGTGTTTACAAGAAATTCCTGCATTACGAGGAGAAATGCAATAAATTCGCATACTCAAGCGATAGAAAATCATCATGCTTCCATTTAGTCCTGGTTAGACAGAATAATGAACGCTACCTGATGTTAGTGATTTTTGCGTGATTTTAGCAGAAATGCATTGACTCCGTGTGAAATAATTCATATATTGGATAGCACTGAGATGCGCTTTTCCTTTTGGACCTCTGTTTAGGGTTGATCCATTCTCAATCTGTTCGGGGCAGGAGTCGCCAATCGCCATTCGAATATGTCGGCATCTCACATAATTCACTAAACCATTCATCAATAGTAGGAATCATGCATGGCTCGAACGAAATTTACTGAGTTTTTTTGCGGCTATTGCAACAGAAATACGAAGATGGAGATGGTGGGGGAAATGCAAGAGGCGCAGGACAAGTTATGGCTGCGGTGCACGCGCTGCCATCACATGACGTCCATGGATGTAAAGGCACGCTTGAGCGATCAGAAAAATGCCAAGCTTGACCCGGAATCCGCAACCAAATATTCACCCGAACAGATCTTCACCATCGGGCAGGCTATTTTCCATACCGAATGGAATGATGTCGGAAAAGTTACCAGTAAGGTAAAAACATCCGATGGCCACCACGCGATTGTTGTCTCTTTTGAAAAACAGGGCCAGCGGCGCTTACTCGAAAATCTGAAACCGGAACCTGTTCTGGATGGAGGAATCAATCAACTTGCATAATATATTGGAAGGAGGTGAATACCATGGTCGGTATCGTTATTAATGAAAACGAAAACATCGACCGCGCGATCCGTCGTTTCAAGAAAAAATACGAACGGTCGGGTATTCTTAAAGAAGTTAAGAAACGCGCGTATTTCACAAAACCTTCCGTAAAGAAGCGCATGAAGAAAATCAAAGCCGTGCGCCGCATGCAACGGACATTGATGGAAGAAATGTAAGAAACAACGCAATACAAAACAAAAGGCCGATTACTATCGGCCTTTTTTGTTATAAAAGAATCCCCGTGTTACATTGTCTTTTCTGGCTCAACCTTCTTTTTCCCTAACCCTAATTTTGATCTGAAATTTGGATCAAGAAATACCCCCGCCAGGATTAGCAATAATGTTACACCCCATGCGGCACGTGTAACCGTCAGCCCGGTCTGGTACGAATCCGGTTGAAATGTAAACTGTACCTTATGCGTACCTGCCGGAACGATAACAGATCGAAGCAGATAATTTGTCTTGTAGATTTCGGTTTCTGTACCGTCAATAAACGCTTTCCATCCTGCCGGATAATATATCTCACTGATCACCAGTATTGACGGGCTGGATGTATACACACTAAGTTCAAATTCATCATTGCTGTTTCGGGAGAATTTGACAGATGCTGACTCCGGCCTGGTAATCTGCTCGGCAGGTGTTTTTTCAAGAATCGCGGTATGGCGCGGGTTCCATTCCGCAGAATTCAGCTTCGCGAACACTTCCTGCCGTGAACCGGCAATTGTCACCTCATCAGCAAACCATGCGCGCGGCAACGCGCCGGGGTTCTGGTATGTCAGCACCCCCTTTGCCTGATCAGCGTTGACAAGCGTAAACATCGGTTCCGGCAGACTGCCCTTCGCGACGAGGTATTTTGTATTCAGCATGTTGATGACATTCATATTAATCGGAAACTGAGGATCGGAACCGCGATAGAGGCATGAATCGAGCATCTCCTGGTAAATCTTCAGTTTTGCAGGACTGTACCCCCCAATCGATTGCACATGATGATACATAAAGGAATTATCCTGGAATAATTCCCCCAGCGGAAATATGCGGAATTGTTCTGACGCGCCGTCAGCCTGAAGTTTCTGTACGGTTGCATCCGGCACAAACTGTTGTTCCAGTGCATTATTCGGTTTGGGGTTGATATACTTCATGTCGTATATCCCCAAATCAATAATCAGGATGACGATACATACGAACATCAAAAATAATGGTTTGATTTTCTTCTGGAGAAAAGCAATAAACAAGCCGAGACAAACTCCAAAGATTATCGCGAACTTGATGAAATCCTTCCACATCAAATCAAATCTCATTTTTTTAAATTGCAGAAAGGCTTGAGGTGTTTGAATACCATACTGACGCAGAGTTCCGGGTTCACCTTCCTTTGCAAAGAATGAGCCCGAAAGACTGTTGAAAATTCCCTCATTGAAAACAAGTCCGACAATGACAAAAGCTGCCAGAGCGATTACCGTCTTCATAAGTCTTTTCTTCCACACCTGGATTTCTTGTTCTTTCAACCTTGGAACATTCACAAGCAGCCACTCCAACCCGAACGCGCTCAACAGCCCAAGTGTAATCGGCATGAGGTGCATAATCATCACCGGGACGCGGAATTTATTGAAGTAAGGAAAATAATTAAACATCAAATCGTACACGATGCTGAAATGTTTCCCGAATGAGACAAACAAAACAACGATGGACAGTATCAGTAAAAACCAGGTAAACTTATTGCGCGCAACAATAATTGCCAGTATCGCCAGCAGTAGCGGAAGCAAACCGATATAGACAGTTGAATTTGTAAACGGCATCCATCCCCAGTAGTACGGCGATTCGTAACCGAAAAAGGACGGGATAAGAAAGTTGATCATTTCAAAAGGGTGAAACGACCAGTTAGTCGCAAACTCATACGAAACGCCGCTTGCCGACCCTGATTCTGCTCCGCCGGCTCCCCCACCACTGCCGCCACGGATAGAATAGTGTGAATACTCAAGCGTCGGAAGCGCCTGATACGCATAAATTCCAAACCCGATACAAACCGCGAGCACAAACAGCAGTACCTTGAGCGCGCTACCTTTGGGATTTTGTTTCACCTCAATAATAATTTCGTATAACAGATACGAACCAATAAGGAGCAATCCATAAAACGCCATTTGAGGATGAGAAGACAAGAGCATGGTACCGACTGTCGCAGCCGTCAGCCCGAGCATAAGCAGGCTTCTTAGCTCAAAAAGTTTATACGTCAGTAAAAATAATAATGGGATATATCCAAGTACGATAAGCTTCGATCCATGGCCAGTTTCCGGTAAACCTATGGTAAACGGATTAAGCATAACCACAAGCGCCGCAAATAAAGAAACAGGCGCTGAGAATTTTAACGTACGGCCGAGAAAGAACACTGAGATGCCGAGTAACAGGAAGGGAGCCAGAAGCCAATGAAGCGTAGTGCCAACAAATAATATTTTTGAAATCCCGGCAACCGCATATTCCTGTACAACATTCACCTGATGCGGAAAAATCAGCGTACCGGCAAGCGGCATACCGCCAAACACATAGGGTATCCACATTGGTTCGATATTATATTGCGTTTCCAGATATTTAATGGCACTTGCCCAGCTTTCATGAGCGGCTGTATCACCGCCTTGCGAGAAAATCATATCGCTGAATACGATCTTATTAAAAAATACCAGCAATAATGCGTAGAGAATGATTATGCAGACCGTATTCTGTTTCCACGCGGGCAGTTTATCGAACCATGATGCCTGACCTTGTCCTGATCGCATCTCGTGCGGGCTTTTTTGTTTACTCATGCTTTTCCTCTAATCGTACTTATGACGATAAAATATTCTTCTGAATGAGATCGATGATCTGGTCAGATTTATTCTTCCAGTTGTGTTGCCTCGCAAATTTCTGCAACCGTTCTTTTCTCTCCTGATCGTTTGTATGTGTCAACAACTTTTTGACTGAAGCCACAAATTCTTCTGCTGATGACACAATGGTCACAATATCACTGAATGATCTGATATCATCTGAAAAATCGGTCGCGATTGTCGGCATACCTGCCGCGGAATACTCATAGAGCTTGACCGGATTGACGGTCTTTGTGAGTTCATTTTTTTGAAACGGTATGATACCGACATCAACATGATGGAGATACTGTGGCAACATCTTGTATGGTTTAAATCCGAGTACATAGACATTGTCATGTCTTTTCAGCATATCAAGTTCGGCTGTTACCTCCGGATGCACCGGACCAATAAAAACAAAATTTATTTCTGAGAGATTCCGGATTACTTCATCAAGAAGTCGATAATCCAGCCAGGGATATACTGCCCCAATGTACACGACCAGTGGCTTGCCGGATGGCAAATCGTCCGGGCGTGGATCATTATTCAGAGCAAAGAAACCGTATTCAACGCCATTGCCAACGTAGACCACATCCTTTGAACTTGCATCCTTGATTTGTTTGGCTAATCCGGGTGACGTTACAGTGATGACATTGGCAAGTTGAAGTGTCGTCAGCCAATCGTGTTTTATATGATTAGGAAGTGAAGTAAACCCAAACGCGTTGTCGATATAGTCATACAAAATAAACGGCGGGGAAAGTTTTTTTATGAGGTCAATAACGTGAAAATTATGGATGATAACGCCCATTTGCTGATTAACAAGCTTAAGATCTGACAATGCTTTTTTTATCAATCGCAATTGCCAGAAAGTTATCAGCGTTCGAAAAAAAAAGAAATGGCTTAGCAGTCTCGCAAGATAACGAATCCATTTTTTCTTAGCATTGTAAGGAATGACAGGAATGGTGAGAGAATAAATGTTTTCAGTAATCTTTTGTGGTGTAAAATCAATTTTCTCCGACATTACGGCTGGCTCAACCCAAAACACAGTCCATTTCCTGGAAAGCTCCATCGCAAGATGCTGTGGGCGTTGATGGAGGGTGTGGAAGGGGATGTCAGAGAAAAAAAGGATGATCATTGTTTTCTGGTGCAATAAATTTCCTCTGTTTTGTTGATCATCCGTTGAGCAGAAAACTGTTGAATCACTCTCTGCATTCCAAGTTCACCCATTTGCTGTCGAATAGATGAATTAGCTATCAAACGCATTAGTCGATCAGTCAATTGTTCCACATTTTTAGGTTCAACAAGAAACCCAGTTTGATTATCAACAACTACTTCCGCTGTTCCGCTTATATTTGTTGCAACAACTGGTTTTTTGCATGCCATTGCTTCCAAGACACTCATCGGTAATCCTTCAAAAAGCGAAGGCAAAACAAAAATATCCATAATAGATAGATACTTAATTATTTCACGCTGGAAACCAACAAATATTATATTGCCAAGCCTCATAGACTTTACCTTAGCCTCCAACTCCTCTCGTAGCTCACCCTCGCCAACAATTAAGAACTTAACAGCACGATTTTTCGTTTCAATTATTGATGCTGCATCAAGTAAATATGTTATCCCCTTTTGAAATGTCAATCTGCCAACAAAACCGACTACAATGGTCTCTTTTTCAATTTTTAGTTGTGAACGAATTTGTTCGTCGGGTTTACTATCTTTGAAAAGTTCGTAGTGTATCCCATTATAAACCACCACAATTTTTTTGGGGTCAATAAAGGAAAAAAAGTCTAATGTGAATTTACGAACGTAATTTGAAACAGCAATTATTCGGTTTGCAAGAAGTAAGTACACACTATAATTCAGTTTTTCAATTGCTGAAAACCAAAAATACATATTATGAACAGTCTCGACCTTATATGCGCCACAAAGTGATCCCGCAAATAGCCCATACCAACATGAATGATTATGAACAATATCAGCTCTGACTTCTCTTGCAAGCATAGCAAATCGGAAAAAACGCTTTATTCTACTTTTTGTGTCAATGAAAACCAATCTAACACCTGGTATTTTGTCAATTTCATTGGAAAGAGTACCTTTATGAAGGCAGCCTACAGTTATTGAGTACCGATCCTTATCTAGAAGTTTGGCGTATGTAAGAATAACCTCTTCCACACCTCCATGATCAAGGTGATACGTTGTTATCAACAAATTGATTTTCTTTTTCACATCCGATAAGGCAGGTAATTATAATTGTTTTGGGCAGCAAATGGCAATTATCGTATACGGCTCTAAACCTTCCTGCCAGGGAGCTACTTGTGTTCGATGGTTGAAACTTTCTCCCTTCATTGAAGGTCGAATTGTTTTTTTAAACACTGCACTCTTTAGTTTCTTTATTGAGGCAATGAAATTTGAAAATAATGAATTGTGATAAACTTTATAATAGCGGAATTCAATCCAATTATACTTTAATAAATCAGCACTTCTGACGTCAAGAAATTCCTGTCCACCCCAAAAATAAAAGAAACAAAAATATTTTGAAAGTACCGATTTAAATTCGTTTGGATAGAATTCAACTTTATGGAATGGGTTCCATGGCCTTCGTTTTCCGTGCGAATGAAATCGCTTGTTTGGAGTCGATATAATCAACATCCCATCATCTTTTAAAACTCTGTTCAGCTCAAGTAAAAATTCGGTTGGGCACCAAGTGTGTTCAATTGTCTCGAAACTTACTATAGCATCAAAGAATTTATCTTCAAATGGAAGTTTTATTCCATCAATAACCCGAAACTGCAATTTTGACGAATGATAAAGACCTTTGGCCTCCCTTATTGCTTCTTGAGAAACATCCACTCCATATACTTTTGAAATCTTAGAATCTGCTGCAAGCAAATTTGCGCCATAACCAATCCCAGATGCAATATCTAATACGATCCCCCCTGAAATCTTGTCTCTTGCAAATTGATAGCGTTCGATATGGATTTGATCCACAATGTTACTTCTATCAATTTCCGGTAGTCTTCCAGAACTGAGAGTAGCATGTTTCTGAAGCATTTTTTCCTTTTTTAGCAAATCGCTCATATTACTTTTTTTTTGCAATTATCATATAATTTACTGTTTCCTTATTATTAGAATTAATAGAATCAAGTAGTGAAAATAAAATATTTACAGGTAACGCAAAACATGGAAAAATACTTTTTAGAACCCATGGTGTACCAGATTTCCATGCAAATGCAAAATGGTTCAAAATAGTTTGACCAATCAAACGCCAAGCACCCCCAGCTTGGTCAATTCTTAGAGGTTCAAAACCGTGCTTGTTTAATAGATGCTTTAGGCCATAGATTGTATATCGAAAATAATCATTTGGTTCTTCATGCAACATATAAGAACCGGGACAGGTTAGTATAAGATGACCTCCTTTATGAATCACGCGGGATACTTCACTGAGATAATTATCTGGATCAGAAACATGTTCAAGAACTTGAGTTGATAAAACAGTGTCGTATGAATTAGACTCGACTGGCAATAGAGCCCGATCGCCAAGCACGATATCAACATCACCTAATTTATTTTGAACTAAATCAACACCAACATATGTTTCAAGTTTTGATTTAAAAAAAGATATATATGGTTTGTTTCCACAACCAAAATCTAACAGCCTACCATAGGCATATTGCACAGCTATGCGTTGCAGCCAATTGATCAAAGGTAACATCACTAAATAATCCCTACAAAATATTGAAGTTGTGGGATGTTCACGCCGTTGCAAGTGGGGTTCTATAGAAAAAATCACGATCCTAATTCAAAATGATACATGCCTTATGATTTATTAAAGTTTTAGAGCCAATCTCGCTGTATAATCAATTCTTTGGAGTAATGGCTTGAAACTCAGACTTTCCCAATATTCATCCACTGCCTTTCTTGCACCCTCCCAATGACCATAATCATCTATAATTAGGACCCCCCCATGAACTAATTTTGGGTACAAATGTTTAAGCTCGTGAATTGTAGATTCAAACCAATCTGTATCTAGTCGGAGCAAGGCAATCGATTCAAGAGTCTCTAGTGGAATAGTGTCTTCGACTTTTCCTTGTACAAAATGAATCTGATCTCTCGGATATCCTGTTAGGGTAAGATTCTTTTCAACCTCTTCTAATGATGCATAGCACCACTGTGAATTTTCGGGCTGCTTCGTTTGATTCGATATTATTTTCGAGGCGGATTTGCCATAAAGATCCTTATCGTCTTTAGATGGCTTAGGCATACCTTCAAATGTATCAAAGAGATATAAATGACGAGAAGTATCAGCACATTGTAATAAAGTCTGTGCCACCGCCATCATACTTCCACCCCTCCAAACACCACATTCAACAATGGCTCCTTCGATGTTATTTCTTGACAGGTATTCAATTGCCTTAACAAGGGAAATTACTCTTTCTATACTCGTCATTGTGAATGGTTTGACTTGCTCAAAAAGTGTGATCTGTTCTCGAGAAAAATCCTTTGAATATTGCATGGATGACATACGGCCAAATAGACCTAATGTAACTTTTTCTATCCAAGAATTTTCCTGAGATTTATCAGCAAAAAGGTTTTTCATAGCTCATTTATATACCCTGTTCAACAATGTAATCAAAAAGCTTAAACCTACTCTGACAATAGTAATCAATCCTAAAAATTAAATTCAACAAGACAGACAATAAATTCACGAGGAAAGATAATCTGCAAACGCCCAAAGCCCCTTATCTACATGTTTTCCAAATTCCATGATCTAAGCTGATCTCTTATGTATAGCCAAAAAAATTCCTCGGAAAAGACCTTCGATAACTCTAAAATTTCCACCCTTTAACTCCTTCAATACAAACAAAACTGTAATTCCTCCCACACACCACGGAATTGTTAACCAGTGATACCACCGGGCATATCGTTTTAATACTATAAAATTATGTTCGACCTTGTAACGAGTTTTAAGCGGAGTTGTACCGCCGCCGCTAAAAGCAGAAACCCGGTGCCATAATTTTGCTGCCGGCACGTACATAAGTTTATATCCGGCATTATGCGCTCGAAGAGAATAATCCGCATCTTCTGAGTACATAGGATGAAATATCATATCGAGAAAGCCGATTGCTTCTATCACTTCCCGTCTTATAAGCATCGCACAACCATTGACATAGTCGGTCTCTTCAGTCACATCATACTGGCCTTGATCAATTTCGCGTATTCCACGATGCGAAATAACACCGGTAAAAAAATTGACTTTCCCACCAGCGTACCAAAATTTGTTCGGTTCTGAATAAAAATATGTTTTTGGACCGAGAATTCCAACTTTCGTATCCTTTACTCCAACATTGATCATTTGTGTAAGCATTTCAGGATCAACAACAATATCATTATTCAAAAGCAGCACCCAATCAGCTTTACACTGAAGACCGTAACGAAGCCCAACATTATACCCCTCCATCACACCAAGATTTTCCCCGTTTTCTATTAATTCCACACCGGGATAATCTTCCCTCATCATATCCTGACTCCCGTCCGTGGAGCCATTGTCGACAACAATTAGCTTAGTATTCGGATACGTCATCCTTATCAAAGAATCCAACGTATCACGCAGCAATTGCTTTGCGCTGCCATCCGGGTTCAAACCGCAATGAAGGACCGCTGCACATACCAATGGACGCTCGCCCGACGTCATGGGATATTTTTTACTAGAATATCTACAATCCTTCCTGCTGCCTTTCCATCACCATACGGATTAATTTTGGTCGCCATATCACGGTAAGCTTTGGTGTCTGTGAGGAGTTTCGTTGCTTCGTATAGGATAGCATCCTGATCAGTACCGACAAGTTTTGCCGTACCTGCTTCTATTGCTTCAGGCCGCTCGGTGGTTTTACGCAAGACAAGGACAGGCTTGCCAAGGCTTGGAGCTTCTTCCTGCACACCGCCGGAATCAGTAAGAATTAAATAGGATTTGTTCATGAGTTGAACAAACGGACGGTATTCCATCGGTTCAATGAGGTGTGTTCGAGGAAGTCCGGATAAAATCTCCCGGGCGCTTTTTTGTACATTCGGGTTCGGGTGCACCGGATAAATCAACTCAACATCAGCGTTCTCTTCCACGAGCTTTTTACAGGCAGAAAAAATATGATTCATCGGTTCGCCAAAGTTTTCACGCCTGTGCGAAGTCAACAATACTACTTTTTTCTTTTGAAAATCAATTGATTGAAGTGCCGGCTCAGAAAATTTAAATCCGGGATCGACAATCATCAACAACGCATCGATTACCGTATTGCCGGTAACATAAATTGATTCCGGTTTTACTCCCTCGGCAAGAAGATTTTTCTTTCCCCACTCAGTAGGAGCAAAATGGAGTTCCGTCAAACGCGTGGTAAGTTGACGGTTTAGCTCTTCAGGAAAAGGATTATGCTTATTCCACGTCCGTAACCCTGCCTCTACGTGCCCTACGGGAATTTTGAGATAAAATGCCCCTAAACTTGCCGCAAATGTTGTCGTAGTATCTCCCTGAACCAGAAGTACGCTGGGTTCTTCTTTTATAAGAACCGGTTTGATTTGATTCAACACCGCCGATGTCACGTGAAAAAGATCCTGATTATGCTGCATGACATTTAAATCATAATCGGGCTTTATGCCAAACACCTGCAGTTTCTGATCCAACATCTCACGGTGCTGGGCTGTTACGATCACAGTGTGGTCAATTCCCCGCCGTTCAAGTTCTTTTACTACCGGCGCCATTTTAATTGCTTCCGGCCGGGTTCCGAAAACTACCGCTGCTTTCACATCAATCTCTTTCTTTCATGGATATTTCTCTTTTCGCAACAAGTTCTTCAATACTTGTGACCAGATTATCCCATGAATATTTGTGTTTTTCAGTTTGCACATTTGCTGTAAATTGTATTTCTTTTTGCCCGGCATAAAACCTGTAGATTGCCGAAGAGAGGGCGAGCGGGTTATCCGGTTCAACGACAAATCCTGTTACTTCATCTTTTACAACCTCCGCAAGTCCGCCGACGCTGGTTACTATAACCGGTTTATCAAAATTGTAAGCAATTTGAGCTATACCGCTTTGTGTTGCGGACAAATATGGCAAAACAATTACATCTGCCGCACTGAAATACTCAGCCACTTTACTATTCGGAACATAATCCGCTACAAATTGAATGTACCCTGTTAATCCAAGTTCATGAACATGTTTCCGGTACTTTTCTTCATCATCATAAAATTCACCCACAACAAGCAACCGAATATCGTTCATGCCTTTTTCACCGACGAGATGTTTCATCGAATCGATCAACACCATCAGACCCTTGTACGCCCGGATATAGCCAAAGAACAAAATAGCTTTTTCCGATGAGATTCCCAACGCGGACCGGGCAACATTCTTCGGAATTGCGGTACCAAAATTTTCGTACACAGGATGAGGGACTTTTTTATATGGAATTTCAGGAAAATATTTAAGCAAATCATGCTCTACCGCATCTGACTGAACAATGCAACAGTCAGCTTGACGAAACGCGTACTTTGTAAAGAGCACATCGCCCGGACGTTTTTCATGCGGAATGATATTGTCACAGATAAAAAGCACTTTGCATCCGCTGTTCTTTTTTGCCAGCTTTGCTATCGTACCAAAGCACGGTCCGAAAAACGGCAGCCAGTATTTAAAGATAATCAGGTCAGGTTTTCTCGCTGCGACTTCACGGGCCACCGAAAACCAATTAAGGGGATTAATTGAATCAACAAGCTCCGGTGCGGACTTTACATTTTCTGGTATTTCACCTGTTTCAGACTGGGTTTTACCGGGAAACAGCAATGACGGATATTGTCGTTTGAATGTAATAGTTTCAACTGTATGATGTTTGGCGAGATGGTGCGCAAGAAGTGCGTTAAAATGAGCAATACCTCCACGCAGTGGATACGCAGTTCCGATAATAATTATTTTCATTCCCTTGCCTGAGAACTTGAAACTGAAGGTTTCCGGATCCTTGTTAAGATTAAACCGACAACCGAGCAAAACAAACCAGCAAAAGAAATCCACATTCCCCGCGAAAATGATTCCGGCGCAAATGTTACCTCAACAGAGTGCGAACCTGCAGGGACACAAATAGCCCGCAAATTCCAATTTGCACGGTATACCTTCTTTTCAACACCATCAACATATGCTTTCCATCCGGGATAATAAATTTCACTTAGTACAAGATAACCATCCTTTGGGGTTGACAGCGAAACCGATATGGTATTGGATGTGTACGAAGTGATTGTTGATTTCCAAGCTGATGTATATGCGGTATCCTGAATTTTTATATCTGGCTGTTCTGTAAAAACAACGCTTCGTGAAGGCTCAAACATTCCACTCCGCATAAATACTTCTGCCAGCGAGTCCGATTCAAACACGTTCGCATCGTATACCATAAACGTTCTCGGAAGGTATGTTGTTGATGTAGCCATATTCATCGTTCGCCGCTGCTCATCAACGTTAATTCTGTACTTTGCGTTCAACAGGTCGCATGTTTGCGACCAGTCTTTCCCGGGTGTAAAAATCCGCTGGAGGCTCAGCGGTGTATATCCCTCCATCATAAAGATACGGTCGACCATCCCCTGGTTCCGGTCCAACAGCATTGCGCCACCATCGCGCGCATTAATACGAAAATATTCCTTTTGCCCTTCTGCTTTAAGAAAAGAAACCAGATCTTTTGTCCTGCCATAATATTCTTCAGGGTTTACCTTCCCGTTATTCTGGCTAAAACCAAACAGATGTATATCTACAACTTGAAGCAGTATAATCATAATTAGAGCTACACCGATGGAAATCCCTTTTTTGTATGTCACAAAAAATAGGGCGCAGGTGAGTATTACCAGAATGAAAGCCGTCGTCGCTTGATTCATTACAAATTTTTGTATCTCTGAGGCAGCATTTTGTGGAAGGAACGCGCCTGATTGAGCAAGAATCCAGGCGAACAATCCAATGGCAAAGAGCCCTGCAATCCAACGGACGAATGACTTACTTTCAGAAAGTATGTTCTCAAAGAAATATTTACAGCCAAATCCACTGAGAAGAGCAGCGCTCAATGTGAATAAGAATGACATCCTGCCGGGAATTCGGAATTTATCAAACCCCGGAATTGCATGAAAGAAAAATGAATGCAGGAAAAAGTTTTTTCCTAAAGCATAAAGCAAAGAAAATAGGATCACACCAAAAAAGAAGCCAACATATCTGTTTTTTTTGATAAGAGGAATCGCGCTTAATACCGCCAACAATCCGGGGATGCCAATATACAAGCAGGTTTCCCAGTAATCCCAATAACTTTGTGCAAACCAGTAATTTGATCCCTGCGCTCCCGAATCGCCAAAGTATTTTGGCACAACAAGAATCAACAGCTGTTCCCAGGCAAGTGAACTTTCAGCAGATTTTTCAAATGTAATTTCGGCACGCTGGGAAAGTGAGCCGAGCTCAATCGTTGGAAGTAATTGTACGGCGGTAACCGCCAGCGCAATGATGATTGTCCCTGCAGCGAGAGGAAGCATCTGCCAAGATTGCCCCAGACCTGTTGATTTTACTGATGAAATAAATTCAAACAGGAAATACGCCAGCAAGAACAGAAAAATATAGAGTGTAAACTGAGGTGAACCGCCAAGAATAGCATTGCCAAGGATAAGTCCGGAAAGGATCATTGCTGCAACAGAGCGTTCAAGCAACCCTTTTCTGAAGAACAGAAGGACTAGGGGCGTCCATGCAACCTGACAGATAAACGTATAGTGAATAGCATGAGTAATCATGAATCCGGAAAGAGCATACACTAAACCGCTGAACAACGCGTATGGTTTATCAAGCCCGAAATCCTTGGAGAGAACATACATCGAACATCCGGCTATGATAAAATGAATAACCACAAGCAGTTCCACCCAATAGAAATGAAGTCGCTCACCGCCGGCAAAAAACGTCAGCAACAGGTTAGGGATATAGAACAATGCAGTCTGGATATCTGCCTGAAACGGCATACCGCTGAATGTGTATGGATTCCAAAGAGGCAGTTCACCATGCGCAAGGGAAACTGAGGCAAAATTCCGGAACGCATAATATTGATAAATGAAATCCTCCCAAAAAAAAGCTTTCTGCAGTAAAATATCTCTAAAAAAAAATCCTACGATAACGGAAATAATGGCAATCGCGTGCCAGTTCTTCATCTTCCCGGCAACGCCAAGACCTGCGGCAAATCTTTTCTGTGTCGAAGATTTAGCCATGAGGAACTACGGCGCCTTGAGAAGCTTTATGCAGGAATTATATACTTTTTCCACGGAAAGATATTGCATACAATTATTCGGGCATACTGGAGCGTAAAAGCAGTCACAGTCAAAATCCGGCTCCAGGATTTCACCTTTGCCGTACAATTCAAACTCATGTTTATTGAATATGTTATTAAAGAGGACAATTTTTTTCTCAAGCCCGATGGCAAAATGCATTCCCATTGTTACCGCTGTAACAACAAGCTCGCATTGGTTCATTTCGCTAAGGAATTGTTTGAGTGGAAAGTGTCCAAGATACAACGCACCACTTTGCTTTGCGAGACTAAGATTTTTCTTATGCTCTTGCTCACCCCCCAGGAGAAGCGGAACAAATCCCGCTTTTTTCAATTTCTTCGCGAGCGATACCCAGTATTTTTCAGGCCAGAGCCTTGATGTCCAGCGCCCGCCGCAACCCGTGTTCAACCCGACAATTCTTTTCTTGCTCGGTAACTTCCACTCGAACTTCATTAACTCCGGCATCATATACGTTTCGCCGGAAAACTTGTAACCGCATATTTCAAAAATCTCTTCCTGGTAACTTTTAGTGTTTGCTTTGCTCAGGTCATCAAATACCCCGGTAAGATACTTATGCTCTGCGTCCGCATCCACGGGAACAGCTTTCCCATCACGAAGCGTAAATCCTTTTTTCACTCTCGCCGAAAGTGTCGCTACCAGCGCACAGGCTTCCTTTTCTTTATCCAGATTATAGATAGTATCAAACGTTACCCCGCTGAGTGTTGCAAGACTTTGCGCCGTGAAAGGAAGGATGACATCGATATTCTTTGGAAGCACATCCGGCGATAACGTCAGCCACCAAATCTCCGACGCCGGGTCAACCTGTTTAATTCTTCGCAGCAATGTGGTCGTTCGAATAACATCGCCAAGTGCACCAAGTTTAATAATGAGAATTTTCTTGCCAACGCGGTCATAGTATTTGCAATCATTCCCCTGTTCATCAACGCAATGCACTCCATGTTGTTTATGCGGCTTACAGGGGATGTCGCCGCGGAATGATCGACAATCAAATTTTAAATCAGAATACTTCATAGAACATTAATGATATTTGCTAATAGTTAAAGTTGACAGTTAGTCGTTTTTTCGTTCTGCACTTTCATGATACTCCGCATCGATATTGATATCCCAGAGAGAATAGGGCGATCCGGGAAGTTTGAGGAAATTTCTTGCGGCAAGAATACCGCTCATCGTGGAATGATCCTGATTATTATACTTGTACATGCCGCCCCGGCCAATCGGATAAAGATTGGTAAATCGGTTGATATAATTTTTCAGGATATCGTACGGCTCCTGAAATCCGATATAATATGTCGGATAACTTTCGGTTTCACGGACAACCCATGCCTGCTGAACCCGTTCCTTTTGTATTAGCCCGAGAAAACTCATTTCATCAATCGCGAGAGCAATAAGGTCTCTGTCGGATTTTTTCCAGAGCTCTTCATGTTGAAATACGAAATATTCGACACTGAGGCCTGTCCTGTTTTTCGCTCCGGACATCTCTTTGGAAAAGTTATTGTAGTTTGCAATTCGCGCAATATTGACATCAGGAGAATGGACATAAATCCACTGATCAGGGAAAAGATCTGTTCCTTCAATCAACAAATCTACGGTAATGTGTTCGCGGTAATACAACGCGCCCGCGGCGCGGTTTTCTTCTTCACCCGCCGATGGAGTAAGCATTTTAAAAAAATGCGTCAGGGGAATACTGTTAAAATATTGCCCCGCCTGAATCGTTACATTCCTTCCATCCGCAGTCTGAACATCAATTGATGCAATCGAATAATCTTTCCGATGAATTCCTGTAACCTTTGCACCAAGCAGAACATTAACGCCTTTTTTGGATACATTTTCTGCCATTGCCTCATACATTTGCCCCGCTCCCAGGACGGGATAATCAAACTGATCGACAAGGGTTTTAATGCTGTTTCCTCTTCCACCCATTAATGAGTTTTTCAGCACTTTGACAATATCCAGGCCTTTAATTCGCTGTGCGGCCCATTCGGCACCAATCTGACTGCAGGGAATTCCCCACACTTTTTCTGTATATGTTTTAAAGAATGTCTCGTATAGTTTCCTACCGAATTTCTGTGTTATCCAGTCTTCAAATGTCTTTGGATCCCCGGTCTTTCCCAATTTTGCAGTTGCAAAGGACAGCATTGCCTGCGTTGATTCAATTGGCCCTAACTTTACGAGCGCGTCAAATGCTTTGATCGGATAATTAAAGAATTTATTTTTGTAATAAATTCTGGTAAGCCGGTCAACCGGACGAAAATCAGACCCAAGGGTATCGTGCCAAAGCTTGTTTACTTCTTCACTCTTGGTAAAAAACCTGTGTGGGCCGACATCAAACCGCGCGCCATCAAACACCTCGGTCCGGGCGAGTCCTCCCACCACTTCGTTCCGGTCAATAATGATGATATTGGTAACACCATGATTCACCAGTTCAACCGCGGCACCGAAGCCCGCAGGACCGGCACCTAAAATACAGCATTCAAATGATTGAGAGTTCATTCAATCGCAATAGTATTATCAACTTCGCTTTTTATGAAAAGACTTTGCATCACAACCGCAATAGTAACACACTGAAGCAGGGATATCGGTATAAGATATCTTGTATAAATTATACTGAGAGCGCTAATGCTAAAAATATAAAAAATCATGAAACCGTTCAAAAGAAGCAACAGGGGCGTGACGGACACAGCCTTTCTGTTTCGAATAACAAATACCCACGCACCAAGCGCTCCGGCCCAGAGCATTGCGATTGATCGTATGAAAAAGTCAATAACTACTTTTCCCTGTGGAAAAATATCAGCATCGGCTTTCCAGGTACTGGTAGACTCACTGTAATATGCTTTAATAACCTGATCCGGTTCGGGTGTTACGGGATATGCGGGATAATTCTTCCACCCGGTATCATTCAGCATCATGTCAGGCCAGAATCCTTTTGCCACTGAGGGCAATAGTGAACCTGCAACATACTGCCCCAACCGGTGCATGATAATATCTTTGGCGACAAGTTTTAACTTATCGTTTACCTGAATGTACGCGGAGTAATAATTCATCCTGTAATTTTGGATATAATAGTATAGCAACTGCTTTGCTGGAGATTCGGGTGACCATTGAATCTCAAGATCAGTCGCATTGACATAGACTTCCGGCCTGAATCCTGCGAAGTATTCGTACATTTCCTTTAATTCCTGAGAACTTAAACTATTGCGGTACTCAGGACTCAGATCAATATATTTTGCCGACACCGCCCACAACGTCCATCCGTCAAAAGTGTTAAGCCGAAAGGAGCCAAGATCTTTCTCCATCTTCCAGCAAAGTAACAGAATAATGGCAAGACCTCCTCCTGAAAGCATCAATAATGGTTTTACGGATTTTTCCCGAAGCAAAATGATAAACGTTCCTGCAGTAAAAATAAAGTAGAGCAGTCCCACATGCCGCATCATCAGGCTAACACCAGCCCAAACAACAACCTCAACCAACGATAAGATTGTCTGAGTTTTTGTATACCGGATCAGCGCCCCCGCAAAACAAAGTGTGGCTGCCGCAAAAATGCTATCACTCAAAAAATGATGTACGTAAAACAACGCAAGCGGGTTTAACAGGAGAACAATTCCCAATACACGTCTAACAGCTGCTGACAGATGGATTGCAACGCGAAGAGCATACAGAAAATACAGCACGCCAAAGAAATACACGAGTGTTTGAAACAGAGGTACCGCTTGTGCAGATGAAACAATTATATGAAATGCGGAAAGAAACAATGCGTACCCGATAGGCCGGTAAGGATTATTCGCAAGACGCATCGCAGAGGTAACATACTCACCCGAATCTGATGTCAGATACGGGTAGGGATAACAAATAAACAGGAGTATTGAAACAAGGATAAAAAGGACTATACCTGTTATCTGCTCACGCAACAAATCCTTAACAGTAAAGGTGACTTGCGATTTCTTACTTTGCGTCTTTATTTTAGTCATTATCGGCAATAAAAGAAATGACTACAACATTAATAACGATAGACGCTGCAGGCAAGAATGATGATACCGTAGAAATGAAATCGGACTACAATAAGATATGATTGCTGAAGGATTGTTTTTTTTCAACCTATTTCCAAATTTCTTTAATGGAGTATTCACCGCGTTCGACCTGCTGATGAGATTTTGTAATCAATTCGCCGAGTAATCCGACCGAAACAAACTGGATGCCGACAATAATGAGGAGAATTCCTCCAAAGAATAATGGCCGGTTTCCCAAGGAAGCGCCTTCAAAAAATTTCAGAAACACAAGATATAAGTCGATCACGAACCCAATCGTAAAGAACACAATTCCCCAGAAGCCAAATAAGTGCAGAGGCCGCTGCATGTATCGTGTGGTAAAGAGAACAGTCACAAGATCCAGAAATCCTTTCCAGAACCGTCCGAGGCCGAATTTAGTTTTTCCGAATTTTCTGGCATGATGCCGCACCGGAACCTCACCGATCTTATACCCAAGCCAATGGGCAAGAACAGGAATATACCGATGAAGTTCGCCATATACACGAATTTCTTTCACCACTTCTTTTTTGTAGGCTTTCAGTCCACAGTTAAAATCGTGAATCCTGATGCCTGTCATAAACGACGTAACAAAATTAAAAAACCGGGAAGGAATTGTTTTTGTTATTGGATCACGGCGCTTTTTCTTCCAACCGGAAACCAGGTCAAATCCCTTTTTAATTTCATTGATGAGGTTCGGGATTTCTTCCGGGTCATCCTGTAAATCGGCATCCATTGTAATAACAATATTGCCTTCCGCAAGTGAAAACGCTGCCGCAAGGGCTGCGGATTTCCCGTAGTTACGGCGGAACCGTATTATCTTTACTCTTCCTTTGTCCCGCTGCCGGATATCCTGCAAAACACGAAATGAACCATCTGTACTTCCGTCATCTACAAATATTATTTCGTACCTGCTGTTACGGTGAATAGCAGCACGAATTTTCTCATACAATTCGCGAAGGGATTGTTCTTCGTTAAGCAAGGGAATTATTATGGACAGATCTTTCCCTCCACCATCACGTTGACCATGGTTCTCATGCGATCGTGGTTGCTGACGCTGTCGTTGAAACCTGTTTCTTCTTTCTCTGTTATGCTGACGCTGGGATTGCTGCTGAGGCGACTGTGCAATTTCCTGTGAACCTGTGGTTTCAGTAGAAACGGGTTGTTCTGGAGGTGCCGGGCTATGTTCCTGTTCGGATAACTGCCCCTCTTGGTCTTGATTTGTCATTCAATTCTCATAAATTTTTTGTAAAAATACGATATTTTCAACTGATAATCAATGGCTAATCCGCAAAGAAGTCAAAGAGGCTGATGCTCCCCTCTCCTGAAATTTTAAGTCAAAAAGAAGAATTTTCAGTAAAAAGCACTTGAAAGAATGAGGAAAATTCAATAGATTAAAACTGGTTTTAACTATTAATCTCTCACCTGAATTCACCCGGAGATGCTCATGCGAATAGTGCGAATGCTTATTGCTGTACTTTTAATTCTCGGAACCTTTAGCGCCACCTCTTTGGCTCAATCACAGACAAAACTTCTCAAGCTTGCCAAAGAAAGGGAAACCCTCTGGAAAATTCAACGGGCAGAAGCAGAGTCATTAGCTCTTGCCAGAAATCTGCCAATCCGCGTAGAGAAACCCGATGGAACGACGTTTGAACTTCAGCGCTTTGAAAACGGAATCCCAAAATACTATATAACCGATAATTTAAATGCAGCTAAAACCATTTCCACAAACAAAGTATGGTCCGGTGGCGGATATGGTCTTTCGCTGACCGGTAACGGTGTCCTGCTCGGTGAGTGGGATGGCGGCAAGGTACTCACCACCCACCAGGAATTTGGCGGCCGCGTCACTTCTAATCAGAACGCTCCAAACTTTCACTCCACACACGTCGCCGGAACGATGGTAGGTTCCGGCGTGAACTCTTCCGCAAAAGGGATGGCTCCTCAGGCATCATTGATAGAATATGACTTTACTAACGATGAATCCGAAATGGCAACCGAAGCGGCGGGCGGACTTAAAGTTTCAAATCACTCGTACGGACTTATCACCGGCTGGAGATTTGACTACTATGGTGACGGAAAATGGACATGGTTCGGCGACACAGCCATCAGCGAAGTCGAGGATTATTCATTCGGATTTTATGATGCACAGGCTGAATCATGGGACAATATCGCCTTCAATGCCCCCTATTATTTGATTTGTAAATCAGCCGGTAATGACAGAAATGAAGGTCCGGTCGGGGCAGTTACGCACTGGTTTTTCAAAAATGGTGTAAAGACATCAAGCACTAAGGCTAGAAACCGGGATGGAGCACCGTCAGGCTTTGATTGTGTCGCATCGGCAGGTGTTGCAAAAAATATTTTAACCGTTGGAGCTATTGATGACATGACAGGTGGCTATGTTAATCCGGGTGGAGTTATTATGTCAAGCTTCAGTTGCTTTGGACCAACGGACGATGGAAGAATTAAACCAGATATTGTTGCAAACGGAGTGAACCTGTTTTCCGCGCTTGAAACTGCTAATAATGCCTATGGCACGTTAAGCGGTACATCGATGGCTACTCCAAATGCCTCAGGCTCAGTTGGACTGCTTCTTGAACATCAGAATAATCTCCACGGAGCAACACCGCTACGCGCATCAACATTAAAAGCAATTGTCATCAACACTGCTGATGAAGCGGGATTAAACAACGGCCCCGACTACGCATACGGTTGGGGTGTCATGAATACATTGAAAGCTGTTCAGCTGATGACCGCTGACACTGCCGATGGCGCAGGTTCACACGTCCGTGAAATGGTGTTAAACCAGGGGAATACAATTGAGTTCGATATCAGCATGGATGGAACACAACCATTGAAGGCCACGATATGCTGGACAGATCCCGCTGGAACACCGGTATCCGCCGCTCTTGATCCCCCGAATCTTATGCTGGAGAACGATCTTGATCTCCGCATTATCAAAAAGAAAGATCTGACACAATACTATCCATGGGTGTTAAATCCTGCGTCACCAACAACAGCCGCAACTACCGGTGATAATTTCCGTGACAATGTTGAACAAGTCTATATTCAATCCCCGGAGCGGGCAGAATATACGGTTCGTGTAACACACAAAGGAACACTGAACGGATTTTCACAAAATGTATCATTTGCCATCAGTGGAAACGTAAAATCCATTGGCCCTATTATCTCTGCAACGCCAACCAGTATTGGAGCCAATCTTATTCCGGGTGCATTTATTGAAGATTCCATCAAGGTAAAGAATCTTGGCGATACGACATTGGTATTCGAAGCAGTGCCAGCTCCGCCAGGCTTATGGCTTTCTGTAGTTCACAATGATTCAGGTTCTGTGGCTCCCCTCGATTCGATTTATATACGGTACAGAATTGACGCCGCCGCACTATCCCAGTGGACCGAGTTTAACGGAACACTCACCATTGAGGGCGCAGAAGATCCTTTTGTCATCCCGGCGACACTTCAAACGTTGGGACCACAGATATCTGCAACGCCTACTTATTTCCCAATCGACGTGGATTCCGGTGCCACAGGATACGATACATTAAAGATTAAAAATATCGGATATATTCCCCTTACATTTACAGTTGACGATACTTCCGGTACACTACCGGTGTGGCTTACACTTAATTCAGATAACGGGACAATTGCACCCAACGACAGCGCATTAATCATTCTCACTGCAAATGCCATTTCGCAACCGGTGGGAAATTATTCCACTGTCCTTGAAATTGCCAGCAATGATTCGATGACCGGAACTGTTTTACGCCAGGTTGACCTGCATGTAGGCACAAGGAATGAGTTTGACGTTTCCATGAACAATCACTGGAACCTCATTTCACTGCCGGTAACGCCATTTACATACGCTACCAATGCATTATTCCCAACTGCCACCACACCGGGGTATTCATTCAACGGATCCAATTATGATACTGCGGATACACTGGAGAAGGGATCAGGATACTGGTTAAAATTCGGATCTGCACAGACAGTCACCATAGACGGATACGCCTTCACGGAAGAAACAGTTGCTGTCCACAACGGATGGAATATTGTCGGCTCGCTTTCAAGCACTATTCCATCGGCCTCGATAACATCGATTCCATCAAGCATTATTACTTCCGGATTCTTCGCTTATAATCCGGGTTATACGTTGAGCGACAGCATTCGCCCGGGAAAAGGTTACTGGGTACAAACGAATCAGGCAGGACAGATTGTGTTTAACACATCGCCAGTTATCGAACCAAAGGTTTCGGCAGAAAAGGCAGTTTCTTCATTAAATAGCCTTACAATCGAGGATATAGGAGGGAATCATCAGAATCTTTATTTTGGCGATGCTTCGAGACTTGGTGTTTCGCAGGAATCCTTTGTTATGCCGCCCCCAGCACCGGCAGGCAGTTTTGACGCAAGATTTGTATCGGGAAAAATGCTGGAGGGTATTTCCAAATCGAAAGATGACAACCGGGAATTCGGGATCAGTGTCCATCCGGTTTCAAACTCTATTACAATCCGTTGGAAATTACAATCGAATGATAAACGGGTGTATGTACTACGCGATGAAAACGGAGTGACGTATTCTCTGGATCAAAAGGGATCGGTAAAGTTAACTTTTGAAAACAAGAAACAGCACCTCCTTATACTCACGTACGGTGAACAGGAGCTGCCAAAAGAATATTCATTGTCACAGAACTTCCCGAATCCGTTTAACCCTGTGACAAAGATCCAGTTTGAACTTCCCGAACCGGGTGATGTAACGATAAAGGTTTACAATCTGCTTGGCAACGAAGTCGCAACTATAGTAAACGGCATGCAGGAAGCGGGATACCACTCGGTGGAATTTGAAGGAGCGGGATTACCGAGCGGTGTCTACATTTATAAGATGCAGTCGGGAAAATTCAATTCGATGAAAAAAATGATGTTGTTACGGTAACAAACTCCTGCTTTAAAAAAAAGCCTCCTGATGATGAATCAGGAGGCTTTTTTATTGCTGTAAATGCTGATACACCTTATTGGTGCCTTTCTACTTCTTTCAACACTCGTAAGAAATTCCCTCCCAAAATTTTTCTGATATCAGACTCCGAATAACCGCGTTTCAATAACTCTCGCGTAATATTAGGTAAAAATGTCACATCATCCATCTCCAATGGTGTCGAACTGATGCCATCAAAATCAGACCCGATGCCGACATGATCCACACCGATAAGTTTTGCGACATAATCGAAATGATCAATCAGCACTGAAAGTGGAGGGCGAATAGCGAGATATTCGTCCTTTAATTTCTCGTTTACCATTTGGCCTCTTATGAAATCATCCCCCTCTAAGATATTATTGAGAGAATCAATCAGCAATTGACTCTTTTTCCTCATTTCTGCTTCCTTGCGCGGGAATGTGCTATCAATAAACACAGGAAAAAAATTAATAAATACCACCCCACCATTTTCGGCAATTGCTTTCAATTGTTCGTCCTTCAAATTCCTGCGGTGCGGACAAAGCTTCCACGCAGATGAGTGGGAAGCTATGACGGGTTTGGAGGTTGTCTTCATAACATCCCAAAATGTGTGTTCCCCGACGTGTGAAATATCCACCATCATGCCAATCGAGTTCATTTTTCTGACAATCATTTTCCCCTTTTCGCTCAACCCCTTGTGCGGTAACACCGTATCAGGGTCAGTTTCATCTTTCGCCGATGTTGCCCAGGATGTGCTGTTATTCCATGTCAACGTCATATAACGAACGCCACGGCGGTAAAAATAATCAAGATTGTCGATGTTCTCCACCAGATGATGTCCGCCTTCCATTCCCATCATCGCGGCAAACTTGTTGTCTCCGACAGCTTGTTCAATATCGCTGACAGAAGTTGCCACCGAAACCGAAGCAGAATTCCTTTTAGCAAAATTAAGAATGGAATCGATTTGGTCGTTTGCCTGATCAAAATATGACCTGGCGGTTTTTTCCGGCGGCACCCAAATTGAAAACATTTCAACGTCAACACCACCTTCCCGGAATCGCGGCAAATCGGAATGACCATGCATTGTCCTGACGGAAATATCTTCGCCGTTAATCATCCGCTGTGCCACGTCGTTATGAGTATCGACAACTACGGCATCGAAATGGAGATTTTTGTAATCGGTTGACTGATAAAAACCGAAAAAGAACGCAGTAAGAGCTATTATCAATAATAACAATCGGTAAGGCATTGAAGTATTCTTAAAATTAATTATGGACAAAATCTAAGGAATGCTTTGAAGGTATGCAAGTAGCTTACGTAAGCAATAATAAAAAAGGAGACTCTCTTTTGGAAAGTCTCCTTTAATTACTGCCACCAGCGGGATTACGCGCCGCCTTCGGCTTCCTTTGCTTTTTGTTTGATTTCCTGGACTTCCTTACGGATATCCTGGGCTTTTCTTTTCAGCTCGTTCATATCCTTACGGACACGCGTTCCTGCTGACTTGTTTCCCTTTTCGTAGAACTTGATGAAGTCTTTTTCAAAGCTCATCAGCAAGTCCTGTATTTCTGTGAATCTGCTCATGGTAACCCTCCATGGTTGTTAGTGAATTTATACTCCCCCGGTCACGGAATTACCCGGCGGAATGGTTTGTTAATTTACATTTACTTTCGTTTCTTCTGGACCGCTTTCCTGTGTTCTTTATACAATTGATTGACCAATGCACCCCGTCTATCATAAAGACGTTTTAATTTGCGTGGTTTTGCTTTAGCCAGCGCGTACGAGGTAAGAATCGGCAACGCAATGGTTGAATCGATATACGCTACTACTGCATCGGGTAATTTGTCGGGATCAACTTTTCCCCATGTGACGGCTTCACCCGGAGTTGCGCCCGAAAGCCCGCCGGTGTCAGGCCGCGCATCGGTCACCTGAAGGAAATAATCATGTCCCTTTTCATTGATCTGCAAAACTTCCTGGATTTGGGGCTCTGTCTGTAAGACAAAATTCTTCGGTGAACCACCTCCTATGATAAGTACACCGCTTTGGCCTTTCCGCTTTGCATTCAAAACAATCGCCGCTGTTTCGTTGACATCCAACAGGACATCGATGCGAATCTTTGATCCGTTCAAAGCAACTTCTGCAATATTCATTCCGATTGAACTGTCACCGGGAGAAGATGTATAAACCGGCACACCGCAACGGTATGCTGTTGCAATAACACTGCTGTTCTTTATTCCTAATACACGTTCGCGTTCGGCAATATATTTTCCAAGACGATAGTGCAGTTCCGCAGTACCCATTTCTTTTTGAAATTCTTCCGACCTCAAAAGCTTCCTGAAAAAAGAATCAGTAGAAAGAAGGACATCGTATTCAAAAAGCACGTCGTAAATGCGGATAATTCCCTCTTCCCGCAATAGTCTATCATCGGTAAAAGGGGTTCCCCTGTGTAGTGAATGGCCTATTGCAAAATGCGTGTCGTGATACAGATTTGCACCGGTACTCACTATCCAGTCAACAAATCCAGCTTTCATCAAAGGAACTATACAGGAACCGCCTAATCCAGCAGGAGTTAACGCTCCGGTCAAACTCATTCCGACTGTACAACCGGTAGACAGCATTTTTTCAGAAAATAGCTGACACGCTTCGCGCAGTCTTCCTGCATTATATGCCTGAAAATACTCTTCAACAAGATTCGTTACCGATACATTTTTTGGTATCGGCTTTGGAATAATTCTCTTTCCTTTAAGAAGCTTATGTTTAGCTTGTTTCATCTCATCAATAAATAGAACAAATCAGCCTAACGTTAATTCGGCACAAATATACAATATTTGAGAAGTATTATGCAAGAAAAATCTTTGAAAATTGCATAATTTATCAAAGTTTTATAAAAGGCTTTAAATCAGGCAAAATTCGATGTTTTTCTACCCATTTAAGACACTTCCCCCATTGACATTTATCGTTTCACCAACAATATGATTGGACAGGTCAGAACAAAGAAAGAGGATCGGGCCAGCAATTTCTTCGGATGAGGCAATTTTCCCACGTGGAATAGATAAGCTAATTTCCCTTTTTGTTTTAGAATTCTTAAAAACATGAGAAACCATGTCTGTATCAACCCAACCGGGCGCGATAGAATTCACCCAGATTCCATCTTTAATCACTTCAACTGCAAGGGATTTAGAAAAGGCAATAACACCCCCTTTTGATGCTGCATAATGAGAATGAAACGCTTCGCCACGCTGTCCTGCAGTGTTTGAAATATTAACAATTCTTCCATATTTCTGTTTTTTCATTACCGGCAAAACAGCCGAGCACATGTTAAAAACACCGGTTAAGTTTATGGAAATTGTCCTTTGCCATTGATCTGACGTCATTTTCCCTACCTTGCCATATTCCCAAATTCCTCCGCTATTTACTAAAATATCAACTCTTCCAAATTCATTGATTGTTTTAGAAATATTGTTCGTACAATCGCTGAAAGACTCAATTTTTGATTTAAAACAGCTCACTTTTCGATTTAACATCTTTATTTTCTTTGCTGTTTTTTGCGCGGAATCGTTCTCTTTTTTATATAAAATTACAATGTCTGCACCCGCTTCGGCAAGTAAAATTGCAGTTGCAGCACCTATACCTCTTGATCCACCAGTTACTACAGCCACTTGTCCAGCAAGATTAATCATATGACCCTCTTTACTTTCTAATGTAATTCTAATGCGTGAATTTTCTAATTTCGATGATTTTGTACATTATAAACTTGACACCTACTTGCGATTTATTTATATTTAGACCAAGTCTAAATATAAATTGAAACATGGATATTTCAGCTGCAAAAGATACACTTTCTGCCTACCTCGAGCAAAAAAAGCTTCGTCCAACACGTGAGCGTTTTCTTTTACTCGAAGAGATAATGCAAACCAACGGACATTTCGATGCTGATGAACTTTTCTCCAATCTGACTGCAAAAGGGTTAAAAGCATCCCGCGCCACCGTCTATAATACTCTTGATCTTCTGGTTGGCTGCGGATTGATTTCAAAATACCGCTTTGGAGAAAACCATTCACGATACGAAAAGGCTTTTGGACGCCCCAGGCACGACCATCTGATTTGTCTTGAATGCGGCGACATTATTGAGTTTGTCAACGAAAAACTTGACAAGATCCAACAGGAAGTATGCGAGGAAAATAATTTCACACTTCAGAATTCAACATTACAAATATTCGGCATCTGTTCGAAATGCCAGAAAATAAAGTGAGCCACTATGTTCATTACTGCTAAATTACCGGAACCAATAACATTGAAACACTCCACATCTCTCACAACGCTTAATCACCTCCGCCCCGGCGACTACGGAACAATCGAGAACATCGTCAATACCACCCCATCGCTTCGCCGCCGATTGCTGGAAATGGGACTGACACGCGGAACCAGAATTCAGCTTATCCGCTTCGCACCAATGGGAGATCCGATTGAAATTTCCATACGGGGATACAGACTTTCACTTCGCCGTGAAGAAGCGTCTTCGATTATCATCAAGAAAGAACTTTAATGGGTCAGGGTGACAACAACAGTTGACATACCAACACGTAATATCGCCATCATCGGAAACCCGAATGCCGGTAAAACGTCAATCTTCAATGCGCTGACAGGACTTCACCAAAAGGTCGCCAACTATCCCGGCGTAACGGTAGAAAAAAAAGAAGGTAAAATTACGTTCGATGACGGAAGCGAAGCGACACTTCTTGACCTTCCGGGAACATACAGCCTTACCGCAAACTCTCCTGACGAAAAAATTACAACGGATGTTCTTCTGGGAAGAAGGTCCGATACTCCCCAACCGGATCTTGTCATCTGTGTTATAGATGCAAGTAACCTCGAACGAAATCTCTACTTCGCAAGTCAGGTCATCGATCATCATCTCCCTACCGTCATTGCCCTCAACATGATGGACATCGCCAAACAGGAAAATATTTCTATTAACGTCAAAAAACTTTCACATCTGCTTGGTGTAAAAATCGTTCCGATGATCGCAAGTAACGGTACGGGATTGGGAGAATTAAAGTCCATTCTGAATGACAATGTCAATGCTTCAACAGTATCGCGACAGCTTCGCCTCCCTGAACCGGTGCAAAGCGAATGCGATGAATTGCAGGGGATGATTCAGGAATCTTCTAAAATCCCCGAACCGCTCGCGCTGCACGAAGCAATCACTTTGCTCACCTCCCCGGAAGCTCTCCGCGAACATGAAGACCGGTTTGCTCCGGAAATTATTGCTCACGTCAAGAAAGACCATCAAAAACTCCACTTCCTCGGTTATGATTGTCAGTCTGTGTTTATCGAATCCAGATACGAGTGGGTAAAACATATTTGCAATGAAGCTGTGGAAGTAAAGAATCGTGGCGAGGAAAGTTTTTCCGATAAAATTGATCGTGTTCTTACACATAAGGTCTGGGGATTCGTAGCGTTCCTTGGTGTAATGGTGTTGATGTTCCAGTCAATTTTTTCATGGGCAAATATACCCATGGAGCTTATTGGCGATGTATTCGATTGGATGGGAATACAGACTTCAGCCATTATTCCACCGGGAGATTTAAGAGAGTTAACAGTTCATGGCATTCTTGGTGGAGTCGGTGCAGTTGTCACATTTCTTCCGCAAATCCTTTTTCTGTTTTTATTTATTGGATTCCTGGAAGACACGGGATATATGTCACGCGCGGCTTTTATGATGGACCGTATTATGGGGAAAGTTGGCCTGCATGGTAAATCATTTATCCCTCTTCTCAGTTCCTTTGCCTGCGCAATTCCGGGGATCATGGCAACCCGTACTATTGAAAGCCGCAAAGATCGTATAGTCACAATGCTGGTCGCCCCGCTCATCAGCTGTAGCGCGCGATTGCCTGTCTACACATTACTCATAGCGGCGTTTATCCCATCCAAAACAATTCTCGGAATTTTTTCTTTGCCGGGATTAACGCTGGTCGGACTTTATCTTCTCGGACTTTTCGCCGCTCTCTCGATGGCGTGGCTGTTCAAAAAAACATTGCTCAAAGGCGAGATACCCACATTTATCATGGAGCTTCCTCCGTACAAAATGCCATCGTTCAAATCAATACTGATACAAATGTGGGAACGTGGCCGTTCGTTCCTGAAAGATGCTGGAACAATTATTCTGGGCGTATCTGTTGTCCTTTGGTTTCTTGCTTCGTATCCGAAAATGGAACATGGAACATCTGCTCAGCAATTGGAACAAAGTTTCGCGGGGCAGGCTGGTAAAATTATTGAACCGTTGATTAAACCGCTTGGTTTTGACTGGAAAATCGGCATCGGGCTGGTCGGCTCTATCCTTCAGCGTGAAGTATTTGTCAGCACGATGGGAACAATTTACAATATTAAGGATGCCGATAACGAAAGCGGGAATATCTCCCTGCGTGAGCATTTACAATCGGACATTGATCCTGTGACAGGGCAACCTTCGTTCACAATCTTAACAGCGATATGCCTGATGATTTATTACGTGTTGGCGATGCAGTGCATGTCAACGGTTGCCGTTATGAAACGCGAAACTAACGGCTGGAAATGGCCCTTGTTTCAGATAGGATATATGACAGCGCTGGCGTATTCCGCTACATTTATTGTTTATCGCATAGGACTTTATCTGATGAAAGGATAACGTATGGACTGGCAGCAAATTATTTCGCTTTTTATTGTCGCAGTTGCGTTTGTACTTCTCGTACGTTATGAAATACAAAAGCGCAAACGAATGAAGCTGCGCGCGTGCGGCGGTGACTGCTGTTCATCCGTAAAAATTTTGGAAGAGAAACTCGGTGAGAAAATTTCCTGACAAAAAAAGAAGTGCGTTACAGCTCCTGCAAGAGTTTTCAGTAACGCACTGTCTGAGAAAAGAGGAGATGCTGTTGGAAGTATACAGCCTTTTCTGTTTTAATATAGTAAAGGATTTGGCGTATTTCAAGTGTACTTCCCACGGTACTCCTCGGTAATAATCACATCGTATCAAAGGAGTATACAATGCTGAAAAATTCTACAGTTGTTTTAATATTTTGCCTCATGTTTGCCGCCTCAATGGCATTTTCTCAAAATGAAGAAACCACCACACTGGGAGGATACGGTGAACTTCACTACAACGAACCCAATGGTTCACAGACCGGAACATTAGATTTCCATCGATTCGTTATTTTCCTGGGCCACTCATTCAATCAACAACTCAGTTTTAAATCGGAAGTGGAAATCGAGCATACAAAGCTTGAGGGCGGCGAAGGCGGAGAACTTGCGATAGAACAGGCATATCTTGACTGGCATTTCAATCAAACAATCGGATTACGTGCAGGCATTCTTCTTCCCCCCGTCGGTATCATCAATCAGTATCACGAACCCCCGACATTCAATGGTGTGGAACGGCCAAACGTCGAACGGATTATCATTCCTTCAACGTGGCGCGAATCTGGTGTGGGAATCTACGGCTCTTTGAGTGAAGGCGTCAATTATCAATTATATGTCATGGCGGGATTGCTTGCCGAAGGTTTTTCAGGAAGCACCGGCATCCGCGGCGGAAGACAGGAAGCTCTGGAAAGTTCGCCGACGAATCCCTCGTTTACAGGGCGGCTGGATTTTCTTCCGAGCCCTGAGTTACGTATTGGCGGCTCGTTCTTTGCCGGCAATACTACGGGCGGTGACTCTGCTCTCGGGAGCGGAATGCTAACACTTCTTTCCGGCGATATTCAATATACGATCGATCGTTTTGCATTCCGCGCTGTGGGCGCATATGAGTCAATCAGCGATGCAGAAAAAATTAATCTGGCGTTCGGTAACGGTGTAGCCGACAATATCTATGGATTTTATGTTGAAGGTGCATATGATATTATGCCGATGTTATCACAAGATTCCGAGATGGCGCTCTCCCCTTTCATCCGGTACGAAAAATACAATACTCAATCCACCGTCACAGGTTTCACGGCAAGCCCCGTAAACGACAGGAACGAAGTAACACTCGGTGCCAGTCTGAAACCGACATATAATACCGTATTCAAAGTTGATTATCAGTTTTTTAATAATGCGGCGGATGCCAATACCAAACAACTGAACATCGGCATTGGATATAATTTCAATTGATTTGAAATTTCACAAGAGAGAATTTACCGATTTTGCACTGATGATCATGAAAGCTTCCGAAAAAATTCACCCGATAAAGGGGCTTTTCAAAAATGACACGAGATAAAAGCATTTTTCTACAATCGAATTTTATTGCCTTTATTTCTACACTATTGTTGTTGAATTCCTTTCAATTGTATGGCCAAACTTCGATTGAAACAAAGGCCATGGAATCACTCAAAAAAATGTTTGGGGATTCTGTGTCGGTATACAGGGTATCATTTATTCTAAATGCTGATGAAAAAAAACTCATTGCAGAACGATCAAAAACCCGATGGGCAAATGACACTCTTGCAGTTTTCAGATGTTTCAAAGGTAGTACTACTCTCGGATATGGTTTTCTCGATAATGTTAAAGGAAAGATGCAGTTGATCACGTATCTTGTGGGAGTTGTCCCGACCGGCGAAATCAAAGATACGGATGTTTTAGTGTATCGTGAATCGTATGGCGGTGAAATCGGATATGAATCATTCCGGAAACAGTTCCGGGGTAAATCGGCAAATGATGATTTACGGCCCGGCTCAGCAATCAAGAATATCAGCGGGGCTACTATTTCCGTAAGAGCGATTACGTATGGAGTGCAAAGAATACTTGCGACATATGAGGTTATTCAGCAGCGGATTAAATAAAAAATACGCCCGCAATCGTTTGTCAAGTATTATCCCGCAAAGCGGGACGAAAGATTATGTTTGTTATCTTTTGCCAAAGGCATCACTTTGCGACTCTTCTAAAGAGAAAGTAAAGGATGCATACTTAAAGGACCATAAATTAATTCGCCACTGAGAATTTAACTCAATGAGTCAACAACATTTCAAATCCTGGCATCTCTGCCATGCCGATAACACTGCACGATTATTCATCACAGCATTCCTTATTGTATTAACTGCAGGTTACGCAATCGGTCTACTGTTTGTTGATCATACTTCACGCAGTACCCCCACAGGACTTGAGGAGCAATTCCGCGGCACAGAACAGCAAACCCAGTCAGAAGAATTACGATATGAGAAAAGTGAAGATGAAATGTACATCTTTCTCCATAATCATATTTTCTCGCTCTCATTAATCTTCTTTGCCGTTGGCGGTATTTTCTATTTCTCATCTATGGTCGGTAACCCCATTAAAACGTTTCTCATTACCGAACCGTTTATGGCCATCATTACAACGTTTGGCGGCATCTGGCTGATGCGGTTCGTGGCTCCGGGATTCAGCTGGCTGGTGCTTATTTCAGGCACGTTGATGGTGGGATGCTATATCGCCATGGTCATCCTGATTCTTGTAGAGTTATGGATAAAGAAAAAAACATGAGTACATTCTCCCGCCGGAATTTCCTCAAATCCTCTTCCTCCCTCGTGCTAGGAACGTCTCTTCTTCCCTTCCGTTCTTTATCCAATAATCCGTTTAGCAATCCGATTAATCAGCTGTTATTTATCGAGCGATCCGCTTATACGATGGGGAGCATTGTAACCATCAAAGCCTTTTGTGAAGACGAGCGGTTGTGTAATAAGGCGATTGATGAAGCATTTCTGGAGATAAAGACCATTGACCGGCTGATGAGTGTGTTTGACAAAAACAGTCAACTGTCATTGGTAAATAGTCATTCAAAAGATAAAGAGGTCGGCGTGGATACCCGGCTGATCGAAGTTTTTGAGCATGCAGAACGGTTCTCTCATCTTACCAATGGCGCATTTGATGTCACCGTTGAACCGTTAATGCAATTATATGGATTCCGGGATGATGCTGTATTGCATCACTTTCCAACCGATAAAGAGATTGCTGGTACATTAGACGGAATCGGCGTAAAAAACATTCTACTTGATACAGAAAATTCTACTGTAGCATTAGCGCATCCGGAAACCAAAATTGATTTTGGCGGAATCGCCGTTGGTTATTCGCTTGACCGTGCGGCGGAAATTCTGCGTTCACATGGTATTACCTCAGCTCTCCTAAATCATAGCGGTGATATTTATGCCATCGGCGCTCCGCCGGATGAGGATTCTTGGACAATTGAAATAACCGAGCCACAACATACCGATCGAACAATTACCACCGTCCATATAAAAGATCAGGCGCTTTCTACATCCGGAAATTACGAGAACTTCAGAAAAGCTGATGGAAAAACAATCGGGCACCTGCTCAACCCCTCAACCGGCAAAACAGCAACGTCAATATTAAGTGGAACTACAATCGCGCCAATGGCCATTGAAGCCGATGCTTTGTCAACTGGATTTTTTGTTCTTGGTTTGGAGCAAACTAAAATTATTGTTCAGCAATGTGAAGATGTAAAATTTGTTGCCGCAGTTAATAACGGAAACGATGAAAACGTCATCACACTTTCACATTAATACGGTTTATCACAAAACCCTAAGACTATCCTTAGTATCCTCATGTTAGCTTTCTAAATATCCTTTCTTAGCCTTGACTCTGCATCGGATTTTCGTAATATTTCTAAAGTTTCACTATTATTATATAAGTCATAAATGGACAACCATTATAGAACAAATGTATGACTAAACAAGCCTTTTTCTTCCTTTTAGCTTTAGTGCTATTAACTTTTCTCAACAGCTGCGGTGGCGAAAAGAAAAATTCTCCAAAGCCTGAACCTGTTACGCAACAGACCGCAGGACAACCCGGCAACATTTCCTGCATTGTAACGTTTGAAGGAACACCGCCCAAAATGACGCCGGTAAAAATGACTGCCGACAAAAAATGCAATGCCATGCATGCCGAACCGGTGATGTTTCAATCAGTTATTGCAAACGACAAAGGTATGCTGAAAAATGTTTTTGTGTATGTTAAGGAAGGATTAGGGTCCGGTCCTTACACTTCATCCAAACTACCGGTAACTATGACGCAGAAAGGGTGCATGTACGAGCCACATGTCATGGGCATTCAGACCGGGCAAACGCTTCGCATCGAGAACAGCGACCCGCTCTTGCACAATGTCCATTCGCTTCCAAAAATCAATAAAGCGTTTAATTTTGCCCAGCCGAAAAAAGGAATGACGACAGAAACCTCGTTTTCCAATCCGGAAGTTATGGTGAAGGTAAAATGCGATGTTCACCCCTGGATGGGATGTTACATAGGAGTTTTGGATCACCCGTTTTTCGGCGTCACGGATGAAAACGGAACATGCAAAATACAAAATCTGCCGCCAGGCAAGTATATTCTTTCTGCGTGGCATGAAGAATTCGGAGCAATCGAGAAGGAGATAACTGTTGTTCCAAGCGAAACTATCAGCGCGGTGTTTACATTTGGTGCAAAATAGCTTTGTAGGGTCATTCTGAATCTGCCGAAGGCGGATGAAGAATCTTGTTTTTAAAGTGTTTTAGATATTTCGCTTCGCTCAATATGACAGTATGAAGAATAATTCAGAAATCTCTTTGTAACCAATCAGAGCCCTTACAATCTCATATACTCAACTACTCCACATCTCACATACTCATCATCTAAAATACTTATTTCACAAGCATCATCGTCTTCACTTCACGCGCGTTGCCGCTCGTAATTCTGTAAAAATATAATCCGCTGGGGAGATGTCCTGCATCGAAGTTTACTTCATGTTCACCCGGTGTAAAACTTCCCTCGGCAATTTTCCCAACTTCCTGTCCGACAGTATTATAAACCTTAATCGTCAGGTAATCTCCATTCGTGAAAAACCGGATCCGTGTTGTCGGGTTAAACGGATTTGGGTAATTCTGATAGAGCTTGAATCTTCTTGCGATTTGATCTGCGAGCCCACCGGGAGTGTTTACTAACGGTAACGGAATAAAATCCTTCAGTAAAACCTGACTTAATTCTTCATCGGGCACTTTGAACCAATCAGCCAGAATCGAAGCGTACACTGCGCGGAAATCGTACTGCATTTCAAGGTTATCGTTTGGCGATACGACGGAAGGTATCTGCGGGTTCTTCCCGACTACACCCGCCGCGACAGATTTTCCAAAAAGAAACATTGGTGCTGCAGTGCCATGATCGGTACCAAAGCTTGCGTTCGACTGGATTCTTCTTCCAAATTCAGAGAACGTCATCCCAAGAACACGGTCTTCTATACCAAGCAACCTCAAATCATCCTGGAAAGCGGTAATCGCTGCAGAAAGCCTGCCGAGCAATGTAGCATGAGTTCCAAGTTCAGTAGCGCCGCCATTAACTTGTCCTGAGTGCGTATCAAATCCGCCAAGATTGACAACATAAATTCTAGTCTTCAATCCGCCGGCAATAAGTTGCGCCACAATTTTTAACTGATCTGCCAGCGAGTTCTGACCGGACGACGGATATAATGTGGAACGATTCGTTGCCTTTGATGCCGCATCGCGGATACGTGTAGTATATTCCTGCGTCTGCTGAACAACATGGCGAACATAAGTAAGCTCATGCCCTGCGCGTGTATCAGGAGCAACGTCAACCGCGCCATCCACCAATTGGTAAAACGAAGTTGAACTGGTAATGGCGATACCCATTTGAACATCCTGCCCCTGAAGACCGGGAGAAACCACCGAGCCAATTTGAATAGCGAGCGGATCCGGGGCGACGGCATTGGGGTACCCTATTGGGTATCCGGGGTATTGTTCATCGAGATAACGGCCCATCCATCCGCTGGAAACATATTCATCAGAATCCGAACCGCTTAGCCAGATATCCGTGGCACGGAAGTGTGAAAAATTCGGCGTCGGATATCCGACACTTTGAATAACAGCAAGCTTTTCCTCTGTGTACAATGATTGTAATCCGGTCATCGCCGGATGAATTCCTGTCGTATCAGTCAACCGTAATACCTTGTCTTCTTTAATTGCAATATTGCCTCTCACACGCATAAGATTATCATACTGATCAAGCGGGATAACCGTGTTTAATCCATCATTACCGCCGTTAAGCTGGATAAGAACAAGGACATGGTCGGTTTCGGTGGCAGTCGCGACCAATGTTTCAAGTAACGGCGTTCTGCCAAATGCTTTGACGGCATATCCGCCAAGAACAAACGGCATCACCGAAACGGGCAGAGCAGTGCGGATAAAATTTCGTCTCTTCATCATATTACCATCTCACAATAACTGATATTCGGCCATATTCATCATGAATTTCAAGAGCGCCTGAAGTTTGCTCTTTACTGCAGAGAGCTTCATTGTATTCGTCGGATCATTTTTATAATCAAACCACTCTCCCGTCCATTCATAATCCGGCAATCCTGGTATCAATGTCTCTTTAAGAGTTGCTTTCTGATTCTCGGTGATGGGAATTGCAAACAGTAACCTCGCCGCTTCATTAATGAGTATGTTTGGGTCGGATGGATCTGACACTTGTTCCACGAATGCAATCGGGTCAATTATAATTTTAACATCATTGCTTGTGTATCCTGTATTGCCGATAAAACGGTCGGTAAACTGATTACGGCGCTGAAGCGTATCGGTATTAATCCATAACTGGTAATATTGCGGCTCCTGGTATAATGCCGGCCAACCGGCAACGTTCGGCGGATCGCAGAGGTTCATCTGCATATTTGAAGCTCTCGCTCTAACGTAATCCCACATAGCATATTGCGTTACAACATTATCCGATGTGGGAAATACGACATTAAATTGTCTCATTACTCCGACAGTGAAATCAATAGGATTTTTTAACTGGCATCCTACATTCGCCGGATCAAAAAAGTGAGCACTCTTAAACAACGCACTTAATACCGACTTCAGTTCGTAATTATTACTGCGGAAAATATCGGCAAGAGGCACAATAACATTCGTTTCCGCCGCTTCATCAATGACGTAATAAACAAACCAACGGTAGAGTTTTCTGCAAATATGTTTCGCGGTTTCCGGTTGCGCGAAAATCATATTGATCAGATCGTCGATTTCAGAAGCGCCTGCAACATCTGCACGTCCTGTAATGACAGTATCGCCATATGCAGAAGAAAATTGTTTGTCATTCGGATCATGCCGCGTTGCTGTGAAATAAGAATTGATATCGGTCCGGCTGTCGCGCCAACCGGTTAAGACTTTTGCGGCAGCTTGTACATCCTGTTCTGTATAATTGGTATAATTACCCGGGGCGATTTCAGGACCTTTACCAATAGTAAAGAGCTCCTGAAGTTCACGGGCGTAATTTTCATTTGGATTGGTTCTGGTGTTTGTATTGCCATTCAAGAAGCGGAGCATTGCCGGATCAGTCGTTATCAGTCGTGCCAGCTCTTTAAAATTCCCGAATGCGTATTGACGCAATAATGCCTGCTGTTTGTACATGAACCGGGAATCATTTACATCCGCGGATTTCGACACAAAATGATTGTGAAGAAACAGCGTCATTTTTTCCCGGAGCGAAATATCCTGATTCAGCATCAGCCCAGTCCACCACGCTTTCAATGAAGTATTGCGTCCGCTATCGGGGTAATAATTGGGATTATTGGGATCTGTAAATGGAGCATTCACCCATGTTTGTCCCAAAGGGACACCTGTATCCTGAGAGTTGACATTAACAGGAGGATCCGGAAAAAGGAAATCCGCAAGGAGTAAATCAACAATTTCCTCAGGAGTTTTGGTAAGGATAGCGGTAATATCTTCAAGCCGTACACCGAACATCGTTCGCCGCAACAAATGTGCAGCCTGATCAAATTCCCACGGACCCGTGTACGACTCTAGTCCTGTAGAGGTACGCGAAAACTTAGGAAGAACTTTGTTGGCAAACTCGTTGATTCCTGAAGCTTCCGATTTCTGCTGCGGACTTCTCGAATCAACGACATGTGAAGCGGTTTCGGAAAGAAAATCACGTCGGTTCATAATACAACCGTATCAATGTTTCAAATAAATTTCGAAAGTGATAAATGCGTTAGACCTCTGCTTGGTAAAATATAATCTCGCAGAAATGACATTGATAACAGAACGTGACTTACAGCACGCAATTAAAAAAATTTCAAGGATTTCAGAAAAGAATTCAACATGAAATATTTGCTCTGCAATTTCATTCTTTCGGGAAGTGAATATTCATTGCTGATATATTGATAATCTTGCAAGAGAACGCTGAAAATCTTACCTTTTAACTGAAAGGAAAACTTATGACCGATACGATAAAAACCAATGAACCGACTGAAATCACTGAAAACCAGGTATATGAAGCATTAAAAGATGTTTATGACCCTGAAATCCCGGTGAGTGTACTTGACCTCGGATTGATATATGACGTCAAAATTATTGACGACTGGGTAGGTGTAAAAATGACGCTGACAACCCCGGGTTGCGGTATGGGAGGAGCGATTTCCAACCAGGTACGGGAACGTGTACTCAATATTCAGGGCGTTCACGAATGCGACGTACGCATTGTCTGGAATCCGCAATGGAGCCCGGAAATGATGTCGGCGGCAGCAAAGAAGAAACTGGGGATGGATGAAAGCGGATCAAGAGATAAAGGATTTTTTGAAATAAAACTGTAAGGCAGTATTAACATAAATTATCGTTTAAGTAATGATGTACCCTTCCAAAGGCCGCGCTTCAGGATTTAACCCGCCAAACAGGTTTGAGAAAACTTCCCTCGAACCGCTGGAAATTGAATTAGACGAAGACAACAAGTCTGTTCCGACCACATTTTATAAGGATACATCCAAAACCATTTTGTCGAAAAACGACAGCCCAGACATCCCCTTTACCTACAGTATCAATCCGTACCGCGGATGCGAGCATGGATGCATTTATTGCTATGCAAGGCCAAGTCATGAATACCTTGGTTTCTCAGCCGGACTCGACTTTGAAACAAAAATCATGGTAAAACTGGATGCTGCACGCTTATTAGAGGAAGAGCTCGGCAAGAAGCGCTGGGAACCGCAAATGGTGTGCTTCTCAGGTAACACAGATTGTTATCAGCCTGTCGAACGCAAACTCCAAATTACCCGTCAATGCCTCGAAGTATTCCTGAAGTTTGGCAACCCGGTAGGCATCATCACCAAAAACGCTCTTGTCACGCGCGACATCGATATCCTCCGTGATCTTGCTGCGATAAACCTCGTTTTGGTTGTTATTTCCATTACAACCCTCGACCCTGAGCTGACGCGGGTTATGGAGCCTCGCACCTCTACTCCCATCAAAAAATTGGAAGCCGTAAAATTGTTAGCTTCTGCGGGAGTTCCGGTAACTGTGAATACCGCACCGATAATCCCGGGGCTCAATGACGAGGAATTGCCGGCACTGCTTCGGCTTGCAAGTGAACACGGGGCAAAATTTGCCGGTTATACCATAGTGCGATTACCGGGAGCGATCGAACCGTTATTTGTGGAATGGGTTCAACGGACATTTCCGGAACGAGCTTCCAAAATCCTTAACCGGATTAAAGATACACGTGGCGGAGAGTCAAGCAACAGTGAGTTTGGAAAACGAATGCGGGGTGAAGGTGAGATTGCAAAAACTATCAGACAACTGTTTAAGATTAACTGCGAGAAATACGGATTGAACAAAGAAGAATTCGCATTTGCTCTGACACATTTTAAAAAACCTGTAACCTCCCAGATCGAGATGTTTTAATTCGGTGAGCCGAATTACACATTAAATCTGAAAAAAACCACATCACCATCTTCGATGATGTACTCCTTGCCTTCAATATGTAATAGCCCCTTCTCTTTTACCGCTGCTTCTGAACCAAGTTGAAGGACATCGGTATATTTTATCACCTCGGCACGGATAAATCCACGTTCAATATCGCTGTGGATTTCACCGGCAGCCTGCGGTGCGGGAGTTCCTTTACGGATTGTCCATGCACGCACTTCTTTCGGTCCGCAGGTAAAGAACGTAATTAAATCCAGCAGTGCATATCCTTCATGAATAACCTGATCAAGTCCAGATTCTTTCACACCTAAATCATGCAAAAATTGTTCACGTTCGTCATAAGGCATAGTCGCAATTTCAGCTTCTATTTTAGTACATGCCACAACCACTTTCGCTCCCTCTTTTGCGGCAATATCACGGACTTCCTTTACATACCCGTCGGATGCCGTTAAATGTTTTTCATCCACATTAGCGATATACATAATCGGTTTTGCCGTTAACATGTGGAGATCTCTGAGGACCAATTCCTCATCAGGAGTTTCCGCTTTAATGTAAACGGCGAGTCTTCCGCCCAAAAGATGATCACGGACTTTGGCAAGGAAATCAGCTTCTGCTCGTATTTTTTTATCGCCGCTTTTGGCACGCTTCTCGGCATCCGAAAATTTCTTTTCGACTGTTTCAAGGTCCTTCAGAATCAGTTCGGCTTCAATAATTTCAATATCCCGTTTTGGATTGACATTGCCATCCACATGAACGACATTTTCATCTTCAAAACATCGCACGACATGGCATATTGCATCCACTTCACGTATATGGGAAAGAAATTGATTTCCAAGCCCCTCTCCCTTACTCGCTCCTTTTACCAGGCCTGCAATATCAACGAACTCAATTGAAGTAGGTGTTATTTTCGCAGGCTTATAAATATTTACCAGATTATTTAGCCTTTGATCCGGGACTGGAACTACTCCAACATTGGGATCGATGGTACAGAAAGGATAATTTTCAGCAGCCGCTCCTGCTGCAGTGATGGCATTAAAAAGCGTAGACTTCCCCACATTGGGAAGTCCAACGATTCCACAATTAAAACCCATGAAATTGTTAACTCGAGGTTAGTACAAGTCTGATTTGCGTAACAACGGAGGACAATGTAGAGAAAAAACTACAACTTTCCAAAAAAATGTGACATCAGAATACGCTGAGAAAATTATGCCCACATCGAACGGCGTTTGCCATTCCGGGAGTCAGAACTTAACTGTCGGCGAATACTATAGAGTTCCTTCATCTGGGCATCGACTTTTTCGATATTATCCACCAGCAATTTAAAGAACACCTTCTTCTTATTCTGGGGAAGTTTTCCGCTTTCCAAATGGTACAATGCGAGACGAATGACACTGAGGGGATTATTAATTTCATGCGTAACAAACGCAAGCGATTTGCTTGCACGGCGCAGGCGGTCTTTTACGATATCAAATTCTTTTGCCTTATTCCTGTCGGCAATCTGCGTCATGGTACTCTGAAATGTCCAGAGAAACAACGGCGTCTGGATTTCAGCTATATTAAGCATGTCGTCCACACCGACTTTTTTGTATTTTTGCGGCACGCGTGCCTCACTTTGACGTGTCAGCATTAAAATCGGGGAACTCAATCCTATCAAACGAAACTTCTTTGTCATGTTGAGGACAGTTGCCGACGGGACCTTTTCGCCAAAAAGAACCACATCAACCGTTTCGTGAAGATTCTCCAACTCTTCAGGCTGAAGCTCTGTTCCGGCTAAACGAACGTTGAGCCGCAGCGAATCCCCGTTCATGCGTTTATTATCAAATAGCTTTTTCGTTGAACCGGTGGTATCAACAAGAAGAACTCTCAATGCTTGCATATATTCTTTCTGGGTATAATCGTTATCAGGCGTGCTGCTGTGATACCATGCGCACAGGTAGTTTACGGTGAGGCTTTTTCTCTTTCAGCATTGTATCGAGGGAATGAAGAATATCTTTAATATTTCTTCCCTTTTCCCAGATATCGTCCGCAATCGTTTTGTTAAGTTTCTCCCGGATCTGGTTATCCACATACGCTGAAAGCACTACTACCTTTTGCGTGTTATCTTTTTTCCTGGCTCGCAATAATTCAAGTACCTGGTATCCATCAATTTTAGGCATCTTAAGGTCAAGAATGACAATCTGCGGCTTTCGTTCACCAATAAGAAGAAGCGCTTCATAGCCGTCATCCGTGATAATGACATCAGCATTGGAAAAATGTGAGCAAATGGCTTCTTTCAACAGCATTGAATATGCCGAGTCATCATCAACGATAAGAAACGTCGTCTGCCGCTCATCAACAAACTGAAACGGAACATCAAGTCCTGCCGTTGTCAAAAAGTCTTTCAAGTCAGCAGGCCATATTCTGTAATGCCCGCCAAACGTGGTAAAGGCTTTGAGGGCGTCTTTGTAAATCCAGTTAAGCACGGTTTTTTTACTCACCCTGCAGATTTTTGCAACTAAACCTACATTTAACGGTTTTCGGTGGACAACCGAGACTTTCAGCGCGTTGAAATTTTGTCTGTATTCGACCATAGTTCCACTTTTGATTTATGATGTTTTCAAATGTGGAATAAATATAATATGGGCAGAAGGAGAAAAGGTGACACGAGTCACCCTATCCAACACACATCACGCGCCTCTTGCATGGTTAGCAAAACTTTGAAAGAACAGGTAAAACGCGAACCCCCGCAAAGATTACAAATTTTTAATAACTTTGACGACTTTCCAGATAACAGAGACATCGGTTTTCCGTACGGTCAGAGGTTCGTAGAGGGTATTGAGCGGAATGAGATGAACGTAGTTATCATCAATTTTTACCTTTTTCAGCACATCTTCATCATTTACCCTGACGACACAAATATCACCGCTCCGGGGTTCCTGCTTTGGGCTAACAACAACAATATCCCCTTCTTCAATTCGCGGAGACATGCTGTTGCCCTTTACAACAAGGGCGAAGGCCCCGCGATCCCTGAGATTATCGACAGTAACATATCTGTCAACATGTTCTGGGTAAAATATTGCAGTGGTTTTTCCGGCAGGTATCGAAGAAAGCACGGGAATTTCCATAAGCATGACGTTCGATGAAAGTGAATCTTTGTGTAACGGAAAAACATTTGGTTTTTTGGAGGAAATCGGCTCCATCTTTCCATGACCGGTCAGAAGCCAGGAAGCACGCACTCCCACGCAACGGGCAAGTTTATTTAACTGCGTCTTATCAGGAATTTCTTCCCCTGCTTCCCAGAGCTGAAGAGTTTCAGTCGAAACCATAATCTTTTTCGACAGATGCGTATACATCAAATCCTTATTTTCACGCGCGATGCGAATTCTCTCAGCCAGTGATGATGTCATATTGTTATCCGTAAACCGTTCTAACCTATTTTTATGGCTCAATATATGCACCTTTTGGGGTTCAGTCAAGGAAAATTTTCGTTATTAAAACCGACTGATATCCCTGCCAAAAATCTTTGTTTTTAGCCAATCAAAGAGGACTAACACCTTGTTTTTGTTGCTCACAAGTTTTGTAAGGTACGTGGATCGCCAAAAAAGCCATGTAATGTAACCGCTCGATTTCACCGAAGATAGATTTGCAAGAGCTTTCTCACCGCCAATATACGCAAGCATTCCAAAATCTTTATAGCGAAACGGTGGAACAGATTTTCCCTTTGCCAGACGCATTAATGTTTTGGCAAGATAGCGGCCTTGCTGCTGGGCAACTTGTCCTGTCGCAGGCAGGTTTAAATGGGAAATCGTAGCCGCATCTCCTAACGCATATATATTATCGGAACCTCTTACTTTACAAAATTCATCAACAATAAGACGCGAATGTTTATCTTTCTCAAATGAAAGTGTTTTAATAAAAGATGTCGGCCCAAGCCCCGTAGCCCAGACAAGAAGGCCGTATGGAACTCTCGAACCATCCTTCAGAAACACTTCTGTATCATCGACTTTCACGACTGTTTGGTTTGTGCGGACATTTATTCCTTGCCGCTGAAAGTGTTTGATTGTATATGCTGCAAGCTTTTCATCAAACGAGTTCAAAATATTATCGGCTGACTCGAGCAGTGTAATCCGGACATCATACCGGAGCTGCGGATAAACACCTGCAATATCTTCGCTGATAAAATCATGCATCTCAGCTGCGAATTCCACTCCGGTAGGCCCTCCTCCGACAATAAGAAAATGGAGCAGACGCTGCTTTTCCGCAATGGATATTCCGGGCACTGATGAACGTTCAAAGCAATCGATTATTTTTTGCCTGATTGCCCGTGCATCAGCAAGATCCCTGAGGAAAAATGCGTGCCCCTCCACTCCGGGTAATCCAAACGTATTGCTTATCGCTCCGACTGCAATAACCAAGACATCATATGCAACAGTGAACAGTGTATTATCAATAATCTGATTGCATTGTAGCAAAGAAGAATGGATATCAATGCCTGTGCAATGTGCCTGAAAGAAATGAATGTTGCGCCGGGGGGAACGAATTGGTTCAATAATACTTCGGAATTCAACCGTGCCGACAGTGGTACTGGGAAGAAGCGGGGTAAAAATAAAGTGGTTGCGCGGACTTATGACGGTGACATCATACAGCTCATCGTCGATATGTTTGAGAAGGCTGAACCCTGCAAAGCCGCTTCCCAGAATAACAAGCCTTGTTCTGGGGTTCGCCATAATGGATTTTACGAAACTGAAATACCGAGACTTCTGAGCGAATCAGAAATCTTTTTCACGGCATCAGCGTGTGGTATTTCCAAACGGGCACCGGACTCTGCCACCGCCTGAGCAAGAGTGCCTTTTTTCTCGGTAAGCCAGCGCCATACGTGGTATCCGAGCCTGTTCCTGTCGTTCGGCTCAGTTGTGGCGACCTCCGCCACACTGGTATATGCAATTTTTTCAAGAGTATCGGAAGCAAATGGAGATACAGCTGAAGGCGCTTTTGTTGTCATAAATTTTCCGGATTCATGCAAATTTTTTGTTCGGAAGAATATACATATTTCGTGTGTAAAAAAAAACTTCCGCAGAAATCCGTCTGTTTCTGTGGAAGCTTTATTTCAGAGAGTTATCAGAACATCCAGTTTACACCAAGCGATCCGATAACGTTACGAGGCAACCCTGGTTCAAGATAAATTGGCACACCGGCGCCATTTATATCCGGATTGATAAAGACTGATGATGCGTACCGTTTATCGGTCAGATTATTAATACCAATATAACCAGACAACGATACGTGATCGCCGCTCAGCGGAACTTTATCAAGTCCGATAACCGCATCGAGAACATTGTATGATTGAACAGGGTATTGATTCGCGTCGTCAGCGAAATATGTACCGACGCCATGAACCGACAACTCCGTAAACATGTAGGATGCGAAGGAAGGGCTGTATTTCAATGTCACATTATAAAAAGTCTCCGGAACACCGGCCATCTCTTTCTCCGCGTAGTTGCCAAATACTCCCGGCTTTCCATAGTGCACAGAGTCAACCACATACTCTTTATAAGTATTTTTCGAAATTGTTAACGATGTCTGCAGGGAAAGTCCTTCCGACATTTGCGCACGGATGGCAATTTCAGCTCCTACGCGTTGTGTACGGCCTGCCGTAAAGTAAAATCTTCCGCCGCGGTATGGTATAATATCGTTCCGAACTTCCAGCCAATACAATGCTACATCATAGCTGACGGCCTTCAGGAAACCGGATTCATCAAGAGACACGAAATGTTTCGTCCCAACCTCGATTGTCGTAGATGTAATCGGTTCAAGAACAGGGTTCAGTGCCGTTACAGTATCCAGTCCAAATGTTGCGGGGGGATCAGTTTCATTTCCGGCCGGAACTTCCACTCCGCCGCCAACACTTGCGTAGATGCTTTGCGTAGGAGTAAATTGAAACGTTAACCCACCCTTGGGTGTAAATCTGGAAAATGTTCTACTCGCATCAAGCTTTGAGTTAATATAGCTTTCGGCATAATACGAAATAGCATCGTATCTTCCCCCCACAAGCGCGATAAGCTGGTCGGTAACGCTTAACTCTCCCTGGAAGAAGGCGCCGAAATTATTCGCGCCTTCACGTTTATTATCCCTCAGTGTCGTACCTCGTTCGCCATTCTGAAGTGAATAGAACAATATCGCACCATCCTGGTATGCTTCATCCACTCCGGCCAAAAACGATCTGCGGCTGTTCTCTTCTGAATCATCATACCGGTAGATGAAATTTCCCCCGAAATGATACCGCGTAAAATCACGAAACGTGTTCCTTTCCGATCGCTCGAGAAACTTCGGATTCACATACGTCATCGTGGAAATGGTATTCGACTGACCGAATTTGTGGGATAATGTCACACCGATTCTTCCCAGCCTGTTCAACCGGCGTTCGTCGCGCTGAACATACGTGGGATTATAGTTCGCGGGATCATTCTGCGCCTGCTGGGGATTCGCATCGAATTGTGCCTGAGTAAGAGGGCCGGGAATTTTAAAATATGTCGATGTCGCCGCAATGTGAACACCTAATTCCGTACTTTCATCAAGCATTGAAAGCATACCGGCCCGTAACAGTGTTTGCGCACTTCGGGAGTGTTCTCTCCATCCGTCATACGTTACATCTGAAAATGAAAAATAAATCTTCCCGGTGCCTGCGATTGTCCCTAATTGAAGATACTGTTTCTTATAACCGTAGCTTCCCAAAGTAGAACGCAAGTTGAGATATGGCTGGTCAAATGATGTATTGGATGTGATATTGATGATACCGCCCGCGGCATTCCCCCAGAGTGTGGAAGAATTTGAGCGGACAACTTCTATCCTTCCCGCACCTGAAAGGTCAATAAGATCAAATGCAGTCCTTCCGTCCGGCTCTGTCTCCGGAATACCATCGGAAAGCACCCGTACTCCACGCGAGGTTCCTGCATTTGAGCGCTCCCCAGCGCCACGCGCGCCAAATCCCCGGATTGTCAGCCGGATATCATGATTGCCAAAACGCGATTGTGTTAAGACTCCGGGAATGTTGGCAAGAGGCTCGTTCAATCCTCTCCCGCTCATATGCTGAATATCTGCCGGTTCGATAACACTAATTGCGAACGGCACTTTCATGATTTGCCCCAACGACCGTGTCGCCGAGATTGTCACAGGTTTAAATTGATATTGCACTGTGTCTTGTTGTTCCTGTGAAAGCGTAAGCGCACTCCACCATAAGCAACAGCATCCTACTAAAAATATTTTCATTTCGTACTCCTTCAAATCAGACAAATTGATCGAATAAGTCAGTTAAAAATGTATCAATGACTTCAATTGCAAATCGTTAGTAAAAAAATAGCATACCTAAGCTATCAATAGACACACCATTCCCCTTTTCGGGAAACAATGAATGACAGCCCTGCTAATTTCAATCTATGCTGATAATAAAGAGTACAGTGGGGGAGATTTATCGCGGATTGGCTGTTGCGGGACTATATCCTGCCGGATTTCCTGAAACTGTTCTCCCACACGACAGAATAATTCTATTGTTATCTGGACATCAACAGTGAGTGCCTCCGGCGCATTATCCTTGTCAAATGTTTCCCAAGTAACCGTTGGAGGACCAAATGCATTGGTATAAGGTATAGATGTATGATGCGCTTCAAACTCTTCTTCACACAGCTCAACTCTGAAGGCAAAATAATTACAAGCGACAAGGAGCGAGAGTAACGCAAACAGAACTCCGCGTCCTGTATAAAAGCATTTTTTAAGATGTAGAGAGATGGGACTCATTTAAGTGAAGCCATACTACTATATTTCACCCTAAAAACCAAATTATTAGTACCGGAGAAAGCAGAAGATATAACGCGGAGCAATAACAGAAGGAAAAAAGAATTACGGATTCTGAACAATATCCATATCTGAAGGCATACTTGGAAAAATCCTTAAATAATAATCACCGGTTTCGGATTCTTCAGCGTACAATTCAACATCATCAACGCTAAGATCGTGCTCATTGACAAGCCTGGCGATTTCATTTACGAGAATGCTGGTCATATGCACTCCCACAAACTTACGATTATCACCATCGTATGAACTGCTGATAAGCGGAATCAGGAAACTTGGAACACCGCGCAGATCATTCATGGAAGACCGGTCAGCTCTTGCTTGCATTGTGCGCATGCCGGGGATAAACAGATTATTTACCGCGCCTTCCCATTTAAACGGCGTTGAGGCTGAGGTATATTCATTCGAGACCGTGGAAAGAAGAACCGGTTGAAGCGGTATTTTATGAACCTGAAGAGGTTCTTTGGCCGAAGGGTCATCCTCGCCAGATGCAGAATCGGAAATCATTGTACCTGCGATGCGTTCCGGTGACTGGACCGGAATTGCATGGCGTTGAATCAATCTCGTAGATTTCATTCCTGAACCGGCCCGATGAAACCGGTGTATTTCCTCGGCGAGAGTTTCTGATGAAGTATCCAATGCGGTGACCCTCGTTACAGCTCTTGCGTCTCCAAAATTGAGCCAGTTTCCAAACCGGACGTTCATAGAATCGTTACCATTGGCAGAGGCATTAAAGGAAATAACCCGGTAGGAATCACTCTGAGCCGGAGGAAACATCATTTTCCTGAACGAATCAATCTTCACGACACGGGGTGAAACTAACGCGAATGCCTTATTTAACTGTTTCGACGATTTATTAGCAAGAATCTGCAAATTCCGATCCAGGACAGAGATCATCCTGGAATATTTGAACGGCACGCTTCGCACACGCTCTGATATCTCAATATTAAGCCATCGGCCAAAGCCGACTTTATCATTAGAACGTATTCCCTGGATGTTATTTCCACCTGCAAGACGGGCACATCCTGAATCATACATTGCGAGGGCACATGGATATCCCATCGTATTTATTGAATCACGGATTGAGAGGCTAAGCTGAGAAATTCCCCACTGATTATCAGACGTTCTGCCATTGCCTATAATAATGTCGGCACTGGCAATCGGATTGCCGTAAGTAACCGAATTGTATCCGTGAAGCGAAAGGGTTATGGTCGACGGATCAATGAGCAGTTCATGGAACTGCTGGAATATAGTGGATTGTAATGTTCCAATATCAGAAACTGTTTTCCGGGAACCGGCGATGAATAACCACTGCCCTCGTACACGACGGAATAACTCCGCGCCAATGACTGAGGTGCTCCAATCTTCAACAGGATGTGTTACGTGAACATTAACTTTTTTCTTAAAATTATGATTATAAATAAATGTCCCCCATCCCCGCTGAATCGGCTCACGCTCCCGGATTACATCATAGACATCACCGGTGTAGGAATCAACAATTTGTATCAGTTCATAATTGTAATCGGTAAGAATTGTACGACAGCTATCGATAGCCCGACCATGGAATAACCGGAAAACAGAGTTCCATTGTTGAACATCTGTTTCTGATGGAGGGATATAAGAACCAGCCTTACTTTCAGGGATATTGTTAATGATATCCCGGATTTCGCCTATAAAAACATCTCTTTTCGCTGTCTGACTATGGACATTTAGGGTAAAAAGTAATGCCAGGAGACAACTTGAGAATAACGAGCGTATGTATACTCGAGTCTTCAAGTACAGTTTTGGTAAAAATTATGTTGAAATTTTTTTTGTTGAGTCTGAAGCTCAGGAGGGTATTTCAGAGCGTTGACACCATGAAGTTAGAAGATTCCTCACTGAAAGTCAAGGCTTGACGGGAACATTATTCACAAATTTTTTTCCGTGTGCTTTGGCAAACAATAATGACTGCTTTTATATACGAAATACATAATTTAGTCCAATTTTTTCAGGAAACAGAAGGAAATTCATCTGGCATGCACATTGCTAATATGTTAAATGCGTTTAAAAATGTTATGTAATTTCGATTGGAAAGGGTACAAAAATGAAACGGATTCTCATATTTCTCGGCATAGTTTCGCTATTTACATTCGGAACTGTCGAAGCAAAACCAAAAATGCGATTTACAGGCAATTTTGGAGTTTTTTATTCTTCCCTCTCCCCGCACGGCGAATGGGTTGAAGTTGATTTTGGTTACGCATGGCGTCCGCTTCATATCAATCACCGCTGGAGACCATATCTGTATGGTAGATGGGTATGGACCGATTACGGATGGTACTGGGCATCGAGCGAACCATTTGGATGGGCAACATATCATTATGGACGCTGGACTTATGACGACTATTATGGATGGATATGGATTCCTGATGACACATGGGGCCCGGCATGGGTCGAATGGAGATATGACAATAATTATGTGGGGTGGGCACCTCTCACGCCGAACGCGCAATTTGTTATCAATGTCGGAATTGTATTCTCAAATAATTGGATTGCACCGGTCCACTATTGGAATTTTGTCCCGTGCCGCCAATTCACATCCAGGCAGATAGTAAATTATGTCGAGCCTGTGGAACGAACCCGGAGAATCTTTGGAAATACGCGTGGTGCAACAATGATTCGTACCGAAAGAGACCGGGTTTTTAATGGCGGTGTAGACGTCAGAACAATTGAACGGCGTGGAAATGTCCGGATTAACAGAGTTGAAGTCGTTGAACGAGACCAGCAAAACGCTGACCGGATAAGTAATGATTCGCATCAAATGCGTGTCGGATCGTTCAGACCTAAGTTTGATGAACGGACGAGAGGAACATCGGAAATTCCTTCGACTCTCCGTGAAGAAAACAGGTCGACGGGACGTGAGCGAAATGCACGCGTATACGGAACCGATAGGCCAAAAGAAACCGAAAGCCGCAACAGTGAATATCGGAACCGTGAATCCAGGGGAAATATCTACCAGGAGCCAAAAGAATCAAACAAGCGTGAACAACGTGAGTCTGCTATTGACAGGATCCAAAAAGAACGTAATGTTTTTGAGCAACAACGGACTCAGCAGCGCGAAGAGCGGTCACGTGAATCATACCGACAGCGAGAGCAGCAGGAAAAAAGACAACAGATACAATCGCAAAGCAACAGAGGAAATCAGCGAAATGATGGTCAGCGGGACCAAGGGAGAACACAGCAACAAGGCGAACAACGAACACGAGGACGACGACCCGGTTAACCGTATTAGCTGATAGCTTCAAAGGCGGCACACAATAAACAGTGGCCGCCTTTTTTATTATATGCTAAGCCAATAACTTGCTTTCAGCAGAAGAACATTGGATGGCGCTCCCGAAAACGTATCGTCAAAATCATCGCTGAATGAAGTGAACGGATTTGTTGTAAATCCGCTCCTTGCCTGAGACCAAACCAGATACAAAGTACTTCCCGTTGAATATTCCCACCGAAGAACTAAATTTGAATTCAATGATTGTCTGTTAAAATCATAATCTTTTAATGGCGCGGAAAACGGATACGAAATAAAGTCAGATGTTCCTACCAACTGTCTGTAGTCACTATAATTTCCTTTTGCCATAAATATCTGTGTATAGAACTGGAGGGTCAGCTCTCTTGAAAATGTTACAGTACTTCTTACAACAAAATTACGCTGATCTGTATCCCTGTCTCCGAATACCGACACTCCATTCAGATCATTGAACATCCACGCTTCATCTCCCCGTGTCGTGATAAACTCAGTTTCGAAGGCAAATTGCATCCAGGAAAGCGGCCGGATTTCAACTCCTGCCTCAGTTGCAGATTGCCCGGCCTTTTTTGAATCCCAAGAAAACCGCTGACCAAGTTTGAAGATGATATTATTTCGGGTGTCGGAAAAAATATACGTGCTTGTGCCAGCGCTTCTTGGTTTTCTGTATAAACCATTGCCACGGGTTTCACGATGATCATATAAACCAAATTCACTGTTTGCTGATCCGGTCATTCGCCAATAGTTGCTAAACAACAATTGTCCGTTCAAACGAAAATCCCGAGAAATATTCGCACCATCAAATGTCCAACGCTGGTGCCCGGTAACAGAGACCTGATAATTCCGGACAACCTCAGCAGGCACGTCCTCTTTATATGTTACGGTTACTACATGTCCGATATCATCCGGACTGAAAAAGAATCCGACATCATTAATATTATATTTTTTAGATGTATAATCTCCGCTCAGTGACCAGAGCCAATGCTCTCCGGCAATCTTAGAATATGAAATCTTTCCCGCCGATCCTGTGATTCGTTCGCGCGAAGAATTCGTAGCATGGGAAAATGCCAGGAATCCGACGACCGCATATGTATTCTGATCAAACTTGAGATTCCAGTCATACCCGTTGGTAAAAGCCGGATACCGGGATTGTTTTGCCACCGTGGTAAAAATTGTACCGATGTACGAATTTCCAAGGATATCTTTTTTCAATCGCAGGACATTGTAATGTGCAAACGGTTCCACGACCTGATCTGTTGATGCACCGGCAGAATCGACTACTGTGCCCTTTTCTTCCTGAGTGAACGCCTGAAGCACGCCAATGGAAAGCCCGTCATTCGTCCGGCCGCTGATTTTAACTGCGCCGAGAATTGTTGCCTGTTCCGGAATGTCATCAATCCTCCCGCCGGCAGGAACACGCAGTTCACCCGGAGAAATTGCCCGCCCGATTCTTCTCGAATAAAACATACCGGGCCCAAAATCTCCCCCAAATGTGGAGAAGCGGATGATTTGTGTTCCATCGATAAAGAACGGTCGCTTTTCCGGATAAAATGTTTCAAACGTCGAGAGGTTTAATACAGCCGGATCAGCTTCGACCTGTCCGAAATCCGGGTTAATCGTCGCGTCAAGCGTGAAGTTTTTGGAAAGTCCGTACCGCAGATCAAGTCCTGCATTTCCTGTGAATTTTTCTCTTCGCGGAAACGCTCCCCTCTCCGGCTCATAGTTTTGTTTTAAGACTGTAAACGGAAGCAATTCGATTTGCTTTAAGTCAGGAAGGTTTTTCAATCCCTCAAGATGACCGTATCTTGAAATGATACCGCTCTCATTCTTTGGAATAAACGCCCACATCTGTGATTCCTGCTTCCGGCTGATATACCGGAAAAAATTCACTCCCCATGTTTGCCCCGCACTGTCTGTTTCACCGGATTGATAGCGAAGTATCCGGAACGGAATTTTTATTTCCGCAAACCATCCATCTGAACCAATCATTGTTTCTACTTGCCACACAGGATCCCACGACGCATCTTCTTTTGCTGCATCGTCGTATTGCAGTACATCGGTTTTCACCCCCGCGGCGTTAAATGTAAATTCATACCCGGTTTGATTATCATGATATGAATCAATCCGAATTGATGCGTGGTCGGATTCAATCTCGTCATCTCTACGCGTTAATCGTGCAACAATTCCCGCAGGATCAACATCATACGACCAAAATCCGACATAGAGCGCTTCGTCATCATAGAGTACCCGTACTTCTGTTCGTTCCGATGCCGGCTTTCCTTCATCGGGATCACGTTGAATAAAATCCGCCGCGGCCTGTGCATTCTGCCATGCGGTTTCGTTAAGAATTCCATCTATCGTAATCGCCGATGGTGTCCGCAATGCCTTTAATGATTTGGGGTTATCTCCGGCGTGCGCAAAAATTGTCAATAAGGAAAAAAGGAATATAACTGCAAGTTGTTTCAATGGAATACCTTAAGGCTTGAATACATGAAAATTTGTGATGATGAAAATAAGAAATGACCGTATCATTTCCAACAACGCTTGCTCCGGGACAGCATCTGTAAGAAGAGCAGGAAAATGCGGATGAATTTCGCTTTGTGTTTGCGTTTAGAAAAATGAATTTCTATTTTCACATGGGTTTTAACTTGTAAGGCATGGACTTATCTATTAATTGGATCTGGCTCTTTTTAGTCGGGATTGCTTCGGGCTACCTCAATGTTATGGCAGGCGGGGGCTCAACGCTTGCGCTGCCGATGCTGATTTTTATGGGGCTTGACAGTGCGCTTGCCAATGGTACAAACCGTATCGCTATCCTCATCCAGAATATTTCCGCAGTCTGGTCATTTCGCCGGCTTGACATGCATGAATTCAAAGTCAGTTTTTCGCTTTCGCTCTGGACGTTGCCCGGCGCCATCGCGGGAGCTTTTCTCGCCACAAAAATTTCCGACGAATGGTTCCAGCGTATCCTTGCCATCATCATGATTGGTGTTATTATTTCCATGTTTGTTCCCCTTGCCCGTAAAAACGGTCCTTCGAAAAGCACATCTCCCACTTCAAAATATATTTACCCGGCTTTATTTTTTATTGGTTTGTACGGTGGATTTATCCAGGTCGGAGTAGGATTCTTATTTATGGCCGCATTGTATCACTTGATGCAAACGGACCTTGTCCGCGTGAATATGCATAAGGTGTTTATTGTGTTGATATATACCATACCTGCCATCCTTATTTTTTTCTGGACCTGTAACGTCGCATGGCTTCCCGGACTGGTACTTGGTTTCGGTAGCGCGGTTGGCGGATGGGCCGCGGCCCATTCGTCTTTGAAAGGCGGCGAAAAAATTATCCGCATATTACTCATCGTTGCAATAATTATTATGATTCTCAAATTGTTGGAAGTGTTTTAATGATTACCAAACCTTTTAAGACAATTGAGGCTGATGATACTGGCTCATTTTGAAATATAATTCTTAAGCGCGGAGACGCAGAGCTCGCCGAGTATCGCAAAGTGATTATTTCTCTGCGTTTCTTTGCGACTCTGCGTTGTTCTTTTCTTTAAACTGAGCCAGCACGCGGCTGATTCGTTGTTTGCTATTTGCACACCGAATTTTTATTTTTGATCCGTTCCCTCTTTTACCATGAAATTATGTTCCTCTAAAAAGGATATTCCCATGAACCGTTCACTTTTTGCGTTATTACTCCTCATCCTGTCTACGACGTTGCTCGTTGCCGATGAAGGTATGTACCCGCTCAGCGAAATCCAGAAGCTGAATCTTCGCTCCAAGGGGTTAAAAGTTTCCTCCAATGACATTTTCAACCCCGGAAAAGTCGGAATAATCGATGCCATCGTCCAGGTCGGCGGATGCACCGGCTCATTTGTGTCCGACGAAGGTCTTATTATAACGAACCACCACTGCGCGTTCGGCATCGTCCAGGCGGCGAGCACTTCAGCCAACGATTACATCACCAACGGATTTCTCGCGGCAAACCGCTCTGAGGAACTTCAGGCAAAAGGGTACACCGTCCGCATTACTGAATCATACAAAGATGTTTCCAAAGAAGTTCTTTCCGCCGTTTCAGATACAATGGACCTCGCGGCGCGCACAAAAGCAATCGAGAAAAGGATAAAGGAGATGGTTGCGGAAACAGAAAAGCTTAACACGGGAAAACGCGCCGAGGTGTCCGAAATGTTCGCAGGCAAATCATACACACTCTTTATATATACCTTCATAAAAGATGTGAGGGCAGTGTACATTCCGCCGCGCGGGATTGGTGAATTCGGCGGTGAGAATGACAACTGGGTCTGGCCGCGTCATACGGGTGATTTTTCGTTCCTCCGCGCGTATGTCGCTCCCGACGGATCCCCTGCCGACTATTCCGAAAAAAATGTGCCGTATCATCCCAAAAAATTCCTCCGCGTAAACCCTAACGGAGTCGATGAAAATGATGCCGTGTTTATCCTTGGATACCCGGGCAGGACGTTCAGGCACAGAACTTCACACTATCTCTCATACGAAGAAGATATCCGGATGCCGTATATTGCCGATCTCTATGACTGGGAAATTTCAACCATGGAAACGATGGGCAAAAATAATAAAGATGTCGCAATCAAACATGCCGGCAGAATTAAAAGTCTTGCCAATGTCATGAAGAACTACCGCGGCAAGTTAAAGGGACTCGGAAGAATTCATCATGTGGATAAAAAACGAGAAGAAGAACACTCCCTTCAGCAGTTCATCGATGCTGACCCGAAACGGAAAGAGCAGTACGGAACAGTCCTGCAGGAAATCGGTGACGTTTACGATGAAATGCGCTCCTCTGCGACAACAGAGCTTACATTAGATAACCTCCGCCAGGCCCCTGTTATGGTATCGCTTGGTTATTCATTGTATGAAGCAACCCGTGAATTGCAGAAACCTGACCTCGAGCGTGAATCGCCATACATGGACCGGAATTACTCACGCACCAAAGATTCCTACAAACTTTCCCTGCAGAATTTAGATGTACAGACAGACAAACTTTTTCTCAAAGAAATGCTCATGCGCGCATCAAAGTTACCGCAGAGCAACAGGATTGCCGCCCTCGACAATATGTTCCCCAACGGCTTTTCTGAGTCAGCTATTGATCTGTTTATCGATAAAGCATATCGCGATTCAAAGATATCCGATGAGAAAGTGTTTATGAACGCGCTCGCACAAACACCGGAAGGAGTAGAGAAATTAAACGATCCGTTTGTTATGCTGGCCAAAAACCTCTATCCTGCATATCAGCAACTTAAAGAAACACGGCAACGCCGCGATGGTTCCCTCTCTAAACTCTCCGCGAAACTCGTCGATGTCAAACAAATGTTTATGAAGAAGGATTTCATTCCCGACGCAAATAGTACATTTCGAATGACATTCGGAAAAATCAAGGGTTACTCTCCTGCTGACGCTTTGTATGCCGCACCAATCACGACACTGCGCGGTGTCATTGATAAAACCACCGGTGTCGAACCGTATAACTCACCGGCAAAATTGATTGAACAGTATAAGGCAAAGAATTTCGGCAGGTTCAAACACAAAAAACTCAACGATGTCCCTGTCGCACTTCTGTATAACCTCGATACCACCGGCGGAAATTCAGGAAGCCCGCTGCTCAACGCTTCCGGCGAACTTGTCGGGGTAAACTTTGACAGGGCGTTCGAAGCGACCATCAACGATTATGCCTGGAATGCTGACTACAGCAGATCAATTGCCGTGGATATCCGGTATGTTCTCTGGGTGACAGAGAAAGTAGCAGGCGCGGATTATCTTCTCAAAGAGATGGGAATTCCTTCATCACGATAATACCTCTAACCTTTTTTTTGGGTTGTAATGCGACTTCGGTTATTTGTCTTTTGCTTTTTTCTTTTAACCCTGGCATTTTTGACCGGATGCCAGAAGGAAGAAAAACGCCCGTCAATTTCTTCGGCGGATAGCATGCGTATCGTTTCCGACATACTCTGGCATCGGAAGGAAGCTGACGCATTTTTTCAGACTAACGAGTCTTCCCCCTTCCTCCAGGATTCAACGGTACATTTTGATTCCATCAAATGGTTTCCTCCTGATGTCAATTTTGTTTTTACTTCAAAACTATTCAGATATATTGACCCAAAACCCGTCACCATATTCGGCACCCGCGGCGAAGAGCGAAAGCAAGTCCGGTACGGATACTTCGTATTGAACATCGACGGGCGGGAACTGCGCCTCAACGTGTATAAATCCGCCGAAACCGCCGGAGGAAATCCGCGGCATCTCTCCGTCTGGTTCACCGACAGGACAACAGGGAAGGAAACGTATAACGTCGGCCGTTATCTTGAGGTCGGCGAAGAACAACCTGACCCGGAAGCAGTCTATACCATCAACTTCAACAACGCCTACAATCCCTACTGCGCCTATACCCCGCTCTACTCATGCGCCATCCCCACCAAAGACGATTACCTCGACGCCGAGATACTCGCAGGAGAAAAAAAGTACCATCCGTAAGTTGCGTTTGAACGATTTTCACGTTACATTTGTGTGGATTTTGTGAACTTTTTACCAGAGACGAATGCATTTACGAAAACTGTACCGCACGATCGAGTCAATCGCATCCAAACCATTTGAGAACGAAGAAGATTTATTGAAGAACGCGCTGAACGAAATCGTCGAGAACGATGAGATCAGCATCAACGGGGGAAGAACGTGGAAGTTTGACGCCAAGTCCGGAAGCTACGAACTTATCCACCAGGTCGGAGATATGGAACCGATCAAGCGCCACTACCGGATCAGAGTAAAAGATTACCCGATATTTTTTGACCTGCCGAAGCTCCGGACGGTATTAGCCAGCGAAGAAGACCAGTATCTCCGGAAACGGGGAATTTTGAAATATTCCGCCACCGGCCTCGGTGAAAAGGTGAGCTGGCGCGGACGTCCGCTCTACAGATATGTTCTCGCGTTTAACGCCGACCATCTGAACGAAAACCTCACCGCGACCCTCAACATTATCAGCACGTCGCTCGGCTCGGTGCTGAGAACAAAGAAAATCGAGCGGAAAGCCAAAGTTCTTGAACAGGATATTGACAAAGCGCGGGAAATCCAGAAAAGCATCCTCCCCGAACATGAGATGCATTTCCATTCCTATGAAATGTACGGAGTTTCCCTGCCCGACAGGATTGTCGGCGGTGATTTTTTTGATTACCTGCAGACCGACGGCGATACGGAGCGTATCGGATTCGTCATCGGCGACGCCGCAAGCAAAGGATTATCTGCCGCAGCGCAGGCGCTCTATACATCCGGCGCGTTGCGGATGGGATTCGAGTATCAGACAAAAATCAGCTCGCTCCTTTCGCGCGTTAATAAACTGCTCAACAAAACGTTTTCCGAAGAACAGTTTGTCTCGCTCTTTTACGGTGAATTGACCGATGATAAAAACGGACTTGTTATTTTCGCGAACTGCGGCCACAACAGTCCGATCCTGTATCGTTCCAAAACAAAAAAGACTGAGATGCTCGAAGCAACAGGGCAATTTCTCGGGCCTTTTCCCGACGAAACATTCAAGACGGAAAACACCTTAATGAGCAAAGATGACATCCTCCTCCTCTACACCGACGGCGTTTCGGAAGCAACAAACGAGCGTGGAGAGTTCTACGGCGAAAACAGGATGATAAAATTGCTGACACAGCACGCCAAAGAAAGCGCGAAGATTATTACACAAGTATTGCTTGAGGATGTCCAGGCATTTAACAGTCTGGGAACTCAATCGGACGATAAAACAATCCTGACAATCAAACGAACCGGTTAATTATAGAAAGCAAAATTATTATGGACCAGTCTCAATTATTAGGAACAATCCTGGGGGTTCAAAGTAACGTAGTCTCGGCGGCGATTACCGGATCCGGAAACGGGTCACACCATCAATTGAGCAAACTCGGATCATACGTCATTTTGCGGGAAGACGGACAATCTATCATCGGGAGCGTCTCCATGGTCCGTCCCGATGCTTCTGGCAACGGCTCCTCACACATCATGGATATTCAGCTTATCGGAACGGTTCGCGATAAAAGGTTCGAGCGCGGCGTTTCCAACTATCCCTCCGTCGGTTCGCCGGTCTATGCGGCGGGCAAAGATGACCTTTCGGCAATTTTCTCATTTTACCGCGACCAGAATTTCTCCATCGGCTCGTTATCGAACTTCGGTTCGGAACGGCTCTATATGAATCCCAACAAATTCTTTTCCAAGCATATCGCGCTGTTCGGTTCTACCGGATCCGGCAAGTCCTGCACCACGGCATCGGTACTCCAAAAGGTGGCAGCGTTCGACAATACCCACATTCTTCTGCTCGACCTTCACGGAGAGTACAGTCACGCGTTTAAAGACACCGGGAACCTCATCAAAATTACCGAACTCGAACTTCCATACTGGCTGATGAATTTCGACGAACTGGTGGAGACGCTCATCGACGAAACGGAACCGTCGGCGATGAACCAGATGATGGTGATGAAGGAAGCAATCCTGGATTCAAAGCGCGGAAAGAATACACTGATGAAGGAATATATCACCATCGATACGCCGGTCTATTTCGATTTTCTCGATGTCAGCGCGCGCATGCGGTCACTCGATACCGAGCGGACACTCAGCGGCAAAGAGGGGCCGTTCTACGGCCAGTTCACAAGATTTCTGGTCCGCCTCGAAAGCAAACTTACCGATAAGCGCTACGAATTTCTTTTCCGCCCGAAAATGTACCGCGCATCGGAAACGTTTCATGACATCCTGACGAAATTATTCGCGTTTGATACCGGTAAACATGTTACGATTATAGACCTGAGCCGCGTCCCGTCGGATGTCGTCAACGTGCTCGTATCGTTGGTGGGAAGAGTTATTTACGATTTCAATCTCTGGAATCCTTCGCGGCAGGATTTTCCGGTACTGACGGTATTTGAAGAGGCGCACACGTATCTTTCTATGGCTGGAAGAAGTCAGGCCGCGAGGAAAACAGTGGAGCGTATCGCGAAGGAAGGAAGAAAATACGGCGTCAGCTGTATGATTGTCAGTCAGCGGCCGTCGGAAATTTCCGAAACCATTACCGCGCAATGCAATAATTTTATCGCAATGCGTCTTCTAAACCCGAACGACCAGGCGTACGTCCGTAAATTAGTGCCGGATGCAATGGCAAATCTTATCGACGTCCTCCCGACCCTGCAACAAGGCGAAGCGTTTGTCATAGGTGATGCCGTCCCGCTTCCATCCAGAGTAATGATTGATATGCCATCGCCCGAACCGGCAAGCAGTGACGTGAGATTTTTCGAGAAATGGCAGAAGAGAGAATCCGAAACCAAAATCGCGGACGTCGTCAACAACTGGTGGAAGCAGATCAGAACGTAACCGTCCGGGTTTTATAAAACAATAGCGGAGAACAATTGTTCTCCGCTATCACATATCTTATTCTTGTTGCCGCCGGGTTATTTTAAGAGCAGCATCTTATTTACCGTAACAAACGATTGTCCCACAATTCCCTCGTCCTCATCGCCCACTTCTTCGGCAACAAGGCGGTAAAAATACACACCCGAGGGAAGCCCTGAGGCGTCAAATTCCATCTCTTCCGCACCGTCTTCCAAATATTCCCTGTCAATGAGCGTTGAGATTTCCTGCCCAAGCATATTATAAATCTTCAACGAGACCATAGCCGGCGCACGCAACTCAAAACTGATAGTGGTAGTCGGGTTAAACGGATTCGGATAGTTTTGTATGAGCCGTACAGTTTCCGGAGGGTTATATCCTTCGACAGCCGGTGAAGCAATAATGACCGGTTGAACGCCAGGAGTAAGGCGCAGATACGGTACATCGACAAGCTTCTTTACGCCTGTTAGTTTTATCTTTGGCGCAAATGTCACCGTGTCCTTATCATTGCCGGAATCGGCAAACGCGATATTGATCATGCGAATGACATCATACAATTCAGTCAATGTTGGAGCCGATGGTTTCGAAGTCAACGGCAGGCATGAAATCATTGAATCCGCCTTCACAAGAATTTCGCTGACCATTTGATTGTTAAACGGATTTGTCGGCTGTGACTTGTCAAAAAATGTCAACTCGCCAAGACCTGCCGGAAACTTATCCATGACGCTCGCGGCAACATTCAGTTTCAGTGCGACCAGTTCCGCAAAGAGTTTATTATTCTGTTTATTGGGAGGCAAAGTTGTAAACTGCTTCGAAATCAGTTTATTGTCATCTAATGAATCAAGACAAGAAATACCGATTGTATGTTGTAAACCTGTTTTCTCCACAATTAACGATTTTACCAGGTTCGTATACTTCGTCAACAAGACGGAGTTTGCACCTTTGATACCCTGCGGAATCCCGATAAGCATCCCGGTACTGAAATAAGGAACGGGCTGATTGAACCCTTTCGGGAACAATTCTTCTCCTACGTTATGCAGATTCGGTTTAGGCAGACGGGGAATGTTGTAAATAAACGCACTGCTCGTATTGGGAACCGTCCCTTTGATCTTCGTGTCCGCCAACAGATCCATCCATGTATAACTGATTTTTACCGGTTTACCCTTCTTTCCTCTGCCGTCAATCTGGATAGTTGATCCGTCAACCGGCAGTGGACTGAAGGTATATTTCCAGATTTTTCGTTTTGGATCTATGACGAGACTGGAATACGGAAGTGTATCTGTCTTACTAAGTGACGAGTAGACAGTCAAATAGTCAATCTCCATATTAAATTTCAGCTCAAGAACAGGAAGCGCTGGAACCGGCGCAGTCAAACTTACTTTAAAATCTACCTTATCCGCTTTTCGTTTGACGCCTTTATGCTTATTCTTCGCGTCAACTGCTGTCGCAAAATCTTCCGGCCTAGCGGAACGATAGTACGTGCTGTATCCCGGAGCCGCGTTGATAAAATCCACTGTCCTGTTTTCACCGCTCACGACACTCACCGTGACAGCGGTATCGGTGCTTTCAAATGGTATTCCATCAATAAGATACCCAAGATGCAGCCAGCCTGCGCTGTCCGCTTCGACCGCATCATAATCACCCATAATGAGGTTATTAGCGGTAACCGATCCGGTTTCGCCGGAATTCATAATTGTCGGTGTTGTCGCGCTCGAGAGCCAAATTTCAATGTGCCATTCCTTCAATGTCCTGTCAGCATCAGTAGCGAACTTTCCGTCAGCATCTTCAAATTTCCGGACAGTGATAGAGTTCGGATGGAAATTTCCGAAATCTTTGCCGGCCGCTGCCTCTCCGCTTGTAAGTGTTACAGAATAAGTTCCCGAAAGTGGAAATGTCTGCGTCCAGCCTGCAAGAGGCGCTTCACTCACCGTATAATTTCCGGGTGCAAGCCCCGGGAAGCTATAATTTCCGTTAATATCCGTCAGTGTCGAATCAATCGCATCTCCGGTCAAACGAATTCTCCAGTTAGGAATTCCGCTTTCAGGTCCATCTTGTACTCCATTGTTATTAAGATCATTGAACTTCATGCCGGCAATTGACGCAGGTGCAAACGCATCCACAAAATTCAGAGTAATATCATCGAGACGGAGTGTATTTCCATCAGCAGAAAAATCAAGGAAACCGATATAATACTCACCATCTAAACCGACAGAGAATGTTTGTTCGACATACGCATAAGCGAGAAACGTGTTCATTCCGCGGGAATTGATAATCTGTGTCATGCCCGCGGCATTTTGGGATGTACCCACACCGATGGCAAGACTGCAGATACCCGTCGCACCGCCGTTAATAAATGTTCGCTCCCACCAGCTTATCTTATATGTATTTCCGGCCTTCAGTTGAATAGGACGTGTGAAAAGCCATTCATTATGTTTTCCTTCGCCAAGGTTGCCAATGCCGACCCTCGCGGATGCCGGCTGAGAATGGTTATTCGAAGTAATCCTGTGCCATGTCAACCCGCCATTGAGATCTTGAATCGCCCAACATGGAGGCGGGAATGTTGCCGCAGTAAAATCTTCTGTAAGAAGCACGGCACCGGTAAGTAGTTCTATATTCCCAAAATCGTACCCTTCAAGACTTGTCCCTTCCACAAAATTCACGGTATATGAAAGGTCACAGGGAATGGCTGATTGGGCCCAACCCGTCATCGGAACTTCGCTGATGGTATATGTACCGGTCGTCAACGAATCAAATGAATACCGCCCCTCCGCATCAGAAATCGTTGAGCCATTAATGGGACCGGAAAGATTGACCTGCCATCCGGAGAGCACGGGCTCGCCACCATCCTGAACTCCGTTGGAATTAAGATCACTGAATACAATTCCATTGATAGAATTAAACGGAAGTGGTGTCAGTAAAATGTCATGTATCTGAACTGTACTGATAACAAAGCTGAGAATAGTATCCTTGGGATAGTAACCGGGAGCTTCTACATGCACCGTCGGTGTTAAGGTCGGATCTCCGTCATAGTACCCAAACTCATAAGCACTGCGATTCTTAATTGAGTCCGGAACTTCCACCAACGTCAGTGTGGCATTTACGGGTAACAATGTTATCGAATCCCGGACAATGCCTTCGACTCTCGTGAGGGATGTATCCATAAAACGATAAACTCCTCCGGCCCCAAATGCGTTAATGGTTCCGGATTGAAGGACCATCGTATGATCAAGAGGATGAATGCGCAAATTCCATGAAGAAAAACTTGCCGGTAAACCGCGATTATATGAGATAAAGGACGCACCACCGTCGGTTGTCTTATCCATACCGCCCAGGGTTACCCCGTTGCCGAATTTTCCCACCCAGAGTGTTTCCGGATGCTGAACATCTATTGCGGCCGACCAGTTTGCTATTTTCTGAAGCGCGGTCTTGAACCACGTTTCTCCCCCGTCGGTAGTCTTCCAGAAATCACATAGTGAATCAAGAGCGACATTTCCGTTACTGTTGGTGGTTCCGTACGCGATAAGAGGATTATTCGGGTTAATGACAATTTTGGGAACTTCTTCTACGCCTCCGCTATTTACCAATTTCCAGGTAACACCGTAGTCGGTGCTTTTTGAGATTGTGCTGGCGCTGGTACCGGCAAATAAAATGTTAGTGCTATCCGGTCGGACTGCCAGTGCACAAAGGCGAGGGCCTGAAATTCCCATGAATGTCCACGTTGCACCGCGATCAAGGCTGCGGTAGACTGCACCGTCGCCGAAATTCCCCGCGAACATGGTATCGGGCGCCGTCGGATCGTAATCCATACTTTCACCATCAATACCATACGCACCTCCAATGACCTGCGTCCAGGAAGCACCCTCATTTACCGTTCTCCATAATCCCCCTGAAAACGCTACAACAAAAATGGTGAGCGTATCTTTCGGGTGAACAAAGATATGGCGAATACCCGAGATCGGGACAGAAACGCCAAGGGGTGACCAAGTTAATCCCTTATTCCGTGAAACCTGAAGTTGTCCGCTGGAAACTTCAGAATAGAGTGTGCTTGGGTTGTGGGGGTTAATGCCCACGTTGAAGCCAAGCGCAGTCGTTAATTTACGCCACACCTGTGCCTGACCGGATTCCCCGCCAAGGAGGAACAACATGACACAAAGAAACAACCAGAACGCACGACGAAGAGACATGATGTTTTCTCCTATTAGATGAGCAAATAATGACCGAATTTTTTTCTACTACGAGATTATCTGAGAAGAACTAATTTTTGCTGCCGGCTAAATTGCTGAACGCCCTGATTCGACACGGCAGTCATTCGGAGGAAATAGATTCCACTCGATAATGCCGCAGCATCAAACGTCCGGTTGTACATACCGGGTGAAAGTTCACTTTCCAGCAGAGTCTGAACTTCATGCCCCAGGATATCAAATACTTTGACCGAAACGAAACTCCGATCTCCAATTTCAAAACGGATGTCTGTTGTCGGATTAAACGGATTCGGATAGTTTTGGAATAAGGCAAACCGATCAGGGGTTGATGGATGACCTCCAAGAGTGATGCCGATCCGGCCAGGCGGTTCATTCAAAACAATAGAACCGGATTTTTCCAAAACAAGGGTCTCATTATTCAATATCAATGCTGAACCGGACATTGAATTTTTCAGATTCCACTCCAGTGTGACAGGATATTCTGCTGAAGAGATTTCTATGGGAAACGTACTCTTTTCATTGGGCTCTGCAATTTCCATTATGCGCTGGGATGCAAATCGCACGTCAAATGCTCCCTGACCTGGCACTGGAGGCAGTTCAAATTGCTGTAATTGTGCTTTGGTATAATGATCGGGTTCAGAAAAATAAAGCGATTGGCGACGGCCGAGCCGGTCGGTGAATATAACAGCGTTCAGCTGATCAACTGCGGGGGGAGAAATTTGCGTCCATGAACTGCTCGTCGAAGCTGAATCAAGTATCAGAACTCCGGTCCCGTTTGATTTTACCCAGTACCCCTTTCCCGGTGTGATCCGGGCGGATGCAATATATCCTCCATCATACTCAAACACCGATGAAGAAATCAAACCGGATGGATTTGTCTGAAATGCGGATACAGGAAACGAAATAGATCCGATTAAATTCCATCCTTCAAGAAGCGGAATTGTATCGCGTTCCACCATGGTGCCGAGAATGTCTATTACTTTTGCAGAATCAAACTTCAGCCAATATCCCATACCGGACTGGAGAGTATCCACCGTTGTGTACGCTCCTGAAAATGCGAATGCGGAGGTAGCCGCACCCGGAAAAACCGAATCCTTCACGCTGATTGACGGGATGACCGGTAACGAAATAATGTTCCACCCTTTTTTCACGGTATCGCGCGACACCACAACTCCGGGCGGGTATTGCACGACGACAACTTTATTCGGCGCGTAGTTCCATTGATCGCCGCCGAATGTATTGTTTCCGTCCACACTGTTTCCGTTCGCATAAATTGTATCTGTTCCCTCAATATCAGGAGCAGTATAAAAAAAAGTGAATGTAACAACCGAGCCTTTAAATGTTACCGGTTCCGTGTGCGTCAGTTCACCATCGGATTTCTGAAGCGTGAATGAAATGGCATTGATATCTCCTGCAAAGGCAGCAATATTTGTCCCTGCGGCAATAGCCGGTCCACCCGATACAGATACTTCGTACTGAGCGGTTTCATTCGGTTGAAGTGTATCCGGCCCCGTAATCGATACCGTCACGCCAGGTGCTGGATCAGAACCATGACATATACAACCCGGTGTATCCCCTTTTTTTGTCCTGCCTGTTATTCCAAACTTAAAGGAATACACGTACGTGGAATACGACAATGCGACAATGAGAACCAGTGTATTCCTCCCCCAGCGAGAAGAAAGTACATGCAAAATCTGAGCAAGAAGATTACGAGAACTAATCATAGATTACATGGAAAAACTAAAAAGAAATGACCGGTAGCGTCACCGTACCGGATACGATGGATGTTAACGAAATGACCAGGTTATAGTATTGATTCCCAGACAGAAAATCAAGGGTATTTTCAAAAAAAGATGAGACAATTTTCATTATTTCATCAAAACCATCTTTTTCACTATAGTTCCGGAAGCAGTAGTAAGAGAATAAAAGTACACGCCTCCCGGAGAGTTTTCAGCATTCCAATGGTATTCATACTTTCCGGGCTGAACAATGCCGTTAACCGGAACTCCGATCTCCCTTCCGAGAATATCATACACCTTTAATATTACCCACGCGGGTGCCGATGACCCCGCCTGCCCGGCGGGTAGGGAATAACTAATTACCGTTGATGGATTAAACGGGTTCGGATAATTCTGTTCCAGCCGGAACTCCGAAGGAACAGAAGCCTCCGGTTCATTCACACCCAGCGGCGTATCGAAATATTCCAAAAGACGCCGCATCGTTTCCTTACGGTCGGCAGTAATATTGATTGTCTCAAACCCGAATCCCATAAAAACAATTTTTCCTCCGCCGACGGAACTGTCGAGACGCACCGCTGCAATACCGAGAGAACTTCCGGTACCGTAACCGAAAATCGGCCTTGTGGCTACACCGGTGATTGTCATCGCATCGCGCGATTGCGGATAATCCGCGCCGGCTCCGTTGGTAAAGAATGAATACCCGTCAAATATATCGCCGGGTGATCCTTCCACATACAAGATACCCGCGTTCCCCGCAAATCCTACACCAAGATGATCTGTAAATATAGAGGCGGAAGGATTGCGCTCAAGCAGATCCTGCCCTGTGATCAGCAAATTGCTCCCTGCCTGCAGACAGCCAATCAGGTTGTCTACCTCAGTTTGCGAAATCGGAGACTGCTTACTCGCCGTGTAATAGACAACCGTATTTTTGGAAAACTCGTTTCCGCGATTCAGCGGAGCGGATCCTTTACTTACCATATTCCAAAAATTGGTGCGAAGCCCGAGCGATTCAATCGCGGCGCGGTAAAATCTGTCATGACTGCCGCTATCCTCTCCAACGAGAAAAATATCGGCATGGACAAGCGGTATCGTCATATCAACTCCGCCTGCACCAAACTGAACCTGGGAAATGGTCTCCTGCGCATACGGAATTTCAGGATCGACAAAGATCCGGTACGATGCCGCCAGAATGGAATCCGAAATAAAAAGACTGTCAAACGAAAAGCTGCCGAAAGCATCGGTCACAGTTGTAAACTCCGTTGTCCCGTCGCATGTTGACTGCACAAGCTTCACCGTCGATTGAACGGGTGTCAACGACACCGAATCGCGCGTCGTTCCGGAAACTGTTCCCCGCGGATAGTTCGTCATGTCCACCCTGTTCAGCAGATAAATGCCATCCTCCTGGAGCGCAATCACCGTCAGCGAATCAAGAACAAGCAATCCGTAGTTGGGAGAAAACGGCGTTGGCAAGCCGCAGGCTGTCCGCATCCATGTCGCACCCTCGTCACCGGAAAGATAAATTCCGTTGGCAACAGGATCGGAAGTGTACGTCCCCATAACGACACGGCGGTGGTCGGTTTGATCGATGGCAATACCCCAGCACTGATTATTGGTTTGAAACTCAGGAAGGTTGAACCATGTCTCGCCGAAGTCAGTTGTCTTGATAACACCGCCCCCGGATCCGAAATATTTCGTCGCATACGCCACTGCCGGATTTTGTTCATCAATGGCAATCATCGGAATTTCACCAAAAGTGGTGAACACATGTTTGAATGTTACTCCTCCATCGGTCGTTTTCCAGATACCGGATGTATTGTCCCCGATGTACATGATGTTGGCACTGTCAGGACGTATTGCCGCATCGCACCACGTGTTGAGAGAGGTTTGCGTGCTTACCAGAGTCCACGTGGAGCCAAAGTCGGTACTCCGGTGTACCTCAGCGCCCGCCATTGTGTAGACCGTATCGGGGTGATGAGCGTTAAACTCGATCGGCACGCCGTAATACGAGAACTCCCCTGAAAATGTTTGCGTCCATGTCCCGCCGCCATCGGTGGTTTTCCAAATTTTATCAGCTGACGGGCCGAGCTCCTGCCCGGCAAGCATTGTAAGGCTGTCCGATGGGTTAATGACAATCGATTTGATGAAATTTCCGCCGGGAACTGTGGATAACAACTGCCACGTTACCCCACGGTTGTAGCTGACGAAAATCTTTCCTCCCGCCACTGATCCATACACCGTGTTAGGATTGGAAGGATTGAATGTCAGCGGGTTGCCGAGCCCGAAGCCGGCTACTTTCTTTTGCCACTGGTACGACACCTGTGAAAGGCACATGGCCGAGGAAAATACCATCAACAAAACAAAACGGGAAATAGTCTTTGTCATTAGCAGTCTGTTATGAGTGTGAAATTTATTTGGCAAGAACAAGTTTCTTCGTCTCGGAAATGATATTCCGTTGTCCGTCGACATTGGTTGCCGTCAGCCGGTAAAAATAAACGCCGCTCGGGAGATTATCCGCTTTCCACTCCACCGATTTGAATCCCGCATTCTCCGTGTTGTCAACCAGTACGGCCACTTCTTGACCAAGTAAGTTGTATACTTTCAAGGAAACAGTACTAGTGACTGGCAGCGAATAACGAATGACTGTTATTGGATTAAACGGATTCGGATAATTCTGCTCAAGCGCGAATGTTGTGGGAATTGTATTTTCTTCAGGATCTTCCGCGTCCGTGAGCCCCTGGAAATAATTCATAATTTTCTGCAGCAAGGTCTCTCTCTTGGAATCAGTGTTGATGCCTTCAAACCCGAATCCCATCACCACCGCTTTTCCTCCGCCCGGAACTGTGGTATCAACCCTGACTGCGGCAATTTTTCCGGTGTTCATACCATAGTCCAGTATCGGCTTCGCCTTTGGGTTCAATATGTTCAGGCTGTCACGGGAGGATTGATTATTCGCCGAGGAACCAGTCGTAAAAAAATCAAACCCGTTTAAGATATCGCCTGCGGTTCCTCTGTTAAACGCTATTGTTGTATTTCCGCCAAACCCGACGCCAAAATAATTCACAAAGAGATTGGAGGTTCCGTTATCCTCTGCAATATCCTGCCCCGTAAGAAAGACATTTCCTCCTTCATCAAGGCTTTTTTGCAGACTGTCCAGCTGCTGCGGGGTAACAACTGTGGAAGTGTCACCGGAGAAAAATATCATTGTTTTACTGTTGAATTTGTTTGTCAGACTCAACGGCGCCGGCCCGCGGCGGACCCAATCCCACACATTCGTAGTATAGCTTAACGCATCAAGCGCTCTCTGGTAATACACAGTATACTTGCCGCTGTCTGCATCGATGAGAAATACATCAGCGTGGTTAAGCGGAACGGTAAAATTAAGATCGGTGCTCAGCGAAAATGAGGTCAGGCTTGTTGTCGCATACGGCGGAACGGCTTCAATAAACATACCATCGTAGCTGTTCACCGGCGAAGAGGTGGCATATTGAGAGGCAAACTGAAATTCCCCGTTGGAATCTGTACTGTCAATGAGAATAGTATCTCCTATCGAACGGGTGACAAAAAGCCGAATACTTCCCTGCACAGGCGCCAGCGTCACCGAATCCTTCAGCACTCCGCTGATGGTAAACGTCCCCAGTCGCGTCAGGGTTATGTTGTGCGTTACCGTCGAATCCTGGATGAATGAAATCGGTTCATTGAGAGGAACAAACGGATACGCTTCAACATGAATCGTCGGGGTCAGCGAAGGATCATCTTCATAATACGCAAACCGGAATTTCCGTTCGCCGGCAGCAATCGAAACAACATCACCGGTAACCGGGTTGTTCAATACTCCGTTCGCGATAGTATCCGATGTTGCACCTTCAATAAGAAATCCTTCCACAAACGTATTGGAAGAAAAGAGCCTGAAAATTCCATCGGCACCGAAGTAGCCATTTGTCACGGCTGCCCAAATGATTGACGGATCGAGAGGATGAATTTTAATACTCCAGACATACTCATCCGGGACGAATCCGTTACTCAGCGAAACAAAGGAAGCTCCGCCATCGGTGGTTTTGTACACTGCGGGCGCTTCACTGAAGAAAGATCCGACATACACATTGCTCGGATTGACAGGATCTATCTCCAGCGCCCAGATTGGCGTCTTGACAAGCGATGTCCGTTCCCACTGTTCGCCGCCATCAGTCGTTTTCCAGAGATCGAGCGTGGTGTCAACATCACCATATGTCGCGGCATATGCAATCATGGGATTAACCGGATCAATTACGATACGCGGTGTTTCCTGGAAAAACCCCGGCGATGTCCCGTTTTTGACGTACTGCCATGTTGCGCCATAGTTGGTTGTTTTGGAAATTGATCCTCCGCCTGAACCGGCATAGAGAATATTTGGACTGTCAGGCCGGATCGCGAGCGCGCAGAGGTTGGCACCTCCCAGAATCGGTCCGGTTCTTCCCATCAACGTCCATGTCAATCCGCGGTCAAGGCTTCTGAAGATATTTCCGTCCGCGAAATTCCCCGCGAACATTGTATCGGGATGTATCGGGTCAAGCGAAATACTCTCGCCATCGATACCGAAATCATTCAGCACCGCTGTCCACGTCGCGCCGTAATCGGAACTCCGCATCAATGCAGGATTGGACGCCGCGCAAAATATGGTCATTGTGTCTGACGGATGCACCACAATCTGACGTATACCACCCATCCCCGGTGAGCCAAGAACATTCCACGTTATACCTTTATCGTATGAAACAGATAGCTCACCAAACACATTTTGAGCATAGACACTGTTAGGATTCAGCGGGTTAATCCCGACTGTAAGTCCCGCACCATCAAAACGCTTTCGCCATGCTTGCAGAGGCTGACTCTGAGCGGTTTCGATCTGCAGGAGGCCGAGAACGAGAAGAATGTAGTAGAGGAAAGATTTCATAAACCCTATAGTATGGTTAATGATGCTCCGTTTTATATCCCTCCCCTTTCCCCTCCCTTAGTAAGGGAGGGGAATTGAAGGGGTGGAATCTACAAATTGCGATCTTTACTCTCCATCCACATTCGGCATCGGGCCGAGGACTTCTTCGATTGTGGAATGCTGAATCGGGGCGAGGTTCAAATCGGCAATTCCCTTCTCGATTTTCGCGCGGTCACCGACGATGATGATCGCTACTTTATCCGGGTCGAGATATTTCTTCGCGACGCGCTGGACATCGCTCTTCGATACCGAAAGAATTTTCGGAATATAATTATTGAGATAATCATCAGGCAACCCGTACATCTGCAGATTCGCAAGCTGGCCATTCAACTGGGCAACCGACTGAAAATCCGCCGGAAATCCGAGCGCGATGTAATTCTTTGCCTTATTCAGTTCTTCATCGGGAACCGGTTTGAGGATGCCTTTGATTTCCTTCATGAACTCAACTAGCGCCTTGTCAGTAACATCGGTTTGCACGGATGCGTACGCGAGAAACGGTCCCGGAGTCGGACGGAAATCAAAATACGAACCGGCGCCATACGTATATCCTTTGTCTTCGCGCAGGTTGGCGTTCAACCGCGACGTGAACATGCCGCCGAGGATCGTATTCATGACAGTCAGCGGAAAATAATCCTCCGTCAATCTCTGAACGCCGATACGACCGATGCGCACTTCCGATTGCGCTGCGCCCGGTTTGTCCACAAGATAAATCTGGCGTTTCTTCACCTGCTCGACTGCCGGAAGCTGTGGCTGTGTTACCGAACCAGCCGGCCATTTGCCCAGCACCGCGTCAAGTTTTGCGACTATATCCTGTCCCTGCACGTCACCGGAAACAACGATGTAGCCGTTGTTCGGACGGAAATAGGTGCTGTGGAAATTCCGCAAATCATCCACAGTCATAGAGTTAAGGCTTTGCTCATTCCCCATCGTCGGCTTGCCGTACGAATGGCCCGTGCCATACAGCGTCTTGCTGAACATGACCGACGCAATCGCGCGCGGCTCATCGTGCCACTGGACGAGCGTTGTGAGGCGCTCTTTCCTGTTGCGTTCCAGCTCTTCGGCGGGAAATTGCGGACGAAGTACTATATCGCCAAGCAGTGCGAGAGCAGAATCCAACTTTGACAACGGCGTGTGCAACACAACACCCGATGTATGCTGGCTTGAGTATGCCGAAATGCTCGCACCGAGATAATCAATCGCGTCGGCAAACTCGAGCGCATTCCTTGAACCGGCGCCTTCTTCCATCATCGCGGCGGTCATGCTCGAAAGTCCGCTCTTACCGGCAGGATCCTGGACCGATCCCGCGCGGACGACAACTTCTATCTGCGCCAGAGGCACAGAGTGTTTCTCTATCATCGTCACGCTCATGCCGTTGGATAATTTGTAGCGCTGGATCGGGGGAAGCTTTAGCGCCGGCGGCGGACCGAGCTTCGGCTGTTTCGGTTTATCCGACGACTGCGCTAATGTGATTGATTGAGTGAGGAACAAAAAAGCGATTAAAACGCCGAGATATTTTTTCACCGCTGAGACGCAGAGTGACGCAGAGGTTATTAACTCCGCGTTCTCTGCGCCTCTGCGGTAATATTTTTTTATCTGAGTTGTTTTCATAATCAATTACCTCCTTCTTTCATGGGAAGCGCAAGATCCCGTTTACCTTCCGGCACAACACTCAGTACCACCATCGCGTTCTCCTTCAAATATGATTGCGCCGCCGACCGGATATCATCCGGCGCCAGCGATTTATATCTTCCTAAATCTTCATTAAAGTAATCGGGATTTCCCGTGCGTGTCAGGTACCCATTCAGCTGATCGGCTTTGCCGGCAATGTACTCCAGCCGGTCGAGGAAGCTCGCTTCATATTGGTTGATCGCGCGTTGGACTTCGCGTGCCGAGGGAGTTTCGTTCTTCACGCGGTTCAGTTCCTGCCAGATTATCTGCTCAAGCTCGCTCAGCGTATGCCCGCTCCTTGCCGTTGCCGTTATCTGGAACGACGACCCGAGCATTCCCGACGACTGAAACGCCGACACATCCTGCGCAATCTGCAGGTCGTACACCAGCTTCTTATAGAGGCGCGAGTTTTTCCCGCCTGCCAGCACATTTGCCAGCACATCCATCTCGGCATCGCCGGGCGTAAAGATGGCCGGTGTATGCCAGTTCATATAGAGGCGCGGCAACTGCACTTTGTCTTCCATGATGACGCGCTTTTGTTCCGTGAGATACGCGGCAACCGGCGATATCACCGGCGGCACGGCATTGCCCGCCGGTATTTTGTCAAACCATTTTATGACAAGCTCTTTTGTTTTCACAGGGTCAATATCACCCGCAATTACTAAGCTCGCGTTGTTCGGGATGTAATACGTCTTGAAGAAATCGACCACATCCTGGAAACTCGCCGCCGATAAATCTTCCATCGATCCTATCGTGGGCCAGTGGTACGGATGATTCGCCGGATAAAGATTTTCATCGATGAGGATGGACGACATCCCGTATGGTCTGTTCTCGTACGATTGCCGCCGTTCGTTCTTCACGACGTCACGCTGGCCATCCACTTTCCCCGGCGTCATCGCGTCGAGGAGGTGTCCCATCCTGTCCGCTTCTAAGAAGAGCATCAGCTCGAGCGCGTTGCTCGGCGCTTCCTCGAAGTAGTTGGTGCGGTCGGGCGTGGTCGAGCCGTTGTTGTTGCCGCCCGCGGCTTCCAGCCACTCGTCGAATTTTCCTTCCGGCACATTGCCCGATCCTTCGAACATGATATGCTCGAACAGGTGCGCAAAACCGGTTCTCCCCGGCTTTTCGCTCCCTGACCCTACATGATACCAGACGTTCACCGCGACCGAAGGGATTGAATGGTCTTCGTGCAGGACGACATCGAGGCCGTTGGAGAGCGTAAAACGTTGATAATTGATTGCTATCGGCTGTGCGGACGCGAGCCCGAAACCGGTACAAATGGTGAGTACTACAAGGAAGAACTTACGCTTCATACATATCTCCGGAATTAGTCGAAGAAAGAGTTTTAGAGAGTTCTACGGTAAATAATGAAAAAAGATAGGGAAAATTAGCATGAGACTCAAGGGAGAGATTTCAGATAGATTTCACTGATTTTTGATTCTAGAAGAATCTGGGCAGGTTTTGTTTTGACATATCTCAGGTCGAAGACTATCGCTCTTGCCTATCCTCCGTTGACATAAAGTCCTGTTGATTGCGAAAAAAATATTTAGTATTTTCGACAATATCTTGCAAGGGGCGGACATGGCGGTGAGGAATTCCTGCAGAGTCCAAGATTCAATTCAACGTACTCACTCTCATCCGGATACATAAAATTTCATCATGAACGATCACGGACTACAACCTGGTTTCACCATATCCACGAAGGAGCAGAACTTTGTCTGATGTGAGCAGGTTGGGAACGAATTTGATGAAGAATGATACGCACTCTCGGCCACAGCGTATGATGCGAATGACTCTTCCTCGTTTACTTTTCGGATTGATGTTCCTCTTCACCGGGACGGTGACTGCACAAACGGTTGACTGGCAATTCGTTGGGAGGGCAACAACCGACTCGATTGCAATTATGGTGTTTGATTCCAGCGGAGGCATCATCATCGCTACCGATACCTCCGGCCTTTTCCGCTCATCCGACGGCGGTACATCCTGGTATCCATGTAATACCGGCCTTGCGGATTCGTCTGCACAATCTCTTGTCGTTTCGTCAACTGGCACTATTTTCTTCGCCACCAAAGGAGGGAGGATTTACCGCTCCACCGATGAAGGTGCCACGTGGCAACAATCGGCTAATTTCAATCCGCGATTCAATTCACTTGCAACGGCAGAGGGGCATGTTTACGGAGGAGGCTGCTACACCGGACTGTGGAAAACCACTGATGATGGCTTGACATGGAATCGGATGGACCAGCCGGGATGGTTTACCGGATCCCTCTGTTTTCTGCACATGTATATGACGCTTTCCGGTGACTTGTACATGTCATCACCACAAACCTATTATTCCACCGACCAGGGATTTAGCTGGATATTAGTTGATGGAAGCGTTTCTACCGATTTTACAGAATCGCCGTATAGGTACACGTTCGGAACAGAGCCATATTATTGGCCATACCCTATCTGGCGAAACCCTTACATTGAGGTACCGACAGGATTACCACAAGCCACGTTGACCGACATTGAGAGCGACATCTACGGCCGGCTTTTCGTTGCTCACCCGGACAGCGGAATATTTCATTCGATTGACCATGGTCAGACATGGAATTCTTTTGGAGGCGGGATTGAGGAGGAGCGAATCTGCCGGTTGCTGCGGAGCCCCAATAATTATCTTATTGGAGGATCGGCTGATGGGAAGATATTCCGTACCGTAAACCAAACCCTTACGGTTTTGACACCAATCCTTCGGTATCCGGAAAGCGAGACTCGGAATGTACACCTTTCTCTCAGATTAGGTTGGCAAGGAATAACAGGAGCGACAAGTTATCATGTTCAGGTTTCATCGGACAATTTTGTGACATTGGCTGTTGACGCAACGACAGTTGACACCAGCTTGATAGTTACTGTTACGGATTCGATTACTGCATATAGATGGAGAGTACAATCAATCAGCCCTACCGACACATCGGGCTTCACAGCACCATGGCGATTCATCACAGGTCCCCCACCCTCTCCACCGGAATTACTCTCACCACTGAACGGCTCAGCCGGCATTCCGGTTTTTCCATTATTCAAATGGAGGTCTGTCCCAAGGGCAACATGGTATTGGCTGGAGGTTTCAACCGATTCACTCTTTAGCTTGGTGAGTCGTAGATCCACTCCTGATACTTCGGATGCCACGATAGGTCTCCGGAACGATACGAAATTTTTCTGGCGCGTCCGGGCATACCGCAATTCGGGAGAGGGCACATTTTCCGAACCATTTAACTTCACAACTGTTGAAGCTCCGCCGCAATATGGTCCGCCTCTCCTCTCACCCTCAGAAAATGAGATGGATGTTTCTTTTTCACCGGCTTTCCGGTGGCAGCGGCTTCCGATCGCCCGGTTGTATCATATCCAGGTTTCATTGTCGGGAGACTTTTCCGGCCCGAGTCTGGTTGTGAACGATTCTCTTCTGACCGACACTGTCTTCGTACCTTCTGTTCCACTGAGAGAGTACACGTTCTACTACTGGAGAGTTAAGGCAACGAATGATGGCGGCTCCTCCTACTTCTCAATCCCAAAACACTTCACCACCAAAATTAATCCTCCTTTACCACCGGTATTGATCTCTCCCGCGGATAATGACACTGGTGTCTCCCCGAACAATCTCCTCTTCCGATGGAGGAGTATCAAGTACACAACCGACTACCACTTTGAAATCGGGGGGGATACATCTTTTTCCGGTCCAAATCTTCTCCACCGTTTTGTCATGCCTGATTCCCAGGTCATTCTCAATTATGTCGCCGGCGGACAGCGTTTGTATTGGCGTGTCGCGGCGGAGAACCGGGGCGGCAAAGGGGAGTTCACCAGTCCAAGGTCATTCGTAACCAGGTCAGAGCTGCCGGTATTCCCTCCAACGTATGATTATTACATCAGCGAGCTCTTTCCGAATCCATTCAACGGAGTCAGTTCAATACTAGTAAGTTCTCCGGTGTCATCATATGTGAAAATCGAAGTGTTTAACTCGGTCGGTATGCTCGTAACAACGCTCGAGGACCGCACTCTGCCATCCGGGAGGTATCAGTACGAATGGGCTGCAAACAATACCCCAACGGGAGTTTATTTTGTCAGGGTTCAATTAGGTGATCTGCGAGCAGTACGTGCCGCACTCTACCTTAAATGAAAGGCAACATGAAAAAAAATCTGCCATACTACTTCATTTTATTTTCGGCCATCGGCATTGGTCTCCCTTGCTTCTCTCCGTTACATGCCCAGGAGAAGACTGCACGCTGGTCAGTTATTACCCACGACGGTGCCACAATTGAAGCAGACTCGATGTACATTCGTGAATCGGATATGATCCTTTTTCGCCTGGACGGGGATTCCTCTGCCATCGTTATTGATTCAATCCGGCAGGTTAATGAACTGACGAATGGAAACTCTCTTGTGAGAGGAGCACTCACAGGAGGTGTCGTGCTCGGCACGGTTGGTTTTATTACGGGTCGTTTGCTCGATACCGAAAGGAGCAATACTGTTTATTTTCCCTATTTTCAAGTATTTCCCCGCAACGAATCAAACCTACCAACGTTGCTTGCGGGAGGAGGGCTAATCGCCGGCTCAGTCATAGGCGGTGTGCTTGGATCGAAGTCGAATGACACTCGTACATACGCTCTCAGCGACATGACACCTGATGAAAAGAAATCCCGGCTCAATTCGCTTCTTAAGGCGGAAGAAACGGATGAGCTGTGGGAACAACGACCGGTCCATGTTGCAATCAGCGTTGCGCGTACCTTTCCTTTAGGCGATTTTTCTGATGCCACTCCCTCAAACTCGCAATCCGGCGCCGCGAAACCGGGCATATCCGGAAGAGTGGAAGTGTTCCGAAAGTTTCCGGGAGGGATCGAGTTTGTCGGCTCAATAAGCCACACAGTGCATTCTGTTGATCCCGCAGTTTTTGGATTGCCATATGGGTTATTGATTGGTGGCGGAACATGGCACACAACATGGGTGCTCGCCGGGACCAGATTTCCGGCCAGTCTTTCCCCAAATACCACACTGTACGGGAGCGTTGAACTGGGAGCGATCATTGGAAGTACACCAGAAACTGATATTACGCTTTACGGAGTAAATATCAGACAAGAATCAAGTACAGCCACTTCGTGGGGAGCCGGACTGGCAGGCGGAATTCGTTTCGGTAACAGGTTGGTGATCGAAGGCCGATACCTGTACAGCAAGCCCACCTATACTATCAGCGCCACTACCGGAAGCACAACCATAACCGGAGAAGCCATTCAACCCACTGCGATGTTCCAGATTTCTGTCGGTGTAATTGGTTGGTAAGTGATTCGAGCGTCGTAAGAATACTCAGGCTCAATTGTTAGATGCTATTAATTCCTTCTTGATCAGGTGAACACGCCTTGAGAGCCTGATAAATTATTGGTATATCTTGGGAAATTTTATGAGGGAAGAATTTTGTGGAAAAGCACATTATCAAATGAACTCCACAAACACAATCAGATGTCTTCTTCTGATGGTTCTCACCGTCGGAACATTCATCACCATAACTACAACTCAAACTTTTGCACAAAGTCAGACCCGGAGAATTGTCGTTCAGTCTCAACAAGACTCCGTGGCGGTATACGCTGATACTGTCTTTCAAGGATTCGTACCAATTCAGCTGAATATCACTTGCGATAGACCAACCTCACTCAGTTTCTCCAAAGAAGGATTCCGAACACGCAAAGATACGCTGACGCCGCATGACTGCATAGATACAGTTCTGCTTGTACATTTACAGCGACCAGCAACCATTGCGATATCATCCGAGCCAGAGGCAGCAAGTGTATACATCAACCGCAAATTTGCCGGCACCTGCCCACTTACACTTTCAGATGTTGGATCGGACACACTCCAGATAACGGTATCGAAACCTCTTTATTACTCTTGGTTCACTACACTGGTGCCAAGGGCAGGTGAAACAACGGAACTCACTGCGAAACTTGAGAGGCGCAGGGCGACAATAAGCGTTCTGACGAATTCACCAGGCATCACGGTCTCTCTCGACAATAGGGTTCTCCCGCGTGACTCTGTGACTGATCACGCCATCGCCTCCGGTTTGCATAAACTCTTTGCCCGCCACGATTCAACAGGCCGTGAAATCGAGGCTCAGTTCACCGCGAAGGACGGCCAAAAACTGATTTATCGTGCTGATTTCGGAGCTCACTCAACCACGCGGACCGCTTTGGCAATGCTTCTCCCTGGTTCTGCGCAACTGTTGGACAAATCGTATGCTGAAGGCTCTCTCATGTTCGTTGGTTCTATCGCCCTGGGCGTGAACGCAGTGATCGCGCACAGCGATTACCGCGATCGCGTTGACCAGTACGACCTTGCATGGAGCAACTACATCAATGCCCCGACAGAGACAGAAGCGGCAAGACTGCATGAAGATGTTGAGAACCGTAAGAACGATCTGGACAAAGCGTACGCCCGCCGTGCGGTCTCAGCAGCACTCTTTGTCGCCGGTTATGTCTACTCGGTGATCGACGCATTACTGCACCACACGGTTGTAGACCGGTTTGAGGTTGTTCCGGTGAATACACTGATCTCCGACCGAGGTATGGCACGTTCACACCTGGCAATGGGTATAGAAGTCAAGATAGGGCTGCCATGAATACGTTCCCTTTACAACGCCGTACTGTGCGGAGATACCGCATACATAAACGACACTTCATGAATTTGATGACCGCTCACTTTCTGTCACTCGTCTTTATAGCATGTACCGATCCGCACACGCCTGAATATTTAAATCCTCACGATCCAAACTCGATGACATATGTTCCGAATGCGCCATCCAATGTAACCGTTTCCTTCGCCGGTGAAACCGAACGCCGACTTTCCTGGCAGGATAATTCCGCATTCGAAGTGGGTTACCGGATTGAAAGAAAATTGGGTGAAACCGGCGTCTTTTCCATCCTCGGTCAGGTCGGGAAAAACGTCACTACATTCAGTGATACAGGCATCATTCTCACCGATACAACATATTACTACAGAGTCTCCTCTCTATCAGAAAGAGGAAATTTAGGTACGGATTCATTATTGCGCGTCTCGGTCCCGTTTCCATCACCAAAAGATCTCCACATGACCTGCTTGTCCCAAACGTCTGTTCAATTAGAATGGAATGACAGATCTCCATTCGAGCTTGGATTTATTATCTTACAATCAATGAACGGTCAACCCTTCCTCGAACTCCAACGGACCGCCGCGGATGTACCATCATACACGGTTACAGGGATGAATCCGGCAAGTACATACCGTTTCATGGTTCAAGCCTATACCCGGCATAACATAAGTAAGTATTCAGAAACTCTGTCGCTCACGTACGTCAACTCACCGGTAGAGCTCCTGTACACACGTTCGATTCAACGCAATGACCAGGCTGTGTCTTCAATGACGTTTAGCCCCGATGGTAAGACATTAGCGTGCGGCGGTGAATATTACGTTGAGCTCTTCAGGGTGGGCGATGGATACAACATGGCGCGATTGGCCCATGACTATAATCACCCGGTCTGGTCTGTGAAATTTTCGCCTGACGGCAGTGTCCTCGCTTCCGGCCATCGCGGTTCCGTCTATCTCTGGAATCCGCGAACGTTTGAACGCATCTCCAGGCTTTATAATTACGGAACCAATGACATATTCTCTGTCCGGTTTACCCCCGATGGAAACACAATTGCGGCAGCTGATGACGGAGGCTACATACAATTGTGGAGATCAAATACGTATCTGGGCTCTTACAACGGCAATAATTGGAATAACAGGACTATAGACATAAGTCCGGACGGCCAGTTCCTCGCCACCGGTGATTCTCTCATGGTCTTGAGAGTCTCGAATGGCGCGCATGTGCGTTCATTCCCGACGTCGATTTACCTCAGATCAATTATCTTCCACCCTGCTGGCAAAATAGTTTCCTGCGTTGGGGCAAACGATTACAAGATCGAGCTCTGGAATCTTTCTGACGGGAGTCTTGTCCGTTCAATTCAGGAGAGCTATTATCTCCGCGATCTCTCCTTCGATCCCGTCGGCAGACGCATTGCAGGGGCAGGCCGGGAAGACGGGAAGGTGAACATCTGGGACGTTGAAACGGGCGCGTTGTTAGTGAGCCTGAACAATTCAGCACCCAGCATGAGTCTTGCATTCAGCCCATTGAATAATATTATCGCAACCGGTGACACCCGCGGCACAGTACGCATGTGGGGATTCAACGGCACCTGGAAAACCGACTTCTAATCACTCACAAGATGAAAACTTTAGCATTACTCCTGCTCAGCATATTTGCTGTAACCGGTTACGCACAGGGAACAGACGCTGCATTCGACGGGCATACGTGGGAAGCCCCCTACGACCTTCCGGCCCCAAAAGGCTGGATGACAGAGCGGTTTCCCATTCCCATTTCTTTTGCGCCTCAGATTCCCTACAAAGGAGTTGAGGACCTCCGCTTTGCTCCAGGCTGGGCGAAGGCAAAAGGCGATGAATATTGGAGCTATGCCTTTTTGTGGTACCTGGAAGGGAAAGTAAAAATAAACTCCGGGATACTCGACAGCAATCTGCAGGCATACTACACAGGACTCATTGCCAACAACGCCCCCAATATTCCCGCTGATAAAGTAATCCCGGTAACGACATCATTCAAAGAAATAAAGAAAGGTAAAGGCGATCTGAACACATACGCCGGAACCATTTCTATGACGGACTACATGCAGAAAAAACCGATAACCCTCAACTGCAAGGTCCATCTGAGATACATCGCAAAAGAAAACAAAACTTTTGTGTTTTATGAATTATCGCCTCAGCCATTAGCGCACAACATTTGGCGAAGCCTCGACAAGTTGTGGGTTGATTTCAAAATAAAAAAAGGGTGACTCCCACATGTTGACGCCATAAGAAAGAAATCAATGTTCACAATCAGAGCACTATTAATAATATTCCTTGCCGGTGTAATGACCGTAGGTTGTTGTGGTACGGGGTATTCTGTAAGAGCAACGAAGCTCCGTGCGGCATCACCTGATGGACGATATGTGTCCGGCCGTGTTTCTGAAAAAAATACCGACAAACCAATCGACGCCCATGTTTCGGTAATGGCTACCAGCTTTAATGCTCAATGCGATGAGAACGGACAGTACCTTCTTTCTATTAAAGCATCAGGAACGTATCAGCTACTTGTGGGTCGCATCGCATATCTCCCAATTCAACATAAGTTCTTGATTCAAGAGGGTGATTCATTAATACTGGACTTCCAGATGGTGGATGGTTTTGTTATTGTGGAATAGAATACATGACAGCACCAAGTGCCTCATGTGTATGAAGTTCGCCGGACTTTTTTTTCGAAATCTGCAATCTGTCTTTAACATGTGCTGCCTCCTTCCCCTCTTAGGGGAAGGACATAGGATGGGGTCTCAGGTCGATCATCGATTTTCTCCCTTGTGACCTCACCCCGGCCCTCTCCTGGGAGGAGAGGGTGTTTTTGCCCAGGAATGTCCCGTTGACTCCGCGAAATCTGCCATCTGCGATAAATCTGTGCAATCAGTGTAAATCTGTGGAGGGGTTACTACGGTGATTTCCTACCTTTTGATGGGGTAAACACCCCTTGACTGCCGCATAATTTTTTGGTATGTTTTGGAGCATTATATAAGGGAAGGGTTGAGTGATGAGGTTTTTTAGTTTAATAACCAGTTCATCAACTAATATTCTCTCCCGAATAAATATTAGTTATGTACCATAATACCTGCAAATTAGTAATTCAACCTTGTTCAAATTCCTCAGCAGTAAGGATATTCAAATGCCTGAAATTCCAAAAGCAATTAGTCGCGCAAGATCCCTAGACGATTGGTACCAAACAGTAAATCGAATCTATATCGACAGAAATTTCTACCGTGATGCTAACTCCATTTTTGGCCACCTTGTTGAGGTTGTAGGTGGCTTAAGTTTACTTGGCACTGAGAAACAAAAGCCCAAAGCGGTGCCTGAATCTTTCGTACCTAAAACTCTAGCCTGGTGGTTAGCCCTCTGCGGAAAAATGGGCATACGAAGTGTCGAGGACATGCTTTGGGGAAAATTCCCGTATTGCTGTGCTTATTGCAAATTGAAACAACACTTGAATGACCCTTGTGTCGAAGCCAAAACTCAATCGCGTGGACCAGAGTGGGAAGTTTTGAAAACTATCGGTGAATCGAACGCTCATATCAAACCAAAGAATCTGGCTGCATGGCAGAGAATGTTCTTTGATATCTATCCACCAGGTAACGATGCGAAATTTGACACACCTTTACTTCGGTTTTCTGAGGAACTTGGTGAGCTAGCGGAGGCAATTCGTGTTCACGATATAGCACCTGGTTATTTTCTGAGTGAGGCTTCAGATGTTTTTGCTTGGTTGATGAATCTTCAAAATGTGTGGCATAGCAGAAAGAAAATTCCAAGCATAGAGCGAGGGTACGCCCTGTCAGATGCGTTTGCTGATGCGTATCCAGACGCTTGTAGAGATTGTGGCAACCCTATATGTACTTGTCCGCCTGTCCTTCCGGGAACCCTTGGCAGAATAGCACATGAGGTGCCATCGTCCGCCAGAAATCTACTTCTTGGCGGTGTATTGATGAGTACTGATGAGGCTCGTGGGTACTTTGAACTAGGGTCAGAATCAATCAAAGTCGGATCAATAATTTTAGATGCTGAACACAAACTTATTCGAGAAATACACGAGGTTACTGCCGAACTCCGGATCTTTGCAATTCAAAACAAAGAACTATCGAATGTGCGCTCGATTCAACTTGCAAAAGCATTGGCCGCGCTAGAATCTATCACTTCTTCACAAAGAGTCACCCAAGAAAGTGTTGATAAACTTGCAGAGGCAATTGCCTCATTGCCAAGTGAAGGTCGAAACGCTTTGATAAGTTTTCTTACAGGTTTAGGCTCTAGCGTATGGGCAAATAGCCTTCTCGCACTTATTTCGCGACTTACAGCATGATTTTGAAAATAAATTCTGTCTAATCAAGCTTTTATACAATGAAGAACGAGCTATGCTGATTTACCATCTTCTGATGGGGTAAATACCCCCTTGACAGCCGTGCAAATATTTGGTATTTTCGAGAGCATTTTGCAATTGCAGATTGTGTGCTGATGGAATTTTCAGAAAGATAAATGTTCAGCTCAACTTTAGAATTGCTCGCCGAAATAAGCTAATAAATACATCACTAAAGTCATTGTGTTTTTTAAGCCAACCATTGGCTGCAATGAAACAAATCGCGAATTGATGGGAAAAAATTAAGCCTCCGCACACGATAGGAGAAAAAAAATCAAGACCTGACAATGAGGAACATACCCGACAATAATTTGGCATATCCTGTTTTCATCAAAATCAACACTGGTGCAACTGGTTCCGGATTTCTCCTTCAAGCAGAAGACGAAATCTTCTTAGTAACCGCAAAACATGTTTTGGTTGACGAGAGAAACAATTTAAGGGGAGGAACAGCAGAAATTGACTGTCAATCCGAAGATATCAATGACGATAGTATTGAAAGACTATTGATTGATTTTAATGGTTCCAGATTGCTTTTCCATCCCAGCTCAGACATCGCTGCGATTTGTTTAGGCCACCTAAAAGAAAATGTCGGTAAAGGTAATTGGACACTCTTTTACTCGAAGGGAATAACGGAAGCGGTAAAAGCAAAATCAAATATAGTTTGTGTAAAGGCAAAGATCTGGACCAAAAGAATAAAGGATGTATTAATTTCTAATGATGTTTTTCTTTATGGCTATCCCACATCATTGGGATTAAGAAAATCCCCCCAATTTGATTTCAGTAAACCCTTATTAAGAAAGGGGATTATTGCAAATATTTACAAGCCACAAGGGACAATTATTCTTGATTGTCCCTCTTTTCCTGGCAACAGCGGTGGACCAGTCGTAGAGATTGAACAGGACGGAACGAAATTTTATCACAAAGTAATTGGCATAGTATCGCAGTTCATTCCTTTTGTTCAGGAGTGGGTCAACCAATCAAATGGACTGGTAAACACTGAGTTTATTAATTCTGGATATTCCGTTGCTGTATCTATGGATAAAGTATTTGAGACAATCGGCTTTGACCCAGACAAATAAATTTTCTGTACCAACAATGGCTTTGCGAATATGGCAGAGTCCGTAGTAAATGAAAGTGCTTTACAATTAACTATTCTTGTAGATAGACCGGTGACATGGTCTCAAAACTGCAATATCGAAAAGCTCCGAACCAGTAACCATTTGAAAGCTTGTTAAACCTATGACTTTAAGACAACAAATTGTTCAAGACCACATTGACAAGACTGGGACAAAACTAGGTCTAACTTCAGATCAAGCATTTTTAGTTTTCGCTCACAGTTTATTTACTGATAAGAGTATACACTCTTTTGACCAAAATGATAATGTTGACGGTGGTCAGGATAAACAAATAGATGGAATAACAATTGATGATGATTCTGACGAGGCTACCATTTATATTACACAAATTAAAAACGAGGAGAGCTTTTCATCAAATTGCATTATTCAAATAAAAAATGGGCTCCAATGGATTTTTGAGAAAAGGCAATCAGATGTTGACACTCTTGTTAATGTAAAATTTAAAGATAAAATTGCTGACTATAGAAAGATACAATCTTCATTAGGACCAGCAAACATCTATATCAAGATTGCATACATTACTAAAGGACTTAGTTCAGAACTTTCTGCTGAAGCAAAACAAGAGGTCAAAACAATTCTTGATAAATATAACAATGGAACATTTGGCGGTTTTTCTTTTGATACAATTGGCGCAGATGAAATTGTTGACGTTTTAAATTCTCAAGAGAAGAAAAACAAGAAAATAAATGGTGAAATAAAAATCCTTTACGATACAAATAATCCATCGTTAATCAAGTATCACAGCAAAGGGTTAAAGGGAATAATTTGTTCTACAACTGCATCTGAGATTGCTCAAGTAGTCAGCAATGATTCAAACGGTTTTATTTTTGACTTAAACATTCGTAAATATTTAGGAAAACTTGGCGGTGTAAATAGAGACATACTTAATACTTGCACAAACAATAGTATTAGCCACCTCTTTTGGTTTCTTAATAATGGGGTAACAATTGTTTGCGATAAGGTTGATCCGGTTACTGACCCAGATGACCCAAAAGTTAAGATTGAGAACATGCAAATTGTCAATGGTTGCCAAACCGCAACAAGCTTGGCAATTGCTTTTAAGGAAGGACAGTTGCAATCTGATACTAAGTTAATGTTACGCATTTATGAAACTCAAGATTTGGAGCTTGTTGATAAAATTGTTTTAACAACAAATAACCAAAACAAAATAACAGGTAGGAACTTACGAGCAAATGATAAAACCCAGATTGATTTAGAAAGAGGTTTTCTCTTATACAATTACTATCTTGAACGTAAGCCAAGACAATATGAAAGCACCCCCATTCCTAAGGAAAATATTATTCCAAATGATGATGTCGCGGTCGCATTTCTAGCTATTGTTTTAAAAAAGCCATCCGATTCCCGTAGCAGAAAATACAAAGTTTGGAGTGAGTATTACGATAAAATATTTTCAGGGACCAACATTATTGAACCTTATTTGCTTTCTGTGCTAATCCACAGAAGAGTATTACAGTATTTACTAGAAAACTTTTCATCTTCAAAAGACAGGTTAAAAAGGTATTTAGCGAAGAATGCATCATTCCAAATTTCTAGAATCACCGCCTTTTTGTGGAAGACAAACGATGTTTGGTCAGACACAGCGACATTAAAATCAAAATTATCTGAATTCAATTCAAATAAGAATATTCTTGACGCACATATTACTACAGCAATGTCAACTATTTTTGATTTGTTGAAAAGCGATACACAATATTTAATTGATATTAACTCTACATTAAAATCTTCGGATTTAGACCTGTTGATTAGCAAGGAAATCTATACAAAATACACTCAAGCATCTACGAAACCTTAATGTGACATCGGAGGAAAGAAGAACAGCCTATAACAATATTAGATTAGATCATTAAAAAGAGGCGCTACGACATTCATTGGACGTTAGTGCAAGCAGTAATTATTAACAAGCAAAAAAGCCCGATCACACGACCGGGCTTTTTTATTACTAATTTTCCGGATTTTGAAAAGCGGGAGGAGTCCGTATATTAGATGTACGTACCAAACCGGTATGGAAACAATATGAACATACTACAGCGCATTCATCCAATTGTATTACTCCTCATCTCCATGCTCAGCGTGCAATGGGGCGCCGCGCTCGCCAAAACCCTGTTTTCCGAATTTGGCGCCATCACGGTCGTGTTCTGGCGCGTCGCGCTTGGCGCGGTCATGCTGTTGATGATCGTGCGTCCGGCACTGCGCGCGTTAAGCCGCCGGCAGTGGAAGGCCAGCATTATTTTCGGCATCGCGCTGGTCAGTATGAATGTCTCGTATTATTTGTCGTTGCAGCGCCTGCCGCTCGGCCTGTGCGTAACCATCGAGTTTGTCGGGCCGTTGGCCGTGGCGGTGTGGCACAGTCACCGCGCGCTCGATTTTGTCTGGGTGGCATGTGCCGCGCTCGGTATCGCCCTGCTCAATCCGTTCAGCGGTCATATCGATCCCATCGGATTTGTCCTCGCGTTAATTGCCGGCGCCTGCTGGGGGCTCTACATTATTCTCGGCGAGAAACTGGGGAGCGCTACGCCGGGCGCGCTCGGTTTAACCATCGCGATGAGCATAGGCAGTTTGTTATTAATACCCGTGAAAATTATCGACGCGCCGCAGTGGCTGAATATCGTGCCCGCCCTGCCGTTCGCCGCCGCGGTGGCTCTGCTCTCTTCTGTCATCCCCTACAGTTTTGAAATCGAGGCCCTGCGCCGTTTGCCGGCCAAAGTCTTCGGCATTTTTATGAGCCTGGAGCCGGCCTTCGCGGCGGTGATAGGTTTCCTGGTGCTCGGCGAGCATCTGACCCTCTTGCAATGCGTTGCAATCGCTGCCGTTATGACGGCCAGCATCGGCGCCGCGCGCGGAGCTGCCAGTGTGCCGTTGGATGCGTGACCGAAAAGATACCCCTCCCCAATCCCCCGCCAGTGAAGCAGAGGGCGAAAGTGGTGGGGTCAGATAAACGCTAAAATCTTTGGCGTTCTGTCCTTTCTCTTTAAAAGAGTCGCAAAGCGATGCCTTCGGCAACAGTACACAAAGAATACTCTCTCGTTTGCGGCTAAAGACGGAATAGTCTAAAACTTCTGCTAATTTGACGAATCATAAGTCGGGATCTATATTGGCAGGCAAAAAACATTGCAATATCAACATCGCCTCCGGGTTTAACAATTAATAACCCGTTACTTCAGAACCAGGCCTTCGTTTATCTGTTCTTCCTCAAAAACTCCAGCCGGTCTTTGAGTTGTTCGGCGGGGATAAGGAGTTTATCCTTCCCGAAAATCGCGTCTTCCTGGTTGGTGAAGGTAAGTTCGAACTCCTGGCTCATCACGATCGCTTCCTCGGGGCAGGCCTCTTCGCAGAAGCCGCAAAAGATACAGCGAAGCATATTAATCTCGAACTTCACGGGATAGCGTTCCTTGAGGAGCTCGGTCTCGGAGCCCTGCACCTCGATGGCGAGCGCGGGACAAACGCGCGCGCATAATCCGCACGCCACGCACCGCTCGGTGCCGTTCTTCTCCTCCACCAGCACCGGCCGCCCGCGGAACGACGCCGGGGGAACCCATTTCTCTTCCGGATATTGCCGCGTGAACTTCGGCTTGAACATCTGCTTGATCGTCAGCCTCAGCCCGACAAGTATCTGCGGGAGATAGATCTTGTCCCAGAGGGAGAGATCCTTCTTATGAATGATGGGAGGTTGTAAGTTTGAGTTCATGCTGTGTAATTTAAATGTGTATCCGAGCCAACAAAAGAGAGCTTCAACATCCCCCTTCATGTGAAGGTCGAAGATCCCGCTGGTTTTTAGCGGGAGGGATTACAGGGGGATTCATTCGTGAGGCAAATCCCCTATAATCCCCTTTGGTAAAGGGGATGTTAAGACAAAGTTATTCCAACCACAAAATCACCACACCCGTCACGAACAGATTCAATATCGCCAGCGGCAACATCACCTTCCAGCCGAGGTTCATCAGCTGGTCGTACCGGAACCGCGGGATTGTCCAGCGGATAATAATAAAGAACAGCACCAGCAATCCGACTTTCGTGCAGAACGCACCGACCTGGAGGATGCTCACCAGCGTCGCGTCAAGCCCGAGCGTCTCGATAAACGGAATCTGCCATCCGCCGAGGAACAATGTCGTCACTACCGCGCTGGCGGTAACCATGTTGGCGTATTCCGCCAGAAAAAACAATCCGAACTTCAATCCGCTGTATTCTGTATGGTACCCGCCGACCAGCTCTGGTTCCGCTTCCGGCAAATCAAACGGATGCCTGTTCGTTTCCGCGAACGCGGAGACTAAAAATGTAATGAACCCAATGGGCTGTAAAATAATATTCCACATCCATCCGTGCTGTGCCTGCACGATCTTGTCCATCTCGAGGCTTCCAGCAATCATAATCACGCCGATGACGGAAAGTCCCATGGCAAGCTCATAACTCAGCAGTTGCGCCGAGGAACGGAGTCCGCCAAGGAGCGAGTATTTGCTGTTGGATGACCAGCCGCTTAACGTTACGCCGTACACGCCAAGCGATGTCATCGCGAGAATGTACAGGATGCCGATGTTGACGCTAGCAATCTGCAATTTAATCTCGGTTCCGAACAGCGTAATCGTATTGCCGAACGGAATCACCGCAAATGTTGTGAGGGCAATGGCAATGGAGATAATCGGGGCGAGGTCATGGATAAACTTATTGGCATTCTTCGGGACGATGTCTTCTTTCATGACTAATTTGACGACATCGGCAAGCGGCTGCATGAGTCCCTGCCAGCCGACGCGGTTGGGGCCGATCCTGTTCTGTATCGCCGCCGCGACGCGACGCTCGAGCAATACCGTGTACGCGACGACGCCAAGTAACACTCCCAAGACAACCACTATTTTAATTAACGGAATAAGCAGTTCCATATCACACCTGCGGTACTGCTGTTGGAGTTTTGGCGGTAACCGTTATGCCGCGCGAACCGATGCGCATGTACGACATCCCTTTGAACGCGGGGATTGTCGATGCCATTTCGTTAAACACATCTTCGACGGTTTTGTATTTCCACTTCGCGCCGAGCGCGCTTGCGACGGCGTTCAGTATGCGCCATGTGGCGCGTGCATCGCGGCGGGCGCCTTTCATCCAGCGGTCATTATGCGCGCCGAACTTATCCAACCTGCTCATGGCAAAGCCGTCAAGCGCGCGGTCTTGTTCGGCGGTCGCGACAGCAGGACGAATTCTCTGCACTCTCCCCTGCACGTTAATCATCGTGCCGTTCTTTTCAGCGTAGGTTGAGCTGGAAAGAACGACATCGGCAAGAGCGGTGGTTTCATTTTGGTTGGAAGCATGCACGATGAGAAAATCGAGATGCGAGAGCGCTTCGGCAACAGCAGGTTTACTCGCGATGTTGTCATCGATGACATAGAGCGCTTTAATTGTGCCTTTGGAAATCGCTGCAATAAGCTCGTCAAAATTTCCTTCCGTCACACCGACAGCTTTCGCGCCGGCGGTGTTCGGTGACTTGTCTTCGCAAATCAGAATATCATCCTTGTCGCCTTCGACGACATGCGACTGAGCGTAAACATTCTGGATGCCGAGGTGCTTCATTAATTTAACGAAGAGATAATTATCCTCGTTCGTTGCGAACGATGAACCGACAGCGGCGACCTCGTTGCTCTTGAATGATTTCAGTTCGGAGATAACCTTTGCAATTGCTTCATCCCATCCCACTTCCACCAGTCCGAGATCTTTCCTGATCATCGGAGCTTTTACCCGGTTCTGGGCATTGACAAACTTGAATGTATTAAGCCGTCCATTATCGCACATCCAGTAATCGTTCACGCCCGGGTTGTACCGCGGCGTGAGGCGGAGAATTTCATTGTTGCGCACCCACATCTTCACGTTACAGCCGCGTGAACAGCCCTGGCAAATGGTATCGGTGGACGACATCTCCCACACTCTTGCCTTGAACCGGAAATCTTCGCTCGTCAGCGCGCCGACGGGACAAATATCAATTGTGTTCATCGAGTAGGGATTATCCAGCTTTTCGCCGGGGAAGGTGGTGAGTTCGACATGATCGCCGCGCTGTGTAAAGACAAGCTGGGGTTTCTTCGCGATTTCGTCGCAGAAGCGCACGCAGCGCGAGCACATGATGCACCGCTCGGTATCGAGCATGACTTTGGGGCCAAGCTCGACGCGTTTTGGTTTCCGCACTTTGTTGAAATCAAATCGGCTGACACCTGTGCTGTGTTTGTACGCGTAATCCTGAAGCTTGCACTCCCCAGCTTCATCGCAGATCGGGCAGTCGAGCGGATGGTTAATCAGTAAAAACTCCATCACCGCTTCGCGCGCGTTGATGACTTTGTCGGAATTCGTTTTCACGACCATGCCGTCGGCAACCGGTGTCGCGCACGCGATGACTAACTTCGGCATTTTTTCCACTTCGACGAGGCAGATGCGGCAGTTGCCGGCAACAGTCAGTTTCGGATGCCAGCAGAAATGCGGGATGCTCATTCCCTGTTCCTGCGCCGCCTGGATAATGGTGTGCTTCGGATCAGCCTCGATTTCTTTTCCGTCTATCGTAATCTTCGCCATGAGAATTCAGAAATATGTCAGTTCATTTTTTCCCACGGCAGACCGAACGCGTCGGCAACGCCTTTGTAGGTGATTTTGCCGTCGATCATGTTCAGCCCGAGACGAATTTCGTTGTTGGTGGCGATTGCCTGTTCGTAACCTTTGTTCGCGATCTCGATGGCGTACGGCAGCGTAGCGTTCGTCAGCGCGACGGTGGAAGTGAACGGAACCGCGCCCGGCATATTCGCGACGCAGTAATGCACAACGCCGTCGATGACGTATGTCGGATTTTCGTGCGTCGTCGGTTTGCATGTTTCCACGCATCCGCCCTGGTCAACGGAGACGTCGATAATAACGGAACCGGCTTTCATTTCCTTCAGCATATCTTTGGTGACAAGATGCGGCGCACGCGCGCCGGGGATCAGCACCGCGCCGATGACAATATCGGCTTTCCTGATAGACTTCAGAATATTGTAATGGTTGGACATCATGGTAACGACATTTTTCGGCATGACATCGTCAAGATAACGTAAGCGATAAAGGTTGCTGTCGAGGATGGTGACTTTCGCGCCGAATCCTGCGGCAATTTTCGCGGCATTGGTTCCGACGATTCCGCCGCCGATGACGGCGACATCTGCGGGTTCAGTTCCGGGAACGCCGCCAAGGAGAACACCGCGTCCGCCCATGGCTTTCTCGAGATACTTCGCGCCTTCCTGCGGCGCCATGCGTCCGGCTACTTCGCTCATCGGGATGAGGAGCGGGAGTGAGCCGTCGGTGCGCTGGACTGTTTCATACGCAATCGCGACGCAACGGGATTTAATCATCGCGTCGGTCAGTTCCCTGCTTGATGCGAAGTGAAAATATGTAAAGACGATCTGTCCTTTGCGGATGAGGTTGTATTCTGATGACAACGGTTCTTTCACCTTCATTATCATATCCGCTTTGGAGAAAATCTCCGTCGGTTTCTGGATAATTTCCGCGCCGGCTTCACGGTAGCTCGCGTCATCAAAGCCGCTGCCGACACCGGCGTTGGTTTCGACAAGAACGGTGTGTCCGTTTTTGCGAAGCGCCTGCACCCCGACTGGGAGCAGTGATACACGGTTTTCGTTTGTCTTAATTTCTTTTGGTACGCCAATAATCATAGTCGTTTCAGTAAAAGTGAATAATCGAAATTATGCCGCCTTTGACGCGGCCGTTTTTGACGGTTTAAAAATAACTGTGGAAAAATTATCCTGCGCCAGTAATTTGTGTGCGAGTTCGAGAACATCATCGGACTGAACCGCATCGATTCCTTTAATAATAGTATCAAGCGGAATATACTCGCCGAAGAACATCTCGCCGCTTCCCAGCCGCATCATTCTGTTGGACATGCTTTCGAGGCTGAGCATCATGGAGCCTTTCAGCTGCGCTTTGGCACGTTTCAGTTCGGTTGAACTGACAGGTTTAACTCTCAGCTTTTCAAACTCCTTGTGAATCAGTTCGATGGAGTTGTCGATATTCTTGTCGTCGGTGCCGATATACGCTCCGAAGTTTCCCGTATCGCTCATAAAGTTCGCGAAGGAATAGACGCTGTAGGCAAATCCGTATTTCTCGCGGATGTTCTGGAAGAGGCGAGAGCTCATCCCTTCTCCCAGGAGAGAATTCAGCACAAACATGGGATAGCGCTGGGCACTTCTCACGCCGAAGCCGATGGTACCGAGACAGATATGCGCCTGTGTGATCGGGCGTTCAACGACTTTCTTTACCGAACGCATGGTTCGCGGACCTGTTTTCCGTTTTTCAATTTTAGATGTTCCATTCGACACACGGAAATATTTCTCAACCAGCTTTACCAGATCGTGATGTTTGAAATTTCCCGCGGCAGAAATGACGATACGCTCAGGGACGTAGTGCTTGCCTAAGTAGTCCGATAAATCCGCTTTCGTAAAACCGGAAACGTTTTCCGCTTTGCCGATAATGGGAAACCCGAGCGGATGTTGCTGATAGACACTTTTGTCAAGATAATCATGAATAAGGTCATCAGGGTCATCTTCAATATTTTTCAACTCTTCCAGGACAACACGTTTTTCTTTTTCCATTTCCTTCGCATCGAAGAGAGGAGACTGGACAAGATCGGAAATGACATCAATCGCGTTGGGAAGATACGCATCGAGAATGCGCGCATAAAAGCATGTGTGTTCTTTTGTGGTAAACGCGTTCAGGTATCCGCCGACAGATTCAAGACTCTGTGCGATCTGCTGAGCGTTAAACCTCTTCGTTCCTTTAAACACCATGTGTTCGAGGAAATGGGAAATTCCGTTAATGCTTTCGTCTTCGTCCCTCGAGCCGGCATTCACCCAGGCTCCAACGGAAACGGAACGAACGTATGGAATTTCTTCCGTAACAATACGGATGCCGTTCGGGAGGACGGTCTTTTGATACTGAGATTGAACCGAAGAATGTGAATCCGAGGAAATACCCGGTAAGCCTTTATGCATAATAGTCAGAATTGATAACAAATAACGGTGAAAATATACCAATTTCCGAGTCGAGAATCAACAAAACGCGGCTACGATTTGCGGTCATTTCCGAGTAAAAGGGATTTAATTTTGGTGACGACCATATCGATTGCCACTTCATTTTCGCCCCCTTTCGGAATAATAACATCTGCCCAGCGTTTGCTCGGTTCAACGAACTCCAGGTGCATCGGTTTTACGGTAGAAACATATTGTTGAAAGACAGATTCAACGGACCTGCCGCGCTCTACAAGATCACGTTTAAGGCGACGCAAGAGGCGTTCATCAGCATCAGTGTCGACGAATATTTTGATATCCATGAGATCGCGAAGTTCCTTCTCGACAAAAATCAGTATGCCTTCGACAATGACAATGTTTTTAGGTTGAATGGGAGATGTCTGATCAAGTCGTTTATAGGTCGCAAAGTCATAGACCGGCTGGTGGACAGGTTTCCAATCTTTCAATTGCCTGAGATGTTGAACGAGAAGCGAAGTCTCCAGCGCATGGGGGTGGTCAAAATTAATCTGGTCAATGGGTGTCTGTGGGAATGCTGAAATGTCTTTATAATAGTAGTCATGGCGCAAGACAACAACTTCTTCGCAATCCAGACGTTCCAGAACTTTGAGCGTAACGGTCGTTTTGCCCGAGCCGGTACCGCCGGCAATTCCGATAATTAAGGGGGATGTTTTCATCGGGAGATAATATAGCCGAAAGGTGGTGGAGAAGCAAACAGTTTTTCCATGTACTCTGCGTCTCCGCGGTGAATTAACATACACAGTCACACACTCATTGACTCCGATAAAATTGTTTTTTACATTGAGACACTTTTACTTGACCTGACGGAGATGCTCCTTTCACTTTTTATCCTGATTGTTTTATTGTATGGCCTTGAACTGTTCCTGCTGCGGCTCGGAATGGAGAAAGCTGATGCCTCTCCTATCGTAACAGGATATGAACCAACAGTATCGGTTATCGTCGCCGCGCGAAACGAAGAGCTCTACATTGAAAAGTGTATCCGTTCTCTTGCTTCAATGGATTATCCTGCCGAAAAAATTGAGATTATCATTGTGAATGACCATTCTACAGATAACACTCAAAACATCATCAATCACCATAAAACTCTTCATCCCGGAATAAAAGCAATCACTCCGGCAACGCCCGGTGGAAATTTGTGGGGAAAGACCAACGCGGTTACGCACGGCATTGAAAACAGCAGCGGAGAAATCCTCATGTTCACCGATGCCGACTGCACGGTGAAACCTTCTTGGGTACGGGAAACGGTAAAGTATTTTGATAAGGAGACAGGTATTGTCGGCGGCTTTACACAACTGACCTCGTCACGTATCTTTGAGGGAATCCAGGCACTTGATTGGATGTTTTTATTCGGCCTTGCATCGGCAACCGCAGGGTGGAATATTCCTCTCACCGCAATCGGCAACAATCTTTCCGTGCGAAGAAACGCGTATGACGCGACGGGTGGATACAGGAAAATTCCGTTCAGCGTCACGGAAGATTATTCACTCGTTCAAGCAGTATTGACAATGACAAACTACCGGCTGAGATTTCCGTTAAACGAGGGATCACTTGTGTTCAGCAATGCATGCCAGTCCTTTACACAGCTCTTCCGCCAGAAACAGAGGTGGGGCGTCGGCGGGCTCGATATGATTCCGCGGGGGAAGGTAATTATGGCCGTGGGATGGATATTCAGGATACTTTTCCTGGTAATGTTAGCAACCGGAAATTTACTGACAGCCGGCGCAGGAATGCTTTTCATTGTTATAATGGAAGGCTTATTTTTGGAGAAGCCAATCCGGAAATTCGGAATTCAACACCTTCTTAAGAACTTCTTTGTGTTTGAAGTATATTTTTTCCTCTACGTTCTTCTTCTCCCTTTTATAGCTATCCTGAGCAGACAAATCGTTTGGAAAGAACGCAAGCTCGACAAATCAGCTCCATAAAAAGAAAATGCCCTTCTCGAGAGAAGGGCATTTTAGAATTACTATTCAACTGTTCGTCATGCTCTTGAGCGTGAGCTCGCGATATTCAGCCGTTTCAATTTATACCGGAGCGTTTGCTCTGTCATTCCCAAGAATCCTGCCGCTTTCGACTGGTTATTACCGAACCGCTGAAGCGCGCGCTCGATAATTCCTTTTTCAATAGCGTCAAGAGATTTGTCGAGGATAAAGTCCTGACCATTCGCGATATTGTTGATCATCTTGACAACTTCTGTCTTCTCATCAACTAATTCCGGCGGCAGCATAAAGCGTCCGCTGTTCGAGAAGAGCACAGACTTATCAATGACGGCTTTTAATTCCCGGATATTTTCGCGCCAGGTCTGCCGGACAAGAACATCGATCGCATTGATATCGATGACGAGTTCGCCAATACCTATTTCATTACACAGTTCAGACGAAAAATGCTTAACAAGAAGAGGAATATCTTCAGGACGTTCGCGCAGCGGCGGGATTTCAATAATCTCAAAGTCCGTCATCTTGTTGTAGAGATCATCAAGCAGTTTGCGCTTCTGTACAAGGTTCTTCGGATCTTCCTTCACCGTGATGATAAGCCGGATATCAATCGGCTCCATCTTTGTACCGCCGATACGGCGGGACATCCGTTCGTTCATGAACGTCAAAATCTTCATCTGATTGCGGAAGCTGGCTTCTTCAATTTCTTCAATCAAAACGGTACCGCCGTTGGCAATTTCGAAGAGGCCGCGTTTTGTGGTATAGGGCAAGCCTTCAAGTCCGCGATCGTACCCAAACAACACCGACTCAAGCTCTTTGTCGTCAAGAACGGAAAGATTAATTGACATAAACGGCTTGTTGTCATCAGGAGTTTTTCCACCCGCATAAATATTCTTTGCGACAGCTCCCTTACCGATCCCGGCTTCACCGATAATAACAACGTCTCTCCTTGTTTTAGAGAGTTTGCCGATTTGTTTTATCAGCTGTTCGACAGCGCGGCTTTTTCCGATGATGGGATATTCCATCGGGCCCTGTTTTTTTTCTTCTGCCGGTTTCGGTTTAATTTCTTTGTCCATAGTATCCTATCCTCGTGTGGTCTCTTACAGAATTATCGTTGCCTTCCGGGACCGCCTTGAAACAGTCTCCCGTTAAATACTTTAAAGTTAAAGAAATGTGATAACACAATGTCATCGACCCAATCACGCCATCGTGTAACCTGCGCAGGATTGGTTGCAAGCTCTGTTTCATAAAATTCACCCTGCACAGAAGAAATAAACTGCAGGCGAAGACTAAAGAACAATACCATTAAAATCTCGACAAGGAATGTGACGTACTGGCCAATATCAAACAGTTCCGTCATCGAACCATACTCGACACTCTTAATGTATCCCCAATGGTGGAGAATTTCCATTGATGAGAAGAGTAATAACAGAAACATAATTTTATCGATGTACGCACCCTGTGGCGGATCTTTCTTATACTGATAACCAAAGAACAGGAGAATGCAGCCGATAAGCATGACATTCATGTAAATCGTATTAAGGTAAATCGGTTTATAGAATAGTACCATCCAGCTGTCACTCTGCAAATACGGAATGAGGACTTCAATACGGTTCAGGTTCTCATTTGGATACAGATCGCCTACAGGTTTTCCGTTTTCCCATTTTTGGAGTGTCACCTTGCTTGCAAGGAGTGTTGCCGCCGGTATCTCATCAAGCTGCCTTACCTCGTCATCAAGAGCCTTCCACTGCTTAATATCCTCTGTTGAGTAGAGATACAACGGGTTCGATATAAACTGACTGAAAAGAATTCCAAAAAAAGTAAAAACGATTGCAAATGTCACAAGGTACTTCTGGTAAATTTTAAACTCAAAAAAGAGAAGGTCAATAACCAGGTAAACAACGGCAATTGATAGTAAAAGTACAAAGGCAAGCGAAAGATATTGAAAATAGAAAAAGCCAACGTACGGTAATTCCGTAAAAAAGGCCGTTCCTATAAAATCGTGCCCCACCTGAAGCATAGATAATGAGAAAAAAGCCACAAAATTGAAGAAAATGAACTTTTGCTTCCGATTTGGCTCTCTCTTCAATATAAAGCAGGAAATTAGGAACAAGAGAGACTGTAGAGCCATGTTCAATTTGCTTGAAAAAGGCAGTTCCTGGTGAGGCAAAATCGCTAAACTTATTGCATAAGTCGCAATAAGTGTCACCCAGATCAGGAGTATTTTCGTGGAAGTCTTCATTAATAAGGTAAAAATGACAGAATATCTGCGTCAGATTGTTTGAATATATAGATTATTGCAGTGGTTGTCAAGAGTATTCGCAAATATTTTTTTATATGCATAAAAAGGTGATCGCAAGCACGACAGAATTTTCGTGAAAATTTTTCACGTTTATTCACCAAAATTCTTGATGTTGCTGGTGCGAATGAATAATTTAGCACTGTAATCTTCCCAGAGTAGCACCTCGTTTCTACCTGTTTTACTCGAAAATTTTCAAAACAAAAATACCTTATAAGGAGATGTACAATGTCACAGTCCACGAAACGTAACTTAAAGAGAATGCGTGCTTTGCTCTTGACCTTAACATTGGTCGTCGGCACAAACTTCGCAATCTCTTCCTATGCTGGCAGTTCCGAGAAATCAGGGATCGGAATGTTGCCGGGTAACACCCCCCGCCCCAAATCAGGGATCGGAATGTTGCCGGGCAATACCCCCCGTCCTAAATCCGGAATTGGAATGCTGCCGGGCAATACCCCCCGCCCCAAATCAGGGATCGGAATGTTGCCGGGTAATACTCCCCGCCCGTAATCTGTAAGATTTACTAATTGGGGTTTTGACTGAGACGTCAGTCAAAACCCCTTTTTATTTTATTTATTTTTGTATATTCAACCAAGTTGTCAGAAACGATAATTCGATCCCCACTCAACATGCTGGCTCCCCAAATCTCCCGTAAAGCAATCATTATCCATACATCGCTCTTTGTTGCAACATTTTTCACCACAACTCTGGCAGGAGTCCTTTGGGTCAACAAAAATCCATTTGAATTGCTCAACTTTCATTATGGCCTTCCCTATTCTCTCAGCATCCTGAGCATTTTAGCTGCCCATGAGTTTGGACATTATTTTGCGGCTTTGTACCACAGGGTAAATGTTACATTACCTTTTTTTATCCCTGTTCCATTTCTTGATATTAACCCGTTCGGTACAATGGGTGCCGTCATTAGAATGAAATCCCCCTTACAATCAAAACAATCTCTTTTCGATATCGGCATTGCAGGACCGCTGGCAGGGCTCGTTGTTACTTTGCTCATTTTTACATATGGACTCATTACGCTTCCGGGACCGGAATATATCCAGAGCATTCATCCGGATTTTGTTCCCAATAACCCAAATCCGGAATCGGGATTTGCGTTTGGCAATTCACTGTTTGTTTGGGGAGTTCTTTCGTTGGTTGGACAAGCTCATTTCGTACCTCCGATGACAGAAATATATCATTACCCTTTTCTGGCTGCAGGATGGTTTGGACTGTTTGTTACGGCACTCAATATGATCCCTGTCGGCCAGCTTGATGGAGGGCATATTCTTTACGCGATGGTTGGATCAAAAATACAGACAAAGATTGCCTGGGTCTTTTTTGTATTACTGGCGCTATTCGGGCTTTCGGGGCTCGTACCTTTCTTTGGAGGCGACCTTCAATGGGGCACATTAGGTTGGCTTTTTTGGGCAGTTATCCTTTTTTTCATTATCAAATTACAGCACCCTCCTGTCGATGACCTTCGGCCTCTTTCAACAAACAGGCTCATACTTGGGTGGATTACCTTTTTTGTCTTTATTTTCATTTTCCCTCCAATTCCGTTTTATTTATAAGCCTGTTTCTTGACTTTCGTCTGCATATTTAGTAGTTTTATCCGAACAATCGTTTAACATACCGGAAGCGTTGCCCACACAACTTGTTACTGTTTTACGTTATCTTGTGTTTTAATATCACCACTAACATTTGGGCAATGTCTCACCGAGTCGGTCATCTAAACAGATTCGCTCGTAGAGATGATGGCTCGGTTTTTTAATTTATAGCGTACGATGAAATTCAACATATATATTCACCTCCTTCTCTTTGCGGCGCTTTCATTGGTATTCTCGTCTTGCGAGAAGGATAAAGGCGGGATTATCGATTCAAACCTCGAGGCGCCGTTCATTTCCTCTGTTATAATTAGTCAGGCCGAATTGAATCTCGATACTACAACAAGCTTCGCCATTACCCGTCTTGCCAACGGCACGTACAGAATCACTGATTCCTTGTTTGCCGAAATCACAAATCCGGCTCCGGCGATTCGCCGTGTACATTTTAAAATATATGCCCCGGGTTCAGGCAGCCACTTTATTTCAGGGACTCTCAATCTTTCTCCCGGCACTACCTCTCTGTACTCGAATACATTCACCTTTATTATGGACAGATCAGATGCCGGTACGTTTCGGATTGAAGTGTACGCTGAAAATACTTCCGGAAATACAAGCAATGTTGTCCAAATCCCGCTTGTGATTTCCCGGAATAACAGTACCCCGAACATTCTCTTAACCGTAGTCCCTGATTCTGTGTATTTACCACCGGGCGATTCACTGCTTATCAAAATGACCGCTTCCGTCAGCGATTCTGACGGTGTTGGCGATATTAATGAGGTGTTCTTTTACAGCCTTAATTCCTCAGACCCTACAAGAAAATTCTTCCTTCTTGATGACGGGAATGTCAATAGCATCAGCGGCGATGAAATGCAGGGAGACGGTACATATACTATTACCGTCAAACTTCTTGATCAGGGAAATATCCGCCGAACGTTTGAATTTGAATTCTACGCGATGGATCGCCAGGGAAGCATCAGTTCTTCAGTTCTCAGATTCTTGACTATCTATTGATATGAATATTTTCAGAACAGTATCTCTCTGGCTTCTTGCAGCATTATTTTTTATTGCCGAGCTTTCTTTCGGACAAAAACAAACTCTGCGGAGTTTCCATATCAATCAGCAAACCGGCTCTCCTTCCACTCTAGCCCCAAGCAACAGCGTTTCCCATATCAATATTGAACATGACACAATCTGGATAGGCACAAGCAAAGGTGTCGGGAAAAGCGCAACCGGCGCGAGATCATGGACCAACTTTCTCGGCGACCCCGCATTTACACGTGAAGGAATATTCGCCATCGCTATAAACAATGACACTGTATGGACGGCAACCGGGTATGATCAGGAACTCGACGAAGGAAGTGTTCAGACAGGAACCGGCTATGCATTCACAACCAACAGCGGGACAACATGGAATCATGTTGACCAGACAATCGACCAGCGAAGCGACAGTATTCTCTCGTACGGCATCAACGATTCACTCTGGATGCTTCCGGTTGTCGTGCCGGAACAGAATGTTACATTCGATATTTCCCTTTCGCCAGGCACAGTATGGACCGCAAGCTGGGCAAGCGGGTTGCGTAAATCAACAGACAATGGAACCTCATGGGAGAGAGTCCTTCTTCCCTCCGACAACCGAAGCAGTATTAAGTCAACTGATACGCTCTGGACATACGCACCGAATGATTCACTTCATCTTAAAAGAATTTATGAACGGTTTGACCCGAGACGCAATAACAACTTTCTTGCGTTTGCGGTGTACGCAATTGACCAGGACACCGTCTGGTGCGGAACTGCAGGTGGAATCAACAAATCCACCGATGGCGGTATCAGCTGGACAAGATTTACCCACAAAAACCAGTCGTCACCAATTCTCGGAAACTGGGTGATTGCAATTGACGAACAAAAGTTTAATGGTATCAGCAGAATATGGACAACGAACTGGAAAGCTGAAGATCAATCCGAAGAATTCGGCGTCAGCTATTCAGATGACGGCGGGAGAATCTGGACCAATCTACTGCACGGCGTGCGCGCGTATGATTTCGCGTTCAAAGATTCTATCGCCTACATTGCGACAGATGAAGGATTATTCCGCACTGCTGACGGAGGTAATAATTTTACAAGGATCACCTCTATCTCCGACCCATCAATCCGTCAGGTCATCACTTCATCTTCGTTCTTTTCAGTGGCGGTTTTTGGAGATACGATTCTTGCCGGAACCGGTGATGGTTTAGTCAGCACAATTGATAATGATACCCACCCGTTTGGAAAAGAGTGGAATATCTACAGAACATATCAATCCGTAGGCACTTCAACAGATTCGTACGCCTATCCGAATCCTTTTAGCCCTCTCTTTGAACCGGTACGCATTCATTACGGTTCATCGGCTTCGACAAATGACAGAACGGTCAGCGTGGAAATTTTTGATTTTGGAATGAACCGCGTCCGGACGTTAGTCAACGGGGCTATTCGATCGGGTAACCTGGAACACGATGAGATTTGGGACGGGCGTAAGGATAACGGAGACATAGTCGCAAACGGAGTTTATATCTATAGAATTTCAATCGACAGCGAAGAACCGCGATATGGTAAAATACTGGTGCTGCAATAATATGAAGACTATTTTGCTGAATATTGCGGTATTGCTGATGTACAGCAGTGTGACGCTTGCGCAGATTGGCGGCACTGCAGGAGCTTTTTCACGATTAGGTCATGGCGCCCGCGGCATGGGTATGGGAAACGCGCTCACCGCTGTGAACTCCGGAGATGTCAGTTCTTACTACAATCCGGCCCTCTCCGCTTTTTCTGAACGGCGTACCGCCACGGCAACATTCAGTATTCTGGCATTCGACCGGTATCTCAACTTTCTGAATTACACACAGCCGTTAAAACCAATGGCCGGCATTTCTGTCGGCGTCATTAATGCCGGTGTCCGTAATATCGACGGGCGGGATGGCGACGGTGTGCACACAGAAGATTATTCCACGAACGAGAATCAGTTCTACCTCTCTTTCTCCAATCGTGTCGACTCGAATGTCTCTATTGGTGTAACCGTAAAGCTATTCCACAGCAAATTGTTTGAGGAAGTAAAATCCACGACTGTAGGATTTGACGCCGGATTGTGCGCACAACTTACAGAACAATTATCAGTGGGAATCGCAGTCATCGACCTCAACTCCAAGTATAAATGGGATACACGTTCAATCTATAACGAAAACGGCAGACAAACTGAAGACAAGTTTCCTAGTCTCAGAAAGATAGCGCTCGCCTACAGTCTGCCTGAAAAGAACGGTATCATTTCCATTGAGTTTGAAAATTCCTCAAAGAAATCAAATCTTATCAGGGCAGGAGCTGAATATTCTCCGGTACAGAATTTCACACTCCGCGCGGGCATCGACAGACTCGAATTCGGTGACGATGCCACCGGGGCAAAACCCTCGTTCGGTTTCAGCGTCGTGAATCCGCTTGACGGATGGTCACCGGCAATCCATTACAGTTATGTTGTCGAATCATATGCTTCACACGGCATGCATATTATTTCCTTATCATCTTCGTTCTGAGTGCTCATGAAAACTATTTCGGGAATGATCATTGTACTTATTCTTTTTACGATTGGATCTGCTCCGGCGCAAACCGGAGAATCAGGTTTTTCATTTTTAAAAGTCGGTGTCGGGGCAAGAGCCCTTGGCATGGGGGAAGCATATACCGCTGTAGGCAATGACCCGGCAGCACTGTATTATAATCCCGCATCGCTTTCCGAATCATCACAACTGTTGCTTATGCATCGCAACTGGATTCAGGATTCCAGAACTGATTTCATCGGCGCCACAACAACCGGCGGTTCTCTATCGCTGGGACTGGGAATTAATTCCACAAGCATCGATGATATCGAAGTCCGCAATGTGCCGGGCCCGGCGCTCAGCACATTTACCGCACGCAACGCTTCCATAGGACTCTCCGCCGCATATAAGGTTAACCCCGAATTGCAGATTGGCATTACGGGTAAATTTCTGTATGAGAAAATTTATATCGATGACGCGTCGGGATTTGCCATAGATCTCGGTTCCTTGTATCGCGTTGACAACAACATCCACATCGGCGCATCGATCCAGAATCTCGGATCGGTCAACGAACTGAGGTATGAGCAATCCTCCCTTCCCGTTATTCTGCGGGCAGGAGGAGCATACGAATCGGCAGTTGAATCTATCGACGGCGCATTCATCCTTGCAGCCGATATTGTTTCAATGACCGGCGAAGGCAATACACACTTGCACATCGGAGGAGAAGTATTATTCAACAACGCATTCATGGTCCGCGGCGGATATCAAACCGGATACGATGCCAAAAATGTGTCCGTCGGTGCCGGGGTTCACCAGGGGATACTTAACGTGGATTACGCGTTTGTGCCGTTTACTTCGGGCTTAGGGTCAACTCACACTATCGCTGTCGGAATTACTTTCCCATGATTTGCACTTCCGGAGAATTATTTGTTTCTTTGTAAGAGTTAACTCATGAAGATTCCTGCATTCATACTATTCTCTTTACTTCTCTCCTCTCTTGCGTTCGGCACGGATAATGCCAAAAAGCCCTCGCCGGAAATGAAATGGCTGTCGTTTGATAAGGGACTGGAACAGGCAAAAACGGGGAAGAAAAAAATTCTCGTTGACGTCTATACAGACTGGTGCGGTTGGTGTAAAAAGATGGATAAAGAAGTGTTTAACCATGAACTCGTTGCGCCGTATCTCAGCAATCAGTATGTCTTGATAAAATTGAATGCCGAATCAGACGCCGCGGCAAGCTACAAGAATCAGAAGACATCTGAACGGGGATTGGCCCAGGCATTTGGCGTAACAGGATATCCGACACTCTTATTTCTTGAATCAAACGGCGAATATATTACCCCTCTCCCGGGGTATGTGAAAGCGGAAGATTTCTTGCCGATATTGAAGTACTTCAGTGAGGACCATTACAAGACAAAACAGTGGAATGTCTACCTGGAAGAATACAAAAAAGAGACAGCGAAGAAGATAAAGTAACTGACGTATAACAAAAAACCTCCGATGGTCATACCACCGGAGGTTTTTCATTTTCGGCACGAATTATTATTTTCCCGAATCGCTTTTTGCTTCAAGATTAACATCAATTTTCACTTCGTCTCCGAGAAGCAATCCGCCCGAATCAAGTTCCCGGTTCCAGAGAATATTAAAATCCTTTCTGCTGATTTTAAATGCCGCCTGAAATCCTGCCACGGCTTTGCCCGGTTCCCCGCTAAACCCTAACACTTCAAAAGGGACCACAATTGGTTTTGTGACACCGCGTATTGTGAGGTTGCCTTCAACAAACATCCCCTGTTCATTCTTGTACGCTTTGGTGCTTGTAAATGTGATTGACGGAAAGGAATCTGCCATAAAAAAGTCGCCGCTCCGCAGATGATTATCCCTGCGTTCATTATCCGTGTTTACGCTGCCTGTTTCAATCGTAACGTTGATGCGAAATTTATCGATCATACCAGGGTCATAATCAATTGTCCCCGACATCTTTGTAAACCGCCCGGTCACATTGCTGAAAATATGCCTGATGCTAAATGTAATGCTGGAATGGCTCGGATCAACTTTGAATGACTCAGCGAAAACACTTTCTGCGGCAATGAACAGTACCAATGCTGCCGCAACACCCCGAAGAACATGCTTCATACCATAACTCCTTTGATTTTAGTGATTGTTGTTATAATGATTAACAATGGTGCATATTAATGCCAGAACAAGACGCAAGGTTTCGGAAAAGGAAAATTATCTGAGACGGGTTCCCCTGTAGCGAAGAACTTCCTTCACAATACCTTCCAAATCAATCATCTGAATACACTCAAGATGATAAGGACAGGTTTTTTTCCAGCATGGCGAGCATTCAAGCCCTTCCGGAATAAATTTCATACCACGGTCAAAAAGGTCAATTTCCTGAGGACACGAAACACCAAACCAGACAAGTACATGTTTTTTCAACGCGACGGCAACGTGCATTCCGAACGAATCTCCCGTGATGACAACGTCGCAGATATTTTCGTAGCAAATGCCTTTTCGCAAACCTTCTGTCGTGGGCGTAGGCAGGACTTTGGCTCCGGCCTGCCGGGAAATCTCTGCATTCCGTTCAGTATCCTCAGGTCCTCCCAGCAACACCAGCTTTATATCTGAATACGCAGAAAGGTTATTGATGAGAACCATATGCTGATCGATGGTCATTTTTTTATTGGGGTAGAGCAGGGAACATCCTGTATTGAAACCTACGACAAGGTGTGAGTTATGAATATCATGTTCCTGTGTAAACTTTTTACAGAAGGCCTCCTCTTCTTTTGTCAGTGCAAGAACATATTCATCCCGTTTATACATCAACCCCATCGCTTCCGTAAGAAGCTGTGTATTCGGTTTACGGTTAACACGAAACTTGAGATGGTCGTCAAGCCCCAGACGATAATTATACTCCGCTTCTTTGTTAAGAGGAACAATGATGCCATGTTCATTTACTCCATACCCCAGCTTCTTTTTACTTTTCAGTAAATGTATCAGCGCACCGGCATGTATCGACTTATCAATATTCATTACTACATCAAAACTCAACGACTGAAGTTTCAGCCAGCTTTCCGGTTCCCAGATATGTACTACATCGACGTACGGATTTTGATCGAGCAATCTGTACGCATTTTTCATTGTAATCCAATGAATCGTGCTTTGCGGATATTTTCGCTTAATCGCGGGAAGAAGCGACGTTGTAACAAGAACATTGCCCATCGCCTCAAGGTTGATAATTAAAATCCGCTTCCCGAGCGGTTGAGGATCAGCACATTCATCCAGACAAACTGTTCCGGGAAAACACGGTTTGTAACCTGTGAAATGCTTGCACTCCGGTATCGTAAGGTTTTTTTGCTTCCGTTTTTTCTTGGAGTTTTTTTTCATACAGTTCCGGATGATTCATGAACAGGTTGCACAACGCTCATCAGACGTGAAAACGCATCAAAGACAATTGAGGGAGAAAGCTCTTCCATACACGGGTTTCCGATCGGACATGTTGTTAAATTGCAGCCGAGACAAACTAACTGCGGACATTGGACAATTTCCGAAACTGTTCCGACCGGTCCCTGAAGTTCGGGATTCGTCGGCCCAAAAATTGCCAACACAGGTGTTTGCATCGCGGCGGCGATGTGCATCGGGCCGGAGTCGTTCGTTACCACTACGGAACATTTTTTCAAAATTGCGGCCAGCTCTTTGAGCGTGGTATCGGGTATCAGAATTGACGGCGACTTCATGCTCTGTTGTAATTTCAACGCACGTTCATATTCGCCGGGGCCCCAAATGACAAGTATCTTCGCATGAAATTCACGCGCAATCTTGTCGCCAAACTCTGCAAAATGTTCAATGTTCCACCGCTTGGTGTACCACCCGCCGCCGATATTCAGGCCGACGACAAATGCATTTTCAAGATGTTCATTCAGAAAAAACTCATCTGCTTTCGATGTTGCAGTTGAATCTACAGGAAACGCAACCGACCCGGAGGTCACCGGAATATTCAATGCCCGCAGCGCATCAAGATTAAACTCGGTGTTATGGACTTCCCCGCCCCGCGGTTCAACAATCCTGTTGTAACAATATTGCCGCCACTTAAATCGGTATCCAACCCTGATCCCGGCGCCGCTCAAAAGGGTCACAATTGCGCTACGCGGGTTTCCGAACAAATCAATCACAAGATCATACTTCTTCTTTCTCACGCGGGAAATAAGCCCGAGCCCTCCCTCACGCTTCGCGTCAAAAACAATAACGGAATGCAGCGCCGGATTTCCAACAACGACATCCGCACTCATTTGTTCAGTGAGGAAATCGATCTCCGCGCCCGGAAACGCAGACCGGAGATTATTAATAACAACTGTTGAAAGTAAAACATCGCCAATAGCGCGAAGTTTTATGATAAGAATTTTTTGTACCTGCCCCGCAGAAGTCATGATGTTATTGCCACGTCCCTGATATTCTCTGCAGCATGTTATGCGGGATGGGCAGAAAATTCAAGAGGCTCGAAAATTGATTCATCGCTTTCAACTTCAAAAAATTCGCGGTGGATTGAAGATATGGCGGCGTTGACATCACTTTCATTAATGATCATGCTCAGATTCGAGCGCGATGCGCCGAAAGAAACCATAGTCACCGGTAGTGTCGCGATCGATTTAAATACTCTGTCTAGAACAGATGCCGTATCACGGATTGCTGTGCCGACAATACATACAACAGCTTTTTGAGGGTACACCTGAATGTTTCCAATTTCCTGCAAATCGGCAATGATTGCCTCCATCGGATGTTTTGCGTCAAGAACTATTGATGCGTTATATTCGGATGTTGATGTCATTGCGGCAACAGCGTTATGTTTGGTCAATACACTATAGATATGTTCCCAGAAAATATACTGACTAAAACGTTTGAGAGGGCTTATGGTGAGCATGACCATATTGTTTTTGTACGCTACCGATTTGACGATCCCTTCCCTCAAACCTTCCTCGGCGCTCACCTTTGTCCCGCCATGATGCGGTCTACGCGAATTACAAATATGAATGGGAATCCCCTTTTCGCGGGCCGGCAGCATTGTACCCGGATGTAATACTTTCGCTCCGAAATAGGAAAGCTCGAAGGCTTCTTCGAAAGAAAGAGATTTAATTTTTTGCGGCGATGCGACCATGCGCGGATCGGCGGTCAGCACTCCGTCCACATCCGTCCATATTTGAATTTCCTGAACATCCAGTGCTGTACCGATAATCGACGCGGAATAATCGGAGCTTTCCCGCCCCATTGTCGTGCGGTCGCCTGAAGGACCAACACCGATAAATCCTTGTGTCACGGGCACCTTTCCTCCCTGCACCAGCGGCAATGCAAGAGAAGAGAGTTTTTCCCGCACAGATTGCATTAACGGGACAGCGCGGTTAAAACTTCCATCTGTCATCATAAATTCTTTTGTATCAAGCCATACCGCGTTGACACCCTGTTCCTGAAGGGCCGCTGCAACTATCCGTGATGAGAGCAATTCCCCATAGCAATACAACGCATCCAGTGTTCTCGGCGTCAATTCCCGTAAAATAGAAATTCCTTTTATTAATTCGGTAAGTTCATCAAACGCCGCAGCAATAGTCTGGCGAACTTCGGCATGGCGCTGGCTGTTTTTCACAAGCTCATCCAGCATGAGGTAATGGCGCGCAAATAGTTTCTGCAATCCTTCTTTTGCTTCTGCGGATTTTCCTTCCGCGGAAAGTTTACCGGTCCGCTCCAGCACATTTGTCGCCTGCGCTATTGCCGAAATAATAACAATCGGACGTTGTTCAAGATGCGTCTTGACAATTTCAACCACACGGGTGACCGCAGACGCGTCCTGAACCGATGTACCTCCAAATTTCATTGTAATCATCGTAAATTCGCTTCCTTTGCATTGACAAAGGTTAATATACCAATGGGGGTCGAGACTCGCAACATGAGAATCTTCCGGAAAGCAGAAAGGAGTTCAGGAAAGAAGGTGCGACAGCGATACTCTATTTCCGGTGAAGAAATTCGTCTTTTCTCCGTCTATTGATCATAATGACGAGATAAATAATCACCAACAGAATTATTACACCGACGAAAATAATATTGAGCCCGAGAAAATCGAACGATTCCATGTTTAGAATTATTGCTTTCGTTTATTGCCAGTTTGCCTCCACCGACTTTATGATTTCAACGCTTTCTTAAAAACCGAACCAACAATATGAAAAACATGTTGCAGACTTAACGGGAAATCTTATCAATATATTCCGGAAAATCGATGCCTGTTTCCGAACCATCTTGTTCTCGCAACGGATGGGGATTGTTAATAAATCCCAGCGGGGCCTTTTTTTGTTTTACTTCCTTGCATGTTCCCAATTCAAAATACAACCTTGCGTTTTCCAGCGCAACCGAAGCGGCATCCGCAAATGACTTTACCACAAAAGCCTCTTCCTCAATAAACTCCGGATTACGGTTTCTTGCCACCACCAATATTCCAAAGACAGAAGAGCGTCCTTTGAGAGGAACCGCGATAAAGTGTTCCCGTTCCGGCCTCATCCCCTCGGGATACCGGGAACGCGGATCTAACTGGGCGTTATTTACCCACACCATTCTTCCGGTTATGGCGGCGGCACCAATAATTCCCTCACCGATGGGAAGAGGAAACCTGGACAATTTTTTGGAAAAGGGCGTTTGTTTGGAAAGTGTGTGCGCAAAGAATACATTTTTTTCCGAATCATAGGCATAAACGCCGGCAAGATCATGTTCCACCAGCTTTTTTATCCCGGACGTTATCGCCTTAAAAATCTTGCTGACGTCTGCATTCTTCAGCACTGCGGCATTCACTTCCTGCAACGTTTGCAGCCGCTGCGCCTTTCGCTGCACGTCGATCTGCAGACGTGAAAGCTGCGCATCCATCCTCCGCATTTCTTTCAGAAAATCAACATCGGTGACATCGCGGACCGTAATAACAAGCGCGTTATGTTCTTTGCCCTGATGGTTCAGAGGAGAAATCGAGATGCTCATGTTTCGAAGTTCTCCATCTTTCGGATTCCAGTTCACCGATAAATTATTGAGAGTGCCTTCTTTACCCGCATGCCTGATGCCATTTTTAAATTTCATATTATTTGCACTGTCCATCCATGGATACGGCATACCGATCCCGATGATTTCCTCTCTCGAGAATCCGGAGAGGGCGCAATAGGCTCCATTACACATCTCTATTCTTCCATGGATATCACTTATGCAAACCGCGTCAGTCATCGATTCAAAAACGGAAAACAGGCGGCTATGTTCCTGCCATGACAGCTGGGAAAGCGTATGCTCAACCGTCATGTCATGGCCCATACACACTGTGCCAGAAAATCTTCCTCTGGAATCCTTCAGGGCATCGATCATTACCGTACTTCGCAGTGTCGACCCATCCTTTTTCCGGAATTTGATTTCGCCGCACCACTTTCTGTCGTCACGGTTTTTATTATGAACGAGCGCGGAAAATTTTGTCTCATCCTCTTTCTGGCACAACAGTGAAATGTTGGCTCCGATGAGGTCTTTAAACTTATGTCCGGTTTTGTCGGAAAAGCAACGGTTCACATAGGTAATTCTTCGCTTGCGATCTGCAACAATCACCAGGTCGGTGCATGAATCGGCAAATTTTGCCAACAACTGAGAAGGATCAGAAACATTATCAAGAATTGAATTCTTCATTTCTGATTAAGTTCATCAAGGAATGCCACACCACGGCGGAGGTGCGGGATGACTATCGATCCGCCGACGACCAGCGCTACACTGAACACTTCGAACATTTCTTCATCGGTTACCCCCTCCTTATGGCACTGCTCGATGTGATACGCAATGCAGTCATCACACCGCAATACCATGGATGCTACAAGCCCGAGCATCTCTTTTGTCTTGGCATCAAGCTTGCCGGGTTCGTAGGTGAGTGTGTCGACGCCAAAGAACCGTTTAATGGCTCTGTTGTCGGCACCAAGGATGCGCTCGTTCATCTTTGTACGAAACGCGTGAAATTCTTCAACACGATTACTCATGCTGTTTTCCCTGATAATATTTTAAATTGATAAAATCACACAACAGGTACCTGTTGTGAATAGGTGAAGAGAACTAGCGCCTCAGAAATAGTATGTCGCAACCTGCACAAAGATATGAAATTGACGTCGCGACAGATGTAAAATAGGAATGAAAAAAAAGAAAATCAACTAAAATAAAGAGGAATGAATACAGGTCGGGAGCAGTGTTTGTGAGCCGATTTGCAACAATTACCAGGTAAAGCTACGAAGTTCGTTTATATATCCCTGTATAAACCCAACCTGAGTACGAAAAGTACGGGATTGAAAATTTCCGGAATATTTTTTCAAAAAAGAGTTCAAGGCTGAATAACAATGATTCGGGAATGAATTTTAAGCGCCTCAGAAGACGAAATTCATAGCCGTAGGTCATCGCATCAATTTTCTTATAATTGGGATGCATAATCATCGGTTCATATTTCCAGAGATTATACGATTTAAAATGAAACTTCCTGTTCTCCCACATCCATTGATTCGGCATGGCATACTCGGGATGAGGTTGCACATTGGCATCCGGAGACTTTGAGGAAAATATTGACCGGATTTTCTTTCTCCACGCATAATCGACATCAGCGAGGGAATACATATTCGTGAGATTGATAAGGAGATATCCTCCGGGTTTTACAACACGTTTTAATTCTGCCAGTGCCTTTTCATCCGACAACAGGTATCCGAGAACACCGATACAAATTACCAGATCAAATTCATTATCCTTGAAAGGAAGCTTTTCCACTTCCCCTTGAAACAGATGAACGCGATCTTTATTCTGATCGATATTTAACAGCTTTCCGCATGACGCAATCATTTCTTCTGATATATCGAGACCGTAACAATCAAATCCCATTTTGAAAAATTCCTGAAGGTAGACGCCGGAGCCGCAGCCAATATCGAGAGCTTTGCCAATGTAGAGATCGGGCAGACTATTGATCATTTGGAGCGCGTACTGCTTTCGCCTTACGATGACGCGGGAAAAATAATTGTCTTCGGTAGTGTAAAGATCTCCCTGCCAGCCTTTGCTCTCATCAAAATATGTGGTAACTCTTTTTTTCTGTTCCTGAATTTCCATAGTACCCGAAAGTAGTGAATAATTTCTGTAACTGCCGTGAAACTCGTTGATTACATTACGATGGAGGAGCGGCACCTTCCGTGACTTTACGTTGCAAACGCCGGATTGAAATAAACCACGCATCCGAAAGAGCAGGCCCCGGATCGCGTAATGAAAGAATATGATGAACCCTCTTCCCCTTGAGAGATTTCAACCATGCAAAAAATGTGGTCTCCCCCTGCCGCCGGTAATCCTTAAAAGCTTTAATATCTTTCGAAAGGTCCAGCCATTTTACTCCGGTGCGGTAGTTTTTCTTCAAGGGATACGGCTTTCCAAGCATATCATAATATGCGATCGCCGAGATATTGAGCCCGGCACCGGTCGCGAGATAGCACCACAAGCTGTTCCTTGTATGCACTTCCATAATTTTCAGCACACCGGTATTACTGTCCTTTTTAAATTGAATATTAAAATGTCCGACAATGTTAAGCTTCTTAGCGGCATCAAGCGCAGCCTTATACATATTCTCATCGTCTATGGTTTCAACCAGAGAGGCCACACCGGCATGCACTGGATAGATCCGGAGTTTATGTCCGATAAAGTATGCGAGCAACTCCTGTTTCGGCGTAAAATACATATTGACGCTGAACAAATTGGAGTCATCACCCGCAATAAATTCCTGAACTACAACACTTTTGTTAACCTGAGCGACCTTGTTGTAGTAATCAATCAGCTCTTGTTTGTTTTCACATTGAATTGCCTTACGGTACGGGCCGACAAGTCTCAAAAAATCAGGATGCCACCAATGATCTTTCGCCGCAGGCTTAATAATACACGGAAACGAAATGCTGTTCGCCCGCTGTTCAAGCTCTTCCAGTGATTCCGGCATGAAGGATTTCGGGACAGGAAGTCCGATCTTTTCGGCAACCGTCGCGAATCGGCGCTTATCAAGTACATCTTCAACAACCGTATTATCAGGAAGGTTAAAATAATAATAATCTTTAAGCTTTTCGCGATGACGGGAAAACGAAAGAACCGCTCTGTCATCATCGCTTAAAAAAACAAGTTTTTGTCCTTGTTGTTTTCCAAATGCAACGAGCTCATCGGTAAACGCCTCATGCGTTGTGTGCGAGATACTTAAACGCTTTGTGCAGTACTTCGAGTAGAGTGCCACATTATCGTTATAATAGGAGCCGACATATACAGGTATCCCCGCTTCTCCTATACTCCGCACTAATCCAATTTCCCCAACGACTAATGCAGGTGTTTTCATTCTTGTGTCATTTTATCCATAATTCGTATCAAAGTGAACAAATGTAATAAACTTGCAAATGTAACATGTGACATCAGCCACACGTTACATCTTGACCGGCAAAATATATAGGAAAAAAAAGAGAATGCCAAAAAAAAATCAATTAGTTGATTATTTTACCCATTCTAGTCAAAAACTAATTAATCATGCTAAAATAAGCATTCAGGGAAAGAAAATGAGAGATATTACACACCTCCTGCATAAGAAGAGTGGAGCTGAGGGGGATCGAACCCCTGGCCTCGTGAATGCCATTCACGCGCTCTCCCAGCTGAGCTACAGCCCCATGGGAAATTTACAATTTACGATCGCCAATTTACGATTTGATGGCTGTTAAGACAGTTTTGATGTGAAAATTACTCAGGAAGACCATATCATAAGTGGCGTCAACAATATACAAAGAATGCTGTAAGGAATCAAACATAATATTCAGATCCGCCGTGGAAACCGAATTACACAATACCGGGCGGTGATTTTTTGATTTACCCGCTTTTCATTGATTTTCAGCAACTCATTTACTATTTTGAATACAGCTTTTAATGTAGCATGGGGCCAGTCCTTCGAAAATTTCAATCGATAATCGTTCGGTGAGTTTCTGCTGGTAATGAACAAAATTTTCAAAAATATTTCTCCAAGAACGTACAGAATTGTCTTTACCTGTGCCGCTATAGCAGTTCTTATTGCCACTGGGTTAAATTTTATGAGCGTTATGGTATTCAATGTTACCAGTAACGATCAATGCGCATGGAGGAATATTCCAAACCACGCAGACAAATTTCTGATAACTGATATTGTCAAGGGTGGTGTGGCAGACCAGGCAGGCCTGCAAAATGGCGACACTCTTCTCCTCATCAACGGAAAAGGATTCAATGGCCCCGGAGCTGCGCAAGCGTTAATTAACGCCATCCCTTCCGGAGAATATGCAACTTACCGGGTCGGCCGGAGTGGAACAACATTTGAAACAAAAATCCAGATTCTGAAAATCTTCAATATCGGATTCCTGGCATTATTCCTTCTCGGACTTGGATTTCTGATTGTCGGATATGTTGTCGCCATGACCAAACCTCTCGGTGACATCCAGCGAAGATTCTTCAGGTACAGCCTTTGCATCATGCTGTTATTTGGGTTTTATGGAGGAGTCCAACAAACTGCGTACCCGGTTTTAAGCGCCCTCTTTTTGTTTTGCATTAGTCTCGGACGAGTACTTTCTCCGCCACTCATTTCATTCTTCTTTCATTTTCCGGTACGCAGAAAAGTTCTTGGTAAGAAGTGGGTGACCGCAATACTGTACACATTCAGTATTGGGTTTCTGGCACTGATCATTCTTAATAATACACTGCAGCTTCAACTTCCGCAATGGTTCTTAGCTTTTCTTTTCAATTCACCGCTCTATTTTTACGTCTCCGGCTTGCTGATCTTTGTCCGCAGTTATTACAAATATGTTGACCATGAACAACGAAACCAGCTGAAACCGATACTGGTCGGAATCTCTATCGGACTGGCGGCAGCGGCATATATTATGATACTTCAAATCATCAACCCATTCGCGGTATTTCTTTATCCCTTAACATTTATACCGGGATTATTTGTCATCGCCGTGCCAATCTCATTTGGCTACAGTATTTTCCGGTACAGATTAATGGATATCGATCTGATAGTCAAAAGGAGTCTGATTTATGGTATCGTCACTGCAAATATCGCCGCGATCTACCTGCTGATTGTCTACGGCGTCGGCAGTATGATATCGTATTTCCTTGGAACCGAGGAAAACCGGATTCTCAACATCGTTGCATTTATTCTTATTGCGCTTGCATTCGATCCCATTAAGCGGCGGGTCCAGGAATGGATTGACCGGTTCTTTTATCAGGAGCGGTACAACTATCAGCGTGCACTGCTGGAGTTTAGTCAGGAATTACCGCAGCAGATGAACTTAGAACAGATTTTGAACTCGATCCTGAACCGTATTTCCACTACGATGCACGTCGATAAAGTGGCAGTGGTACTTTGCGATGAAACCGAAGGATGCTATAGCATCAGCAAGAATATTGATGATACTTGTTGTCAGTTTACCACAACATCAAACGGATTAATTGCATTTCTCCGGAGACGGAAACTGCCGCAGGCATTGGCATTCCATGGTGACGACACAGAGCTGATGGATTTGAACCCTGAGGATAAGGATAAAATTCTCCGCTCGGGTGTAGTCCTGGCAGTGCCGATGTTTCTGAAAGACAGGATGATCGGAACGATGAACGTCGGCCCGAAAATGTCGGGGAAATTTTATTCTCAGGAAGATATCGACCTGCTCGCGACCGTCGCAAGCCAGGCAGCAATTGCTATAGAGAACGCGCGCCTGCACAGATCTGAAATCGAGAAACAGAAAATCGAAGAAGAAATGAACATGGCGCGGCAAATCCAGCAGGGGTTACTGCCGAAAGCAAATCCAGTAATTGAAAAGCTGGATATTGTCGGCACCTCGCGGCCGGCATTGACTGTGGGTGGTGATTATTTCGACTTTATTGAAATGGGCAAAAATAAACTCCTCGTTGTTGTCGCGGACGTATCGGGTAAAGGTATGTCGGCGGCATTATATATGTCGAAGATACAAGGGATGATCCAGCTTGCCGCGCATATGTATACTACACCGCGCGAAATGCTCATCCATGTCAACCGGAGATTGTACGACGGGATTGAGCGCAAGTCATTTATCACAATGATCCTCGCGCTGTTCGATCTTGAAAAAAACGAAGTACGGTTATGCCGTGCCGGACATAATAAGGCAATCATCGGAACCAACGGTTCTCTCCAATATCTTGAATCAACCGGTATCGGTTTGGGGCTGGAACGCGGGCCAATTTTCGAAAGCAGTTTGCAGGAAATTACCTATCCGCTGAAGGCTGACGAGCTATTTCTTTTCTATTCAGACGGCCTGACCGAAGCGATGAATCCCGAACAGCATCAGTTCGGTGAAGATGCCATGTGCAACCTCGTCAAAGAACACAGAAAGAATTCTGCCGAACAAATTCAGCATTCAATCCTTGACGCGGTGAAAGTATTTCAGGGTGAGGCAGAGCAACACGACGATATCACCATCGTTGTCGCGAAACACAGGTGAATGATTCCGGCATGTCCTGTTTGCTACGGTATTTTCCCGGCAGTCGCATGAGAGGATTCCTGAATGCATGCATGCTGTCCTTTCTTTGTGCATCATGCAGTACATCTCCCTATCGTACTGAAGAACATGCTGCAAAGCTAACCATTCTCCATTGGAATGATTTTCACGCGCAAAATGTGCCGATAAAAATAACAAGAAAAACTGCCATCGGCTCAGACACAACCTATATGGCGGGAGGAACAGCAACGTTCCTGGGGTATGTCAACCAGATCCGCAACAACAGAAAAGATGTCGCCCTGTTTAACGCGGGCGATGATTTTCAGGGAACACCAATCTCTACGTTCACTTACGGAAAATCGCAGGCAGTACTGATGAACATGATCAAGCCTGATGCCATTACGTTAGGCAATCACGAATTTGATTACGGCATTGACAGTCTGAAATCTGCGTATGCCTCCACTTCCTTTCCAATTGTGCTTTCAAATCTTGTGAATACGGCAACGGGAAGAACATTCGGACTGCCATATGAGATCAAACAATTTGGTGATGTGAAAGTAGGAATTCTTGGGGCAACGCCGCCTGACCTGGAATTGCTGACATTCAGGGAAAATATTGAGGGATACCGTATCCGCGACATCGACAGTTCGCTGAACATATATATTCCTGAAATGAAAGAACGACATCATCCCGATATTATTGTACTCATCAGTCATATGGGACTTGACCGCGACACGCTTCTCGCAATGCGGCGAAACGATATTGATGTTATCGTCGGCGGACACACTCATACACCTCTCTTCTCTCCCATTAAAATGAACCGTACAGTCATTGTACAGGCAGGTTCAAAAGGACAGTATCTTGGTAAACTCGATCTCGTTGTCGACCTTTCGGGAGATTCTGTATTTGCCTACAATGGCGAACTCATTGAAACTGTAACCGGTGCGGTAACCCCAGATTCAGCGGCGGCAGTTAAGGTCGCGGAGTACGAATCAATTGTCGATGAACGGCTCGGCGAAGTTATCGGCACATTAACTGAGAAGTGGGACAGACAAATCGGTAAGAGAGTTGAAAGCAATATCGGAAATTTCGAGTCCGATGTTACCAGATACGCAACGGGAACCGACATCGGCTTTCAGAATGTCGGAGGAATACGGAAAGATCTTGATGCCGGGCCGATAAAAGTAAGAGATATCTGGGAAATCAACCCATTTGGAAATACACTGGTGACGTTTTCCGTTCGGGGAGATGTGTTACGAACGATGATTGAGTTTCAGGCAGGGATTCAGCCGCGCGAGTTCGCACAGGTTTCAGGAGTGAATTATGTATATGATTCTTCAAAACCGAAAGGAAGCCAATTGGTTTCTTTGACAGTAACCGGAAAACCAGTGACAGATTCACAAATGTATTCCATCTCTACAAATAATTATATCGGAAGCCATTTGAAGGATTTTTTTGGAATCAGTGATGCCTCGGTGAAGATTAAGGAAACAGGTATGGTTGACAGGGACGTTATCATTGAATATATTCGTAAGAATCCCATTATCACTTCGAAAGTTGAAGGAAGAATTGTCGATATTGCAAAATCAAAATGAAACGAGTAAAGCTAAAAACTATCATACCGTTTTTTTTGTGGGTTTGTTGTTCGGTACTACTCATTTGGTCCTCATGGACATGCAAAGAAGATATTACCGGCGGACAACCGATTGACGTGGTGTTTCCCGACTCAAACGTAAGTTTCGGACAGCATGTCCAGCCGTTATTTATTCGCGGATGCGCGTTCAGCGGATGCCATGGCGCCGACCGGTATGCCGAGGACGGATATAGTCTAGACAGTTACGAGCATTTAATGTTTGGCACGCGCGCGGTGGTGTTTCGCGGCGATCCGGATAACAGCCTCCTGATTCAAAGCATTGAAGGAGCCAACCAGGTAGTAAAAATGCCGCCGAGAGATTTCCCCCAACTTAACGAAAACCAGGTTCGCGGCATGAGGAAATGGGTTGCCGAGGGGGCACAGAATAATTAGACGCCTGTTGTCACCAGGTGCGGAGGAGGTACATATGCGGAATGTTTGGGAGATTTTCTCGCCCGTTTAATAAACTCATCTTTAAACTTTTTGATGACACTCTGCACAGGCCATGCAGCTGCGTCGCCTAACGCGCAGATGGTATTGCCTTCAATATTATTCGCTACATCAAGCAGTAAATCAATATCTTCCACCGTTCCTTCGCCCGCGACAAAGCGGTTCAGGATCTTTTCCATCCATCCGCATCCCTCGCGGCATGGCGTGCATTGTCCGCACGATTCATGATGATAAAAGTGCGATATACGCGCAAGGACTTTGAGGACATCTGTGTCTTCATCCATAACGATGACGCCGCCTGTGCCGATGGAAGTTCCGACCGATTTCAATGAATCGGCATCCATCTTCACGCCTTCAAGCTCTTCTCCACGTAGCCACATGGTGGATGAACCGCCCGGAATAACAGCTTTAATTTTTTTATTGCCGGGAACGCCGCCCGCGTGTTTATAAATAAGATCGGTCAACAATACTCCTGTTGGTAACTCAAATACCCCCGGTTTATTGACATGTCCGCTGATCCCGTACAGCAACGGACCGGGTTGCTTGACGTATCCGATTTTTGAATACCATTCCCAGCCTTTATTGATAATCACCGGAACATTGGCAATTGTTTCGATATTGTTGATTGTTGTCGGGCATCCCCACAAGCCGAACTGCGCCGGAAACGGCGGCTTAACACGCGGATAGCCGCGGTTGCCTTCCAGTGAATTCATCAGCGCTGATTCTTCGCCGCAAATGTAGGCGCCTGCGCCTTTATAAACGTAGAGGTTTGTATTGAATGTTGTGCCAAGAATATTCTGGCCGATATAATTTTTCGCGTAGGCGTCATCAACCGCTTTCTGAAGCATCTTTACCCATTTCGCGTATTCACCGCGAACATAGACATACACGGTGGTAATGCCCATCGCATACGCGGCAATGATCGCGCCTTCAATAAAAAGATGCGGATTAAATTCAAATATCTGCCGGTCTTTGAACGTTCCCGGCTCGCTCTCATCGCCATTGGCGCAAAGATATTTAGGCTTCGGAGTTTGCTTGGGCATGAAACTCCACTTCAACCCTGTGGGAAAGCACGCCCCTCCCCTTCCGCGCAAATTCGATTTTTTTACTTCCTCAATAACATCATCCGGTTTCATGCCAAGCGTTTTGCGCAGTGCCTGATATCCGCCGTGCTGTTCATAAACTTCCAGTTTGTGAAGACCGGGAATGTCGGGAAGGATTAATTTTTCGTTAAGATCGGACATGATTACTTGAATTCTTCTGATAACAGTTTATCAACTTTTTCAGCTGTGAGATTTTCGTAATACTCGTCATTCACCTGCATCATCGGCGCGGTGCCGCACGAACCGAGGCACTCGACTTCAACCACGGTAAACCGTTTATCGGCAGTGGTCTCTCCCATGTTCACATGAAGTTTTTCGCAGATATGTCCTGCAAGCTTCTCCGCACCGCGAAGCTGGCAGGAAATATTCGTACAGACCTGGAGATGATATTTCCCTACAGGTTTAGTATTGAACATCGTGTAGAATGTCACCACTCCATACACGTGCGCAACAGGAAGATTAAGCAATGCTGCGATGTATTGCATTGTCTCGGGCGAGATCCAGCCAAACTGCTCCTGCGCCATCCAGAGCGCCGGTAACGTGAGCGCTTTCGTGGTGGGATATTGTTTCTTGAGAGTTTCTAACTTCTGGAGATTCTGTTCTGTAAACATAATATCAAGTAAAAAGTCAAAAGTAAAAAGTAAAAAAATACGAACTGGCCGACATTTTTTTACTTTTTAATTTTTAATTTTGAATTGGTCATTTATCCGCTTCCCCCATCACCGGGTCAATACTTCCGATAATCGCGACAACATCGGAAATCATTCCGCCTTTGATCATCGGCGGCAGGCATTGCAGATTCACAAACGACGGGGAGCGGATCTTTAGGCGCCAGGGATGCCCTTCGCCATTACTGACAAGATAAAAGCCCAACTCTCCTTTTGAAGCCTCGATAGCATGGTAGATTTCACCGATCGGAGGGTTGATGCCGAAGTTGATCAGCATGAAGTCGTGAATGAGTTCTTCCATCTTGCCATACGTCCGTTCCTTTTGCGGAAGAACCCGTTTTGGTTCTGCTGCATTCACAGGACCCTGCGGTATTTTATCAAGTGCCTGCCTGAGAATTTTTACCGACTCTTTGATCTCCTGCATCCTGACATAAAACCGCGCAAGCGTATCACCATCGGTGTACACCGGAACGTGAAAATCAAACTCGTTGTACACCAGATACGGCTCATCTCTTCTGAGATCATGATCGACTCCGCTTCCGCGAAGGTTCGGACCCGTCAGCCCAAGACCGATTGCCTGTTCTTTGCTGATGTACCCGACGCCTTCGCAACGTTCGATAAATATTCTGTTCCGAACGAGAATGTTTTCACAGTCTGCAAGACTGCCGGAAAACTGGTCGAGGAAACTGCGAATCATTGTCACACACTCATCGGACATATCCTGCGCCAAACCGCCGATGCGGGTAAAACTTGTTGTAAACCGGACACCCGTCAGCACATCCCAGATATCCTGAATTTTTTCCCGTTCACGGAATCCCCATAACAATACGGTCACGGCGCCCACGTCCATTGCCTGTGTGCCCAGCCATACCAGGTGCGACGCGAGCCGCGCAAGTTCGGCACAGATAACGCGGATAAATTGCGCGCGGCGCGGCGCTTCTATACCGGCAAGTTTTTCAACTGCAAGCACATACGCGACATTGTTTGCGAGCGGTGAAAGATAATCCAGCCGGTCGGTATGGGGGATAAATTCATGGTAGTTGGAATTCTCCGCGATTTTTTCATAGCCGCGGTGCAGATATCCTAAGTCTGGGACGCCTGAAACGATCGTCTCCCCATCTAGTCTGATGAGAATTCTGAGCACACCATGGGTCGCAGGATGCTGAGGACCCATATTAAGCACCATGTCATGCTCGAGGGGATCATCAAACTGCACGTTGGTATCCTGATTTTCAAGAGCGCGGAGGATTTTCTGTTTTGCTGTGGCAACGTCGGAAGCCATGAGGGTCGTTACACTGATTATTTTCTAGGAAGAGGGAGAGAGCCGGGAATACCCATCAGCGGATAATCTTTTCTCAGCGGATGATATTCAAATTCCTCCGGCATGTAGATTCTACGCATGTCGGGATGGCCGTCGAACACAATTCCATACATATCGTATGTCTCGCGCTCCATCCAATTGGCGCCCTCCCACACGGTCGTTACTGTCGGGACATGAAGGTCTGATTCATCGACACGAACTTTCAGGCGAAGACGGTTCCTGTTCTGAAGCGAATAGATATTGTAAATGACTTCGAACCGGTCATCCGACCGAAAGTAATCCGCACCGCAGACATCACGAATGGAATCAAACCGGAGTTCAGAATCATCACGAAGGAATTGCGAAACGGAGGCTATGTCAGCTTTTTTAACAATAATGGTAAATTCACCACGATACTCGTTCGACGATTCGATGGAATTGCCGAACCCCGCCTTCAGTTTATCGAGAATACGCTCGTTCATGATTTCCTGAAGGTTCTCCGATATAAATTTTTTCACTTTGTCCCGGCTTCTCACCGCGGCCAATTTTTGCCTGAATCTGCATTAATCCGTTGAGCAAATTATCGGGACGCGGCGGGCATCCTGCCACATAAACATCAACAGGAATAAACAAGTCAATACCCTGCACAACAGAATATGAACGGTACATTCCGCCGGAAGATGTGCACGCCCCCATCGCGATAACCCATTTCGGGTCGGGCATCTGGTCATAAATTTTACGGACGACATGGGACATTTTGTATGTCACGGTTCCCGCCACAATCATAAGATCACTTTGGCGCGGAGAAAAACGAAATGCTTCCGAACCAAATCGTGCTACGTCATACCGGGGACCTGCAAACGCCATCATCTCAATCGCACAGCAGGAAATACCCATCGGCATAGGCCAGAGAGAATTTTTTCTCGCCCAGCCGATAACATCATCCAGCCGTGTAGTGATAAAACTTTCGTCGTTCGAAGCTACTGCCATTTCAATGCGCCTTTTTTTATCAGATACAAATATCCAAGCATCAGTATAGCGATAAAGACAATCATCTCGATAAAGCCAAACAGACCAAGTTGTCTGAAATTCACCGCCCAGGGATACAGAAACACAACTTCAATATCGAATATAATAAACAGCATCGCCACCATATAGTATTTCACCGAAACGCGTTCGCGCGCGCTTAAAATCGGCTCCATGCCGCTTTCATATGTGGAAAGTTTAACCTCTGTGGGATTTTTCGGGCCAAACCATTCGCTTGCTTTCGACATGACAACGCCGAAACCAATGCCGATGATGATCATAAAACCGATGGGAATGTACTGCTCTATCATAAGTGGTTAAAATGTACCAAAAAGAGGGATGAAAAGCAAAGAAGGATCTGGTGTAGTAGCCGACTACCAGTCGGCGTTCTTTGTAACCTTGATGAAAAGATATCTAAGGCAAAACATGATGGCGAGTCGCCATCTATACATGAAAAAAAGCCGGCCCCTTCCCTGGAGCCGGCTTCACTTATGCGATGTCCCCGATTATTAAACGGTATTACTTAATCAACATCATCTTCTTCACACTAACGTATGACTGGCCGACAATACCCTCGTCTATGTCGCCAATCCCGTTGGCAGTAAGTTTGTAAAGGTAGACCCCCGACGGCAAACTACTTGCATCAAATTCCACTTCCGTTTCTCCTTCATCAAGAACTTCGTTATTAATGAGAGTCGCCACTTCCTGACCAAGCATATTATAGATCTTCATGGTGACAGCCGCTTCTTCCGGAAGTTCAAATTGAATTGTCGTTGACGGATTGAATGGATTCGGATAATTCTGGTTCAACGAGAATGCGGAAGGCATCAGTTCTTTCGCATGCGGGTTGACCGGGAATGTTTCAGGCATCATAGAGTGACCGGGTTCAGCACGAAGATATGAAACCGATTTCAACGGGCGGACACCTGTGAGTATCAGTTTCTCGCAACTCCATCGTGTCGTATCTATCGGTCCGCTGAACGCTTTGTTGATTTTTCTGATGACGCGATAGTAATCATATGGAGTAAGTCCGGCGCCTTTCGGATCGACTTTACACGCCAGCATACTATCCACTTGCGCCATGATTTCGGCAACATATTTCCCGTTAAACACCGGATGTGTAGGATCCAGAAGATTCTTATGATCATCATAGATGAGACTGTCTAATCCTGCCGGAAACTTTCCAAGCCGGCTTGCAATGACGTTTAATTTCAATGCCAACGCTTCCGCAAACAATGCGTTGTTATGCTTGACTGGGGGCAAGCTCTTTTGCTGTTTCAGCAATGTCTTTTGGTTCGTGATAAACTTATCAAGACATCTTGTTGAATCCGTGTGCAGTGTAAGAATACCCTTGTTATCCTTGTACAAAGATTTCTGGATATCCTGATATTTTAAATGCGTAACGGAATGACTATCCTGCGCAGCACCGACAACAATCGGAAATCCACCCTGCGCGTAAATTTCCTGACCAACGTTGTTGAGGTTAGGCATAGGAAGAAGGAGCTGATTCAACTTAATATTGTCAGATGGATAGAGCGGCTTGCCCGGAAGAGCACCTTTACCGAAAAGGACATACGGACTAGACCCTCCGCCTACACGTATTGTATCCCACTGATAAGTAAATTTTATAGGGGCGCCTTTAAGCCCTATTCCATCGAACTGAATCACCGAATCAGTTGCGTACGCCGCTACACAACGGAAAATAATTCCCTGCCATATCTGCCTCTTGGGATCAACAGAAGTCCAGTAGGTACACTCGTCTACCTTATTTTTTCTCGCATACATAAGGACTGTATCGACAGGCATATTAAATTTAATTGTCAACCTTTCACCATGATCCTCACCGGGATTTCGCATTCTCAAATTAAATTTAAATCTCACCTTGTCCGGTTTACACTTTTCCTCTTTATGCTTGTTTTTCTTATCAAGCGCGCGTGCCCAATCCTCTGCTGTCGCAGTACGGAAGAGTGTATCTGTAAGCGCGGCTGAATTCAACCACATAAATGAAAGCGAGTCGCAGTGCCCGACTGTTGCATTATACACACCTGATTTAGGAACACTTACTGTATAACCGTCCGGAACCGTCTCCGTCAGAGCGTAATCTCCTGAATCGAGATCGTAGAAACAGAGATTACCGTTGACGTCAGTGACACCATTCACAGAACCTGATGGACCAGTTAATATAAATTCAACTCCTGCCATCGGCGGTTCTCCGCCGTCAAGCTGTTGGTTGTGGTTGATGTCGTAATATTTCGTAACGCAAATAGTACCCTTATTCTCATGATTGCCAAAATCAACCGGCGGTAATGTCACACCGCTTGTTGACAGAATCGGCGGTACCGGGCCTGTCGTGGCCACCCAGCATGGCTCCTGACCTTCGAGGATGTTCCAAACCCCCGGCAACAACGGTGAAAAATTATATTGGCCATCAGCATCGGTCTTTATGCAAATTGGATTCACCTGAGAGGCAGGTTTGCCCACGGTGAAGGAAATATTGTCGAGCGTTCCTGCCGGTTGATCTGCTGCGTCATAAAGTGTAACCGGACCGCCATTGTAGACCATTCCTTCCGATAGAGGTTCCGGTTCGCCATCACCGTCAAGATCTGCCTCGAGGATGATTCCAAAATAGAGATGTTCGGGGATGGGTATTGAACCGGGGGTTCCCAGTGGAGTAATTTCAAGCTCAAGAAATACATCGAAGAAACTTGAGCGGTATGGTGAAAGAGGAGCAGTGTCACCAATGGGTCTCCTCGTCTTCATGATACTTACGTGGCCAACGTACTCCTTTTTGGGCTTCGACGTATCGGGTTTTACTTTGATAGTGTAGGGCTGCCCACCGATAATAACAGGATTAACGGACTGAAGCTGGAGCGCCTGCATCTCCGTCGGGATTTGTCCATTCTCAAAGTATTCCTTAAGTACAGAACGACTGACTTTCGGAAGTACGCTCTCAGAGCTTACATCATTCACTACAACACCATTGCTTGACAAAAGATCTGATTTCGCCTTGTAATAATCATAACCTCTTTTCGCAGCCGCGTAACCGGTAAGAGTCCCTAAGACAGGTTCTCCGGGCGGCAGGCCGTTAAGGTGAAGTCCGAAGGACCCTGTTCCACTGTTTACACTCGCGCCTGGTGATTGAATATTCTTTGGAAAGAGACAAATCTCCCAGTCAGCGACACCTTCATCCTCAGGATCACGGATTCCGTCACCGTTATGATCATTGAATTTTACACCGGTAAGAACAGGTGCCTGAAAGTTCCCGAAATCGTTTCCTTTATTTGTGTCACCGGGAACCATCAGGAAACCATATGCCGGCGCACCGCCGGTCTGAATCCATCCGGCTTTGCCTTCCTCACTCACACGATAGGTACCAGGCGGAACATTCGAGAATGCATACTCTCCTGCACCATTCGTTAACGTTGTATCAAGAACGGTGCCGAGCGTGTCAGTAAGATAGATCTTCCAACCCGCAAGACCTGTTTCCCCGCCATCAATAGCACCGTTGCCATCAGCGTCGTGCCATTTTATGCCGGTAATCGTTCCGGGTTTCACGGTATCAAGTTCAATCCGCATCGCATTCGACTGAGGAGACCATGTTAGCCCACCATCAAGACTGATTTCGGTAAAGATATCAAAGAAACTGCTCATTTTCGGAAGTGTAGGTGATTCGCGAATATATAACTTCCCTTTTGAAGGTAATGTGGGGCTTTCCCGCAGCCTGATATCACCATGGATAGTTAGATCTCCACCAAGAGGCTGTAAATTCAACGCAAGCATTTCCGTATCAAAGTACCTTGTCGGATCCGGAGGCAATGAAGAATTATTCGTCGCATCGCATTGGATTGACCCCGACACATCAAAAAATACATCAAAGAAGGAGTTTCCGCCATCAAGGGAAATTGACTGATGAGCCCGCGCCGTAAATGTGTTTACCGAACTGCCACCCGGGGGTGGTAACGCTGCTTCAGTGAAAATATCGAAAAATGCCGGGCGGAAGATTCGGGCGCCGTTATCGTACTCAAGATTTCCAAGGCCATTGTCACACTGTTCACCCGCAATACGATTAATTTTATAGACTCCCGGCGGAGGAAAATGAGATAATGAAATGGGAAGCTCGGGCGCAAACAACTCTTGCACAAGATGAGTTGGACCGTTCGAAGGAATCCAGCTTGAGCCGCCATCAAAACTTATTTCCGTAAAGATATCGAAGAAACTGTCTATCGTGTATCCACTTCCATTCGGTTTCACGGTTGTATGGCCCAACGATGGAAGTGTCGGGCTTTCACGAATCATTACACCCAGAGATGATGTGAGGTTAAGACTCAGCATTTCGGTATCAAAATGACGAGTAGTACCATCATCAACGGAGTGTGTCATTCGAACAAGAACCGGACCTGAAGCCACCACATCCTGGAATGGTAATCCAGGACCAGGGGACATCTGCATATCGGTCATTAAAATGTCATTATAGAAATTGGTCACGCCAAGTGGAGGTAATGACTGCAAGCCACTTGCCCCAACCCACCTCCATTGATGATACCGAAACTGGGATCCGGTCAGATAGGTTTGCGGCGAGGCACCAGAAGGGTGAACTATCGCACCGGGAAATGGGAATAAATCATTCGGATAGGTTGCGACAGGCAAGCAGGAACTGAGCGATGGACTTTCTCTGACACTGTCTGCAAATTCCAACGTCATGGGCTCCTGAGGAGTCCATGTCTGACCGCCGTCGATACTTAATTCCGTGAAGACATCAAAGAAACTTGAAACTTCAAATAATCCGGGAGAGAGCGCGCGTGCACTGGTCTTTCCTAGGGAAGCCTTCGAAGGGCTCTCACGAACCATAATACCTGACGGAAGAGTCCCGCCACTCAGATCTAACTGAAGCATCTCGGTATCGAAAGTACTTGTTGTTCCATCTGAGAAGCTGCTTGTGGCGCGAACAATACATGTAATACCACTCCCTGCCCGTTCAACACCGCCAATGCTAATACCGGCAATCTCCACACTGAGTGGAAATGTCGCACTGCTGCCCACCGGTGGCGGAGGAGGCGGAGGTAGAGTATTATGCGTAATTCTAAGAAGATCGAAATCAGGATCACCGGTTGGTAGTGTCTGATACGCCCCTGAGGATAAAACAGGGACAGACGCAGTATTAATATTCACCGGTGCCCGCATCGTTTTTGTTTCAAGCCTGACAACAGCATCAGCAGGCATCCAGGTCCCTCCACCATCAACGCTTAACTCAAAAAAGACATCGAAGAAACTCCCTATATGTGTAGGTCTGCTTGGAGACTCACGAATAACGTGTTGACCCAGCGATTGCTTTGTGGGGCTCTCACGGATCATAACTCCGGATGGCAACGAACCTCCGGAGAGATTAAGCGAGAGCATTTCTGTATCGAAAAACCGTGTATCACCCGAATTGCTTGCCGATGCCATCCTTATCATTGCATCCACCGGGCATGTGTGAATTTGTATAGTTGCACCGCCGTCAAGCGAAAGATGAAAACGCGCAACCCCTGTCATCGATTGATTTTGAGAGGCACCGGGAAGAGGAGGTTTTACTGGAGCGGTTCCGGTAAAATCAAGTGTAACTTCTGTAAAGACGTCGAAGAAACTGTTAAATGAAACAGGGCGGTTTGACGGGTCTAACATGACACTTCCGACCACTGGGAAGCTATTATCCGGTGCAGGGACAGTCGGCACTACCGGAATGAGCGGTTCTCTTAATTCCAGTGATACCGGTGGTTGAGGAGTCCAGCTCTGGCCCCCATCAACGCTCAACTCAGTAAAAATATCAAAGAAACTTGAAATTGCGCTGTGCCCGTCCGGCATTGTTCTAATACTCGTTCTCCCTAATGATGCCTTGCTGGGACTTTCGCGGACCATCACGCCTGAAGGAAGCGCTCCTCCGCTGATATCCATCTGAAGCATCTCAGTATCGAAAAATTGTGTGTCACCGTCATCAAACGTATGTTTAATTCCGATGGTAGCATGCCCCGGAGATGCCATAAGGCGACTACCCGAAATATAATAATCGAAGCCAGCCTGAAGGCCTTTGAATTTCACCGAATCAACCGGGACAGATTGAGATTCTTCAAGAAGAGTGAGAACAAGATCAGGTATACCATCACGATCAAGATCACCGATACATCTTCCCGCCACAATTGGAGGGGGATCTGGCCTGTTGATCAGGATAGTCGGTTTAATTTTCATTTCAATGCGGACAGAATCATCTGCGGGCATCCATGTCCCGCCGCCATCCACACTAAGTTCCAAGAACACATCAAAGAAACTGTTCATCTGCGGTCGTGTGGGTGACTCACGCAGGGCCGTTTTCCCGGTTGAAGCGCGTGTCGGGCTTTCGCGAAGCATAAACGTGGTACCGCTGAGGTTCAACGACAGCATTTCGGTTTGAAATGTAGTAACGCTTCCGGAGTTTGAGCCAGGACCGAATTGGACTGTTATTTCAAGTGGTAAATCTTTATGCAACCCGCTGCCTGATCGCACAGTTGCGCTCCCGCTAAATGAAAAAAATCCCGGTTGCGGCCAAATGCGATTTCCTCCGGGGGTGAGATCTAACGAAAGCTCCGTAAAGACATCAAAGAAGCCACTGCCATGAAACTCCGTTTTGTGGTTTGACGGATCAAGAAATACGCTTCTGAGCGAGGGAAATGAATCATCCTCCGCTACTACCCATGGAACTTCATTTTGCGAGAAAAGCGGGAGTGCTGTCAGGAACACCACAGCAACAATGAAAAACAATCGTAGAGCTTGTCTCATAACTTCTCCTTAGTGTAATAATGAATAGTAAAAACGACGATTTCTTTTTAATAAAAAACATTATGCGCGTCAATCAACGCGCATCCGTTTGAGGAATTTTTGCGATATGTATCAGAGCCTGAACAACTGATTCAGCAGAAAACCGAAACAGATACTTTTGAACACCAACACTAAAGTGCCCCGATAAAAATATGAGCGACAATTGAGAGGATGAGGACTAAGGAGGGTTGACGAATCTTACTCTCGTTTGACGCTGTTGATCTGTCAAAAACTTAAAACCTCAGAAATTACACATGGAAAGTACAATTGTACCATCAGAAAGTCAAGAAAAAAAGAGGTTTTTGTCTGAAAAAAGTATAACCATACCAATCAATTCGTGAGGGTTAATTTTGTCAAACTTGAGAAAATTCTTAATAATTTTGCATCGCAAATAGCTTGCAGCAGCTATAAAACAAGGAGGGCGGCTTATGCTCCGCCCTCCCCTCGCCTCCGTCATCTAATCCACTGGTCCGGAAGCGCACAGCAATCAAAACCCCCTCCGCCACACAGTTTTTCCACAAACCCAACTCTTTGGAAAGAACTACCGCTTCTTTCCCTGAATTAGAAACCGGCAACGAAGGGGAGCAGAAATCTTATTTAAGCAACATCATCTTTCTGACACTTGAAAAGCTCCCAGCCTGCAGCTTATAGAAATAAACACCACTCGGAAAATCACGAGCATTCCACTCCACCGACTTGAACCCAGCATCCTGTGGTTCGTTAACAATTGTCGCTATTTCTCTTCCCAGCAGATCATAGATTTTAAGAGATACATGACTCGCAATTGGCAATTGAAAATCGAAAATTGTCAATGGATTAAATGGATTGGGATAGTTTTGCGTCAGCGCGTACTCCGTTGGAATTGCGGGTGTTGACGCGGAAGAGAGTCGAAGTACAATATTCGCTGGTGGACGTTCAATGGCTGTTGAGCCGGCCGTACTCAGGGAAAATTCTTTCCCGTCGATGACCAATGTTGTCACAGCATCCCCTTCCCAGGAAATAGACAGCGGATAATTTGCTCCGCTGATAATGACCGGCACTTCTTTTTCTGTTCCAGGCTTAGCTGATTCAAGCCAGAGGTTTGAGGCATAACGAGCATCAAAGATACCCGCGGGCGGAACCGGGGGCAGCTCGTACAGATCGTTATTATCCTGTTGCGTGTCAGACGAGTAAATGAGAGATTTGCTCTTCCCCTTTGCATCCTTGATCGTCAGCGTTCCGGTGTTTACTTCAGTAAGGAAAGTTCTCTTGATTTCATTGGCGATCTCATGAGTACTTTGAGAGTGAGCTGACTGAAGCATAGAACCAGTTGACAATACAATTCTTCCTGTTGAACTTAGTTTCACCCAGTAGGCATGTCCGGGTTTTAAGGTATCTTCGGAAAAGTAACCGAGGTCAGTCGAGAATCCGAAGAACGAACCTGAAGTAATAGTCACCGGCACAACGGGTGTTACTGACGACGCAAGGAGCGGTGTGGTGAGCATGCCGATCATGTTCCATCCTTTGTGTACTTCAACACTGTCGAATACATAACCGGTCCCGAAAAGACCCAGTAACTCATCCCCGGAAAATTTCATCCAGTAGCCATGACCATACTCAAGTGTATCTTCGGGTAAATATCCGGAGACATATCCGAATGCCTGCGAGACTGCTGATGGGTAAAGGACTGTTTTTCGCCTGTCGCCGACAAGCACAGAAAGCGAAACCATATTCCATCCCTCGTCAAGAATCTGATTGTACGATGAAACGTTGGGCCGTACACCCGGCAGATAGCCGCTTTCAATTTTTACACTCGCGCTCATGGATACTTGCACACTGCTTTGACCAAATGAGGAGTGGAGAACAATGCTGCCCGAGTTGGATTTCCCGCCGCCGTTATCAACCACACGCCATTTATGAGTTTGACAAATGGATGAATTCTGAAACATACACGAAAAAATAAGAATCAACACAGATAATATAAATCTCTCATTTACCAGTATTTCTTGCAGGTTTTTCAAGCTTGGAAGTAAATTTTTTGTATACGTCATGGCTTACTCCTCGTTAAAGATATCAAACTTAAGCGTGTAATTCCCATCGCTCGCTCCTGACAGTAACCCTTGACAAGAGAATTTGTGCATATACGATAGAGGCAATTTCCAGCCTGGAAACAATAAGGAAGACAATGAATTTTTTCAAAGCTGACCCAGACCTTAAGAAAATAGTTTAGTATTTATTAAAATGTCCGAACAGCGCGGACACTCCAGTTAGAGCTCCTGGTGGTGGAGCTGAATTGCAGGCCACTGCTAAAGCTTTGGCTCCAGGCGTAGTCATTACCAAACTGAGAAGAACACCAATAGCGTGTGGCAGCAAACCCACCAATGGCTACATTGTTAAGATAGAGTGTGTTTAGCTCATCCTTAGAAGGCAGATACCAATCGTTGTAGCCGTTTAAGACTAAATCGCCGCATAACCTCGCGGCTATTCCTGCTGCAGCGCACGATGCCATGATGTCGATCGTGTTTTGATTGCCGGTTCCAATGGCGGTGGAAACAGCTCCCCCAATATTCACTCCAAAGCAACCCCACTCCGCTAAACCTTGGTCCGATGCGGCTGCTATGAGACCATGAGTTTCACCGGTGATATATCCAGGATCGCCGGGTTGTAAAATGTAGGCGATTTTTCCGCCTTGAAAACTATCACCAATTACTAAAGACAATGGTGTTGTTGCAGAAGTGCCGTCAGAATTTTTCCATTCTGTTCCATCATAATAATTTGGTTTTTTTGATGTTGTATTAAAGATCATTAAACCTTCAACAGGTATTATTGAATCTCTTTGCACTTGTGTCATTCGTGGGGGCAAGAATCCTTTGGTTGTCGAACTCAGGTCAAGCAGAGCCGATACATCCGGAGTTTGAGTGCCAACACCAACCATTCCGCCATTGTAGTAAACATTTGTGCCGCTTGTCGCCCACGGGGCAAGCGAGTAGGGTGAGCTCATCAGTTCTGTACGAGGAGTGAAAACCAAAGGATAGCTTGGCCCTGTCGGACCGGCAGTGCAAGTTATCTCAACAAAGAGAGGAGAGTTAAAGATTCCCATAAGGGTTGTGGTGGATCCAAGCACCACATTGAATGTACCGGATGCAACCGCAACACCGGCAAAGGTCTCGGTGTGTTGCACTGTTCCTCCAGTGAGAGCGTTGTAGATTTCAAATTTGAGCGTGTAGTTTCCGTCCGTGGCACCGCTCAGCAATCCCTGATATGAGAGTTTGTTGGGAATCTGGGCAGCCACCGCTCCATGAATGACCAACGAAATGAGAAGCAAGAGTATTGATTTCATGATTGATCCTGTCATAATTAGTGTATTATTTGTGTCGGTACAAGCGCATCATCCCCTTTAATAAGGAACGGGTCAGAACATTACTTAAGAAGCAACATCTTTTTTATACTCGTAAAACTTCCTGCCTGTAGTCTGCAGAAATAGACTCCGCTCGGTATTCCGCTTGCATTCCACTCGACAGACTTAAATCCCGCATCCCGCCTCTCGTTGACCAATGTCCTTACTTCTTGTCCCAATGTGTTATACACTCTAAGCGTGACATGACTCGCAACCGGTAACTGATAACGGATAACCGTTAACGGATTAAACGGGTTCGGATAGTTTTGATTCAGTCCATACGTTTCAGGTTTCAGGTTTGCAGTTTCAGACCCATCTGATATTGGCGGGTCTGGTGGAAGCTCTTTTGTCGGTATAATCCGGATACGATCGGCAACCGGCATGTTCGATGATGAGGAGAGAATAAGTTGACCCGTTCCGCTTGTCTTTACCCAGTATGCTTTTCCCGGTTCAATAATACTTTGAGCCGAATAACCCGCATTATATCCAAAATACTGGGAGGTTACCAGTCCACCTGGAATACTTGTGATCGCTCCGACAGAAACAGGACTACTTACAGACCCGATGATATTCCATCCCTCATCAACATTGATCGTATCGGCATGAATGGGGGTCCCAAATAATTCTATTGATTGGCTTGAACCAAACTTTACCCAATACCCCGGACCATTCTCGAGAACACTTTCACTGCTGTATCCGCCCGAATACGAAAACGCATCGGTGAGCGACGACGAAAAGATCGCAGATTTGGAAAAATCACTCACGACAACCGGAACTGAGACGAGGTTCCAAAGCGGATCAACACCAAAAGTGAGTGATCCCGACCCTCCTCCTTCACTCCAGGCACCGAAATAAAGCGAAGGTTTTCCTCCAGCTCTCTCGAAACCTCCTCCGGCATATAGACGGGACCCAATTGATGCAAGAGCGGAGACTTCGGGATATGAGCTGGACATTCCCGAACCCAGCGCAGACCACGTGCTGCCGTTCCATTTTGCGACATAAGCGGCAGGTGACCCACCGGCAGTTTGAAAAAAACCACCTGCGAAAAGATTCCCGCCACTCACCGCAAGTGACTTTACTTTGGCAAAATCGTTCATTCCCGTTCCAACAGCCGCCCAGCTGGTACCATCCCAGATAGCTATGCTCTTCGCTGCAGTACCACCGGCGGTGGTAAAATAACCGCCAACATAAAGATTACTACCACTGATAGCAAGGCTATAAACTGTTTTATCGAGGTAGCCCCCCATTCCGGTGCCCAGAGCAAACCACAGACTTCCGTTCCACCTCGCAATAGAATTTACCGTTACTCCGCCTATGGTAGTAAAAAGCCCGCCCGCATAGAGATCGGTTCCATTCACAATAAGAGAACTCACCCGCGCTGATCCACCAGGATCGGTCATAGGTATTCCAAGCGCGGACCATGAAGAACCATCCCATCTGGCAATATTTGTTGCTGACACGCTCCCTGCAGTAGTAAAATATCCTCCGGCATACACATTCCCATCAGATGCTACGGCTATAGCGTAAACTTTCGAAAAGGGCCCTGTAATGCCCGAACCCAACGCGCTCCACGATGTGCCATTCCACTTGGCGATATTGCTTGCACTTGCACCACCGGCCATAGTGAACTCCCCTCCTGCATATACATTCGTGCCTCTCACGGCAATCGCTAAAACCTCTCCATTAACGCCTGATCCAAGCGCAGACCAACTGCTCCCATTCCATTTCGCTATATACCCCACGCTTAAATCTCCCGCCGCAGTGAACCATCCTCCCACATAAAGATCTGAACCGCTCACCGCAATAGCGTTAACACCACCGTTCAGGCCATTGAAAATCCCAGTAGCGTTGAACCCAGCCCATGAACCCCCGCTACTTCTCGCGAGGCCCTCCACCCCTCCAGTCGTTGTGAACATTCCTCCGGCGATGATCTCAGATCCTGCTGCTGCGAGAGCGTAAACATATTGATTCATCCCCGATCCAAAATCTGACCAGGTTGCTCCATCCCACCTCGCCACATATTTAACTGCGGTACCACCTGCGGTTGTAAAATTTCCTGATGCATACATATCGGTCCCGTTGATCACGATGCTGGTTACAGGAGAGTTTGTCCCTGATCCGAGTGCCGACCAGTTACTACCATCCCACTTAGCTATATTGCTGACTGCTGTTCCGCCTGCGGTTGTAAAATTCCCGCCTGCATACACTGTGGTTCCGCTTGCGGCAAGAGAAAAGATACCGAGGTTCACGCCAGAACCCAGGGGAGTCCAGGTAGTTCCATCCCACTTGGCAATCCGGCTTGCAGCAGATCCGCCTGCTGTTGTAAACCATCCTCCGGCATAAAGATCTGCCCCGCTTGAGGTAAGCGCTAGTACATTTGAATTCATTCCTGAACCAAGCGCAGACCAGGTACTTCCATCCCATCCTGCAACATAATTGACGGTAACACCGCCGGCAATTGTGAACGAACCTCCGGCAAAAAGGTTTGCGCCAATTACTTCAAGATCGGAGACTTCGCCATTAGTCCCTGAACCAAGCGCTGACCAAGTAGTACCATCCCATTTAGCAATGTTGTTCACTGCAATCCCGCCAGCCATGGCAAAGTTCCCACCTATGTACACATCAGAACCGCTCACAGCAATTGCGTAGACTGCACCATCTACCCCAGGCCCGACACTTACCCAATGGGTACCATCCCACCTGGCAATGTTGCTGGAAGCAGCGCTACCTACCTGTGAAAACGATCCACCGACATAAAGATCTGTACCGTTCACCGCCAAAGCCCTAATCTCCGGGGAAGGGGGCCAGAATCCCCTTCTCGCAAACTGATCATCCCACGCACTGTCCGCTGGCACCCCAGACGCATCGGAATTAACAAATCGTGGAGCACCATCCGGACCAACGGACATTTTCCATCCATCCATTTCGATACTTCCGCTGAGGCCAGTGTTCATATTCACAGATCCATCGGGATTGAGAATCTTTTCCAAAGGAACGTTTGCCTGCCGTTGTGCGACCAGAAGTGATGGAACAAGCTGACAGCTGAATAACAAAATAGCAAGAATGATTTTCATGGATTTATCCTTTTAAAATGAAATGGTGGTAACCGTTATTTTACTTTCTGTAAATCCCCTCGATATCGATTGTTCTCCGGACTATCTGCCCTCTCGGGAAAAACCCAATTCTAATTGTGCCCGCGAAAAACCAATCGTGCGATATCCTCAAGATTATCTTTCAATACAAAACCTGTTGCCCCGGCCTGCATCGCCTGTTCACGTATCCCAGGTTCTGTATGCTGGGTAATTATGATGATCTTGGCACCCGGATCCTCGGCGATAATTGCCTCAGTTGCCTTCAGGCCATCCATTCTCTTCATCATAACATCCATCAGGACCCAATCCGGACGGCAGAGACGGTACATTTCTACAGCTTCATCGCCATCGGCGCAATCGGTAAAATCACTCACGTCGGGAAGAAGCGCATCGCGGATAAGTTCATGGATAACCCGGTTGTCATCGACAATCATTACTTTCATAGGTGTGTCTTTCTCAAGAGAACTGAATACAATTATCATGAAATATCAAGAATGTATCTATGAATGGATATAGAGAATAGTCCTCAATTTGAGATGGGTATTGTTACCTAGCGTGGGAAAAGCAAACCAAACTTCTATCTATTCAGACGCCTGATCGGTATAGCGTTTCAGCGTAGAAAAAGGTTTTAAAAAGGGATACGAAAGTCAGGAATCTTTTTTCGGAAGAAAGATATCTACTCGTTCGGGTCAGAGATGAGATTTATGTTCGATGGCAAATTTTAGCAAGCCATTGATACCGCGTACGTTGAGTCTGTTGCAGATGTTAAACCGGTGATTGTGTACCGTTTTCACACTAATATGAAGAAGCTCGGCGATTTCCTTGCTGGTCTTGTTTTCGGAAATGAGCTTGAGGATACGACGTTCCGCTGGCGAAAGCTCTTCAAGTGTTGGATGGGCTTGCAACATTTCATCTCTTTTCGATTTCCGGTTCAAAAGATATTTTGAAAGCTGTGGACTGATATAGCAATCGCCTTCAAGAACAACAGTAATACATTCGAGGAGATCATCTTCAGCGCATTCTTTGAGTAAGTAACCTCTGACACCCAAACTCAGCGCCTTGTCAAATATTTCCTCCTCTTTATGCATCGTCATTACGATGATGTTAATGTCGGGCATGGTGCGTTGAAGCTTTGAAGCGATATCGAGTCCATTCATACCGGGCATGTTGAGATCAAGAAGCAGAATTTTCGGTGTGTGTTTGCGAAGAACTTCAAGAACTTTATCGCCGTGTCCGACCTCCTCAACAACTCTAAACCGGCTTTCTTCGGCAATGAGCTCACGAATCCCTTTCCGGACAATCGGATGGTCATCTGCGATTACGATGGAAATGTTAACTGCCTCGTTCATGTAGCCCTTCCTTGAGAAGAACCATTATGATGTGCGCCGGGACCATCCTTCCCCAACGGAATCGTTATTTGAACTTTTGTTCCCTTTTCAGGTGACGAATCAATTGACAATGTACCATTCAGAAGTTTCACACGCTCAGCCAACCCTTTCAACCCGAAGCCACCCCGGCTTTTCGAAGCACGACCTTCTGTTTTGACATTGAATCCTTTTCCGTTATCACCGACTTCAACAGCCAGTACCCTGCCCGATAGTTGTATGCCGATGCTTGCTTCTGTTCCTTGCGAGTGTTTAACAATATTATTAACGCATTCCTGGATGATGCGGTAGAGATGGATTTCGACATCTTTCGGAAATGTTGCCGGTATATCATCGATAGTAAGTTGAAACCGAATATCCGAAGATGTAGTCACTTTCTCGACCATCCCCTTGATTGATCCCGCTAAACCGACCTGGTCTAAGTGGTATGGACTAAGATCATAGGCTATTTCACGCACACTGTCAAGCGCACCTGAAGCTCCTTTCGAGATAAGATCAAATTGATTTTTCGTCTGATCCTCTGTGGCAATTTTCAACCCCTTGCGTGCCCGGTTAGCGATGATAATAAGCTCCTGGCCAAGATTATCATGGAGTTCACGCGCGACGCGTTTACGCTCGGATTCCTGAGACGCAAGCAGCTGTCGTGCATACGACTCAGAGAGTTGCTGATCTTTTCGAATCTGGTTTGTTCGCCAACTAAATACTCCGGCGAGGGCAACAACGACACTCACCACGCATCCAAAATAAAACCAGCCGGTCTGCCAGTACGGAGGAAGAATTGTGATCGCTAGCGATGCGGTTTGTTCGCTTTCAACACCGCGAACGGTAACGGCTTTTACTTCGAAGATATACGACCCGGGATCAAGATGGCCATATGTGACCGATCGATTACTGGTTGGTGGCTGCCAGTCAATTTCAGCCGATTTGAGCCGAAAACGATAGCGCATTGATTGGTTGTTGTCAAAGTTGATTCCCGCAAAATCCACTTCGAAGTTGTTTTCAGTATGAGAGAGAGAGAGGTCATCTACTTCGTCTCGTCGGATACCATTTACTTTGATGCCGGTGATATATACAGGCGGGTTCCATTGAGAGGTTCGATCAAGAAAGTTCTCGTAGAAGAAGACATCCTTTCCTGTCACAAACCAGAGGAGATTGTTCTTTGTCGAAGACACAAAGTTAACACCGGAAGTGGTGAAGGCCGGGTGACGTATGAACTGCCGTGATCCGGGCGGATCTTCATACAGCATCCCAATGTTAGTTCCGAGCCATATTCTTCCCTTATCGTCAGATGTCATCGACAGAATTCCATTTGAAGGAAGGCCCGTTCGCTGCGAGTAGACAGCAATAGAATCCCCATTAATCTCAGCAAGCCCTCCACCGGAAGTTCCGACCATCATATTTCCGTTTCGATCCTGAAGCAAAGCCCAGATTGAATTGTCCGGAAGTCCATTTGAAGTTGTAAAATTTTTCACTGAACCATCTGGTGCTATTCTTACAACTCCGGATGAGTAGGTACCCGCCCAGATGTTGCCATTGGCATCTTCAGAAATCTCTCGCGTGTAGTTAATCGTCACGCCATCTTTTTGGTTGTAGACGCGGAGAAGTTTATTGGTACGCCGCGGATCTATTCTCACAATTCCATAACTCCCCTCGCTGAGCCAAATATCACCAGCCCGGCTGACGATAAACGTGATCGGCCAGCCCGAATCTTTCGGGACAGGGATGATAAGTGTCGAAATATGCTTCAAAATTGAAGCATTTTCATTTAATTCTTTATCACTGAAGCGTTTTGAAATTGAATAATGCCTGATGACATATTCCTTCCCAAGTTCCGTTAACCAAAGCTGATTATTTGAATCGATCACTATTGACCCAAACTGGGATTTTCCTTTGGACGGATTGTTGTCTCGTATCAATCGATGTTGATGACTGCGAACTGCGCCCGTCGAGGTATTCCAAAATTCTGTCAATTCAAAATTCTGTATCAGCCAGAGATGACCGGTGAGATCTGTCGCGGCAAATCTCCGCTGGTAATCCAACCAGAGGGTACCCACCGGAATCCGTACAATATGAGTCGCAGGAAGTTTTGCCACCCCTTTGTCCCGCCCCCCAAGCCATAAATTTCCTTCATGATCAACAAAGATTGATCGAATCGTATTTTCATGTAGGCCATTTTCTGTAGTAAGGAGAAAAGGCTCAGCGCTGGAAAAGTCACCTATCGAGACTGATCCGACACCGTTGTACCCTCCAAACCAAAGATTTTTTTCCTGATCTATTGTGAGCCAGGCAGTTGACGCAGAAAAAGTCCTCATGGCAATCACTTTTTTATCTCGAATTTGAAGGATCGGATTTCCCTGCGCAAGCATTGATACCCACAGATTGCCTTCCCTGTCCGGCATCAGAGATGTGATTTCCCCGTCCCCGTAGAAAGAGAGATCGATCACTTTTCCCTCTCCCTCCCGTTTAGAGTATGAAACCAATTTGTTGTCAACAACAAACCAGAGCACGCCGTCAGCGGTCTCAGTGACCGCCCCGGCACCATGGAGGAGAAGCCCGGAAGAATCTTTGCGTACAATTTCACCGTCAATTGTTACGACAGCATTACCACCCGCGCACCAGACCACACCATCTTTATCCTGATAAACCGAATGCACACGGGAAACCGGTAATGTAAAAACCTTGAACCGGTGGTTTGCAAATCGCGCAACCTGTCCCCGCGTGAGAATCCACATCACACCGGATACTTTTCGATCCTCAAAAATATCATTAATAAAGTTATTGGGAAGGCCGTCGCTGACATTGTAGTTTGTAAATGTATAGCCATCGTAGACACTGATACCTTCAGAGGTTCCAAACCAGATAAAGCCCCGTGAATCCTGGTAGATGACACCGACATCGTTTGAAGCCAGCCCGTCTTTTATAGAAATAGACTCGAAAGGGAGAATTTGGGAAAAAAGGATGAGCGGAATCAACAGCATGAATAAGGCAATGCATCCGCGGGCAACCAACGATCGGATTATCATCCTCATATGCAATACTCACTTGATTTTTATATTACACAGGATAACCGCACATGCCGCCGCAACATTCATTGACTCTGTTTTTCCAAACCGGGGAATTGATACAACCATGCCCGCTTGGCTCAGGGCATTTTCCGAAAGTCCATGCGCCTCATTCCCGAACAGTAGAAGATTTTTCCCTGAAAGCATGCCAGAACGGAGAGTACTGCCACCCTCTACCATCGTCCCAACAACTCTTATCCCATTTCTTTTTGCATCGGAAAGAGCATGAGGAAGATCAGCATCGGTAATCACCGGAAGATGAAACAAGGCGCCCATTGTCGATCGCACGACTTTCGGATTGAACAGTTCAACTGAATCGCCACCCAAAATCACTGCATCAACGCCAAACCAGTCACACGTACGTAGGATTGTCCCGACGTTTCCAGGATCAGAAACAGATTCGAGCGCAACAAGAAGCAAATCAGCTTTGGGTGTTTTTAGGATATCACTAAGATTCCACTGCTTATTCTTAATAACCGCAAAAACACCCTGCGATGTAACGGTATCGGAAAGCTTTCCGGTCTCTTTTTCTGTGATGGTATAACAGTCGGTGCCACGGATCCGGGCTTCATTGTTAATCCTGCCCCATTCTTTATTGAGAGTAAACGTCTCACTGAAAATTAACTTTTCTACCTCCCAGTCAGAAGAAAGCGCTTCGGTCACCAGATGCACGCCCTCAACCAGAAATTCGCCCCGGCTTACCCGGTATTTTTTTAGAGTAAGTTCTGATAAAGACTGTACTTCAGATCGGGAGAGTTTTTGAAGTGATTTCATAGCAACGCGAATATAGAGAATAATGAAAGAAAATCCAAAGGAAGATGACCGTAACTACTTGATTCTCAAAGCAGTTCTGCCTATATTTCTTCCAGAATAATTATTAAGAAGTAAAAAGAAACGTGATCACATTATCAGAAAAAAGGATTGACGATCTGTTTCAGTCGATGAACGGCAGAAGAATCGCCGTTGTTGGGGACCTGATGCTCGACAGGTACATCTGGGGCAGTGTCAGCAGGATTTCTCCCGAAGCGCCGGTTCCTGTCATTGACATGGAAACCGAGCAGGCCCGCCTTGGCGGAGCAGCCAATGTTGCCAAGAATATTAAATCACTTGGCGGCGAGCCGTTGCTCGTCGGTGTGATCGGGTCGGATAACAGCGGAAAGCAGTTATTTGAAATTATCCGTGAAAGCGAATTTTCGCCCGACGGTGTAGTGATAGACGCAACCCGGCCCACGACCGTAAAAACACGGGTTATTGCTCATGCTCAGCATGTGGTGCGGATTGACCGCGAGTTGAAGTCGGATATTTCCTATATCATCCAGAATAAAATTATCGACGTGCTCCGTCATAACATAGAAACTATTGACGGCATCATCATTGAAGATTACAACAAAGGCGTTATTGTCGATAATCTTATCAAACAAGTTATCGAACTTGCCAATCAGAACAATAAAATTATTACCGTTGATCCGAAGTTCAATAATTTTTTTGAATACAAGAACGTTACGGTGTTTAAACCGAACCGGAAAGAAGCCGAATCAGTCATCGGAGCACGGATTAAACAGCAGGAGGATGTCATAAAGACCGGGCAACTCCTTCTGAAAAAATTACACGCCAAAAATGTTTTACTGACACTCGGTGAGAACGGCATGTCGCTGTTTGAAGCCGATGGCGGCATTTCCCATGTTCCGACGCGCGCACGGAATGTCCAGGACGTGTCGGGTGCGGGCGATACGGTCATTGCAACGCTGACGATGGCTCTCGCAGCCGGGTCTTCCATAAAGGAAGCTACGACTCTGGCAAACTTCGCGGGCGGTATTGTGTGCGGGTATGTCGGTATCGTTCCTATTGAAAAACCTGAACTGAAATCATTCGTTCTTCAGCATTCGAACCATCATTCCCGAACAACAACCGGAACATCCTGATGGGCCGCGTTGTTGACCAAAGTGAATTACAATCCATTCGAAACCGGTTGCGATCGGAGAAGAAAAAAGTCGTTTTTACCAACGGGGTATTTGATATTATTCATCGCGGTCATGTCGAATATTTACTTAAAGCAAAATCACTTGGCGACATCCTGATCATCGGACTAAATACCGATGCTTCTGTCCGGCGGCTCAAAGGTGAGAAACGGCCGTTAGTTACTCAGAACGACAGAGCATTTATTCTTGCGAATCTTTTACCGGTTGATTTTGTATGTATGTTTGAAGAGGATACTCCTCTGGAACTTATTTCCAGGATTGTTCCCGATGTTCTGGTCAAAGGCGCTGATTACAAGATTGCGGATATCGTTGGCCGGGACGTGGTTGAAAAATCCGGCGGAAAAGTTGAAACAATTGAATTTGTTCCAAACCGTTCAACCTCCGGAATTATTGAGCAGGTTCTTGAACGGTTTTCATAATTCCGGCATGGCAACACTATGCGTGCACTGAAACGGGCAGGAAAAATATTATCCTATACCCTCGCGATCATCATCGCAGGTATTCTCCTTCTCGCCGGATTTACTCAGACTTCATTTTTTAAAGATCGCCTCCGTACTATTCTCGTTTCCTCTATTTCCACGGAGCTCAACGGCTCATTGACGCTTGGCTCAATCGACGGAAATTTCCTCACAGGGTTTACCATTGATTCAATAGAAGTATATCAGGGCAACAACCTCTTTCTCAGCTCAAGCAAAGTCAGTTGTTCTTACGACCTGTTACCTGCACTCAGAAACCAGTATCACATCACACACTTCATTATTGAACAACCGACAATTCATTTCAGGCGCTCGCGATCCGGTGTGTGGAATATTGGAAAGCTTTTCCTTACTTCAAATGATTCCGGATCAGGAGCATTCAAAGGAATCCTCTCTCTTGAGGACGTTCAACTGAAAAATGCGACGATCAGTCTTTTAGATTCATCATCCCTTGACAATATCCCGGACAGCAGCGCCGGCAATGAGTTTAATTACAAAAATTTTACGCTCCGGGATATTAACATACAGTTAGCTGCAACCCTGAAAGATAACGATGTTCATGTATCCGTCTCCCATCTCAGTTGCTATTCAACCGCTCCGCGGTTTGACCTCTCTCATGTTAAGGGAGATTTTTCTCTCAACGAACACTCGCTCCAGGCAAGGAATGTCATTATTCAATCAAATACATCGTATCTGGAAGTGGATGCTTTTCTGAAAGGAGTAAATGTTTTTGAAGGTTTGGAGCTGAGCGCGCTTGAGAAAGATTCAACTTCTGTTAAAGTAAAAGCCACCAACATTGATTTCAGAGAGCTAAAAAGTTTTCTGCCTCCCGTCCATTTTTTGCATGGTGCCGCCTCACTTGATCTGGAAGCCGGCGGTGAATTCGGCAACCTTAATGTGAAAAAACTCGAGATACGCACGCACAGGAGTTTTCTGAATTTGTCCGGATACGTCCGCAATCTACACAACCCGCAGGAGCTTTTGCTTGATGTCACTGCAAAGAATAACAAGATTTTCCTCGCTGACCTTTCCCGTCTCATGCCCGAGTTCGGCATCCCGGAATTCGAGAATGCCGGCGAAGCAACGTTGTTTACACAATTCGAAGGTAAACCCCTTGATTTTTCCACGCGGACGTCGGTCAAAGGAATATTCGGCGAAATCGATGTTGCGGGAAACCTTAATCTTACAAAACCTATTCCGTCGTACGCGGCTGCATTCTCAACAAAACGGCTTTCCGTCGGAACACTGCTTCCACTCCCTGAACTGCGCAGTTCTATTACCGCAACGGGAACGATAGAAGGCGCCGGATTCACGCTGAATGACCTTGCAACAACGCTTGATGCAACATTTGACACTACCCGAATTCAGCATTTGGAATTCGTCTCTTCAAAACTGAACATCTCCGCACTTGAGAAAAAGTTCGACGTGACTTCAACAATCAGTGGTTATAATATGTCTGCAACCGTTTCCGGCGAAGCAGACTTTACTCTTCCGGACAAGCCCGTGATCAACGGAAAAGCGGATCTGACGTCAATCGATCTCGGCGCAATATTCAATGAACCGAAGTATTCAAGCAACATAACGCTTACCGGGTCTTTCCTTGGTTCCGGTACAACCATAGATAACGCCAGCGGAACAGTCCGCTTTTATGTGAAGCCTTCAACATTCGGTGGAAAAGAAATTTCAGAGCAGGAAGTGAATTTTTCGCTGGATCAGCATGATCCGCGGAATAAAGTACTGACACTTACATCGGAAATTGCGGATGCCGACATCAGGGGTAATTTCAACCTCGAGCAGGCCATTGACGCTCTTGCACGTCAATCAGCAAACCTGGTCACGACGGTTCGCGACCATGCATCCTCTTCTGATTCAGTGCTCGGATTCAGGAAGAAGACAGTTTCTCCCGCTGTCTCCTACACGCTTCCGGTGATAATGGATTTTTCTTACTCGATTAATGTAAAGAATCTCGGCCCGGTGAGTGTGCTGTTTGAAGGACCGAAATTCGACGCCCGGGCACAACTTTCAGGATCGATACAGGGCACAAGCAACCTCCTTTCGTTTTCCTGCAAGGGTTCCATGGATCATCTTTTTGTAGGAACAATAGACTCAGGCGTTATTTTTAATGACGCCACAATCGATCTCAATGTTTCTTCATTATCAGTATACCGTACTCTTGAACAATTATCGGGAAACCTGAAACTCGATATCGGATCCAGCCTCATGAACGGAAGAACCATCGACAGCGCAGTTGTTGATTTGACGTATGACAAACTTAAAGGAAAACTATCATTTACGGGAATTCTGGATTCTGCTTTAAAAATTGTAACCGAGGGACAAACATCAGTTCAACCTAACACATACGCTTTTGATGTTGAAAATCTTACGATTGGAAACGATGTCTACCGGTGGAAAAACAATCAGGATGTTCAGTTCAGATTGAATGCAGAGGGAATTCGCATTATGCGCGCGGTGATGCAGCAAAACGATGAAGAACTCTCCCTCTCGGGAATTCTTCGCCATAATGGTGAGTTTGACATGCAGGCGAACCTCCGCAATTACGATCTCCGGGGCATCAACAGATGGATACCGGGTGAAAACACGGGACGTGAGGGGCGCGGTTTTTCCGGCAATGTAAATGCCGATATCCTCCTTCGCGGCACTACTTCATCTCCGGAAATTTCGTTACGGCTGAATGCCGAAGAAACATACTTCCGCAAGTCTAAAATCGGAAACGTCAATGCCTCGATAGACTATCTTAACGAAACTGCAACGATCAACATTCTGACCAACGATGCTAAAATTGATACTGTACCGGACCTGAGAGTAACCGGCACGGTGCCGATTAACCTTGCGTTCACCGGTGTTGAGCGCCGATTTCCCGACCGCGAACAGCAACTCGAAATCCGGTCCGATGGGTTTGATTTAAGCGTCATCGATCCATTAATCTGGGAGTTGGATCAATTAACAGGAAAACTCTCTTGTGTTGTATCTGTCGGTGGAACACCCCGGTCCCCGGAGTATCACGGTTCCATAGCACTGAAAGATTTACGGTTTCTTTTTATGCCGAATAATGTCTCCTATACCGCAAATGGAGAACTCGAGCCTTCAGGAGACAAACTGACACTGAAAAACCTGATTGTCAACAATGTGCCGGAAGACAGAGCACCGGGAGAGGCGCGTTTTGAAGGATCAATCTCGATAAAAGATTATGCAATTGCATCATTTGACATCACAATGTTTGGCAAGCTCCTTGTCATGAATGATGCCTCCAGGAAAGTCATCCCAACATTGTACGGCAGACTCTTTACCCAACCGGACGGGCGCGGGCTGAATTTCAGCGGAACATTGAAAAGGCCGTATCTCTCCGGCAATCTGGAAGTGCTTGATGCTGACATAGTTTTCCCTCCTGCCCGCCTCTATGAAGCAAATTCGAAAAATTCATTGACCTATGTGATCATCGATGACACTTCAAAAGCAAAAATTGTTCCCTCAAAATTCCCAAAAAGTTTTTACAGCGCCGCGGACACACAAAGAACATCCCAGCGGCAACGCAACGCCTCCGATGAACTGACATTGCTTGACCTGTTGCGCTACAATCTTACCATTGAGACGAAGGGAACGACAGCAATAAAGATGATCTTTACGCCAAGCGAAGAATTGTATTCAGAGCTTGAAGGAAAAGTTACTGCCATCAATGACCAGGGGACCGCTAATATTTATGGCGAGATTGCGGTGTCTCCGCGGTCCTATTATAATTTTCTGAAAAAATTTGACGCATCAGGGACGTTAAAATTTGTCGGACCATGGGATAACCCTGAGCTGAACATCAAAGCAACATATGAAGGATATCGTCAGGTTAGCGGATCGGATTCACCGGAAAGCGGATACGATAATGCCGCGACCAAGCAGCTGAAAGCAGTGGTCTTGCTGGATATCGGCGGAACGCGGTATGAACCGAAATTAAACATGTCAATGAGCGTTCAGAGAGAACCCGGAGGCGAATTAGTTGATTGGTCAACTCAAGCCCGCGGCGGTGACGTGCAATCGGACATTATCTCATTCATTCTGACCGGAAAGTTCAAAGACGATCTTACCTCCAACGAGCGAAATGATATTGCTACAAGCGTAGGAGCATCGACGACAACAACAGTGGTTTCCGGGTTCACCTCCACCCTCCTCTCAGGCATTCTTGATGAATTCATCAGAAAGGAATTTCCGTTTATCCGGAGCGTTGACGTTTCCTATCAGGATGGAACACCCTCCGTCAACGTAGGCGCTTCTCCCGGACTCGGATATTTACGGGTCGGAGGCAGAATTCTGAACAACCTGAATAATACCAATGTCAGCTACCAGGTAAACCTCGGAGATATCTTTAACAGCGCGACAATCCGGAATCTCTTTCTTGAAATCCAGCGCAGAGTTGAAAACGACCTTACGGAAACTAACCGCGAGGATGTCACCAACGAAGCGCGCCTCTATTACCGATTTTCTTTTTAATACTATGACTGCATCCCGCGAGAAAGAATTGAAAACACGATTGCTTCAGTTCTTCGCCAAACATCCTTCAGAACAATTTAAATCACAAGTTATCGCCCGCCGACTCGCTCTCAAAGGGCAGGATGACGTCCGATTACTCAACAAGGTTTTGAATGAGCTCTATCAATCAAAACAAATCGACCGCGGCAAACGAAAACGTTACGGACACTTCATCCCTCCTCCTTCCCAACGCCTGACAGGAATTATTTCAATCACCAAACAGGGAAATGGTATTGTTTCCCTCACCCCTCCGCAGGAAGGGAAGGTCAATATCAGTCAGCGCTTCATTGGAACCGCGATACATGGCGACATTGTAAGCATTGTGCTGTTCGCACGGCAACAAGGAGAACTTAAACATGATGACGTTCCAGAGGGAGAGGTTGTAGAAATTATTAAACGGAGTGAACAGTCAATAGTCGGCGTGTTTGAAAAAAGCAAAAGTTTCTTCTTCGTGGCTCCCGATAATCGAAACATTACAAGAGACATTTATATTCCCCAGGGAAAAACCAAAGGTGCACGGCCCGGACAAAAAGTCGTCGCCCGGATCGATGCGTGGGAATCGAGAAATCTTAACCCTGAAGGTCATATCGTTGAGATTCTGGGCGCATCCGGTGAAGTCGGCGCGGAAATGGCGGGTGTTGCGAGAGAATTCAATCTCCCGCTGCATTTTCCCGCGGATGTTCTCTCTGAAGCTGAATCGGTCAAGACGGTTATCGATGAAGAAGAAATACATAATCGACTTGATTTACGGGAATTGGAATGCTTTACCATTGACCCTGAAGACGCAAAAGATTTCGACGACGCTGTTTCACTCGAAACCCTTCCCGACGGGTTGATCCGGCTTGGTGTGCATATTGCGGATGTCAGCCACTACGTCCGGGAACATTCAGTACTCGACGATGAAGCGTTTAAACGGGGAACCAGCGTGTATCTTGCCAATGAAGTCATTCCCATGTTACCTGAAAAGCTGTCTAATAATCTCTGCAGTTTGCGCCCTCGTGAAGACCGACTCGCATATTCGGCATTAATGGTTATGACACCCACCGGCATCATCAAAAAATATGAGATCAGGAAAAGCGTCATTCACAGCAAACGCCGGTTTACGTACGAAGAAGTTCAGGAAATTATTGAAACGGGCAAAGGCGACTTTTCAAAAACTCTCCGGAAGATGCACAAAGTAAGTCAAACTCTTCTCAAAAAGAGAATGAAGGAAGGAAGCATTGACTTCGAATCTACGGAAACAAAATTCCGTTACGACGAGAAGGGAAAGCCTGTTGAAATTATCAAGAAGAACCGTCTTGATGCCCACAGGCTGGTAGAAGAATTTATGCTTCTCGCAAATCAGGTTGTAGCAAAGCATATCGGCCTGCAAAGAAAGGAAGACCACACCAGGCCATTTATCTACCGCATTCACGATACGCCACCGCCCGATAAGCTGGAAGACCTCTCATCATTTGTCCAGCATCTCGGGTATTCATTGAATATCAGCGGCGGGCTTACGTCACGCGCACTGCAAAAACTTCTCACCGACGTAAAAGACAGTGAAGAAGAAAATGTCATCAATGAGGTGGCAATACGCTCCATGGCAAAGGCTGTGTACAGCACCGAAAATATCGGCCACTTCGGGCTTGCGTTCAAGTATTACACACATTTTACCTCCCCTATCAGGCGGTATCCTGATCTTATCGTCCACCGACTTTTAGACGAATACGCTCAAACAATGTCATTAAAGCGGAGCCAAAAGCTTACTTCCCTGCTGCCAGAAATTTGCCTTCATTCCTCCAACCGTGAGCGTGTTGCAACCGAAGCGGAGCGGGCATCAGTAAAAGTAATGCAGGTGGAATATATGAAACGGCATGTCGGAGATCGGTTCCATGCTATTGTCTCGGGGGTGACAAATTTCGGGTTGTTTGTTGAAATTGCGGATCTGCTGGTGGAGGGATTAATTCGCGTAAGGGATATGGAAGATGATTATTATGTTTTTGACGAAAAAAATTACGCGTTAATCGGAAAACGTACAAAGAAACGTTACCGGTTAGGCGATAAGGTTACCATCCAGGTAGTGCGCGTCGATTCCGAGGAGCGTGAAATTGATTTTACACTGGTAGAAGAATAGCCAGAAATCCTACAGTTCTTTCCAAACACACCACGCCAGCCAAATCCATCCTGCAAGAAAACTGATCCCGCCAAGCGGAGTAATGGCACCAAGCCATCTCATGCCAGTCATACTCAGGACATAAAGACTTCCTGAAAAGACTACTGTCCCGGCAATAAACAACCATCCTGTCACGGAAACACTTGAGGAGGAAAACTGTGTCACACACCAGGCAACCACAAAGAGTGCCAGTGCGTGATACATGTGGTAACGAACACCCACTTCAAAAATTGTAAACAAATCAGGTGATAATTTATCTTTAAGCATATGTGCTGCAAAGGCGCCAAGCGCAACCGCCGTACATGCCGAGAAGGAAGCAATAATAAGAAATACTTTTGAAAGTGAAGCTACTGAATTCATGTTACTTTGGTTTCCTTCCCCATTCCCTGCTTGCGACCGTGTGTACACCGCCACGGATGTTATAATCCGCGGTCACCTTCATCCATTTGGGTGAGCATGACCTGACAAGGTCTTCCAAGATACGGTTTACGGCATGTTCCTGGTAAATTCCGACATTCCTGTAGGAGAGCAAATAATATTTAAACGAGCGCAATTCAATAATCTTTTTATTGGGGATATAATGCACCGTAACGATAGCAAAATCAGGAAGCCCAGAATATGGACAAACTGCGGTAAACTCATCAGTATCTATATCGATCACAATATCTTTTCCCAGATATTCATAAGGAAATGTCTCAAGAACATCAACATCAATTGAATCGAGCGATTCCACATCGTATCTTCGATCGAGACCTGAAAATTTTGTCTGCAAAGATGATTTTTTCTTTCCTGTCTTTTTATTCATACCCACCTTATTAATTATCAATTCTTTTAAAAATTCACACCAAATATAAAGGAAATTTTTGATATCCGCACAGTTAATAATATTTCCTAATATTGATTGTAATCATGGCCGGTAAAAGCAAAACATGCATATAAGCAAAGGCTATAAATTCCATAAAAATGAAGAACTTATCCTGCGTCACACAAATCACAGAACTGTTGACATTCGGAACACATTTCTCTATATTCTGCCTGTTTAATGAAACAGGTAAAACAGGAACCCGGAGTGAAAAAAGGAGCAATTGAGAGTTGACGTCAAAGGCTGAAGAAGTTAAAAAAAAATCCCTTGAAAGCGAGCTTCAGAAGCTTGAAGTTGTTGCCTCGGACGCAGCCCGGGAACAGTTTGAAGCCTTCCGGAAAGACGAAGACCGCGTATTCAATCAGCTTCTGAATGAGGCCAACCAGAAACGCGCCGAAAAGGAATCGGCTCTTCAACGGGTTGAAGAGGAAACCCTTGCCAAACTTCAAAAAGAAATTCAACGCCGAGTAAGTCTTCGCCATGAGGAACAGCTTTCGCGCAAAAAGGCTGAAGAAGAGGCACGCCGTAAAGCGGAAGAGGAACGCAAGCGACAGGAAGAACTCCGGAAGCAGGAAGAAGAAAAGAAAGCCAGGGCAGAGCTTGAACGCAAACGCGCTGAAGAAGAGGCACGCCGTAAAGCGGAAGAGGAACGCAAGCGACAGGAAGAACTCCGGAAGCAGGAAGAAGAAAAGAAAGCCAGGGCAGAGCTTGAACGCAAACGCGCCGAGGAAGAGGCACGCCGGAAGGCCGAAGAGGAACGCAAGCGACAGGAGGAACTCCGGAAGCAGGAAGAAGAACGAAAAGCACGCGAAGAAGCTGAACGCAAACGTGCTGAAGAAGAGGCGCGCCGTAAAGCTGAAGAGGAGCGTAAGCACCAGGAAGAACTTCGCAAGCTCGAGGAAGAACGAAAACGCAAAGAGGAAGAAGCTCTTCGTTTGAAACTTGAAGAAGAGGCCCGATTGCGCGCCGAGGCTGAACGAAAACAGCGCGAGGAAGAGCTGCGGCAAAAAGAAGAGGCTGCAAGAAAGCAATTCGAAGAGGAACGCGCTCGCATCGAACAGGAATCACGCAAACGTATCGAAGAGGAGCTCCGCCGAAAACAAGAAGAACAGCGCCTGCTTGAAGAAAAAGAAAGAATCAGACGCGAAGAACAGAAACAGCGCGAAAGCGTTCTTATTCAGGAAGCTCGCGAGCGCGAAAGAGTTGAACGGGAGCAACGGATCATTTCCCTGATTGTCAGCGCCACCCAGTTTTTGGAAGAAGGAAATCTGGAAAATGCCAGGGCCGAGGTTGCAAAAGCACTCATGAATGACCCGGCAAATCCGACAGCACTTGAGTTACAACGGAAAATCGAAGAGAAAATTCATCCGCCGTCAACGCCCAAGCGTGAAACCGAGAAAGTAATTCAGGAACCCGAGGAAAAATCCACCGAACAGGCAATTTTCCAAAAGCCAAAATCCCGTCTCCCCGTTTTCCTTATCATCGCAATCGTGGCAGGAGCGTTAATTGTTTCAGCGGTGTTATTTTTCCAGCTCCAAAAGAAAGTATTCTCGACTACTCCAAACATAGCTGCGCTTCCCTGGAGAAGCACCGCTAATATCCCGGAAGATGACATTCTAGGATCATCTCTTGCAGAAGAAGTCACAAGACAATTCGAACATTCAGACCTGGTGAACATACTTGGTTTTAGTTCAGCGTACGGATTAACAAACAGATCAGAAGATCCTTCACAGCTCGCTTCGAGTCTCGGTTATACCTTTATCCTCCGAGGAGCTATAGAACATTCAGGTGATACATATAAATTCGATCTCACCTTGAGGGATTCGCTGGGCAATACCGTCTGGGAAAATTCCTATCCGAAATCATTAAGTAATCTTTCTTCTCTGCCGGGTCAGGTCTACTCAGATATTATGACTGCGCTGCAATTAAACAGTCAAGGGACGGATAAATCGATTGCTCAAACAATTGAGCCTAATGCGTATTTCCTTTACCTCCGCGGCAAAGAGCTCATGCATCGCGCGACAAGGGAAAATTATGAAAATGCTTACCAGCTTTTCCACCAGGCTGCTGAACAGGACAAGAATTTTATTGTCGCAGATGCCTGGAAAGCAATGGCTGTAGGCCTTTCATTAGAGAAAGGCATGCCGATTCGTTTAGCATCACGTGAAGAAGCCGTACGATTGGCACAACATGCCGCAACACGTCTTCCCTCTTCACCCGACGGTTTTATTGCCCTTGGCATATTGACTTCGCTCGACAAGAAATATAAAACTGCATTGGGACTTTTTGATTCTGCGGAGGTGCGATCTCCAAACAGTAGCTCGGTTTTCCTTGAAAAAGCAAAAGTATGGATTAAAACCGGCAACTTTAAAGAAGCACTTTCTCAACTTGAGTCCGCATTCAAGTTGAGCCCGAGAGATCCGGAAATTCTGACATTGCTTGGTCAAACTCATCAACTTTCCGGAAACACGGCAGAGGCAATATGGTATTATGAAACAGCTCTCTACTTTGTCAGCGATTCAATACAGTATATAGCAGGACCGTTCTCGGAAGCAATCCTCCAGGACCCGAAATTAACTCTGACATATGGAGACCGGGTCATTGCATCATACAGACATAATATTGCTTCTAATCCCCGGGACTATATAAGCCTTTACCGGCTTGCGCGGCTATATCAACTACTTGGCCAGGCTCAGGAATCTCTGACAATATTAAAACTTGCCGAAAACATCCTTCAGGATGAAGTACGGCAAAATCCTGAAAACACATCGGCAATGTCTCATCTTGCGCTGACGCTCACACGGTTGGGCAAATATCCCGAAGCCCTGCTCTTTGCTCACAGGGCAACACAAAAGGATTCTACGGATGCTGAATTAAAATACCGCGTCGCCCAGGTTTATTCGATGCAGATGTATTCACGAAAAACTTCCAGCACTGATGAAGACCTTAAACAGCGTTGCATCGCAACACTTCGGGACGCGGTTGCATTAAGTTTCCGGATCGACTTATTACTCAATGCAGATTTTTACAATATGTATGAACACGCGAATTTTAAAGAGATTATTCGACAACCCATGTAATCACAAGTATATAGTATGACAGCAGGTTATGAAGTTTTCGCTGCAAAATTGATCATGTGTGAACATTTTAATGTAATATCTTTTAAATAACAGGACACAACGTTGGCGGACAAAACAACAGGGCAACAGGGGCAGGACAGCTCAAAGAAGAAACAGGCAGGAGAATATCTGAAAAAAGCAGATAAACTTCTGAAGTCAGGAGAATACGGAGCTGCTCTTGAGGAGGTCGAGAAATGCCTGGAGATCGATCCCGGCAATTTCTACGCTCATGCGTATAAAGAACGCATTATTGCTGTCCGCTCCAAAAAACCTCAACCACCCCCCCCTGCGGAACCCGCACAACATCCGCAGCAACCGGCTGCAGGCGGCGGTAAAGCAAAAGAACAGCAACCCGCTCCGAAACCGGCTGAAGCACAAACACATCCGACCCAGGAAGAGGTCAGGAAAAAATTTCTTGAAGAAAAACGCAAGGCTGAAGAAGAAACGCGCAAACAGGCCGAAGAAGCGCGCCGGCGTGCCGAAGAGGAGCTTCGTCGACGTGCGTTAGAGCTTGATGCGATGCATAAAAATGAAGAAACTCAGCGCGCCAAAGCTGAAGCGGAAGCACGACGTAAAACACAGGAAGAAGAAAAATTAAGAAAAGAAGAAGAGCAACGGCGTAAAATTGCTGAAGAAGAGCGCGCACGACTGGAAGAGGAGGCACGTAAAAAGGCAGAGGAACTCACACGGAAAAAGCTCGAGGATGAGATTAAGGCAAAACAGGAAGCGGAAGCTCAGCGAAAACAGGAAGAAGACCTTATTCGCGCGGCCGAGGCAGAAGCAAAAGAAATTGCCAAAAAACAAAAACTCTCTGAATACGCTGAGCAAGCCAAACAACTCATTGCGGCCAAAGATTGGAACAACGCCATTATCCCGGTTTTAAAAATACAATTTTTGGCTAATGAACATGCGGAAGCAAAAAAACTTCTTGAAAGTATCCGTTCCGAACAGAGAAACCTTTGGAAGCAGAAATTACAGGAAGCTGAATCTGTTCCTGCGGAGGTGCGACTTCAAAGCTATAAGAAGGCCCTTAGCCTTGCCATGAAGGAAGGTCTGCCCGATGCTCTTCTAACAACAATGCTGCAACAGCTCAGGAGTGCATGCAACATTACCAACGCTGAACATGCATCCCTGGAGCCACAGTGCCGCCTCGATGCGTATACTCAGGTGTACCATGAAATAAAAAAATCAGGATCTCCCGAGCCGGAAACGATAAAATTTCTAGAACGGCTCAGAAATGAGTTTGGCATCACCAGCGACCAACAGCGGGCAATAGATAAGGGCGCGTGAACACACGAAAGCACGGAGCGTAAAAGAAAAATATTATAAACCGCGCACAGACGCGGTTTTTTATTTTTTGGTAAGCGTAATACGGGGAAAACTTACGGGCCTTCCGGCTGATTGGCCATTCGGGTGTGCCTGCAGGGAATAAACAGAGGAGGAAAACTCTCCCACGAATTGTTTCAGCGGAAAACCGATATTGAGATTTTCAAACTGATGAAATTTCTCGATTCCTTTTCCAAAAAGATACAACGCGCTCGGAACCTTGCTTAATTTCAGAAAACTGCAGCCGCCGGCAATCTCAACAAACCCCTGAACAAATGTCTTTGCGTCCCCCTCCTGGGATCTCCAGACATCTTCCCATGCTTCATGCGCTTCCCAATAATACCCGGCGTTGTACAGTTTTACTCCCTCAAGAAATTGATCATTGCGGAGGATATCTTTGATTTCAACCAGAAGATCCGGGTTACCGGGTTTATGAAACTGAATTTTCGGAACAAGCTGGATGTTAAAACCGGAATCGCCGTTATTCTGAATGCGGTCTATTTCATGTTTCCCATCGGTGATACTTTTCAAAAGGGGCAGGACATTAATGCCGAGATACTCCGGCTGAAATACCTCCAGTTTCGCCTCTGCTTTTTCAAAATTATTGAACATTGCCCTGTAATTCTGTTTTGCTGTCAGCTGGTGGTACGCCGCGGCAAGCTGAATAAGTCCCTGAAAAAAAAGACGCTCGTCTTCCGTATGCTGTTGCCACACAAGTTCCCACGCTTCATGTGCATTCCAGAATTTGCCGTTGTTGAAAAGTGTCACACCGTGCTCAAACTCCTGCCAATCTTCGGGGGACAGCGAAATCTCGCGAACAGGATCGCGCTGTATTTCTTCAGGCTTCTTTTTAGGAGTACGCTGCGTTTTCATGGTTCAATAATACGGAAAAGAAAAATATTACACAAGAATTTAACAATGAAAATATTACTTACCGCTGTTTCCAATATCCCGGAATCTGTGCTGTACACTTTGGACAGCATCCGTTAATTAATACATTTTTTAATACAGAAAAACCTCTCCGTTCAATTAGAAGCTGCCGGCAGGAATGACAATATGTGTTTTCGAACTGATTGACATGTCCGGGAATATTGCCCGCATACACATAATTAAGCCCTTCTTCGGAGCCAATCTCTGCGGCTTTAAGAAGTGTCCGCGCCGGCGTATTTTCAGTACCTGACATTTTATAATCAGAATGGAATGCCGTAACATGCCATGGAATATTCGGTGAAACCGAAACGAGGAATTTGGCTATATCACGGATTTCCGATTCCGAATCATTCCATCCGGGAATCAGAAGTGTTACTATCTCCAACCAGAATTTCATTTCATGAAGATTTCTGATCGTATCAAGAACATTATTCAGCACCCCTCCTAATTTACGGTATTGTTTATCGCTGAATCCTTTCAGATCCACCTTATAGAGATCTACCCACGGGCGTATATATTCCAACACTTCTTTTGTAGCATTGCCATTGGAAACGTAGGATGCGGTCAACCCATGGTGTTTCGCTGTTTTTAAAATTTCCACGCCCCATTCGCTTGTGATAAGAGGTTCATTGTAGGTGCTGGTAACGACTTTTGCTCCTGACCGCAGTGCCGTGCTCACAAATTCCATAGGGGTCATCTTCTGCGGCGGCATAACTGCATCAGGATCGCGGAGCGCCTGAGAGGTAATCCAGTTTTGACAATATCCGCAATGATAGTCACATCCCAGCATACCGAAGCTCAGCGCTTTGCTTCCGGGAAGCGCGTGAAAGAAAGGCTTCTTTTCTATTGGATCAAGCTGCAGGGCCCCGACGTAGCCCCACGGAACATACAATTTTCCGTTCCTGTTAAACCGGACACGGCAGATACCGTCTTTTCCGTCACCGATGAGACAACGGTGACCACAGGAAAAACATTCTAACTTGTTATTCGGGAGTTCAAGGTATAAATCACCGATGTGGGTATGGCGGGCGAGAATTTCTTTCATCTGAAGTGTTGATTCCTCTTCCATGGGAAATCATTTCTGACATCTGGTGTAATATAATCCAAATATTATTCTTTTCAAGTCAAAGATTATTTCATAATCCAAAAAAAATGGATGCCTGATATTATATTATGCCTTCATTAAACGAAGCAATGTCGCAAGGTTCATGATATCCTCCTGCAAATCTTCCCCCTTTGGTGTTTCAAGAATCTTCGGAACATTCACCAGCCGTTCATCCCTCATGATACATCGGAACCCCATTTCTCCGATTGCGCCTTTCCCGATGTGCTCGTGCCGGTCTACTCTTGAACCCAACGGCTTTTTGGAATCATTCATGTGAATAGCCGCCAGTTTGTCGAAACCGATGATATCACCGAACAACTCCATCGTTTCATTGTAACCATGTTCGGTACTGATGTCATATCCCGCGGCAAATATATGGCATGTATCAATGCAGACACCCATTCTTTCCTGTGATTCAACCCCATCAATGATTTCACGCAATTGTTCAAACCGGTAACCAAGTGTACTTCCCTGCCCTGCCGTTGTTTCAACGATGCTTTTCACCCCGATGTTTTTCGTTTGTTCATGCGCGTAGTTCAGTGATTCAATAATCAGCGCAATCCCTTCCTTTTCACCTGCCCCTACGTGCGCACCGGGGTGAAAATTCAGAAGAGGAATTCCCAATTGGTTACATCGTTGCAGTTCATCAATAAACGCTTCGCGGGATTTCCTGAGGATTAGTGTGTCCTTCGCGCAGAGGTTGATCAGATACGAATCATGAGCAATGACAGGAGATATGCTTGACTCCGATTCCGCAGTTTTGTAGTTTGCGATGTCTTTAGCAGAAAGAGGTGCAACATTCCACTGATTGGAATTTTTGGTAAACACTTGCAGTGTGCGACAACCGGCTCGCTTACCGCGTTCAAACGCTGTGTAAACGCCGCCAGCAATTGATTCGTGTGCGCCAATCAACGGTTGGGGTTGATGCTGTATCGGTTTGACTGAATTCATTTTTTAATGTTCTTTATGAAGAATACTGGTTTATCGGGAAAAAAGAAAAAATTAGTTGTCGGATTAATGTCGGGAACTTCAGCGGACGGGATGGACACGGCTCTTGCCGAGCTCACCGGAAGCGGAACCTCCACCCGGTTGAAATTGCTCGCGTTTAAAACCTTTCCATATCCGACGGGCTACAAAGCTTTTCTGCTCAAAAACTCTGATGCTTCCACAGCACGACTTGATGACGTTACCAGATTGAATATGTTGATAGCCCAATTTTCTGCAACTGCAGTAAAGAAGATAGTAAGATCATCAGGTAAACAGTTAACCGACATTGATCTGATTGGAAGCCACGGGCAGACTATCCACCATCTTCCTGCCATACATCAGATGTTTGGAACCGCCGTCCGCGCAACACTGCAAATCGGAAACCCCTCTGCCATTGCAAAACTCACAGGCATTACCACCGTAGGGGATTTTCGCATCGGCGATATAGCTGTGGGCGGTTCCGGTGCGCCGCTCGTTCCGTTGTTTGATTATCTGATGTTGAGGTCTCGCACCAAAAACCGCAGCGCACTAAATATCGGCGGCATCGCGAACATTACCGTTCTTCCGAGACATTGTTCATCGAAGCAAGTGCTGGCATTTGATACAGGCCCGGGAAACATGATTATTGACGGACTAATGGGCAAATTTTACGGTAAACCTTTTGACAACAAAGGAGCAACAGCTTCATCGGGCAACATTATTCCTTCGCTTCTGCGTACGTTATGCCGTCATCCCTATTTTACCGTAAAACCGCCGAAGTCAACCGGAAGAGAATTATTCGGACAGCATTTCATTTCAAAAATCATTCCAAAGGCATCCAGATATCCAAAAGAAGATATCATCGCAACAGTGACTGAATTTACAGCGCTTACAATCTATCAACAATATCTGAAGTTTGTCCGTCCTATCTGCAAGCTTGATGAGCTATTCATCAGCGGAGGAGGAATCCACAATGCATATCTGATGAACGCACTGCGACGATATTTTGAATCAGTTGCCATCAACACCACCGATCGACTGAAGATTGATCCGGACGCGAAAGAAGCGGTATGTTTCGCGCTTCTTGCTAATGAAACCATTTCAGGAAATCCCGGAAATATACCCGGTGCAACCGGCGCGAAGAGGCAAACACCGCTCGGTGTTATCTGTCTCCCCTAATAATCTCTCGTAAAGAAATAATAGAGAAACACCGCACTTCCTCCATACTGCAATACTCTGTACACGTACACCTTTTTTTCTTTAAGGTAGTCCCAACAATACGTAACAACAAGAAACAGTGCTGTAAGCACGGCAAATGCGCCAAACGTCTGAAGAAGCGATAACTGCCCCCCGTATATATCCCTCAAATTTGCATCCGGATTTATTGCAGAACCTGTAAGAACCACAAGATGCAGCACATACACAAACAATGATTCTTTGCCAAACACCGTCATCAGCTTGTTCACATCGGTAAGCTTTTGACTCAGGTGCCAAAAACCTCCGACCATCAGCATCAACGAACCCAAACGAATAAGGAAGTAACCCGGGCTTGTATACCAAAAATTATAAGTTGGATACACCTGGATTGGAATCAGGTCGGAAATTATACCCACGATAATTAAACCGGCCCCAATTTGAAGAAGTTGGCGAATGAACTTTCGCTCTGTGTTATTTTCGATGGCAATGGTAAATTCCCATGAAACAATGACTCCCGCGAAGAGAAATCCCACGAATGGAAAAAGCGGAAACGCAGAACCATATGAGCTGTTCAGCAATTGAGCAATCGGTACAGGCAAATATTGCAAAGCATCAATATCCCACATGAGGGGGGTAAGAAAGCAGGAAAGAATAATTGCCGCAAGCACAAGCGCGTAAAATCTCCGTTCATGTTTAAAGAAAAACACCAGCGCGTGTAATGTCAATAAGCCCAAACCGATACAGCAAAGAACATCGCTCTGAAAAAGCTGGAGAAGATTTTTCGTTGTTCCTTCCATTAAAATTTTACGGAAAGAGAAAAACGGAAGGTGAAGAAACAATCCAAGACAAAGGACAAAGAGTAAACGTTTGACCCTCCGCGCCAGGGGTTCACCCCAGTGGTGAAAATCCTCCCACCGCTTGCGGGTGGAAATAACAAACGTTAATCCGGAACCGAACAAAAACGCCGGCGCGCTGAGTCCGTGAAAAAATTCATGAAACTGGAACAACGGTGTTTGTTGAAGAGAGGTGAAAAGTAATTCCCGGAAAATGTGCCCCTCCAGCATAAGCAAAATGACGGCACTCCGGTACAGATCGATAAAGACATGGCGCTTATGCGTTTGGTCCGCCATCGAAGAAAACGTCAGGCGGAAAGAACGCAATTAATGGCAACGGTATTGACAATATCATTCACACTGCATCCGCGTGAAAGATCAAACGCCGGCTTGTTCAGTCCCTGCACTATCGGGCCGATGGCTTCCGCGCCACCGAGGCGTTGAGCAAGTTTGTAACCGATATTCCCGGCGTTCAGATCCGGGAAAATTAACACGTTCGCATTGCCTTCAACCGGACTTCCAGGCGCTTTCGATCGTGAAACAGACGGAACAATTGCCGCATCTAATTGCAGTTCTCCGTCGGCAACAAGGTGAGGTGCTTTTGATTTGAGAATATTCGTCGCCTGCTGGACTTTCTCGACAAGCGGATGACTCGCGCTTCCCTTTGTAGAAAACGATAACATAGCAACCCGTGGTTCATCGGAGGTGAGTTTGCAATGATTCTCTGCCGTGGCAATTGCAATATCTGCTAACTGAGCGACAGTGGGGTCGGGCAACACGGCACAATCAGCAAATGAGTAGACTGTATGGGGAAACACCATGAGGAAAAAGCTTGAGACAACGCTCATTCCCTCACGCAAACCGATAACCTGGATAGCGGCTCGAAGGACGTCACCCGTTGTGGAAAGTGAACCTGCAACGCTTCCATCCGCCATTCCCTCCTTCACCATCATCGCTCCAAAGAATAACGGATTGGTCATTGTCTTCGCGGCTTCTTCCAGTAGCAAGCCTTTGCTCTTTCGCAAATGAAAAAAGAGGCGTGCAAAGTCGCTTGTTTTTTCCGACGATACGGGATTGATAATGCGCACTCCTTTCAGAGAAACACGCAACTCGTCGGCTTTGTTTTGAATAATCTGTTCATCACCGATTAATATGGGATGAGCAATACCTTCGTCTGCAAGTATTCCGGAAGCGTGAAGCATCCGTTCATCAACGGCATCCGGAAGAACAACGGTTTTCTTATTTCGTTTTGCTTGTTCTTTGATTGAAGCAAGAAGATTTGACGGCGGCATATTATTTTTTGTAAGAGCGTTCGATTCTTTCAATCTCCACCTGCATGGTAACGATTCTGCGGCGGAGATATTCAATATATTCTTCTCTTGTTTTTTCAGCGAAATCGGGAAGATACGGCTGGAGGTCTACGTCATTTTTCATCAGAGTTTCCAGGATATAGGAGTGAGATTTCGCCAGGTCGACATACGATTTTTCCAGGTCTTCAAATTTTTCCTTGTAGTAGACAAGCGGAGCATCTGCCTGTCGCATGTCCTGATATGCTATGGTCAATATCGCCACTACCAGCAAAGAGAAAAACAGGTACATCCAGATATTGGGCTGCATAAATATTGTGAAAGTTGGTGAAAATATTTATTTCGCGTTCAAAATTCGTTTTTTTTCCGCCGAAAAGCAAATAAGCGGATCGCATATTATGTTTCCTCCTCTTCTGTTAACATCAGCCTTCTGAAAATCATTTCATCGAAAATTTTTCGGACACATGTAATTATCTGACTTCTTGTCAATCGCAAACATTATTTTTTCATAAAGATGTTGTATTTTGAGCCGGATTGAATTAAATTTCTTTGACTTTCTGTCAGTTTTTTGGTATTTTGTTACCAACTTTCCGAAAAATTTCTTTAATTTTTAAAGGAATTAGCCCCGCCGGAATGAACAAGTTCATTTTTTATGGATATGAGAAAAAAACTCGTTTATATCGAGACATACGGTTGCCAGATGAATGTTGCTGACTCAGAAATTGTTTTGAGTTTGCTCGCATCCGATGGGTATGAAGTGACCAACGATATCGGAAAAGCTGATGTTGTTTTAGCAAATACCTGCAGTGTCCGTGAAAATGCTGAACAACGAATCTATGGCAGGTTGGGTGAATTTAAACGTTTAAAGAATTCAAATCCTGATGTTGTCGTAGGTGTTATCGGCTGCATGGCGGAACGCCTCCGGAATAAATTACAGGAGGAAAAAGCCAGGGGTGTCGGGCAAATCGTTGACCTTATTGTTGGACCCGATGAATACCGGAAAATGCCTGAACTCGTCAACGAAGCTTTTCAAGGACAAAAAGGAATTGCCGTCCAGCTTTCCCGTGTTGAGACGTACGATGATATTACTCCCCTGCGAACCGATGGCATCAGCGCGTGGATTTCGGTTATGAGGGGATGCGATAAGTTCTGTACTTTCTGCGTCGTTCCGTTCACACGCGGACGAGAGAGAAGCAGGTCTCTGCAGAGCGTTGTCCAAGAAGTTGAAGTCCTTTCAAGCCGCGGGTTCAGGGAAGTCACATTGCTTGGACAGAATGTTAATTCCTATCAGGATGGAAATTACGATTTTGCCGACCTCCTGATTGCGGTTGCGTCGGTAGATGCATCTATTCGGGTTCGCTTTACCACATCCCACCCGCAGGATATGTCGGATAAGCTCATCGGTGCAATTGCATCACATAAAAACATTTGCAGTTTTATTCACTTGCCGGTTCAATCGGGTTCTGACAGAATTCTCGAACTCATGAACCGCACCTACACGCGTGAACATTATTTAGACCTCATCCGGAAAATCAGAACGGCTATCCCCGACGCTTGCATTTCCACTGATACCATCACCGGCTTCCCGACAGAAACGGAAGAAGACCATCAAATGACTCTTTCATTGATGAATGAAGTCGGCTACGACGGCGCATTTATGTTTAAGTATTCTCCACGTGAGAATACCCCTGCGTTTAAGATGGAAGATGATGTAACGGAGGAAATCAAAACCAGGCGCATCAACGAAATTGTTGCCCTTCAAACTTCATTATCGCTTATGAATAATACCTCCGCGATCGGAAAAACATTTGAGGTTCTTGTCGAGGGTCCGAGCAAAAAATCCAACGATGAATGGCAGGGCAGAACCGACGGCAATAAGACGGTAATTTTTCCGAAAGGTGAATTCAAAGAAGGTGATTACATTACTGTCACGATCGAACGTGCAAATTCTGCGACCTTGTTTGGCACAGTTGCCGAAAACCTGATTATCGCGCCCGTCGCTGAAGAGCTCGCGGCATAACCCATGCATCTCTTTCTCAAACATATTCTCACTTTCGTGCTTATTGTGACCGGATGGTCAACGCTTACCTTCGCTCAGACAGCCAACGAAGAAGTCACATCTGCGCTCAGTAAAATCGAAGCCGGGCAGGCTGAAGAGGTAAAGAGAATGCTTCCCGATCTCGTCGCAAAATACCAGAATGATCCCGGCGTCCTCTATCTTCAGGGAAGACTTGCTGTTGACGGCATCGAAGGCGTAAAGTTTTACCAAAGTATTGTCGACAATTTTCCCCGAAGCGAATACGCGGACGATGCATTGTACCACATCTACCAATATTATTACGCACTTGGATTGTACCGGACAGCCGAGTTAAAAATGGATGCGTTGAAAAAAGAGTATCCCAATTCCCGGTGGTTAACGGAAAAATCAATTGTATCTAATCCTGCAAAAGAAGAACCGCCCCTAAAGGTAGCGACGAAGGATTCAGCGCCACAGGAACCGATCCGTGATACAGCCCCGCCTGTTACTCCATCTGTGAGTGAACCATACACACTGCAAACCGGTGCGTTTTCAACATCACAAAATGCTGAAAAACAGAAATCATTTTTTGAAGATAAGGGATTTGTGGTCGAGATTACCAACAAGGTTCGTGGCGGACGGAGCCTTTATTTGGTTTGGGTAGGGAGTTTTCGTAATGCGGATGACGCGAAGAAATTTGGAAAAGAAGTCCGTACAAAATACAACATCGACTCAATTGTCGTGGAGAGATATTAAGCATGGACCGCGACCAATTCCAGAAAGAGCATGGCATCCTCGGCAACTCCATCGAGATAAAAGAGATGGTTGATGTCATCCTTCAGGTGGCACCAACCGATATTACTGTCCTGATTACCGGTGAGAGTGGTGTCGGGAAAGAATTAATCGCGAAAGCAATTCATAAAGCAAGTAAACGCGCCTCCAAGCCTATTGTTTCTGTTAATGCCGGAGCAATTCCGGAGGGAATTATGGAAAGCGAACTCTTCGGGCACGAAAAAGGTTCGTTTACCGGCGCGACTGATGCTCGCAAAGGATATTTTGAATTGGCTGATGGAGGTACAATCTTTCTTGATGAAATCGGCGAACTGCCTGTCGGCACGCAGGTAAAATTCCTTCGTGTCCTGGAAACCGGCGATTATATGCGCGTTGGCTCCTCTCATCAGAAAAAAGTTGATGCCCGCGTTATTGCGGCCACAAATAAAAATCTTGAATCGGAAGTCCGGCAGGGAAATTTCCGTGCCGACCTGTTCTACCGTTTACGTTCCATCAATATTCACATCCCCGCCTTGCGCGAACACCGCGAAGATATTTCGTTATTGTTCAACGAATTCGCAAAACAGGTTGCCGAAAAGAATAACATCACGTTCGCGGGCATCACTCCCGACGCGATGGAATTGCTCAAACATTATCACTGGCCCGGCAACGTGCGTGAACTGCGCAATGTTGTCGAAAGTATGCTGGTCATTGAACGCGGTAAATTAATCGATACAGCCAGCGTTCGTAAATATCTCAAGGATTTTCATGACAACAGCGAAAATCGAAATCTACCCGTCTATACGCATAAAACTCCGGAACAGGCTGAGCGCGAACTTATTTACCGCGCGCTCCTTGAAGTAAAGAACGACATCATGGATATCAAAACCATGCTCTCCCATCGCCCTCAGCAATCAGATGTGGTTCCGTCACCGCAGTACGTCGAAGCGCATATCGACTCGGATAATCACGAAGCGGGCGAATCGTTTCTTCCTCTGAATGAAATGGAAAAAAGAATGATTGTCAATGCTCTTGACCGGTTCCATAATAACAGAAGGCTGGCATCCAAAGCGTTGAATATCAGCGAGCGAACGTTGTACAGAAAAATAAAGGAATACGGACTCGAGTGAATTTCAGCTTCAGATGGTTCCTTGTCGTGATGTTGCTGGCAGCCCTTTCAGGCTGTTCGGGTTGTCCGTATTCATTTACAGGATCATCGGTTCCACCGCATCTGAAGACTATCGGTATTCCGCTGTTTGATGACCAGAGCGGATCAGGAGAACCGGGATTGCGCGAGAAACTGACGAATAAACTTATTGAACGATTCCGGCAAGACAATAGCCTTGAAGTGGTCGACAGGCTTCGCGCGGACGCAACGCTGGAAGGGACAATTGTCTCCATGACCGACCAGCCGAACGTGATCACCGCAGGTGAAACAGTAAGCAGGAGCCGTATTACGATGAATGTAAAAGCAATTTTCCAGGATATGAAATTGAAAAAGAAAGTGTACGAGAAACAATTTTCTGCCTGGGGCGATTACGAAATTGGCAGCGCTACACAGCGGCAGATAGGCATCGATGCTGCAATCGAGAAATTAGCGGAAGATATATTGCTGGAAACAGTTTCAGGATGGTAACAAACTAACTCAATCACAACAAGGAACAACATTTCATGCAAGATTTTATTATTGGCGCGTATTTTACTTCACTTACCATCCTCTTCCTGTTCGGGTCAAGCGGATTTGTGATGATTTATTATTACATAAAACATCGCGATAAAAAGAACGCACCTGCAGGCGACCTGCGCGTCTTTCCGGTCGTCACCATCCAGCTCCCGGTCTTCAATGAATATTACGTTGTGGAGCGCCTCATCGATGCTACCTGTCAAATCGAGTATCCGAAAGAGAAACTGGAAATCCAGGTTCTGGACGATTCAACTGACGAAACAATCGGTATCGTTGCGGCAAGAGTGAAAATGTATCAGGACTTAGGATTCGATATCAAGCATGTCCGTAGGAGTTCACGTGCAGGATACAAAGCCGGCGCACTAAAAGAAGGGTTAGTCACAGCACGCGGCGAGTTTGTAGCAATTTTCGATGCGGACTTTGTTCCGAGGAAATCATTCCTCCGTCAGACACTCCCCTACTTTTTCCACGACGAGAAGATCGGCCTTGTACAGACACGCTGGGAACACCTGAATAGCGATTATTCTTTCCTTACGCGTGTTCAGGCAATGGCCCTTGATGGCCATTTCGTTATTGAACAGAACGTGCGCAACAAAGCAGGATTCTTTATTAACTTCAACGGCACCGGTGGTATCTGGCGTAAATCATGTATCTTCGATGCAGGAAACTGGGAAGCCGATACGTTAACCGAAGATCTTGATCTTAGCTACCGTGCACAGCTTCGCGGGTGGAAGTTCAAATTCTTAAACGACGTTACATCACCTGCAGAACTCCCGTCGGAAATTAACGCGTTGAAGTCTCAGCAGTTCCGCTGGACCAAGGGTGCGATTGAAACGGCACGGAAGATTCTTCCCAAAGTATGGAAATCCGATCTTCCCCTGGAAAAGAAAATTCACTCCACATTTCATCTTTCGAATAATATCGTATTTCCGTTTATTCTTGCCGCCGCAATACTGAACGTTCCGCTCATCTTCATCAAGCACCAGGGCGGATACGAAACCTATTTCGCCATCATGGCGGTATTCGCGTTCGCGTTCATTGGCTCGTTTTTATTTTATCTCTATTCTCAAAAAGATGTTTACCATGACTGGCAAAAACGGATGATGCTCTTCCCGCTCTTTATGGCGGGA
>CAZFXS010000002.1:0-416740 GCA_964523395.1 uncultured Chlorobiaceae bacterium | reverse complement strand
ACTAATTGTATCATCGTCCACGCTCAATTTGCTTTTGTACATAGCAGAGAAAGTATAACGGCACAAAGTAATGTTATCGTTGAGAACTTACCTAAAAAAACTAGTTTCTATCTCCACCTTCTCATTATCATCTCGATTCCCACCGCAACTCCCATCACCGCCGCGCACGCGACCACATTATACCAAAGCCATGAGATGTTTGTAAAATAAAAGCAGTACACGACAATTCCTTCCCCCGCAAATGCCGCCCAGAATACCGCGGTGCCACGCACGAATTTTACGTAGAATGCAAGAAGAAAAATCGCCAGCATCGTTCCATAGAACAGCGAGCCGATAATATTCACCGCCTCGATAAGCGAGCCGAGTCTGCTGGCGTACTGCGCGAACAGCACGGCATAGACACCCCACACCGCCATCGCTATTCGTGACACAACCAGATAGTGTCGTTCTGATCCATCCGCTTTTATCAACCGTTTGTAAATATCCACGACGGAACATGTCGCAAGTGCGCTGAGTTCGCCGGAAGTCGACGACATCGATGCCGAAAAAATGCAGGCAAACACCAATCCTACGATTCCCAGGGGCAGATAAGTCATGACAAATGTAAGGAAGATATAATTCGTGTCGCTGGGGTCGGCGGCCGGATTGTTTTGTCTGATGAGGTGTACCGCTTCACTGCGGATGGCGTCAGTTTTCTGTTGTGATTCAGCGAGTTGCTGCTTTGAGGCAAGAATACTTTGCGGAGTTCCTGACTCTGTTTCTGTAACATACTTTCTGACAGCGTCAGTCTTTTCTGAAAATGCTTTTTCATACTCCCGTTCGAGGTTGTGAAACGGTTCCGCATGAATGCCGGATTGCACGCTTGCCCGTTCAACGGGATTAAAAAACAGCGGCGGCTGGACAAACTGGTAAAATACGAACACCATCACGCCGAGGAGTAAAATGAAGAACTGCATCGGCACTTTTGCGATACCGTTGAACAAAAGCCCGAGGCGGCTTTGTGTTACCGATGTGCCGGTAAGATACCGCTGAACCTGTGATTGATCGGTACCGAAATACGCCAGCGCCACAAACATTCCGCCGATGATTCCCGACCAAAAGTTATACCTATTGTTGACATCGAACGAAAAATCAATCAGGTTGAGCTTGCCCATGCCGCCGGCAATATGCAGTGCATTGTTAAACGAAATATCATCCGGTAACAATAGTATTGTAGTAATGAACGCGATAATCATTCCGCTCATGATAACCAGCATTTGCTGGAAGTCGGTCCAGTTCACCGATTTCACGCCGCCCATCGTGGTATACAGAATTACAGTTCCGCCGATCAGCATCGAAGTCAACTGCAAGCTCCATCCCAACACAACAGAAAGCACGATTGAGGGGGCATAAATTGTAATCCCAACTCCGAGTCCCCTCTGAATCAGGAAAATAATACTAGTAAGCGTTCGCGTTTTCAGGTCGAAGCGGTGTTCGAGATATTCGTACGCGGTGAAGACATTCAGCTTGTGGAAAATCGGGACGGCAGTAACGGAAAGGATGACCATTGCTATCGGCAATCCGAAATAAAACTGTATGAACCTCATCCCGTCGGCAAACGCCTGTCCCGGTGTCGAAGTAAATGTCACCGCGCTTGCCTGTGTTGCCATGATGGAGAGCGCGACGGTGTACCACTTCATCGATTTATCGGCAAGCAAAAAGCCCTTGATGTTTTTGCTTCCCCGTCCACGGTACATTCCGTAGAGAATGATGGCGAGAAGCGTTCCCGCCATGACAATCCAGTCTACTGTTCTCATTTGTACGCTTGAGCGAAGAGATAAAAGAGAAGAATTAGTATTCCCAGAAATGAGAGCACGATTGTATAAAGCCTTTTCCACAAATGGAAAGGCGGAGGAGGCGTGTCTGATGCGGTTGCCTGGTGATGTTCCATATCAGCGTTGCGCTTTTGCTTCAATAAGATTGACAAACAATCTGTACGCTCCGCCGACACCGGCAGGAAGCTGACGGAAAAACGAATAGCCGGTGTATACGAACAGTCCTTTGCCATAGTTTGCCATTAGCAGACCACCGGATTTCGAAGGTTCTCCGGGGTCATTACTTGCAAGCGGGGCTGTATAGGTTGAATCCCATTTGTCTGCAAAATAAAGCCCGCGCTCCTGAATCCATCCTTCAAAATCCTGTGTTGTTAATTTGTTGGGAATATTGAAAATAGGAAGTTTAGAGTCGAAGGTAACCGGCGCATCTTCAACAGAAACCCGGTCGCGCGAAACGGTAAACGGATACGGCCCCAGATTTTCGGCTTCTTTACTCTGTAACGTGACATACTGAACTATATACGTCCCGCCGTTCTTTACATATTCCATTAACCGGTTTTGATGAGTTCTTAAACCGGGCCTCGTGTTGTATGCACGAACGCCTGCGATGATGGTTTCGAACGAGGAAAGATTCCGATCACTCAAATCTTCGTCGCTGAGAAGTGTCACGGTGTAGCCCGACTGTTCCAGCGCGGCGGGTATCGCGTCGCCCGCTCCCATGATGTAGCCGATATTTTTCTTTGTATGCCTAAGATCAAGCCGTTGCACCGTTCCTTCCGCCGCGGGAAAAACAGTTTGCATCGGAAGATAAGGATACCGGATTGTTGTCATTCCCTTTGAAATTATGTTGTTCCCGATTTCCGCTTCAATGCTGAATGCGCCGGATGTTGCCGATGATGGTGCTGAAACAACAAATGTGAATTTCTGTTCTTCATTCTTTCTTTCGAATGAAAATGGGATTGAATGTTGATCAGCTTTCCATCCCTCAGGAAGTTTTATTCTGAGATTCCCGCTGACGTTTGCTTCACCGCTCTTTAGGTAAACAGGAATACTCCTTTTTCCTGATGAAGGGAATATGAAATTTCTCTCAAGAAGGTTTACCGCAACATCCGGAACGATTTCCAACGGACGGTACATATCTCCCTCAACAGGATCTGTCCACCGGTATTGCACGGGGACAGGTATCGTTATGGAATTTGTATCGATGGAAAGATTAAAGAATACCGTAAGAGCCGGAGCATTTTCAGGATGGAACATCAGAGTCCTGTCGGAGATTGTATAATGTCCTCCTTCAGGTTTATTTGATAACCAGTACGGTTGTGTCAATGGGAAAGCAGTTGGTAAAGAAAGCTTCAGTGGTTTGTTTACCGGAACATTATAGAGAAGTGGTTCATGCAAGTCGGAATCATATGAAAGTGGAGAAACACTGACAGATGTTAATGTCATCGGGACAAACGACCGGTTAATTGCAGAAAGCGTTATAGAAAGTTCGCTCCCGGGTGTTGCGGAAAAATCAGCGCTCGTAGCATCAACCCATAATCCGGTGCACACGCGAATAATATCTGCAAGCTCCTTACGTTTTATGGCAACCCATGCATTATCAGAAAGTTTTTCCATTGCACGGTATGCTTTGAGTAATGTGGGGATGATTGCTGAAGGATTTTCCGGAACATATGCATCATACGCCGACTGAAGTAGAGCACCAACCTCTTTTCCGCCCTTTATGCGCGACCAGGTAATATCAATGCCGTCAAAGAAATCCACCTTTGCCGAGTCACCGGCGGTATTAATAAAATAATTGATGTTCGTTCCGCGGTTTTGCGTTGCCCCGAATCCCTGGCTCTTGTGCATTGAGCGGCTCATGCCGGAAATTTCGGTGTATGATCTGCCGAGAAGCGGACTGTATCCTCCGACATCGATTTTTATCGCGTTGACAGAATCAAATGCAGGACTTTGGAACCGTGAGACATTAAAGAGAAGCCTTTTGGGTTTCCATGGAGAAGTGTACCTGAGCTGTTCCTCAAACTGAAGAGAATCGCCGGCCGCTTCAAATGCTTCCCGGGCCAGAATTGCCGATGCCATATGGTGGCCGTGCCCTCCGGTTGTGGGAGAAAACCGGGTGATGATAACATCGGGCCGGAATTTCCGGATGATCCAAACCATGTCGCTGAGGATTTCCTGTTTGTTCCAGACACGGAGAGCTTCTTCGGAAGTTTTTGAGTAACCAAAATCAATCGCGCGGGTGAAAAATTGTTCCGCGCCATCGATGCGCCGCGCGGCGAGCAGTTCCTGTGTCCGAATAACGCCCAGCAGGTCCCCTTGTTCGGGGCCGATAAGATTTTGTCCGCCTTCTCCGCGTGTGGTGGAAAGATACGCGGCGCGGATAAGCCGTCCTTTTGTCAGATATGTAAGTAATGCAGTGTTCTCGTCGTCAGGATGCGCAGCGATGTAGAGCGCCGAGCCGAGGAACGTCAGCTTCTTTAATGCGAGCTTCAGCTCCACCGCGTCTGGCGAAGGTGCGGGCTGGCACTGGACAGCTTTTGGTAAAAATAATACAACCGCAATAACAGTTACAAATAATCTCTTAACACGCATGCAATTCCTCTCTTTCTCGGTTTGAAATATAGTACTTCCTTCCCGAATCGGCAAGCACTTTTCATCCATAATTATGTTATTAACTGCATTTGACATTAAAAAGAGGAATAGGTATAATCATCCAATACACTGGCAGGCAGTTACACTACGTCATTCTCAATTCCATATTTCCCTTCATTTACGAATTATGAAAAAGACTCTTTCTCTCCTGATGATCTTTGTATTTCCTGTTATCCTCAGCGCCCAATCACACGGATGGGAAGTTGATCTTGGCATTGCAGGGGCGCTTTCCGATGCAACTCTTGTCAGCACTGCAGGTGATTCGTTGTATCTGGAGGTAATGGAGAGAACAAAAGCAATTGAGTTATCGTGGGTGAAGAAGCTGGAACGGAGGGATGATCCTTCGCGGATACCTAAAGTCATTGTCGGCGGTACAATCATTGGCGGGCTTGTGGGTTTTGTTATCGGCAGTCTGCAGGATCACGGAACCGACGGTGAAAGCAGTGGCAAGAAATATTCTTACGGTAGTCTCGTCGGCCTGTTGGGAGGAGCACTTGGAACTGTTATTGCCTTTTCTTCCGGTATAACAAAGCACGATCTCACCGGTATGTCAATCGGGCAAAAATGCGCATTGCTGGATTCTATTATTCAGTACGACAACGAAAAGCAATTTCCGGTAATTGATTATTCGGATAGCGGACAAGCGGATGCTCAGCAAATGGATGCAATTCAGCAGAGTTCTGACAAGCCGGCTCGCCAAATTATTTTTTCCGCCGGGCCTTCATTTCCGATTGGTGACTTCGGAGAACCTTGGGATGGTGCCGCGAAAATCGGAGAAGCAATAACGCTAGAACTGTCCATCGGCAGAGCGCCTTCGTGGATATCATCCATTACTCTGTCGTTCAATGGATTTAATGAATCTCAAATGAGAGCCGATGATTATCTTATATCTCATGGATCGTGGTGGACGGTCTGGCCCATGACCGGGTTGAGGACTTCCAATAACCTTTCTCCAAATGTTGCGGCATTTTTCCATGGGGAAGTTGGATTTGTTATTGGAAAGTCTCCTAAGTTTACAATTGGTGATATCAACGATGGTGTTTCTACAATTTCATCTGACTTGAGTGGAGGCATTGCAGTGGGGTTTGGTGGTGGGCTTGCAATCAGGGATAGATTTTTTGTCGGTGGGCGTTTTCTTTATGCAAAACCCGAATATACAATTAGCAGAACCGGACCGAGAGGAACCTATAGTCACAATGTTGAACAATCGACCTCATTACTGTTGTTTACACTCGGCATCGGGTTATAATTCCCACGTTTGCTGTAAATTTTATGATGTCGATATCAGCAAAATGATTTGAATTTACGGCGATATACCGTATCTTACCTCCCGATTGGATTCTCATAATAATGAAGCAATCCGTAATGAAAACTTTTTTCTTCCGCCGACTGTTCTGTTTCATTTTACTATCATGTGCAATGAGTTATGATGTAGTTGTTGCCGGATCCCCCGTCGCAAACCCCAAATCGGTCGTCACCGAAGGGGCCGTACGCTTTACAATTCTTACTCCCCAACTGATTCGTATGGAGTGGTCGGAGAACAGCACATTCGAAGATCACCCGTCACTTCTTGTAATCAACAGAAACTTACCCGTGCCTGAGTTTTCCGTAAAGAATAGCGGTGATATTCTTACCATCCAAACTAAAAAGCTGACACTTAAGTACAGGAAAAACTCCGGAAAATTTTCCAAGAACAATCTTGAGTGTGAGTTTTCCCTCAACGGAAAAAAGATCGTCTGGAATCCGGGCATGAAAGACACCGCGAACCTGAAAGGAACGACGCGAACGCTAGATGGAGTTGAAGGTGCTGCTTCGCTTGAGCCGGGACTTCTTTCGCGCGACGGCTGGACGCTCATCGATGACAGCAGACGAGCCCTTTTTGACAATAGCGATTGGCCATGGGTAGTGCAGCGACCCGATACGAATCATCAGGACTGGTATTTTTTCGCATACGGACATGATTATAAACAACAGCTTTATGATTTCACTCAAGTAGCGGGAAAAATTCCGATACCGCCGCGGTTCGCGTTCGGCTTGTGGTGGTCACGGTACTGGTCATACACAGACCAGGAATTCAAAGAGCTTGTTCAGGAATTCAGACAGCACGATGTACCGCTCGATGTGCTTGTTATCGATATGGACTGGCATCTGACATTCAATCTCCGATGGGGTAAACAGCCAAAAGATCAGGCTGGACAGCCGTTGGGCTGGACAGGTTACACGTGGGACAAAAATGTTTTTCCCGATCCGGAAGGTTTCCTTTCATGGTGTAAAGAACAGGGATTAAAGGCTCCGCTCAACCTGCATCCCGCCTCCGGCATTCAGCCGCATGAAGAACACTATCCTGAAATGGCGAAGGCAATGGGTATCGACCCTTCCACAAAACAATATGTGCCGTTCGATATTGTCGATAAAAAGTTCGCGACAAATTATCTCGATCTCATTCTCCGTCCGCTGGAGAAACAGGGCGTCGATTTCTGGTGGCTCGACTGGCAGCAGTGGGGAACAACGAAGATCGAAGGCGTAACTCCTACATGGTGGCTGAACTACGTTCACTTCACCGACATGGAGCGGCAAGGAAAAGCACGGCCGTTATTGTTTCACCGTTGGGGCGGACTCGGCAATCACAGGTATCAGATTGGATTTTCCGGTGACGCGATTTCTGTATGGAAGTCGCTGGCATTTCAACCGTATTTCACGGCAACTGCTGCAAATGTCGGGTTCGGGTACTGGAGTCATGACATCGGCGGCCATCTTCCCGGTGTAACTACACCGGAATTGTATACACGATGGATCCAGTTTGGTATCTTCAGTCCGATTGTACGCACACACACCACCAAAAATCCCGATGCCGAGCGACGTATCTGGGCATATCCTCCCGAATATTTTAAGATCATGCGCGATGCTATTCTTCTTCGTTATCAAATGATTCCGTACATATATACCGCGGCACGGAAAGCATACGATACAGGAATTTCTATCTGCAGGCCGATGTATTATGATTATCCTGAAGGCGAGGAAGCGTACGCATTCAAGGATCAGTACATGTTTGGCAATGACATGCTAGTCGCGCCGGTTGCGGATTCGCTGAGTAAGGAAACGATGCTCACCGCTAAAGAAATCTGGATTCCGGAAGGAAGCTGGTTCGAATGGTCAACCGGAACAATGCTGGAAGGACCGGCAATTTTTGAACGCTCCTTTGCGATTGATGAACTTCCTCTCTATATAAAAGCCGGGTCGGTGATTCCAATGCAGACTCACATGAATAACACAGAGGAAAAACCGGTTAATCCGCTCATTCTTACTATTATTCCCGGGAAGAACGGCGAAACAAAAGTGTATGAAGATCAGGGGAACTCGGTTGCATATCAACGTGGCGAGTATGCGTGGACAACGGTGCGGCATACCGGAGTTAACAATGGTTCAATGAAGGTGACAATTGATCCGGTCGAGGGCTCATTCCCCGGCATGGTGAAAGAAAGAACGTATGAAATTTATCTCCAGGGTACATTGCCGCCCGATAATGTCGAATGTAATGGCCAATCTCTTGTCATGAATGCCGGATGGAATTACGACGGAAATACTCAAACAACAATTATTACGACGCCCTTGTTTTCTGTAGGGCAAAAAGTTGAAATTACAATTCACAGCAAGAAATCGGATATTACCAGTGGCATGCGGGGAACATTATCACGTTTGAACAGGGTGATGTCATTGATTAATAATGAATGGCCGAAAGAATGGTCGCCCGACAGTCTTGTCGCGGCAGTGCAAACCGGAAACAGGATTTCACTGCAACCTCAACATGCCGCAGACGAACTGGCACAACTTAAAAAAAGTCTTCCCGCAATCATTTCGCAGATTAAAAGGCTGGAAATTGGTAAACGTGTGATAGAGCGAAGCGTGAACCATCTTTCGGCGAAGCTGGAAGTTCCGTCGAAAAATAACAAGAGAAAGAAATAACCCCGGACACATCAATCAAAGGAGTAATTGCATGAGCATTGATCCGCAGACTACATCCCAAAAGAAAAAAATGCCGCTTCACACAAAAATCATCCTTGGGTTGATTGTCGGTGCGGCTGTCGGAGTTGCCACAAATCTTACCATCGGAAGCGCAAATATACAGGGATTTGTTTCGATGGTCACCGAGCCGATCGGAAAGATGTGGCTTAGTTCGCTTATCATGGTGGTGATTCCGCTGATTATTTCCACATTGTCGCTCGGAGTTGCAGGACTCGGGAATTTGAAAACGCTCGGAAGAATAGGGCTAATTACAATTATTTGTTTTCTTGCGCTTACGGCACTATCGACTACTCTCGGACTTGTGGTAATGAATGTTGTCCAGCCGGGAGCGGGACTTGATGAGGAAGTCCGTACAAAACTGATGGAAACGTACAAGGGGCAGGCAAAAGACGCGATGGGATTGGCGGAGGGAAAATTCGGCATCGATCTGTTTGTGAAAATAATTCCAAGGAACCCGGTTCAGGCGATGGCAACGGGTGATATGCTTGCGGTAATTTTTTTCGCGCTGATGATTGGTGTGGCGTTGACGTTTATTTCGAAGGAGAAAGGGGAGCCGATGCTGAAATTTATGGAAAGCCTCGGTCATGTAACAATCGCGATAATCGAACTGGTCATGAAGATAGCACCGCTTGGGGTATTCTGCCTTATCTTCAGCGTGACGGCGCGTTTCGGTTTTGATCTTCTTGTCAATCTTTTCAAATATGTACTCACCATTATCGGAAGCCTCGCGTTTTTTCAGATTTTCGGTTACGCGCTTGTTCTTAAATTAGTGTCTAAAATAAACCCGAGGGAGTTTTTCCATAAGATCCGGCTGGTAATGATTACGGCATTCTCAACATCATCAAGTAATGCCACGCTTCCGACAACAATGCGTATCGGTGAAGAAAACCTTGGCATTACCAAAGAAATATCTGGTTTTGTTCTTCCTCTCGGTGCTACAATGAACATGAATGGCACAGCGCTCTTTGAAGGCGCAACGGTGCTTTTTCTCGCACAGGTGTTTGGCATTGAATTATCGCTAACGGCGCAATTGATCGTAGTCCTCATGTCAGTCATAACTGCTATCGGTGTAGCGGGAGTTCCGGGCGGTTCGATACCGTTATTGATGATGGTGCTTGGTCTTGTCGGTGTGCCGATGGAAGGAATTGCCATTATCCTTGGCGTCGATAGGATTCTCGATATGTGCCGCACTGTTCTCAATGTCACCGGCGATCTTGTAACGGCAACAATCGTTGCCCGCTTTGAAGGCTCCCGTCGAAAGAAAGAGTAAATAGTTCTTTGTGAACCTTCGCGCCTCAGTGTCTTGGTGGTAAAAATGTTTTCCATGATCCGATGCATGTGAGTTTACGTATGAATTAGTATGATAACCTTGCTAAGGAGAATACCGTGCTAATCAATAAACCCAATGATATTCCCTCATCGGAAATAACAAGCGAAACCCTCTATCATAACCGCAGGGAATTCATCCGCAAAGGCTCACTTGCAATTGCCGGGATCGCGATTGGAAGCTTTGCTTCGCGCGATATTCTCTCTGCGTTTCAGGACGGAAAATCATGGAAACCATCCAAACCAGGCAAGTTCAACACGGATGAAGAGCTGACACCTTACAAAGATGTTACGACGTACAATAATTTTTATGAATTTGGAACCGATAAAAGCGATCCGGCTGAATATTCCGGTAAATTCAAACCGCTGCCGTGGACAGTTTCTGTAGAAGGTGAAGTTAAAAAGCCTGCAAAGTACACGCTGGAAGATTTACTCAAGGGACAAACACTTGAAGACCGCGTTTACCGGTTGAGGTGTGTTGAAGCGTGGTCGATGGTGATTCCATGGTTAGGATTTCCGCTGGTAAATCTTATTAAAAAAGTTGAACCGACCTCGAAGGCAAAATATGTTGAATTTACAACAGTACTTCGTCCCGAAGAAATGCCCGGACAGCAACGCCGCGTACTGGACTTTCCTTATGTCGAAGGACTGCGGATGGATGAAGCAGTGCATCCGTTAACAATACTTGCCACGGGATTGTACGGAAAATCATTGCCGAATCAGAACGGAGCGCCTCTTCGTCTTGTTGTGCCATGGAAGTACGGATTTAAAAGCATCAAGTCGATTGTGAAAATAAAATTTGTCGAACAGCAGCCGGTTTCTTCCTGGATGATCGCAGGGCCGAACGAATATGGCTTTTATTCAAATGTCAATCCCGATGTTGATCATCCGCGATGGAGTCAGGCACGCGAGCGGAGGCTTGGTGAATTCGGCAAGCGAAAAACGCTGATGTTCAACGGTTACGCAGACCAGGTGGCATCGATGTATTCGGGCATGGATCTTCAGAGAAATTTCTGACCCGGAAATCGGATGACATTTATTCAGGTCCAGAAATGGATTCTTAAACCGGGAGTGTTTATTCTTTGCCTTTGCCCTGTTTCTCTCCTTTGCTGGGATGCTTACAATGATACTCTCTCCGCAAACCCCATTGATGATATCACCGACGCGACCGGAACATGGACGTTGAGGTTTCTGATGATATCTCTTGCAATAACTCCTCTTCGAAGCATATCAGCGTGGCACTGGCTCTCGCGGTTTCGGAGAATGACAGGGTTGTTTGCGTTTTTCTACGGCATGTTACATTTCACAACATATGTTTATCTCGATCAGTTTTTCGATATTGATTCCATACTCAAAGACATCGCGAAGCGGCCATTTATTACAATGGGATTTGCCGCGTTCACTATGTTGATCCCGCTTGCCGCTACATCATTCGACGTCGCGATCAGATGGATAGGAGGAAAGCGATGGAAGTGGCTTCACAGGCTGGTCTACATCTCGGCAATTTGCGGAGTTATTCATTATCTTTGGCTTGTCAAGGCAGATACAACCCGGCCTCTGACGTATGGAGCGATTCTCGCTGTATTGTTGGGATACAGGGTGTGGGAATGGGTAAAGAAAAAGTCAAAATTCAAAATTAAAAAGTAAAAATTTCAAGGTTCATGTTTCAGGGTTCAATGCCTTTGCCACCATTTAGACAACACGTCCTTGAATCTTCAAACCGTAAATTGTAATTTGTAAATCGTAAATCAAGAACCATCTCAAACCCCAAATCGGCTCTTATGTCCCGCTTTAAACTTTACATTGAATACGACGGCACCCGCTACAGCGGATGGCAGGTTCAGCAAAACGCAAAAACGATTCAGGGGGAGTTACTTGCGGTATTGCATAAAATATTTAAGACCGCGGAATTTGAATTGTATGGCTCAGGAAGAACCGATGCCGGTGTACACGCTCTTTGCCAGGTTGCACATCTTGATCTTAAAACAATGCTTGCTCCAGAAATCATCAGGATGAAAATCAACGATGAGCTCCCGGCGGATATCAACATCATCGAAGTCGAAAAAGCGCCGAACACCTTTCACGCACGGCACGACGCGGTCGCAAGAAGCTATCTCTATCAGATTTCCAGAAGACGTACAGCTTTCGGCAAACGGTATGTCTGGTGGATAAAGGATACGCTCGATATCCGGTTAATGAAGGAAGCGGGCGCCGTGTTTGCGGGAATGAAAAACTTCCAGTCATTTACCGCGGATGATCCTGAAGAAAAATCCACTTCTGTTTTGCTCGAAGAGATTGAATTTCATGAAGAAGGTGATTTGATTCTTGTCAGAATTTCCGGATCGCATTTCCTCTGGAAAATGGTGCGGCAGATGATCGGCGTGCTGGTGGAAGCAGGAAGAAAAAAACTGACGGTGAAGGATGTTGAGAAATTTCTCCTCACGCATTCCGATATTCCTGCCACGCTGACCGCGCCGCCGTCAGGATTGTTTCTTGAAGCGGTGTATTATGCCGGTGATAAACGGCGTGACCGTATCGAGCCGGTGTTAATGATTCAGTCCAAAAGAAGAACGTAGCGGCGGATCATCCGATCCGCTAAAAATGACACAAAAGCCGATCTGATGACCTGCCCACCGGTCAGGCGGGTCGGCCCCTGCATTTTGGGAATTATTTCCGGTTATGGTATATTATTGCCGGACAACATTCGCACTATTGATATTCCTATATCTTACCTGTCATGAACTTCTACGCAGTAATCATACTTCTCACTCTTATTTCAGAATTTATTCTCCAGCTTATTGCCGATTTCCTGAATCTTCAATCCCTCAATACGAAGATCCCGAAAGAATTTGATGGAGTGTATGATGCTGAGAAGTATGCGAAATCACAGGAGTATACGCGGGTACGCACCAGGTTCGGTGTTGTTTCTTCGGCATTTTCACTTATCGTGACGCTGATATTTTGGTTTGCAGGCGGATTTAACGCGCTCGACACTATTGTAAGAAGCTGGAGGTTGTCGGATATGTGGAGCGGATTGGTCTACATTGGTATTTTGATTCTTGCGCGCTCGATACTATCGTTACCATTCAGTATATATTCCACGTTTGTGATTGAAGAACGGTTTGGCTTTAACAAAACTACCATAATGACATTTATTGCCGATCTGTTCAAGGGTTTGGCGCTTGGTGTTGTCCTGGGCGCGCCGCTGTTGATTCTCATTTTCTGGTTATTTGATGTCGCAGGTACGTACGCATGGCTCTATTGCTGGGGAGTGACATCATTATTTACGCTGATTATTCAGTTCATTGCTCCGACATGGATTATGCCGATCTTCAATAAGTTCACGCCGCTGGAAGAAGGGGAGTTGCGGAAAGAAATATTCTCATTTGCGGATCGTGTACGGTTTCCGTTGCAGGGAGTGTATGTAATGGACGGTTCCAAACGTTCAAGCAAATCAAACGCGTTCTTTACCGGCTTTGGAAAATTCAAACGCATAGCGTTGTTTGATACACTCATTAAGCAACATACCGTCCCGGAGCTTGTTGCTGTGCTCGCGCATGAGATCGGCCATTATAAAAAGAAGCATATTGTTAAAGGAATGGTGATCAGCATAGCGCACATGGGAATTGTATTCTTTTTACTTTCCATTTTTCTGAGTCATCGGGAATTGTTTGACGCGTTCTTCATGGAACACATGTCGGTGTATGCCGGAGTAATATTTTTCGGAATGCTGTTCGCGCCGGCTGAGTTTTTTCTGTCGCTTGGGATGAACATTCTTTCGCGCAAGCATGAATTCGAAGCCGACAGCTTTTCTTCGGAAACAACAAACAGGCCTGCGGAAATGATCAGCGCGCTGAAAAAACTCTCCGTGGATAATCTGTCCAATTTAACCCCACATCCGTTTTATGTCTTTCTGCATTACTCGCATCCGCCGGTGCTTGAAAGAATCCGGGCGCTATCAGTTGACCGGCGGGATGTTTAACTTCCGACCGGCTATAGCCTTTTTGGCTATGCTGTGTGTTCCGTTGAGTATGTGTGCACAGCATTCCGACTGGACAGTTGATTACTGGGAGGGCGCATCCGGTAAATTAATTTCTATCCCTCAGTGCAAACTTCTTTCAGTCACAGATGATTCTCTTGAGGTGGAGTCAAACGGAGAAAAAGCATCGGTGCGTTTATTCTTGTTGTATCAGGTATCCCGCCAGGCGGAGAACCGGGTGTTTGAAAAACCGATCTGGATGGGTGCTGTCATCGGCGGAGCGATTGGATTTATTTCGACGACGATAACAATGCGCAGTGAAGATGCGCGGGGACCAAATGATAATGATCCCCGCCTTGCCGTCACAGCTTTATTCACACTCGTGGGTGGCGGGTTGGGGCTTGCCGAATCACTTGGTTCCCATGACAAAAGGTACCGTTTCGGTGAAATTACCAACAATGAAAAACGGACGGCACTTCTTAGAATTATGGAAGAAGAGAAAGAGCATTTTTCAAAAGAAACGGGAGAACATTTGATTGTTGAACCATAAGTATTGAGTAGTGAGTTAGTCAAATTTTAATTACATTCAAGTGAACAGATGTTTCCATGTTCAATCACTTCCCACAGGTGCCATCATGCAAATACTCGTTACAAATTTACCGACAGAAATGACAGAAGCAGAATTACGAACAATGTTTGAAGAATTCGGCGCTGTTCAATCCGCGCATATCGGACAGGATAAAAAGACCGGCGTATCGGAAGGTTATGGAATTGTAGAAATGCCCGTAAAGCGGGAAGCCCGCGCTTCAGTTGAGGGCTTACGCGGAAAAGAAATGAGCGGGAAACCTCTCCGTGTGCGGATACTTAAGCCAGATGATCCGTTTCATAATGCCATGAAACCGACAAGCGGCGGGAGTGCGACAGGACAATTCCGCGGCGATGTTTCTTACCGTGGAAGCGGCGCGATGCGCAGGGGCGGCCAGCGCGGCGGGTAGACGGAGTTCTTTGTATTCGTTTTGCATTAAAAGGTCGGAAGTTTAACTTCCGACCTTTACATGTTGTGCAAAAATTACTTAACCAGTTTTCCCTGCAACTTAATATTCACGCCGGCAAGCGCCTGTGAAACCGGGCAGTTCTTCTTAGCGCCTTCGGCAACTTCCATGAATTTTGCTTCATCGATTCCGGGGACTTCACCTTCCATCACAAGTTCAATTGTTGTAATCTTGAATCCTTCGCCTACTTTTTCGAGATGAACGTTTGCCTGTGTGGCAACGCGTTTCGGCGGAAAACCCGCTTTTGTCAGTCCCGATGAAAATGCCATCGAAAAGCATCCCGCGTGCGCCGCGCCGAGAAGTTCCTCGGGGTTTGTGCCGGTTCCTTCTTCAAACCGTGAAGCGAACGAATACGCTCCGTCGAACGCGCCGCTGCCGAATTTCATCCGGCCTTTACCTTCTTTTAACGTTCCTTCCCAAACTGCATTTGCATGTCGTATTGCCATAAGTGTAATCCTTGTTAGTGGTTATTAGTTAATTGTTATTAATAATTTGTCATTTGTAATTAGTTAATAGTCATTGTTCATATCCATTTGTAGATTTCAAATTGAAAATCGTAAATCGAAAATTGTAAATGGTCATTGGTCACTTGTCACTAGTATCCTGCGTCATTTGTCTGTAATGATACTTTTCCGCGGAACGATCTGTAGACATAGACAAAATACGCTGTTACAAAAATCATTCCGATAATCCACCAGACAATTCCGACGGATAATCCATATTCATGCGGTGCGGTGTTATAGACCGTCAAACTGAACTTCGGATCTGTCGATGCGGGAAGCACCAGCGGAAAGAGTGCGAACGCTGTGCTTGCGAGCATACCGGCGATAAATGCGGTGGATGAAAGAAATGTCGCGGTATCTTTTCCGGTTCTTCCGAAATACCACGAGCCGATCAGCCCGGCAAGTCCGGTGAGGGGAAAAATAAATCCCCAGACATGTTCCGTGTAATTATCCCAGAGTTCGGGATGAATATGAAATGTTGCCCAGAATGCGATAAGAGATGTTGCTACGGTTCCCCATAATGCTTTCCTGGCGACTGCCCGCGCGCGCGATTGCAACATTCCCTCGGTTTTCATCGCGATATAGTGCGCGCCGTGAAGTGTCAGAGTGCACAAGGCGACAAGCCCCATGGTGACGGTAAACCAATCGAGAATGCCGGCCTTGGCTTCGGGAGTAAATGAAGTCCAGAGCGGTTCAAAGAAATATCCTTCCTCGTTTAATGGAACTCCCCGCACAACATTGCCAAGCGCCGCGCCGAAAAATATCGCCAGCAGAATACTGCTTACAGAAAATACCGTATCCCAAAACGATAACCACATCGGATGATGCACCTGGTGGCGCAGTTCGATCCCAAGTCCGCGTAACATTAACAGCCACAACACCATTGTCAGCGGCAGATAGAAACCGCTGAAGCTTGATGCGTACAATAGCGGAAAAGCGAAGTAGAGCGTTCCCCCCGCGGCAAGGATCCATACTTCATTCCCATCCCATACCGGACCGATTGCTTTGATAATCATCCGCCGTTCTTCTTCCGTTTTTCCGATCAGTCTGTGAAGAATGCCTGCCCCAAGATCAAATCCGTCAAGGATGACATACATTGCTATCATGAACGCGACAATGCAAAACCAGAGAAGTTCCATTACGTGTTCTCCTTTCCGGAAGCAAGCGCGGCAGGACCGGTATTAATTTTTTTCGCCACAAGAAAAAGAAAGAGAACGCCGATGACAAAATACATTCCCGCGAAACCGATGAGTGTAAACAATCCGTTACCAGCGGAAACAGTATGTGAAGTCCCTTCTGCGGTTGCAAAAAGTCCGTACACAAGCCAGGGCTGGCGCCCCAATTCCGCTGTCCACCATCCGGCGGTATTCGCGATATACGGAAAAGGAAAGCTGAGCATCAGCATCCAAAGCGCCCATCTGGTCGTGAATAATTTTTTCTTCCAGAGTAAACAGAGGCTCAGAAGCATAATGCCGGTCAATAGTGTTCCGATCCCGACCATGATATGATAGCTATAATAGAGGAGTGGTATGTTGGTTGGCCAGTGTTCCCGAGGGAAAGCATCCAATCCTTTTACTTCGGCAGACCACCTGTTGTAGGTCAGAAAACTCAGCATGTTGGGAACATGGAGCGGGTTGTCGATTTTCAGTTTATCCATATCCGGCTGACCCATTAAAACAAGGTCAGCACCACGTTCGGTTGTAAACAATCCTTCCATTGCAGCGAGCGTTACCGGTTGGTGTTTGAGAACATTCTGTCCCTGCATGTCGCCGCTCGGGAAAATTTCGAACACCGTGGCGATAATGCCGGCAATAATTCCCATACGGACGAACAGCATACCATATTCTGTGTCGCGTTTCGCAAGAAGATAATACGCGCCGGTCGATGCCATGACAAAGGATGCCGTTACTACGGCTCCTCCCATGGTATGAACATACTGCCATCCTGCCCACGGATTTAACAATAACCCCCAGAAGCTTGTCAGGAAAATTGTTCCGTCTGCCGCTTGCTCATAAGCTACAGGGTGCTGCATCCAGGCGTTTGTCGCAACAATAAAGTATCCGGACAACCCTGAGCCAAGAAATACCATGAATGACGCGAGCCAGTGCCCTTTGGGTCCGAGCTTCTTTTCTCCATACAGAAATAAGCCGAGGAAACTTGATTCCAGAAAGAATGCAAACACTCCCTCCATTGCAAGTGTTTGCCCGATGATACCTCCGGCGAATGTGGAAAATCGGGCCCAGTTTGTTCCGAATTGAAACTCCATCGGGATGCCGGTCACAACACCAACAGCGAAATTGATGGCAAATATTTTAGCCCAGAACCGCGCGGCATTATTGTAAAACTCGTTTTGTTTGCGAAGCGCAAGAGTTTTCAGGATGACAATGAGCAATCCAAGCCCCATTGTCAGTTGGGGGAATAAATAGTGAAACGTTATTGTAAACGCGAATTGCAGGCGGTGAATAAGCAGAGCATCTTCCATAGTTTCACACCAGCGGGAGTAAGTTCAGTGTTGTGGTTTGTGCATCGTAATGTACGCAAGTGACCAATGAGAGGCAAGAATTGAGTATTTTGTAACTTTTGCAGACAAGGTACTCGCAGAGGTGCGGAGGCCTATGTGTCAGGTCACGGTTTTTTCGGTGAGTATTGTATTTTATAAAAAAATTTACTTAGTTTCTAACAGTATATTGAATCAAACAACAGCCGGAGCCGTATTTGTTGTATGAATATATACTGAAGGGCGGGGCAAACTATAAAAGTGTTCTCAGGAGAGAAAGTATGAAGAAACAGGTTTCATTGATGACAGCAGCTGTGCTGGTGGTTCTTTCGCTGGTGTTGGGGGTGAGTACGACAAGCCTCATCTCCGGTGATAATATTTTTGAACAATTCAATAAGTACAAAGATGTTCTGTCGCTGACGCAGAAATATTATGTTGATGATATCAACATGCAAAAGCTGACGGAAGCGGCAATTACCGGTATGCTTTCGGAACTCGACCCGCATTCCACGTATTTACCTCCCCGGATAACCAAAATCGAAGCGGAACGCTTCCAGGGATCATACCAGGGCGTGGGACTTGAAATTATCGCGATTAACGATACTATTGTTGTTTCCGAACCTATGGGTGGCGGTCCCGCGTCACGTCTCGGAATCATGTCAAACGATAAGATTGTAAAGATTAACGATACCAGCGCTGTCGGCTATACGACATCACAGGCATCACAACGGCTTCGCGGTCCAAAAGGGACTAAAGTGACTGTTACCATTGTTCGGTCTGGAGTGAACGAACCGTTGGTTTATGAAATAGTGCGAGATAACATAGCACTGACAAGTGTGGATGTTGCGCTCATGCTTACTCCTGAAGTCGGATATATCAGTGTTAACCGGTTCAGCGCTACGACAAATAACGAAATGGTTGCGGCGCTGACAAATCTGAAGAACGAAGGAATGAAACGCCTTGTTCTTGACCTGCGTGGAAATCCCGGCGGATATATGCAGGAAGCAGTGAAAATGGCTGACCTCTTTCTTGAAGGCGGTCCGGCTGATCAACCGAGAAAAATTGTCTACACAAAAGCACGTGTTCCCGAACTGGAAGAAGTGCATGTTGCCAGAAGCGGGCAGGAGTATGAAAAAATGCCATTGATCGTTATGATCAATAACGGTTCGGCAAGCGCGAGTGAAATTGTGTCAGGTGCGATTCAGGATTGGGACCGCGGACTGATTGTCGGTGAAACCAGTTTCGGCAAAGGGCTCGTACAGCGGCAGTTTGATTTTTCTGATGGCTCCGCGATACGGTTAACCATCGCGCGCTATTACACGCCGAGCGGGCGGTTGATTCAGCGGCCGTATGACGGGAAAGACGCCGATCAATACCGGCAGGAAGCCTATGACCGTGAAGAAACCGAAGGTGAAAATGTCGCGCACGGAAAAGACCTGAAAGCGGCATCTGACAGTGCCCGCCCGAAATTCCAGACAAACGGCAACAGGACAGTGTACGGCGGCGGCGGCATAACACCGGATTATATTGTCAAGCCATGGGATTTAACAGATGCGACAAAAGATTTGCTGCGCCGTGATGTCTTTTATCCGTTTACCACATCATACATTGATAACCAGGGAAAGAATCTCCGTTCTGAGTACGGAACCGATTATAAAAACTTTGACCGGTCATTCGAAGTATCCGACGAATTGTTCGACCAGTTCAAATCATTTGTCAGGAGTAAGGATTTGAAAATTGGTGATGACGCGTTTGAGAAAGATGAACAGTATCTGAAAGCCAGGCTGAAGGCGCACATCGCGCGCACACTCTGGTCGGATCCGGGATGGTTCTCGGTGATGCTGGATGTTGATCCGCAAATTCAGAAAGCGTTGACGTTGTTCCCTGAAGCGCAAAAGATTGCCGGATTGGATAAACCTTCCTCCAAAAAACTGAACTGATTGTTTCGTGTAACAAGAAAAAGGTTGCCTCAGCACATGACGGCAACCTTTTTTATTTTCAGTATGTGATTAATTTTGTACCGAAGCTCCGGCAGAAAAAATTTTTACCAGCACAAGCCCCGCGATGAAGCCGCCGATGTGTGCTGCGTATGCGACACCACCGCCTTCTGAACCGCCGCCAAGCATTCCCAGTCCGTTAACAAGTTGAAACAGAAACCATAACCCGATTGCCACGATCGCCGGAACTTCCTGGATTATCCTGAAGATCAGTACCCTTACACGCCTGCCGGGAAACAGCAGCATGTACCCGCCGAGCACACCCGAAATCGCGCCTGAAGCGCCAAGGCTTGGAATGAACATGTTGCCGTCGGTAACAGCAGTGGCAACGACATGTGCCAGTGATGCAAGAATACCGCACACAAGGTAAAACATAAGATAACGTTTATGTCCCATGATATTTTCGATGTTGTCTCCGAAAATCCAGAGGTAGAGCATGTTGCCGAAAATGTGCGCGAACCCTCCGTGCATAAACATTGAAGTAAAAAGCGTGATGTACACGGAGACCGGTGTTGCCTGAAGGCCGGGCTGGGTGAATGTTTGTCCTGTGTACGGATCCTGAACGATAGCATCTTCCGTGATGATATCGGAGCCGGTAACGATTTCCTCCGGCACGGTTGAAAACGCGTATGTAAATTCGAGGTTGGAGCCCAGTCCCTGAAAAAACACGAAGACCAGAACATTAAGCGCGATCAGTGCGTAATTCACAACCGGTACGATTGTCCGGTCGCTGTTGTCATCTCCTATCGGAAATAACATGAGGAGGGCCCTTTATCTTCTTCTAAAAACCTTGACAATTAAATTATCCACCGGAGATGAGGCTTAATAATCCAGTCTGCACCAATTTTTAATATTATATATGATCCGCCATGAAATGATTTTGAAAAATCCACCTCATATCGCTCTGGAGTGCCAAGACAACGAAACATCGGAGATAAAAAGTATCTGGGTAAAGACTTTGGAAACTGTCTGTTATACAGCAAATATTCTTGTGGTGTCAAAAATATTATCCTCATGGTAAGGCTATGTGTAGAAGATAATTCTTGATCATCAGTTATGATCCGCACAGTTTCGTTTTCATAAGATACACTTTTTTCCCTCATTGCCCTTCTTCGTTCTGTACTTTTGAGGTATTTAGACAATAACACAGGCTCAGCGTAATCATTATCCAATAAGGCTTGATAAATCGCGGTTTTGTCGCTTTGAGAAGGTGGGTGCCTGGGATTGCTGTCCTGTGAATCAGAAATCCCATCGGAGTCTGTGTCTTTAGAGTTTGGGTTTAACCACAATTTCTGTTCTTCAAGATCAGTAAGACCATCATTGTCTGAATCTCTTGTAAGGTTCCTGATCGACATAAACGCAATCAAGCTATCTTCGATGACAGTTCTTTGAATGGGCATTATTTGTGGATGAATAACAGTCCTCTCATCAGTGAATATACGCGCAACTTCAAATTGTAAGGTTAAGGAATCTTTCCATAAGCTAACGGGAGAATTGTATTTTGCCCGAAGAAAATAATCTTCCGAAAGTCCTGTATAGTATTTCTTCCATGTATAGCCTGAATCACTGCTTAGAGCTATCCAATAGCCGAAACAATGATCTTCGTATTGAGTTTTTCTAAAAAGAATAGCACCATTTCGACCGATATACGATATCTTCAGTGCTTTTTGGTAAAAATCTTGAATGGTTTGATCGTGGCCTGTTGTATCAAATTGGTCTTTTAATAGCAACATCTCCTCATTCATACTTGTTGCTATTGAATCCCAAATATTGCCACCTGTTTGAAATTCAATAAATGGAGTAACGTTATTCTTTAGTTTAACCAGATTAATGTAAGAATAGTTTTGTGTGTGGGGATTGTGAGGGGGGATACTATCAAAAAATTTTCTTCGTTCAAAAGTATCTTGATCATTTTCGGGACATTCGCAATCCGGCTCATCTTTTGAAATTGCCCTTACAATTATATTTGATTGATAGATAATAGCAAAGAATGTAATAACTCCAAGAAGGATACATGCAAAAGTAAGAATGATTGATTTGTTGCTGAGCATAATCTCCCTATATGATGGGTTACTCGTTCTTCAAATCAGTGAAGCACGGGGACCAAAGTATATTGCAGTTATGTCTTTTTAAATTTTCTGTAGAGAAACAGAATGATGATCGCGCCTATCGTTGCCCCGATAAATCCTGAAGCTTCGCCGGGTTCGTACCAGCCGACTAATTTGCCGAGAAATGTTGCTACCAATGACCCGCCGATGCCGAGCAATATGGTAATGACCCACCCGCCGGGATCTTTTCCGGGCATGATAAACTTCGCAAGCGCTCCCGCCGCAAGACCAATCAGAATTGTCCAGATGAGTGACATGGTATGTCTCCTTATAATGTGAGAAAACAGTTCACTGCCGGATGCAAAACCTAACTTGTTTTCGGCTTAAAGACTTTCCGTAACGCGATTATGGTAAAAATAATGATAACGATACCGGTCAATACCGGAAGAAGTAAGGAAAGGAGAGAAACGATCGTTGATCCTATTGCTTCCAGAGTTGCGAACAACGGATTGCCGAGGCCGCCGGTGGTTGCCGTAGACGTCAGCCGGATACCGCCGGTAAACAATTGGATGATGCCCGCGATTCCTCCGCCGGCGATCAGGGAAAGTGTCCACTGGAGCCACGGTTCGGTATCGACAAGAGTTGATGCTGTGAGAAACGTGCCGGCGACCATCGCTGCCGGCGTCGCGATGGTGTCGAGCATGTTATCTACCCACGGAATAAAATAGCCGGCGATTTCAATAACTGTCGCGATGCCGAATGCAAGAACCGCCGGAAATGTGCCAAGCCAGTGAACGTTCTCCGCCGGCGTAAAGTAGCCGGTATATGCGGCGGTGCTTGCAATGAAGAGCGGGACAAACACTCTGAAACCGCACGCGGCGCTTAACCCGATACCGCACAGCAAGCCGAGAATTGTTTCCGTGCCCATCACATTAATCCGTTGTTATCCATTTATCCGCTGTCATCCCTTAATCCGGTGTTTACTCTTCCGGGTTTACCATCTTATATACAGCTGCTGCCAGTGCACCACCGGCAAAATTACCGACGAGGAATATCCAGATATTGCCGATAGAACTCAGTCCCATTGTTGTAATGCCAAAAGCCACAGCAGGATTATACGCGCCGCCCGAAATCGCACCGCCGGCATATGCTGCCGCAACGACCGTAAAACCGATTGCGAGGCCAAAGTAGGAGTTGCCCGAACTCTTTTTTGATGTAGCAACATTCAACACAACATACGCGAGCGCAAACGTAAATAACAATTCGATAATCAGCGCCTGCATAATATTCGGTTCGGCAGGAACGATGATCGCGTCGGATTTCAGCCTGGTAACAATCCATCCTGCAATGACGCCGGCGATAAGTTGGACAACCATATACGGCGCGACATCTTTTGTGTCGCATTTCCCGCGCATCCAGACTGCCAACGTTACGGCCGGATTATAATGTCCACCGGAAATCGGTCCGCCGGCATATACCATTACCATGAGCGTGGCGCCGATTGCAAGCGGGGCAAGTGAACCGGCTCCCGGTTCAATGACCGTCAGGCCGATAACCAACACCAGAAAAAACGTGCCGATAAATTCCACAATATAATTTTTCATAGTTAACCTCGGGTAAAGTTGTGATTGAAAAATCCCCTTGACTATTTCATGGGTTTATAATATTTCATCGCCTCAGGAAGCTTCTCCTTGATTTGCGCGATACGCGTTTCATCCGACGGGTGTGTGCTCATGAACTCCGGCGGCGCTTCGCCTCCTTTTTGCTGAGCCATTCTTTGCCAGAAATCAACCGCGCTGTTCGGGTTATATCCTGCCATCGACATGAATACGAGTCCTAGATGATCCGCCTCGCTTTCCTGCTGGCGGCTGAACGGAAGAAGAACGCCGAACTGTGCGCCTGCACCAAACACCGTCATCCAGAGCTGTTGTGTCTCCTGCGGTTTGCTTTCGAGTACCTTTTCAAGCGCCATCCCGCCGAACTGTGTCAAAAGTCCCTGGCTCATGCGCTCGCTTCCGTGTTCCGCGACCGCGTGGGCAATTTCATGTCCCATAACAACCGCAAGCCCTTCCTCGGTTTTTGTCACCGGTAAAATGCCGGTGTAGACAACGACTTTTCCGCCGGGCATGCACCAGGCATTGACTTCCTTGCTTTCGACAACGTTGAACTCCCACTGATAACCATTAAGCTGATTGGAAAGGTTATTCGCGCGGAAATATGTTTCGACGGCAACTTGAATTCTCTTGCCGACTTTCTGCACAAGCTGTGTTTGTGTCTGATTGGCGGTCGGTTTATTTGTCTTGAGGAACTCGCCGTACTGCTGGGCGCTCATCGACAGCATTGTACCGGCAGGGATGATGTTTAGTTGTCGCCGTCCGGTTACCGGAACACTGCTGCAGGAAAGCGCCATTGCGACAATCAGCAGGATAAATATATATTTTATACTGGTCTGCATGGTTTACCTCGCTTCCAAAATGATAGATGTTATAATAGCGTATAGCTTAATCCAATTGCCAGCACCTGTTTGATTTGCGTGTATGGCGAAACATTAACGTCGTTGATAAGGGTTACGTTCAGACTGGTTGTTACATATTTATTCACTTTCGCGGAGATGGTATTATCACTACGCAAGATGACTTTTTCAAGATCCGTGAATGGTGTAAACAACTCCAGCTTTGAAGTGAGCAACATGTTTTCAGCGAAGTTCCAGTGTACGTCAGTTACCGATTCCATACCACCGTTGATCTTTGTTTTTTCGATTTCTGTTGTTGCGGGATCGTCGGTATAACCGGTAAATTCCGAGGCGATGACTTCACGGAGTGCGACACCCAACCGTGTCGTCACTTCAGGGATCGGTTTATAAGCGACACCAATGCTTTGTCTCAGATACGCCGGATCAAAAAACTTTGATACCGGTGTTTCAATATTATTTGGGTATGCATATCCTTTTGCGAATTGAGTTCTCAGCGTCGCGGAAACATATGGGTTAATATGCAACCCCATTCTATAGATGAGCAATGATTCGAAGAAAATCTCATCATCTGTTTTGCGTAGTCCTTGACTACCCAGCCTGGTTTGGCCGAAAGCAAGTTTATATGCATTATTCCACTCTGTGATTTCCATTTTCTGTACAGAGCCCCCGGCAAGCCAGAGTGTGTATGACAGAGCGTTTTCGCCGCCCTGCACCCAGTCCTTAAACGAGATTTGTGTCAAATTTAATCCTGTCACTACGCTGTGCGTCCAGCCGTAGACAACTCCCGTGTCCTGTTGTGCCTGCGCGGCTTTTTCCTGGAATTTCTTTTCTTGTTCAATTTCTTCCTTGGTTTTTTCCTGAGCAAATGCACAGAGTGTTGAAAAGATGACGAAGATTGATATCAGATATTTCATTGGTAGTCCCCTGATGTTAAATAGTTATTGATGAAAGTAAAACTAAAACCAGCTGCTTTTTCTTGACCGTCCGCCTACGCCAAGAACGCCAAGCAATCCCCGTGTCAGCTCACGCGCGACGGTGCGTCCGATCTGGCGTGTCAGCGGATTGGCCACGACTTTTTCAAACGCGGAAGGCTCTGCATTCCGTCGTTCTTCCTCCGGCGGCGGCGCTTGCTGAACAGCCTGCTGTATTTTCGCGTTCAGAAGTTCGTATGCACTTTCCCGGTCAATTACCTCATTATATTTTTTTGCAATAGTTGACTGACGGATTGCCATGTTCAGCTCATCCGCCGCTATAGTATCCATCCGCGATTCGGGGGCGCAGAGTAATGTATGGACAAGCGGTGTCGGAATTCCCTTTTCATTTAACAATGTGACAAACGCTTCACCGATTCCCATGGAAGTTATCACTTCATCGGTGGTGTAATATTTCGTGATAGGATAATTCTCAGCCACAAGCTTAATGGCTTTCCTGTCCTGCGCGGTAAACGCGCGGAGGGCATGCTGAATTTTCATACCGAGCTGGCCAAGCACTGAAGCAGGAATATCCGTGGGAGACTGCGTGCAAAAGAATACCCCCACTCCTTTCGAACGGATGAGTTTGATAATGGTTTCCAGCTGTTCGAGAAGAGCTTTGGATGCTTCTTTGAAGATGAGATGCGCTTCGTCGATAAAAATAACTAACTTTGGCTGATCCAGATCTCCTTCTTCCGGAAATTTCTGATACACTTCAGCCAGAAGACAAAGCATAAAGGTGGAGAACATTCTCGGTTTGCTCTGAAGATCCGCAAGGCGGAGAATGCTGAGATATCCTCTTCCGTTTTCATCGATCCGCAAGAGATCATCAACCTCGAACGAACGTTCACCGAAAAACTTGTCTGCGCCTTCCTGTTCGATCTCAATCACTTTTCTGATAATCGTTCCGGTAGACGCGGTGCTAACCCTGCCGTATTCCTTCTCGACTTCGTCCTTGCCTTCATTCGTCAGGAATTGGAGTGTTTTCTTGAAATCCTTCAAATCCAATAACGGAAGCTGGTTATCGTCGCAGTATTTAAATACCATCGAAACCACACCGGCTTGCGTGTCATTCAGTTCCAGAATTTTTGAAAAGAGCACCGGGCCGAATTCGGAAACAGTTGCACGCATCCGTGTACCGGATTCATCGGAGATGCTGAGAAACTCGACCGGGTATGCTGTCGGTGTCCACGAAATACCGATCAATTTCTGGCGATCCTCTATTTTTGGATTACTATCTCCGGGCTGGGAAATGCCGCTCAGGTCACCTTTGATGTCCATGAGAAGCACAGGAACACCATGGGCTGAAAGTGATTCCGTGATACGCTGAAATGTTTTTGTTTTGCCGGTGCCCGTCGCGCCTGCAATAAGGCCGTGCCGGTTGAATGTCTTTAGAGGGGCTTTCACTAATGTATTCGGAAGAGGTGCAGCGTCAAGTATGGCTGTTCCTAAGACAACCGATTCACCTTTAAATGTATAGCCCTCACCGATAGTTGTTACAAATTCTTCTTTCGCTGCCAAGTGATCTCCTTAAAATGCTCTTGCACAAATAATATTATCGTTTTACGTAAACTTTGTCGCCATTCTTATTATAATAGAAATGACCCCCTCGCGGGCCTTCATAAATATTCAGGCCATCCGGTGTTTTTCCGATAATCTTTGCCCCGACAAAATCCTGTACATAAACTCTGTTGCCGGTTTCCGTCAGATAATAATGTCCGCCCCGGTCGCCTTCAAAGACAATCTTTCCGCTTTGAGTTTTTCCCACCGCCGGGTCATTTTCTTTGGATACCAGATTGCCCGATTTTGCGGTGGTTGATTTCTTTTTTGTTAGAGTTTTCTTCTTCGCGGGGGCGGTTATTTTTTTCTCAGTTGCTTTCTGAGATGTTGCGGATTTTGTCTGTGTGAAAACGGATGTCTCTGCGCTAAGAACCATTGCCGCAAGCATCATGATGACAACAAGTTTTTTCATAAGGATACTCCTGCCGCAGTTGTAGGGTAAAAATTTGTTAGTGATAAAAAAGGGCGATACCGTGATCGCCCTCTTCGAATATTCGAATTCCAAACAGGTGAGTGAGAATATCGTACACAAACTCACACTTCGCCGAAGAGGCGAATCTTACCTGGATTTCAACAGGTCCCGGATTTCCGCTAATAGTACCTCTTGTTTGGGAGGAGCCGGCGGTGGGGCCGGAGCGGCTTCTTCTTTCTTTTTCAGGCTATTCATCGCGCGGATGAGCATGAAAATCGCGAACGCGACAATAATGAAATCAATTACGGTATTGATGAATACTCCGTAATTAATCGTAACTGCGGGGTTTGCGCCTTCCGCGGCTTTCAGCGTAACAGCAAGACTGCTGAAGTCAACTCCCCCCATCATCAATCCGATTGGAGGCATGATAACATCGGAGACGAGGGAGCTGACGATCTTGCCAAACGCGCCGCCGATAATAATACCGACTGCGAGGTCGACGACGTTACCGCGCATGGCAAATTCTTTAAACTCTTTCATCATAGACATACTAAGGCTCCTTTATCTATGGTTTAACATGTCCGAAAAAAAATCCCGTGCCTGCATTGAACGCAGGCACGGGAACATCAGGACGTTATTTAATACGGAAGAATTCGATACGGCGGTTCTTCTGTTTTCCTTCGGGTGTCGTATTGGGCGCGATGGGTTTGTCCTGTCCAAATCCCTTTGTGGAAATACGATCCGCGGCAATGCCTTTCGCGACTAGCCATGCTTTCACGGCATCGGCACGCGCGAGCGAAAGCTTCTTGTTGGAAGCCCTTCTTCCGGTGTTGTCGGTATGTCCCTGGATCTCAACCGTAATTTCCGGGTTAAGGTCAAGCGTGTTGAACGCTTTTGTCAGGATTTCTTCTGATTCAGGCGTAATGTCCGATTTTCCTGAAGCAAAAACAACGCCGTCGAGAACAATGGATTTCCCGACTTCAACTTTAATTTCCTCTCTCTTTGGAACGTCGTCAGACGCGTCAAGCGGGTTCGTGCCGCGTGATACTTCGGTACCGTCATTTACCGTGCCGTCATCAGTATCGGCTTTGTTAGGATCGGTCTTGTGCTGGTTGACTTCTGCGCCGTCGTTGAGTCCATCGCCATCTGTATCGGCTTTATTCGCATCGGTCTTGGTGGTGTTGACCTCATTGCCGTCATTGAGTCCGTCACCGTCTGTATCTGCTTTGTTGGCGTCGGTTTTGTACTTGTTGACTTCGTCTCCGTCACTGAGCCCGTCACCGTCTGTGTCGGCTTTGTTTGGATCAGTCTTGTGTGTATTGACTTCAGCACCATCGTTCAATCCATCGCCATCGCTGTCGGCTTTCAGGGGGCTGGTTTTGTGCATGTTGACTTCTGCGCCATCACTGAGTCCGTCGCCGTCCGTATCAGGATTTTTCCGGTCTGTTCCGAGTTCTTTTTCCTGTGCGTTTGTCAATCCGTCTTTGTCAGGATCTGCTGAACCGCTTTCTCCGACAGCCGTGAGACCGATAGAGAAGCTCCAGTAAGCATCGTTCGATTCAAATTTTATGGCATTTAAATTGTCATTGAAGAGATAATTGTAACCGCCGCTTGCTTCCAGCGCGATGTTGTCGGATGTCATGAATTGAACGCCGACACCGAGAGGCGCGTAACCGGTCCATCCTTTGGTTTTTTCACCGGGGGTCGGGGTCGGGGGAAGAGTTTCAAGATTGTAATGGAGCACACCAGCACCGCCGTACAGGAAGGGGTTCCATGATTCGTATGAAAACGGACTTAATACCAGCCGGACATCAATAGGGATAATCTGTGTCCGATACTCTGCGCCGGCAACAGTTCCCAGTCCTGCACTGAGCTCACCTTGCACGTGGTTGACAAGTGTCTGGCGTAAAAATCCGCGTGCTAGAAATTTTGCTAGCCTGTCGCGTGTTTCTGTCTGGCCGAATGTTCCGCCAAATCCAATTCCTCCGCCAAGTCCCTGATCCTGAAACTGCGCCGGCGAAGATCCGGTCAGCGACAGGACAAGCATAAAGAGGATAATAAAATTGTATCGTGGTTTCATATCATACTCCGTAATTGTTGTTGTGTGATAAATTTGAAAAGTGAAATGGAAGAGATGAGCAAATCATCAATCGGTATTGTTTAATAAACATTGCGGTCCCCATCTTGGGTGTTGATGTCGTTTTTTTAAAGTCTGATGATTCTTTAAAATGCGATTATTGCCAAGATTTGAAGAAAAAGACAGCACAATGTACATATTTATATGGATATAAGTCAAGACTGCTCTGGCAAAAATATTTGGCCGCAAAGAGATGTTATTGAGGTTTTAGACAAAAAATATGAAGTGAATTTCGTCTCTTTTTGCTACATTGTGAACGTATTTGCAAGTCGTTAATAAAATCCGTTTAATCAGTTCACCTCACCTTGTGTATTCACTGAAAACTATGAACCGGGCACCCGAAATTTTTGTAACACTTTGTTTTCTGCTTTTCTTACAAGTAACTGCAATTTCCCAACAGGTAACTGACTATGTCAACCCCTTTGTCGGAACGGACGGGCATGGGCATACATATCCCGGCGCGACAATGCCGTTTGGCATGGTGCAGCTTAGTCCCGATACGCGTGTTGAAGGATGGGATGCGTGTGCGGGGTATCATTACTCAGACAGTACAATTATCGGGTTTAGTCATACGCATCTCAGCGGTACTGGTGTTCCCGATTACGGCGATATTTTATTTATGCCAACTGTTGGAACACTGCAGATTGTTCCCGGTGAAGAAAAAAATCCCTCATCAGGATACCGCTCAAGATTCTCTCACGCGAATGAACAGGCATCTCCGGGTTATTATCGTGTCATGCTGGAAGATGGGAATATTCTTGCCGAGCTGACCGCCACGCGGCGTGTCGGGGTGCACCGCTACACATTTCCCAAATCCGATTCGAGCAACATAATCGTTGACTTAAAACATGGCCTTGGGCCAGACGTAGTCCTTGAGTCAAATATTCAGATCAGCGGAAAGAATGAAATTTCCGGCATGCGGCGGTCGGCGGGCTGGGCGAAAGACCAATATATATTTTTTGTTGCGCAGTTTTCCAAACCATTTTCTTCATTTGCAACAGTGTCGGGTGATTCAGTGCTTCTGTCACGCCGATCCGCCGGCGGTAAAAATGTGAAAGCATATGTCAGATTTAAAACCGGAACACGTGAACCGATTATTGTGAAGGTGGGAATTTCAGCCGTGAGCGTTGAAGGGGCGAGAAAAAATCTCCGCGCGGAAATGCCCGGGTGGAATTTTGATGATGTAAAAAAGCAGGCAAACAGTGCATGGAACAAAGAGCTTGGCAAAATTACGGTTGAGGGGGGGACGAGGGAACAGTACCGTACATTTTATACGGCATTATATCATGCGATGCTGGCGCCGAACCTGTTCAGCGATGTTGACAAACGCTACCGGGGAATGAACGGTAAAATCCTGGTCGCGAAAGATTTTGAAATGTACTCCGTCTTTTCATTATGGGATACATTCCGCGCCGAACATCCGCTGCTGACCATTATCGACAGAAAGCGTACGCTCGATTTTATAAAATCATTGCTCGCGAAATATGATGAGGGAAATGTCCTTCCTGTGTGGGAACTTTGTGCCAATGAAACATGGTGCATGATCGGTTATCATGCAGTACCGGTGATTGTAGACGCCTATAAAAAAGGGATCAGGAAATTTGATGTCCGGAAAGCATATACTGCCATGAAGCACAGTGCGATGATGGATCATTACGGGTTGCGGCAGTACCGGGACCATGGATACATTCCGGGAGAAAGCGAATCGGAATCTGTTTCGAAAACCCTTGAGTACGCGTATGACGACTGGTGTATCGCGCAGATGGCGGAATCATTAAAAATGAAAGACGATATTGAAATTTTTACCCGCCGTGCCCAGTATTATAAAAATGTGTTTGACCGGTCGACCGGCTTTATGCGGGCAAAGATCAACGGGTCGTGGGTGGAGCCCTTTGACCCGACATCCGTTACGGTTCACTATACCGAAGCAAACGCGTGGCAGTATAATTTTTTTGTTCCCCAGGATATTACCGGGTACATTGACTTGATGGGAGGAAAATTTGAGTTCATGGAAAAACTTGATTTGCTGTTTTATTCCCAGAAAGAAATGAGTGGAAGAAAGCAGGCCGATATCACCGGCATGGTGGGACAATATGCCCAGGGAAACGAGCCGAGCCATCATGTAGCGTATCTCTATAATTATGTCGGAGCGCCGTGGAAAGGACAGTACATTGTCCGGCATATTATGGATTCGCTCTACTCATCGCGGCCGGATGGGCTTTGCGGCAACGATGACTGCGGACAGATGTCGGCGTGGTACGTAATGAGCGCGTTGGGATTTTATCAGGTTACTCCGGGGTTGCCTTCGTACACGATCGGCAGCCCGCTGTTTCGCAAAGCTTCGATTCACCTGGAAAACGGAAAAACGTTTACCATTTATGGCGAGAATAATTCGCCGTCAAACAGGTATATTCAGCGTGCATTGCTGAATAACAGGTCATATCGTAAATCATATTTCCTTCATAGTGATCTTATGAAGGGAGGATCATTATACTTTACCATGGGACCGGAGCCGAATATTAACTGGGCTGCGCTTGATGAACATATTCCACGTACTCCGCCGTTGTCTCCGGTTGTGCCGGTTCCGTATCTTCGATCTACGGGTAAATCGTTTAGTGATTCCGCAATCGTTGAAATTTTTTCCGATATGCCGGGCACCGACATCTATTATTATGTGCTGGAAGAAGAAAACCCGACGGTACGGTCGGATAAATATAAGGAGCCGGTGGTCATTACAAAGAACAGCACGCTGAATGTGTTCGCGATGAAAGAAGGAATGAGGTCAAGTGAAATAGTTTCCGCGTCTTTTGTGAAGAGAGAACGCCTCGGGACAATAAAACTTGGTACGAAATACAGTTTTCAATATACCGGCGGCGGGGATGACGCTTTAGTTGATGGAGTGCGCGGAAGCCAGGATTTTCGTATCGGTTCGTGGCAGGGATATGAAGGAATTGATCTTGACGCGGTGATTGATCTCGGACGTATCAAAAATGTTTCTGAAATTTCGCTGGGGTGTCTGCAGGATAATAATTCATGGATTTTCTTTCCGACAAAAATATCGTTCTCGCTTTCGGAGGATTCTGTGTTGTGGAATACTACTATAGATCTCGCAAATAAAATATCTCCCAAAGATGAGGGCGCGATTATTAAGAATTTTACAACAACCCTCAAGGATGTTCCCGCGCGGTACATCAAAGTGTCGGCGAAAAATATCGGCGTGTGTCCCGAGTGGCACAAAGGCGCCGGCGGAAAAGCCTGGTTGTTTGTAGACGAAATATCGGTACAGACAAAATAGGGAATTGTATGCAGATCAATCGCCGTCACTTTATCAAAACAGCAGGTGGTGTCGCGCTCGCGACGTTTGTTCCGCCTCTCCCCGGGTTACTGGGCTCTGAGCAATCTCCGCAAAAGCAACCAGGGAAAATAAGGGTTGCTGTCTTCGGCGAAGAATTATTTCCGGCTGGTGAAATCAACCGCATTCCTGTCGGCGATGTACAGAAAGCACTTGACTTCTGTGATGTCCGCTTTCTTTCATCAAAAGAAATTATCGCTGAGTTGAATACATCGGCATTTGACCTGTTTGTTAATCCGTACGGCTCGCATTTTCCGAAAGAAGCTTTCAGTGTCATATTATCATTTCTCAGCAATGGAGGGAACTGGATAAATCTTGGCGGAGTTCCTTTCTCTGTTCCGGTTGTACGTGAATCCGGCAGGTGGAAAAAAGAAGTTGTTACTACCGCTTATCACAAAAAACTCGGAATCACGCAAGCGTTTCCTGTTGACGGAAAAGAGGTCATATCATATGTCGAAGCGGAGGGACGCGGGATCAGTTTCAAAAACGGAGTTCATTTTTCCGCGGAAGAAATATATGAACTGTATGTGCGGTTTACCGTCGTAAAGGATTTCCCGTCTGAAGACGGGACCGGCGGGCCGCGCGACGCGGTCCTTCATCCGCTGGTGTGGGGAATGTCGGAAACAAAAAGAAAGATCGTGGCTCCGTTTATTCAAATCAACAGATTGCAGGGAAACTTCGCCGGCGGACGGTGGATACTGGCAAATTATAAAGGAAGGATAAACGCCGAGGCTGTTCGCATGCTGGTTGCAAATGCCTCCTGTGGCGGGATGGAACTGACCGCACGGCCCTCGTTTGCCTGCTACCGCGAGGGAGAAATGCCATCGTTGACAATTCAATTCCGGGCTCCGCAAGGCAATGTTGAAGAACTTCTGGAGAACTCCTGCAGAATTGAAGTGTTGACTGAGGCAAGAAAACCCGTTGAATCACTTCAACTCAAACTTCTCGGAAAAGGCGTCGTTGCTACCGGTACTATTGACCTCAAAGGAAAAAGGTATTCGCCGGGAGTATATCAAATATATGTCAGCCAGTCATTTCGTACATCATCTCATCACAGCGATACAATACACTATTCCACCGGCTTCTGGGTGTATGATGCGTCGTTGATGAAACAGGGAACGCCGCTGACAACAGACAGTAATTATTTTTTACGCGACGGCAAAACATATCCGGTGACAGGAACAACCTATATGGGTTCCGATGTGCACAGGAAATTTTTGTTTGAACCGAATCCGTATGTTTGGGACAATGATTTCGCGGCAATGAAACGCGACGGAGTAAATATGATCCGCACCGGTATCTGGACCGGCTGGAAAAACTACATGCTTGATATCGATGCGCCCAATGAAACAGCGCTCCGTGCAATGGACGCATTCGTTCTCACGGCGCGAAAGTATGATATTCCTCTCATTTTTACATTCTTTGCGTTTCTTCCTGAATCATGGGGTGGCGCGAATCCATATCTTGACCCGCGATCAGTCAACGCACAGAAAGAATTTATCACGATCTTTTCTCATCGTTACCGGATGGTAAACGATATTATATGGGATTTTATTAATGAGCCGTCGTTTTCTTCACCCACACGGCTCTGGCAATGCCGCCCGAATTATGATGAGTATGAAGTTGCCGCATGGAATTCCTGGTTGAAGGAAAAATATCCTGCGTCGACTGACGCGGAACGGGTCTCACGACTTCAGGAATTGTACCGTTGTTCCGCTGACGAAGCGATTACTCTTCCGCGTCTTGAGGAATTCGACGATGCCAACATCTTTAATGACCGCCGCCCGATCAAGGTTATTGATTACCGCCTCTTTGCGCAGGAGATGTTCACACGCTGGGTGAAGGAAATGACATCCGCGATTCGTTCAAATGGCAACCGCAACCAGTTAATCACTGTCGGACAGGATGAAGGCGGAACATACGAACGTCCCGGTAATCATTTCTTCGGCGATGCTGTTGATGTTACCTCGCTCCATAACTGGTGGCTTAACGATGATTTGCTGTGGGATAATGTTATTACAAAAGCTCCCGGGAAAGCGAATCTCGTCGAGGAAACGGGCGTGATGTTTTATGAGAATATGGATGGAACACCATGGCGAACCGAGTACGAAGCGGCGAGCCTTCTCGGCAGAAAAATAGCTCTCTCTCTTGGTGCCGGTGCCGCCGGGTGCATTCAGTGGATATGGAATACCAATTGTTATATGACGCTTGATAACGAATCAGCAATCGGTTTTCACCGCGTCGACGGCACGGCAAAACCGGAGTTGCTGCCATTTGTCACCGCGGCAAAGTTTTTCGCAGAACATAAGCACCTCATGAAAGCGCGACAGGAAGAAGATGTCGTGATGGTAATTCCCCACTCGCAGATGTTTTCGGTGAGAAATTTTGCCACCGAGGCGACAAAGAAATGTGTGCGTGCCATGCAGTATCATTGCGATTTGCCGGTGAAGTCGGTTTCGGAATATCGCCTGTCATCTCTCAAAATCGCACCGAAACTGATCATTATCCCATCACCGCGGACGTTTAATGAAACAGCGCGGGAACAGTTAATGTCGATGGTTCAGAAAGGGTCCACGCTGCTCATCACAGGTCCGTTTAATGTTGATGACCACTGGATGCCTTCAACATCCAAACAAATAATTGGAAGCATGGCAACAGCTCCCATTGCGCCGGAAGAATTTCTGCGCATTGGTGAACAGGAATTCAGATTAAGTTTCCGCGGCGATAAGCTCCAGCGCGTCGAAAAAGCGGTCGGAGAAAAAATGAACGAACTCCTGGTTCGTCAGGAAGGTGAAGGAAAAATACTTTGGACGCCGTTTCCAGTTGAGCTTTCGGAATCGATTGAACCAACAGTCGCGCTTTACCGGTACGCACTTGTGCAGGCCAACATGCAACCGTATGTCATTTCAGAAAATAAAAACGCTTCGATACTTATTTATCCTACTATCTTTGCCGATACTGTGTTATACACGATGGTGTCGGAAAGTGGGAAAGATGAGTCTGTAAAATTTACACAGCGGGAATCCAACACTGTTTTTGATGTTGCCATCCCTTCACAAAAGTCTCTATTAATGTTTATTGGAAGAACAAACGGAAAAATCCTGGCCCAATGTTATTTATAATAATTTTATTTTGATTGGATCACTATGAACCGGAGAACATTTATCAAAACCACAACAGCCGCAGGAGTCTCTGCCGCCATGATCCCAAATACTTTTGCCGGACAAGCTTTGCAAGGTAATCCCGGAAGAGATATTGAGCACGCGCATCCAATAATACTTTCAACGTGGGATTTTAAACTCCCTGTCAATGAAACGGCGTACAGCGTGATGATGAAAGACGGCGGAAGTGTTCTGGATGCGGTTGAACAAAGCATACGTATCGTTGAAGAAGATCCGAAAACGACAAGCGTGGGAAGAGGCGGGTTTCCTGATCGCGAAGGACACCTCACTCTTGATGCCTGTATCATGGATGAAAAAGGAAATGCCGGTTCAGTTGTATTCCTTGAACATATCATGCACCCGATTTCTGTGGCAAGAAAAGTTATGGAGAAAACTCCGCACGTGATGATTGCCGGAGAAGGTGCTTTGCAATTTGCGTTAGAGCAGGGATTCCCGAAGGAAGACTTGCTGTCGGGAAATGCCAAAAAGGAATACAAAAAGTGGCTTGAGTCAAGCAAGTATGTTCCGAAGATCGGGAAAGAAAATCATGACACCATCGGTTTGGTTGCGATGGATACAAAGGGCAATCTTGCCGGCGGTTGCTCGACCAGCGGCGCCGCGTGGAAAATGCACGGCCGCATTGGCGACTCGCCGTTAATCGGTGCGGGGTTGTTTGTCGATAATGAAGTCGGTGCCGCAACAGCGACAGGCCTCGGCGAAACGGTAATCAAAATCGCCGGAAGTTTTTTGGTTGTCGAATCGATGCGTAACGGAAAGTCGCCGCAGGAGGCGTGCCAGATCGCGGTCGAACGGCTCATTCATAAACAGCCGCAATACAAAGACATCGATAATTTTCTTGCCGGTTTTGTGGCGCTCAATAAAAACGGAGAAGTGGGAGCGTTCAGCTACAAGAAAGGACTGCAGTATTCGCTTCACAAAGATGGCGTCAACAAAGTATTCGATGCCGGATATCTTGCAGAGTACTGATTTGTAACATTGTTCGTAATCATGCCCCAAAACATCCTTCTCGAAATCTGCCTTGACTCGGTTGAATCCGCCGTTGCCGCGCAGGAAGGCGGCGCGCACCGCGTTGAACTCTGCGCTAACCTTGATGTGGGCGGCACAACACCACCATTCAGTCTCATCGAAGAAGTACGGAAACGCATTTCCATAAAACTTCATGTTATGATACGGCCGCGCGGTGGGGATTTCTGCTATTCGGCTCAGGAATTTGAGTTAATGAAGAATGATATTAATCAAGCTAAACAGCTGAAGGTGGATGGAGTAGTCTTCGGCATTCTTACAAAAGAAAAAATAATCGACAGTGAACGCTGTCGCCGGCTTGTTGAGCTTGCAAAACCGATGAGTACGACGTTTCATCGTGCGTATGATGAAGTTACTGAGCCGTTTTACGCGCTGGAAGATATCGTAGCGTGCGGATTCGACCGGCTATTGACTTCAGGTCAAAAAGCCTCTGCGACGGAAGGAGTTGAACTGATCGCATTGCTGGTTCAAAAAGCAGGAAATCGTATTGCGATTATGCCGGGGGCAGGTATTCATCAGGGAAATATTAATGATATCATTGTTCACAGCGGAATCAATGAAGTTCACATCGGAACCGGAGTAACCAAGAATGGTGTTGTCTCATCCGAAAAAGTCCGAGGTATTAAAGAAATACTAACAAAGACTTCTTAATTCCCGCTCTTAATTTTCTCCAGCATTTTTCTCGAGTTTTCAAAACCGGGATCCACCTCCAGCGCTTTCGAATAAAACTTCAATGCCATTTCCTTGTTTCCGTCTGTAAGATATGCCTCGGCAAGGCTGTCAAACGTGTTAGCCGATTTCGGATAAAGGTCAGAGTTGAATGTAAACACAGCAATGGCCTGCTGCACCAGTTTCTTATTGAGAAGGTTGTAGCCAAATTCATTGATTGATTGTTCGTCCATGCCGGGCGCATTCGCGCTTTCACGGTGGATTGTTCTTAAAATATTTCCGAGTGTTTCAGCACCGTCATGTTTTGCAATGGACATCAGTTCACGGTTCAACAATATCGTAGACGGGTCGTATTCTTTTTCAAACGCAATGAGTTCAGCGACGTTACTGCGGATATTCCGTTTTACCGCAGTTTCAATTTTTGAATACTTATCCGGCAAACTATTAAGTTTTTTCTCGATATCTGCTTTCGGATACCATCTTCCGCGAACCATAACGCCGGATTGCTTTCGAATGTTTTGAATGTTGGTAAGGGGATTTTCATCAAGGAGAACCAAATCCGCGCGCTTTCCCTTTTCAATTGTGCCGAATTCCTTTGTCATTCTCAGAAAATCCGCGGCATCGATTGTCGCAGCCTTCAGCGCATCATACGCTGAGAAACCAATATCAACAAAATTTATCACCTCATCTAATGCAGACGAACCGGTAACCATTCCGTTAAACATCGCGTCGGTTCCCACCAGTACTCTCACTCCGGCCTTATGCATTCCCATTACCATTCGTTTCTGGAAATCAAGCCGTTGCTGTAATCGCTGAACTTTGAATCCGCGTTTTTTGGAGTAACGGTTATTCTCTGCGCTCCACTCTTCCTTAATCCACTCCGGAGTATATTTAAGTTCGGGCTGTGCGAGAACCGCATCCAGGTTGTCAACCTGGCGAGTAATATGGTCGTATGCGGTAAGTGTTGCAATGAGTGTAACACCGGCGTCGTGTGTTGCTTTCGCAAGTTCAGGAATTTTTCCATCGTCAATAGTGTCATGTAAAATGGTATAGATATATTCTTCGGCATGTGCGATTGCCTGGCCCGCCTTTAATACTCCCTCAAATCCCGGTTGGCGCGGGATATGTCCGACGGTAAGCATATCATACTTTTTCGCAGTACGGATGATTGCATTGTATGCTTCGGTGGTCACGTCATTGTAAATTTTAATGCAATCATATCCTGCTGCATGATACGCTTCGGTAAGGCTGTCGCCATCTCGCATAGTATTTGCAGTATAAATCGTCGGGCCGGCTGTGTATAACATCGGCCCTTCCATGGTGTTGTTTGCAAGCTTTGAACGCCAATCGAGATGCGTGGGCCTGCCGTTGAGATTGAGAACTGTTGTTACTCCGTGTGCCATCCAGAGGAGAAGATTATCGGGTGAATTCACATGAACATGCATGTCGGTTAATCCTGGAATAAGAAATTTTCCGGAACCGTCGATGCGCTTAGCGTCATCCGGCACTTGTATTGACGCTGAGGATCCGATTGCGGATATTTTGCCGTTGCTGATAATAACTGTTTGATCCTCCATTATCCGCTCCTTCTCCATGGGAATTACGGTCACATGAACGAATGCAGTAACATCTGAACCGTAAGAATACAACGAAACGGCACAGAATGTTGTGAGGAGGATAGTGGTGAGAAGTAACGTAGTATAGCGATTCATGAGGATTCCTTTAATATTCGCGTGGCTTTCAGGTTAGACTCACGCTTCCGTAAAATGGTTGACGGAAAGAAATAATTTCTTTTTGTACATTATGCCATGAACAACATTACAATCGAAGGAATACTTCCCCCGATGCTTACTCCGTTTACGGAGCAAGGTGAAGTGGATTATGACGCTCATGTCCGCAACCTCGAGCGGTGGAACAAGGATGATTTGGGCGGATATCTTGTCCTTGGTTCAAATAGCGAAACTGCCTACCTGACCGAAACAGAGAAACTCAAACTCATTGAGTTAACGGTTCAGCATACCAAAAAGGGAAGAACTGTTTTAGCCGGTACAGGACTTGAATCCACGCGCGAGACAATCCGGTTGACAAATCTTGCCGCGGATATCGGCGCACATGCCGCCCTTCTTCTGACGCCGAATTTCTACACGCCGATGATGACAGACGAGTCATTGGTACATCATTACAGACAAATAGCTGATGCATCGTGTATTCCAATCTTGATTTATAATGTTCCTGTCTATACGCATTTAGTTATTTCAGTGAATGCCGTAAAGATATTGAGCGAACATCCGAATATCATCGGCATGAAAGACAGTTCGGGTGACGTGCCGAGGCTGGCGCAAATAAAGAGTATGGTGAAGGAATCGTTTCATCTGATTGTCGGGACAACGTCGGCGTTATATCCTGCATTAACACTCGGCATACGCGCGGCAGTTCTCGCGCCTGCGAATTTTGCAGGCACACAATGTGCTAAAGTTCAGCGTTTATATAATGAAGGAAAAATTAGTGAGGCAAAAGAGCTGTATTACAAACTTATGCCGGTGAATACAGCTGTTACCTCGTTGTATGGAATTGCCGGAATGAAATATGCCGCAACACTGCTTGGATACGAAGGCGGATATGTCCGGAGCCCTCTGCTTCCGGTTCCGAAAGCCGCCCAGGATCATATCCGCCAGATTTTAATTACCGCAGAACTGATGTAGCAGACGAGCGCCGCCCGTCGTTTATTACTGGCTTGTGCCGGTAAATTCGCTCATCACAGTTTTCTTCAAGAGTTTCGGCGGAAGCAATCCCTGCGCGAGGATAAAGTCGTGAAATTTCTGCTGATTGAATTTGCTTCCCATTTTCTTCTCGACTTCCGACCGTAAATCCATCAGTTTGGTATAGCCATAGAAGTATGCCGTTGCTTGTCCGGGTGAGCGGAACGTATAGCGTTCGACTTCCTGGTTCGCCATTGCTTCGGAAAGAACGACATCTTTTAGTAAAATATTTCTTGCTTCATCTTTTGTGATTTTTCCAAGTTGAAGCTCCGGATCGAGGTACGCTCTTGCCGCACGTAAGAGTCGCGCCCCAAGAGAAATGAGTTGTCCTTCCAGCGGCATGTAGGGTTTCATAATCGCTTCCGAATATAATCCCCATCCTTCCACGTTAGTGCTGTTAAACGCGAAGAGAATTCGTGTTGTTGAGACGCCTTTTTCTACCATCGAAGCGAACTGCATCTCATGTCCGGGCCTTCCTTCGTGGGCAGTGAGCGTCCAAGCCGCGGCTTCATATGTGAAGTCATCAAACTTCAGTGTCTTTTTCTCGTCTGAACCCGGAGGCGCGGGAATATTGAGCGGCAAAACAAATTCGCCCATTTCACCGGTGTTGCCAATCATCCGCGGCGGGCGCATATTCGGGGCAGGAATACTGGCCGCTTCTGCCGGAGAAGCAATGCGTATCTTCATTTCCCTGTCGGGGAGTGTGACAAGGTGTTCACGTTTGATGATCGATTCGATGTCGGCGATGCGTCCCTTATAGTATGTAAGAATCGCGTCGCCGGTCAGCTGGTTTTTCTTTAATTCTCTGATGACATCACGATAATCGGATGATGCATATCCTTTTTCTTTAGCAATCTTTGACGCGATAGATTGCATTTCATCCTGGATAGATTTGAAAGATGTCCGCGCGAGCGTGATCAGAGCTTCCGGTGTAATATCCACGCCGACTTGTTCAAGCGTAAACCGGTAGACTTCTTCAGGCATCCGGAAATCTTCACGCGTCTTTGGCAGAATTTCTTTTTGGATGAATTCGCGGTAAGCCGTAAGATCTTTTTTTAATTTCTGGTATGCTTCATCATATCCGGTAATCTGGAATTGGTTAAACAAATCGGGAATACCGTCGGTGTAAAATTGTTCGTTGGCAAGTCCGCGCTCGACTTCACCTTTCACCGGTCCCATTAAGCCGGGTACGGTTAGCCGTTCACGTATGCGGTCTTCCGCGAGTTTAGTTATCGGCTCATAACCCGGCTCCATTCCTGCGTACTTGCGGAGGCGGACAAGTGCTGCTTTGCGCCGCTCGGCGGGAACCTGCTCGTCAAGTAATCCTCGCAAGCCGTTGAACACAAGTTGAGCCATATCGAAATATGGGATTTCATACTTTTGGCTCAATTCATTTCCTTTAATATTATCATTTGCTGACTCGATGAGTATTTCGAGATCCTGTTTCACTGCCGGGTCTGTTTCCTTCGCGAGCTTACCGTTCAGAACCTGGATTGCATTTTTGATATCGTTCTTTGAGCGTTCAAGTACATGCGGTTTAATGTCGATGATTTGCTCGTCAAGCCCGTCAACCCCAAGTTGTCCCGCGCCTTCGGGATTATATTTCGCGAGAATCTTTAGCAATACTTGCGCGTTCTCGTTGCTTCGTTCAACCCACGGCTGGGGTTTGGAAGGTTGTGCGGTTGTCGGTTGCTGCAGCAAAAGAAGCATGACAAGTAACAAAAAACTAAGACCTGTTTTCATGGAAATCCTTAAAAGTAATTGAAATTATTAATATTGCGCGGCTGTATAGCCAAGCTTACGGCAGTTCCGGACGGAAAGTTGCGAGCTGATTCGCGGACGTCTTGACGGACGGATGCTGATTTCCTATATTAACAATGCCTCAACTATTTTCTAAATTCTACTAAGGAGATTTCCCGATGCGTTCCACAATATTTATTCTTTTCTTCATCTCTGCTGTCGCGGTTCAGGCCGGAGTTGTCGGTAAGGAAGTTACATACACTGCCGATAGTCTCACGATGAAAGGCTACATTGCGTACGATGATAATATACAGGGCAAACGCCCCGGCGTGGTTGTTGTCCATGAATGGTGGGGGCACAACGAGTACACAAGGAAACGTGCCGATATGCTTGCCGCGCTGGGATACGTCGCAATTGCGGTTGACATGTACGGCGACGGGAAAAAAGCAGAGCATCCGGATGACGCGGGAAAATTCGCCGGCGCTGTTATGCAAAACATGCCTGCGATGAAAGCAAGATTCAATGCCGCGATGGAACTACTTAAAAAAGATGAGCACACCGACCCTGCGCAGATTGCTGCTATCGGGTATTGCTTCGGCGGCGGTGTTGTTCTTGCAATGGCACGCAAGGGGACAGATTTGAAAGCCGTTGTCAGTTTTCACGGAAGCCTCGGAACCCAATCGCCGGCTGAAAAGGGGAAGGTTAAAGCAAAAGTTCTTGTCTGTAACGGCGCCGATGATAAGTTCGTCTCGGCTGAAGCAATTAAGAATTTCAAGGAAGAAATGAAATCCGCAGGCGTTGACTATAAGTTTGAAAATTATCCCGGAGCGATTCACGGATTTTCAAATCCCGGCGCGACCGAAATGGGCAAAAAATTCGGATTAGGAATTGCCTACAATGAAAAAGCGGATAAGAAATCGTGGGAAGAGATGCAGAAACTTTTTAAGAAAGTGTTTAAAAAATAAAACCGAAGGAGATATCCGATTTCTTTCCAAGTATTTCGTGAGAAGAAATCGGATATCTTTCTCGTAAGGGAGGCAATATGCGTCGTTTTATTCAATTTCTACCTGGTTCCTATTACCACGTCTATAATCGAGGTAACAACAAGCAGAAAGTATTTTTAGAAGAAAAGAACTACTACTTTTTTCTTGATCGTCTCAGGTTTTATTTTGATAAAGAGGCTGTTGACCTATGTGCATACTGCCTGATGCCGAATCATTTTCACCTTCTCGTTTATCTTAATAAAGCCACTGACTTTTCCAGGACGATGCAGTCATTTTCGATTTCTTATGTAAAATCATTTAACCGGTGGAATAAACACGTCGGTCATCTGTTTCAATCCGAATTTAACGTCAAACAAATTGATGAGAAAGATTATCTGGCATATGTTACCGGATACATTCACGTAAATCCGGTTACAGCAGGGTTGGCCGCAAGGCCTGATAATTGGCGATTTTCAGATTACAATGTTTGGGTTTCATCTGATGATACCACAGTAGCGGGTGTTACGCTGCGTAACCGGTTGTTTGGAGATGGCGGGGCATACCGTTTGTTTGTCCTTGCTTTCATGGAGGAAAAGAAAAGACAAAGGGAAATGGAGAAAATATTGGCTAAATAAGATCTCCGATTTCTTACTTGGAATATACTTGGATTAGAAATCGGAGATCTGCTTCAATACTCTCCTGCACCGCACGCGGATACCGGGAGTCGCGTTCAGTATGGCAAAGTCCACCGCGGCGCGAAGCTCCGGAATGATATCCGGTTTCTTTTTTGCTATGTTTGCGAGAACAGTCATGGCAAACGCTTTCACTGCAATAGGACTGTCGAGTGTCTCGAGCTCTTCAAAGCCAATTGTGATAACGGTGCCAAGCAATGATCCGGGAATTTCAATATTCTGTAATATGCGCATAACGTTTCTCCGTACGGCAACGTGTACCCCCGGCTCACGCGTTTTCAACAGCATCGGTTTTAGCCAGGGGGTAATAAGTTCCGGATGACTATCGGCGCAATAGATGACAATCCATGCCGAACGCTGCGTTACGCGGTACTCGTCGTGCAAAAACAATTCCATCAGTTGTTTGAATCGTTTCTTATCTTTTCCAATCCAATCTCCCAGCCTGACGCACTGACGTTTTGAGTGTTCTTTCAAGATTTCTGATCTGAGATCCATAAGAAATTATTAATGAACCTAACCCTGAAGCGCTTAAAGATAATAAATTGGGTTGTGAATTGCAGGAACTGCAGCGAAGGTTTTGTTGTTCATTTTCTATTGATGTTGTTTGCTGAGTTTGTTATACTTGATAAGATCTCCGATTTCTTCTCAAGATGTTCACATGAAGAAATCGGAGATCTGCAGAAAGGATAGTTATGATCGTCATGAAATTCGGCGGAACGTCTGTCCAGGATGCGGACGCGATCCGTTCCGTCGCGAACATTATAATTGAGAGGGTTAAACGGAAACCTCTTGTGGTGGTATCGGCTTGCGCCGGTGTCACCTCTTCACTTATCCGCATTGCCACTATTGCGAGTGAGGGAAAATCCGACCAGGCGTTCTCTGAAATCGAAGAACTGCAGACACGCCATTTCACTATTGCTGACACACTTCTAAAAAAATACGATGACGATGCCAAAAAACAGTTTGCCCGGCAATTCGACGAGCTCTCGCGTCTTGTGAAAAGCATCGCGGTTATTCAGGAAGTGACGCCCCGGCTACTTGACCAATGCTCGGCATACGGTGAAGGTTGGTCTTCGCTGCTGTTGACGTTTGCCCTCCGTGAGCGGAGCGTGAAAGCAAAATTTGTCGACGCGCGCACCGTGATGACAACAAACGACAGCTTCACAAAAGCGGAACCTCAATTTAATATTATTGATTCCAATGCGAAGCAGCGTATGTTGCCGCTCCTGCAGGATACTATTGTCATAACACAAGGATTTGTCGGTGCAACTGTGAAAGGAGTTACAACCACGCTGGGCCGAGGCGGATCCGATTACTCAGCGGCGATTTTGGGCGCGGCGCTTGATGCGGAAGAAATCCAGATCTGGACAGATGTTGATGGTATACTGACGGCCGACCCGAATATTGTCTCCGAAGCGCGGCTGAACAGTGAAGTAACGTTTAGTGAAGCAGCTGAGCTTGCCTACTTCGGCGCGAAAGTCCTCCACCCGAGCACGATACTGCCGGCGCTGAAGAAAAATATCCCCGTGCGTGTCCTGAATTCGAAAAACCCGTCGTGCGACGGAACGGCAATAACCGCGCAGGCACCAGGTGCATCGGATTGCGCAATAAAATCAATTGCCTACAAGCGCGGTATCACCGTTATCACGATTCAAAGTACGCGCATGCTCATGGCGTATGGTTTCCTTGCGCGCGTCTTCGATATTTTCTCCCAGTACAAGAAAAGTGTTGATGTGGTTGCCACGTCGGAGGTGGGGGTTTCCATGACTGTCGATGATAATTCCCATCTTGATGAAATTGTTGAAAAACTTTCGTTGTTTGCCGATGTCAGGGTAGATGGCGGCAAGGCTGTTATTTGTGTCGTGGGAGAAAAGATGAAGCATACGGCAGGCATTGCCGGGCGGTTGTTTGACGCGTTAGGCAGTGCCGATATTAATAGCGAGATGATCTCCCATGGCGGTTCAGAGATTAATCTTACGTTTGTTATCTCTCAGCTGGAGGTCGAAAAAGCAGTTAAGGTATTACACCGGGAGTTTTTTACGTAACATCCGTTAATATAATTGTCTCTCTAATTTCCGGGAAGCGAATAGCTGAGGACAATTCCCACTCTTGGTCCGCTCCAATCGATCGTTACCTTCTCTTTATTTTTGTTAATGAGATATGCGTTTGCGTAACTGTCATATTCGAGTGAAGTAGGAAGGCAGAAAAGGTAGGAAAGAGAGAGCCCGGCGCGAAAGCCGCCGAAATTCATTGATGGGGTGATACCTGGCTCTGCGCCAAAAGAAAAAGAACTGAACGATGGTTGCTCGATTTGTGTTGCGTTTCCGATTTGAGTAAAAAATGTGTTGTTGAGTTTTGATTTAACCAGTCGCAGCGAAAACTGGTATTCAACATCAAGGATGTCAGAGTAATTTCTTTTCAACTCGATGATTCCCCCGAACGAGTATCCTTTTGCAATTTGATCCGCACGCACTTCTCCTGAATAATCTTTGTAATGAATTCTACCGCCTGTTGACGTAAATTCGCCGAAGCCTCCCACAAATATTGTTTCCTTCTCCAAAACTTGAACCGGGACCAATAACCCGAATTGAAATCCTAGATAGCCCGGATATGCTTCAGTAGCAGTTGCCGGAACTCCGATCCCGGTTAAATCTGAGAGTAATTCATTCTGAAGGTTTTTTAAATCACTCATGGAAAAAGAATTGTAGCTCCCTTTAACAAAAAAAACAGCCTGAGAATGGGCGCCTTCTGTATATGCCAAAAGGAACGATGTAACAATCATAAGAATAGTTTTTTTATTCATACATATTCACGCAAAAAACGGATTATGATTAAGGAATAACCATATAATGATCACCCGCAAACAATATGCCGTTTTGATACGGCATGAAAACTGATATAGCCGGAATAGAACCAACCTTGATTCCTGTCTCAATATTATATATCTCACACATCATGGAAAACCCGGACTCAACAGCGGCATAGCCGGTTTTTCTATCTACCTCGAGAGAAGCAACTGAAAGGTTCAAAGAGAGCGGGATATTGTTGACAACCTGAAGGTCGGAACACCGGACCTTTTGAAGTTGATTTCCATTGATCCTCACAATATAATTGTTGTCTTTGGCGAACTGGCGAGGGAAAGGGGTACGTCCGATCCGTGTTATTACGCTGCCATTAAATCGAAAAAGGCTGTCAATAAGCAAAATATATTCTCCACTTTCCGAAATCTGGAACCCGCCCGGGCCAAGTTGCCTGACCGTCAAACTAGCGCGCGTTGTTCTTGTGTTCATATCAATGACAGATAACACGGGGTCTTGCGGATAGTTACCGTAGCTTGTAACTGCAAGTAAATTACTGTCGGAAACCGTGATGTCCGAGAGTTTGCTTGATGAGGATGGCAACAGCGATGCCAAGTCAATTGTTTCTTCCACGTCAAGTGTATTTTTGTTCAGCTTCTTGATCTGCGTGTTGCTGAAGTATGTCATGGAGTAAACATATTCCCCATTATTACTCATATCACGTCCATGTAGTACACCGTATGGTGGCGGGTCAATATCAACTGACCGAATGGTAGACAATATGCTTGCGTCAATTATTGAAACGCCGGAATTTGCTGATTGAAAATAAATATTTCTGGAAGGAATATATTCAAAATGATCGTAGGTGGGAAAATGAAACTCTGTGCCTAACGGTGGCGCATAGATGGTCCCCGGTAACGTAAAGAGGCTTCCGTCTTTTGAAAAATATTTCAAATCGTATATGATGCTTCCCCCAAAGAGAGCCGATTGATCGACAAACACTGTATCATTGATGTTGCTAATGATGGCGATTGTGCGCTCGGCGTCGTTGAATTCATGGCGAATCAAACGGTAGCTCCCGAACCCCGGGTCAAACATATTTCTGTTCCATGTAAGCTGAATTTTGTTGTCAGGGATAACTGTTGCCGAAACAAATGTCGGCAATGTGTTTTGGTAACTCATCAACTCACTGGTAAGCATCGTATTAAATGCATAGGTTGTCAGTCGATACACCATACCTCTGCCGAAATACGTTGAGTCAACAAATTCCGTTTGATCGACATTTGTTGTCATCAAGGCGGTCTCATTGATACGGGTCAGGACATATCTCTGAAAGCCGGGTTCAGCGAATTTTTCCCATTTAACAACCAAAGCACCGTTCCGGATCTCAAACCCGGTGATCTGCGGCGTGTGCAACGGGCCGTTGTAGATTTTGACAGGGTATTCCTTAACGGTGTAGAATATTTCTGCTCCAAAACGATCCGCGAGACTTCCGGAATTAGTTGAGGTAACGAGAACTACACGAAGTATGTAATCGCCGTCAGGTTTGTACTCTGTATATAACGGAATCGCGCCCGAATCATACGGTGTTTCAGTGTAACTCACCTGCTGGTCGTTGAGGTATAAACTTAACGATCTGAATGTATGATTGTTGAGAAACTCCCGGTATGAAATATTAACCTGTCCGCGGAGAACATTAATGGAGTTTTCGTTGAGTACGATGAGATTAATTCCGGAGGCCGGAAGAGTAACCTCGCGGACGTTTGTACCTGTCGGGGTAAATTCGCATGAAGCAAATAAGAGTAATGTTGAAGCAAGCAGGAAAGCGTTAAATTTCATTTTCAAATATCCGACGAAATAAACCTTTTTCGGGCCAATACGTCCGCAAATTACCCCCGTATGATAAGCCCGAGTAATATACAAAACCGGTTTTCAATCTTCAACGAAAAAAAATCAAGCGGATAAAAATTTGAGTAATGTGAAGAGTGTGTTTCAATTTTTACGAATTTAACCTCTCTACATTCCAACCTTTATTCCCTTCGAAGCATCAAATCTGCAAATACATGTAGAAAGGATCACTCTATGATTTCAGTGCTTACTCTTTCGTTGTTAATTTCGCTCGGTTACTTACTTAATTTTGAAGAAATTAGCCCTGAGGCCAAACGGTATGAATGGAAAAAAGTATGTAATGTTGGCGATACCAGGTGGCAGCGCTGGCTTGCTCCTGTTGTTGCTTTCGATGGGAAGCTCTGGATGGTAGGACAGGATACGCGGACCGGATTCGTATGGGAATCGTCGGATGGCATCAATTGGACGAAGCATAGCACTAACGCGCGATGGGGAGTACGGTATGGAATGACGACGGTGTATTTCAAGAACCGGCTTTTCATGTTTGGCGGTACATTGCATACGGAGACACGATCTTCCACAGCACGGACATTGATGAACGATATCTGGTATTCCAACGATGGTATTGACTGGAAACAGGCAGATACCAATGCCGGCTGGTCTCCGTCCCATTTTCCTGTGATTGTGGTGTTCAGAGATGCGTTGTGGTTTTTGGGAGGCGCGAATGTATGGACGTCTGCAGATGGTTTGCGTTGGACGGAATCTCATGTTGTAACTCCCTGGGCAGGAAAAACAGTAACCGGCTGGTTTGCGGATGGTAATCAATTGGTTGTCGTGACCGGAGAAGGTGTTGTGTGGAAATCGGAGGATGGCATACACTGGACAAACTCACACGCGGAAGAACCGTGGCCAAATAACAACAGGATCGGCGGCTGTTACGGAAAATATTTCGACGGCAGTGTCTGGCTGATGGGCGGAAGCGCCGATGACGCGCAGTTCAGGAATGATGTCTGGCATTCGCAGGATGGTGTACGTTGGACCCGCCTCGAGGAACACGCGCCCTGGTCACCTCGCGCGACAAATTACAGTGTTGTCTTTAACAACAAACTCTGGATTTACGGAGGAAAAAACGGGGAGGATGATGTGTGGACACTTTCGGCTACTTCTAATAAGAGTCATAAAAAGTAAATAGTGCAATATGTGTTGAAAGGGGGTGAGGGTTTTACATGGAAATTTAAATTCTTTTAACTCACTCAAGTAAAAGAAATGTCCTAATTCTTTTCTTTTAGTTTCTTGTATTCTATAGATTTCTCATGTAAAGCTTCGGCATATCGTGCTGTTGCAGGGCTCATTTTTAGGTTCTGCTTCATTTTTTTTAATTGCTTTTTCAAAAACTCAGAATGGTGTTTTAAATTTTCACCTTCATACAAAAGCCCAAAATTAATATAAAGAGGGATATCATTTTTATGGTTTTTAATAAGAAAATCGAAAGGGTTTGGTATTTCTAAATCAAGCGCAACAACTGAAGAGAAAAATAGAGCAACACATTTTGTTTTTTCGTCGATATCCCTATCCTCGATTTGGAGCCAAACATCTTCTATTGCATTCTTAAAAAACTCATAAGAATAGGAATCCCTGATTATCATTGTCATGAGCCAAAGCAATTTTATTTCGGGGATAACAGCAAGTGGTGATTTTATTTTTTGATTTACAATATCATCGTAAAGAATAGCTGACTCTTCAAAAGTCTTATACAAATGTTCCGTAATAACAACGTATGGACTAGCAAAACCTGCTAATAAATAATTTGGTAGGTTCACCAACCGGAGCCACCGTTCGCCTTCATTTTTTGGGGCAAGATCAATTATCTCTTTTAAAAGTACTGGACAATCTTTTTGGATACCTATGTAATAAAAAAACACATTTTGCCAATAAACATCATATACCCTGCTATCAATTATTAGAGCATCCTCTTTTCCTTTATTGCATTTTTTTGCATACAAGAATTCAACAAAAGTGCGATGTTTAAAAAACACTGTTAATGTTCGTGGTTCTTCTATTAGAATTCCTGATCTTTCCACAATACGATTGAATAAATATTCTGGATCAATATCAAAATTTCTTTCCTTCAAATAATCTTTAAACATTTCTTTTGCTTCGTGCGAAGATATTGATCTTAGATCGTTATCAATAAAGTACTTTGCGATAATCATTAAAATGTTGTCAGAAGCCTCATATTCCTTTTGTGATTCAAGTCCCTTTTCAACATCCCATCTTCCAAGAGCAAGTTCAGTGTATTTATTGTAAAGTTCAGTAATATTTGAGGGTAAGTCCTTTGAATTATCATTTAATAGTTTAGCAAGGAGTATGGCTGCTATTGGATTCTTAGGTAATTGTTTGAACAAGGATGATTTTTTAAGATCCTCAATAATTCTGTTTGATAGATTCATGTGCTTACATAATCCGTGCAAGAATTCAATTATTTTCGACATCGATAAAGGTCTAATTTCATATGCGTTAATATTAGAATCACGCATATTATCTTCGGTTAGAGAAGGGGACTGCCTAAGTGTTATTATCAGTTTAATATTTTGTTGGTCCTTAGTCGAATCTATAAGCGATTTAAGTTTCTCTGTTCTTTCATCGTATGAAAGATTTTTCTCATCAACGGCATCAATTAGAATTAAATAGGTGTTGCCATCTGTTAGCTCCTTTTGAATTTCGATATTGATTTTTTTATTTATCAGCTCTCGAAGATCGTTGTGGTATTCTATTACAAAATCAGAATACGTGGTCCAAATAGGTAGATATTTCTTTTCTGTAAAGATTACACCTGTTGAATAATGATCAATGAGCTTTCTTAGTAATTTTGATTTACCAGAACCTATTCCCCCTTCGATAAATAATATCTTCTTTCTGTCAATTTCATCGTAGATGCTAATACGTTTTTTCTTCGATCCGATATTTCTATAATCTTGGACAAGTTCTCTGATATCAGGTTCGATATACACTTTATTAATATCAGTTGAAAACAGATTGAGCTGTTTATCAAGAATGTCAATACTCATCCAGAGTTCATTGAGATACTGTCCAACTTTTAGTGGGACATCATACCAATAATTAGGAAGAAAAGTGTCGATCCATTTGATCAGCTCGACCACTGTAACGAAATAAATTTTTTTGTCCTTATACTTGTGAAGTATCTTTTCTTTTGCGGGACTGGTAATAAAGCTATTTGTCACAACCCATATTTCGTTCAAATAAATATTCTTTTTCCCATTCAAGAATAAACGAGGCATGCTACACTCATCAATCTGTCTCTCAATTTCAGTGAAATCTGTATGAATTTTTCCGATCTTTGCAATAATTCCTATGTAATCGTTTTCATTGAATAGTTCATTATTTCTTACCAAAATAATATCACTACCCTTTTCGTTTGGTCCATGAGTGTATTCAGAGTTTACAACACGAGGAAGTTTCGGTAATAGCTCTAATAACAAAGGATGGAACTCCCCGACTTCATCCTTAATCGATTCAATCTTATTTCTTTTTGCCGTGGTATCCATTAACATTTCCTTTTTAAGTGTCAATTTCAACTTGGTCATTAATCGACCAGCGTATATTCGTCATACTTTCCTGACTATAACCTATTCAATGGTGGAAACTTACACAAATTTCAGAAAAGGTTCAATCTTATTAGAACCTTGTCAAATAAAAACGGCTGATAGAGATGCTTGGGTTCAATCCCTTTTTAAAGTCATAATTTATGACCGTATTTGTTGCAATAGTTCCTTTGAAATCAGCTCAATTTTCTCTACATTCCCCTCGATTTTTGTACCTCAGTTCATCCAAATTACAAATGACTGATGACAACTTGCCGGTTACCAATCTATGAGTAACTTTTCCCTCCTCGACGGAAGTATTGTGGGTATTTACCTTCTCGCAACAATGATTGCCGGCATTATGGTGCGCAAGTATGTCGGTAAAGTTGAAGACTTTCTCATTGCCGGCAGAGAAATGGATCTCTATCTCGGCATCGCGTCGCTTGCGGCGACGGAATTCGGCATCGTTACTTGCATGTACACCGCGCAAAACGGCTACGAGTTTGGTTTTGCCGGCGCGACACCTGGTATTATCACCGCGGGAGCTATGCTCTTTGTTGGTGTTACAGGGTTTTGTGTCAAACCGTTGCGCGATGCTGGAGTCATGACCATCCCTGAATTGTTTGAAAAACGGTTTGGCGCGAAAGTCCGGTGGGCTGCTGGGGTTGTTATCGTTCTCGGCGGACTTCTTAACATGGGAGTTTTTCTCCGGACCGGTGGCGAATTTCTTGTCCTCGTCTGCGGTTTTGATGTCAACTATCTTGAACTGACAATGACCGTTCTTCTCCTTGCCGTTGCGGTTTATACCATACTTGGCGGCATGCTCTCTGTGCTTGTTACCGATTTTCTTCAGTTCATCGTCATGAGTATCGGACTCATCGTTGTAACAGTTCTGGTTCTTACGAATGTCGGATGGAATACGTTAACCGAAACCGTCGCGCAGAAGTATGGCGAAGGCGGATTTAATCCGTTCGTTAATCCGAAAATGGGATGGGAGTATGTGTTATTCAATGTGTTTCTGAATCTCGCGGCAGTACTCACATGGCAGACGACAATAGCGCGTTTGCTTGCGGCGAAAGATACAAAAACCGGCCTCGGTGTTTATAAAGGAACAAGTTTCTTTTTTGTCTGCCGGTTTCTTATTCCCGGAATATGGGGTATCGCCGCGCTTGCAACGCTTGCCCCCGATGCGGTTGCGGGAAATACGCTCCACGCCATGCCGATGTTTCTGAGTACAATGGTTCCTGTCGGTGTTCTGGGAATTCTGATTGCCGCAATGCTCGCGGCTGACATGTCAACCGACTCTTCCTACATGATTACGTGGGCAAGCGTTATCTATAATGATATTCTTGCTCCGTTCAGAAAAAAAGCACAGTCTGAAAAGCGTGGCATTCTGGTAAATCGTATGATTGTCGCGCTGATTGGCATTTTCCTTTTACTCTACGGACTCTGGTATCCTCTCGAAGGAGATCTCTGGACATACCTTGGAGTGACGGGAACGATTTATCTTTCGAGCATGTCGGTGCTCTTGATTGCATGTTGTTACTGGAAGAGAGCGAACAACTGGGGCGCGACGGCGGCGATTGCGTTTGGGGCGATTATCCCTGTGACATTTCTTATCATCCAGCAGGTTCCGTCGACAAAACATATTGCCGATGATATCGGCCCGTACTATTCGGGCATTGCCACGTATCTTCTTGCCGGCGCGGCAATGATTATCGGATCCCTCCTCAAACCGCGGGGCGATATGAAAGGAGCAATATCATGAGCGAACATTGGTTCTGGTGGATAGTGACAATGGCATGCGTTCTATGGTATTCAACGATAACAGTGTTCGTCGCAGTGAAAGGTTTCAAAGATATTAAACAGATGCTCGGACGCCTTTCTGCTAAGAAAGAAAATGCAGCAAAGTAACGCCTCGGTTGGTGAACTCATCGTTTCAACACCGGGAAGAGTCTGTCTTTTCGGTGAGCATCAGGATTACCTGCGGCTTCCTGTTATCCCATGCGCAATTTCGTTGAGGATTTCAATTAGTGGCAGGCGACGGAACGATTCAGAGGTTCATATTGATTTGCCCGATATCCAATCGGAGGAATTTTTTTTACTGCAGAACACTCAGCCCTACGTCAAGGAAAGAGATTATTTCCGCAGTTCTATCAATGTATTACTGAGGCACGGATTTACTTTTTCAAAAGGAGTGGATTGCAGAGTACAAAGCACCATCCCGATTAATGCCGGGACGTCTAGTTCGTCCGCTCTGATAGTCAGCTGGATAAATTTTCTTGCACTGATGAGTGATAAGCAAACCAAACTCTCGCCAATGGAGTTAGGAACTTACGCTCATGAAGCAGAAGTGCTCGAATTCGGCGAGCCGGGCGGGATGATGGATCAGTATTCGACGGCATTCGGCCGTGTGCTGGCAATTGATTTTTATCCTGCTGTAAGAGTTGAATCTCTGAATGCCGATCTCAAAACATTTGTTCTTGGTGATTCGGGTGAACCAAAGGATACAAAGAACATTCTCGCGAGGGTCAAGAATCAGGTTCTGGCCATTGTAAAGAGATTGTCCGAAAAATACAATGAATTTTCTTTGTTCACGCTGGATTCAAAACAATTAGAGCGGTTCAAGCAGGAAGTTTCGGCGGAGCAATATCAGTTGCTTTCCGGAACAATCCGTAACAGAGCTATTACCGGTGAAGCAAGAAAACTTTTCCATCATCATTCGCTGGATCATAAATTGTTAGGGAATCTTCTGATCGAACATCAAAATGTTCTGCGTGATGTTTTGAAGATTTCCACGAAGAAAATAGATCGTATGCTAGATGCGGCGATGAATGCCGGAGCCTACGGGGGAAAAATTAACGGTTCAGGGGGCGGCGGCTGTATGTTTGCCTATGCGCCGGAACATCCCGAAAAAGTCGCGGAAGCAATTGAACGGGCAGGCGGCAAAGCGTATATTGTCGCCATGGACGAAGGAAGCAGAAATGATGTGAAGGGAGGAAATCAGTAGGTGTACCCCAACCTGGTCATTCTTGCAGCCGGAATTTCTTCACGGATGAAAAAATCACTTGCCTCTGACACCGGCCTTGATGGAACATTGAAGCACGATGCGCAACAAAAATCCAAGTCGCTGATAGGCGTTGGTAAAAACGGGCGCCCGTTTCTTGATTATCTCTTGTATAACGCACGCGAAGCCGGATATCGTGACATCATGATAGTTGTTGGAGAAAATGACGCCGACATGCGCGCATATTACGGTTCTGCGGAAAAAGGCAACCGGTACCATGGACTGTTTCTTTCCTACGCAGTTCAAAAAATTCCGGAAGGTAGAACAAAACCACTCGGCACAGCCGATGCATTATTGTGCGCGCTCAATGTCCGGAAAGATTGGTCGGGTCAATCATTTGTAGTATGCAACAGTGATAATCTTTATTCCCACCACGCGCTCAGTCTTCTCCTGGAAACCGGATATTCCAACGCGTTAATTGACTATGACCGCTCAGCGCTGCAGTTTGAACAGGAGCGTATTGCGCAGTTTGCCGTTATTCAGAAGGATGCGGAGGGGTTTCTCACCAATATAATAGAGAAGCCGTCGCATGACCAGCTTCATTTTGCTGCGGATGCACATGGCAGAATCGGCGTGAGTATGAATATCTTTAAATTTTCTTATAATCAGGTTGCTCCTGTGCTGCACAATGTGCCGCTTCATCCCGTGCGGCAGGAAAAAGAAATACCTCAGGCAGTAATGATGATGGTGAAAGGGGATGCAAAAGCAATGGCGACAATTCCCTTGTCGGAGTATGTTCCTGATTTAACAAGCTCTCAGGATATCCAAAAAGTACGGGATTACCTTGAACATGAATTTGGGGATTTTTCGTGGTAGAGTGTATACTTTCTCTTTAGAAGAGTCACAAGGTGATGCCTTTGGCAAAAGTATCAAAGAGAATCTTCGCAATCGCAATACTTGGCCTAGAGAATGCTACCTCAGTTGGAGTGCGATTTCATCAGAGGTGACTTCTTTCAATTTGAAATGAAATCTGTTACGATGAAATCGCAAAGCTTTTGTTAATATCCCTTGTGTTTTGCTCTGCTCAGTCAGCAGATGACAGGCGATTGCGATCTTGTTTTTAAAAAATTCCAATATATTTTTTGACGAATTCAACCCAAATGAACGTTGTCCAATATAAAACCGCGTCTATTGTTGAAAGCATGGAGCTAAAGCGAAGTTCTCGAAAACTTATTTATCCTCCCACGGAAAAAATCCGCGTCATTGAAGTCGATAACTTCCCGCTTCTTGGAAAACTTATCGCTCTCCGTTTTATCGAATGGGTGTTGCAGAATCCCGGCGGTGTTATCGCATTGCCGACAGGCAAATCGCCCGAGCATTTTATCAAGTGGGTGAAACGTATTCTCGAACAATGGAACACTCCTGAAATCCAAAAACTTCTCGCAGAGTATGGTATTGATGGAAAACGCAAACCGGACATGAAGAGTCTGACCTTTGTTCAGATCGATGAGTTTTACCCGATGAATGCCCAGCATCAGAATAGTTTCCATTATTACGTCAGCGAATATTATATCAAAGGTTTCGGACTCGATCCACACAAAGCATTGCTTATTGATGCAACATCGCTTGGACTTCTTCCCGGTATGTTTATGGAGGAAGTCTTCCCTAACAATATTGTCGACCTTACGTTACGCGTACGTCAGACCAGAACGGACCTCGAGCGTGAACAGAAGGAAGTTATCAACCGTGTCGATATTTTCTGCATGGAGTACGAAACGAAGATCCGTGAGATGGGCGGCATCGGATTTTTTCTCGGAGGCATCGGTCCCGACGGACATATCGCATTCAATGTGCGAGGCTCCAGTGTTTTTTCGGTGACAAGACTGACGGGAACGAACTATGAGACACAGGCCGCTGCCGCTACCGACCTTGGCGGAATTGAAATCGCACGCAACCGGCTTGTTATTACCATCGGACTTGGAACTATCACATACAATCCAACAACGACGGCAATTATACTTGCTGCCGGACACGCGAAAGCCTCGGTTGTCCGACAGGCAATTGAAGAGAAGAAACATCAGCAATATCCGGCATCAGTGTTGCAGGACCTCGAACATTCCCGGTTTTATCTTACCGGCGGCGGAGCGGCATTACTTTCGGCGAGAAGGCTGGAAGATTTCATCGGGTTTCCATCGTTAACCGATGAAGCATGCGACGACGTAGTTATTTCACTCGCAGTAGCACATAAAAAGCCTCTCCATGAGTTATCAAAAGAAGATTTTAACGGAGATCCCGTTGGAGCTGAGTTATTGCGGAAAACTTCTGTTCCCTGTTCTGAACTTGCGCGGGCGGCGCGTGAACGCATTATCGCCAAAGTGGAGAAAGGCCTCGCAGATGTTTCCGCAAAAACATTTCTCCACACCGAGCCGCATCATGATGATATCATGCTCGGCTATCTCGCGTATATTTATCACCTTGTCCGCGACCCGAAGAATAATCATTATTTCGCGAACCTGACGTCGGGCTTTACATCAGTTTCGAACGCGTATTGTTTGTCGGTGGTGAGAAAGCTCGAATCGTTTATCGGAACGGATGTTTTTCAGAAGCTCTTCCGTGAAAATTATTTTGATCCGGAAAGTATTACCAAGAAAATGGAGGATGTGTATTTGTATCTTGACGGCGCTGCATCCAACAGTTTTGAGAAGAAAGATGAAGCGGAAGCGAGAAGGTTGCTCCGTAATCTGATTGCTGTCTATCATAGTGCAGATACTACGGTCCTGCGTCTTCACATCAAACAATTAGATGAGTATCTGACGACGCAATACCCCGGCGCGAAGGACCCACCGGATGTACAAACGATTAAAGGAACGTTACGCGAGTGGGAAGTGGAACTTCTCTGGGCATATTTCGGCATTGAAGCATCGTCTGTGTTTCCACTCCGGCTCGGATTTTATCAGGGCGATATTTTTTCTGAAGAACCTGAAGTGAACCGCGATGTTGTGCCGATTCATGAATTGCTGAAGAAAATTAAACCTGACATTGTCTCGGTCGCTTTTGATCCTGAAGGAAGCGGTCCCGACACGCATTACAAAGCATTGCAGGCAGTTGCGGAAGCATTGAAATTGCATGACCAAAATGGCGGCAATTCGTCGATGAAGGTGTGGGGTTACCGGAATGTCTGGTACCGGTTCAAGCCGGCGGAAACGGATATCATGGTACCTGTCTCACTCAACACGCTCTCGTTATTGCACACGGCATTTATGAATTGTTTCGGCTCACAGCGCGCTGCCTCGTTCCCGAGTTATGAACACGACGGACCCTTCTCGGAGCTTGCGCAAAAGATTCAGGTGGAACAATACGAAATGATAAAGACTTGTCTCGGCAAGGATTATTTCCTCAAACATTCACATCCACGACTTCGCGCGGCGCGCGGGTTGATATTCCTGAAAGAGATGAACCTCCCCGAGTTCTTTGAAAAAGTCCGCACATTGAAGAAAATAACGGAAGCGCGATGATCAGATATTGTTGTTACATTTTTGCTTTTCTTGCAGCAACAGTTATTTCCGCGGTTGCACAGCCTCCTCAACATACGTTTCAGTTAGGTGATACAGATTTTCTCCTTGACGGAAAACCGTTTCAAATCATCGCGGGTGAAATGCATCCGGCGAGAATTCCCCGTGAGTACTGGCGGCATCGCTTGCAGATGGCAAGAGCAATGGGACTCAACACCGTTGGTGTCTATGTCTTCTGGAACTACCACCAGGAGAAGTGGGGAGCATTTGATTTCACAACTGAGAACAGAAATATTGCAGATTTCGTGAAGATGGCAGGAGAGGAAGGATTGTGGGTTCTCATTCGCCCGGGACCGTATGTCTGCGCTGAATGGGAGTTCGGCGGTTTCCCTGCATGGCTGTTGAAAGTCAAGGATGAAACCGTGCGAAGCAACAACCAGTTCTTTATGAAATCTTGCAAAATGTACCTTAACCAACTGGGCAAACAACTTGGATCATTACAAATGACACGCGGCGGACCGATCCTGATGGTGCAGGTGGAAAATGAATACGGTTCGTTCGGCAGTGATAAAGAGTTCATGGGCGCAACGCGTGACATGATCCGCGGTGCCGGATTCGATGTTCCGTTGTTCACTGCCGACGGTCCTTCTCAATGCAAGAATGGTTATGTAGAAGGTGTCCTTCCGGGAATTAACGGCGATTACAACCCGGAATCTGTCCGCGATACAATTAAGAAATACAATAACGGCAAAGGCCCGTTTTTCGTGCCGGAATTTTATCCCGGCTGGCTCGATCATTGGGGTGAACAGCATTCTGTTGTTCCGGTACAGAGGTTCGGAAGCAAGTTTGAAGACTTGCTGAAAGCCGGAATTTCCGTTTCGCTCTACATGTTTCATGGCGGGACAAACTTCGGCTTCATGAACGGTGCGAATTACGGCGGGCGCTTCCAACCACAACCGACAAGCTACGATTACGACGCTCCGCTGGACGAGGCGGGACGGCCAACGCCAAAATATTTTGCTCTTCGCGACATTGTCAAAAAATACTCACAAGAAAGCGCCAAGATACCGGACGTTCCTCAATCAAATCCTATGATTGCAATTCCTTCCATCAATTTCACATCATCGGTAAACTTACTTGAGGTTCTTCCTGATCCAATTCAATCCGATCATCCGCTGTCCATGGAGGATGTTGATCAATCATATGGCTACATTCTTTACCGCACAACCATTAACTCTAAAGGAAGTCAGACATTAACTCTTAAAGAACTTCGGGATTATGCCGTCATTTACCTAAACGGCAGTCAGGTCGGTTCCCTTGATCGCCGGCATAAACAGAATAAAATAGCCATCGAAGTAAAAACGGTTCCGGCAACGCTCGATATCCTTGTCGAGAATGGAGGAAGAATTAATTATGGCCGCGAGATGGTTAGCAATCGTAAGGGAATAACGGGAAAAGTTTTCCTTGACGATCAGGAACTGACTCATTGGGAAATGTTTCCGCTGGAAATGAAAAACATTCCTTCCGAAAAGTTTAGAAGAGGTATGCATGATGCAAGTCCGGCATTTTTCCGTGGAAGTTTTACTGTCGGAAAAATCGGAGATACATTTTTGGATATGCGCGGATGGGAAAAAGGATGCGTCTGGGTGAACGGGCATAATCTCGGTAGGTATTGGTACATCGGTCCTCAGCAAACGCTCTATCTTCCCGGCGCCTGGTTGAAGAAAGGTGAAAATGAAATCATTGTATTTGAACTTGAGCAGGGTAGCAAACGCACATTAGCAGGACTGAAAGAACCGATTCTCGATTCATTGGTTGCAGATAAGCTCCAGCCTCCTGCACCGAAGAGAGCAGTGGCAAGTATTCAATTGGATGCCGGAGATATGGTAGCAGATGGCGCGTTTATCGCGGGAGATTCACTACAGCCGGTAACCTTCAAACCGGTTGCCGGACGGTATGTTGCTTTGCAATCGCTTTCCTCGTTGAGAAACGATCCGTTTGCTTCGATTGCCGAATTGTATGTGCTTGACGCGAAAGGAAGGCCTCTGCCGCGCGACGCGTGGAAAGTCTTTTCCGTTGACAGCGAGGAACTTCTCGCCGAAGATGGCCACGCTGAAAACGCGTTTGATAACGACACTGAAACCATCTGGCACACGGAATGGGGAAACGCAAAACCGCCGCATCCTCATTATCTTGCGATTGACCTCGGCGATCAATATACTATTGGCGGGTTTACATACCGTTCGCGTAACGGCGGCGCTCCAGGTAAAATCAAAGAGTTTCGTTTCTATATTCAAAAAGAACCATTTACCGCAAAATAATGTACATCAAAAAAACGTAATTGAGTGTCAAAGTTGCTGAAAGGGAGGAATAAAAAATGAAACAACAAATAGTGCTCGTCTTATTATTATTGGGGATCAACTCCTGCAAAAATAACCCTGTCGATTTAGAGGGTCGCCAGAATCGCAGCCCGGTATTGCATTCTGTGGTTTTGTTTCCAGGAGTTGTTGCGCCTAATGATTCACTTATTGTAATTTGTGATGCAAGTGATCCGGATGGTGATACACTCGTTTACGACTGGTATGCGTTGTCCGGAAGTATACTCAGAATAAAGAGCGCATACCCCGGTCAAATAGCGTTATACAACACTCATCAAAATTCCCAAATCTTTTATGCTCCTGATAGCATGTTTGTCACTGCGCCACGGGATACATTTGCAATTCAATGTGCGGTGAGAGACGGAAAAGGGGGTACAGATGTTTCCGCGATTCTTCGTTTCGTTGTGATAAAGGATTCCTAGAAATAAGTAAAAACTATCACTCTCAATTTAACTGGAGTCTGAAATGAAAAAACTCATCTTTATTTTAACTGTAATATTGTTAATTCTGTCAGGTTGCGCCAAAAAGCAGGAAGAAAAGAAGCTGGTCTTCGCCTTTGTTCCGAAACTTCTCGACAATCCAGTGTTCCAGCTTGCGTGGGTCGGCGCGCAGGCGGCAGCGAAGGATCTTGGCGAGGGCAAGATTGAAATTCAGCGCTTTGCTCCCGTAAAATCCGATGCGGTCGAGCAGGCCCAGATTATCGAAAGTCTTATCGAAAAGAAAGTTGATGGCATCGCGATTTCCGTGAACGACGCCGACGCGCTCAAGGAGCCGATTAACAAGGCGGTAGATGCCGGCATTCCTGTTGTTACCTTTGACTCCGATGCGCCCGCAAGCAAACGCTTTGCGTATTACGGAACAGCCAACGCGCCGAGCGGCAGAGCAATGGCGGAAGCGCTTGTCAAACATATGGGGACAAAAGGAAACATCGGCATTCTCATGGGAACACCCGGCGCACCGAATCTTGAGGAACGCAAGAATGGCATACTGGAATATCTCAAGGATTATCCCGACATCAAGGTAGTCGCGACTGAATTCTGTTACGATGACGTGAACAAAGGCGTCAGCGGGATGGAAGCGGTCATGCAGGCGCATCCGGAACTGACCGGTTGGATTCTTCCCGGCGCGTGGGCGCTGTTCACTCCACCCCCCGGACCGTTCGCTTCCAAGAAACCGGGTGATCTCACTGTCATTGCTATCGATGCACTGCCGGAAGAACTTGAGTACGTACGTCAGGGATATGTACAGGTGCTATTCGGACAAAAACTCTGGGGCTGGGGCTATGAAAGTGTGCGCATGCTGAAGGAATATAAAGAAGGGAAAGTCATTCAGGGCGTTATCGATTCCGGAACCGATGTGGTGACGAAAGAAAATGTTGAAGAGTACGCGATGAAGTGGAAGACGATGAAGTTCTAAAAAACAAGTAAAAATGAAAAAGTAAAAAGTCAAAAAAAGGTATGTCCTTGTGTCTTGCTGTCTTTGTGGTGATTAATATAGCAGAGGTTTCAGAAAATCTTTTTAATTAGAACATCAAATGAAAATTACCCAATTTTTTTTCCTCCTCTTCTTAATCCTTTTATCCGCTGTCCTTTCTTCCGCTGTAGCGCAGTTGGCTGAACCAATCGGTAATTTCAAAAGTTACATGAAAGGGAATGATGGTATCATCATTGCGGCTGACAATGCTAACATACGGCTGATTGTCTACGCTCCCGGGATTGTTCGTGTGCGAGCGGTCAAAGGAGAATTTCCGCGGGATTTTTCTTATGCCGTGGTACAAGGCCCCGCAAAGGGTTTCCGGAATATAACGGAGGATAAACAGCAGCTTGTCGCGGAGACGGAATCGCTCAGAATAGTTGTGAAAAAGAATCCGGTCAGGCTCTCCTTCTATAATAGAGCGAATATCCTCCTTAACGAAGATTATGCTGATTTTGGCATAACCTGGCAGGGAAATGAAGTCACCAACTACAAAAAGCTTTTCAAGGATGAGCGGTTTATCGGTATGGGCGAGAAGACAGGTTCACTGGATCGCCGCGGTTCAAGATTCACTCATTGGAATACTGATGACTATGCTTATGAGACTGGAGCCGACCCGCTGTACGCCTCAACGCCGTTCTTCATCGGTTTGCACAGCAACGTCACATACGGAATTTTCCTCGACAACTCTTCCAAAACAGTATTCGATTTCGGAGCGTCTTCCGATAATCAGTTCTCTTCCTTCAGCGCGCCGAACGGTGAACTCAATTATTATTTCTTCGGAGGATCTTCGGTTGCGAAAATTCTGGATGATTATACTTGGCTTACCGGACGCATGACCTTGCCGCCGTTATGGAGCCTTGGCTATCAGCAGTGCCGGTGGAGTTACTATCCCGATACCGAAGTGCTCAATCTTGCGCGGACCTTCCGTGAAAAGAAAACTCCGGCGGACGTTATTTATCTCGACATCCATTATATGGATGAGTATAAAATCTTTACCTGGCATCCGGAACGTTTTCCCAGACCGAAGCAAATGATTGATTCATTGAAGGCAATGGGATTTCATGTCGTGACAATTGTTGATCCCGGGATAAAAGTTGAGAAAGGATATTTCGCGTACGAGGAAGGTGTGAAGAACGATTACTTCGCCAAATATCCAAATGGCGAATATTATATCGGAAGTGTCTGGCCCGGCAGGTGTCATTTCCCGGATTTTACAAAGGCCGCCGTGAGAGAGTGGTGGGGGAAATCATTCACGCATCTTACCGAACCTGGAGTCGAAGGGTTTTGGAACGATATGAACGAACCTGCTGCATGGGGACAAAGTATTCCTGAAATTGTAGAGTTTGATTTTGACGGCGCGAAGACAACTCTCAAAGAAGCCCGCAACATTTACGGCATGCAGATGGCGCGAAGCACGTTTGAAGGCGCGAAAGCATTGCTTGGCGGCAAGCGTCCATTCGTGCTGACGCGGGCGGCGTATTCCGGCATTCAGCGCTATTCGGCAATCTGGACGGGTGACAACGTTCCCACAGATGAGCATATGATGCTTGGTGTCCGGTTGGTGAACAGCATGGGACTTGCTGGTATGGCTTTTGCGGGCCCGGATATTGGAGGATTCTCCGGTGACGCGACACCGGAATTGTTCTCACGATGGCTTTCGATCGGCGCGTTCACGCCATTCTTCCGGAATCACAAACAGAACGGGATGAAAGACCAGGAGCCGTGGGCGATGGGCGAACAGGTGGAAGAACGCTCCCGGAAAGTTATTGAACAGCGCTATCAACTCATGCCGTATATCTATTCCGCATTTTATCAGACTTCTCAGACCGGAATACCGATCGCGCGGAGTCTTGCCATTGATTATACATTTGACGAAAAAGTATACTGGCATCAGTACCAGCATCAATATCTGTTTGGTGATCATATCCTTGTCGCACCGGTCATCAGCACCGAACGGTACGCGAATGTGTACCTGCCGTCGGGTGGCTGGTACAAAATGAGCGATGGGAAATATTATACAGGCAATCAATCAGTGGTTGTCGAAGCGCCGTTAGATAATCTTCCGGTATTTGTGAGAGAGGGAGCCATTATCCCGATGCAGGCAACGGTGCAGTACACATCTCAGCAATCTCCCGAAACGCTGAATGTGCATGTCTATTCCGGAAAGCAAAGCACGGTGTCACTCTATTATGAGGATGACGGAAGTACATACGAATTTGAACGGGGAAATTATTACAAACGGAAAATTTCTTTCGATCCAAAGCAGAAAGAAATTGTGTTTCATCAGACAGAAGGCAGTTTCAAAACTAAATTCACTTCTGTAAAACTCATCTTGCATAATTTTGATACAATATCTGTTTCTGTCAACGGGAGGAAGTCCACAATCACTCCTGACGGCAAGAATGAAAAGTTGAAAAGCGTCATGTTCAGCAATTCTAAAAATACAATAACCATTCGCTGGTAATTTTCGTCTTTTATACAGGAGAACTATCATATGATGTTGGTAAGAAATAGTTTTGTGCTATTTTTGCTTTTCATTACGACACTCGGTTATGCGGTCCAGGATACCGGTGAGAAGGAGTCGTTTCAGGATCAGAGTGAACTTCGATCAATGATCGAAATGTTTTCGGCGGATCAGGGAAGTTTGGGAAGATTTTACTCAATTTCAGTGTCTCCGGCCAGACAAGAGAGGATGAAACGGTTTTATTCCTCCTGGCTTGTTAAACTTTCACGTGTCGAGTTTGATAAACTTAGTCAGGGCGGCAAAATCGATTATCTCCTGTTCAAAAATTACCTTAACCATGAGTTAGGCCAACTCGATACTCAACAAAAAAATGTTGTTGAAATGAATCCCCTGATTCCTTTTTCCAAAACGTTGATCGATATTCTCGAATCGCGCCGTGCGATGAAACCACTGGACGCGGAAAAGACGGCCGTTACTCTTGCGGATCTGGTCAAACAGATGGACAAGTCACGTACTGTCGTCGAATCGCAATTAAAATCCGCACCCGTAAAGAAGACGGTGGCGAACCGGGCATCAGGAACGATTAGTACGCTACGCAACGGGCTCAAACGGTGGTTCGAATATTATGACGGCTACGATCCGATGTTCAGCTGGTGGGTGGCGGAGCCGTACAAGACGCTCGACAAAGCGATGCAGGAGTACGCCACATTCCTTCGCGAAAAAGTTGCCGGTGTGAAAGAAGACGATAAAACTACCATCATCGGCGATCCGATTGGCCGTGAAGCGTTGATGAACGATCTTGCATCCGAAATGATTCCCTACACTCCCGAAGAACTGATCGCGATTGCCAATAAAGAATTCGCCTGGTGCGAAACGGAAATGAAACGCGCGTCACATGAACTGGGCTACGGCGATGACTGGAAGAAAGCGCTTGAGTATGTCAAGACACTTCACGTCGAACCGGGCAAACAACCGGAGCTTGTAAAGTTCCTTGCCGATGAGGCAATACGCTTTGTCGATTCACTGAACCTGGTTACGGTGCCGTTAGTGGCGAAAGAGACGTGGAGGATGGAAATGCTTTCAGCGGAGGCTCAGAAAACCGCGCCGTTTTTCCTCGGAGGTGAAGTTGTGCAGGTGGCATTCCCGACCGACGCGATGGAACATGACCAGAAAATGATGGTCTTGCGGGGAAACAATATTCATTTTTCCCGCGCGGTGGTATTCCATGAATTAATTCCCGGGCATCATCTGCAGGGATTTATGAACGACCGCTACAAACCGTACCGCAGTTTGTTTTACACTCCGTTCTATATCGAGGGGAACGCGTTGTACTGGGAGATGGTGTTCTGGGATAAAGGATTTCCCAGATCACCTGAGGACCGTATTGGCATGCTCTTCTGGCGGATGCACCGGTGCGCGCGGATAATTTTCTCGCTCAGTTTTCATCTCGAAAAAATGACGCCGCAACAATGCATCGATTTCCTCGTGGAAAAAGTAGGCCACGAGCGCGACAACGCGGCGGCGGAAGTGCGGCGTTCATTCAGCGGAGGGTACGGGCCGTTGTATCAATGCGCGTACATGCTGGGCGCGTTGCAGTTCCGGGCGCTCCGCAACGAGCTGGTGGATACAGGCATCATGACTGACCGCGAGTATCATGACGCGATTTTGCGGGAGAACGCCATTCCCGTTGAGATGGTGCGGGCAAGTTTGTCGACACAGAAACTCTCAAAGGATTTTAAGCCGGGATGGAAGTTTTACGGGACTGTTCCCGGAAAATAAATGCATCAAACAAGAGGAGGGCTTAGTGAGTACATATCGTTATATGATTGCGGTATGTGTAATAATTGTCTCAGTCAATATTGTTTCCGGTTGTAAGAACGGCGATAACGTACTGGCTCCCCCGCCGCCGGGTCCGCCGTGGGTGACATTTAAGAGATCGGACATCATCGCCCTTGCTCACAGCAGAATTAATACGTTTGGTCTTGGTGTCGATGGCAAAGTGTGGATAGGCACAGATAGTGGTGCGTCGTCATTCTCAGGAGGTGTCTGGGGAAGAATACGAGATTCTCTAAGTTACAGACATTACAGAAACGACGGAGGATATGATATTGTTTATGTTGTCAATGCAATTTCTCCCGGCATTGATGGGAGTGTCTGGTTTGGTCTCGATGGTGGAGGCGTACGGCGGTATCATTCAGGCTCGACTAATAAAGTCTGGCAGACATATCTTTATCCAAGCATACCATTTAATTCGGTCTCCGGAGTTTCCGCGGACATCATCCAGGTCGGAGATGTCTGGGTTTCAACAGCTATTGGCGGAATCAGTAGATATATTCCAAGCACGACTGAACCTGACGAAGGCACATGGAGGTCGTATTCAACAGCCAATGTTCCGCAGATGCCGACAAATACTGTTATCTGTTCTGCGTACGATATTATTACCAGTTCGGTCTGGTTCGGGACGTTTAACCGCGGCGTATTTTCATTCAGGGTGGATAACAGCGGGTTGGAGAATTGGTCAAGCTATGAGTTGCCGACTGAACATAGTGGTCCGGTTGTCTCAATTGCGTTCGATCTTTCGAAAACAGTGTGGCTGGCAAAAAATGCCGGGCAGGGAGCTGGTGTGTCAAGCTACAATCCGGTATCCGGCGTGACGCGTCATTATACCAATGCAACCACAGGAGGAAAGATACCTGCGTCCGGTGTCAAGGCCGTAGTTACTGACCTTGAAAGCACGCGGTGGTTTGGTACAAGCGAAGGGTTGGTTTGTTTAAGGGATACGACATGGACGGTGTTCAACACTTCGAATACTCCCGAACTTCCGAATAATATGGTGAACGCGCTGCTCATTGACCGGAGAGGCAATCTCTGGATCGGGACGGATGATGGGATTGCGGTTTTTAATGAGAATGGGACGAGGTTTTAAAGAATCAACAGGTCGCCCCAACGGGGCTTCTCAATGATTACTTGTGCGAAGGTACAAACAGGCCGTCCCTAACGGGACTGTTAGAGTACTTACAATGAAGATTATATAATCACCTTTGCACGAAGGTTGTTAGAAGCGCTCCGTCAGGAGCGTTCTGTTTGTAAACCAGGAATCAAAGACCATTTCTGAAGCTCCGTTAGGAGCGGCCTGTATTATTTTATCAGCACAAGCTTCTTCGTCGCCAAGAAGCTCCCCGCCTGAAGCCTGTAAAAATAGACGCCGCCCGGAAGATTTCCCCCGTCGAAGTTCACCGAATGATAGCCCGCGGGTTTTATTTCGTTCACAAGTGTCCTGATTTCTTCTCCCAGCAAATTATATACGCGCAACACGACGCTGGATGCATTCGGTAATTCATAGGAAATGGTTGTGAGAGGATTGAAGGGGTTGGGATAGTTTTGTGAAATGAAAATCTCTCGCGGTAAAACATCGCCTTCGCTTTGGATATTTGTAACTCCACCATTATCTGTATGATACACCATTCCTTCCTCTCCAACCATCCAACCATTCAATGAGTCAATAAAAAGAATTCTTTTTGCTCGTTGATAACCTGGGGTATATGGATACTCAAGCTGCTTGATCCAGGCCCACCCTCCGTTTGACGTGCCCCATATTTCAATTGCATCTGTGGATCCAGAGTGTTGAACCACCCAGCCATGGATCGTATCAACGAAACTTGTATGGATGTCTACTCCAGCAAACGAGGAAATCAATTGAATTTGGGCTGTACTACCACTATCGTCTGATCGATAAATATTGCTTACCCCATTTCCCCCAAAAATGAACCAACCAATATTCGGTGTTACAAAATCAATATCAGTAAATGCAAACTCTCCTGGAGCGTCTAAAACTAATTGCCACGTCAAACCGTCTGTCGATCTCATAATGCTATATCCACACGACATATATGCGTAAGAAGCAGTAAGTGCATCCAATGCAACTGGTACACATAAGTTGATAGGTAAATATTGTTTATTCCATGTTAAACCGCCATCTGTCGTTTTCAAAATAAAACTATTATCCAGCGACGTAACTCGATAATACCCTGCAATCCATCCGGTATCCTGACCAATAAAATCGATGCTTGTAGCAACCCAATAATCTAAAAGAGGAACGTTGAGCTTCACATGGATCCACGTCTTTCCTCCATCTGTTGTTCTAATAATTAAAGTATCCACCCCAACCGCCCAACATGTGTTTTTATCATGAGCAAAAACTCCAAGAAGCCACCGAGTAGTATCCTGAGAAATTTGAGATTCCCACGTAAGTCCTCCGTTGGTTGTATGGAGAATAATCCCATCCATTCCAACGATCCATCCCACATCAGGATTTACAAAATGAACATCAAACAAATCTTTTGTAGTGGGAGCGTCTTGCTTGTACCATTGAGACAGTGTCATACTTGATACTGTCAATAAAAGTAAAACACAACGGAAAATTGTTTTTGCGAGATGATGTATTATTGAATTACTCATAGCTCCATCCCAAACTCAATGTTAGACGAGTAACGGTACAAATCTTCATCAATGTACCTTTTTATCTGATGAGCTTCAAGCGATCATAAGAAAAAATGATCTATTAATTTTTTATAAAATGAACTAATGAAATATTTGGCCCTCACCCCGACTCCGACTTTGTCGGAGCCACCCCTCTCCCAATTCGTATTGCTGAATTGGGAGAGGGGATTGGGGTGAGGCTATAAATAATTTCACACCAATCCCTCCGAAATCAAATTTACTTTTCATAATTCCATGGCACGCTTTATGAACTATATACACACCTGTTCAAGTCATAATTGCAACCGGTGTATTTTTGAGGAAGGAGCAATCAAAAATGAAAAAAGAGCATCTCAAACCTGAAAGTCTCATGATGTCGTACGGCTACAAGCCGGAACTATCCGAAGGCGCCATCAAAAGTCCCATTTTTCAGACATCCACCTTTGTCTTTAAAAACGCCGAAGCCGGCAAGGCGTTTTTTGAGCTTGCCTATGGGCTCCGGAAACCGGAATCGGGTGAAGAGCCGGGGCTCATTTACAGCCGCATCAATAATCCCGACCTCGAAATACTGGAAAACCGCCTCTGCCTCTGGGATAAAGCTGAAGATTGCGCCGTCTTTGAAAGCGGCATGGCGGCAATTACCACCGCGCTCCTGGAGTTTCTCAATCCCGGCGATTTGCTTCTTCACTCATCCCCACTCTACGGCGGGACGGACCACTTCATCGAAAAGATCCTGGTGAAATTCGGGATTCAGCCTGTTTCGTTTTCCGCCTGCGATACGAAAGCAGACATCATCCGTAAAGTAAAAGCATCCGGCAAAGCGGATAAACTGGCAATGATTTTTGTCGAAACGCCGGGCAATCCGACAAATGCGCTCATCGACATTGGCATCTGCAAAGAAATCGCGGATGAATTTTCCACGAAAGATAAACAGGTGTACATCGCGGTTGACAATACATACCTGGGCCCGCTTTGGCAGCATCCGTTGAAGTTCGGCGCCGACCTTGTGCTGTACTCAGCCACAAAATACATCGGCGGGCACAGCGATGTTATCGCGGGCGCGTGTCTCGGCTCGAAACACCTTATCAAGCGCATCAAGACGATGCGGACATTTTTAGGAAATATGGCTGGCCCCTGGAACGGCTGGCTCTTACTGCGAAGCCTTGAGACGCTGAAAGTGCGGATGGAATGCCAGGCAACCAACGCGGTGAAAGTGGCAGAGTATCTGAACCGGCATCCATTGGTGGAGAAAGTATATTACCTTGGCCTCATCCCGAAAACTGATTCGCAGTACGATGTCTATATAAAGCAATGCCTCTCTCCCGGTGCGATGGTGTCGTTTGATATCCGCGGCGGAGAGAAAGAAGCGTTTCTGTTTTTGAATTCGCTCAAGCTCATCAAGCTCGCCGTCAGCCTCGGCAGTACTGAATCACTGGCAGAACACCCGGCAACGATGACGCATATCGATGTATCGCCGGAAGAGCGGCAGGCAATGTCGATTACATCGAAACTGATCCGGCTTTCCATCGGTGTTGAAAACCCGGACGATATTATCTGGGATATCGATCAGGCGCTGGCGAATGTATACGCGCACACGGATGTGGGGCAGGAGTTGGTCAATCCCCCTGTAGTCCCCCATCATTGAAGGGGGACGTTTAGTCTCATAAAGAGAGGGCTTGCTCAACATAGGAGCTTCACAACGTCCCCTTTACCAAGGGAACTATAGGGGATTCAGAAACGATCAGGATTGGTCTTAATATCTGGTGAAAAATCTTCTCCTCATTTTCATCCCTGCCTCTTTTTTATTACATTCCCTGCGGTTGTTCATTCACACACAACGATCACAATCGCATCATGACATACCCTCTCAGACGTTGTATCCTGTTTATCTTGCCGCTGGTTCTATTTCCTTTATTCGCATTCTCACAATCGATGTACAAAACGCTTCCGCTTATTCCCAAACCGGCAAAAATGGTTTCCGGGAAAGGATCGTTTACATTCAATCAAACAACATCGTTTGTTGTTGCCAACGGTTCAGCAAAAATAGCAGACCTTGCGTCACTGACGTGTGAACAGTTGTATTATCAGACGGGGATTAATCCGCCGTTAAAGCACTCACTGCATCCGAGATCAGAAAAGAACGCGGTTGTACTGATAAAAAATCCTTCCATGAAAGCCGGTGCAGAAGGATACCGGATGTCTGTATCAGCGTTGCGGATCCTTCTCGAGTCTCCAACAGATGCCGGTCTTTTTTATGGAACGCGCACGCTCATGCAAATGCTGACTCCTCCGTTGAAAGACGGAAAGGTAGCAATACCCGTCGTCACGATTGAAGATTTTCCGCGCTTCACGTGGCGTGGGATGCATCTCGATGTTTGCAGGCATTTCTTTCCCGTAGAATTCGTGAAAAAGTACATCGATTTTATCGCAATGTATAAGATGAACACCTTCCACTGGCATCTGACGGATGACCAGGGGTGGCGGATTGAAATCAAAAAATATCCAAAACTGACGGAGGTGGGCGCGTGGCGAAGCGGATCGATGGTTGGTCCGTTCAGCATGCAGCAATATGATACAATCCGGTATGGAGGTTACTACACTCAGGAACAAATAAAAGATGTGGTCCGGTACGCTGCGAAACGCCATGTTACAGTTGTCCCGGAAATAGAAATGCCCGGCCATTCGCTTGCCGCGCTGGCATCGCATCCTGAACTTTCGTGTACAGGAGGACCCTTTGAGGTTGGCAAGGCGTGGGGAGTCTTTGAAGATGTTTTCTGTCCCAAAGAAATCACGTTTACCTTTCTTGAAAATGTTTTGACCGAAGTGATGTCGTTATTCCCGGGTAAATACATTCATGTCGGCGGAGATGAATGCCCGAAAGTGCGATGGAAAAATTGCGAGCACTGTCAATCACTCATCAAAAACTTGAAGCTGAAGGATGAACATGGACTGCAAAGTTATTTTATCCGACGAATTGAAAAGTTCGTAAATAAGCATGGACGGAAAATTATCGGATGGGATGAAATTCTCGAAGGCGGGCTTGCACCGAACGCGACAGTGATGAGCTGGCGCGGCATAGATGGCGGCATCGCCGCCGCAAAAAGCAAACATTTCGCGGTGATGTCCCCAGGTTCTCATTGCTACTTTGACTATTACCAGGGTAACCCGATGTATGAGCCGCTGGCGATCGGCGGATACACGACTGTGGAGAAAGTATATTCGTACGAACCGGTACCCGATGTGCTGAAACCCTCACAGCGAAAATATATTCTCGGCGCGCAGGGAAACGTCTGGGCAGAATACATTACCACGCCTGAACATGTCGAGTATATGGCAATCCCGCGGATGGCTGCACTCGCCGAAGTGGTCTGGAGCCCAAAGGGAAAACGGAGTTATGACGAATTCCAACAGCGGCTCATCAAACACTTTGGTATACTTGACGCGATGGGAGTGAATTACGCGAAGGCAATTTATGACTTAAAGACCGATATCAAACCTTCACCGCAACGGGACGGAGTTTTGTTTGAACTTTCTTCTCCATTCGGCTCCGGAGGCATTCGTTACACCATTGATGGAAGCAAGCCGACAGCATCCTCATTACGATACAGTGAACCGATTGCTGTTGCTTCGAGTAAAAAAATTCAGGTCGGATATTTTGACGGATTGAAGCTGAAGGGAAATATCATCGTTCAGGAGTTTCTCATATCCAAATCGACAGGAAAAAAGGTCAAGCTGAAAACCCCGCCGCATAAAAACTACGAGGGTGACGGCGCGTTTACGCTGGTTAATGGTCTGCGCGGGCATCCCCTGCGCCATGCGGAAAACTGGATTGGATGGTGGGGACCGGATATGGAGGCGGTAGTCGATTTCGGAAAACAGGAATCGTTTTCAAAAGTGTCGGTCGATTTTTTCAACGGTGAAGGAAGCTGGATTTATCTTCCGAAGAGTGTCGAAGTTTTTACTTCAGACGATGGTGTAAATTTTACGTCGGTGCAGACAATGTCAGGAGAAGTTGTTAAGAGTGCGGGTGGTGTGGTAGTCATGAATATCGATGACAGGAAGGCGCGTTACCTCAAAGTGTTTGCGAGGAATGCAGGCAAGATCCCCGATGGCAAACAGGGTGCGGGCAACAATGCTTGGTTGTTTGCAGATGAGATTGTTGTGGAATAGATTTTAAAATCTTTTGAAAAAGATTTACAACAAAGACACTAAGACACGAGGTAATCTCACTCTTTAAATAAATGATGATGGTTTTTATATTGTTGTTTATTGTTTGTTTTTATGAGTCTGCCGCCCAGCATCCGTCGCCGATGGATGTTATTCCTTCCCAACGTCAGCTTCAATGGCATACGCTTGAATATTACGGTTTCCTCCATTTCTCCATCAACACATTCACAGATAAGGAATGGGGCTACGGCGACGAATCACCCGCACTTTTCCACCCGGTTGATTTCGATGCGGAGGCAATTGCACGTCTCGCGAAGAATGCTGGGATGAAAGGATTAATTCTCACTGCCAAACATCACGATGGATTTTGCCTCTGGCCTTCGAAATACACGGAGCACTCCGTGAAAAGCAGTGCATGGAAAAACGGGAAAGGAGATGTTGTGAAAGAGCTTTCCGATGCATGCCGGCGTGAAGGAATAACATTTGGAATTTATCATTCGCCGTGGGACAGAAATCATAAAGACTACGGCAAGCCCGAATACATTACGTATTACCGCAATCAACTGACGGAGCTATTGACAAACTACGGTGAAATTTCCGAGGTGTGGTTCGACGGGGCGAACGGCGGGGATGGATATTACGGCGGCGCCCGCGAGACAAGAACCATCGATCGGAAAACGTATTACGATTGGGAGAATACGTGGTCGCTCGTCCGCAGATTGCAGCCCAACGCGGTGATCTTCAGCGACATCGGACCTGATATCCGATGGGTGGGGAATGAAAACGGATTTGCGGGAGAAACCTGCTGGTCGATGTATGATCCCGTCGGAGAAGATGGTACCTCGCCTGCCCCGGGATTCACGCGTTATCAGGAAGCGATTGAAGGACATAGCAACGGCAAGCGGTGGCTTCCCGCGGAGTGTGATGTTTCCATCCGCCCCGGCTGGTTTTACCATGAAGCACAGGACACGCTTGTGAAATCGCCGGAACAATTGTTTGAATTATATCTGCAATCAGTCGGGCGCAATGCCTCTCTGCTTCTTAATATTCCTCCGGATCGCCGCGGACGTATCCATGAAAACGACAGTGCTTCACTCATGGGATTAAGGCGGTGGCTGGATAAAACGTTTTTCAGAAATCTTGCAACTGGTGGGATTGTCGTTGCCACAAATGTCCGTGGAAACGATGAGCAATTCTCGGGTAAGAACGGAGTTGATGGAGATATCGGCACTTATTGGGCGACTGATGACAGCGTTCAATCTTCCTCTATAACCATAGAATGGAAACAACCGCGGGAATTCAATTGCATCATGCTTCAGGAATACATACCTTTGGGCCAGCGTGTCGAAGCATTTTCTGTAGAAGCGTGGAACGGATCGGAGTGGTTGAAGATTGCCGGAGGGACAACCATCGGCAACAAACGACTGCTCAGCATTCCGGATATTTCGACAGGTAAAATCCGGTTGAATATTATCAAATCCAAAGCGTGCCCGTTGATTTCGAATGTTGGTTTGTTCAAAATCCCATGAATATAGATTTTAGGCCGTAGAGTTCGCCGAGAATTGCAAAGTTCTGCATACTCTGTGTTCTCTACGATAAATAATTTAATTTGTGAAATGAAAGGTAAATAATTATGCCTACCACCCGCCGTACCTTTGTCAAACAAACCGCCGCCGTTGGTGCGGGGTTGTCACTGCTGTCAAACCCGTTTGCGCTCTTCGCATCCGAGAAAAAATCCCGAATAAAAATGGGATTCATCGGCGTCGGGTTGCGCGGACAGTCGCATCTCGAGGAATGCCTGAAACGCAGTGACGTCGATGTTATCGCCATCTGTGATCCTGATATAGAATCAGCTATTCCTCGTTCAAGAAAAATTATCGAACAGTTTGCCAAAAACAAAAGGAAAGTTGCGGAATACACTAAAGGAGATGAAGATTACCTGAATATGCTGAAGCGCGAGGAAATGGATGCGGTCATCGTAGCGACACCGTGGGAATGGCACGCGCGGCAAGGCATAGCTGCAATGAAAGCCGGCAAGGCTGTCGGCATGGAAGTTTGTGGCGCGACCGATCTGCAGGAATGCTGGGACATGGTTGAAACCTGCGAGCAGACCGGCGTGCCTCTCTTCGGCATGGAGAATGTTTGCTACCGCCGCGACGTGATGGCAGTGCTCAACATGGCGCGGCAGGGATTGTTCGGAGAACTGCTTCACCTTCATGGCGGCTACCAGCACGATTTGCGCGAGGTGAAGTTCAACGACGGCAAACAATTTTACGGTGGAGGCGTGGAATTTGGCGAGAAAGGAATCTCAGAATCGAAGTGGCGCACAAATCATTCCGTCCACCGTAACGGCGATTTATACCCAACGCATGGGCTTGGCCCGGTTGCGACGATGATCAATATCAACCGCGGCAACCGGCTCATGACACTCTCATCCGTCGCGACAAAAGCACGGGGACTTCACAAGTATATTGTCGATAAGGGCGGAGAACAGCATCCCAACGCTAAAGTGGAGTTCAAACTCGGCGATATTGTCACGACATCAATAACAACTGCGAACGGCGAGACGATTATTCTTTCTCACGATACCAGTTCACCGCGGCCGTATTCATTGAACTTCAGGGTACAGGGCACGAAAGGGTTATGGATGGACGACTTCAACTCTATCTATATAGAAGGCGTCAGCAAAGAAGGGCACCGGTGGGAATCCGATGCGTCGTACATGGAACAGTATGATCATCCGCTCTGGAAGCGCTACTCTGAAGCTGCGAAAGACGCCGGCCACGGCGGGATGGATTTCTTCGTGCTCAATTCTTTTATTGAGTGCCTCAAGCGCGGCACGGAATTTCCGCTCGACGTGTACGATCTTGCGACATGGTACGCAATCACTCCGATTTCCGAAGCCAGCATAGCGCAGGGCGGGCAGGTACAGGTCATTCCAGATTTTACAAAAGGTAAATGGATGAAGCGCAAGCCGATTTTTTGCTTTGATGACCAATATTAATACTGTAGTGTCGGACTACCAGTCCCCGTTTATAATTTAGTGGTAAGATCTATTGGCAAGTTGACTTCAACTAAGGACTTTCCACACCATCTGAACTCCAACCCCCGCAATAATAACAGCCAGCGCCCAGCGCAAAATTTTTGCCGGCAAGAAATGGCTTAATTTGCTTCCAATGTACGAGCCGGGGATTGCGGCAATAATTGCAACGACTGTGTGTGTATAGGGGATTAATCCCGCTGTAAATTTTCCGACACTTGCTGCTGCTGCTGAGAGCAAGACAATCCCAAGTGTCGAGCCGATAGTGATGCGTGTCGGGATGTTCAGCAGTGTCATCATCAGAGGTGAGAGGAGGAATGCCCCGGGGGCGCCAACCATTCCTCCGAAGAATCCGACTCCTACGGCAATGGCAATCGCGCCTGCAACATTGAACCGGATATCTTCGGGCAATTCCTCCTCGGTCGATTCACGTTTCAGAAATACCATCACCGCGCCGGTAATTGCCATAACGGCGAACGCTAGAATGATGTACTTCGGTTCCACAGTCTTGGAAAGAAGAGCGCCTGTAAGTGATGCGATTGTTATCGGGATGCCCATCGTCATCACGAGCCGTTTATTCACCGCGCCGCGTTTGCGGTGTACCAGCATTCCGAACAATGAAGAGCAAAATACCTGCACGCTGGTAAGCCCCGAAATCATTTTCACATCGAGAGATTGTATGCCGAGCAGTTCCGGGAGATATAAATACGCCGGAATCAGAATTACTGCGCCACCCAATCCAACGCTGCCGGAGATCAATGACGCCGTGAAAGCGATGCATATAATGAGAATCAGTTCCATGGGAGACAAAAGTAGTGAATGATGCGTCGAGATGCAATTCTGTGAGCGCTGGACGACGCCCCGCGCAATCCACAGTCCAAAAAAAATCGTATCTTATGGTGTAATGAAGAAAACATTCATCATAATCTCAATTTCGGCTATTCTGATTACTATTGTCTTTAAATTGTACTCAAGACAATCAGATCAACCATCAACATCACAGGAACAGAGCGGACCTATGGATTCGGCGAAACTGGCAACAGCCACATTTGGCAACGGATGCTTCTGGTGTACGGAAGCGATTTTTCAGAATTTAAAAGGAGTGCAGAGCGTAATCTCAGGCTACAGCGGCGGAAAGGTCGTGAACCCGACCTACGAGCAAGTTTGCAGCGGTACTACCGGGCATGCTGAAGCAATACAGATAAATTATGATTCATCACAGATTTCGTACGCAGAGTTGCTGGAAGTGTTCTGGAAAACCCACGACCCGACAACTTTGAACCGTCAGGGCAATGACGTCGGCACACAATACCGCTCAGCTGTGTTTTATCATGACGACGAACAAAAGAACTTGGCAGAAAAATATAAGAAAGAATTGGACGCTTCCGGTGCCTTCGATGCACCGATTGTTACAGAGGTTACGGCATACTCAAATTTCTACAAGGCCGAAAATTATCACCAGAATTATTACAATTCGCATGGAATGGCGCCGTACTGCATGTTTGTTATTCGGCCCAAGGTGGAAAAGTTCAAGAAGGTGTTTAAGGATAAGTTAAAGTAAAAAAGTAAGGCCTCCGATTTCGAGGTCTGGGTAACTTAGAAAAGAAATCGGATATCTTTCCCTCCAGATGACCCATTCGGGTCATGGTTTGTTATTTGGTGAATATGTATCTTACCGTGCCATGAGCTCACTATTTACAGCCCATCAAATAACAAAGCATATTGCGAATTGGTGCATCTTATTTGCACTGCTGTCGAATATTTCACTCCAGAACTCCCCAGCCCAGCGCCAGTATCGGTTCGAACATCTTTCCCTTGAAGAGGGCGTAGCGCACTCACTTGTCTATTGCATGCTTCAGGATAGCAAAGGATTTATATGGTTTGGGACCCTATATGGCCTCGTCAGGTACGACGGGTATACTTACACCACCTATCGGTATAATCCGGATGACCCGAACTCACTTTCCAATGACGATATTGTCTCATTGCTGGAAGACAGGTTGGGAAATCTTTGGATTGGCACGTACGGTGGAGGGTTGAACAAGCTTGATGCCAATACTGGAAAGATGAAGCGGTATACGTATGACCCGCCGCGCGAAGAATCAATCTCGCAGGGGATCGTCTGGACGATATGTGAAGATCACGAAGGCATCCTTTGGCTCGGGACAAATGGCGGTGGCATGAGCAGATTGGATCCGAGGACTGAGAAGTTTACCAGGTTCCGTCATGATTCAACGGACATGAATTCGATCAGCGAAGATTTTATTCTCTCTATCGTTGAAGATTCGTCGCATAACTTATGGATAGGAACAGGAAGCCGGGGAATTTCCATTCTTAATCCTGACCGGACTGCATTTACCCATATTTCATCCGATCCGAAAAATCCTTCCGGACTTAGCAGTAACAATATAAAGAGCCTCTATTTGGATAAGAAGGGAGAGCTCTGGGTTTGTACGTACGGTGGTTTAAACAGATACAGAAAAGAAGACCGCACCTTCGTTCGCTTCCACAATACACCATCCGATCCAAATTCACTCTCCTTTGATTTTGTGAATACCATCATACAAGACCGGTCAGGGATATATTGGGTCGGGACTGCTTTTGGACTAAATAGATTTGACGCGACGACCGGAATAATCAAGCGGCTACATCACCAACCATCGAACGATGAAAGCATCAGCAGTGATAATATCACGGCGCTTCTTGAAGACAGGTCTGGTATCCTATGGGTCGGAACATATCAAGGAGGAGTAGACAAGCTTATTCCGGGGAAAGGTCTCTTTACGCGCTTCAGACATCAGAGTGATGATTCCACGAGCATTAGTTCTGCCATGGTAAATGCAGTTCTGGAAGATCATTCAGGAACGTTATGGATTGGGACCGATACCGGCATCAACAAGTTGATCGATTCCACAAGCTCATTTTTCCGTTATCCGTGGAAAAGAAATATTCCAAATACGCTGAATGGCAAAGTTGTTAGCGCAATCGCCGAAGACCAGAACGGTAATTTATGGATTGGCACAAGAAGAGGGCTGAATCGACTAGATAGGGAGCGAACAAAGTTCACGGCCTATCCGCATGACCACGCAAAGGCTGGTGGACTCCCCGACGAAGTGGTCACGTGCCTTGTAGTCAGCAAAATTCATCCGGAAAATCTTTGGGTCGGGACGCCTTCCGGCCTGCAGAAATTCAATATTAAAAACGAATCATTCACGAGGTATCCTTCCCTCGAACACGACTCAATTGGTATCGGGTCAGCGCATGTTCTATCTCTCTGCGAGGACCGTTCCGGTGCTTTATGGATAGGAACGTATAGTGGCCTCTTCCGAATCGGAGCGGATGGCAATTCAATCCGGCGATTCACGCAAAACCCCTATGATCCGAAAACCTTGAGCAATAATTACGCCTTGTCTATGTTGGAAGATGCATCCGGGACGTTGTGGATTGGAACCGGAGGTGGACTTAATAGTCTGAACCGTGAAGACGGGACGTTTACACATTTTACGCGCAAGGATGGCTTGCCGAACAGCGTAATTTGCGGCGTTGTAGAGGAACGGCCTGGTGTACTTTGGCTGAGTACTTTCCGCGGTATTTCAAAGTTTGATACCCATGAAAAGAAATTTACAAATTATGATATCTCTGATGGTCTACAGGGAAACATGTTCAATGCAGGCGCATATTTCAGGCGCTCGAATGGAGGCATTGTTTTCGGGGGGATAAACGGTTTCAATATCATTGACACGAAAAATGTTGTCCGCAACGCTTTCGTTCCGCCGATAGCAATTACTTCGTTTATGTTGTTTGATAACACAGAAAGAGACTTTATCTCGACACAACCCCATGCGTCGTCGATTAGTTTATCTCATACAGAGAATTTTTTTGCCCTTGCTTTCGCGGCACTAGATTACACACAACCGGAAAAGAACAGGTACGCATTTAAGCTGGAAGGCTTCGACCGCGAGTGGAACTATAGCGGGAACAGACGCTTTGCCCGGTATATGAACCTCGATCCGGGTGAGTATATCTTTAAAGTCAAAGGCTCGAACAATAACGGAGTGTGGAATGAAACCGGGAAAGAACTCCGAATTGTAATTATGCCTCCATTTTGGAAGACTTGGTGGTTTTATTCGCTTTCCGCTATTGCTATGCTCAGTCTCGTGGTTACAGTCTATAACTATCGTGTGAAAGAGAAGGTTCGACGCTTTACCGAGCTTGAGCGCGTTCGCGCGGCGGAAAATAAACGTGTTCGCAAACGGGCTGCAGACGATTTCCATGACGAATTTGGGCATAAACTTACCAAAATTTCTCTGCTTGGCCAGGTTATCAAACGGGCTCTCAATGGAAGTTCGCCGGAACTCCTGGAACACCTGAACAGAATTATTCAGGCATCAAACGATCTTTCGATGGGGATGAGAGATTTTCTTTGGACACTGAACCCCGATAAAGATTCGGCATATGATGTGGCCATCCGATTGAAAGATTTCGGTGATGAATTGTATAATGGGACGGGAATCGGGTTCAGAGTAACCGGCCTGTCAAAAGAACTTGACCGGATTCAAGTTGCGGTTGATACACGAAGGCATCTGACTCTCTTGTTTAAAGAAGCAATGAATAATACGGTCAAACACTCTGAGTGCTCAAATGTTACTCTTGGAATAGATATGAATGGACAAATGCTCGACCTCCATCTTGCCGACGATGGAAAAGGATTTAATACGGAAAATGGATCACACGGCCAGGGTTTGTACAGCATGCAGGCCAGAGCTGAGAAAATGAATGGATCGTTAACAATAGAATCGAATCCGGGTACCGGGACAAAAGTGAAGTTCAGCTATTTTGTTCCTGAACACGAGCTTAAGAATGGGAGTTTGAAAGAATGATTTCAGTATCTATTGTTGAAGATGACGTTGATATTCGTGACAGTCTTGCCCTGCTGATTAACAGCACCGAAGGATTTATGTGTACGAATACTTACGGTGAATGCATGTCTGCCATCAAAGGGTTGGATGAGGAGTTGACCGATGTGGTATTGATGGATATTGGGTTGCCGGGTATGTCCGGAATTGAAGGTATCAGAAGGATTAAGGAAAAACATCCCGACCTTGACATTATTGTATTAACGGTTCATGAGAATGATGAAATGGTATTTGAGGCATTATGTGCCGGTGCATGCGGTTATCTCGTAAAAGAAACCCCAACTATACGACTTCTTGAGGCAATCAAGGAGGTAAAGCAGGGTGGATCCCCAATGAGTACGCAAATCGCGAGAATGGTTGTGGGTTCGTTCCAAAGAAAATCAGATCCTGTTCTCACACCGCGTGAAACAGATGTATTGCATCAATTGTGCAAAGGAAAAAGTTATAAAATGATTGGCGAATCGCTTTCAATCAGTGAAGAAACCGTCAGACGTCATCTGAAAAGTATTTATAAGAAACTTGAGGTTCATTCCAAGTCAGAGGCAGTAGCGAAAGCTATCAAAGAAAATCTTGTGTAGTGTAATCACCCCGGAACATCCTATCTCTTTGTAATCATTACAGTTCCCGATTCCCTGTTCCAAATAAATTGACCCGTATGGGTCATTTACCTGCTCGTGTATTCTCTCTATCTTTCTTTGAATTCCTCCATTAAAGTATAGCTGAAGTTTTTCGTGACGAACCTGATACTCATTCTTGCTCTCTCACTTTTACTCTCAATAGTCTCGTGCCGGGAACAATCTGGTGAGGGTACTCCACGTCAGCAGGATGTTGATGCACTGCATATTCTCCATGACCAGTACAGACAATACTGGTTGAAGAACGACAGCTTAGCTGTGGTGAATCTCTTTAGCGAAGACAGCGAGATACTTCCGCCAAACAATAAGGGCAAGACAATCAGAGGGAGGAAGGCGATCGGGCAATACTGGTTTTCTCCCGCAGAAACTGTATTCGTCATTACGAAATTTGAGTATCTGAATGATTCACTTACAATTGACCGTCAATTTGCATTTTGGCAAGGCCAATCTGAGGTCGAATGGGATGTGGTTTCGCGTGGCAGAATATTGTCATCTGGCTCTTCAGAAAGTGATTTCATCACTGTTTGCAAAAAAGTTCAAAATAAATGGATGATACTGAAACAAATGTGGAACAATAAACCCAAGAATTGACCCATATGGGTTATTTATCCGCTTTCATCTTCTCCGTACCTTGGTACAAATTACACGATGCTTGTCTGACGAGGAAGTTATGAATCGAATCTCTATTCTGTTGCTGTTTTTGTCTCTGGTGATATCTCAACTCCATTCACAAACTAACTTCACAAAGGTTACGGATGTCGCCAATCCGATTGTCACAGATCCGGGCTCTCAGTCTGGCTCCTATACTGGGGCAAGCTGGATTGATATGAATGATGATGGGAAGCTCGATCTCTTTATTAATCAAGGTCCGCTGTATCGCAACGAAGGGGGTGGAATCTTTACCAAATTGACCTCCGCCATTACGAATCAGGGTGCTGCGTTCGCAAACTCATGGTCGGATTTTGACAACGATGGAGATATCGATTGTTTTATTTCCGGTGGAAATCCAAATGGTTCAATCCTGTACAGGAATGACGGCAATGAAATATTCACCGCGGTAACTTCCGGAGATATTGGAAGCAGCAGTGCAAATAAAGGATGGGGATGTGCATGGGCTGATTATGATAATGACGGTTACACGGATGTTGTCATTGCTGCGGCATTTGGGTTTGCAGGCATCTCTACGCCAAACCGACTTTTCCACAATAATCATGACGGGACTTTCACGCGAATTGATACCGGTGTGGTGGTAAGTGTCACGGCACCATACACGGTTCCGTCCTGGTCTGATTTTGACGGAGACGGAGACATGGACTTGTTTATCGGTGCGGGGCCTGCTAATGGGACCATTCTGCCAGATTATCTGTTTCGAAATATGCTGAAGGAAACGGGCACCGCGTTCTTCAAAAAAATAACAACGGGAGTGATTGCCACAGACAGTCGTGACGGTCAGATATTCAATTGGATTGATTACGACAATGATGGTGATCTTGATGTGTACATCACCAACTATGGCGGCGGTGCATTACCGGGGATAAAAAATGATCTGTACAGAAATGACGGCGGGTCATTTGTTAAAGTTACTGTTGGCGACATTGTAAATCATGTAGACCACTCCCTTTCTTCTGTCTGGGAAGATTTTGACAACGACGGCGACATGGACTGCTTCGTTACAAACGACGGGACGTCCCCTAACAGGTACTATGAGAACACCGGTGGAGGATCGTTTACAACAATTGTGAGCGGAGCCCTGGTCACTTCTCCGGGACCACACTATGGAGCTTCTGCTGGTGACTATGACGGCGATGGTGATCTAGATCTGTTTGTTAGTGGAGCGGGCGGCGCGAAGGGGCTTTTCCGGAATGATCTAGCTTCCGGCAACAGCTGGTTGGGAATTCGGTGTATAGGGACAATTTCCAACAAGTCAGCGATCGGTACAAAGATTTGGACTTTCGCAACCATTCAGGGGATTCCAACCTGGCAACTACGTGAAATCTCCGCGCAAAACAGTTTCAATAGCCAAAACTCATTGATCGCCCACTTCGGATTTGCCGATGCGGCAAGTATTGATTCGTTGAAGATTGAATGGCCCTCGGGGGTTATTGAACGGTTTTCCAACGTACAGCCCAATCAGTATCTCACCGTGGCAGAAGCTGATTCTGGCGACGTTATGTTGTTTACTCCCGCCGAAGGGGAATTAAACCAGCTTCCAGAGATCTTACTCAGATGGAGGCGTAATGTCTACGGTAGACCATACCATATTCAGGTAACAACAGATTCAACATTCTCCGGCGGATTTGTTATTAATGATTCCCTTGTCTCGGATACGATCAAGTTAGTCTCAATACTTTCAAATAATTCCACGTACTACTGGCGTGTTCGATCTGCCGGGAATATCCATAAAGGAGTATGGTCAGAAGTACGATCATTTTCAAACGAAGTAATCCCGCCAACGCTGCTTTTCCCTCCCGATGGAGGAAAGTTTCCTGTTTCAGTGGTTCTTCGATGGGCGACGCTTGGCGGTGCGGTGGGATACGACGTGGAGGTGGGAAGCGACAGCACGTTCGCAGTACTAGTAACCCAGGGAGATAATGTTCCCGATTCGGCCCTCACTGTCGACTCCCTTACACTTGATTCCACCTATTACTGGCGTGTGAGAGCAAGAACGGTGTCAGTCACGGGGGATTGGTCACAGGTCCGCTACTTTGTAGCGGAATCGGTAACAGTTATTTTGGAAAACACAGATCGATGGAACATTGTCTCCGTTCCGTTAACAGGAATTAACAGTCTGAAGGATTCTCTCTATCCTCTGTCGATAACCTCCGCTTACTCATACAGCGCTGATTCAGGCTATGTCGAAAACGACTCATTGGAAGGTCTCAAGGGGTATTGGTTAAAATTTTCGAATCCTCAGGAGCGTACGATTTCGGGATCGAGCTCCGCTGACAGAATCCGCGTGCACCATGGTTGGAATTTAATAGGTGCCATGTCAACCCCGGTAAGTGTAAACGGGCTCTCAACTATTCCCCCCGGAATTATTAGTTCCTCAGTATTTGGATACGATGGCGGTTACGCGATTGGCGATTCGCTGAGACCCGGAAAAGGGTATTGGGTGAAAATGTCGGACGATGGGGATTTGTTCTACCAATCGACCCTGCTTCATGGGTTCGCAGGCAAGGCGATGATCCCAAACGGTTTTAGTAACAAAACAATATTGACTGACCTCAGTTCTCTGGTCATTCAAGACGCTGGTGGACATGAGCAAATACTATACTTCGGAGGAAGCCGGATTGTGAACTCGGTGGATCTGTGGGAGCTTCCTCCGGCTCCACCAGCGGGAGTATTTGACGTTCGCTACGAAGAAGGAACATCTGCGGTATTTGCAGAAGAAGGGATGACAAAACGAAATTCAATTGTCATTTCCTCAGCTCTTTATCCGCTGACCATTCGGCCATTGCTACAAAAGAATACAAACGCTCAGCTTTCCATAAATGGTAAAACAAATGTACTCACATCAAAAGAGACGTTGCACCTATTCCAGAAACCGGCCGAAGTAACACTGAGCTTTACTCAGGGAAGGGATGAATCTGAATTCTTCGCAGGGAATTTTTCATTAGAACAGAACTACCCAAATCCCTTTAATCCGGAAACAAAGATCAGGTTTAGCCTTCCCATGTCCGGTCTGGCAACGATAAAGATATTCGATATCCTTGGTAGGGAAGTTGCCACACTGTTGGAAGAAGAATTAGAAGCGGGCGATCATAGTATTCAGTTTAATGCCCATCATCTGTCGAGCGGTGTCTACTATTATAAACTTGCTGCCGGCAGCTTTTTAGAATTTAAAAGAATGATCCTTTCAAAGTAACCGACGAGATGATGGCATGACAACGCAACAAATTATTTTGCTTTGCTCCTGTTGGCTGCTCGGGTTTTCAACGGGGTCTGCACAATTCACGAGAATTACTTACTCTGGCAATCCCTTGGTAAGTGATCAGCTTGAAAGCGGCGGCGGTACTTGGATAGATGTAAATAAGGATGGATATCTGGATCTCTATGTATCTAACGGCAATTTATTAAGCCAAAACAATGTGCTCTATCTGAATGACGGAAATGGGGGATTCTTCAGCGTTACCAGCGGTGCGTTCGTGAATGATGGTGGATCGTCTATTGGAAGTACTTGGGGAGATTATGACAGTGATGGAATCGTTGATTGCTTCGTCACAAACAGGCAAAACTTTGGCAACTTTTTGTACAAAGGAACAGGCGATACTGGATTTGTAAAGATTATAAGCGGTGCAGTAGTAACCGATATTGCAAATTCCAACAGCAGCTCATGGGTCGATTTGGACAAGGATGGTAATCTGGATCTTTATATTGTAAATTTTCAGGGCAATGATTTTTTCTATCATAACAACGGTTCCCCAAATTACACTTTCACAAAAATTGATACACTTCTTTCGATCGGTGATGGTGCCAACTTCTCAATTTCGGGTTCGTGGGCAGATTTTAACAATGACGGATTGTCAGATCTGTTTGTGGGAAATGCCGGAGCCCAAAACGATTACCTCTACCGAAACAACAGTAATAACATATTCACCAGGATAGTCCTTGCAGACGGGAAAGCCTCGGTAGGGAACAGCTGGGGTGATTATGACAACGATGGCGTGCTTGATTTATTTGTTGCAAATACTCTTGCCCAGAATAATGTTCTCTATCATAACTCTGGATATCCATCGTTTTCTTTGGATCCGGTTTTAGGTGGAATCGAATCAAACGATGGGGGAAATTCCGTCGGCAGCGCCTGGGGAGATTACGATAACGATGGTGACCTCGATCTTTTTGTCGGAAATGACGGCGGGAACAACTTTCTTTATCAAAATGACGGATATCCCGATTACACGTTTACAAAAATCACCTCCGGTTCGGTTGTCAATGATGGCGGAAATTCATTCGGTGCCGTTTGGGGTGATTATGATAACGACGGCTCTCTTGATCTCTTTGTGGCGAACAGGTTGAACCAACAAAACTTTCTCTATCACAACGATGGAAACAGCAATCACTGGATTAAATTGAAATGCATTGGAACACAGTCAAATAAATCTGCAATTGGCACAAGAATACGGATCAGAGCCACTATTAATGGTATAGCACGGTGGCAACTCCGGGAAATTCAAGGGCAAACAGGATATAATAGCCAGAATCTTAATGTTCATTTTGGGCTTGGAGATGCAACAGGCATAGATTCAATCATAGTTCAGTGGCCGTCGGGGTTGATTGAGTACTATGTAAATTTGACGGCAGATCAATCTCTAACATTTATTGAAGGAGCTCCGCTGGCTCCAGTTCTGATCTCAACTACGGTAGGAAATAATGCTCTCACGCTTCGATGGAACAAGAGTGTGATCGGAAATTTTGATCACTATAGTATCTTTATGGACACAGCAACAAATCCCATACTTGAGGTTGATTCAGCATTTTCAGCTGATGACACTGTAATGACAATATCTGGTCTGACAAATTATACACGATACTATGTCCGCGTCAAGGCAGTTAATGACAATCAGATATCAAGCTTGTTCTCAAATGAGTTGTCTTCCATCCCTCTTCCTGTAACACCTTCAAATATTGATGTTGTAGCAAAATGGAATATCATTTCGTTGCCCGTAAAAACGGTGGATTCCGCCGTCTCGATTCTTTTTCCCTCTGCTGTTTCGCAGGCATATTTATATGATGACAGTGTAAAGTATCAACCCAACAATGTGCTTCGGAGCGGTATTGGCTACTGGATAAAATTTTCCAATAATGACAATATTCCTATCTCAGGTTTTCCGACTGAAAGTGAAACAGTTTTAGTCTCAGAAGGTTGGAATCTGATCGGTTCGATTTCCCAGCCGGTTCCTGTTCAATCTATTATAAGTGATCCGCCGGGAATGATTACAAGCAAATTCTTTGGATATAATCATGGGTATTTTTTTTCCGATACCGTACAGCCGGGGAAAGGATATTGGGTAAAGACAGATCAGGCGGGTGGACTGATGCTGGCATCGAGTTCGATGCTTAGTGCTTCCTCCCGAATAAAGATTGTTACGACGCCGGAATTTCCGCCTCCTCCTCCAGTTGAGAGAGGTGGGGAAAATCCAAGAGTACCACGAATATTTTCATTGCAACAAAATTACCCAAATCCATTTAACCCAAGCACGACTCTTTCATATGAGATTGCCGAGGAGTCAAGAATAACCCTTGAGGTCTACAATACATTTGGTGAAAAGGTAGAGATACTTGTTGATGCAATCCAAGGTGCAGGTCTCCATTCGACATCCTGGAATTCAACAAATATTTCAAGCGGAGTCTATTTTTACCGCATGACGGCAATCAGCACACTTCATCCGACGGTTTCGTTTTCCGGTGTAAAGAAGATGCTGATTCTTAAATAGCCATCCACCGATTCGGGATAACGGCTCGGTGAGGCTTAGCTTCGCAAATCGTATCGCATAAATCCTACAACAGAACCAGCGAAGACAAGCAAAGCCATCAGCATAAGTATGCCGAAGTCAACGAGGGGAAATATAGCGGCGTGGCTAACCGGCGTGAATTGTGGCATATCGGTAAGGTTCAGTGTTCCTTGTTCGCGCGGGGTGTCGATGGAAACTCCTTTTTCGGAATCCATAGTAATGCGAATGCCACCGATGTCGCCGGCTTCTTTCTGTTTCTTCTCCGTAAACTCATTGAACGTAGTGCGGTAGGCGCGCAACGCGTCTTCGTAACGTGTTTTTAGCCTGATATCGGTGCCGGCGATGCTCATGACTGCGAGCTGATATGCTGATGCAGGTGAGAAGCGTGACAGCGTAAACGCGAGCTGTTCCTGTTCCGCCTTTCGGTTGCGTAAATCTTCCTGAAGTTTAACACCGTATGCGTCAATTTCCTTTTCCATTTGCTTCCGGCGCGCATCATCTTCTTCCATCCATCCCCACATCTGCTCATTCTCGTATTGCTCACCTTCTTCTTTCGACATCCCAGCCATTTTTTCCTGCCGCTCCCGAAGTTTCGCTTCGAATGCCTTATGATGCTGCTCCCATTTATCCTTGGCGAACGCATCCTGTTGTGCTTCTACTTCTGCGATTGTCGGTGCTGAAACAATGTGGCTTGCGACAATGACGCCTGCCCTCGGTAATATCAGAATTGTCAGCACCCACGATACGAGACAAAGCAGAAAAGAAACATTCGAACGTTTAGTAAACGCTGAGAAACACAATCCCAGTGTTACGAAAAATGTAAAATAGAGAAGAGATACGCCAAGGAGCGAAAAAAATTTCACCCAGTGGCTGAAATCGAACGGAATGTTAAAGAGAAACACCATCAGCGCCGCAAGCGCGGTCGGGATAAGCAGCGGGATAACTAACCCAAGCCATGAGCCGGCGAGCTTGGCAATAAGATACTGTGCACGGGGAACAGAATTTGAAAATGTCAAGGCAAGCGTTCCCGACTCCTTTTCGCCATTAATAGCATCATAAGTGAAGAGAAAGGCAAATAATGAAAAAACGATTTGTACGATGAAACTGAAATCAACGAATCGGAAAATAGCAAAAATCGGATCGTCGGAATAAATGCTGTGGCGGAGTTTTACGGGATTAAACTGGTTAATACCCGACCAGCGACCGATATCGTTATTAACACCAGAGACAAAAATCTGCATCGGGTCAGGTGTGCGGTACGTTTTGTTGTTTAGCGCGGTCCAACGCGTTTGCTCGCGGAGCTCCTGGGAGGTCAGTTGCTGTGCGGTTTCATAATTTTTTACCGCGATGCGGTATTCGCTGATCCCGATATACACGCTGAGTAAAATCAGTATTGCGCTAACGATAAACGTCGCCGGAAATTTCGGGCTTAGGAGTACATTTTTGAGTTCTTTTTGAACCAGGGTTAGGAACATAGCTGATTGCTTTCTGAGAAAGTTATTTCATCAAATGTTTCAAAAAAGATCATCTCACATCATATCTCAAAAACGCCACATACGATCCTGCAAAAAACAGAAGAGAGAAGAATGCAAGTAATCCAAAATTAATGATGCTGTCTTCAATAACGACTCCCAGCGAAGGGGGGATATATGAAAAGACGGGAAGTTCATTCGGATTAATGGGCTCCGGTTTTTTTCCGTCATCGACAATTGTGCGGAACATCATGACACGTCCGCCGGTAACCATGCCGGTTTTCTCTTTCATGAATGCGGCATATTCTTTTTGATATGCGGATGCTGCATCTTTGTACCGATGCTCAAGCGACAACGAGGTCCCGGCAAGCGATGAAGCGGCGAGGCTGAATGTGGCTGACGGGGAGATCCTTGCGAGGCCAAGCGATACTGCTTGTTGTTCACGCTGACGGTTTTCACGTTCTTCATTCAGCCGTTCAGTGAACTCATTCATTTTCTTGTCGCGCTCATCGGCCGCTTTTTGCATGAACTGGTTGAATTTCTCGAGTACTTTTTGAGGTTCTTCCTTTTCAGCGGGTTCCGGTTTGAACTCTGCCAAATGTTTCCGGTCGACCTCCCAGAGCGACGCACTGAATCTGTTTTTCTGTGATGCGATTTCGTCGACGGATGGAACATCAACCGCACGCCCGGCGATAAGCACAGCGCTTCTCGGTATAACAAGAACGGCAAGTATCCAGACAACCAGGAGCATAAGAAAGGCCGTGGAAGACCGCCTCGTCACGCTGGATATAAAAACGGATAGCGTAAGAAAAACACCGAAGTAAAGAAATCCCGCAGTAATGATAAGCGCAAGGCGTATCCATTCATCGCTGTTCATGGGGACACCGAGTATCGGCAGCAGTACGCAACCGATAAGCACAGGGATCATCAACGGAATTCCCAGCGCAAAATACGATCCGAAGAGTTTCCCGAGAATGTATTTGTCTTTCGGAACCGCGTTCGAAAACGAAAGCTTTAACGTGCCGCGTTCTTTTTCTCCATTGACGGCATCATACGCAAACAGGATCGCGAACAACGAAAGGACAATCTGGAAAATGAAATCAAGATCGAGAAAACGGAAAACGGCAAAAATAGGATCTTCATTAAAACGGCTGTCATCGGTGTTCAATTCGCCGCGTCCCTGCATTTCAATTGTCCGTCCAATATCATTTGAAACTCCTCCGACTAACGCGGCAAGCGGTTGCGGCGGAAGGAAAATACGGTGCTGCTGCACAGCGAACCAGTCGGTAAGTCCTTCCATTTGCCTCAGGTTTTCCCTCTTTGCCGCTTCGTATTGTTTGGTCCAGACTTCGTAATTGCGCCCACCGATATAGAATGAGAGGATAATCAGGAATGAGCAGACGCCGAATGTGATTGCGAATTTTACCGAACCGATAACTTCGCGAAGTTCTTTTTCTATTATTAATTTGATCATAGCATCCGGCTCCGGTTAGTTATGTACTGTTTCTTCAACGACACCTGCCATGTGGTGCAAGTAAAGCTCTTCAAGGTTTTCTCCGGCGAGCTGCGATTGCGTTTGCTGCATGACGAGCTTTCCCCGGTTCATGATGCCGATGATATCGGCAATTTCCTTTGCTCTGAAAATATCGTGCGTGGACATCAGTATCGCTTTACCTTCATCACGAAGTGAGGTAAGGAGCCGGAGAAATTCATATCCTGCTTTCGGATCCAATCCTGATGTCGGTTCATCGAGCAAAATTGCAGGAGCATTTTTCAGAATCGCGATGGCAATCCCGCACTTTTGGCGCATTCCTTTCGAATATGATTTCAGCCGTTTGCTGTGCGCTTCTTCCTGAAGCCCGACTCTCAGCAGAACATCCCGGTAGTCCGATTTTGTGTATTCTGTCTTTCCTCCCAGCTTGCTGAAGTAATCAAGATTTTGCAATGCAGTAAAATTTGTGTAGAGCATGACATTCTCGGATACATACGCGATATGCTCTTTCGCCTTCAGCGGTTCTTTGTGTGTGGTGATGCCGTTGACACGGGCTTCACCGGTGGTTGGTTCAATGAAATTCAGAAAGATGTTGATGGTTGTTGTTTTCCCGGCTCCGTTTCCCCCCAGCATTGCGTAAATACTTCCCGGAGAAACTCCGAATGAAACATTGTCAAGCGCCAGCGTGTTGTCCTCATAACGTTTTGTGAGGCTGATGGCTTCTAACATTGGTGGAAGAGAATCGTTTTGCATAATCTAATCCTAAATATGATGGTTGTTCATAGCCACTGTCTTCAGGCAGTGGGGCATAAATGAGAATTCATTTTCTGGATAAACGAATTCCAAAGACTACTATTCCCGACACCAATCCGAGTATCAGAATAATAAGGAATGTGGTTCCCCAGATATTTGTATCAGCGAGGATTTCGACTGTGACAGTTTTGTCTTCGCCGGTGACTGGTTGATTGTCCGTGAGCCCGGTAGTACGCAAACGGATTTCATATCTTCCAACCGAGACATTTTCAGGTGGGGTGAACCGGAGATGGACTTTTTGCTCTTCTCCGATATTGAGCGATGAAATGACAGTCGGTTCGATATTTTTTGACCAGTTTATCGGGAGATCCGCCTTTATTTCAACATTATCGACTCGACGGGAACCTTCGTTTACCAGCTCAATATTCATATCGACAACGCCGTCGGCATTAATAGAGTAGTACAACTGCTGAGCGCGGACAAACAATCTTCCTTTACCACGTGGGACGAGTTCAAGTTTTACAAACCCCACATTCAGTTTTTCGATTTCCGCCTGTGTCCATGTCTTCTGCTGAAAGTTTTTGATTTCTTTCATCTTCTCAGAAGGAATTACCAGAACAAAAAACGGAATCGGCTGATCGATAGGAATATCTTCTGTTGGGCGGTCAGGTAACGAAATATCCAGTGCGGCCTTACGGGAATTTGTTGTCTCAGCAAATTTTACCTGTGTCAGTCTTGCGCCGCTTCCTGGGTCTTTGAAAAACCGATTGACCTGGGCGGGCAGATTGACTGCCTCAAGATTGAATGTACTTCCAATGCCACCAAACAATTCGAGCGTGAGGTCGTACGAAGCAGTTTTTCCAAGCTCCGCTTCCTGTGAAAACTGTAACGACTGCACCAGTACCTTGTTGACAGCTGCGTCTTTTTCCAGATAGACTTTTAGCGTACGCTGTGTGCCTTTCCCGTAAATCATATTCACGGAAACCACATCAAGATCCTGAAGGAGGACAAAATCAATAATTGTGGGCTGGCCGTATTGCAGTTGCTCAATTTTTGCTTCGTACGGCTGGCTGATAACTGCGCCCTCGTTATTTTGCAGTGACACATATACATCATTAATAATGTCGGGCTGTAATGAGCGAAATAGTGCATCATCGAGATTGATCAGTTTGCGGAACTCCGCGCTTCCTCCGGATGCGTTCGCCAACGTCAGCCGTACATGTTTGATCCCGCTTTTTGCCTGGTATTTGATTGCTTTTGCAACGGTTACGTATTGCTGTTCGAACAGCACGGCAAGAAGAGACTGTTGAAAATTTACTTCCGCATCGGCAAAATATGACTTAGCTCGGTCAAGTTCTGCCTGAGAGATAAGTCCTTTTTCGAACAGCATCTTCTGGCGATCAAACTCATTCTTTGCAGTTTCATACACTTCTTTCGCCCGCTTCAGGCCAAGTACCCGGTACTGATCATCGCGCTGATTGAACATGCTTGAACTCTGCGCTGAAAGCTGTTCGTTTATACAGAATATGAACAGCGCAAGAAGGATGAATGCTATGTTTTGCCGTACACTCATGATTAGTTGCCGCGGCGGATGATCATTTTACCTTCATCTTTCGGTTTTGTAAACGAGATCGTTTCGGATTTTCCTGCGCGTGAAAGGACAATCTCAACTTTGTCTCCTGCGGGAATTTTTTCATACCGCTTCTGGAAATCGCCAAAGGATTTCACTGCAAACGTATTCAACGTGCTGACGATATCACCTTCCTTGACATCTGCGTTCTTAATAGCGTCGGATTTTTCAGGCATGATTGATTTGACGATAACATCGCTCCCTTTGTTACTGAAAATAAGTCCGATCTGAGGGACACCAAGTATATCAACGTTTCCTTCCCAATTACCACCACCACCGCCTTCGGCAATCATCATCTTCATTTTCGGCATGTCTTTCTGATCGGCCTTTACAAACGAGGCGATCAGTGTTCCTTCGTTGCGCTTCACTCCGAATTTCACCGTTTCGCCTGTAGCTATCTTATTGTAGATTTCTTTCAGTTCTTTCATGCTTCCCACTTTTTTCCCGTTTGCCATGAGAATCTTATCGCCCTCTTTCAGGTCGGTTTTTTCGTATCCCTTCATGCGCATTTCCGGTTCCATGATGTGATCGACACGAAGCTCTTTGCCTTCTTCCATAATCATAGCTGACAGTTCCGGCACATGCAGCATATTTTCATCTGACATTTCCTTTACTTCTCCGTCAGCTGTCCGCTTCATGATTTTCATCTTTGGTTGGGAAAAGGCATTGGTTCCCGCAATGAGAACAACTATCATAAATATTCCAATCGGTTTTTTCATACGATTCTCCTCGATAAAAATAATAACAGGTTTGTTGGGTTCTTGTGCGTATAACATACCAGTTTGGTTGCGGAGTTCCGAGTTAAAGAATGTTAGAAAGTGTTAAGAAATGTTAAGAGGCGGGAAATTCTCCTCTGAATCTCGTACATTACGTCCGTATGAAATTGACAACACGTATACTTTGGATTGTTACAGGGCTCAGCATTGCTGCGCTGGCAGGGCTTGTTGTATTGCAGTATTTCCTCCTGCGCAATGCGTATGATTTCCGTCAGCAGGCATTTGAGCGGAACGTGAATGCTGCAATGACTGCCATTGCCCAGAAACTCGAAACGACAGAGGCGATGGGAAATGTGTTTCAGGTTGCACTGAATGTTTCAGCTCCTGATAAGAAAATGAAGATCATGAGGATGAATACCGATTCATTACAATGGGAATCTGGGCATGACAGCCTTAAACTGTTGATGACAACGTTGCCTTTTATTGAGCGAACGCCTGTAAGAATCGAAAAGAATAATATTTATTACACTGTTCCATCTCCGCAGAAGATCATGTTGCAAGTATTTGATGTGGCGCGAAAAAAGGATACGGTACTTGTGAATGATTTTAAGCAACCGGGCAATTACAGCATTGCATGCGATATACCAGATTTTAGAAATAAGGAATTTGTAATAAAATATTGGGCGGACAGTAATTCCTATACAATGCGGGCAGTTGGCGGTGATATGCAGGGACTGATTATGAATTCCTCAATCAAGAAACATCGGACGAGGATCGTGGAAAATGTTGTTGATAATCTTTCCATCATCGAGCGGGAGCCCATCGAGCGTCGCATCGCACCGGCAATACTGGACTCGGTGGTCGAACAGACTCTCCATGGTGCTGGTATAGATTTGCCGTATGTGTATGGAGTATTATCAGAAAAAACGGATTCACTTCGTTTGCTGAAACCATTGGGGTATGAACGTGAACTTCTTTCTTCCGGTTTCAGAAACCCGTTGTTTCCAAACGACTTAATTTTCAGCCAGAACCAGTTGATCCTGTTCTTTCCGGATCAGGCGATGTACCTATTGAAGCAGGTTGGACCTTTTCTCGGATTAAGTATCTTCTTTACAGGGATCATTGTTGTTTGCTTTGCATATACCATTCGCACTATCATTAAACAAAAAGAGTTTGGCGTTCGATTGATGGATTTTGTCAATAACATGACGCATGAGTTCAAGACGCCGATTTCCACTATTGCTGTAGCGGTGGAGACGATAACACGTCCGGAAATCATCGGACACCAGGAAAAAGTCCTGCGGTACTCCGGCATCATACAGGATGAAAACAGCCGTATGAAGCGTCAGGCGGATAAAATTTTACAGATGGCCGTTCTTGAAGAGGGTGACTATGACCTTAAGCTGACTGAAACTGACGTTCATGAAATTATTGATAAGGCTGTAAAGAGTATTACACTTCAGGTAGATGCAAAACATGGGACGATTGAGTGCCAGCTGGATGCAGCGAAATCGGTTATAAAAGCAGATGCCGTTCACTTTGAGAACATCATCTATAACATATTAGATAACGCTAATAAGTATACACCGGAGCGCCCATCCATTGTTATCACCACATCCAACAACAATGGTTCTCTTGTTATCGAAATTGCAGATAACGGCGTTGGCATTGGTGGAAGTGATGCTGAAAAGGTATTTGAGAAATATTTCCGTGTACATACTGGCAATGTGCACGATGTCAAAGGGTTTGGGCTTGGACTAAGCTATGTAAAATTGATGACCGAAGCACACGGTGGCGCTGTCTCATTGCGAAGTGTGCCCGGTACAGGAACCATGGTGCGGATAACGTGTCCGTTAGCAGACCAACAAGGATAGAATAGACGTGGCTGACAAACACATATTGGTGTTGGAAGATGATCCAAATCTTGGATTCATATTGCAGGAAAATTTGGAGCTCCGCGGATATACTACCACGCTGTGCACGGATGGTGAGCAGGGATTGAAGACATTCCGATCAGGTTCGTTTGATCTCTGCCTTGTGGATGTGATGATGCCGAAGAAGGATGGATTCACGTTTGCAAAGGAAGTGCGTGAGCGAGACCAACAAACCCCGCTGATTTTCCTTACCGCGAAGTCGATGAAGGAAGATAAGATCGAAGGATTTAAAATCGGATGCGATGATTACGTGTCGAAGCCGTTCAGCATGGAAGAGCTTGCGTTGCGGATACAAGCCGTACTCAAGCGCGGCGTTAGTCCCCCCGGCAGTGCAACTAAAACCGAAGCACAGGAATTTTCTATTGGTAAATATCTCTTTGATTACGGGCGTCAGGTTCTGGAGTATAAGGGAAAGAAACAAAAGCTCACCAACCGCGAGGCTGAACTGCTTAAACTTCTCTGCCTCCACCAAAATAATATTCTAGAACGAGACCATGCTTTGAAAACAATCTGGGGGAACGATACATATTTCAACGGGAGAAGTATGGATGTCTTTATTTCGCGTCTCAGGAGTTATTTGAAAAATGACGGGAGCATCGAGATTCTCAATGTTCATGGCAAGGGATACAAACTGCTCACCGGAAATGATTCCTGATTGAGGAGATCGAAATCGGTCTCTACTATATATAGATACTTCCTTCTCAAGTTTGAAATAACCCCACCCCTTTTTCTCAACACTGATTCCCCAGAAATCCATTCCAGACAAATAACCCCTAAAACGACCTGCTTTCCCCGTTTCTTTTTCTCAATTATGGCATAACAATTGAGAAAGTAATACACAAATAATAGTCATGTCACCAATCAAAAACAGGTGAAAAATTGATAGACAAAGATTCGATTCAGCATTTAATACGGAAATATGATCGTCCCGGTCCGCGCTACACCAGTTATCCGCCCGCGCCGGTCTTTTCTTCTGATTTCGGCTCCGGGGATTATCTCACTGCGATCAAAGTAACTGAATCGAATAAAAATAATACTGATTTGTCACTCTATTTTCACTTTCCGTTCTGTGATACACTCTGTTATTTCTGCGGATGCACTACGGTTATTACACACAGCCGCGACCGTATTGAACAATATATTACGTACCTCAAAAAAGAAATCTCCTTGCTGGCCCCAATGATCGGCTCTCATAGAAATGTAGTACAGCTTCATTGGGGCGGCGGGACTCCCACGTCGCTGTCGCCGTCGCAAATCGAAGATGTCGGGAATTACATCCGGCAGTCATTTCGTTTCAATCCGGAGGCGGAAATCAGCGTTGAAATTGACCCACGCGATGTTACGCTCCATCACCTCAAAGCGCTACGGCAGGTCGGTTTTAACCGGGTCAGTATTGGCGTCCAGGATTTTTCGCCGAAAGTGCAGTTCGCAGTAAACAGGAATCAGAGCGAATTCGTTACTCGTCAGGTTATTGACTGGTGCAGGTCGCTTGGCTTCTCCAGTATCAACATCGATTTGATTTACGGTTTGCCGCTGCAAACGACAGCTTCTTTTTCCGAAACACTTGATAAGATTATTGATATTTCTCCCGAACGGATTGCTGTATACAATTTCGCGTATGTTCCGTGGATGAAGAAGCATCAGTCGGTAATTCACGTGGAAGATCTTCCTTCTCCTGAAACAAAACTTGATATTATTACCACAACAATTGAAAAACTTTCCACAGCTGGATATGTTTATCTTGGAATGGATCATTTCGCGAAACCCGGAGATGAACTGACGGTTTCACAGCGGATGAAAACGCTCCGACGTAATTTCCAGGGATACTCAACAAAGGCCGGATCCGATCTTTACGGATTGGGAATGTCCTCGATCAGTCATTTTGGGAATTACTATGCGCAAAATGCCAAGACGCTTGCAGAATATTACCAGGCACTGGATAATGGGACGCTTGCAACACGCATGGGATACGCAATGACGGAGGACGATGAAATCCGTAAGCAGGTGATCATGCGGCTGATGTGCCAGCTATCCCTGAACTACGCTGACATCGAACAGGAATTTGGCATTGATTTCCATTCATACTTTGCGGAATCGTTGACGGAACTGCGACCGCTCGATGAAGACGGGCTTGTAAATATTGAAGAGAACCAGATCAGTATACCGCTGCCGGGACGCCTGTTTCTCCGCAATATTGCCATGTGTTTCGACGCGTACCAGCGGGAACCGCAAGCAAAACCTTCCTTTTCCAGAACAGTTTGAAAAAATCATAAAGTTGGCTACATTAATGCAATCGGCGAGCAAGGCTGAACAACAAAGCCCTATTTCCCGTCCACAATCACTCATCGCAATTTTGGCGTACAAGGATATTCCTTCGGATTTACTGGAAGTTATTCCCGACATGTGCTTTGTCGTGAATGACGGGGGTTTGATTCTGAACCTGAACAAACTTGCCGCAACGGTGCTTGGACGCAACCGCTCCGATCTTGTCAATACTCCTCTCCAATCGTTTGTTTCAGCTTCCTGGCGTGAACAGTTTCTTTCATCTCTCAGAGGTTGTGCCGACGGTAAAATTCGTACACAGCGGGAAGTTCCTTTCATGCTCACGTCGGGCAGTTTTGTAACAACAGATTTGTTTTTCTCTCGGTTTGGTTCGGGGAATGGGCATGAAGGCATTTATTTTATCATCGCAAGAGATGTTTCGGTTGAAAAAGAAAAAGAACTGGATCTTCTCCGTTTTTATAATATTGCTCATTATACTGTCAACCCGATAGAGATAACCGGACCCGACGGCAAGATTACCTATGTCAATCCTGCGTTTGAAAAATCGAGTGGTTATTCAAAAGAGGAGTTGATAGGAAAAAACCCGAATGTGTTCGGGAGCGGCAAATACCCCAAAAGCTTCTGGGAAAAAATGTGGAAGACGATTACTTCCGGAGAAGTATGGACGGGAGAAATTGAAAACCGCAGGAAAAACGGGGACCCATTTCATACGCAACTCTTAATCTCGCCGATTGTAGATTCATTAGGAAAAATAATCGGATTTTTTGCTGTACACAGGGATATTACAGAGCAAAAAATGCTTGAACAGCAGCTCATTCACGCACAAAAGATGGAGAGCATCGGTTTGCTTGCGGCGGGTATCGCGCATGAAGTGGGAAATCCACTGACGTCTATCTCTTCCGTTGTTCAGGTAATCCAGAGGGAAACGAACGATAAATTTGTCCAGGAAAAACTTGAGCTCATAAGAAGTCAGGTTACCAGGATTTCAAAAATCATCCGCGACCTGGTTGATTTTTCGCGCCGGTCATCGTATGAAGTCCAGCTGACCGATATCAATAAAAACATCCGTGATGCGGTGGAGATTGTCAGGGTAGGGGCAAAGGCAAAACAGGTTTCATTTCAGGTAAATCTCCATCATTCGCTTCCGTTGCTCACCCTCGTGCCTGATCAGATTGAGCAGGTGTTTATCAATATTCTTATTAATGCGGTTGATGCCATACATGAACGCGCTCATCACGCGCTTGAAAATAATCAGCCGCATCCCCCAAAAGAAATTTCCGTTTCATCGGTTCTCACTGAGAGTCATGTGAAAGTTTCAATTAAAGATACGGGCAAAGGAATATCCGACGATGCGCTCCCGAAAATCTTTGAACCATTCTACACTACAAAAAAAGTCGGTGAGGGAACAGGACTCGGATTGTGGGTAACTTACGGAATTATTAAAAGTTTTCAGGGCACAATTGATGTCCAGAGCGTTGTAGGTCAGGGAACAACATTTATCATCGCTCTCCCGCTGCACCGCGAAATTTAACGTAGAAAAGGAATACCATCATGGCTGACAGAATACTGGTTGTTGATGATGAGCAAATCATCAGAGAATCGATTTCCTTTGTTCTCAAAAAGGAGGGGTATGCCGTTACGGAAGCAGCGAACGGCAAACTTGCGTTTGAAAAGCTACTGTCGGAACACTTTGATCTTGTGGTGACCGATCTTGAAATGCCGGAGATGAAGGGTGTCGAATTACTGGATAAAGCTATGCAGATTAATCCGCAATCGCTGGTTATTATAATTACCGCATACGGCTCTCTCGAAACAGCAATTGCGGCACTCAGGAAGGGCGCAAGCGACTATATTCTGAAACCTCTCGAGTTTGACGAACTCCTTGTAAAGATTAAGCGCCTGCTTGAACAGAAGAAGCTGATCACGGAAAATCAGATGCTTCGCCGTGAACTGCATAAAGACTACGATTTCTCACACCTGGTTGGTAAAACTCCGGCCATGAATAAGATTTTCGAAACCATTCGCGCGGTTTCCAAATCCGACAGTACGGTGTTGATTTCAGGTAAAAGCGGAACGGGCAAAGAGCTTGTCGCCCGAGCCGTGCACTTTAACAGCAGAAGAGCCGAAAAATCGTTTGTATCGGTAAATGCCGGCGCGATTCCCGATACGCTTATTGAGAGCGAACTGTTTGGGCACAAAAAGGGTTCATTCACCGGAGCCATTGCCGATAAAATCGGCTTTTTCAAAGCGGCGGATGAAGGAACGCTTTTCCTCGATGAAATCAGTGAAATGCCCGTTCACTTGCAGGTAAAGTTACTGCGCGCTATCGAGCAAAAAGAGATTATTCCTGTTGGTATGTCAACACCTGTCCCGGTAAACGTGCGCATTCTCGCTTCCACAAACAGGGATTTGCTGAGCGAAGTGGAGGCCGGTCGATTTCGCCAGGATCTGTATTACCGCTTAAATGTGGTAGAAATTCATTTGCCGTCGCTTGCTGAAAGGAGGGATGATATCCCCCTGCTAGTTGAACATTTTGTCGGCAAATACAAGAAGGAGATGCGGAAGGATATTAAAGGTGTCAATAATGAGGTCATGGTCATGCTTATGAACTATCAATGGAGAGGAGAAATTCGTGAACTTGAGAATATTATTGAGCGGTCGGTTATTTTTTGTAACGGTGATTACATTACCATGAACGATATGCCTGGTTTTCTTCAATCGGAGGCGTCGATTTCGCAATATCCCACAGATGAATCACTCGAAGCGGCAATCCATAGTTTTGAAAGACAGTACATATCTGCGCTGTTAAAGAAGAACAATTCTGATAAAGAAAAAACTGCACATGATTTGAAAGTTAGCCTCCCGACGCTTTACCGGCGGATCAAAGAACTTGGGATTAACCACTAAGTCTTTCTCATAACAGTCTTTTGTGCTCTGGGGACTGGGATCCTCCGTTTTATCACTTCTGCGATACTGAAATCTTCCCATTTTCATTCTTGACAATCCATCATACATGATGGATTTTCTCCCCTCCTTTTATATTAAAAGGTCCTGAATCCAGACGATTTTTCACACCTTTTTTGGGGGTTGATATCTTCATTTTTGGCATAAAGATTGTGAAAATAATATCAGAATAGAATACATGGCAGAGATAGTAATGAAGCAAAAGATACCCCAACAGAGCTCGAGAAGGAAGAAGTCGGTTTCCAGCAGGCGTGCAAATGTTCTTGCTATGGAACGCAATGATGTCAGCGCCATTCTTCACATCATTGAACAGGATAAAACGATGAGCCTGGCCTCATGGCAGATAGAATCCCTGAAGCATTCGTTACAGATGCTGGATCAGGAAATTGGCTCGTTCAACGTTGTACATGAAAGAGATGACCATGGATCAAATGAACACACAGTTTAATAACGGTTTTTCCGCGCATCATGCCGGTGAACATGCGGGTACTATAGTGCTTTTCAGCACTGATATCGATTTTTGCATGAGCTTGAGAATGTTATGGCAAAATCAGTATAAGGTTGTCACAATCACCGATCCAGAGATGTTGCTGACGACTGTCAGAGCGTTTCAACCTGATTTATTAATTGCGGATGCTACGCCGAGCGACCGGATGAGACAACGTTTTGAAATAATGAAAAAGGAGAATGCTCATCTCCATATTATGTTGTTGTATGCGCCGAAGATTTCCAATGTCGGACTCCAGAAAGAAATCCGTAAATCGATCGATTATATGTATTCACAGCCTATTGACGTGTCTGAAGTCGCGGCATCTATTGAAGAGGCGTTGCACCATGTAAATTAGGATTGGCTATGAACGCGTCAGCGCCACAAATTGCGTCTGTGCATATGTTGAGAGCCGGCATGAAGACGGCGATACGGCGGAATCTTGCGGGCGGGCTGATAGTTTCATTGCTGATTCATTGTTGTATTATCGGCGGTTATTATATGCGCCAGTTGTTTTCCCCTGATGAGGAGAATGCCCCGACAGTCAGGGTCCGACTGATGAAATACAGTGAGCTTGGCCCGCCGCCTTCAATGACGAACACATCTGTTGCTCCAGTTGTTGGAATATCAGTTACAGCTAAACCTTCCATAGGAATGCCAATACCGGTTCCCGATGTTGAAGTTAACCCCGAACAAACCATTGCGTCACAACAGGAACTTTCCCAGGTACAGGCTCCGGCCACTGTTGAAAATGCTCAACCGGGAGATCTTGTTGTGGAGGAAGATATCAAAATTGAGGAAGAACCTTCACCGGAAGCGTTTGTTCCTGTCGAAAAATTCCCCATACCAATAAAACAAGTCCGGCCTGAATATCCGGACATCGCCCGGCGTGCTAATATTGAGGGAGTCGTTTGGGTAAAAATTCTGGTTGATAAGGAGGGACGGGCAAAAAAGGCGATTATTATCAGGAGTGACGCCGAGGTCTTCGACGAGCCTGCGATTAAAGCAGCCCTGCAATGGATATTCACACCTGCCATGATGAACAGCGGTCCGGTGATGGTGTGGGTTGCCGTTCCATTTAAATTTCAATTAAATAAAACCTCTTCGTAAACAGGGTACGCATTCAATTCTTCACCGCGAAAACAGTTAAAATCCTCATTCCTGATAACGATTTCACAATATTTCTCATGAATGATAAAGCAAGGCTGCCCTATTGAGTATTTTAACGCTATTGTGTAGATTTATTAGGCACATTCCTTGCAGGGAGAAAAGCGAAAGCTAAAACCTCAATATGGGTGAAAGCGGGATAAGAAAGGAGTTGTCATGAAAACGGTAAAAAAAATATTGATAACGACAGATTTCTCAGAGTATTCACTGTCCGGGTTGAAATATGTTTTATCTTTGGATGAATTCAGCGGCGCAGAAATTTTTTTATTACACGTTGTTCATGATGCGGTTCTCGTAGCGCCATATCCTAATGTCGATCTCCACTCAGAAACCATCATGCGTGACTCCGAAGAGCATGCAAAACATCAGCTCTCGGGAATAGTGTCCGGGCAATTTCATAATAACTGTAATATCCATCAATCTATCCGGCGTGGAGAACCATCGCAGGAGATTATTCGTTTTGCCGAAGAAGAAAACATTGACTTCATCGTTATGGCAACGCATGGCAGAACCGGCTTGGCGCATGTTCTGCTTGGTAGCATCGCCGAACGTGTTGTGCGGCATTCTCCTGTTCCGGTGCTGACGGTGAAACCCCACGAGATGCGGATGGATTTTTCCCGTCATGATGATGTTGAACAGATAGTGAGAACAAATTAGCATCTTCTCTTTCAATAAATAAGCAATATCATTCTTCATTAACACATTCAGGAAGGAATATATATGAACATTATACGCTTGGGAAAACTGATGATTATCGGTTTGGTAGTGATGGCGTTTACTGCTGTAGCTCAGAACAAGTATGTCGGGCAAAAAGTTTGTGCTCCGTGTCATAAGATGGAAAAGAGCGGTAACCAGTTCGCGGTATGGCAAAAATCAAAACATGCTGAAGCATTCAAGGCGTTGCAAACCCCGAAAGCTGACGAGATTGCGAAATCCAAAGGATTGAAAACAGCGGCAGCGGAGTCACCTGAGTGTCTTCAATGCCATACGCTTGCCGCGGAGGCCAAATTACTCGAAAAAACCGTGGATATAAAAGATGGCGTACAGTGTGAAAACTGTCACGGAGCAGGTTCCGGATATAAATCAATGGCAGTTATGAAAGATGAAGCAAAAGCAATCGCTGCCGGGTTGACTGCATTTAAGGACGAAGCGGCGATGGAAGCGAAATGCAAAACCTGCCATAATGAAAAGAGTCCGACACATAAAGAATTTAAATTCAAGGAATCCTGGGAAAAGATCAAGCACGCAGTTCCCAAAAAGTCGTAGTTTTTTTGTTAATCGGTTTACCATCGTTGTTTATGATAACCGCCGGTAGAATAGATCAAGTGAATACACTGGTTGGTATGAGTAGAATATGAAACATGTAAAGCTGTTGCAGATACTAGGGTGGTTGTGCATTGTGGTGATTGCACAATCACCCTTTCTTTTTGCCCAAACAAGGGCCGATTGTTTGGCCTGCCACTCAGATTCATCGCTTTCGAAGGAGCGTGCCGGACAGCAAATCTCGCTCTTTGTCAACGAAGCTATTCTTGATCGATCTCCTCACAAGAAGCTGGTATGTACCGCGTGCCATGCGGGTTTTAAACCAGACGAAATGCCGCATAAAGAAAATATCAAGCCGGTGAATTGTCTGACATGCCATAAAAACGATGTTCTCAAACATACCTTTCATCCCCAGCTTTCAAAAGCAATAAGCGAGGGTAGCGAACCGGATGTTTCGTGTAAGGATTGCCATGGCACGCATGATGTTGTGTCACCCAAAGTTGCGGGGTCCAAATTTCACCCGTCAAAACTGACCGAGTCCTGCGGTGAATGTCACAGCGATGTTACGGAGAAGTTTGCCGTTTCAGCGCATGGTGTGGCCGTTGTCGCCGGTGTTCAGGGAGCTCCCAATTGCCTGACATGTCACAGCCATGATATTACACGCGTGGATGAAACGCGCGATTCGCTTTCCCAGAGAACCGCAAAAGAGAAATTATGTTTATCGTGCCATCTTGATAACCCTGATGTGCGGTCAAAAATTTCACCTTCGGCCGGATTCATCGCATCGTATGAACAAAGTGTACATGGGGCAGCGCTTCTCAATGGTAATAAAGATGCGGCGACGTGTATCGACTGTCACGGAAGCCACGAGATGAGTAAGGGGAGAGATCCATCGTCGACCACTAACACAGCGAATATTCCGCACACCTGTTCGAAATGCCATGAGAGCATTGCGAATGAATTTAATCAAAGTGTTCACGGTGTCGCAGTTGCAAAAGGTAATACTGACGCGCCCGTTTGTACCAATTGCCACGGTGAACATAATATTCTGAGTCCGTCCGATCCCCGGTCACCGGTAGCTGCGAAAAATGTATCAGCACAAGTCTGCTCGCCCTGTCATAATTCAGTGGCGCTTTCCACAAAATACGGATTGGCATCTGACAGGTTTAAAACATTTTCCGACAGCTATCACGGCCTGGCGAATGAAGGCGGATCGGTTGGGGTGGCAAATTGCGCGAGCTGTCATGGTTCGCATAATATCAAGCCTTCCAGCGATTCCACATCGACAATCCACAAATCTAATCTTCCGGCGACATGCGGTAAATGTCATCCGGGTGCAAATGAGCGGTTTGCGGTCGGTTCCGTCCATGTAACGATGGCCCGTGAAGAATCCCCAGTTCTGTACTGGACTGCCAACCTGTATATCATTATGATTGTTGTTGTTATTGGCGGAATGATATTTCACAATTTGTTTGATTTTATCAGGAAGTCAAAGCGAAAACTGATGGTCCGCCGCGGGCTACTGGAGCACGAACGGCATGGTCACCGTCTGTATCTCCGGATGACGCTGAATGAACGATTTCAGCATGTATTCCTGCTGGTAAGTTTTATCACTCTGGTCATTACAGGATTTATGCTTCGGTTCCCGGAAACTTGGTGGGTGCAGGGAATCCGTAATCTGAGTGGTGAGGTTTTTGAATTACGCAGCTGGATTCACCGTATTGCAGGTGTGGTAATGATTCTTGCCAGTTTGTATCACTGCTACTATGTCATATTTACCGAACGGGGTAAGCGACTTATCCGTGACCTCTTCCCGAATATTCAGGATGCGAGAGATGCTGTTGGAGTAATGAAATATAATCTCGGTTTCTCAACTGTTAAACCGAAATTTGGGCGGTTCAGTTACATCGAGAAGAGCGAATATTGGGCTTTGGTGTGGGGAACCTTTGTCATGGCGGCAACAGGCGCCATCATGTGGTTTGACAATACATTTATCGGAATTCTTACGAAGCTCGGCTACGATGTTTCGCGGACGATTCATTATTATGAAGCATGGCTTGCGACGCTTGCTATTATTGTGTGGCATATTTATTTCGTGGTATTCAATCCGGATATTTATCCCATTAACCTGGCGTTCTGGAAAGGAACGCTGACAGAAGAAGAGATGGCTGAAGAGCACCCGTTGGAGTTAGAGGAAATCCAACGTCGCGAGGCGCTTGAAAAAGCAAAAGAGAGCGACAACAAAAAGCTGTAGCCGATTCAAATCCAGTTACGATGATAAGATGAAAAACAAACTACAATATCACAGGCACGCAATCAAAATGATAGGGACAAAAAGGTGCAAATATCTCCTATTGATTGTGGCCGTGCTTTGTGGCTATTTTGCTGTATACCGGCAGGCAGCGCACGCACAGGAAAATAGTGATTGTTTTTCATGTCACGAAGAACGGACCCAGACAGGAACAAGAAACGGAAAACTCATTTCCGTTTTTGTGGACGAAAAAAAATTCTCCAAGTCGGTTCACCAATCCCTTGCCTGCATTTCGTGCCACGCAGATCTCGAAGGAAAAGAACTGCCGCATGATGAAGAGCTGAAGGCTGTAGAATGCGGAACATGCCACGCCGGCGAACAGGAACTACATGCGAAATCCCTGCACGGTAAAGCAGTGGCCAAAAACGATCCTTTGGCGCCCAATTGCAAAGATTGCCATGGTACACATGATATCACTTCAGGTCAAAATCCGCAGTCGCAGATTTCTCCGCTCAATGTTCCGTTCCTGTGCGGAAAGTGTCACCAGGAAGGCGCACCGGTTCAACGCTCCAGGACGATTCATCAGGATCACATTCTCGAAAATTTTTCAGAGAGTATTCACGGCGAGGGATTATTAAAAAAAGGATTAATTGTTGCGCCCAATTGCGCCTCATGCCATACCGCCCACTCTATTCTCCCGCACACGGATCCGGCATCATCAATAGCGCGTAGAAATATCGTTGCAACATGCCGCCAATGTCATGCGCAAATTGAATCGGTCCATAGAAAAATAATCAAGGGCGAATTGTGGGAAAAAGAAGCCAACGTCTTGCCGGCGTGCGTCGATTGTCATCAACCGCATAAAGTGCGCAAAGTGTTTTATGATCAGGGTATGGCCGATAAGGACTGTATGCGGTGCCATGAAAAGAAAGACATTGTTTCATCTAACGACGGGCACTCACTATTCGTCTCGGCAAGCGATACCGTGCATTCGGCACATGCAAAAACGTCCTGTAGTCAATGTCACTCGGGAGTAAACGCTTCTCACCTCAGGCCATGCGAAACAATCAAGGAAAAGGTTGACTGCAGTTCATGTCATGCGGAGGTCGCACAGCTGTATCAGAAGAGTGTTCATGGCAAGCTTGCAGGCAAGAACGACCAGAACGCACCGACATGCAAAGAGTGTCATGGTACGCATACGGTGTTTAGAAAATCGAACCCGAAATCGCCGACATTTGCAACCAATGTTCCTGACCTGTGCGCGCGTTGTCACCGCGAAGGCAATAAGGCTGCTGTGCGGTATACCGGTGAAGAGCATCAGATCATCGAACGTTATACGGAGAGCATTCACGGCAAGGGGCTTATGAAAAGTGGTTTGACAGTAACCGCGATGTGTACAAATTGCCATACCGCGCATGGTATTCTTGCCAAGGCCGACTCGGCATCAAGCGTGAATCCGAAGAATCTTCCCGCAACATGCGGAACATGCCATCATGGAATTCAGGAACAGTTTGAACAAAGTGTTCACTCCTCACTTGTGACGGTTACGAACAAGGAATTGCCGGTTTGCAATGACTGCCATACCGCGCATACGATCCGCCGCGCCGATGAATCCGGATTCAAACTTGAGATTATGACCCAGTGTGGTAGGTGTCATGAAAAAATTGCCGAAACGTATTTTGACACTTACCATGGCAAGGTTTCGCAGTTGGGTTATACGAAAACCGCGAAGTGTTACGATTGTCACGGCGCTCATGATATCTTACGAGTAGCAGATCCCAAGTCTCATCTAAGTCATGACAATGTTGTGCAAACCTGTCAAAAGTGCCATACAGGGGCGAATCGAAAGTTTGCGGGCTATCTCACTCACGCCACGCATCATGACCCGGAAAAATATCCTTTCCTGTTCTGGACATTCTGGGGAATGACAACATTATTGGTGACGACGTTCATATTGGGCGGAGTTCACACGCTTCTCTGGTTACCCCGGGCTTTACAAATGAGGCGTCAGTTGCCTAGTAAATTATCGGAACCGGACGCAGATGTCCGCAAGGATGATGATATAGCGGGAAAGGGTGAATCATCAGTGAAGAAAGAATCCCCACAAACCGAGGCTGCAGATGAGTAATCCGGAAGAAAAACAATATCTGCGCTTTACCAGACTAAATCGTGTTCTGCACATTATCATGATTGTGAGCTTTCTAAGTCTGGCTCTCACTGGCATGACACTCAAATTCTCATACACGGCATGGGCAGTTATTCTTTCACATCTGCTCGGTGGTTTTGAATCTGCCGGATACATTCATAGGTTTGCCGCAATATTGATGTTCGGAATTTTCATCACACACATTGTTGATGTGATACGGTTGAAACGCAAAGAATCCCACACATGGGGTTCTCTGATCTTCGGTCCTGACTCAATGATGTTCAATAAGAAAGACCTGAAGGATTTTATCGGGTCCATCAAGTGGTTTCTCGGGAAGGGTCAGCGACCGAAATTTGGCCGATGGACGTACTGGGAAAAGTTCGATTATTTTGCGGTTTTTTGGGGAATTGCCGTCATTGGCTCGACAGGGCTAATGCTGTGGTTTCCGGAATTATTTACTTATGTTGTACCGGGGTGGTTTATTAACGTCGCGACAATTATTCACAGCGACGAAGCGTTACTGGCAGTCGGGTTTATTTTCACTGTCCATTTTTTTAATACGCATCTTCGTCCGGAAAAATTTCCCATGGATATCGTTGTGTTCACCGGAAGGATGCCGCTTGAGGAATTTAAACTTGATAAGCCTGCGGAATATGAAGCTCTTGTGAAAAGCGGAGAGCTTGAGAAATATCTCGTTGAACCGTATCCTCCTATTGTGGTACGGGCGGTGAGGGTATTCGGTTGGACGGCACTGACACTTGGGTTCAGCATCGTTGTGTGGATTATTTATGCGATGATTTTTATGTATAAATAAAAGGAATGATCGATGAAACGTATTTTCCCGCAATCTTTTTATAATATCATTACGCTGTTAGGCGCCGCGATTGTAGGCATTAGCATAATGCTGATAGTGTTCCTTATTGTCCTTGAGGCAACGGCAGAAAACCCGAACCCATATATGGGCATCATCGCGTTTGTAATCCTCCCATTGTTTCTGGGCATAGGCCTGGTAATGATTCTTGTCGGTATTTTGCGTGAACACCGGCGCGAACGGCTTGGTAAACCGCACGGCTTGCATTTACCTCAAATCGATCTCAATAATCCGAGACATCGGACGGCATTTACGGTCTTTGTGTTTGGTACATTTCTGTTTCTCGGCATAGGAGTCTTCACCAGCTTCAAAGCGTATGAGCACACCGAATCCGACGAGTTCTGCGGTGAAACTTGTCATCAGGTCATGGAGCCAGAATTCACGGCATACCAATATTCTCCCCATGCGCGTGTTGGTTGCGTCCAATGTCACATAGGTTCAGGTGCAAGCTATTTTGTTAAATCAAAGCTCTCCGGTTCGTACCAGGTGTATTCGGTATTATTCAATAAATATCCCAAACCGATTCCCACACCGATAGAAAACTTGCGTCCCGCGCAGCAAACGTGCGAGCAGTGCCACTGGCCGAAACATTTTTACAGCGAGAAACAACATACCAATACGTATTATGTTTCTGATGAAAAGAATACAAAATGGACGCTGAATCTCCTGATGAAAATCGGCGGGGGAAATGTTGAAGCGGGGCCGACGTCGGGGATTCACTGGCATATGAATATCGGCCATGAAGTAACGTATGCCGCGCTGGATCGTGAACGGCAGATTATTCCATGGATCAGTTCAAAAACACCGGGCGGTAAGGAAACAATTTACCGCAGTACGGAAATTTCCGTAAGTGATGATTCGTTGAAAAATGTTTTTCATCGCCGCATGGATTGTATCGACTGCCATAACCGCCCGTCGCATATTTACCACCCCGCTGCACGTTCGGTGAATCATGTCATGACACTGGGCTGGATTGACCCGAAATTACCGGAAGCGAAAAGCATTTCCGTGAAGGCTCTTGAAGCCGGGTACAGCACAAAACAGGGTGGGCTGGACAGTATCGGCCTGACCATACAGGAGTTTTATGCGTCCACGTATCCCGATGTTGCGCGGGAAAAGAAAGCCGAAATAGAAAAAACGATTGAAGAAGTGAGAAAAATTTTCAGCAGGAATTACTTTCCGGAAATGAAAGTCAACTGGAAGAATTTCAATAACAATATCGGACATCTCTATTATCCCGGTTGCTTCCGTTGTCACGACGGGAAACATGTCAGCGATGAAGGAAAAGTGCTTTCAAAAGACTGCAATACCTGTCATACGATTTTGGCCCAGCAGTTTGAGCAGGATACATTACGTCTCTCTCTTGGAGGTGTAGAGTATCAACATCCTGTTGACATCGGAGATGCGTGGAAGGAAATGAACTGCAGTGATTGTCATAATCCCAAAGAATAAAGGAGTACGTCATTGAATACATCACATGACCAAGTAGTAGCTCAACCCGAAAAGCGAAAGCTCTTGTCATTTATCTTGTCTGGAGGTCTCTTTGCACTGGCAGGAACGATTCTGTATCCCATTCTTGCCTACCTGAAGCCGCCAAAACAAGGGGATGTCGAAGTTTCAAGTGTAAAGGCAGGAAAGCTGGTTGATATTGAGAAAGACTCAGGACAGATTGTGAAGTTTGGTACAAAGCCGGTGATCCTGGTGCGAACGGCAAATGATGAGCTCCGCGCGTTCAGTGCTACCTGCACGCATCTTGATTGTACGGTGCAGTATAAGAAAGACATGGGCGTAATCTGGTGCGCCTGCCATAACGGCAAGTATGATCTTGCCGGTCGGAATATTTCCGGGCCGCCCCCGCGGCCGTTAGATGAATACCGTGTTGTCGTTCAGGGAGAGGAGGTCTTCATTTCTAAAAAATCATGAAAACGATTATGGGTAAACTCTATACTTGGGTGGACGAACGTGTCCACCTTGAAGATCTGGTAAAGTTCATGGGAAAAAAATATGTCCCCGTTCACCGGCATTCAGTCTGGTACTATTTCGGGGGCGTATCGCTGTTCCTCTTTATTATCCAGGTGGTGACGGGCATTATGCTTCTTCTTTATTATAAAAGCGGAGAGGAGCTGGCATTCGAAAGCATACAGTTTATTATGTCGAAGGTGCAGTTCGGATGGCTCATCCGGTCGATTCACAGCTGGGCGGCAAACCTGTTTGTTCTTGCCATTATGGTTCACATGTTCAGCGTCTATTTCGAGAAAGCGTACCGAAAACCCCGGGAAGTTACGTGGCTTACCGGCATGCTGATGTTCTTTCTCGCGCTGGGGTTCGGGTTCAGCGGATACCTTCTGCCGTGGAATGAACTTGCCTTCTTTGCCACAAAGGTAGGAACGGATATTGCCGGAGTTGTTCCTGTGATTGGCAAGCCAATTATGTATTTCCTCAGAAGCGGCGAAGAAGTTACCGGGGCGACACTTTCCAGATTCTTCGGTTTCCATGTTGCGGTGTTTCCGGGAATATTCACTATCCTGTTGGGAGTTCACCTCCTTCTTGTTCAGCGCCAGGGAATGAGCGAGCCTCTCGGGATGGAACATGCGCCGGGGACAGAGCAAAAAACGATGCCGTTCTTCCCAAATTTTTTGCTTCGCGATTTACTGCTCTGGCTTATCGTTCTCAATCTTCTTGCTATCCTCGCGGTCTTTTTTCCGTGGGAACTCGGAAAGAAAGCCGATCCGTTCGCTCCGGCACCTGCAGGCATTAAACCGGAATGGTATTTTATGTTCATGTTCCAAACGCTGAAATATATTCCGGGGAATTTATGGATTTTTGATGGAGAAGTTGTCGGCATTCTGACGTTCGGGCTTGCCGGCGGGTTGTGGATGCTCGTTCCGTTCTGGGACAGGAAGAGCTCGCGCGGAGAGCAAAACAGATTTGTTACCTATCTTGGGATATTCGCGATATTTTACATTATCATACTGACTATCATCGGGTGGCTCGCATGAAAACAGCACTCACTCTTCTCGCATTTATTACGGTATTTTTTGCAGCGGTTGGCAGTCTTCACGCTGAAGATAAGTGCATGGCGTGTCATGCCACGCTTGAGGATAAACCATCGGCGTCCTTTAAAAAGGATATTCATTATGCAAAGGGGATTTCCTGCTCCGGGTGTCATGGCGGGAACAGTACAACCGAAGAGATGGAACTTGCGATGGATACCTCCGCGGGATTTATCGGTGTTCCGAAAGGGGATGATATTTCAAAAGCGTGCGCAAAGTGTCACTCGAATGCCGAAACGATGAAAGGGTTCGGATCATCCCTGCCTGTGGGACAACGGGAAGATCTCGAGTCCAGCGTACATTCAAAACTTTCCATATCAGGAAAAGAACATATCGCGCAATGTACCACCTGTCATGGCGCCCACGGTATTGTATCCGTAAAAAATCCTCTTTCCCCGGTATATCCGTTGAATGTTGTAAAAACGTGCGCAAAGTGTCATGCCGATGCGACGTTTATGCGTAATTACAATCCTGCATTACCTATTGACCAGGTAGAAAAATACCGTACGAGCATGCATGGAATGCTGAATGCAAAAGGAGACCCGAATACCGCTGAGTGCGCAAGTTGCCATGGAAGCCATGGTATCCTCTCTGCCAAGGATGTGAAATCGAAAGTGTTCCCGATTAATCTTCCTTCCACATGCGCGAAATGCCACAGCGATCCGGAACATATGAAACAATACAAGATTGCCACAGATCAGTTCGATAAATTTTCTAGAAGCGTCCATGGCAAAGCACTGCTGGAAAAAAAGGACGTTGCGGCCCCGGCGTGCAACGATTGCCATGGTAATCATGGTGCAATTCCTCCCGGCGTGGAATCGATATCGAAGGTTTGCGGAACATGTCATGCATTAAACGCGGACCTCTTTTCCGCAAGCCCTCACAAGGCCGCTTTTGACAAACGGAAATTACCGGAGTGCGAAACATGTCACGGCAATCACGAGATTGTTGCCGCAACAGAGCATCTTCTGGGTGTTGCACCTGACGCCGTGTGCAGTAAATGCCATCATGAAAATGAAAACCCGAAAGGATATGCGGTTGCCCGGACAATGCGTATGCTCATCGACAGCCTGGATGCCGAAGAAATGTCTGCAGCGTCGCTCATTGAAGAAGCCGAACAAAAGGGTATGGAAGTATCGGAAGAAAAATTCAAACTTCGAGATGCCCGGCAGGCACGGCTTCAGTCGAGAACGATGGTGCATTCATTTAATGAAGATAAATTCCGCGAAGTTGTCGGCAAAGGAATTTCGGTTGCCTCACTTGTAACAACCCAGGGAAAAGCTGCTATTGATGAATACTATTTCCGGAGATGGGGACTTGGCATTTCATCACTTATTATTACTATTGTCGGGGTATCGCTGTACTTCTATATTAAACGGATTGAGCAGCGCCAACAACAAAAGAAAATCTAATCATAACTGGAAGTAGAAGACTATCATGAATATCGGACAATTAACTATACTAGCGGCGTGTATTGCCTCTGTGATCACGGCATTCTTTTTTTACCGGGATGGCCATAATAAGCATCGGCTTGGCGGAAATTATCAACGACAGGAGAGTATGTCGTGGAGTGTAAAACTCTTTATGATTGTCGTTCTCCTTGGAGCGATTGCTTCGTCAATTCTCTATTATTTTCTCTTTACGCACGAGTTCCGGTACGCGTATGTTGCCCAATTCAGTTCAATTTCGCAGCCGTTTCTCTACATCTTATCTGCGTTTTGGGCGGGACAGGAAGGTACCTTCCTTCTCTGGGCTCTTCTGACAAGCATTATGGGTATAGTTTTCCTGAGAACGTCCAAACCAACAGATGGTTATGCGATGTCAATCATCAGCGGGTACATTGCGTTTCTTTATCTTCTCATGCTTATCAAAAGCCCGTTCGAAGTGCTGACGAATGTTCCCAAAGATGGAACCGGAATGAACCCCCTGCTTCAAAATCCCTGGATGGCAATTCATCCGCCGTTGCTGTTTGTGGGATATGCCGCGACTGTTTTTCCGTTTGCTCTTGTAGTGTCCGGACTTGCAAGAAGATCATATGACCAGTGGAACGCAACAGGGTTCGCGTGGACGTTATTTGCATCGGTTATGCTTGGCGCCGGCATTATCATCGGCGGGTTCTGGGCATATGAAGTGCTCGGATGGGGAGGATACTGGGGTTGGGATCCTGTGGAAAACTCGTCGCTTGTGCCATGGCTTATTCTTCTGGCATTGATTCATGGATTATTGGTTCAGAAAACAAAGGGGTCGCTGGTAAGGACAAATTTCTTTCTTGCAATTCTCTCGTTCCTTCTTGTTCTCTATGCAACGTTCCTGACGCGCAGCGGTGTACTTGCAGATTTTTCCGTTCACTCCTTTACCGATCTGGGAATTAATAATTACCTGATTGGTATTATGGTAGCTGGCTCTGTACTCGGTTTTGGTTTGTTTATAACCCGCTTTAGCACTGTGCGCGGGCCGTCAATCGATATCAAGAGCATTAACCGCGAGTTGATGCTTGTTCTTTCGTTGTTTGTGCTTTGCCTTGCGGCACTCTTTACGTTTACGGGAATGTCGTCACCGATCCTCACAGGGATTTTCGGAAAAGCATCGCAAGTTGATATTTCGTTTTATAACAAAGTGAATATGCCGGTTGCCATCGGTATGGCGTTGCTCCTTGGTGTAACACCGTTCCTCGGCTGGGTTGAGGAACATAAGTCAGCGTTCATCAAGCGGTTATCGATGCCTCTTGCGTTAACTGCATTGTCTTGCGTAATCGCATATGTTGCCGGTGTGACAGGCATAATGCTGATGCTGTTTGTGGGATCGGCGGCGTTCGGCCTGATAAGCAATGTCATTGTTGCTTTCCGGCAATATCGGTCCGGGTGGATGAATCTGGGCGGTCCGATTTCACATATCGGTGTAGGACTGCTGTTAATCGGTATTGTGGGATCCGGAATGTTTGATACGATGACCCAGATTGCTCTTAATCCGAATGAACCCAAACAGGCATTCGGATATCAGTTCGTCTTCCGCGGTGTTGATGAGCAGGCAGAAGGCGGCCCAAGAACACATATCGAAGTCTCGGACGGAAATACCATATTTATGTCAACCCCGAAATTATACTTCAGCGAATATAATCAGGCCGTGATGCGGGAACCGGACATTAAAATTTTTCCATTGAAAGATTTATACATTTCACCGCTAGAGCTGAGAAGTCAGTCACCGGAGCATTCTCATCCTACCTTGGAACTTGCCAAAGGTGAATCAGCGAAGTTTGGAGAATACACCATTCAGTTTGTTAAGTTTGAGTCAGGAAATCACTCCGAACCCGGTGCAATGGCGTTTGGCGCGTTACTTAATGTCAGTGTTCGCGGGACAACACATGAGCTTATGCCTCAGATACTGATAAATCAGAAGGGGGAGCAGCAATTTACGCCCGCGATGTTGCCGGCATTGAATGACGGAAAGAATCAACAGGTATTCCTTGCGGCGATGAACGTTGAGCAAAAGAAAATTCTGCTTGAGATGTCGGGGCATGAGGAAGATGAAAACGCTCATGCGCAGACGCTTATCGTTGAGATCAGCACTAAACCTCTCATGATGGTAGTATGGACAGGGGTTGTCCTGATCCTTGCCGGCAGCGCCATGGCATTTAAACGACGCCTTGCGATTGCTGAACGGTCTATCGCTTAATAATTATGCGATGCGGGAGCCTCTCTTTACAAATCGTTGTTACTAAGAGGATATGAGAAGAATCCTCGACAGATTTTTTTTCTCCGTGGGAAAAAAGATAGCTGTGACGGTCGTAGCGATGCTGTTCATCGGCGGTGGTACATTCGCGTTCTTTGCCTGGAATACCGGGCGTGCTGTGCTGGAGGACAGGAAACTTTCCAAAGCCCATGGTATTTCAACTCTTCTGAAAAATTCCCTTGAACGCCTGATGCTTGATAATCACACCACTGGAAGGGAAAAACTCGAGTTTCTCCGTCCTTCACTGGAAACAGTTACGCGTTCTCCGGATGTGGTCGGGGCGTATATTATCGATACTGCCGGATCAGTAATTCTTGATGCTGTCGGGAGCAGTACGAAGCTTCCGGTTTCTCTTGAGCAGTTCAGGGAATATCCCGGCGTTGCCGATAACAAGTTTGCTTCTTCGGAGGAAGGTGGAACGCATGTTGAATATGTTCTCTCAGCGATTGAACGGAAACCTGAGTGCAGTCGGTGCCATGGTGAACAGGCTCCTGTCCTCGGATATTTTGTTCTCAAAGTTTCTACTGATGAAATATGGGAAGTAGCCCGCAAACACCGTAATATGAACATAGTTTTGACAGTGTTAATTTTTACCGGACTGAGTATTATTATTGTCTGGCTGCTTAATATCCTTGTCATCAAACCGATCGGTCATCTGCACGGCAACGTCAGGCATATCGCGGGCGATTTATACAGGTTGAAGAGCGGGGAGAAGATCGGTTTTCCAATGCTGCCGGATCCTTCCTATAAAGATGAGATAGCTGACTTAAGCCGTGATTTTAACAATCTTGTCCGCAATTTGAATGAAGCGAACGCAAAATTGTTTGAGGTGCACCAGTCTCAGCTTGAACACGCGGACAGGCTTGCTTCAACCGGAGAGATGGCGGCGAGCATTGCGCATGAAATCAAGAATCCTCTGGCGGGAATACTCGGTGCGGTCCAGGTCTTCGACGGCGAAGTAGCGGATGATGATCCGAAGAAAGAGATTCTTTCGGAAATGAAAATTCAACTGGAAAGAATGAATCATGCAGTGAATGACTTGCTTAGCTACGCCCGGCCGACCCAGCCCGTATTTGAACCTGTTCATCTGCATGATCTGATAAAAAAGATTATCACCCTTCTCCCGCATCAGTTCAAAGAAAAGAATATTGTTATGAAAGAGGAGTTGTTTCCGAATCCGATTCTCATTCATGCGGATAAGAAGCAACTCCAGCAGGTGTTATGGAATATCGTCCTGAATGGAATGCAGGCGATGGATCATGGAGGCGTGCTAACGATTTCCACGAGTACTACAAAGGGGAAAGTGACAATCACCGTTAAGGATACCGGAAAAGGTATTCCTCCCGATCAACTCGAAAGAGTGTTTAAACCGTTTTATACAACCAAACATAAAGGAACCGGTTTGGGTATGACAATTTCCCGGCGGATCATAGAACAACATCATGGTTCCATTCAGGTGCGTAGTACCCTTGGCGTGGGAACTACTATCGAAATACTATTGCCATCAGCTTCTGAACAGTGAGTTCCCATGCGCGGTGAGACAATACTTGTTGTCGATGACGAAAAACTGATACGGTGGACGCTCAAACAGGAGCTTACCAAAGTCGGATTCAATATCGTTGAAGCAGAAAGCGCGAAAGATGCGACCAGATTTCTGGAGGAACAGGAACCCGATCTCATGATACTCGATCAGCTTCTTCCGGACGGAACAGGCATCGATATTCTGAATAACATAAAACAAATGAATGTTGCAGTTCCCATTATTATGCTGACGGCTGTTGACCGCTCCGATGTCGCGGTCCGGGCAATGAAACTCGGCGCGTTCGATTATGTGACCAAGCCAGTAAACATCGAAGAGCTCACCATCGTTGTGGATAAAGCATTGGAGGCAACCCGTCTGAGACGGCAGATTGCTCATTATCTTAAGGAGCAGGAGAAAAGTTTCGGCTTTTGCGGAATGATAGGCTCTTCCCCTCCGATGAAAAAAGTCTTCAGCGATATTTCAAAGATCGCGCAAAGCAGCCGGACCACGGTGCTGATCACCGGCGAAAGCGGTACTGGCAAAGAGTTGGCTGCGAAGGCATTGCATTTTCTCGGTGAGCGGCGGGATGCGCCGTTAATGACGCTGAATTTTTCGGCGCTGACGGAATCGCTGATTGAAAGTGAACTGTTTGGTCACGAAAAAGGTGCGTTTACCGATGCGCGTACCCAAAAGCAGGGAATTTTTGAGCTTGCTGACGGAGGAACAATTTTTCTGGATGAAATCGCTGATATTTCTCCGAAGGTTCAGATCAGACTTCTCCGTGTTCTTGAACAAAAAACATTTCAGCGTGTCGGCGGCACGGCTGATATTACTGTTGACACACGTATTATCGCCGCGACAAACAAACCGCTGGAAGAGCAGATTGCGGAGAATAAATTCCGCGCCGATCTTTATTACCGGCTTAATGTCGCGAACATTCATATGCCCCCTGTTCGCGATCGTGGCGAGGATATTATCATGCTTGCAGAATATTTCCTTCAGGAGTTTGTCACGAAATATAAGAAGCGGTTTATCGGACTTTCGGATCGTACGAAAGAATTATTTCTTCAGTACAACTGGCCCGGCAATGTACGGGAAATCCGGAATATCCTCGAGCACGCTGTCCTGTTGTTTGACGATGTGCATCTTCAACCCGACCATGTCAATCTCGTTTCAGGGAGTACACATGCTTCTTCTCTTCCACAATCGGAGCAACATTCTTCCGATCTTTCACTCTACGACATAGAAAAAGATGCCCTTCTCGATGCCCTCAAAAAAGCAGGGTATAATCAGTCCCAAGCGGCACGCATGCTAAAAATCAGCCGCGATACACTACGCTACAGGATAAAAAAGTATGGGTTAACAGATCGTCCCTGATTACACCTTCCCGTTCTATGGGTTATTTCCCCCAATTGTCCACATTATTTATTCAAATCTGATAAACAAAACTAAAAAAGTACTCAGAGATACCGATTTTCATACATAATCCAGCAGTTGGATTAATGATTCTTTGGTATAACCTTTGCAATTAAGTGGAAAACCTTTTGAGAAGGACTATGGACACTTACCAGAATTTTACTAAAATCCTTATTGTTGAAGACGAACGGCTTATTGCCTGGTCTTTGGCAAGCTCCCTGCATAAACTGGGATATGACATTGTTGTGGCTGACTCCGGTGAAAAAGCAATAGAAATGCTCTCCTCGACACCGGTTGGACTTGTTATCACTGACGTTGAGCTTCCGCAAACTGATGGGTTTGAAGTTGCCTCGGTTGTTAAACAGAGGTATCCTTCTGTTCCCGTTATTTTGATGAGCGCGGTTCAGGACTCATTGAGAAAGAAAGATATTTCACCGGATCTCATCGATTCATTTATTGAAAAACCATTCGATTTAAAGGAAGTTGTTATTAAAGTTAACCAACTTCTGCACGCCTCCTCAAGCAGACAGCTGGACCTGGCCACCGAAGGTTAAAAATGGCACTTACCCAAATTACTCCATTTTCTGCGGTTTTAGGTGGGGCATTTGACTCAGATTTGATATCATTGTATTATCATATTTGAATAAAATGTTTTGGAATTGTCGGAATTCATCTATATTTGCGCGAAAACCTTGGCACCAGATATGCTTAGTAGAGTGGTGAGAAAATCAACGAGCTAATGACGCGGAAAACGACATATCACACATTGCTTCTGGGGTTAATCTCAACGTTCCTTTTCCTGGGAGACGGATATGACCGTAAGATCTCTCTCCTTATGCCACTGCCAAGCGATTCAGTCAGCTATGAACAGGGAAAGATTTTCCTGGTGTCAGTCGATAAACAGTCATACGATAGCATCATCCTTTCGACGCAGTGGGAAAAAATAAAAGTGTTTGATTTTCAGGAAGATGGCTCGCGCATAAATTTCGCCAAGGAGTTTTACAAACTGTTTGAACCAAAAACCACCATCCAGTTGATGACCTATTCTTACAAATATTTTAAAGGATACACGAATCCTGAATCATTAGCGTTCAGTTATTACGATGCGATGACCATCCGAGGAATATGGCAGAGACCTGAATTTGCCGGCCTTGCCAAGAAGATACAGCAATCATCAGATATTTCTGATGTTCTTATCACGCTGAAGGGGTGGAAAGACAGCACTCATACCACAGTGTATGATGATCCCAATACAGACGGAAGGTCTTTATATAAAATTCATACTTCACTGATCCCGGGCGAGAACACAATTTATTGTGGTCCTGCCGGAAAACGAAATGAAGCAGTTGCTTATTCTTTTAAGCTGGTTATGGAATCAAAACCAATTGCTGACCGCACCGACCGTTTTCATAACTCAACGCTTGAGCAAAGTTGCGCGACTTGTCATGAAGGCTTGCCAAGCAGCGATGAAGGGGCAACAATGAAAGCGGATTGTAATGTGTGCCATAAGTCGATGTCTGAAGGGGCGACATTCCTGCACGCACCAGCTGAGATGAAAGAATGCGCCACTTGCCACAGTTGGTCCGCAGAACAGAAATCCGTTGTGGTGGAAAAAGGTGTGCCGGCAGTGTGCTATGATTGTCACAGCGAAAAACAGGCGCAGGTGGAAAACGCGGTGTTTCCGCATCCCGTGGCTGGAGATTGTTTAACCTGCCATTCTCCTCATGGAACGAATCAAAAGCATATCGTGAAGAGCGATGTGTATACACTGTGCACCGGTTGTCATGAAGAACAGAAAATAAACCATCCGGTTGGCCGTCACCCGCTCCGCTTTGTGCAGGTAACGAAAGATTTTGAAATCTCCTGTATCTCATGTCATAACCCGCATGGCTCTGCGAACGAATCAATGCTTCATGTGCCGGGCGGAAGAATGGGAATATGCGAACAATGTCACTGATCAAATATACATATGTTGCACTGATGCTGTTGCTTGCCGGTCCGGCGCGCGCGCAGATGTTTACCGACCAGGGTATGTTCAGCGGTTCAGGTTTGACAATTATGCCCACAGCGACACTGGCGCCGCAGATGGAGTATCGGATTCAGTATTCGCGCCTCAGCTATTTTAAAGGGAGTGGACTTGGCATGAATATCATGAGTATGACCGCGGGGTTCTCTACGACACTTGAAACCTACTTCCGGTTTGGCAGTGAACAATCAGGTTCATTCGCTTCACAGATTGCTTATGGAGTCGGCGGAAAATTCAAAGTGCCCCTGCTTCTGCCCGTCATACGCCGGCTTGCGCTGTGGGCAGACCTGACCGCGACCGAGCAGACCATTCCAACAGCAATTTTTCCATCAGATGCGTTTCGATCGGGGGCGGTAATGACACTCGATTCCAACGGTGTTCACCCTACGATTTTGATCGGAATAAATAAATTGGGGACCGCAGCGAATGCACTTCTCGGCGCCGGAGTTACAATTGCCGCAGGTAACTCTGTCCAGCTTGGTTTTGAAACAGTGTACGGATACCTCGGTCGCAACAGCATTCAGATTGCACCGTCGGCTTCTTTGAGAGTGATAAGGAATATCGGCCTCCAGATCAGTCCGTCATATCTTTCGCTCCCATCCGGCTCATTGTGGATGATGTCTGTGGGATTTTCATTGACGACCACCGACATAGACTTTCATCCTGCCGTTGTTGAGCAGGCAAGCGACGAATTTATTCTTCCTTCGATTGAAGACATTGAACAAGAAACAAAAGGCGGGGAAAATGTGCAGCCTTCGGGCGAGGGCTCATTGCTTGATAATTCGATTCAGCAAGACGGCGGTGACGGGACGTTAATATCAAAGGATCGGCCTACGCAAAAAACCTCAGTTGAAACTTCGTCAGATGATCGGCCATTGCCGGATGAACAGCAGAACGAGAAGGAATCGTATCATGAATAAATCAATGTTGACAGCAATCTATGTTTTGATGATTCCGATGATGGCGGGATTTGTGACCGGGTGCGGAGGCTCCCAGCAGGCCCAGCAAGTACCCCCCAAGTTTACGTATGTATGGCCCGAACTACCGGATTCCCCGCGTGTTGCTTACGTTGGTACATTCCACGGAGAGAAGGATTTTTCGGGAGGATTGAGCGGGATCGTTGGAAAAATAACCGGTGAAGAAACGAGTATTAAACTCGAAAGGCCATTTGATATTTGCGATGCAGGTGAAGGCCGGTTTTATATTACTGACGCTTCTGCTGGCGTGATTCTGTACGACACGAAAGCCGGAAAAGTTGAAGCTATCGGAGAAAACAGCGTCATCAACCTGAAAGACCCTCGCGGGATTGCGTATGCAAAAGGAAAACTCTACATCGGTGTCGCTGGTTCTAAAAAAATCGCGGTGCTGGATGATGACGGAAAAGTTGTCCAGGCAATCGGCCGTGAGGGGACATTCCCGAACCCTGTGGATATTGTCTGCGATACTGCGCGCCAGCGGGTAATAATTGTCGACAGTAAGTTGAGCCGTGTGTTTGTTTCCTCTGAAACGGGTGATTCACTCTTTACTATTGGTTTTCCGGGTGAAGGTGATGGCGAATTCAATTACCCTCAAAGTGCGGCAGTGGATGCTGATGGAAATATTTATGTTGTAGACGGATTCAATTACCGAGTACAGATTTTTGATGTCAATGGAAAGTTTGTCAGGAAGTTTGGAAGCCAGGGTGATATCTATGGTACATTTTCACGTCCCAAAGGCATTGCGCTGGATCCCTATAGAAATATCTACGTGCTGGATGGTATGCATCAGAACTTCCAGATCTTTAATAATGCGGGAGAATTGTTGATGTTTGTCGGTAAGTACTCTACAGGAAATGACGGGTTTATTAATCCTGTTTCGATAATAATCGACAAATCAAATAAAATTTACGTGACGGATAACTTAAACGGTCGCATCCAAGTGTTTCAATTGCTTAAGGGTGAATAACGATGCAAGATCCACTTTCTCAGTCGCCTCATGAGAACGACGGATTCTATCAACAAGAGGCCAATAAACTACAGAACAAGGAGACAAAAGGTATGAAACGGATATTTTTCATACTGTTCGCACTGCTGACAATATCATTGATAGCGTTGGCACAACCCGGTGGAAAACAGCCGTTGCCCAATTTTGTGGGTGATGACAGTACTTACGCAAATAACAGATATGGTACGGGTTATCCTATCGGACAATTCAGGGGTGGTGTTCAGGGCGTACGTTCCGCGATGTTACACGGGCCGCACGACTTCACACCCGATTCAGGAAAATACGTTGAAAGTATTGACTCCATTACAACACCAGGCGTGAAAGATACAACTTGGCATACGGTTGCCACAGGCGGAAACAGGAGACTCTGCAGTTACTGCCATGCGGCGCACGTTCCCAAAACCGGTGTGGGTGTGCCACTCTGGGCACGCAAGTCTGTCATGGGGCAAACATTTGGAAAGTACGATAACCCGATCTCATTGGATGCGACAGTCTATGATCCGGGTGATGTTGCCGGTCAGACCGATAACTATAGCTCGATGTGTATGAGCTGTCACGACGGCAGCATTGGAATATTTGCCGATACGAAATATGAAAGCGGCGGTATCGTGGGCAATACGAATTCAGTTCCAGATTACGCCAACATGAAAGACGGCGAATTCGATCTGGCGCACGTTCATCCCGTCAATTTCGATTACAATGCAGTTCAGGCGTTAGTTCCGGAAGAACTCTATCCCGCAGTTGATCCTGTCCGCGCGGTATGGAAAGGCTATACCGGTGCAAACGGCATGTTCGGTACAGGCAGCACCTATACAACGGTCCGTTTGTTCAATGGATGGATGCAGTGCTCAAGCTGTCACAATCCGCACATGAGCAGCGGTATCGGTACCGTGATTACCAGCGACTACGGCAGACGCTGCGTCGCTTGCCACAAGAAGTAACGGTAGTTGTGGGGTATCGCGGAAACGCGAAGCAGCTGTATGCAATTCCAGTATGCCCCGGAGTGATACCGGGGCATACTGCTTCTTAGGAACAATGGCGCAGGAAATAACTTGTGCCGGTTTTAATCAGGCAAGGGGAAACGTGAAGAGAGTTCTTTTCATACTCGGATTGATGCTGCTCGGAGTATGCTCGCGGTCGAACGCTCAGCTTGGCTCTATCGACGGACAGCTTCGTTATGAGCATAGTTATCGTGACTATGACTACGGGGGGAATCTCGCGAAGATTATCATCAAAAATCCTATCCTGAATTTACGGATGAGAGGCAATATTTTGTCCAAACGCATTATGTCCTATTCTCTCTCCTCCTCGATCAGGGCAAATTACATCACGACGGAAAACGCTGTTTATTCATATTCGGCGAGCCAATATTCCTGGAACCGCTACAACCTTGTACTCAAAGCTTTTCCGTACGCGCCCGTAAAACTTACGCTGGGCTTTCGCGAAAACTCCTACGATCTTATCTCCAAAGGCGATTTCTCAACAGATAAAACCGCCGACCGTGAACAGGAACAGCGTGCAGATCTTTCCGTTCATCAGATTCCCGGATTACCAACACTGACATTATCGTACGTAAGAAACCGATCTTTCAGTACAATGGGGTTTCCGTATGATGTTGTGAATCAAACATTGACATTCGGTGCCAGCGGTGCAATGGACACCACCGGTGCATATGGTTTTAACGCATCCATGGTGGATCTGCGTGACGAAAAAACAAAGGCATTTAACCGGTTCTTTACAATGGATTTTTCCGCGACGCGGGCATTATCTGATAAGCATGGCGTCAACCTCAGCGCTGAATATGAAAAATATATTGGATATAGTGTTATCGGAAGTTCAATCCAATACTCTGGTGTTACGTCAAAATCGTTGAGGACACGGACTTCGGTCGCCGGAAGCAGTGCGTTAAGCTCAAATGTTCAAACCCGGTCAGTATCTGTTTCCCAATCGGCCTCATATCGTATTGATGAAAATTACAGCACAGGGCTTGGCGTGACCGGCTTTCTCGGAAGGTCTGCCGTCGGAACTCACGGCGAGGGCCGGACAGATTTATACAAGAGCTGGGGAACATCCGGCAATGTGCAGCATCGGCGTAGCATTTCAAGGACGACGATTTCTAATGTTCTGATTGTCGGGTACAATGAACAGCACTATACTGCAACATTCAACACATTCAATGTGGCGCTGGCCAACGCGATAACCCGGCCGATAGGCAGATTCACTCTTAACGGACATTATAATCTTTCCTATGTCCGTGTAAGAAACTACACGCGGTATAATATTGTGGATAATACCGCTGGGGTGACTTTTGGCGGAATGCTGACAAGAATTATTCAGACACAATCGGATCTCAGATACCGGGATTCCCGTTATCCGGGTGATGTCACACCATACCGCGATCAGCGTTCAATATTTTTTACTCAACGGCTCGACGGTTCATTTGTGTACCGTATCCCGTTCACGCTTTCACTGCATGTATCATCAAACTGGTATCTCGTGGGACTCAAGGGTCATACTTACGGATGGCGGCTAAGCTATATGAGTCCTGCTTTTTTTCTGAAAGGATTGTCGTTGAGTTACGCGTATTCAAGAAGTTACGATCCGTATTATGATCGTGAGGTGCCGGAACACAACGGTTCAATGAATTACCGGTGGCGGGCGCTTTCGTTTGGGGCGCGGTTCCGTATTTCCACGTTTCCGATTAATACACGGGAACTCCAGCTGACTGTTGCACGGCCTTTTTAATCATTTATCGGATGATAGGTTCTATGTTAGTTTGTGAAAGATTAAACTCTCTGAGCACCCCTTGCCAGAGAAAAGGGAATCGGGGATATTCTTGTTTATGGAATTCCCCGGTTCTTCATTTTATTTGTCATTGTGAGTAGTTTTTTTAGATTGCAATAAGCATGTTGTTATACACCATACGAGAATCTGTTGCAGAATTTGTAAGATGAACAGGACTGTCATAACAATAGTATCAATTTGGTTGTCTCTTGCAGCTACAGCGCATGCAGGGGACACTCTGCGTGTATGGCCTTCGCCTCCGGATCCTGCGCGCATCAAACACGTACAGACAATTTCCTCTATTGCCGATTTTAAGCAAGATAAAGGACTATTTTCAAAAATTCTGAATTTCTTTGCCGGTGGAGAAAGCACTCCTCGTTGGCTTATTCAGCCTGTGGGAATTGCCATTTCCCCTGACGGGCGCATTGTGGTCGCAGATCCCGGAGCTAACTGCATCCACATCATCAATCCCGTGAAAAAAGAATATGATTTTGTTGCCGAAACAAAGTTTGGAAAATTTATCTCACCGGTCGGTGTCGCATTCGCTTCTGATGGAACATTGTACGTTTCCGATTCACAGCGCGGTGATATCATTGTATTTGATAATGATTTAGATGCCGACTATCAGATTATAGGAAACTGTAAACGGCCGACAGGATTAAGTATTGTCGGTGAAAAATTATATGTCGTGGATACCGGCGACCATAAGATTGTTGTCCTAGACCGGAAAGGAAAATACATTTCGTCATTCGGACAGCGTGGTAATGGCGATGGTGAGTTTAATTATCCTGTACAACTGGCTTCGCGTGATTCCCTTCTTGTGCTGGATGGATTAAATTATCGTATTCAAAAATTCGGTTTCAACGGGAAGTTTTCTTCAACATTTGGCCGTCAGGGAAATGTCGCGGGAAGATTTTCCGGACCAAAAGGAGTTGCACTTGATTCCGACGGGGATATTTATGTTACCGACGCATTAATGGATAATTTTCAGATTTTTGACAGAAGCGGCAGGCTTCTCCTCATCGTCGGCGGGCGTGGGTACCTTGATGGGCAGTTCATGAGTCCCGGTGGCATCTGTATTGACAGCAACGATAAGATTTACGTTGTGGATACACTCAATAAACGAATTCAAATTTTTCAGTATCTCAAATGAAAACGCAGATTCGAACACTTGCCATTATTTTGATTCTTCTCCTCTGTATCTCCGGAGCTGATCTCTTCTCTCAATCGCAGACAGAATCAAAGATGCTGAACACCAAACACAACCTTGGTATCGGCGGATCGGGAACAATAAAAGCAACAAGTGAGCGGGATATTTGCGTTTTTTGTCATACCCCCCATGTGCCCAAGCAATACGCCGCTGAACAATTGTGGAATCATGAGATGAGCAGTGCAAATTACACTCTTTACTCCAGTGATTATCTTACCAGCCTCACTTATGATGCGCCTAATCAGCCGAACACGCGGTCGAAACTTTGTCTTTCCTGTCACGACGGAACGGTTGCTCTCGGTGCGGTGTACAATCTCGGAAGCACAGCGCGCACAATTACCATGCAGGATAACATTACCACAATGCCATCGCATGTTCCAGGCTATATCGGTACATCTTTGAGGGATGATCATCCGGTCGGGTTTATTTATGACAATTCCAAAGATATTGAACTTGTATCCCGTTCATGGCCGTGGGGAACACAGGTAAAGCTTGACCCGGATGCGCCGAACGGTACCATTGAATGTATCTCCTGCCATGAACCGCATGATAACCAATTCGGGAAATTTCTCAGGGTCAGCAATACGAATGCGTATCTCTGTACCTTCTGCCATTCCAAAACCGGATGGCCGGAAGCTATTCACCAGACTTCCATGCAAAGTTACACTACACCTGATTCGACGACGACAACTCTGGGTGAATGGTCGTGCAGGAGCTGTCATCAATCGCATGGCGGCGAAGGAGTTCCCTATTTGCTGACAAAAGAGGAGGAGAATACCTGCTTCAGTTCCGGTTGTCACGGAAGTACAATGACAGGCGTAAACACAAAGAATATTCAATCGGAATATGATAAAATGTATGCGCACCCGACAATTACGACGATTGGCAAACACCGGAATCCGGATAATGCTTCAAGTCTTGATGCGGCAAGCCGGCATGCGGAATGTCAGGATTGTCATAATTCCCACCAGGCAAAAAAGGGCCTTCATGCTCTTCAAACCAATCTCGTCTCCGAAGTGCTGAAAGGTGTTAACGGAGTTCTTCCAGGGTTTGCAACTGAATGGACACAACCGACAACATTTTCTGAAGTCAAACCTGTGATACAGGAAAATCAGATCTGCTACAAGTGTCACTCTGCCTATGCGTTTGGCAATGTTATTGATGGTGTTACGACAATTACCGGGCCCTCCGGTGTGTTTATGACTGATCAGGCGATGGAGTTCAATCCGGCGAATCATTCTGCTCATCCGGTCCAGGTTTCATCCAACAGTCAGACGGGATCCCTTGTTCCTAAAGCTTTAACAGTGGATCAGATGACTCCAGATTGGAATGCAGTCGGGACTCAGACGATGTATTGCTCCGATTGCCATGGTAATGATCAATCGGTTTCTTCTACAACACCACAGGGGCCGCATGGTTCCGATGCTAAGTTCATGCTGACAGGACAGGCGAAATACTGGCCTACGGATGCATTTGGTAATCTCTGGTCGTTGAGCGATATTAAAAATAACACGAACAACTGGCAGAACGATTTGTTTTGTGTTAATTGTCATCAGATGGCAACTGCAGGAACATTTGTTAATAATGTGCACGATGCTGATGAGCATCAGGGAGCTGATGTAAAATGTATTACCTGCCACGTTACAGTTCCTCACGGAGCTAAACGATCGCGCCTCATCGGTTACGATACAGACGTTTCGCCCTACAATTACAATGGTCCTGGCCTGTATGAGAAACTCGTTATCAATGGGTTCCAGAAGGCTGTCGGTCCGACGTTATATGAAAAAGAAAGCTGTTCCATGAATGGTGTTTGTCATGGTACGCAATCCGGGGTTTACGAGCCGTAAATCCCGGTTGTTTTAGCTTCTCTCACGTTTGAGAGTAATCTCTCTCATTCTTTCCAGATTTGAAAATGGGATTGTATTTCCAAGACCCATAATCATAAAAACCCTTCTTTTTAGCTCATTTTTATCGGTTTTCATACAATAAACTGGCACAATGCTTGCCTTTAACAGTAGTGAAAAATGATAAAGGCGGCAGTATGGCACTAAAAATAATCATCGGGATCTGGCTTGCAATAGTAATTGTTGCGGCACTTGCATTTCCCATCGTTCCTTCCCCCCAGTTGTGGTACGAGTTTCCACTGGTACCGGCACTCGAAGACAAAGCACGGATTTTGTTCTTTCACGTTCCGATGGCGTGGGTCTCGGTAATCGCGTTTATCGTTTCTCTGGTGTATGGAATAAAATATTTGCGGAAGAAAAGTCTCGACGATGATCGTGTTTCGGCATCATCGGCAGGCCTGGGATTGCTCTTTTGTCTTCTTGCGACAGTCACCGGGTCGCTATGGGCAAAATTTAACTGGGGGTCATTCTGGAACTGGGATCCGCGGCAGACATCCATCATTGTTCTTCTGCTTGTCTATGGCGCGTACTTTGCGCTGCGTTCTTCCGTTGAGATTGAAGAAAAACGCGCAGCACTTTCGGCAGTATATGCGTCGGTTGCAGGCGCGACAGTTCCTTTCTTCGTTTTTATTATGCCACGTCTTATCGGAAGCCTTCATCCCGAACCTATCGTGAATGCCGATGGAAAAATTCACATGAATCTTACAATGCTGACGGTTTTCCTCGCGTCACTTGCCGGATTTACCGGATTATACGGATGGATGCTTGCAGTAAAAATTAAAATGGAACGTTTACACGATGAAACTTTAGAAAGGTTTTAACCATGATGGAATTCTTATCAGCAAACTCGTTGTATGTTGTGTTGCTTATCGTGCTCATTTGCTGGGCCGGGATCTTTGGATATTTATATCGTCTCGATAAAAAGATGTCCGCTGTTGAAAACAGATTATCATAACAGTATTGAAAAGATTGTGATGATGTGTATGAATAACAAAGAGATAGTGAAAGGGGGCAATGCACCATGGTAACGATAAACAGAATATTGGTGACAACAGATTTTTCTGAATATTCGGCTTCGGCGCTTGAATATGCAGTGTCTCTTGCTGAAAGTTACAATGCAACAATTCATTTGATTCATGTGGTTGATCCGTTCTCACGGCGTGCCAGGTATACACGCGGCAACAAGGCGAAAGTTTCTGAATCATTCATGCAGGAAACTGCGCAGCAGGCAATGAAGAAATTTGTCGTTGAAAGCGTGGATGAGTACGTGGAAGTAAAACAGGTTATCCGGCTTGGCCATCCGGCCGATGAGATAGCGCGGTACGCAAAAGAGGAACGGATGGACCTGATTATTATCGCAACACACGGGAGAACAGGATTAGCGCATGTGATGATAGGAAGTATCGCGGAAAAGGTTATCCGCAATTCCAGCGTCCCGGTTCTTGCTATAAAGCCGACGGCAGTGATCGAGAAACTTATCGCCGAAGAAGATGTTGTTGAGGAGCTCCATCTTCAGGAACCGGAAGATATCATGGTTCATAAAAAAATTTAACATTCGAAAGGAATTACAACAATGCAGTCCGCAGGAAAACGACTTGAAGACAATGCCCCCGGTAAATACTATGTTACCGATACGTGCGATGGGTGTGGATTATGTTTTTCAAAAGCACTACAGAATTTCATGTATAGCAACGACTCCTCCTATTATTACGTGTATCAGCAACCTGCCGATGAACGTGAAGAGGCGGATATCATCGAAGCCATTTCCGTTTGCCCGCAGGATTGTATCAAAAGTGACGGCGAACTTATTTCATAATTCAATTACCAATACCTATTAACAATTGACTGCTTTTTATTATGTTTCCGATAATTGACAAGATAGATCTTTCGTCAACCATCAGTAAATTCATTATTAAAGCTCCGCATATCGCACGAAAACGTCAACCCGGGAATTTTGTCATCATTCGTGTTGCCGAAACCGGTGAACGCATTCCATTAACTATTGTCGATGGAAATCCTGGAGATGGAACAATCACACTGATCGTACAGGGTGTTGGCAAAACTACAAAAAGCCTGAACGCGATGAGCCGGGGTGATATCATCATTGATATGGTAGGTCCGCTCGGTAATCCGACACCCATAAAATATCATGGCTCAATCGTCTGTATTGGCGGCGGTGTGGGAACGGCAGAGTTGCTTCCAATTACCCGCGCGCTGAAAGAGGCCGGAAATAGTGTGTATACAATTATCGGAGCGAGATCGAAAGACCTGATTATTCTTGAGAATGAGATGTCTGAGTTTTCCAACGGCCTTTTCCTGACGACAGACGACGGATCATGCGGCAGAAAGGGACTTGTAACTGACCAACTGAAAGATATTCTGGATGCACCTCTCGGAGTGAAGGCAGTGTATGCCATTGGTCCGCTTCCGATGATGAAAGCAGTCTCTCAGGTAACAAAAAAATACGGAATAAAAACTGTTGTCAGTCTAAATGCCATTATGGTTGACGGAACCGGAATGTGCGGCGGATGCCGGGTAACTGCGGGCGGGGAAATGAAATTTGCCTGTGTGGACGGCCCTGAATTCGACGGGCACACCGTCGATTTTGATGAACTTATTATGCGCAACCGCGCCTACACAGACCTTGAAAAAATCGCAGACCAACCTTGTCAGCATGAAGTCGTAGAACATTATAACTGGATGAGCCATGAATTACGTTAATCCCCGAAAACCATCAGAGCGGATGCGCATTCCGCGGCAGGCCGGTACAGAACAATCCGCAAAAGAACGCTCCGCGAATTTCCTTGAAGTATCCCTGGGATTGGCTGAAAGCCATGCTCTTACCGAAGCGGCGCGATGTCTGGAGTGCGCAAATCCCGTGTGCATTGACGGCTGTCCGGTGAATATCGATATCAAAAGTTTTATCCAGCTCCTTTTACAGGAAGATTATGTCGGTGCGGTTAATAAAATCCGCGAAGCGAATTATCTCCCCGCCATTTGCGGCCGCGTCTGTCCGCAGGAATCCCAGTGTGAAGCAGTTTGTACGATGGGAAAAAAACATCCCTCCATCGCGATTGGTAAACTGGAACGATTTGTCGCGGATTATGAAACGAAACACAACCTCTTTGTTCCACCGGTTATCTCAGAGCACCATAATGAAAAGGTGGCGATTGTCGGATCAGGTCCGGCAGGATTAACCTGTGCCGCTGAACTTGCAAAAGCAGGTTATAAAGTTACGATATTTGAAGCGCTGCATGCCGTCGGAGGCGTGTTGCGGTATGGTATTCCGGAATTCCGGCTGCCAAGGTATATTCTTGATCTTGAAACTGAACGCATCAAAGCGCTTGGTGTGGATATTGTAACGAATTTTTTGGTCGGAAGGACCGCAACGATTGATGAACTCTTTAATGAGTGGGGATTCAGCGCGGTGTTTCTGGCTACAGGTGCCGGAACGCCGATTTTCCTCGGAATTCCCGGCGAAAATTTGAGCGGCGTCTACTCAGCGAATGAATTTTTAACGCGCATCAATCTGATGAAAGCTCATCAATTTCCTGCATATGATACTCCTATCAAAGTCGGAGATGAAGTTGCCGTTATCGGCGGCGGAAACACTGCTATGGATGCTGTCCGTACTGCAAAACGAATTGGCGCAAGCAAGGCGTACCTCATCTATCGAAGATCCCGGAAAGAAATGCCCGCGCGTGAAGAAGAAATTCATCATGCGGAAGAAGAAGGAATTGATTTTAAATTATTGACAAACCCCGTCCGGATTGTTGATAACGGTAAAGGATGGGTGTGCGGTATTGAATGTCAGCGTATGGAATTAGGTGAACCCGATGAGTCGGGCCGGCGGAAACCGGTTGCGGTAAAAGGGTCGGAATTTATCATTCCTGTTCAAACTGTCATCGAGGCAATCGGCCAGCGGCCGAATCCGATTATTCAATCAACAACAAAAGGATTGGAAACCGGAAAACATGGAGTTGTTGTTACCAACGATGTTCAAAAGACCAGTCGCGAAGGTGTCTTTGCCGGCGGAGATTTATCTCGCGGCGGAGCGACAGTTATTCTGGCGATGCGCGACGGGAAAACCGCGGCCTCTGCAATCCATAACTATCTGATCTCGCGAAAGAACGGAAAGGGCGGTGCTCACTCGGCCTAGCATATGGGGCATTATTCTGGCTGGTGGAGAAGGAAAACGTCTAAAGAGTTACATCCATACAATCTATCCCGACGATCGACCTAAGCAATATGCGACACTGGTTGGCAGCAGATCAATGCTGCGGTTGACCGTTGACCGGGTCAAGAAGCTGATACCGGCAGAACACATTCTCACCATTGTTAACAAAAATCACCTGCATTTCGCTGAAAAAGAGCTTTCCGCACAGCCGAGAGATACCATTATTGTTCAGCCGTTTTGCCGTGAAACAGCATCTGGAATTCTCCTTCCATTGCTGCACGCGTTATGCGCGACCATGCGGCATTTGTAGCCGTGTTTCCTTCCGATCATTTTATTGTTGAAGAAGACGTCTTTATGGAACACGTCGAAGCAGGCTATATCTTTCCAAAAAACATCCAAATTACATTGTTATCCTGGGTGTTTCTCCCGAGTATCCTGATATAGAGTATGGATGGATTGAAAAAGGAGGTGTTGTATTTTGATCTCAGGAAAAAGTAATATATGCCGTAAAAAAGTTCTGGGAAAAACCTTCTGGTCTTGAGGCGTTTGCTCTTCATCAGCAGGGATGTTTGTGGAATACATTTGTTATGATTAGTTCCGCCTCTACTTTGTTGAGTCTTTTTCATCGGCAATTGCCAGGACTATACTACAGTTTTCACGATATTATGCCGCTATTACAAACTCCCGCCGAAGAACTTGCACTGCAAAATGTGTTTTCATCTCTCCATGTGATAAATTTCTCAACATTGGTGCTGGAAAAAGCAACTCATCATCTCTGTGTGTTGCAGGTGCAGGGAGTGTATTGGAGTGAATGGGGGAGTGAGAAAAGAATATTGTATGACGCGGAGAAATTAAATATTGATTTACTATCAAGCACGGAAAAACCGTAAAAGTAAAACCCGAATTTCGGAGAAGTTTATCTTAAATCTCTGAACAGATATTATCTTTCTCACTCCTGAAAATAATTCTGATGAGTTTTTGTCAAAGTTGAAATATCGTCATTGATAATTTATTCATTTTAATCTTTTTACGAACATTGAGAAATATCTTACACTGGCATACATATTGAATTAGACATTAAAGTCTAATTTTGGATATCAAATGCCAGTCATTTTCTCAAGATCTTGTGAATATGCTATCCAGGCAGTTCTCTTTATTGCAAAAGAGAGCGATGGCCGGCCCATCCAATTGAAAGAAGTCGCGTCTGCGCTTCATATACCGCTTCACTTCCTCAGCAAGATACTCCAATCCCTCGTACGGAGTGAAATCATTCAATCGTTTAAAGGAAAAAACGGAGGTTTTGTTCTTTCACGTCCTTCTGATCAAATCACATTGGGTGATATAGTGTTGGCAATTGATGGCACAGCCTTTTTGAACCACTGTGTTCTGGGGTTTTCGGGTTGTCAGGATGATCTTCCCTGCCCGGTCCATGAAGAATGGAAATCGATTAAGCTATTGGTACGCTCTATGATTTCAAAAAAAAATGTCCACGATCTTGGTAAAGAAATTAACAGTAAAGTAATTTTTTTGGAACTTCTCTCGCACAAACAACAGCAGACTTCCGGAAGCATTTCACTAACCAAACAATAGTAATCTTATGAGAGAATTATTTCGTGTTCTGATTATTGTATCTTTGACGTTTGCCGCCATCGGCATCAGCCTTTCACAGGAGTCGGCGGATTATTTTCGTCAGAATTGCATGAGCTGTCATACTATCGGGGGTGGACGGCTCACCGGACCGGACTTAAAGCATGTTGTCGAACGAAAAGACAGGGGATGGCTTGTCCGTTTTATGATGGATCCGAAGGGGATGATAGAATCCGCAGACCAATATGCCCGTGATCTTCAGAAAGAAGCCCGTGGTGCACTTATGCCGACAGTGGTCGGCATGAATAAGGCACGCGCGGAAGCATTGCTCGATTTGATTACGGCGGAATCAAAGTTAGAGAAATCGCAGTTTATCGGGATGCAGTTAAGCGACAGAGCATTTACCCCGGTTGATATTGAGAATGGCAAACAGTTGTTTCTGGGATCGGTATCACTGAAAAACGGCGGAGCGGCATGCATCTCATGCCATAGCGTTAACGGGATAAGCGGATTTGGAGGCGGCGCATTAGGGCCGGATTTAACCACTGTCTTTGAGCGGTACGAAGGAAGAAAAACGCTGGCTACCTGGTTATCTGCTCCTGCAACACCGACCATGCAGTCCGTCTTTAGAAAACAACCATTGGATCCTGAAGAAGTGCTGGCACTGACAGCATATTTTCAGCACACGTTGCAGCGAAATCCTGAAGATGCTTCAACGGCACGTCTTAATTTTGTTTTGCTGGGTCTTGGCGGGACCTTGCTGGTGCTTGGTCTCTTTGATGTTATATGGAACAAACGCTTCCGCGCAGTACGCCGCCCATTAATTGAAAAACGGAGAACGGAGATTATCCATGAGTGACAACGGAATGAACCGATGGATTAAAGATGAAACCGATCCTAAGCTGAGGAGCTGGGAAGAATTTTATCGGAATCGTTGGCAACACGATAAAGTAGTTCGCAGTACTCACGGTGTTAATTGTACGGGAAGCTGCACGTGGATGATTCACGTCAAAGACGGCATTGTTACCTGGGAGATGCAGGGCCTTGATTATCCGTCGTTAGAAAAAAGTTTACCGCCCTACGAGCCGCGCGGATGTCAGCGCGGTATTTCGTTCTCGTGGTATCTCTACAGTCCATTGCGTGTAAAATACCCGTACATCCGGGGCGCATTGCTTGATCTCTGGAGGAAGGCAAAAGCGGAATATGAAGATCCGGTCGACGCATGGAAAGCATTGGTAACAAATCCCGAAACGCGGAAGCGGTGGCAGCAGGCCCGCGGAAAGGGCGGCTTTCGTCGTGCGAACTGGAATGAAGCGCTTGAAATCATGGCGGCAGCAAATATCCACACAATAAAGACACACGGACCCGACCGAATCGCCGGTTTTTCCCCCATTCCCGCAATGTCGATGGTGAGTTATGCCGCCGGCGCCCGCCTCATGCAGTTAATGGGAGGAATCTCTCTTTCGTTCTATGATTGGTACTGTGACTTACCGTCGGCATCGCCGGAGACTTGGGGCGAGCAGACGGATGTTAATGAATCGGCCGATTGGTACAATGCGAAAATGCTCGCCGTGATGGGTGCGAATCTGAATATGACCCGCACTCCCGATGTTCATTTTGCGGCGGAAGCCCGGCATAACGGAACAAAGATGTATGTATTCGCGCCGGATTTCAATCAGGTCGCGAAATACGCCGACCATTGGATTTCAATTAACGCGGGACAGGATGGCGCATGGTGGATGGCTGTTAATCATGTTCTTCTGAAAGAATTTCATCATGAAAAGAAAGTCCCGTATTTCATCGACTACACAAAGAAATATACGGATGCACCCTATCTGGTTGAATTGACGGAGGATAAAGGGGTTTTCGATGCGGGGCAATTGCTTCGAGCGAACCGTTTGCAAAAGTATACCTCAATAGAAAATGGCGACTGGAAGTTTTTAATGTGGGATGAAACATCCAATCAGGCTAAGATGCCGATGGGAAGCGTCGGATTCCGTTGGGGAACGGAGAAAGGAAAATGGAACTTACAATTAAACGATGGGCTGGATGGAACCGATATCAATCCGAGACTGAGTTTTCTTAACGGAGGTGACGGGGTCGCAAAGGTCAGGTTTGATGATTTTGCCGAAGGGCGAAGTCTTGTCAGAGAAGTTCCGGTCAAGAAAATTAAAACATCGGATGGAAAGACTGTTACCGTCGCTACCGCATACGATCTACTGATGGCACAGTATGGGGTTTCCCGTGGTCTCAAGGGTGATTACCCAACGGACTACGATGACGACAGATTTCCGTACTCTCCGGCCTGGTCGGAAAAATACACCGGCATGGGAAGAAAAGATCTTCTTCAGTTTGCGCGTGAGTGGGGTTCCACGGCTGAACATACCAACGGAAAGTGCACAATCATTATTGGAGCGGGTATAAACCATTGGTATCACGCGAATCTGATGTACCGCGCTGGAATTCATGCTCTGATGTTCTGCGGTTGTGTCGGAGTAAATGGCGGGGGGCTTGCTCATTATGTCGGGCAGGAAAAACTTGCGCCCGGCGAGCCGTGGGGAGCAATCGCTTTTGCGAAAGACTGGTATCCTGCTTCACGCCAGCAAAACGCACCGAGCTGGCATTATGTCAACACAGATCAATGGCGGTACGAAAAAGATTTTACCGATTATCATACAGTTCCGCAGAAACAACCCAAGGGATCGCTGGCACATGGCCACACCATGGATGTTCAGGTGAAGGCTGTACGGAACGGCTGGCTGCCGTTCTATCCGCAATTTACCAAAAACTCGATTGAACTGGTGAAGGAAGCGGAGAATAACGGAGCAAAAAGCAGTGAAGAAATTGTGAAGTATGTTGTTGAGCAATTGAAAAGCAGAAAGTTAAAGTTCTCGGTTGAGGATCCGGATGCTCAGGAAAACTGGCCGCGTGTCTGGTACATTTGGCGCGGGAACGCGCTAATGTCGAGCGCGAAAGGTCATGAGTATTTTCTGAAACATTATCTCGGAACGCACACCAATACGATATCCGAAGATATGGCGCAGGATCATGTCAAAGAAGTTGTGTGGCACGAAATTGCACCGCAGGGGAAAATGGATCTCGTTGTCGATTTGAATTTTAGAATGGATACATCGGCGCTGTATTCAGATATCGTACTGCCGGCCGCTACCTGGTATGAGAAGGCAGATCTGAATTCAACGGATATGCATTCATTCATTCATCCGCTATCTGCAGCGGTGCCGCCCTGTTGGGAATCAAAGAGTGACTGGGATATTTTTAAGGCAATTGCCAAGAAATTTTCGGAGCTGGCGTCAAAACATTTTCCCGAACCGGTGAAAGATATTGTGGCTACTCCGCTGGCCCACGACTCCGCGGCAGAGATTGCCCAGCCAGCTATAAAAAACTGGATTGATGGTGAGGTTGACGCCATCCCCGGAAAGACGATGCCCGGATTTTCCATCATGAGCAGGGATTATAAAAATACCTACCACCAATATATTTCATTTGGCCCGATGGCACGGCAAAACGGACTTGGTGCTCACGGGACGAAATACGCCATCGATGATTTCTACGATCAAATGCTAATTACGCATCCGACCGTTGAATTCGGTGGAAAAAAATATCCATCGCTCAAGGATGATGTCCACGTGTGCGATACGATCCTCTACCTTGCCACAGTGACGAACGGCGAATTGGCCTACCGGTCCTACAAAAACATGGAAGAAAAAGTTGGTTTGCCGCTTGCCCATCTTGCAGAAAAGAACAGGGGCACCCGCATTAACTATAAAGAACTGCAGGGAAGACCGATGCGCCTATTGAACAGTCCGATGTGGTCCGGCCTCAGTGAAGACGGACGAGCATATGCCCCGTTCACGTATAATATAGAAACGATGGTGCCTTTCAGAACACTGACAGGTCGCCAGCATTTTTATTTGGATCATCCCGGATATCTTCAGTTTGGCGAACACCTTCCCACGTACAAACCCAAGCCGCGTCCGACGGAATATGCCGATCTTCGTTTCAGTAAAGAAATCGGAAAAACAAAGATGCTGAATTATCTCACCCCCCATGGTAAATGGCATATTCATTCAACGTACGGCGACAATCAGAGGATGACAACGCTTTCCCGCGGGGTTGAACCATTCTGGATGAACGATAAAGACGCGGAAGAACTGGGAATTTTCGATAACGACTGGGTTGAAGTTCATAATGATCACGGCGTTGTGGTTACGCGCGCGGCTGTCAGCGCTAGAATACCGCGCGGCATATGCATTATTTACCATTCACCTGAACGGACATATTCAGTGCCGAAATCTCCGTTGAGAAATAATCGGCGCGCCGGGGGCCACAATAGCCTGACACGTACAAGGCTAAAACCGAACCTGATGATAGGCGGGTACGGGCAATTCACCTTCCATTTCAATTACTGGGGACCGATCGGATGTAACCGCGATACACATGTGCTGGTACGAAAATGTCCCGAATTAATCTGGTAACAGTGCACAATACGCATGACAAGAAAGACAGGAGAATAACATGAACGTACGCTCACAAATTTCCATGGTGTTCCATCTTGATAAGTGCATTGGATGCCATACATGCAGTCTGGCATGTAAAAATATCTGGACTGACCGGCGAGGAACGGAATATATGTGGTGGAATAATGTAGAAACAAAACCGGGCACAGGATTTCCGACACAATGGGAGAACCAGGATAAATACCGCGGGGGATGGCAGGTTGAAGATGATAAGCTGAAATTGAAATCAACGAGCAAATCCAGGGTTATTACTGAGATATTTCATAACCCTTCGCAGCCGAGCATGGATGATTATTATGAGCCATGGACGTATAAGTATGACGAATTGTTTAACGCGCCGGAAGGAACTGACCAGCCTACTGCCCGGCCAATTTCACTGGTTACTGGAGAATATATCAATGTGGAGTCGGGTCCGAACTGGGATGATGATCTCGGCGGTTCTCCGGTGTACGCGGAAAATGATCCGAATCTTAAAGGGCTCTCCGAAGAACAGCGTCAGCAGCTGTTTGCCATCGAACGTCTGGTATTCTTCTACTTTCCCAGGATATGTAATCATTGCCTGAATCCAAGCTGTGTCGCGGCGTGCCCGTCCGGTGCCTTGTATAAACGCGGCGAAGATGGCATTGTTCTCATTGATCAGAAACGATGCCGCGGATGGCGTTCCTGTATTGCAGCGTGTCCGTACAAGAAGACGTTTTACAACTGGTCAACAGGAAAATCCGAAAAATGTGTCCTCTGTTTTCCGCGACTTGAAACCGGCCAAGCGCCAGCCTGCTTTCATTCCTGCGTTGGACGGATCCGGTATCTCGGTGTGTTGCTGTATGATGCCGACAGGATGGAAGAGGTGGCGAAATTACCGGATGAACAGCTCGTCGAAGGACACCGCTCTCTGATATTAAATCCTTCCGATCCGGCGGTTATCGAAGCGGCGATAAAAAACGGTATTCACGAATCAGTGATCGATTCGGCGCAGCGATCACCGGTCTATAAATTCGTGAAGGAATGGAAGGTAGCCCTGCCGCCGCATATCGAGTTCCGTACCATGCCGATGCTGTTCTATGTCCCGCCGATGTCTCCTGTCATGGCAAGCAGAAATGATGATACGGTGGAAAGCGTTTCGGGTAATTTTTTCCATGACATTGAAGATGCGCGTGTTCCGCTCCAGTTTCTTGCCAACCTTTTTGGTGCCGGGCATCAGGCAAAAATTGTCTACGCCCTGAAAAAACAGAAAGCAGTCAGAATGTACCGTCGGGCAGTTACTGTGGGTGACATTGATATGAAAACCGCTGAAAAAATTCTTATTGAAGCTGATTGCTCGCCTGCTGAAGCGGAGGCGCTGTATCAGTTAACATCGTTATGCACATTCGAAGACAGATTTGTTATTCCTCCAATGCACAGGGAAGAGGCTATCGAAATGATGAAGGATCCTCATGAACACAGGTCGTCAACCGGCTTTGGGTTTGTTCAGGCTCCGGAGAGGGGGCTCTGATGATAAACCGGGGATTGTTCAGATGCTTCGCTGACATTCTTTCGTATCCCACATCTGAGTATATAGACACCATACGCGCTTCTCTGGACGCTCCGGAAACGATCAATGAACCGGCACGCGGGCAGATAGAATTATTTCTTCATGCTGTCCGCGATTTCTCCGTGGCTGATCTGGAGGAACTCTACACGCGCACATTTGACATTAATCCTATCGCGAATCTGGAAATCGGATGGCATTTGTACGGCGAAGCCTACGAACGCGGATCGTTTCTGGTAAAAATGCGCGAACTGCTTCGGACATATCAGATTGAAGAATCGACAGAGTTGCCGGACCACATTACTCATATACTTATCGTGCTTGATAAGATGGAAAAAGGAGAGGCGATTGAATTTTGTCAGCGATATCTCAGACCCGCAATCGACAAGATTCTTGAGGGATTTGCCAATCACCCTAATCCTTTCGCGATAATTCTTACATCCCTACGAACAGTCATAGAATCGTATCAGGGAGAAGGAGTAGAATCCCATGCCTAGTACAAATCCGTTTTTCCTTGATCAGGTTCTCTTTATCGTACTTCCGTACTTAGCCTTTACGCTCTTCCTTCTTGTTTCTATCAGAAGATATATCAGAGAATCATTCACGTTTTCCAGCCTTTCTTCACAATTCCTGGAGAATAAACACCATTTCTGGGGGCTTGTACCATTTCATTATGGTATCATAGTTATTCTTACCGGACACATTGTTGGATTTGCCATTCCGCGAGAAGTGCTTTGGTGGAATAGCGTTCCGTTACGACTGTACATTTTGGAACTTAGCGCGTTTATTTTTGGAATTCTCACGCTTGTCGGTGTCATCAGTATCATTATCAGAAGATTTACCGTGGTGAAAATGAAAATGGTGACCAGCTTCGCGGATTGGATCCTTTTTGGAATATTTATACTCCAGATCATGTCAGGATTGTCGACGGCAATCTTTCACAGCTGGGGTTCGTCATGGTTTGCCGCAGTTGCAACGCCATACCTCTGGTCTCTGCTGACGCTGAATCCGGATATCTCATTTATCACTGCGATGCCCTGGATGGTTAAGACCCACATCATCGGCGCGTATGTTATGATTGCCTTTTTCCCGTTTACCCGTCTCGTTCACGCTCTGGTTGTACCAAATCCCTATCTCTGGCGAAAGCCACAAGTTGTTCGGTGGTATGCACGATGGAGTGAAACGAGAAAAGGAACCGCCTGAAAAAACTCATGGCTCCTGTGTAATGATCAACTCAATGAGGCATATTTTATGACTGAGAATCGAAAAGCAATTCAAGTCCTTACAGTGAATACTATTGCGTTCACTGTGTGCTTTGCGGTATGGACGATGAATGGCGTGTTGGTTACCTATCTGGTGGATCAAGGTGTTTTTAAATGGGACAAAGCAATGATCGGCTGGCTTATCGGTATCCCGGTGTTGACCGGATCGGTCATGCGTTTGCCGGTGGGTGTGCTCACAGATAAATATGGTGGGCGCGTTGTCTATGGAATACTTATGCTTATTGCCGCTATTCCCACTTTTTTACTTAGTTATGCAACAACGTATGAGCATTTTCTCTGGGGAAGTTTGGGATTCGGCCTTTCCGGCGCGGCTTTCGCCGTGGGAATTGCTTATACCTCTATTTGGTTTAAGCGGGAGAAGCAAGGTACAGCCCTCGGAATTTTCGGTATGGGAAATGCTGGGTCAGCCATAACAAGCCTTGGCGCACCATTCCTCTTAAAATATCTTACGGACGGTAACCAGAATCTTGAAAACTGGAGAACAATGCCGAAGGTTTACTCACTCGCACTTATAGGGATGTCCGTTCTCTTTTTTTTGTTGACATACCCGAAAAAATTGGATCATGGTCATACATTAACAATTCGTCAGCGACTCGCACCGCTCAGGTATCCGCGCGTGTGGCGGTTTGGCCTCTATTACTTTGTTGTCTTCGGTGGGTTTGTTGCTCTGGCGCAGTGGCTGATCCCATATTATGTGAATGCATATTCAATGAGTATTGCTACTGCCGGGTTAATGGCGTCAATCTTCAGCTTGCCGTCGGGAGTAATTCGCGCGCTCGGAGGATGGCTTTCCGATAAATACGGCGCACGGTCGATTATGTATTGGGTGTTTGGTACATGCCTTGTGTGCTTTGTATTTCTATTTGTGCCCAGAATGGACATCGAATCTCCCGGCCAGGGAATTATGTCCGATCGCACCGGTGTCGTTAAGGAGATTACTCCGGAAAGAATAATTGTAGGGGAACGGGAATATAAACTTCTCCCTAAGACAAATAATATTCCCGGACTGGAGGAACAAGATGTCCTTGTGTGGCCTACCTTTATGTTCTGGCAGGAGCCGGTAGTGAAAGTTGGTGACACCGTCTTGAAGAAACAGCTTCTCGCGCGGGGGATAACGCATATTTATTTTCAGGCGAATGTGTGGATTTTCACCGTGCTTGTGTTCCTTGTCGGAATTGTGATGGGGATAGGTAAAGCGGGAGTATATAAATTTATTCCCGAATATTATCCGAATGAGGTAGGAGTTGTCGGAGGCATCGTTGGTGTTATTGGAGGATTGGGCGGGTTTATTTGCCCGATAATTTTCGGCTACTTATTGCAGGCTACCGGCATCTGGACAACGGCCTGGATGTTTTTCTTTGTCATTACACTTGTCTGTCATATCTGGATGTATATTACCGTTCGCAGCCTTATGCGCAAAAAAGCGCCTGATCTTTCCCGACATATTGAAGATCAAAGCAGCCTGACACCAATGGAAATACCTGTCCATCTGACTGATGTCAACATTTCTCAAATGCAAACTGCGGGACATAAATAATTTATGCAAAGAACATCATCATGGTTGAGCACGTGGGAGCCTGAGCAGATCCAATTCTGGGAGTCAGAAGGGAAGCGGATTGCCTGGCGGACACTCTGGATAACTACGATAACGTTGACATTTTCATTTGCCACGTGGTTTATGGTCAGTGCTATTGTGGTGAAACTTCCCGGTATCGGATTTAAATTTACAAATGATCAATTGTTCTGGCTTGCCGCAATGCCCGGACTAGCAGGCGGTACACTTCGTATCATTCACACGTTCCTGCTGCCGATTTTCGGAACGAGAAATGTTATTACTGTTGCGACATTTATCAAACTTCTTCCCTGTATCGGAATTGGCCTCGCGGTCATGGATCCATCCACTCCGTATTGGGTATTTCTGGTGCTTGCGTTTACTGCAGGATTTGGCGGCGGCGATTTTTCATCCTATATGCCGAGCACCAATCTCTTTTTTCCTAAGCGCCTTAAAGGAACGGCGCTTGGCATTCAGGCGGGGATAGGGAACTTCGGAGTGAGCCTGGCGCAGTTTATGACTCCCGTAATGCTGGGGGTTGCCACATACGGCACTGCCGAAATATTTACTAAGATAAATCCAAAATCGGGTCAGGTAGTAAGCACTTCAGAAATCCACTTGCAAAGCGCTGCGTTTTGGTATGTTCCGTTTCTTATTATTATGACCGCGGTTTGCTGGTTTACGTTGAAAAGCATCCCGGTCAAAGCATCGTTTCGGGAGCAATTGGATATCTTCAAAGAGAAACATACCTGGTTTTGCACTGTCACCTATGTGATGACGTTTGGAACATTTTCCGGTCTTTCGGCTGCATTTCCGATGATGATAAAAAGTCTCTATGGCGACTTTCCCGATGCCCCTGATCCCTTACGATACGCTTTTTACGGACCATTGATCGGGTCCGCAAGCCGGGTATTGTTCGGTTTTGTTTCGGATAAAACGGGTGGCGCAATCCTTACTACAATTACCGGGGTGGGTTTAATTGCAGGGTCATTGCTGATGGTGTTCCTGGGGCTAGTTGCGCCGTCTTCTCCTGATCAGTTCCCGTTATTTGTTGCCGTCATTCTCGGTATGTTCTTCTTCGCTGGTATCGGGAATGCAGCAACGTTCAGACAGTATCCTATTATTTTTGCACACAACCCACGGCAGGGATCCGGTGTTATTGGCTGGACTGCGGCAGTTGCTGCGTATGGTCCATTCATTTTCTCGTCGATCATTGGCGCCGTGATTGGGTCTACAGGGTCTGCGGATAATTTTTTTATCGGCCTTTTCTTCTTTCTGGTTCTTGCGACATGGATAAACTGGTGGTATTACAATCGCTCCGGATGTGAAAAACCATGCTGAATGAGAGATATGAATAGTCGATTGATAACGATATTACTCTCCATAGGACTGATTATCAGTATGATGATATTCCTTGGTTCATACACAAGGAATTTTATGCTGCCCGGAAACCATCAGGGATATGAACCTGTTCAGCCCATAGCATATTCTCACCGTGTTCATGCCGGTGAATTGGGTATTGCGTGCCTTCATTGCCATTCAGCGGCAGAAAAAGGAAGGCACGCCGGCATTCCATCAACAAATGTTTGCATGAACTGCCATAAGAATGTGGGCGCGCCGTTTTTGGATGTAAAGGCGGAAGATGAACTTGCGTCGAAAGAAAAAAGGAAACGCCGGAGTATTATCTCTTCTGAAATTCAAAAAATCTACACTGCAATGGGGCTTAATGATGAACTAAAGCCCGACCGAACAACAACCCCGTCACCGATTGTATGGAATAAAGTTCACACACTCCCAGATTTTGTGTACTTCAATCATAGTGTCCATGTGTCAGCCGGAGTGGATTGCCAGACATGTCATGGTGCCGTCGAAACAATGGAACGTGTACGCCAGGTAAATGATCTCTCGATGGGGTGGTGTGTCAACTGTCATCGCGACGCGAATGTGAACGGCGTGCAGGGCAAACCTGTGCACGCGTCAACAGATTGTACCGCTTGTCATTATTAGAAAAATACTTTACGTCAATGTCAGCAAAATATGATAATATCATACTGAGCGAATCGGACGCCGAACGGTCTCCGATCCGAAATGTAAACCGGCGGGATTTTCTCAAGGCAGCCGGGTTTACATTTGGCGGTGCTCTTATTGCGGGATGTAAACCTGCAAAAGTTGAGAAGGCGATTCCTTTTCTTGTGAAACCTGAAGAGGTGACCCCCGGTGTAGCTACCTGGTACGCAACCACGTGCGGCGGATGTTCGGCGGGCTGTGGGGTGATGGTAAAAAACAGGGATGGCAGACCGATTAAACTTGAAGGAGTTCCAGACCATCCTGTTTCCGGCGGCGGATTATGCCCGGTTGGTCAGGCTCATCTTTTAAGTCTCTACGACTCCCAGCGATTACTGAAGCCAACAATACGGGGAAAGGAAAGCACGCTGGAAGATACGGACAGGGAAATCCAGTCACATCTCTTGTCAATTAAAAATTCCGGTGGTGCGTTGCGCCTTGTGACGGGGACAATAACAAGTCCGACAACGCGAAAAATAATTACAGATTTTCTGGCTCAGTACGCCAATGCGAAACACATCGAGTATGATGCTCTTTCCTTTTCAGCTATTCTTGATGCTCATCTGAAAACACATGGCAAACGGTTTTTGCCGCGGTATCGTTTTGAACACGCTGAACTGATTGTGAGTTTTGAAGCTGATTTTCTCGGGACGTGGATATCCCCCGTGGAATTTACTATTGGTTACCGCAAAGAACGAACTCTTGCGGGAACACCCCCGCGGTTTTCGAAACATATTCAGTATGAATCTGGAGTATCACTTACCGGTTCAAACGCAGACACCCGTGTGGCGATGACACCGGCGGAAATCCGCAGGTCAGTTCTGCATCTTGCCGTAGCAGTTGCGCGGCTCGCGCAAGAAAGTTTCACACCTCAAGAGAACATTTCCCCGGAGATGAACTCGCTGGCTGAGGCGCTTTGGAATCACAAAGGAACAAGTCTTGTTATCTGCGGTGTCAATGATATTCAATGCCAGGTTCTGACAAATTATATCAACCATCTTCTTGGTAATTATGGTTCAACTGTTGATGTGAATGCTCCTTCATTTCAGTTTCAGGGGAACGATATTGCTCTGGAAGAATTATACAAGGAATTAAAAAGCGGAAGCATTGACGGAATTATATTGAGCGGGGTCAACCCCGTCTATGATTTGCCGCAGGGAAAAGAAATCTCTGCTTATATCCGGAATGCACGGTTTTCGGTCTGTATTGCCGACAGGAACAATGAAACAGCAGAAATATCACAATATGTTATTCCTGAACCGCATGCCCTTGAAACTTGGAACGATGCGGAACCGGTGACAGGCTGTTTCACTCTTTCTCAACCGGCGATTCAGCAATTCGGTTCCGGAAGAACTCTTGCCGGGAACCTATCGGTGTGGAACGGAAGTTCAATCCCGGTGTATGATCTTATCCGGAACTATTGGCAGCAACATATTTTTCCGAAACTAAATAGCCACTCCGTTTTTCAGTCGTTCTGGGATCAGGCGGTATACAACGGGTTCGTTTATCTTGAATCCACTACTGAACAGCAACCGAAATTTACCAATATATTTATTGCAGAATTCTCAAAGAATCAGGATCCTGTTTCTGACGGATCCGATATATCTCTTGTGGTTCATCCAACCATAGCGTTACAGGATGGACGGCATGCGCATAATCCCTGGCTTCAGGAGCTCCCCGATCCTGTAACAAAGATTGTCTGGGATAATTACGTTTCGCTTTCTCAAACCACTGCCGAACGATTTTCGGTTTCAGAGGGTGATGTGCTTCGTATTGAAAAAAACGGAGCAGCGCTGGAACTGCCGGTTCATATCCAGCCGGGACTTCATGATCAGGTGATCTCCGTCTCGCTGGGATACGGCAGAAAAGGTACAGAGCGTTTTGCCGGAATCGGCCCGAGATGGATTGAAGCTAAACCCACGGTGGAAGAAGGGATGCTCGTCGGAAAAAATGCCGCCGAATTTATTCATCTGATTGATGGATATCGCAGTTACAGCACCGGACAGATTGTTATCACAAAAACCGGACGGCGGCACGAACTTGCATGCACGCAGGAACATCATTCACTCTATTTGCCTGCTGATCTTGATCCGACGCATGGTGAACGGCGCCCCATAGTACAACAAACCAGCTATACGGCTTTTGTTGATAATCCGTCGTCAGGAAGTTTTGAAAAACAGCCGCAGGAAACCCTCTGGCCTGAAGAACATACCTATAACGGACATCATTGGGGAATGGTTATTGATTTGACAGCATGTACGGGATGTTCAGCATGCGTCATCAGTTGTCAGGCAGAGAATAATATTCCGTGTGTCGGCAAGGACGAGGTGTATCGCAACCGGGAGTTGACATGGATTCGTATTGACCGTTACTACGAAGAGCATGAAGATGGAATAACCGCATCGCATCAGCCGATGTTTTGTCAGCATTGCGGTAACGCACCATGCGAGACGGTTTGCCCTGTGCTTGCAACGGTGCATAGCGAAGAAGGATTGAATCAGCAGGTGTATAACCGATGCGTCGGAACAAGATACTGCTCCAATAATTGTCCGTACAAGGTTCGCCGGTTTAACTGGTTTGATTACGACCAAGGCGATGATATGCACAGACTTGTTCTCAATCCGGATATTACTGTCCGGGAACGGGGAGTGATGGAAAAATGTTCGCTTTGTGTTCAGAGAATCCAGGAAGCGAAAATCGAAGCGAAGAAAAGAGGAGTCCCTGTGAAAGATGGCGATATCCAGCCTGCTTGCGCACAATCATGTCCCGCGAATGCTATCATATTCGGAGATATGAACGACTCAAACAGTCTGTTGTCTCAACAGCTGAAAAGTCCCCGCTACTACCGTGTGCTCGAAGAAATTGGTGTCCGGCCATCGGTGGGATATATGACACAGGTCCGGAACAAAGACGAGAGAGGAGAACGTGAGCATGTCTGAACTCTATTCAATTCTCCGCAAACCGTTAATTCTTGGAAATAAAACATTCGCCGACGTTACCGCCGATATCACCGATCCGTTGGAGCGTAAATCGACGGGAGCGTGGTGGGGCGCATTTCTCATCGCGTTGACCATGCTGGGTCTGGGAGTTGTATCCGTTACATACCAGGTTATGACCGGCATCGGGACCTGGGGGCTGAACAATACTGTCGGCTGGGCATTTGATATTACCAATTTTGTGTTCTGGATTGGGATCGGTCATGCGGGGACACTGATATCTGCGATCTTGTTTTTGTTCAGACAAAAATGGCGGACATCTGTAAACAGATCTGCGGAAGCGATGACAATATTTGCGGTTATATGTGCGGGAATTTTCCCGATCATTCACATGGGACGGCCATGGCTCGGTTTCTGGGTGATCCCGTATCCAAACCTTCGCGGTCCGCTCTGGGTGAATTTCCGTTCTCCGCTTGTTTGGGATATGTTTGCTATAAGTGCGTACTTTACAATATCGCTGGTGTTCTGGTTTGTCGGTTTGATTCCGGATCTTGCCACGATACGTGACAGGACAACCTCGAAGCTGAAGAAGAAAATTGCGGGATTCTTCAGTTTGGGGTGGAACGGTTCGAACAAGACGTGGTCAAGATACGAAACTGTCTATTTACTTCTTGCAGGTCTGGCTACTCCTCTTGTTGTTTCCGTGCATACAATTGTAAGCTGGGATTTCGCAACGTCGGTCATCCCCGGATGGCATGCGACAATATTTCCTCCGTATTTTGTCGCGGGGGCGGTATTCTCCGGTTTTGCAATGGTGCTGACACTACTGTTGATTGTCCGTAAAGTGATGCACTTTGAAGAATATATTACACTGCATCACATTGAGTCGATGTGCAAAATTATTATAACAACGGCATGGATCGTCGGGCTGGCATATATGACGGAGTTCTTTGTCGCATGGTATTCCGGTAATCCGTACGAGCGATTCACATTTATTAACAGAAGCTTTGGGCCCTATGCCTGGGCGTACTGGATCATGTTTAGTTGCAATGTGTTTGTTCCGCAGTTGCTTTGGTCAAAAAAAATCAGGCAGAATCTCCTTTTTGTTTTTGTTATCGTGGTGTTTATCAATGTTGGGATGTGGTTTGAGCGGTTTGTTATCATCACAACATCACTAACGCGTGACTTCCTGCCCGCGAGCTGGGGAAGCTATTCCCCGTCAATAATTGAGATCACTACATTTATCGGAAGCTTTGGACTCTTCTTCACTCTCTTTCTTCTTTTTGCCCGTTTGCTGCCGATGATTTCCATTGGAGAGGTAAAGTCGGTGCTGGGGTATGGAAAAAATTCTCACGGAGCACAGGCATGAACAGCAGATATGTAGTTGGTGCGTTTGAACGTGAACAGGATATCCTCCGTGCGACCTCCGCAGCACGTGAAAACGGATATCATATTATCGATGTCTTTACACCGTATGCTGTTCACGGCCTGGACAAGGCTATGGGTTTGAAGCCTTCAAGACTTCCCTGGATCTGTTTTACGCTGGGAATCACAGGTGCAATTGCAAAGTTATGGTATCAAATATGGACATCAGCGACAAGCTGGCCGGTGAATGTGGGGGGGAAACCACTTAAATCGATTCCGGCCTTCGTCCCGGTGACATTTGAAATCATGGTGCTGTTTGCCGGTGTTGGAACTGTTCTGTTTTTTCTTCTTATCAGTAACTTACGGCCGGGAAAGAAACCTGGTGTACTATTCGACGGGGCAACTGACCACCGTTTCTACCTTGTCATCGAAGAGACTGATGCAACGTTTGATCTCCGGAAGATTCGGGAGTTGTTTGCCCCGTTTAATCTCGTTTCTCTCGAGGAACGGGTGAATCTGGAGAATGCCCGATGAAACAGCCGCTGAATATTATCTTGCTGCTTGCCCTCATCATCGTGGTATTCTCAACCTGGTTCCTGAAGCGGGAGTACACCTCGCGGAATTCCGAAATCCTGCCGGGTATGCTCGTGTCGGTGCCGTATGATGCGCAGTCCGCCAACGGTAATTTTGCCGACGGCAAGACATTACGTACGCCGGTGGAAAATACTGTTCCAAAAGAATTTATTCCGCTTCACTACCGGCCGACTCCCGAAGATGCGCTTGTCGCCGGGCAGGAGTTGTTTAACCCGATTTCGGACACCGGCATTGCCGATATGCAGCGCGGAGAAAAAATCTTCTCCACATTTTGTACTCCGTGCCATGGCGTTGCCGGACTGGGAGATGGCACAGTGGTTCGTAAAGGATTTCCTCCTCCACCATCTCTTCTCGCGGCAAAAGCTATGAACTTGAAAGAGGGTCAGATGTTCCATATTCTCACCTACGGACAGGGAAACATGCCTTCGCTTTCTTCGCAAGTATCGCGATTGGACAGATGGAGAGTTACTGCATTTGTTCGTTCACTTCAAAAAAAATCCTTAGCGATCGGAAAATAGTAATGGAATCTCAGTATCTACAACAACGTGTAACTCCCTCGGTACAATTAATGAATAATTTATTGTTGCTGACGGGTATCGGGGTCGCAGTGTCGGTGGTCGGCGTTATTTTTGTTCCCCAGCGTATGTGGCCGAACCTGCTCCTTGCAAACTATTACCTGATCGGGCTTGGGGTTGCCGCAGGAGTATTTATAGCGCTGCTGTATGTTTCCAACGCAGGATGGGCGACCGTCATCCGGAGAATTCCGGAATCTATGACCTCAGTATTGCCGGTTGGGGCAATCGCAATGCTTGTCATCATGCTGGGGATTCCGGTGCTTTATGAATGGAGCCATGCAGACGCGGTACAGCATGATCACCTTTTGAGTCAAAAAACACCTTGGCTCAATGTTCCTTTCTTTGTCGTAAGAACAGTTTTCTACATCACTCTTTGGATAGTATTCATCTTTTATGTTGTCCGTTTATCGTTGCGTCAGGACCAAGATGGAAATATTCTTCACACGAAACGAAGTAAAACAGCATCTGCTATTTTTCTTGTTGTGTTTGGATTAACGTTTACACTGGCAAGCATGGACTGGATTATGTCGCTTGAGCCGCACTGGTACAGCACGATATTCGGTATCTATAATTTTGCCGGGACATTTTTGAACGGTCTGGCTACCATTACTCTGTTAGTCCTTTTGCTGAAACGGATGGGCATCCTTGAACATGTGGTGACATCTGATCATTTGCATAATCTTGGCAAATTAATTTTTGCGTTCAGCACCTTCTGGATGTATATATGGTTCAGCCAGTACTTGCTGATTTGGTACGCGAATATACCGGAAGAAGTCGTATATCTCGTACACAGGCAGAAGGGAAGCTGGCTGGTCTTCACCATCGTCAATGTTATTTTTAATTGGGTGATTCCGTTTGTGGCATTGCTGCCGGCATGGACAAAAAAGAACGAGGGGTTATTGTTCAGAATCTGTATTATTCTCATGATCGGACACTGGATTGACCTGTTCTGGATGATTTTACCTCCCTTTATGCACGAAGCACCTGTGGTAAACATCTGGGAGCTCGCTCCGATCATGGCGTCGCTCAGCGGGTTCTTCTATCTTACATTCAGGGCGTTGTCAAAGAAAAATCTTATCCCGCTAAGGGATCCGATGATAATTGAAAGCCTTCCTCATCACTCGTAATCGATAGTGTGTGCTGCTTCACTACTCATGAATATCTATAAGGAACAATCCATGATTCGTTATCTGCTGATCACATTTTTGCTGACGCACGTTGTATTGGTTAATTGCGGCTATTCACAGGACTTTACTCCTTCCATAAAATGGACGGGAGAACTTCGCATGAGAAATGAAATCGACAGGAGGGATTTCAATTCTTCAACTCCCTCGAATACGTATTCGCTTTTACGAACAAGGCTTGGACTTGAGGCCTTACCGGCCGAAAACGTCAGGTTGTTTATCCAGGCACAGGATTCCCGCGCGTTTGGCCAGGAAAAAGATGCTTCCGGATTTAGTACATCGGCAGACACAAAAAATATTGATTTACATCAGGGATATGTTGAAGTGAAAAATCTGCTTGCAGAAAGTCTTACGTTTCGATTGGGACGACAGGAACTCTCATACGGTAATGAGCGGCTGATTGGCGCGCTCGGATGGAGTAATACCGGAAGATCATTTGACGGCGGGCTTGCAAAACTCAATTTCTCTGATCTGTCATTAGATGTTTTTGCGATGAATGTCGGTGAAGTGCAATCCCCGGTTTCAGCCGCAACACCCGCGGCGGTTTCATATGTGCGGGATGCAGGTCAGGATTTTTACGGTCTTTACAGTACAGTTAAAAGCATTACAAATCACAAAATCGACGCGTATATTCTGTATCAATGGAATCGTGCTCTCAGCGCAGGCAACAGCGATTCGCTGAAACGATTCACAATCGGGAGCTATGTAAAAGGAACTACAGATGCGTTTGATTATGAGGCGGAGCTGGCCTTTCAGGGGGGAAAGATAGCTATGTCGGATATATCCGCTTTCATGGGGACTGCAGCGCTGGGATATTCATTTCAGGAAATGATTCTCAGCAGAATCGCGATCGGCTATGAATATCTTTCAGGCACAGAAAGCGGGAGTACAGATTATTCATCGTTCGACCCAATGTTTCATACGGGACATAAGTTTTATGGATTTATGGACTATTTCATAACAATTCCCACGCATACCGGCAACCGCGGGCTAACTGATGCGCAACTGCGGGCGTCGTTTAAATTTACCGGTGCTTTTTCCGGGAATATCTGGATTCATCATTTTTCAACAGCGAAAACTGTCAACGGGGAATCTGTGCTTGGTCAGGAGATTGACCTTGTCTCATCTTATCGTTACAATACGGCGTTAGCCTTTGAGTTGGGTCTTGCCGCATTTGTTCCGGGGCCGTTGATGCGTCAGCGATTTAACGGAAGCGATGTGGGACTTTGGGGATACCTGACAACAACGGCAACATTCTGATCATATTCAAATAATGAAAGGATGAACAATGCCTCAACCCCCGAAACGCTTTTTGGAATTCAAAAAGAAATATAAAAAAGTATCAGAAACGTATGAAGCGCTTGGTGAAGCAGTACATGCTTCCGGGCCGCTCAACACCAAAACACGAGCGCTTGTGAAGCTTGGTATATCCACCGGTGCCCGGCTTGAGGGCGCTGTTCATTCTCATGTCCGCAAAGCGCTTGCAGCGGGAGCCACACCGGGCGAAATCAGGCATGCAATTATACTTGCGCTTCCGACTATCGGTTTACCCTCGATGATGGCGGCATTAAGCTGGGCTGACGATGTTCTTCCGAATAAAAAATGAATACATCACTGCAATATTTCCTTGAGCAGTCTGCGAATCTTCATCGTCATCTTTGTCCCCGGCAGGTTCTCGGCGTCCGGATGGGTATGGTTGCTGCCAACCTGTTACATCTTGCACTACCGCAAGCCGATAAACGAGTACTTTGTATTGTTGAGACGGATGGCTGTACTGCTGACGGTATTTCTGTCTCGACGGGGTGTACCGTCGGACACCGCACTCTGCGTGTGGAAGATTACGGTAAGGTTGCGGCAACATTTTATGATACCGAGCTCACGGTGGGATATCGATTATCACCTCATCATAATATCCGGGATTTAGCCCATGATTATTCACCGCAGGGGTCATCAAAGTGGGAGCGATACCTTGTGGGCTATCAGCGCATTCCTGATTCGTTGTTGTTCTCTGTCGCAAAAGTAGAACTCACTACTCCCGCAGTCAGACTTGTCAGCAGGCCGGGTGTACGGGCCCTCTGTTCGAAGTGCGGGGAAGAAGTGATGAATGAACGGGAAGTCGTGATACAGGGGGGATATTTTTGTAAATCATGCGCCGGAGATTCTTACTATACTGTTATCCAACCGGCGGATATCCCTGAAACTGAAGTATGCGGTTATCTTTAACTAGTCAAAACGCTGATGGAAAATGTACCGGACTTACTGGTGTCGTCTTAGCCGGCGGTAAGAGCACGCGCATGGGAAGCGATAAAGGGCTCTTAAAGTTTTCAGAGGGAACGTTCACAGAGACGCTTGCACGAAAACTTCAACAAGTATGCCCCGAAGTTGTTATCAGCGCTAACGATTATCAACCGTATTCTCACCTTGGTATACCGCTGATCGCCGACGTCTTTCAGGAATGCGGACCGCTTGGCGGTATTCATGCTGTGTTGCAGTATGTCCAGACATCATATATTTTTGTTGTGCCATGCGACCTGCCGCTGCTTTCTGTGTCGACGTTTCAAACAATTCTGCGTGTAACGCAACCGAACAGCGTAACAATCTGTAAAGAACGTGACCGCCTGCATCCGCTCTGTGGAGTGTTTCCTGTTTCGTTCAGGCATAATCTTGAAAAGTATATCATAGGCGGGGGCAGGTCGGTGCTGGGGTTATTATCAACAATGCCGGTACATACAATTGATGTGACCGGCATATCTCATGAATTTCAAAATATTAATACGCCGCTGGATTACGAGCGTATCATTTCTCATGTATCCGCTGGATAAAAGAAATTAAGCGTGTTTTTTTTCTGTTTCGGGAGGGCAGCACTGATGGTAATGTTCCGCTGGCATGTTCTCCATTGACGTAAAGACCTTTCCCCGTTCTGCTGATGTCACCGACCTGTCGATTGCGGGATATAATATCATTTCTTCCTTTTGATTGTGGGCGGAAAGAATTTCAAGCAACGCGAGTTCTTCGGTATCGGTGTCCGGATTCTGTGCCTTTACTTTATCATGAATATCTTCGAGGTACGATTTAATAACACGGTGCTCACCACGCATCACATCCGTAGGGCCGCCATGACTGATTCCCGTCTTCTGCTCGAACAGTGGAAACAATATTTCCTCCTCCCAAACAATATGGCGCTGTAGCCCGAATTTAAATTCTTTGAAAAACGTTTTTGCCTGTGAGAAATCCGTCCGTTTCATCTGTTGAAAATTCCTGAAAAGTTCGTCGAGGCGATCATGATCTGCTTCGTAATACGTTGTAATTTTTTGGGTATGCATAGAATGTTATCCCTTGATTATTGGTATGATTGAATGATACAAATAATTACTTAGTCGTTTGGCGTATATTTCGGAACGCTTCCCCTGTTGTGCTGATACAGAGGTGTATCCAGATTCTGGAACCTTTTCTGATATTCTTCCTTGGACATATTGTTTTGCCAATGTCCCGTAAGGACTGCCAGCCCTGTGACGGCAACGAATACACCGGCTACCAGACTTCCAAATACCCAGTTTGGTATTTTTGTTTTCGTCAGGCTGCTGCGCAGATCAAGCGTTTCTTTGACAGGGCAAACTTCTATGCACTGCAGACAGCTCATACATTCATCGCTCCATACACGCGTTACCTTATGAACCTTGATGTTGGCCGGACACGCTTTTGTGCAAAGCTCACAATCAACGCACGATGTTTTATTGCGCGTGATCTTTACGGGACTCAGCCAGCTTAACGCTCCAAGAAACGCACCGTATGGGCACAAATACCTGCACCAGAAATTCTTAATGAACAACGAAAAAACCATTAGAATAATAATACTCCACAACGCGAAACCGGATATCTGTGCGAAGAAAAGGTACATCTTCACATCGGCCATTTTGTTGTATGGACTGTAAATAAACTCCTTCATCGAAGGAATGTCCATCTGCCAGATTGAATAAACAAAGAAAAACAGTAAAAAATATTTCAATGAACGAAGCGGATAATCGATCCAGCGCGTAACATTAAAATTCCTTCCGAATATTTTCTTTCCAAGCATCCAGAGTGACTCGCTCAGTGTTCCAATAGGGCAAAGCCAGCTGCAGAAAGCCTTTTTCAGCAGTAGTCCCGTCAGAGCTATAGCAATAAAGATGAACAAACCTGATGGATGTATGTCATTGATGATTCCTGTTTGCATCCAGTATTGCAAGCTTATCAATGAACTTATAGGAAGAAAGCCTTCGGATCCCGGAGGACGCGATACATATGCCTCACTGCCGCCGGAAACTCCCCATTTCACGAATAGGTAATATTCAATTCCAATCCAAACACATAAGAGAACGAAGGTTGCCTGCACGAACGATCGCAGAAACTGTGAATCTTCTTTTAACCGCTTGAAGAATCGCTGATCCCAACGAAGATCGGCTTTGTACACCGGCTTTTTTCGCCGTTGGTCAGGCGGGATTTTCTTAATCTGGAGTTTTCTGTCCGGCTGTTTTTGTGGGGCCGCAGTTACCGTCGTTATCCGGGGTGATTCCAATCTGTTATTAACAAGCAATGTATTCTCAGTATTCATAAATCGACTTCAGTGTCTTATCATATTTGAGAGTTGTTTGAAGTTTAGTGTCTTTTTTCAGTTGTTTTTGAAATGTTTTCTAAACTTCTGATGTTCACGCTCTCATAGAGTCCAATTAGCGTGCCAGAATTAGGAGATATTCCTCCGAATTCCTGCGGGATTGACACTTACTGCTATACAATGCATTGTTAATTTTTGGCGCTCTTGCCGACCAGGAGGTATTCGGTCTTTTTCATGTCATGCGCCATTTCAAGTATGTTTTTGTTAACCAGCATCGACGTGATTTCGTCGCGGGATTTTTTCCACTGATCATGCATGGCACAGGGATTGGTGGATGAACATTTTTCAAATCCCAGCAGGCAATTTTCAAAAAAAGCGTTTCCGTCAATTGCTTCGATGATGCGGAAGAAGCTTGTTTCTTCCGGCGCGGTGGCGAGGGCGAAACCGCCGTTCGGTCCCCGGTGAGATTTCAGAATTCCTTTGCGCGAAAGATCCTGCATGATTTTGGCAAGGAAGTGGTAAGGGATATCCAGTTCGCTGGTTAATTCGCGGATGGATGTCATTTCTTTTGCCGGTTTCAGCGCGATATACATCACTGCCTGAAGGGCATATTCACATTGTTTGCTGAAAAGAATACTCATAGTGTTCTCCTTAATGTAAGCTGTGTGTGGTACAACGTTCTAAATTATCAGATAAAAATGCGGTACATGATGCGCAAAACTCTTTTTTCTTCAAATCAATTTCTTCAACATATGTGGATGATCTCATCACACATTCAAACTGGTGGCAATGATACAACCCGAAGACATGTCCCAACTCGTGAATGACTTCCTTCTCGAGCCGCGATAACAGACGATTCGTGTCATTCGCAAGTCCGTAAAACTGATTCGAGAGTCTGTGCGTAGAAACGACAGCCGCGCTTCCTTCAAACTGTGCTTCGCCGAAGACAAACGTGAGAACAGGAATATATAAATCGACATCTACCACGAGAATCCTTGTTTTGTCGTTCTCTGCTTCGCCGGAAAGCAAGCCCGCGAGAAAGGCAGTAGATTGATATTGTCTGCGCGAATGATCATATGCCTTGTCAGTATCCGGTACATATTTTTGATAGATAACAGGAAGCGAAAAAGCTTTCTGCACTGATTGCGTGATGGCAGTGAAGCCGGCATCCTGAATGCCGGTCGCGTTGAGAATGTAAATTCCGTTTGTCACGCCGGTTTCCGGAGACCATATTTTTCGATTTTGTTATAGAGTGTTGCCCGGTCGATGCCGAGGATTTCTGCCGAACGGGAAATATTCCAATGGTTTTGCACAAGCGTATCGGAAATGCAGTTCATCTCCATCACTGCAAGCGAGCCGCCCGGTCCGGGCTTTTTCTCGCCCAGCTGAAACGGCAAATCTTCAGGCCGGATTGCTGGAGCTAATCCCACAACCATCGCGCGCTCAATTGCGTTTTCCAGTTCGCGCACGTTTCCGGGCCAGTGATACCGTATAAGTGTGTCCATCGCTTCCGGAGAAATTCTTTCAATCTGCTTTCCCATTGCGCGGGCGTACTTTTGAACAAAGTACTCTACCAACAATGGTATGTCGGATTTGCGTTCCCGTAACGGCGGCATGTGTATGGTAAAGACATTCAGCCGGTAGTAGAGGTCTTCGCGGAATGAGCCTTCAGCTATTGCCTTTTCAAGATTCTTGTTCGTTGCAGTGATGACGCGGAAATCAACGGAAATAGTTTCGTTTCCTCCAACGCGCGTAAATTGCTTTGTCTCGAGCGCGCGCAAGAGGTCTATTTGCGTTTTCATTGCAATAGTACCGATCTCATCAAGAAACAGCGTGCCGCCGTCGGCAAGTTCGAGTTTCCCTTTCCGCCTGTACTGTGCGCCGGTGAATGCCCCGCGCTCATGGCCGAAGAGCTCGCTTTCCAGCAATCCTTCGGGCAATGCTCCGCAATTTACCGTGACAATCGGGAAATATCTTCTTTGACTGTTTCCATGGACTGCCCGGGCAATTAACTCTTTGCCTGTTCCGCTTTCACCGCGGATCATTACCGTCGTGTCCGTCGGTGCGACAGTCTGGATCAGGTCAAATACCTTTTTCATTTGCTGCGATTCACCGACAATATCGTCGACTTTGAAAAATTCGGTGATTGATTCTTTCAGTTTTATGTTTTCACCGGCCAGCGTGCGTTGCTTTAACGCGTTCTGAACAAGATGCGAAAGGTGGTCGGGATCGACAGGTTTCGTTACGTAATCAAATGCTCCCTGCTTGAGCGCGTGTACAGCCGTCTCTATTGTCGCGTGCGCTGTAATGAAGATAATGGTGGCGTTCGCGTCGAGTTCAACAATGCGTTTCTGAAGTTCTATGCCATCCATTCCCGGCATTTTGAGATCAAGCAAAATCACATCCCACTTGAAATCCCGGAGCAGGCGCAATGCCTCGGTGGCGTTTTCTGCGGTGCCTGTTTTCATGCCGTCTTCATGAAACCACTTTGAAAGTGAATCACGGACAATTGCTTCGTCATCAATGATAAGGATTGAATGCTGCGAACTCATATATTCTCCGTTAGCGTGGAAGATCTTGAAACCGAAAATGTGTTCATGTTGTTTTCGGCGCGGGGAAACGTCATGGTAAATGTTGTGCCTTTCCCGGGTGCTGATGTGGCTTCTATTTTGCCATTATGACGCTCAACGATGCCGTAGACTACCGATAATCCGAGTCCGACACCTTTTTCATTCTTCTTGGTTGAAAAAAACGGTTCGAAGATGTGTGGGAGGTTTTCCGGTAAAATGCCGATGCCGGTATCGGAAATTAAAATGACGATGTCGTCATTAGTTCCATACTGAGCAGTAACGGTAATAGAACCCCCGCCAGGCATTGCTTCAACGGCGTTGACAAACAGCGCGATGAGTGCCTGCTGAACCTGGTTTTGGTCGCACATCAGCGTGATATCTTTCTCTGTTAACTGAATATCAAGTTTTACATTGGAGATGTGACAGTGGTGACGTACGAGTTCAGCGGATTTCTCCACAATTTGTGAAAAGGGAACAAGGGCAAATTCACCCACTTGTTTCTTTGAGAAGAGGAGGAGATTCTTCACGATTGTACCGCAACGGTCTGTTTCCCGTGCTATGAGCTCAGTATCTTCAATGGTTTGTTTATTAGTTTCCATGACCAAAGGATCTTTGCGTAATCTTCGCGCAATGAGTTTGGCATAGGTCAGGATAGCTTCCAAGGGATTATTCAGCTCATGCGCGACGGTGGCGGAAAGCTTTCCCAGCGATGCCATCTTCTCGATGTGCAGGATTTGTTCGTGAATAGCTTTTAACGCTGCAGTTTTTTCCTGTACCCGTTCCTGTAATGTTTCCGCCCATTGTTGATTTTCTTCTTTTTCATGTTTTAGCGAAGCGGTCATTTCATTAAAAGCTTCAGCAAGCTGGCCAAGCTCATTTTTCTGACGGATATGGATATGATGATCGAGATTACCGCCCGAAATTTCCCGTGCGCCTTTCATCAACCGTTTCACCGGAGTGAGTACTGTGACCGTGAGGAATGCGATAACAATAACACACACTACTACTGTCATAATGATTGCGGAGATAATCATTGTATTACGCGTTTTAGCTATATGCGCATCGAGGGTTTGCAATGACATTCGTACATCCAGGACGCCAAGCACGGACTGCTTCATGGAATGCGCATGGCATCCGTTGTCGGAACAGGAGGGTTCATTGCGTATAGGATTGATAACGCCTAACACGCGGTAGCCTTTCGGTGAATCAAAAATGCGCTGCCGGTCGGTGATTGGTAGTGATTCCAGCGGCTGTTCTTTACTGTGACAGCCGTAGCACGCTTCCGCGCGCATATCGACGGTTGTTTGTTCCTCATATTTTTCCGTCGAGAACATAATTTCCCCGCGTTTATTATAAATGCGGATACCCTCAACCCCCGGTTCCATTCCGATGGTCGTGATAATCTGATACACATCCTCCTTACGGTTCAGAAGCATGCTGTAGTGTGTTGATTGTTTGATGATATCACTGACACGGTACGCGCTTTCGACGACCTGCTGCATCATTTGCTGATTGCTGAAGGTAACGGTGAGGTAAGAGTATGCAACGAAAAGGACAACAAGAATAACCGCGGAGCCCGCGAGTACGCGAACGCTCATTCTATGAGTAAAAGGGATAATCATCCGGAAGGAATATAGGGCAACTCCTATGCCATACGAAAAGCGGGGTTATTGCCCCGCTTTCACATGTTTTTGGGTCTCTTTCTCAGGTATGCAAAAGTTCTGCGATGTTCTTCTTAAAGATAAGAATGGAAAATCCACGGGGTCAGTGTGCATGAACCGCTTTTTTACCGAAAACGGATGCCAAAATTTCAAAGTATTTTTCGGCCCCAAGCATAGCTGAATTTTCCATCAACATTTCACCGCCGTCGGGAAACGATTGCCCAACGGTACCACTATGCTTCGTCAGAGCATCCTGAATAAGCTTTGTGAAGTGAAGATGTTCCGAAGCATAGACCTTTTGGGATTCATCCTTGTCCATCAGAGCGTCATACGAAGATTCGCTCTTACCGGTAACTTCGAACAGCCATTCCTGCGGCAACGATGAATGCTGCATCTTTCCCGGGTCACCGGTGAGAGCACAGTTGACTGCGGTGATTTTTCCGCTGACGGGCGAAGTAAACGAAAGTGTTCCGCCTTCCAACACTAACCACCAGCAATACTGATTACTGCTTACAGTATCTCCGGGCCGGGGAAGAATAATCTCTTTCGGGGAAACAAGCGACGTGAACATCGGAACAATTCCCACACGGTATACGCCGGAGGTAGTTGTTGCTACCCAGCAATGGTTCCTGCTATACCGCACTGAACCGGATGCCGGTGATTGCGCCGGTGTATGCGATGCATTGTGGTGTGCTCCGAAATGCATTCTCATTGCCGCGTCCAGCGGACAATGATCACAATCAAATGCGCGGTCGCATAATTGATACGAAAAAATACCTGCCGTCATCCAGATACACCGGTGCGACGGAGGAATCATTTCGCGCGGGTTCTTATGTGCAGGTGAAAATCTCATAACATCTCCATTGTAGTTGGTTGAGAAATAAGCTGCAGCTCTTCATCATAACCATTACGCTGAGCATGCACCGGTGTATGCGAAGGGGCATGATGAAACAGTGGCAAATACCGGGCCGCAAGTGAGAACACGATGAAGCCTACTGTCACAATCATCATTGTTATTGCTATTTCCATCCATGATGGGAAATAGGAAATACCCGACCACCCTTCCATACCGGTAATACTGATGTTTAACCGGTTAATAACAAACCCGACAATGATGAACATCGCCCCGGCAAATAATCCGGTTTGATTTCTTCGCACCGCCGGAATGCTAAGGAGTATCAAGGGGGTAACAACGCCGATAATAATTTCCAACCAGTACAGGTACGTTTCCATTCTTGGAATGAAGAGGAGGGAGAATGCCGACTGGTTGGATAGATCCATCACCTTCATTGTCAGATACACTCCAAGCATCACAACGCTGACCCGTGCAATTTCCGTCAGTAAAGGAAGTTCCAACCCTTTCTTGAAAGCCCGGCTGCTGAGGAACGATTCCGCAATCACCATCGCGCATCCGACGGATATCGCGGAGAAATAGAAAAACACCGGAAGATACGGGGAGTACCAGAGAGCATACAGTTTTTCCGGAACAATAAGATATAATGACCCAAGCGAGGACTGGTGAAGGGTAGAAAGCAGTACTCCCAGAATGATAAGAGGAGCCGTCATTTTTTTAATGACCTTCAGCGCTTTTGTCAGTTTGAATTTTTCCAGCACTACCGGTGAAAACTCAAGCGCAAGCACGGTGGTATACAGCATGACGCACCAAGCCACTTCGAACATCACCGAGTGTGGGTTCCACATGATGATGGCGTGCCAGATCTGCAGTGGCCTGCCGAGGTCGAACATCAGCGCGACGATAACAAGAATGTATCCGAGAAATGCGGTCAGAATGGTTGGCCGCAGTATCGGTTCGAATCGTTTGATGTTGAAAATATGAACAATTGCCGCCAGCGTGAAACCGCCCGCCGCGAGACCGACGCCGCACAGGATATCAAACCCGATCCACAATCCCCATGGAAACTGGTCGCTGAGGTTCGTCGACGCACCGAGTCCTTGTGTAAAACGTACATACGTCGCATACAATCCCGCAGCAATAATGATTGTCGCGACGGCTTTCCAGACAGTTAATGATGTGATATAGCGTTTCATAAGAGTGCTCTCGTCAAATTAGTTATTATTGTTATTTCGCGTTTTGGCTTCGAGTTTATGAAGCGAACGCTCTAATTGTTGAACTTCGGTCCTGCGGTTGGTAATCCACCAGATGCCGTACAGGAACACGCCGCCGATGCTGACTACGGATGGAATCTTGGAGAGAGCGTTCCAGGTGTACATTGGCAGAACCATATTCTCAAGTTTCGTCTTGAATCCGAGTTGTTCAAACGGGACGCTTGAGAGATAAAGAACAGATGTCCCGCCGACTTCCTGAACTCCGTAAATCTTGTTGACGTATTTATCGGGTTCAGCCTGAATCCGTTTCTGTGCTTCGCGGATCAAGTCATCGCGGTTGCCGAACATCGTCGCGCCGGTTGGGCAGGCTTCCGCGCACGCAGGTTGCAATCCCTGTTTCACACGATCCGCGCAGAGGCGGCATTTCTGAACGCGGGGATATGTGCTTCCCCATTCGTATTTCGGCACCTGGAACGGGCATGCCTGTATGCAATACCTGCAGCCAATGCATTTTGACTCGTCGTACAATACCGGGCCTTCAGCTGTTTTTGTAAACGCGCCGACGGGGCATACCGATGCGCATGTCGGCTGAACGCAGTGCTGGCACATACGTCTGACGTAGATGCCGTCATGCTCTTCCAGCGCGGTGTATGCGGTTGCCGATGTTTTCTTTTCCTCTCCCGGGGGAAGTTTATTTTCAGCTTTGCATGCATCCTGGCACGCGTTACAACCGACGCAGAGAGTAGTATCGATTAAAAGGGCTTTTTGCGTAATCATGGTTTCGTCCTTTTGCGTTATTGTACTTCAAGAAATTCGTGTTCCAGCTTTTGCCATGTACCGTTATCCATTGTCCCGAGAATGCCTGAGACCGGCAAGCCGCCGTCATGCATGAATGCCGGAGCCGCGGTTCTGTTTGTATTCAGCCCTGCGAAGAAATTTCTCAGCCGCTGAAATTCATTGCGGATCCAGATGCGGGATTCACTTCCAATCAGCATATGTTTCAATTCGTTGATGGCGCTGGGCTGTATGCCGTAGCTCCATCCTTCGCCGAACAGCTTATCTCGAAGAAGCGTCGGATTGGTTGTCAGTTCAGTGTTTGCTTCCAGTATTTCACCGGAGAGCGGCGACCTGACTGTTAACACACTATCTCCCTTTTTTAACAGCATGAGGGGTTCGCCCTTGCTGATTGTTTCACCGGATTGTTTCAGAAGCACGATCTCGGGCTCCTTCACCAGCCGGGCAATAAAATCGTCCACACCCAATCTGATTTTTCCGGACGGAAACAAATTCAGCCATGTGTGTGATGGCGCGAAGAAAATTCCGTCGGGTACCCGCAGAGGATACTGCTCCTCAACATGCCGGTCGGCGGTGCGCGGTTTTCTGCTCCGCACAAACCAGTCGATGGTGAGGAAGATTACTATGGTTGCTATTACAAAGAGGACTGTCATGATTTCAATTCCTTTCATATTCATTGAGGTAGAAGTAGAACCAATAACCATGTTATCTTCTTGTAAGAATCGTGCCAGATTCTTTGCCTTACTTCTTCATAGGAGCGCACAGCAATCCGTTACCATATAATGACTTATAAACCCTTCACAATTTAGAAAAATCGAAGGGTAGAGTGTCGTGTCGATTAATTCCACACAAAAAACAGGATTGGAAAAAATATTGTAAGTATATGCAACAGGAAAGGAATTTGCACTGGAGGAAAATTCTACAACGGGTGTTGAAGAAAGCAACAGTTTATAAGGTGAGTGAAAAAAGGCGGGAGAGCGGCTTATGGCGTGCGCACTCCAGTTGTTAACCCCCGCAGTTGATCTTCTACATTAACACTACATCAGAGGCTAAGAACAATAATACAATGCAACATGATTACCTAAATGAATGCAGCGCCTTCATGTAGTTTGCCCGTTCAAAGGCCGACGGGTCAGCAACCGATCGCTGGCTCATGCTCCCTTTCATTTGTTCTACCGAAACATATTCATGCTGAAGCATCCAGTTTTTAACACCATCGAGAACGTGCGTGATATGTTTCGGACCATGCTTGAGTAAAGCCGAACACATCATCGTTGCATCCGCTCCTACCATTAGCATTTTCAGCACATCTTCGGAGGAATGGATGCCGCTCGTGGCGGCAATACTGGCATTGAGCCTGCCGTGCAGGATTGCTATCCAGCGCATCGGCAACCGCATCGCGAATGAACTGCTCAGCGTTACGCTCGGTTTTACTTCGAGAGTCTCAAGGTCGATGTCGGGCTGGTAGAACCGGTTGAAGAGAACGAGTCCGTTTGCCCCGACTTTCACCAGCCGTTCCGCCATGTGTGCGAACGAGCTGAAGAACGGGCTGAGTTTCATTGCGATTGGAATGGATACAGTTTTCTTCACGGTATGTAAAATTTCGATGTAACGGTCCTCAACATCTGTCCCCGGTAAGTACGGGTCGGTTGGAATGTAATAGACATTCAGCTCGATGGCATCGGCGCCTGCCTCTTCAATTTTCTTGGCGTAGTTCATCCATCCGCCGACGGAAATACCATTAAGACTTCCAATGACAGGGATGCTTAACTGTTCCTTGGCTTTGCGGATCAGTTCAACGTACGCATCAGGGCCGAGATTATACTCCTTATGCTCAGGAAAATAGGTAAGAGCTTCAGCGAAGCTTTCCGTACCATAGGAAAGGTAGTAATCAATCTCAGCGATATCATGTGCAATCTGTTCTTCGAACAATGAATACATAACAATTGCCGCAGCACCCGCGTCTTCCAGTTGTTTCATGCTGTCAAGCGAGTGCGATAACGGTCCTGCAGAAGGCACGATGGGGTTTTTGAGTTTCAGTCCGAGATATGTGGTTGAAAGATCCATGGCGATCGGTTACCTTTCTGCGGTTGCGGGTGATGGTTGTTCTTTTGCGTGGCCATTCTTGCCATCTGTTTGCTCGGCAAGGTGTTCATACACTTTCCATTGCGTTGAGACATCATTTTGTGCTAATGTTGCCAGCTCCTTTGCGCGTTCCGGTTTGCTCTTTTCGAGCATCTTGAATCGTGTTTCAAGCTGAGTGAATTCCCGCAGGGGGAGTTTCGGTTCTTTTGAATCAAGATGGAAGGGATTTTTTCCTTCTTCACGCAATTTGGGATTGTAACGGAAGAGCTGCCAATAGCCGGTGTCCACCGCAACTTTCTGATGATGCATGCCTTTTGACATGTTGATGCCATGAGCGATGCAATGGCTGTACGCGATAATGATGGACGGGCCATCGTGTGCCTCTGCTTCGAGGAATGCTTTCACGCACTGGCTGTCGTTTGCGCCCATTGCCACTTTCGCGACATATACATTGCCATATGTCATGGCGAGAAGTGCAAGGTCTTTCTTGTTTGTTGATTTCCCGGCCGCAGAGAATTTTGCGACCGCGGACCGCGGCGTCGATTTTGAAGTTTGACCGCCGGTGTTTGAATATACTTCTGTATCCAGGACAAGAATGTTGACATTTTTTCCGGATGCTAAAACATGATCCAACCCGCCGTAGCCGATATCGTATGCCCACCCGTCACCGCCCATGATCCAGATGCTTCGTTTCACCAGGTGATCGGCAACCGAGAGAAGGTGAGATGCTTTTTGGGGTTTGTCCGAACCGGAATTTGACTGAGCAAGTAACGTCAGTTTTTCTTTCAGGATTTTTACACGTTCCCGTTGTTCATAAATTCCCGCTTCATCAGACTGATTCGCGTTCAGGATGGAAGAAACAATATCCCCACCGAGAGAACCGGAAAGATCAGCAAGCAGTTCGCGGGCAAGCTCAGTATGCTTGTCGGCAGTCATGCGCATACCGAGACCGAATTCGGCATTATCTTCAAATAATGAATTTGACCATGCCGGTCCCTGACCGGCATTATTTGTTGTCCATGGAGTAGTCGGAAGATTACCGCCGTAAATGGAAGAACAACCCGTCGCGTTTGCGATGATTGACCGATCGCCAAAAAGCTGACTGACAAGTTTAACATATGGTGTTTCACCGCATCCCAGGCACGCGCCGGAGTATTCAAAAAGCGGTTGCAGGAATTGAGAACCTTTCACACTGTCGAACTTTATGTTTGTCCTGTCAACTTCAGGCAATTGGAGGAAGAAATCGAAGTTTACTCGCTCTGCTTCGCGTAACGGCAATTGCGGTTTCATGTTGATAGCTTTTACTTTATTTTCCTTTTTGCTTCGTGCCGGACAAACTTCAACGCAAAGTTCACAGCCGGTGCAATCTTCGGTGGCGACCTGAAGGGTATATTTCATTCCTTTGTATTCAAGTCCTTTGTAATCCATCGATTTAAACGTTGCCGGGACATCGGTTAGATGTTTCGGGTCATATACTTTTGCCCGGATGGTCGCATGGGGACAAACCAAAACACACTTGTTGCACTGAATACAAATATCCGGTTCCCACACAGGAACGTTTGCGGCGATATTGCGCTTTTCCCACTGAGCGGTACCAACGGGGAATGTTCCGTCAATCGGCATCGCGCTGACCGGAAGATTGTCTCCTTTTCCGGCGATCATTTCCGCGGTTACTGTTCGTACATATGTTGGTGCCGAAATTGAAACTGTCGGAGGCATTTCACTAAGGCTTGTTACTTTATCGGGAACAGCTACTTCAAATAAATTCGCAAGTGTTTCATCCACTGCTTTGAAATTCTGTCTGATAATATCGTCACCCTTTTTGCCGTAGGTTTTTTCTATTGATTTTTTGATTGCAGTGATCGCTTCTTCCCGTGGAAGCACGCCGGAGATAGCGAAGAAGCATGTTTGCATAATGGTATTAATGCGCCCGCCCATGCCGGTTTGGTGTGCGACTTTCGAAGCATCAATAATAAAGAACTTGAGTTTTTTGTCGATAATTTCCTGTTGAATATGCTTTGGAAGATGTTCCCACACCTGGTCGGGACCATAAATACTGTTCAGAAGGAATGTTCCCCCGGCCATCGCGCTTTGCAATACGTTATTCTTTTCGAGGAAAAACCACTGATGACACGCAACAAAATTTGCCTGTTCGATAAGGTAAGGAGCGTGAATCGGTTGCGGTCCGAACCGCAGATGCGAAACTGTTGTCGAACCCGATTTTTTGGAATCATACACAAAATATCCCTGCGCGAAGAAGTCGGTATCTTCGCCAATGACCTTGATGGAATTCTTGTTTGCACTGACGGTTCCATCCGCACCCAATCCATAGAAAATTGCCCGTACAACTTCCGGAGATTCGATGCTGTACGAAGGGTTGTAGGCCAGGCTCGTTTTGGAAATATCGTCGTTTATTCCGACGGTGAAATGATTATGCGGCCGGGGTTTTTTCAACTCATCGTACACCGCTTTCACCATTGCCGGCGTAAATTCCTTTGATGACAAACCATATCTTCCGCCGATAATTCTCGGGTACGATTTTAGTTTGGAGGTTCCGCTCGCGAACGATTCAGATAATGCCGTTACAACATCCTGATAGAGCGGTTCACCTGTGGCGCCGGGTTCCTTTGTCCGGTCCAGTACCGCAATGGAGGTAACAGACGCAGGGAGGGCATCGATAAAATGCTTCACCGAAAATGGTCTGAATAATCTTACTTTGAGCAGGCCGACATTTTCATTGTTCGCGTTGAGTTTGTTAAGTGTATCTTCCGCAGTTTCCGCTCCGGAACCCATCATAATGATGACGCGCTCAGCATTCGGTGAGCCGACATACTGAAACAGTGAATACGTTCGCCCAACCTGCTTTGCGAAAATATCCATGGCGTTTTGAACGATCTCAGGACATGCAGTATAGAACGGATTAATCGTTTCCCGCGACTGGAAGAATACATCAGGATTCTGTGCCGAACCTCTCATCTCCGGATGGTCCGGTGAAAGTCCCCGCCGGCGGTGATTGAAAATCAGTTCGTCGTTAATTAATGCTCGCAGATCTTCGTCTGCAAGTTGTTCGATCTTCATGACTTCGTGCGATGTCCGGAACCCATCGAAGAAATGAATAAAGGGCACACGGGCTTCCAAAGTTGCGGCCTGCGAGATGAGGGCAAAATCCATGACCTCCTGGACTGAGTTCGATGCCAGCATTCCCCATCCGGTTGAACGGGCAGCCATAACATCGCTATGATCGCCGAAAATGGAAAGCGCATGTGTTGCGACAGTTCGTGCCGCGACATGAAATACCGTTGGTGTTAGTTCACCCGCAATCTTGAACATGTTCGGTATCATCAGGAGAAGTCCCTGCGACGATGTGAACGTCGTCGATAGCGCGCCTGTCTGCAAAGCGCCGTGAACGGCGCCTGCCGCTCCCCCTTCGCTCTGCATTTCAATAACATGCGGGACAGTGCCCCAGAGGTTTTTCTTTCCGAGAGAGGACCATTCATCAGACCATTCTCCCATAGGAGAAGAAGGGGTGATCGGGTAGATTGCTATGACTTCGTTGAGTTTGTGGGCTATATAAGCGGCGGCTTCGTTGCCGTCGATAGTGACCATTTGCCGCGTTACCTGCGGGCGGGATTTCTCCTGATTCTTCATGAGGCTATCTTATATTTTTTCGAATGATGTGCTTTTTGTTTTACAGATGGTGCATTCTTCCGTTGGTGCAGTCGAAATATATCCGCATCCCGGGCAAACGTAATATGTAACCTTTGCAATCTTGCCCGATTTATCCAGAACTTCTTTCAGGAGCTCGACATGCCTGGCATCGCCTTCTTTACAGAACGTAAACTGCTGAACGGCATCGGGCATGTTTTCCATTTCTGCTGTCCGGATCAGATTGGCATACATTGACTCCACCTCCATGTCTTCCATGCTCACTGACATCTTGAGGGTCTGGAGCGTTGTGCCGACAGGTATGGGGTCGGGCTGAGGCTGTTTCGGTTCGCCGCCAAGCTTGCGCAACAGCGCGGCATGGAGATCTGCGTGAATTTTTTCAGAATGAGATACTGCAGTGAAAAGCTTCGCAATAGTCGGAAGTTTTTCCTGTTGAGCCTTTTCAGAGAATTTAACATACATATCGATGTATTTTGTTGCCTTGCCGTACGCAGTCTGCAGGTTTTCTACTGTCACTTTTACAACCTGCTCCTGTTGTTTCGGCTTTTCCGATGAACAGCCGTACATAAAAGCGAGCAATGCAAGCGTGACGAGAAACGGAATTGAGATAAGAGCGCTAAAATGGAGTTGTGTTATAAAGGAATTGTGTTTCATAATTACCTCGCTAACGTTGTCAGTGTTTATTTGTTGTTGTACTGTTCCTGTGCGATTACCGGTTAACGTTCAATGAGAACTCCCTCTGGTACTCCGGCTTTTTTTGAGGGAAGTATGATGTATGAATCTGTAATCTTCACGTTTCCTTTGAGCATAGCGGAAATCGGACAGTATTTTGTTGTTGAAAGCTCAATAGCGCGTTCCACATCCGCCGGGTTTATTCCATCTCCATAGAAAATGTACTCAAGGTGGATGTCGGTATATACCTGCGGATGTTCTTCCCGCACGGTTCCTTTTATTTTGATTTCAAACCCTTCCACGGGAGCGCGCTTCTTTTTCAGGATTGGTATGATATTGCTTGCGTTACACCCGCCGAGTGCCAGCAGCAGAAGTTCCTTCGGCCTTGAACCGGCTTCGCTTCCTTCAAAAATTTCCGGGCCATCCATGACAATCCAGTGGTTCGAGTCGGATTTCCCCGCAAATGTAATCCCCTTCAACTGACGGATAACAGCATGATGTATCGACATATCATCTTCCTTTGGTGTAATGAGTAAGTATCAATCCTGTTTGTTTTCCACTATGCAAACCCCATACCGTTTCGGAAACAGGGTAAACAGATACATTGGTGCGATTCCCTCTTTAATAACGTGTCAACAATGAAAACTAGGGAGCGCCTCTTTATCACATATGATAGTAATCAGTTTGTTTATGCCGAAAACCGCCCAAATTTCATAAATGAGACTATTTTTCATTGGCACAGGAATTGAGATTCCAACTAAAAAAAAGGACTAAAGCATAACTGAGAAATATCTCTTGAAATGAAAGCGAATGAGGAATTTGACTATGCAATGGATGAAACGATATAAATCAAAAATACGGTCTGCAGAAGAAGCGGTAAAAGTTATTCAGTCAGGTCAGAGAGTCTATGTTCATCCCGGCTGTGCAATGCCGGAAGTTCTTGTCGATGCTATGTGTTCACGCGCTGATACGCTGGAAAATGTTGAAGTATTACACCTTATGGCTGTAGGAAAAAGCAGGTATTCGTTGCCTGAGATGGAAGGGCACTTTCGTCATAACGCGCTGTTTATCGGGAAAAATGTCCGCGACGCGGTAAATGACAGCCGCGCTGATTTTACACCGGTGTTTTTATCGGAAATTCCTGGACTTTTTTCCCGGGGAATTCTTCCCATCGATGTTGCGCTTATCCAGGTCTCGCCGCCCGATGAACATGGTTATTGCAGTTTCGGCGTCGGCGTCGAATGTACCAAGCCTGCAACAGAAGTTGCAAAAGTTATTATAGCCCAGATAAATCCGTTTATGCCCAGAACGCTGGGAGATTGCTTTATTCATATTGACAAATTAACAAGTTGTGTTGAAGCAAATGTTCCACTGAAAGAACTCCCGCAGGTGAGCAAAGACGTATCACCGCATGAACAACAGGTCTTTCAGCGTATCGGAAAAAATATCGCCGACCTGATTGATGACGGGTCAACACTGCAGATCGGTATCGGAAGCATTCCTGATGCGGTGATGCCGTTCCTGCGCGGCAAAAAACATCTCGGCATTCACACGGAAATGTTTTCGGACGGAGCGATGACGCTTATTGATGAGGGAATTATTACAAATGAACGAAAGACCCTTCATCCCGGAAAGATTGTCGCCTCGTTTGTTCTCGGTACCCGTTTACTGTTCGACTTTATTGATAATAACCCCATTATAGAATTTCACCCGTCTCACTACGTTAACGATCCATTTATCATCGCGAAGAACGATAAGATGGTGGCGATTAACTCTGCTATTGAAGTGGATCTTACCGGACAGGTGTGCGCGGATTCTATCGGTACCAGGTTTTACAGCGGGTTTGGCGGCCAGCTCGATTTTATCCGCGGCGCGGGCAGAAGTAAAGGCGGGAAGCCGATCATTGCTCTTCCGTCAACGGCAAAGAACGGAACTTGTTCGCGTATCGCGGCTATGTTAACGCCCGGTGCCGGAGTTACAACAAGCCGCGGCGATGTGCATTATGTCGTTACGGAATATGGTGTTGCAGATCTTTACGGCAGGACAATCCGTGAGCGTGTCCGGTCATTGATTGAAATCGCCCACCCCGATTTCAGGGAAGAACTGGAACAACGCGCATATGATCAAAAATACATCTCACGTTCTTTTTCATTCGATGATGTGAAAGAACATACGGATCTCATCGAGATAGGACATTAACATCATGATACGAAAAGAAGAAGCTCTCGCATATCACACGCAGGGTAAACCGGGAAAAATAGAAGTCATCTCATCCAAGCCGTGTGCCACCCAACGCGATCTCTCTCTGGCGTACACGCCGGGAGTAGCGGAACCGTGTAACAGTATTCACGCAAACCCTGATGATGCGTACTTATACACTGCCAAAGGCAATCTTGTCGCGGTTATCTCCAATGGTACTGCCGTTCTCGGCCTTGGTGACATCGGCGCGCTTGCCGGTAAACCGGTTATGGAAGGTAAAGGAGTTCTCTTTAAACGATTTGCCGATATCGATGTATTTGATATCGAACTGAATTCTCACAATCCCGACGAAATCATTAAAGCAGTTCAGATGCTCGAGCCAACGTTTGGCGGCATCAATCTGGAAGACATCAAAGCACCGGAATGTTTCTATATAGAAGAAACACTGAAGAAAACCATGAACATTCCGGTGTTTCATGATGACCAGCATGGAACGGCAATCATCAGCGGCGCGGCTTTACTGAATGCGCTCCAGCTTGTCAATAAGCGCATTCAGGATATCAAGGTGGTCTTCAGTGGTGCAGGTGCGGCCGGGATTGCGTGCGCGAAGTTCTATGAGCGCCTCGGCGTTCTTCGCAAGAACATTTTCCTTGTCGATACCAAAGGTGTTGTCTACAAAGGACGCACCGAAGGAATGAATCCATACAAAGAACAATTTGCTGTTGATACGGAAGCACGGACGCTCGCCGATGCCATGAAGGGCGCCGATGTGTTCGCCGGAGTTTCCGCAAAAGATATTGTCACGAAAGACATGCTGCGATCGATGGCAGATAATCCGATTGTGTTCGCGATGGCGAACCCTGATCCCGAGATTACATACGATGCCGCGCTGGAAGCACGCAGTGATGTCATTATGGCGACTGGCCGTTCTGATTATCCTAACCAGGTGAATAACGTTCTTGGATTCCCGTTCATCTTCCGCGGAGCGCTGGATGTCCGCGCGACACAAATCAACGATGAAATGAAAGTTGCAGCCGCGCATGCACTGGCAAATCTGACAAAAGAAGATGTCCCTGATTCAGTTATCCGGGCTTATGGCGGAAAACGTATAGAATTCAGCAGAGAATACATTATTCCGAAACCATTTGATACACGTGTTCTCCTCTGGGAAGCGGCCGCGGTCGCGAAAGCCGCCATGGACTCCGGTGTCGCAAGAAAACCGATCCAGGATTTCGAAGCATACCGTGATTCCCTCGAAGCAAGACTTGGAAAATCCCGTGAAGTCATGCGCTTCTTTATCCATAAAGCAAAACATGAACCGAAACGCATCGTGTTCCCCGAAGGCGAAGAAGAAAAAATTCTCCGTGCTGCTCACATTATCGTCGATGAGAATATCGCAAAGCCGATTCTGCTCGGCAGCCGGACACTCATTACCCAACGGTGTAAAGACCTCGGTCTGACACTGGAAGGCATCGAAGTTATCAACCCATCCAAATCGCCGAAGCTTGATGATTATGCTACAACGTATTATAAATACCGTCAGCGGAAAGGATTGACACGCGCGGAAGCCGAACGGAAAATGAACACGCATAACATTTTCGGTATGATGATGGTGGATAAGGGTGATGCCGATGGATTGATTTCGGGCCTTACACAGAATTATCCGGAGACAGTCCGCCCGGCGCTGCAAATCATCGGAACGCGGGACAACGTCAGCACCATTGCCGGATTATATATGATGGTGTTCAAGAATCAGACAATCTTTATTGCCGACGCAACGGTGAACATCGATCCTACTGCCGAAGAGCTTGCGGAAATCGCATTGCTCACCGCGGAGAAAGTCAAACAACTCAATATTGAACCGCGTGTGGCGATGCTGTCGTTCAGTAACTTCGGAAGCACGAAACATCCGTTTGTTGAGAAAGTACAGCGTGCAACGGCAATTGTTAAGCAGAAAGCGCCAAAACTCATCATCGAAGGAGAAATGCAGGCAGATACGGCGGTCTCTCCCGATATGCTGAGCGAGTTGTATCCGTTCAGCAATCTTAAGGAGGGTGCAAACGTTTTGATTTGTCCCGATCTCACATCGGCAAACATAGCGTACAAACTTCTCGCGAAGCTTGGCGGCGCGACGGCAATCGGGCCGATTCTTCTCGGCATCAAGAAACCTGTCTACCTGATTGTGCCGGGTAATGATGTGAATGATATTGTTAATATGACCGCGATGGCAGTCGTGGAAGCACAGCGCGAGGTGCCTGTAAAACCGTCACAACGCGTAAAAGTATTTGATTCCATTGAAATAAACTAATTCCATTTGAACTCAGGAGATTCTACCGCCATGGAAATAATTGTTGCCGGATTACCTTGTAAAAAAACCGACCGCGCGTTCGCGAATGTTAACGCCGCAGTTCGTTACCTGAACCTCGATATCCCCATCCGATTGGTCACGACCATTCAGGGAATGAAATCCATCAGCGTAAAGCATACGCCAACCGTGATTGTCCGGCAAAAACAAAAAGTGGAAGGCCGGATCCCGAGCATCTTTGAAGTCCAGACCTGGGTTGAAGAAGAGCTGGCGGAAAATGCAGAAATCTATAATGTAGGAGAAACAGCATGAGCACGATTCGGGGTACAGTCGATATTGCTATCGAGACGTGTAAGGGTTGCGACCTCTGTGTTGAGGCGTGTCCGCAGGATAGCCTGGAGTTGTCGAAAGATGTCAACATGAAAGGATATCATTACGCAGTGCTGGTAAAAGACAACTGCACCGGTTGTGTGAACTGCGCGCTTGTCTGTCCGGACGCGGTAATTACCGTCTACCGCGCAAAGAAGAAATCAAAAGACTCCGCGGCAGAACGCATTCCTATTGCTGTTGTCAGCAATGTTAAACGCAACATTGCTCTGACAGTCGGTGACGTGCCGGATGGAGGGATATCAATATGAGCGATGTGAAACTGATGAAAGGCAATGAAGCCCTGGCGGAGGCAGCCATTCGCGCCGGATGCCGCGGGTATTTCGGATATCCGATAACTCCGCAATCCGAAATTCTTGAATATCTTGCCGATGAAGGACGAAAACGGGGAATGGTGGTAATGCAGGTCGAAAGCGAGCTTGCGGCAATTAATATGGTGTACGGTGCGGCAGGCGCAGGAGCGCGTGCGATGACGTCATCTTCGAGTCCTGGTATCAGCCTGATGCAGGAAGGGCTTTCCTATATTGCCTGCGCGGAGCTTCCCTGCCTTGTCGTAAACGTGAACAGAGGCGGTCCGGGGTTGGGAACAATCCAGCCGTCGCAGGGAGATTATTTCCAGGCGACAAAAGGAGGCGGTCATGGCGATTACCGGTTGATCGTTCTTGCCCCCGCGAGTGTACAGGAAATGGCAGACATGGTGTTTAATGGTTTTGATCTTGCCGACAAATACCGCAACCCGGTAATGATTCTTGCCGATGGCGCGCTCGGGCAAATGATGGAACGGATTGAGTTCAAAATGTATGATCCTAAAGACCGGGAACCTGTAAAGCCATGGGCTACAACCGGGAAAACTTCTGGCCGCGAGCGAAACATAATCACGTCCCTTCATATCCAGCCTGAAAAAATGGAAGAGATTAACCGTAAACTTCAGGCAAAATATCAGAAAATCCGTGAGAATGAAGTCCGGTATCAGTTGATTCATGCTGAAGACGCCGAAGTTATTATTATCGCTTATGGTCTGGCAGCAAGGATATCTCATCGCGCTGTTGAACTTGCGCGCCACAAGGGAATGCGTGTGGGGTTGCTGCGTCCTCAGACACTGTTTCCATATCCGGATGAGATTTTGCGTCAATTGCGTGAGCAATTGAACGGAATCCTCGTCGTGGAAATGAACTCAGGTCAGATGGTCGAAGACGTCCGTCTCGCGGTGGAAGGGAAAATCCCTGTTGAATTTTATGGAAGGATGGGCGGCGTCATTCCGACACCGGAAGAAGTCCTTCATGCAATCGAACGAACATATACAACGGTGAGCAACATCGAGGAGCATGCCAATGTCTAACATCGAACAACAACTGGATGGAATGGAATGCGTGTGGCAGAAACCGGATACGCTGACCGATACGAGAATGCATTATTGTCCCGGCTGCAGTCATGGTGTGGTCCATAAAATCATGATGGAAGTTATTCAGGAGATGGGAATCCAAAGTGAAACTATCGGCGTGGCGCCGGTAGGGTGTGCGGTTTTCGCCTATCAGTACATGAATGTTGATATGCAGGAGGCGGCGCATGGCCGCGCGGCAGCAGTCGCGACCGGTATTAAACGCATGCTTCCCGATAAGTTTGTGTATTCCTATCAGGGTGACGGTGATCTTGCCGCCATAGGAACGAGTGAAACAATCCATGCCGCGAACAGAGGTGAAAATATTCTTGTCGTTTTCATCAATAACGCGATTTACGGAATGACCGGTGGACAAATGGCGCCGACAACGCTCCTCGGCATGAAAACAAGCACCACACCTGCTGGCCGTGATACCGAGACGCAGGGATTTCCGTTTAAAATCACCGATCTCATTGCGATGCTTCCCGGAACGCATTACGTCACGAGGCAGGCAGTTCATACACCGACAACTGTCCGTCAGTTTAAAAAAGCAGTTGCAAAAGCGTTGGGATATCAAAAAGAGAAAAAAGGATATTGCCTGATTGAGGTGGTCTCGAATTGTCCCTCGGGATGGAAAATGACTCCGCTTGATGCAAACGCGTGGCTCGAGAAGAACATGTTTCCGCTGTATCCTCTCGGCGACCTGAAAGTAGACGGCAAACCGGTCGAGCCCAAAGCATCTATCCCAATTACCAAAAATTAATGACCATTAACGAATTACCAATAACAGATAACGGATAACAGCTTTTAAGGAACATCATTATGACACATGAAATTCTTTTCGCGGGCTTTGGCGGGCAGGGTGTGCTTTCAGTTGGAATGACACTGGCGTATGCCGGCATGCTCGACGGCAAAGAGGTTTCCTGGATGCCGTCGTACGGTCCGGAGATGCGCGGCGGAACAGCAAACTGCATTGTTATCATTTCAGAAAAACCGGTCAGTTCTCCGATTGTCACTTCCTTTGACGCGGTGATCGCCCTGAACCAGCCGTCGGTAGATAAATTTGAGAGCGCGGTAAAGCCCGGCGGACTCTTATTATATGACAGCAGTAGCATCATCATGCCACCGTCACGTACAGACATTACCATCGTTCCTGTGCCGGCGGAAATTGAAGCAATCAGACTGAAAAACACAAAAGTCAAAAACATGATTTTGCTCGGCGCATTTCTCAGCGTTAGCCAGGTTGTCCGCACGTCTGCGCTTATAAGTGCGTTAACGCATGTTCTGCCGGAACGGTATCACCATCTTATTGATCTCAATAAACGCGCGCTTCAGGCAGGCGAAGAACTTGTCGTGGAAGCCGCGACCCCCATCGTGTGAAGAAGGGATAGTTATGAAAACGACTCATACCACATGCACGCATTCATGCAAGGAAACATGTACGGCGCTTGATCTTGCCTCGGCAAGCGAGAAGAATGCTATTCTCAAATACGGCGAACTCCGCGATCAGTGCACGTATCCCGATGTTAAACTGATGCTGAATGACCTGATTATCCAGAAACAAAAATCCATAGAGCTGGTCGAGCGGACCCGTGAGCTTCTCCGTTCGAAATTCAGCACGCTCGATATGATCCGTGAAGGATTCGAGATGTAAACAATATGCCGATGGCAGAAAGGATGAGATTATGGAACTCGAACAATACTGGCAGGTGATTCAGGCGAAAATATGCCGCCGTTGTCTGGATGGCGACGGGACAGGTGAATGCCGCTTACCAATCGGAGAAGAATGCGCGCTGAAGTCGTTTCTACCGCAAATTATTATTACGGTCGCCAATACAAAAACGAACTCCATCGATGCGGTTGTCAGTGCATTGCGAAGACATGTCTGCATACTTTGCGACCACCAATCCGCGGATATGGTGTGCCGGAAACGCGATGATCTGGAATGTGCGCTCGACCGCTATTTTCCGCTCGTGGTTGAAATTATTGAGACAGTCCGCGCCGAAATGGAAACCGCCGAAGGCAACCGGGCGACAATATAAAAATATGAGACCGCAATCGCTCGCCACATGCTACATTATGATACGGCAATGTGAGGTATAGTCAATATGCGCTTTGCAATTTCATCTTTTACCAATTCAACATTATTTGTCGCAGATAGCTTCATGATGAAATTGCATTAACTCTAAGACTGAATAATGTTGCGCAAAGTGTTGCGATTGCGAAAACTTCTCTTTGGTTCTTTCTCTTGAAAGAGAAAGAACATACATACTATGTACAAGTATAATGTATTACCAATTATGGAGAACGATACAATGGTCTTACAACTTCTTCCTGCCCTCACGCTTCTCTTTCTTCCTCCGACAATCTGGGTTGTCGCGATAGGAATGGCGATTTCCGGTTTCGCGTTTTTCTGTATCTATAAGACTGTTTCCCGCTTCGGCGATACACCGAACGAGTAGATTACGTTCCCTCTTCTGTCAGGATGAAGAGGAAAAAACGGAGGTATATAATGAAAACTGGACGAGGTTTGTTTCACCCTCTTCTGATACTTGTTCTTGGCAGTTCAACAGCCTTCGGACAGGATACATCCGCATCATCCTACCTCAAGTACCATTCTTTACGAGACACGGTGAAAACAGGGGATAGACTGGATGATACACACTACTATCTTAAGGTTGCTCCTCCGGATACTACACGCAAAGACCTGATACCGGTTGTTCCTCAAACAGAATATCAGGAAGTGGATGTTCAGCCAATTCCGGTAAACCAGGTTCCTCCGGAGTATTCGGAAGAAGCGAAACGGTTAAAAATCGAGGGAACAGTCTGGGTAAAATGCCTTGTCAGTAAATCGGGCAGTGTAAAAAAAGTTGAAGTGGTAAAAGCTGATGTGGAAATGCTGATCAAACCGGCGGTTGATGCGGCAAAGCAATGGAAATTTACTCCCGCACTTCTCGGCGGCAAACCCGTTGAAACATGGGTAGCGATTCCCTTCAGGTTCAGGCTGGAAAAATAAGAAGTTTGAGCATAGCCAATGATTGTTATTTGTAAATAAGAACTTGCTCAAGATGAGCAGGTTCACAATACTGAAGCAGATAGGGTAGTGTCGGTAACAGAATAAAAATCATCAACATGGAGGAAACACGTTATGAGAAACGTCTTTTGTCCATTCGTCCTGGCAGTATCGGCAGTCCTTTTTCTTTTCGTCCCTGTATATTCCCAACAGACTGCTCCACAGGCTGGGGCTCCGAGCCCCGACAGCCTGCGAAAATTCTGCAAAGAATTATTTCTCAAAAACTGCTCGGGTTGCCATGGTGAGAAAGGCCAGGGAACAGTGGGGCCGAATCTCACGGATCAATATTGGCTGCACGGCGGCTCGGCGAAAAACATCAGCTCTACAATAAAAGACGGGGTATCCGGAAAAGGTATGATCGCCTGGAATGCTGTCTTCTCATCCCAGGAGATCCAGCAAATAACGGATTGTGTAGTGTTGCTGCATGGCACCAATCCGGCGAAGGCAAAGGCCCCCGAAGGTGAATTGTACGAAGATCAGAAACAGCGGCCTAAAGAGAAGCAATAACACTTTTGAAAATCTAACGGCACTTTTGTGTTATTGCTGAAAATCCCCGCTGTACGTCCAGTTTGTCAACAGGTCATCGGCATCGTCACCAAACCGGCGCAATGTTACACGAATGATATTGCCGGGATTGGTTTTGGAAGTTGCCGTGAAAAACACACGCCGGTCGGTTGTGGTGCATGAATAGAGCGCATTTTCCGTCTGCCGTTTATTTATGGGAATCGCATAGCGCAGATATGATCTGCCGCCGCCGCCCAGCGAACGTGGGCGTGTGTAAAACGCTCTTGCGTCTTCGGCAAGCGAGCTTAGTTCCGTGATGACTGCCGACTTTTGCGCTTCAATGCTTTGTCCGAACATCGTCGAAATACCGACAGCGATCGCGATGCCGACGACGATGACTCCCAGAATGATCATTAATAATTGCTGACTGCCCATGGTGTTCTCGTGTTCCTGTTATCGTCAAAGTAATGTTGTAATTCTTAATCTTGTCTTACTCTATTATATAGAGTCATATATCGTGCCACCGATTATTGGGCAATATGATTCATTTTGATGGAATTATCAACGGAGTAGAGGAAAAAACTTCCTCCAAGTTGAAAAAATTTCCTCATGGGGAAAAATTACCGAAGAACACTACCAAGTATGTGTGCTGATTGTCATATAAAAAAAATTCCACACCTTACCGGACAACATTTGGAAATGTCCAACTTCTCAGCACTGCTATGAAAAATATTCAGGCTACTGATACAACAATACTTCCATACCCTTCTGATAAAATTTATTCTGTTCTTATCGATTTGAACGCATATGATGGATGGTGGCCAAAGCGGTTCAGCTTTACTGTCCTGGACAATGGAAATGCGATGGTAGTTAAGAACGGGCCTTTTGTACAATGGAAGGCGACAATCATTGAAACAAAGCCGCACGAGCATATCCGGTTCCGATATAACGGTATGTGGGAAGGAGAAGCATCCTGGAGTATTACGCAGAAAGCGGACACCACAACAGTGACATACAGCATTAATATACATCCGAATCGTTCCTGGTTAAGAGTGCTTTCCTCGATTGTTGATATTGGAAAGCTTCACTCACTGCAGATGAAGGATGTTTTTCGCTCTCTTTCAGTGCGGCTTGAACAATTACCCGAATAATCACAGGCATCAACGCAACATTACACTGGAGTAGAACATGAATACCGGTACGTCTCATTATACTGCTGATCAGTTCAACGGAATAAAACATATGGTAGGGAACACGCCGCTACTGGAAATTCACTATCGGTATAAAGGCCGTGAACGCGTGTTGTACGCGAAGGCCGAGCATATGAATATGACCGGAAGCATCAAAGACCGTATGGCATATTACATACTCCAGCGCGCGTATGCCGAAGGAGCCATTGAACGCGGCAACACCATTGTGGAAGCAACCAGCGGTAATACCGGTATTTCGTTTGCGGCGATCGGCAGGGCGCTCGGCCATCCTGTTATCATTTTTATGCCCGACTGGATGAGTCGCGAGCGGGTCGATCTTATCCGCAGTCTCGGCGCGGCTGTTAAACCGGTGACGAGAGAGCAGGGAGGGTTTGTGGGAAGCATCCGTATGACAGAGGAATTGGCAAGAAAGGAAGAACATATGTTTCTTCCCTGCCAGTTTTCCAATGACGCGAACATCAAAGCGCACGAGCTGACAACAGGCCCCGAATTATGGTGGCAACTGCAGTTTGTCGGCAAACAGCCGGATGCGTTTATCGCCGGTGTCGGGACAGGAGGAACTATTATGGGCGTTGGCCGCTATCTTCGCAGTCAGAAATCTGACGTTAAAATCTATCCGCTTGAACCGGCGGAATCACCAACGATGTCTGTCGGACATAAAGTAGGGCATCACCGCATCCAGGGGATCTCCGATGAATTCATTCCCCCGATAGTAAACCTGGCTGAAAACAATGAAGTTATCGGCGTACACGACGGGGATGCGATTCTCATGGCTCAGAAACTTGCTTCACAACTCGGCATTGCAGTCGGCATTTCCTCCGGAGCGAATTTTGCCGGTGCGATTGAAGTGCAAAACCGCCTCGGTGATAATGCAGTAGTCGTAACTGTTTTCCCTGATGATAATAAAAAATACCTCAGCACCGACCTTCTCCGCGAAGAACCTGTGAAGGAAGGTTACCTCTCGCCTGATGTGGAGCTGACGAATTTCCGCGCCCACAAACGCGTCTGCCATACCTGCTGTGACCTGTACGAGTGCAATCAGAAGTTGATACAAAACTGACTGGTCGGAGAGACGATAACCCAACACTTTTCAGCCGTTTGAATTATAATTTTTCACCGCAGAGACGCAGAGACCGCCGAGGATCGCAAAGGGATTAATTCTCTGCGTTTCTTTGCAAGCTCTGCGACTCTGCGTTATTCTTTTTTTTAAGCTGTGCCAGGATGCACAGTCAGTCTGGGTTGACAAAGTTTTAATTCTTTTGTACAATGGTGTAAAGAAATCCGCAGCCATACAAGTGCAGATTCTTTATCGGGAGATTCAATGGAATACATCATCTACAAATCGCTTACGTGCGGAATTTTGCTTGCTCTTCTCTGTTCTTCTGTTTCATCTCAATATTATACCATCGACGAATCATTTGGAATTGTTTCGCAGGGTCAGATGTACGTCATAACTCCCGGCGGATTCAAAGAACCCCCCGGCCCGGGCGAAGGTGCTGGCGTTGTCGTCGATCCTTTCCGCTTCATGATCACCGGCTCCCCAGGAGAAGATGTGGACGTTGTTCTGACTCTTCCTGACTCATTCGTTTCCAATGACGGTACTAAGTTCATTCCCCTGATGCGATGGACATGTCAAATCGCAGATGACTGGTGGTGGGGTGCGTGGCCGCTGGTCAATGACACAATTACAGTATCCATTTTTGGCGGGGGAATGACCCCTATTTCGATTGCGGCGACATTGACAGTCCCGCTTACTGCTTGTCCCGGTCCCTATACGGCTGCAATACGGGCATCATTTGCCGGGAAAGATACCATTGTTTACCGCTCGCTTGAGACCGTCTATTCGGCGGAGGCGGGAGGAGACAAGTGTCTACCCGATAATTTTGAACTCCAACAGAATTATCCCAATCCCTTTAACCCTGCAACAAACATTCCATTTTCATTGCCGAAGGAAAGTTTCGTCTCATTGATAATCTATGATATTCGCGGCAGGGAAGTGTCGAGGCTTGTACAGGAAGTCAGACAACCCGGAACATACTCAGTCCCGTGGGATGCTGGCGGTGTATCCAGCGGGATTTATTTTTATCAGCTTATGGCAGGCGGGTTTGTTGAGACGAAAAAGATGGTGCTTCTTCGCTAAGAGTGCTTTGGAGAGGTGGGACTAAAGTCCCTGACTCTTTTTGTATTCTTGTACCCCATGCTAAAGCATGGGGTTATGGCTTTCAGGTTCGTTATTTGGTTCTTTGAAGGATATATAAACGCGGAAGTTCACAGTTCCTCAGAAAGCAATAACCCCACTCTTTAGAGTGGGGTTAATTATATTTGACTAGCCAATAGGCTTCAACCCTGAGATGTATCAGACGCGGTCAGACAGCATCAATCACTCTTTGCAGTCGGGATTTCACTTCTGTGGCGACCGATTCGATTTCACTGTTCTCCACAAGTACCATCATTGCCATCGGGTTAAATGCCGATACGGTTGCGCAGTTGCCGCTTTCGTAAACAATCACGTTGCAGGGGAGAAGGAGTCCGATGTTCTCATCAGCTGTGAGTGCCTTGTGCGCGAACTGCGGATTGCACGCCCCAAGAATTACATATCTCCTGAAATCCAGATCAAGTTTTTTCTTCAGTATGTCCTTCACGTTTATTTCCGTCAGGACACCGAAGCCTTCCTTTTTCAATTCTCTCGTAACTTTTTCCACGGCCTGTTCAAATGGTATATCAACAGTTTTTGAAATTCCGTAATTCATTGTTGTTCTTTTTTTGTCGTTGGTGGAGTATTGTTCCGTTTACCGGGTACAACGAGCCATCCGATGAGCGCCCCGTATACGGTGCTGATCCATGGATTGCTTGTAATCGGACATGTTCCGCTGACACATCCAACATAATAATAGTACGCGTAACCGGCGATGCCGCCTGCCATGAGCGCGATTACTTTCCAGCGGGAAAAGATCATTAGCTTTCGGATGTCCATGACGATATTCCTCCGGAAAGATTCGCAACCTTGAATCCATTCTTTTTCAGTAACATGGCGGCGGATGCGCTTCTGCTTCCGCTCTGGCAGTAGCAGATAATTTCTTTTTCTTTGAACTTCTCAAGCTCGGCAATTCTGTTTCTGAGTTCGTGGAGCGGAATATGGATGGAGCCTTTGATATGCCTTCTGCTCCGTTCGTCCCCTGTGCGCACGTCCAATAATACAATATTTGCCTTGGAAGATTGCATCTCAGCGACACCGGATGCAGTGTAATTCGGTATCGACCGCATCGCCAACATTCTGCGAAGGTAGAATATGGTTACGATAATCAGAAAACTGTAAAGAAGTATTTGGGTAGTAGTCATAATGCTCTCTTGTTGTTAGTCAATGCCGCAGCAAGTTCCGGGTGAACACCCGGGACTGTCGTTTGTCATGCCCTTTGTGGAAACAGTGGGAGCCGACATTAGCTTCGTATATTCATCGGAATTACAGTCCGGACAGGCAATATCCTCGATAAGTTCTTTTCCCTTGTGGAAAATATCATATGTGCCTTTGCATGACAGACATTGGTATTCGTAAACTGGCATTTCTCATTGACTCCTTGTTTCGATTCTGTTGTTTTCCATAAGATACCGAATTGCTTTGGGACATTCCACGACAATGTCTTCAATGAGTGTGTTGGCATGAATCATATAGCTCCCGCGGTAATATTATAAACGGAAATTACTTATGCGTGTAGGGCAACCGATTCTTTTTGCGGTATAGCTACAGAAGGTTCGATTGTATATGCATGAGTAATATTCACGCTTGTCTTCAGCATAGCCGATACCGCGCAATATTTTGTCGACGAAAGCTCAATCGCCGATTCGATATCGAGAGGATCAAGACCTGTTCCGCGGAAAATGTATTCGACATGAATATCGGTAAAGACCTGTGGATGCTCGTCGCGGACGGTGCCGTTGAGTCTGATTTCAAATGACTCCACCGTCGCCCTTTTTTTCTTCAGGATGGGAATGACATCCATCGCCGTACAACCGCCGAGCGCCATGAGGAGTAGTTCTTTCGGACTGGATCCTGCGCTGCTTCCGCCGAACGTCGGCGATCCGTCCATCACTACCCAGTGCGTTGAATCTGATTTCGCGAGCAGGGTTGTTCCCTGTACCTGTTTTACAGTTGCTGTTTTAGTATTCATGGTAATATTCTCTCGGGAAGTTATTGTTCAAGTGGAACTGAAAGATATTTATCCATTAAGGTTGTAAGCATTTTTTTCGGAGCGGCACCGACAAGGCCGTCAACGGCCTTCCCGTTCCTGAAAATCGCAAGCGTCGGTATGCTCATGATGCCGTATGCCGATGCGGTGTCCGGATTCTCGTCAGTGTTTAGTTTAACAACTTTGAACTTTCCCTCGTATTCCGCGGAAAGTTCTTCCACCACCGGTCCGACAAGCCGGCATGGTCCGCACCACGGCGCCCAGAAATCTACCAACACCGGAATATCCGAATCGAGCACTTCCTTTTTAAAATTCCTATCTGTACCAGTGATAACATTCTTATTCATTATTGTTTCTTCCATCATGTTCAACATATAGCGATACATCACGCTTTATACAATAAGATGCAGGAATTCAAAAAAGGATTCAGGAATAAAAATGAAACAGATGGGGAGAGGGGAAATACTATAAATTTTAAATGGAACGGAGCCTTTTAAGCGCTTTTAGGGAGATTCCAGGCATGGGATATCGGCGATACAGTATGATGGTTTTCTTAAGACTCTTCAGATACGCTTCGCAATCAGGGCATCCGTCAAGACACTTTTTGATTTCACGGCATTGAGGAGAGTTCAGGTTTTTATCGAGGTTCTCGCAGATGTAGCGGAACATTTTCCTGTATTTCAGCGAATCGGGTTTCATGCGGTCATATACTCGTTGAGTTGTTCGCGGAGAAATACACGCGCGCGGCGCAGACGGGATTTCACTGCAGGGACGCTCAGTTTCAGAATCTCCGCGGTCTCGTCAGTTGATTTTCCTTCAAGATCGCGCAGAATAAATACCATCCGGTACTCCAGCGGAAGTTTCTGAATCGCGCTGTCGAGTTTCAGGCGAAGTTCCTTGCTCATAGCATCATCCAGCGGTGTGCGGTGCCACGGGATAATATCTTGCCGGGCATGCGCATCATGGTGGCCACGACTGTTGTGGGGCGGTAGCGGTTCATCGATGCTGACGCTTTCTTTTTCCAGCTTCCTGCGACGCCGTTTCATCAGGCAGTTGTTCGCTACGATACTGTAAAGCCACGTGCTGAACTTGGACCTGCCGTCGAATTGTTTCAGCTTCCGGTGAACATTCACAAATGTATCCTGCAGTGTTTCTTCCGCGTAGTCTCGGTCCCTGCATACTTTAAACGAAAAACCGTACACCATCTGCTGATAGTGGCTGACGATTCTGGCAAACGCTTTCTGATCGCCGTCCTTCGCTTTATCGAGAAACGCGCGGTCAAGTTCAGGAGTCTGATGGGAGTTATTACTCATCCGGTTTTTTGTTGTCTTCGACAACGATACTTACCATCAGGGAAAAAGATAATAACATCCGAAACACTGCTTCTTAAAAATGATATAAACAGCTGAATGTTCTTCTCATGTGTGAGAGAAAATAATTTCATTGCGTGAATTATACGCATTCGCGTGATGAAAACAAAAGAAGACTGTGGAATAAAATTTGCTGCTGTGAAGGCAATTGCTTTTGTCAACTACATCTGATGTCGCTTTATGGTCATCATTGAGTCGGGTAGTTTTTCAGTACTGATTGATGCAATAAAAAAATCCGGATATACCGTTGTCGGTCCGGTGGTGCGCGGCGGAGCGATTGTACTTGAAGAAATTGATAATGCCGGTGACCTTGCGAAGCAATATGCCTCGAAACAGGAAGCCGGGAAGTACCGGCTTGAAAAAGACAATCGTTGCTATGCACTTACAGATGCAACAGGTCCTCATTCCTGGAAGAAATTTCTCTTTCCCTCAACTCTGAAGTTCATCACCGCCCGAAGAAACGGAAAATCACTCGATTTGCAGTCAGATACAGCTGTAAACACTCATGTCCCGCGGTATGCGTTTATCGGCGTGCATGCATGCGAGCTTGCAGCAATCACTATTCAGGATGCGATCTTCCTCCGGGGAAAGTTTATCGATGATTATTACAAAAAAGTCCGTGAACAAACGCTCATTGTCGCGCTGAATTGCACCCGCCCGGGCGGAACATGTTTTTGCGCGTCAATGAAGACTGGGCCGAAAGTTACCGCCGGATTTGATCTTGCGTTGACTGAAATTGCCGCGAAGGACAAGCATGGTTTTCTTGTAGAAACCGGTAGTGAAAGGGGTAAAGATCTTCTCCGGCATGTTCCTCATCGTCCTGCAGTACAATCAGAAATAGACGCATGTAGCAACGCTCTCGAAAAAGCAAGAAAAAGCATGGGGCGAACGCTCGACACGGGGCATATCAAGGAACTTCTCTACGCGAACCTTGAACATCCCGAGTGGGATGCAGTTGCAGAGCGATGTTTGAGCTGTTCGAATTGCACGATGGTTTGTCCTACCTGCTTTTGTTCCCAGGTGGAAGATGTTACCGATCTTGCCGGTGCAACTGCAGAACGATTACGGCGGTGGGATTCCTGTTTCACTCTTGATTTTTCCTACATCCACGGCGGAAGCGTCCGCCCTTCCATCAAAGCACGGTATCGTCAATGGCTCACACATAAACTTGCAAGCTGGTATGACCAGTTCGGTATGTCCGGTTGTGTCGGTTGCGGGCGATGCATCACGTGGTGTCCTGTCGGCATTGATATTACGGAAGAAGCGGCGGTGATCCGCAAGAGCGGCGAGCAACATCTTACACCTGTCTTAAAAAAGGTCTAATGCTATGGAATCCCTGAAGAACATTCTCGAAGAGCATCCATTCCTCAAAGGACTGGAAGCGAAATATCTTGATCTTATTGTCGGATGCGCGTCGAATGTGCGTTTCGATGCCGGACAATTCATTTTCCGCGAAGGAGAGGAAGCGCACCAGTTCTATATTATTCGCGGCGGCAAGGTTGCGCTGGAAATATTCTCGCCCGAGCGCGGATCAATCATTATTGATACGCTGGAAAGCGGAGAAGTGCTTGGCTGGTCGTGGCTCGTGCCGCCATACCAGTGGCGGTTCGATGCCCGTGCGAGCGAGCTGACAAGAGCTATCGCGCTTGATGGAAAGTGTTTACGGAAAAAATGCGAACAGCACCATGACCTCGGGTATGAACTGCTCAAACGGTTTGCCGATATCATGGCGCAGCGCCTTGATGCCACACGACTTCAGTTAATGGATATGTATGGAACTAACAGCTGAACCCATTTCCACTCCCTTTGATGCGTCAGTGCCGATGATGCCGCATCCGTTTCGCATCACCAGGAAGCGGAAGGATACGCACGATACGTTTACCGTTGAATTGTCGTCGGTACGCGGATCCGTAGGAATGGAATTCGCGCCGGGACAGTTCAATATGGTCTATGTGTTTGGTACGGGAGAGATTCCGATTTCCATCAGCGGCGATCCATCCGATGAGACAAAGCTTACCCACACAACCCGTGCCGTCGGTACAGTAACAAAGGCAATGGATAAGCTCAGGGTAGGTGATGTCGTAGGAATTCGTGGTCCATTCGGGACGCACTGGCCTGTTGAACATGCCCGCGGAAGTGATGTAGTCATTGTAACCGGCGGAATAGGCCTTGCCCCGCTCCGTCCTGCCATTTATCATTTGCTCAATAACAGAGACCAATACGGTAAACTCGTGCTTCTCTACGGAACGCGCACACCGAACGACATCCTCTATCGTCATGAACTTGAACGCTGGCGGTCGCGGTTCGATCTGGAAGTGCATATCACGGTTGATCGCGCAATGACGGGGTGGCGCGGCAATGTGGGTGTTGTCACCACGCTTATTCCGAAAGCGCCGTTTGACAGGCATAACGCCGTTGCGCTTGTCTGCGGACCGGAAGTGATGATGCGGTTTACGGTGCTGGAACTTCAGAAACGAGGACTCTCGCCCGGAAATATTTTTGTTTCCATGGAGAGAAATATGAAGTGCGGTATCGGTCTCTGCGGGCATTGTCAATACGGTCCGACATTTATCTGTAAGGACGGTCCGGTCTTTGAATATGACCGTCTCAAGGAATTATTTACAAAAAGAGAAATATAACATGGCGCGAAAACCCAAAGTCGCGGTCTGGAAATTCGCCTCCTGCGACGGATGCCAGTTGAGCCTGCTTGATTGCGAAGACGAACTCCTCGCGATCGCCGGCGCGGTGGAAATTGCAAATTTTGTTGAAGCGTCGCGGAATGTGCAAAAAGGACCATACGATATTTCACTGGTGGAGGGATCCATTACAACACCGCACGACGCGGAGCGAATACACAAAGTCCGCCGTTCATCAAAAGTGTTGATTACCATCGGTGCGTGCGCGACAGCGGGAGGAATACAAGCGCTGAGAAATTTCACCGATGTGAAAGAATATATCTCAATGGTGTACGCGTCACCCGAATATATCAGCACACTGAATAAGTCAACCCCGATTGCGGACCATGTCTTTGTTGATTTTGAACTTCGTGGCTGTCCTATAAATAAATATCAGTTGGTTGAAGTAGTAAACGCTTTTTTGAATGGCCGCAAACCAAATATTCCGACATACAGTGTGTGTATGGAATGCAAACGACGCGGAATCGTCTGCGGATTGGTCGCGTTCGGTCCCCCGTGTCTCGGTCCTGTAACACAGGCGGGATGCAACGCGCTCTGTCCATCGTATCATCGCGGATGTTTCGGCTGTTACGGCCCCAGGGAAAGCGCGAACACGGGATCTCTCAGCGAATGGTTTAAAAAAGAATCGATGCACAAGGAAGAAGTGATGCGGCTTTTCCGCAATTTCAACGCGTATGCGGAGCCGTTCCGTAAAGAGAGTGAAGCGAATGAAAAGTAAAACGATAAAAGTCGATTATCTCGCACGTGTCGAAGGCGAAGGGTCGCTGTATGTAAAAACAAAGGGAGAACAGGTTGTTGAAACGAAATTCAAAATTTTTGAGCCTCCCCGGTTCTTCGAAGCATTTCTCCGCGGAAGAAAATTTTCTGAAGCCCCTGATATAACGGCGCGCATCTGCGGTATTTGCCCGGTGGCGTACCAGATGAGTTCCATTCATGCGATGGAAAATGCCTTCGGCATAAGGATTGAAGGACAACTCCGGGAACTGCGAAGGTTGCTCTACTGTGGTGAATGGATCGAAAGTCATGCGCTGCATATCTATTTGCTTCACGCGCCCGATTTCCTCGGCTATCAGGACGCGATTCAGCTCGCGAAAGATTACCCCGACGTTGTTCAGCGCGGCCTCAAACTTAAAAAAACAGGGAATGAGATCGTCACACTTGTCGGCGGCAGGGAAATCCATCCCATTAATGTGAGGGTTGGCGGATTCTACAAGGCTCCGGCGAAACGGGATATTCTCGCGCTTCGTGAACAACTCCTCTGGGCGCGTGATGCAGCGCTGGAAACTGTCAGGTGGGTGGCAACACTGACATTTCCCGATTTTCAGCAGGACTACGAGTTTGTCGCGCTGCGCCATCCAACCGAATATCCTTTTAATGAAGGAAAAATTATTTCCAATAAAGGGTTGGATATATCCGTCGAACACTATGAAGAACATTTTGTTGAGGAACACGTTGCGCATTCGAATGCTCTCCACTCAATACTAAAGGAGAGAGGTGCATATTTTGTCGGGCCGTTAGCAAGATATTCGCTCAACTTTGACCGCCTGTCGCCGCTTGCGCAGGAAGCAGCCCGCTCTGCGGGACTCGATACAGTGTGCAACAATCCGTTTAAAGGAATTATCGTCCGTGCCGTTGAAACACTCTATGCCTGTGATGAGGCGCTCCGCATTATTGAACAGTACCGTGAACCGGAATCTTCTTGTATTGACATTCAGCCCAGGGCCGGTACCGGATGCGGCTGTACCGAGGCTCCGCGCGGTATTCTCTTCCATCGCTATCGCGTTGATCATCATGGAATTATCCTGGACGCAAAGATTGTTCCTCCCACTTCGCAGAACCAGAAGACAATTGAAAACGATTTGCGCCGGTTTGTTACGGCAAAAATTCATCTGTCAAACGAACAGCTCACCTGGCAGTGCGAACAGGCGGTACGGAATTATGACCCGTGCATTTCCTGTGCCACGCATTTCCTCAAACTGGAGATTGAACGCGAATGAATACGCTGGTCATTGGTATTGGAAATGAGTTCCGGTGTGACGATGGCGTGGGTCTCTCCGTTGCGCGCAGAATTGCCGAACAGCATATTCCCGGTGTAAAAGTCTTCGAAGAAAATGGAGAAGGAACAACTCTGATGGACAGGTGGAATGGCGCGGATGCTGTCATCGTTATCGACGCCATTTCTTCAGGATTGCCGCCGGGTACACTCCATCGCTATGACGCGAACACGGAGAACGTTCCGGCCCAGTTTTTTACCGGCTCGACGCATTCGTTCGGGCTTGCTGAAGCGGTACAGCTTTCACGTGTCATGCGCATCCTTCCGCACCATCTTATTATTTATGGAATAGAAGGAAAACATTATGGCGACGGCATCGTGCTGACGCAGGCTGTCGAGCAATCCGCAGGCAAGGTTGTGGATACTATTGTCGCGGAAATCGCATCACTTCAACATCAACATGTGTGAGGAATTACCATGCACGAATATTCACTCATGGCGAATCTTATTGATAAAATTTCCGTGGTCGCGAGAAAACAACAGGCGGATCGTGTCACAGGTGTAACCGTGAGGCTCGGTGCGCTGAGCCATATCTCGGCGGATCACTTTCGCGAACATTTTGTTCATGGAACAAAAGGCACGATTGTCGAAGACGCACGCCTGACTGTTATTGAAAGCCAGGATCCTGCCGCTCCGGATGCGCAGGATGTCGTTCTCCAAAGCGTTGAAGTTGAGGAGTGAAAGAATGTGGGGACTGTTAACGAATCAACATATGTTTGTCTCAGGATTGTTATCCGGGGAGCTGTTCAGGGAGTAGGATTCCGTCCGTTTGTCTATCGCCTTGCCGGGGAGATGAAACTGAACGGCCGGGTGATGAACACTGCGTCGGGAGTTGTTATTGAAGCGGAAGGGGAGGAAAAGTATCTCAAGGAATTTTTCCATCGTATTCTCTCGGAAAAACCTCCCCGTGCGGTTATTCAAAGTATCGAACACTGGTTTCTTGATCCGTCGGGATGGTCAGGATTTGCAATCAGTGAAAGCGACGGCAACGGCAAACCTGTTGCAGTTATTCTTCCCGATATCGCCACGTGTCCTGACTGCCAGCGGGAAATATTCGATTCCACTAACCGCCGGTACCTCTATCCTTTCACAAACTGCACGAACTGCGGCCCGCGGTTTTCTATTATAACATCGCTTCCATACGACCGTGCAAACACCACAATGAGCGGTTTTACAATGTGCCCGGAGTGTTTGCGCGAGTATTCAGATCCCCGCGACAGGCGCTTTCACGCCCAGCCAAATGCCTGTCCGCAATGCGGTCCCCGACTTGAGTTGTGGAATACAACCGGGAATGTCATTCAAACAAACCATAGGGCACTTCTGGCAGCAGCAGATGAAATTCTTTCCGGAAAAATTGTCGCGATGAAAGGCCTCGGTGGTTTTCAACTTCTCGTTGATGCGCGCTATGAAGAGGCCGTCAGGCGGCTGCGCGTCAGGAAACAGAGAGAGGAAAAGCCCTTGGCTCTGATGTTTCCTTCCATGCAGATGATTAAGGAGTGTTGTGAAGTTTCTCCGGAAGAGGAAAGGATGCTCATTTCTCCCGAATCCCCCATAGTTTTGATGCGACGGAAGAAAGATTGCGGTGTTGTCGCGGCGAATATTGCCCCCTCAAATCCATCTCTTGGGGTCATGCTTCCGTACACGCCGCTTCATCATATACTCATGTGCGAACTTGATATTCCTGTAGTCGCGACAAGCGGAAATATCTCTGATGAACCAATCTGCACCGATGAACGTGAAGCAGTAAAACGGTTAAAGGGAATTGCCGATATATTCCTCGTGCATAACCGTCCCATTCGCCGTCATGTGGACGATTCTGTTGCGCGAATTATTCTCGGCAGAGAACAGATACTCCGCCGCGCGCGCGGTTACGCCCCGTTGCCCATCGCAATAAATCATTGGAACAAAAGACCGCCTCTGATTGCCGTCGGCGCTCATGTTAAAAATACGATTGCGCTGTCGGTCGGAGAAAATATCATGCTGAGCCAGCACATCGGCGACCTCGGTACGGCAGAGGCATTTCACGCGTTCACAAATGCAGTTGATGATTTCAAACAACTCTATAAGGTGAGTCCCGAAAAAGTTCTCTGCGACGCGCATCCGGAATATCTCTCGGGAAAGTATGCCCGTTCAACGGCAGTGAAAGTGGAGGAAATTCAGCATCATTACGCGCACGTCGCTTCCTGCATGGCGGAAAACCGGCTTGATGGCAGTGTACTTGGCGTTTCCTGGGATGGTACGGGGTTTGGCACCGACGGGACAATCTGGGGAGGGGAGTTTTTTCTTACCACAAAAACATCGTTTGAACGTGTCGCAACATTCGCACCGTTCCCGCTTCCGGGCGGCGAGCAGGCAATCCGTGAACCGCGCAGGGCCGCGCTTGGGTTGTTGTATGAAATATTTGGTGAAAGCCTTTTTGAGAAGAAAGAATTGTTTCCGTTGTTACAATTCTCAGGCAAAGATAGGATTATTCTTCGTGCAATGCTGGCTCATCGCATCAATACTCCTTTAACAACAAGTGTCGGAAGACTCTTCGATGCTGTCGCTTCAATCATCAACCTTCGTCACTATGTAAGTTTTGAGGGCCAGGCCGCTATGGAGATGGAATTCCTTGCCGGTGTAACTTTGGAAAACAATAGGTACCGCTGTGAAATCGTCGGTAACCATTCCTTATTGCAAATTGACTGGCGCCCGATGGTTCTGGAAATCCTGAACGATGTACAAACCGGAGTATGTCGTCAGAGTATTTCAACAAAATTTCACAATACAATTTCCGGTTCCATTATTGAAATTGCGAAACGAATTGGCGAGAAGAAAGTTGTCCTGTCGGGTGGCTGTTTCCAGAACAGATATTTAACAGAACGGACGGTAATGTTGCTTCGTCATGAACGATTCCAACCCTACTGGCATCAACGCGTTCCCACGAACGACGGAGGAATTGCGCTGGGGCAAATCTATGCGTCGATCAGAAAAAATAAAATTGATAATGCGGTGGATCAAGTATTCCACCATGAAGAATCTGAGGAGATATCTGATGTGTCTTGGAATTCCCGGTAAAGTCATAAACATCGATCGTTCATCAGAGCCGCTGATGGGAACGGTGAATTTTGGTGGTATCTCCAAACAGGTTTGCCTTGCGTGGGTGCCGGATGTGCGTATCGGGCAATATGTCATTGTGCATGTCGGTTTCGGACTCAATATTATCGATGAAGAGGAAGCTGTAAGGGTATTCGACATCCTTAACGAGATGGAACAGCTGGAAAATACAGCCGGAGACGTTGGATGAAATTCATCGATGAATATCGTGACGGTGAATCAGCAAAGAAACTTGCAGAAAAAATCCGCGCGGTGACAACGAAGCACTGGACGTTGATGGAGATTTGCGGCGGACAAACGCACAGCATTATGAAATACGGCATCGAATCTCTTTTACCGAAAGAGATTGAGCTTGTCCATGGTCCGGGATGCCCGGTATGCGTTACCCCTGTGGAGATGATTGAAAAAGCGTTGCGTATCGCTGAGCGGCCGGATGTTATCTTTTGTTCGTTTGGCGATATGCTGCGCGTTCCCGGGGCGGAGAAGGATCTGCTTTCAGTCAAAGCAAATGGCGGAGACGTGCGCATTGTCTACTCTCCGCTAGATGTATTGAGGATTGCGGAACGGAACCCGGAACGGAACGTTGTCTTCTTCGCTGTCGGATTCGAGACAACCGCCCCTGCGAACGCGATGGCGGTGTATGAGGCCTCGCGCCGCGGATTGAAAAATTTTTCTATTCTCTGTTCACATGTTCTCGTGCCGCCGGCGCTGGAAGTTATCCTTTCCGCTCCCGGCAACCGGGTGCAGGGAATTCTTGCCGCAGGACACGTTTGTACCGTCATGGGTTACGAAGAATATCAGCCGCTTACTGCCAGATACCGGGTGCCGGTTGTTGTAACCGGGTTCGAACCTGTTGACATCCTGCAAGGAGTATATATGGCGGTCAGGCAGCTCGAATCGGGGAGAGCAGAAGTTGAGAATCAATACAGCAGGGTGGTGAGCAGGTTCGGAAATACCTCCGCCAGGAGAATCATAGAGAAGGTTTTCCGTGTTGTCGACAGGAAATGGCGCGGCATCGGGGAAATTCCCGATAGCGGGTACACGCTCTCCTATCCGTACGAAACGTTTGATGCCGAAAAGATTTTCGAAGTTGAGGATGTAATTGTGCCTGAACCGGCAGAGTGTCTTGCCGGGCTCGTTTTGCAAGGTCGTCGCAAGCCCGATTCCTGCGGCATGTTCGGCTCGCGATGTACACCGGAACATCCGCTCGGTGCGCCGATGGTTTCTTCGGAAGGTGCATGTGCCGCGTATTTTACATATGGTCAACGTCATACCGTACAGGGAAGGGTGTAGTTATGAAAGGCAACGGAATGCAAATAACAACGTTCAGTGAATGCCCGCTTCCTCTGGGAAGTTATCCGCAGGTTCTGCTGGCGCATGGCAGTGGCGGAAAGCTGACACAACAGCTCATCGACAACATTATCCTTCCTCATTTCCGGAATGAATTTCTTGAACCATTGCTCGACGGTGCCATCGTACCGTTGCAGGAGGCGCGCCTTGCGTTTACCACCGATTCGTATGTGGTAAATCCGCTCTTTTTCCCCGGCGGAGATATCGGTTCGCTTGCGGTGAACGGAACGGTCAACGACCTCGCGATGTGCGGGGCGAAGCCGCTCTATCTTTCCTCGGGAATAATACTTGAAGAAGGATTTGCAATGAATCAGTTTGAACAGATTATTGCTTCGATGCGCAGGGCCTCGGATGAAGCCGGAGTGAAATTAGTCACCGGCGATACGAAAGTTGTCGACCGTGGTAAAGGGGACGGGATATTCATCAACACCTCAGGCATTGGCCTGGTTCCGCAAGGCAGAAATCTTTCTCCCCGCAATGTGAGAGCGGGAGATAAGATTCTGATAAGCGGATCGATTGCCGAGCACGGCATTGCCATCATGTCGGCGAGGGAAGGTTTGGAATTTGAATCGAACATAGTGTCCGATACCGCGTCGCTTGCGGGTCTGGTGGAAACGATGTTTGAAACGGGCGCTGGTATCAGGGTTCTTCGCGATCCAACCCGCGGCGGGGTCGCGACAACGCTGAATGAAATTGCCTCGCAGGCAAATTGCGGCTTTGTTTTCGATGAAGAAGCGATTCCCGTTGCTGAAGATGTAAAAGCGGCGTGCGAGATGCTGGGATTTGACCCGCTCTATGTCGCAAACGAAGGGAAGCTTATTGCAATTGTCCCGGCTTCAGACGCAGATACGGTGCTCGATGCGATGCGAATGCATCCATTGGGTAAACATGCATCTGTCATCGGTGAAGTTGTCAATGAGCATCCCGGCTACGTTGTTATGAACACGCGCATCGGCGGAACGCGGCTCGTGGATATGCTCTCGGGAGAGCAGTTGCCAAGGATTTGCTGAAAATACATGCATCAGGAAAATCCCGGCAGATGAAAGTCTGCCGGGATTTTTATTGTTATTGGGTGCGTTAATTAATACCTTCCATGAGTTTGTCATAAAGAATAAAACCAGCCAACTTTTTTTGAAGAGAAGGAAACTGAGAATGCTCGCAGAAATCTTAATTTCAAATCTAAACGTTCTCTTCGTCGGAACCACAGTTTCAGAAGCATCGGATGAACTGGGGTTTTATTACCTTGGGCCGAGGAACCGCTTTTGGGAAATGCTGGAGTATTCCGGCATTGTGCCGGGGATGGTGATCTCCGCGTCTGACCGCAAAGTGCTTGCCGACGCGAAACATACCGGCGTGCTTACCGACATGTACAAGCAGTTCTTCTTTGAGAAAAAAGAAACGCTGCTGCTGAAACACCGCGTAGGGTTCACCGACCTCAACCGCCGCCGTGTGGTGAGCAGTGACGACGATCCCGCCGCGGAACCGACCGCAGAAGACATGCAAAAATTTATCAGGAAAGTGGAGAAGTACAAACCGAAGATCGTCGCCTTTGTCACCGGCCTTGATGTCTTCGAGAAATGCATGAAGCCGCTCTATCCTGCCGCAACCAAATCGCGCGGGAAGCAGGAGTTCCTCATCGGTGCATCGGAGGTTTGGCTCCTCGGCAGTACCAGCGGGCGCGCGAAGGATATGGAGGCGCTGGAGGAAGTTTTCGGAGAGCTTGGCGACCGTGTCAAGAGTTTTGACGGGGGCCGTGCGTAAAACCGGTTCTCTGTAAGGCTTTCCCTTGGAGATTAATCAATCTTGGATCGCTCAAAAGAGATTATTCTGTATGTTCTGAGGGGATTTGGTGGGCTATGAGGCATTCAAAAAGGTTTTCTTCACGTCGCACTATTCCGAACGGTAACAGCAATTATTCAACATCAATCCGTGAAGAGAAGATCAAAATCAGAGATCGAAGAGATCATAAATATCCTTGTAGCATTTCGCGATGAGAGGAACTGGGCGCGGTTCCATAATCCCAAGGACTTTGCTGTTGCGAGCAAGTTGAGGCGGGCAATCGTTTTAGATCGCCCCAAGGGGGCTTTTTGATATTGTTTTCTCGTCTTCTATCATCAGGACTTCCCTGACGGGACTTCTCATACGGGGAGGTAATTTAGGGCTAAGAATCTCATGACGTGGCAGAGTGATCCTCAATAAGTCTCATCTCCCTCGCAAAAGCATCCTCTACAAGAAATCGATTATTTTAACGGTTTTTTTGGCAAATTCTTCTCCTGTTTTCTCTGAACCCTTTCAATAAATCCTGCATCTAATTTAACAACTAACACCGCCGGGTACGCCTATTATTCTCTGGAGAATCCGTTGCGATTTTTATCATACGTTCCACAACAAATGATATGAACAAGGTATTGCACTTCATTGCCTTAACGCTCCTCCTGTTTGGAAATCTCACAGCGGGTGAGTCACTTTCTTTGCAAGACGCATTAACGCGCGCAAGAAAATATAATTACGATTTGAAGCTTGCAGAATCCGAAAAGGACGAAGCACAGGCAAACACGAATTCCACATTATCGGTATTTCTCCCTCGTATTAGCATCGCGTCAAGCTATACTGCCACAACTGATCCGCTGAATGTCTTTGGCCTGAAACTGAAACAGGGAAGCGTTACGACGTCAGATTTCAATCCGGTCCTTCTCAACGATCCCGGCCGCTTTTACCAGTACACCACAAAGGTTGAAGTCCAGCAACCGCTGATCAATCTGGACGGATTTTCGGGACGCTCCGCGGCGCAAGATGCACTGAGTGCTATGGAGCAAAAGGAAATCCGGACCGGGCAATACCTTGAGTTTCGCGTTAAAGCGGCATACTTCGAACTTGTTCTTGCCCGCAAGAGTCTCGATGTTGTCGATGTTGCTCTGAAGGCGGCTCTTTCCAACAGTGAACAAGCAAAACACTACCTCGACCAGGGCATGATTAACCGCGCAGAGTACCTGCAGTCACAGGTGCGTCTGCTCTCTGTTGAAACTAAGAAAGTCGAAATTGAAAATACCATCCGTAATGCCGGGCACGCATTGCAGTTACTGCTCGGACAAGAAGATGATGCTGGAATTACACCGACTGATACATTGTCAGTTCCCCCTCTTCCTGCAAATCTTGCCGACATCGATGCGATCAACAGTACTCGCTCCGACATGCTGGCGATGAAGTATGGTGTTGATGCGGCAGAAGGTATGGTGCGGATGAACTATTTCAAACTTCTGCCGACGCTGAACGCGTTCGGCAGTTATGAATGGAACGACCAACGGATATTCGGTAAAAAGGGAACGAGCTGGATGGTGGGAGCGATGCTGAAATGGGATATCTTTCCAGGGTTTGGCCAGATTTCAGAAATTCAAAAAGCAGAAGCAAAACTCAAACGAGCTGAAACAGAATTTTCGCGTCAACGCCTGCAAAACAGGAACGACCTTGAAAACACAGTCATGAGTCTTGAGAGTAATACCAGACGTCTGAAGCTGTCGGAAGAAGCTGTCCGGCAGGCAGAAGAACATTACCGGATTCTTTCGGAACGTTATGCCGGTGGTATTGGCAATACAACCGACTTGCTGAATGCGGAGGCCTCCCTTGCCGGCGTGCGCCTCGAATACCTCCAGACACTGTACGCGCTGAATATGTCGGTGTTCATGATGGAACTACTTTCGGTACAATAATTTTCCCACACTATAATAAACAAAAGACATTTTTATGATAAAGCCAGTTAACATCGTTGTGTCGACAATAATCATATTCACCGGAATAACAGGTTGTGAGAATGCAGACAAAGCAAAACCACCGCTCCCGCCCGTCCGTGTGCAGGCATATCATGCTGTGGTTCGTGACGTGCCGGAGCAATATTCGTTCAGCGGTACGCTTGAAGGAATTCACCGCGCAACGTTGAGCACGAAACTGATGGGGCGCATTACTTCAATGCCGTTCGACATAGGTACGCCGGTACGGCAAGGGCAGATTATTCTTACGGTAGGGAATAACGACATCGCCGCCAAACGCGAGCAGGTAAAAGCTCAGAGACTGGAAGCACAGGCGGCATTTCAAAATGCCGAACGTCAGTATGAACGCATGAAGAATCTTGTTGCTACGCAAAGCGCATCAAAAAAGGAAATGGATGATGTTGAGACAATGTACCGCATGGCTTCGGCAAAAGTCAAGGCAGTGGACGAGATGGAAAAAGAAATTGATGACGTGCTCGGGTACAGTGAACTTCGTTCGCCGTTGAACGGGTTTATTGTCGGCAAAATGGTTCAGCAAGGCGATCTTGCGTCTCCAGGCATGCCACTGGTGACTGTCGAAGACGTCAGTATCCTCGTGGTCGTTGTTAAAGTGCCTGAATCGGAGATTTACTTGTTCGGGCAAGGGGATACCGTCAGGGCTCATATCGATGCGGTCCATGGTGAAGTCGCGGGTGTGGTGACTCAGATCAACGCGTCAGGGGACGCGGCCAGCCGCCAATTTGATGTAAAGGTTCGGCTTTCACAACTCCCGAAACAAACGGCGGCGCAGATTCGTTCGGGGATGTACGCCCGTATTACACTGGAAAAAGGAACCGCGCCGCGTCTGACGATTCCCCGTGAGGCTCTTGTAGAACACGGCCAGCTTGAAGGTCTTTTTGTGTTGAGTGATAAGGGAACTGCGAGATTGCGTTGGATCAGGACGGGAAAAAGTACTGGTTCAAACGTTGAAATCTTGTCTGGATTGCGCGTCGGTGAGACTGTCCTCCTGCCTGCTTCAGAGCCGTATGAGGACGGCCAGCCCGTGGAGGTGATACAGTGAACAAAGGTCTTGCGGGCACGATTGCCCATGCATTCATACAATCGAAGCTGACGCCATTACTGATTGCGGCATTTCTGGTTATCGGATTGTACAGCGCTTATCTTACGCCGAGTGAAGAAGAACCCCAGATCAGTGTCCCGATGGTCGATATCTTCGTCCAGTATCTGGGAGCTAACCCTACCGAAGTGGAAAGCCGCGTCACTAAGCCGCTGGAAAAAATGATCTCCAACATTAACGGTGTCGAATATGTTTACTCAACATCAATGGCGGGAATGTCGATGCTCATCGTCCGTTACTATGTGGGAGAGGATGTCGAAAAGAGTCTCGTTAAACTTTACAATGAGATCCAGAAAAATATGGATCGTATGCCGCAAGGTACATCCATGCCGTTGATAAAATCCAAATCCATCGATGATGTACCGATGATGGCATTGACGCTTTGGAGCCGGGAATATGATGATTTTGCATTGCGCCGCATGGCCGGGGAACTCTCCTCGCAGATAAAACAAATACCTTCAGTGGCGGAAACCCGGATTATCGGCGGCCGTACCCGTCAAATTCGGGTTATTCTTGATAGAGTAAAAATGACGGGAGTGCAAATCGATCCGCTTCGCATTGCCGGATACATCAGTTCCGCAAACCGGCAGTCTCTTGCGGGCCGCTACAATGCAAACGACGAAGAATTTTTGGTGGAAACCGGATCGTTCCTTACGTCTGCGGAAGAGATCCGCAGAATCGTTGTGGGGGTGTCTCGCGGAAACCCTGTCTACCTCTCGAATGTGGCGGAAGTGGTGGATGGTCCGGAAGAAGCGCGGGAATACGTCAGTTTTGGTGTTGGGGATAACGTTGCTTCCACCAGCGATAGGTTCCGGGGAACGGAATTTCCTGCAGTGACAATTGCAGTCTCCAAACGCCAGGGGTCAGATGCGAAAGTGATAGCTGAAGCGATTCTCGAAAAGGTGAATGTGATGAAAGGAAACCTTATCCCGGAAGATGTGGAAGTGTCTGTAACGCGTAATTATGGTGAAACTGCGTCGGAAAAAGTCAGTGAATTGCTCAAACATCTTTCGATCGCGATTATCGCGGTCACAATTCTCGTCGCCTTTTCGATGGGATGGCGTAGTGGGCTCGTCATCTTTATGACCGTACCGGTGACGTTTGCTCTTACCCTCTTTGTGTACTATCTGTTCGGGTATACGCTTAATCGTATAACGCTATTCGCTCTGGTCTTTGTGACCGGCTTGGTTGTTGATGACGCTATCATCATTGTTGAGAATATGCACCGGCATTTTAAGATGAAACAACTTCCCCTACTGCAAGCCGCGATTACTGCGATTGATGAAGTCGGCAACCCGACCATCCTGGCAACATTCACGGTAATAGCTTCTGTATTGCCGATGGCGTTTGTTTCGGGGCTGATGGGTCCGTACATGAGCCCAATGCCCATCGGTGCGTCGCTGGCGATGATTTTTTCGCTGCTTGTTGCGTTAGTTATTACACCATGGTTGGTGATGAGCCTTTTCAAAGAAGGGCATACGGAAACGAAGGCAGAATACAACCTGGAGCAAACGCTGATTTACAGATGGTATGCAAAAACAATTACTCCTCTCATCGAGAATGCTAAAAAGCGATGGATATTTCTTGGTGCAACAGTGATTCTCCTGCTGGTATCGGTTTCACTGGTCTATTTCAAGCTGGTGACGGTAAAGATGTTGCCATTTGATAACAAAAATGAAATCCAGGTTATTATCGATATGCCGGAAGGAACAACGCTGGAACGTACCGCGGCTGTGGCAAGGGAAATAACGGAGTATATCAGGGTTCAGCCCGAAGTTATTCATTATCAAAGTTACGTCGGGACATCGGCGCCGATTAATTTTAACGGACTTGTCCGGCATTATGATTTGCGGAGCGGAGCGAATGTGGCTGATGTTCAGGTAAATTTGTTATCCAAGCATGAACGAGACGATGAAAGTCACGATATCGCAAGGCGTTTTAGGCCGGAAATACAGAAAATTGCATCACGCTACGAGGCGAATGTTAAAATTGCCGAAGTACCCCCGGGTCCTCCGGTGCTTTCTACTCTCGTCGCGGAAGTTTATGGTATGGACTATGATCGTCAGATAAAAACCGCTGAACAGATTCGCGCCATATTTGAATCCACAGAGGGTGTTGTTGATGTGGACTGGCTTGTAGAAGCCGACCAGACAAAATTCAATTTTGAAATAGAGAAAGAAAAAGCGATGCGAGCCGGTGTCAGCTCGCAGCAGATTGTCCAGATGCTTGGCATGGTTCTCAACGGGATGACAGTTTCTCAACTTTATCAGCCGAAAGAAAATGATCCGGTGGGTATTAATCTGAGATTATCGGAACGCGAGAGATCGGGAATCGAAAACCTTCGCGGCATTGCTGTTCAGTCGGCAAGCGGAAAAATGATTCCTGTCTCTGAACTGGTCAACATAACTGAGCGAAAACAGGAAAAGAGCATTTATCGTAAAAATCAACAACGGGTGGTCTATATAACCGCCGACGTTGCAGGGGAGCGCGAAAGTCCGATCTATGCAATACTCGATATACGAGAAAAGATTGCAGCGATACAACTTCCGGAAGGATATACTGTCGAGCAACATTACACCACCCAGCCATTTGTCGATGACAAGATTTCCATGAAATGGGACGGCGAATGGCATATCACGTATGAAGTGTTCAGGGATCTGGGAGCGGCATTCGCGGTAGTGCTGCTGATCATTTATATACTGATTATCGGTTGGTTTCAATCATTCAAGGTCCCGTTGATAATGATGATTTCAATTCCGCTTTCACTCATTGGAATTTTGGTCGGACATTGGGTGATGGATGCATTCTTTACAGCAACATCGATGATTGGTATGATAGCGCTCGCGGGAATAATGGTGAGGAATTCTGTGTTGTTGATTGATTTTATCAATCTCAGGCTCGAAGAAGGAATTCCTCTCCGTCAAGCCATTATTGAATCGGGTGCTGTGCGGACGACGCCTATTCTCCTCACATCAGGCGCAGTCGTTATCGGCGCGTTTGTCATGGTATTCGATCCGATTTTTCAGGGGCTGGCAATTTCTCTGATCGGCGGCTCGATTGCGTCAACGGCGCTGACATTGATTATCGTCCCGCTCATCTATTTTATGGCCGAGAGGCCCGAACCGGTAGAGAGCGGAGAGGCAAGTCAGACAATCTGAGCAAGTGCAGTAACTTTTTCTGGATGGCATTCATTTTTGGCTTATATGAAAGAATAAACGATGAAGTTAATTGTTGCATTGAGTATAGAGGAACACGCTGTAATCTTGCGGAACCTGTTTAGACGACATCATGTGGATATTTACAGCGAGGCTCCGATTGAGGGCATGAAACATAGTGAAAGTGCGGGTGGTGCAGGCAATTGGTTTGTGTCACGGCCGGATGGTGTAGTTTCACATCTCGTGTTTGCTTTTATTGATGATCAAAAGTCTGCCGAACTGCTGGAAGGCATCCGGGCTGTAAATAAAAAAGAACATCTCGCAAACCCCATTCACGCGTTTCAACTTCATGTTGACGATCAAGCATAATTGAACTGCTGCATCACTGAATTCGGCTTTTAGTAAATACCTCAAACTTGAAAAAGGAAATGATATGATTGAAAGAACTATCCGTGCGATCGCGGGAACATTTGTCTTGATAAGTGTCAGTCTGGGATACTTTGTTCACCCGAGCTGGTACTTGTTTGCTGTTTTTGTGGGAGTTAATCTTGTCCAGTCGTCCTTTACCAGGTGGTGCCTTATGGAAGATATACTGAAGAAATTTGTTTTCAAAAAATAATTTGTGAGATGTAGCGGGTTGCATGCAGGGAATCGCTCTGCGGTATCCGTATTTAGCATCGCATCGCGTCGGGCAAAAAGTGTGTCAAATTGAGACTGTGCCCGGCTGTTACACGTTTGCTTTGCGTTAGCTATTTTACTATATTAATCCCACAATGATCGCGGGGTGGAGCAATTGGTAGCTCGTTGGGCTCATAACCCAAAGGCTGCAGGTTCAAGTCCTGTCCCCGCTACTGCGAAAAACCTCCCTCAAAAGAGGTTTTTCTTTTTATATGGCTGCAGGTTCAATCCGCCGCAGGCGGACTGTCTCCGCTACAACGAAAGCCTCCTGTTTTGGAGGCTTTTTTATTTAACCTCCTGGATTGCCTATTAACACTACGCCCTCGCAAGCGTCAGCACCGTAATCTCCGAGCGTGCCGCAATTCTTACCGGCGGGCCCCAATACCCTGTCCCGCGGCTGACGTAGACCCACATATGTTCATGTTTATGCAGGCCCGAAATGTATGGTTGGTCGATTGCGGCGACAAGATTCCATGGAAAGAATTGTCCGCCATGCGTGTGCCCGGAAATCTGTAAATCGAAATTCAACGGAAGCGCGGCATGCAGGGTTTTCGGCTGATGGGCAAGCAATATTTTCGCGTTGCACTCCGGCGCGTTCATCACCGCTTTTGCAGGATCCGATTTGTGGCTTGCAAGAAAATTTCCGCCGGTGTAGTCTGTTACGCCGGCTAACAACAATTGAGCGTTCCCGAGTTTGAGAACATCGTGTTCATTCAGAAGCACGGTGAACCCGAGACGTTTTGCCTCTTCGACCCATGGCGCAGCGCCGGAGTAATATTCGTGGTTTCCCGTGATAAAATACTTTCCGTATCGCGCCTGAAGGTTTTGCATCGGAGCTACAGTGTCACGGAGGTTTTTCACGGAACCATCGACGAGGTCTCCGGTGAACGCTATAATATCCGCCTGTAACTCATTTGCCTGTTCAACAATAGTCTCCACAAATGACTTGTCAACCGTAAGTCCGGCATGGATATCCGTTATCTGGACAATCCGCAGCCCTACCAGATCATCGTGTAAATTCGGAATCGGAACGGAAACATCGATCGTACTTGGTCTTCTTCGGGCCTGAAATAATCCGTATGCAGTCATGGCTCCCGCAACACTAAGAATACCGACACTCATTGACCGGATAAGAAATCTCCGGCGCTCCGGATCGGAGTGGGCTGTAACCTTTTCTCCCGATTGAAACAAATCAATCGCAAATGAATAAAGTTTGTCACCTCCGGCGAATAGCAGCCATCCGAAATCCCTAATGAGAAGAAACGTCAGGACAAGAGAAAAGAATCCCATGTTGATGTACGCAACCCACACAAAAACCGAACTTATCCAGGATCCGGACCAATTCATACGGGTCATAAATGCGAGTGGAATGAGAAGAGCCAAACAGGTAAGCAATACCCACGCCGCGATATTCCACGGGCGTTCAAGGTGAGAAGAATGAATGATGCGCCAGCCGATGTACCCAAATCCGAGCAACACTATACTTAATGCGATGACAAACCAGAGAACGTAATTCATCAGAACAATCCGTTTCTATTTCAACCAGCCGTGTTGGCGGTACCACTCGATTGTCTGACGGATGCCGTCTTCCAATGTCAACTTTTCCTTAAAGCCGAGTTCGGTTTTTGCTTTCACGATTGAGCATGTCCACGCATCCTGGACAATATCACGCGCCTTTTCGAAGTTCAGTAATACCGGTTTTTTGCTGAACAATCCCGCAAGCTCTGAAAACGTGGCAATAATATAGACGCCGAATTCCGGGATGCGCAACCGCAACGCTTTCTTGCCCATAACGCGGGCAGTGATTTCTCCCACTTCTTTCCAATTATAGAATCGTTCGCTGGAAATAAAATATGTCTGTCCGATTGCGGCAGGATGTTCTCCCGCCAGAATAATTCCATCGACAAGATCTTTCACATGAATCAGGCTTACTTCTTTATTGTTAAAGCCTATCATCGCTTGCAATCCCTTATTCATAGCGTTGAAGAATTCGAACACATCTTTGTCTCGGGGACCGTACACCGCAGGGGGTCTGGTAATGGTAATCGGCAGTTTGTTCATGCGCGAAAGGCATTCTTTTTCCGCTTCCATCTTCGTTACCCCGTATGTTGTAATAGGATGAAACGGTGTCCGTTCGTCGATTGGCGTGTTGCCGGCGCTTGGTCCCACCGCCGCCTGCGTGCTGACGTGTACGAAGCGTTTGAGATTCGGTTGAACTGCCAGGACAGCATCCAACAAATTCTTTGTAGCGATATGATTTCCCTGTACGTATTCCTCTTTCGTCTTTGCTTTAGTCATTCCCGCTAGGTGATACACCATATCGACTTCCTTCACCGCGGATTGAAGCACGGATAAATCGAAAAGGTCTCCGTAGACATATTCAATGGGGAGATGTTTGATCCAGACAAGGTTCGATGATTTCCGGACAAGGCACCGCAGTTGGTGTCCCTGCGCGTGCAGTGTTTCGGCAAGATGGCTTCCAATGAAGCCGGTCGCGCCGGTAATCAGAATTCGCATGAAAACTTCAGAAAAGCAATAATTGAAAGGGTGCTGCTTCGGGTCATTAATTGACTTTTAGACGGTAATGAAGTATATTGAAAAAAAATTTTACATTCAACCCGCTGATTTTGCGCATTGACCGTTGAATGAAGAGAGATTTAACCGAATTATTCAGCGCTTCAATGTCAAATTCAATTAGGATACTATGAGTCAACCTGTCGGTACACACACTAAAGCACCTGCCACTGAAACTTCAAAAGAAACGACCGATTTATTTCAAAAGTGCTATGATTTTACACGCGCCGATGAAGTAAAAGCGGCAGGATTTTATCCTTACTTCAGAGCAATTGAGGAAAACGAAGGCCCTGTCGTTCAGATTGAAGGCAAAAAAGTTATCATGGCCGGTTCGAATAATTATCTCGGACTGACAGCCCATCCGAAAGTAAAAGAAGCTGCGATTAAAGCAATTGAAAAATACGGAACAGGATGTTCCGGTTCACGCTATTTGACCGGAACGCTGGATCTGCATTATGAGCTTGAAGCCCGTCTCGCGAAGTATATGGGAAAAGAAGCGTGTCTTCTCTTCAGCACCGGCTATCAGACGGCTCAGGGAATTATCCCGACACTTGTTCAACGCGGCGAATATCTTGTAACAGATAAGGATAACCATGCCTGTATCGTAGCAGGATACATGATGGCGAAGGGAATGTTCGCTGACTTTGTCCGCTATAAACATAATGACATGGCGGATTTAGAGCGGGTAATATCGAAACTGCCGCTTCATACAGGTAAACTTATTGTTACAGACGGTGTCTTCAGTACGACCGGTGAAATTGTTGACCTTCCGAACCTGGTTGCGATTGCGAAGAAGTATAATGCCCGGATTCTTGTGGACGATGCCCATGCCGTGGGCGTGATTGGAAAGGGCGGTAGAGGGGCGGCAAGTCATTTTGGTCTTGAAGATCAGGTCGACATGACGATGGGGACATTCAGCAAAACGTTCGCTTCGCTTGGCGGATTTGTTGTCGGTGAAGAACGTATCATCAATTATCTAAAACATCATTCTCCGGCGTTGATTTTCAGCGCGAGCCCGACACCGGCATCTGTTGCCGCGGCGTTAGCTGCATTGGATATTCTTGAGCGTGAACCTGAACGCATCGATCGCCTGATCCGCAACGCGAACAAAATGCGTTCAAGCTTTAAACAGCTCGGATTCAAAATTATTGAAGGGCAGTCCGCAGTTGTTCCAGTTATTGTTGGTGACGATATGCTCGCGTTCCAGTTCTGGCGCGCGTTGTTCGATGCCGGCGTGTTCGTGAACGCGTTTATCAGCCCCGGCGTTCCTCCCGGCATGCAGATGATGCGCACAAGTTACATGTCGGCGCACGAAGATGTGCATCTCGACCGGATTCTTGAATTATTTGCTTCTACCGGGAAAAAGCTCGGCATTATTTGATGATGACCCTGTGTCATCAACGTACAGTACTCTCCGTTGTAACTATGTTGGATTTATGTTGCGACCACACATTCGTACTTCGCAAGTTCATTCTGCCTTATGGCTTCATTAAGCATTCTTCCCGTTTCATCTAAACAAGAAACTGAAGCGTTCATTAAGTTTGCGTGGAGTATTTATCAGAATACTCCGCAGTGGGTTCCTCCGCTGTTAATGGACCGGCGAAAACTGATGGACAAGAAGAACAACCCGTTCTATCAGCATGCGGAAGCTGAATTTTTTCTCGCAAGAAGAGACGGAAAAATTGTCGGCCGCATCGGCGCGATTATCAATTATAACCACAACAAGGAACATAAAGATAACATAGGGTTCTTTGGATTTTTCGAATGTATCGATGACCAGTCGGTTGCCGATGCGCTGTTCCAAACTGCACGTTCGTGGCTGAAAGAACGCGGCATGAATGCAATGCGCGGTCCTGCGACACCATCGGTAAACGACGAATACGGTTTGCTTGTGGATGGGTTTGATAAACCTCCCGTGGTGTTAATGCCGTACAATCCTTCCTATTACATCCGGTTGATTGAATCTGCCGGTCTTCGTAAAATCAAAGATTTATATTCATATCTTGTCGCGGAAGAAAATGTATTCAGTGAAAAGTTTGTGCGTGTCGCCGAACTTGTGCGTCAACGCGAAGGGCTGACTATCCGCACGATAGACATGAAGAACTTTAAGGCTGAAGTTCAGCTGATTAAAGATCTCTATAACAGAGCATGGCAATATAACTGGGGCGCGGTGCCGATGACCAATGCGGAATTCGACGCGCTTGCCAAAGACCTGAAGCCTGTTGTTGTCCCTGAACTTGTTCTTATCGCGGAGTTTAACGGCGAACCGGTCGGCTTTTCCCTTTCTCTTCCCGATCTGAATATGGCATTAAAATATAACAAGAAGGGAAAACTTCTTCCGGGACTTCTTCATTTGTTTCTCCGCAAGAAACAAATTAACCTTGTGAGAATTATTGTGCTCGGCGTTGTTCCTGAACGGACAAAGACCGGTGCGGGGACGTTACTGTTATATGAAACAGGAAAACGCGGAATTGAAAACGGCTACCCGTTCGGAGAAGCAGGATGGGTGCTGGAAGATAACGTGATGATGAATCGTGCGGCTGAATTTATGAACGGCAAACGGTATAAAACGTACCGTATCTACGAAACTGAACTCTGAACGGAAGGAGAATCTCATGCCTATTACTCCTGTGGCGAAAATATGGATGAACGGAAAACTCGTTGACTGGACAGACGCCAAGATTCATGTGCTGTCGCATGTCGTGCATTACGGCTCCAGCTGGTTTGAAGGAATCCGGTGCTATAATACGAAAAAGGGCCCGGCGATTTTCCGCCTCGATAAACACCTCGAGCGGTTGTATGATTCGGTAAAAATTTATCACGCGGAAGTTCCGTACACAAAGCAACAGCTCGAAGACGCGATATTGGAAACGATTCGTGTTAACAATATGAAGTCGTGTTATATTCGCCCGATCGTGTATCGCGGGTATGGTGATGTCGGCGTGAATCCGCTGAATAATCCTGTTGACGTGGCCATTGCGGTTTGGGAATGGGGAACATACCTCGGCAAAGAAGCGCTGACGAACGGCATCGATGTCTGCGTTTCGTCATGGACGCGCCCGGCGCCGAACACGTTGCCAACCATAGCGAAAGCCGGCGGCAATTATCTTAACGCCCAGCTGATAAAAATCGAGGCGGTCAAAGCCGGCTTTACCGAAGGCATCGCGCTCGACGTGCACGGATATGTCAGCGAGGGAAGCGGCGAAAATATTTTTATGGTGAAGAACCGTGACATCTACACGCCGCCGTTTACCTCGAGCATTCTTGCCGGCGTGACGCGTTCATCGGTTATGACCATCCTGAAAGAAATCGGCTACCGCGTGCAGGAAGTAACTGTCGCGCGCGAGATGCTCAACATTGCCGACGAACTATTCTTTACCGGTACCGCAGCGGAAATCACGCCAATACGTACGGTTAACGGATTGAAAGTGGGCGACGGCACGCCGGGACCGATTACCAAGGAAGTGCAGAAACGCTTCTTCGATACAGTCCATAATGGCAACGATACGCACGGATGGCTCAAATTTGTGTTTAACGATTGATTTGTAACTCTGTGCTCTCTGCGGTGAAATAATACCGCTGAAGCAGAGAGAACAGGGAGGGATTGCTTTTTGTCTTGAATTTTTACACCTTAACCTCAGAACATCACAGGAGGAAACGTTATGGCACGTCAATCCTCACCCGCAAGGAAACATAAGGAACAAAGTGAATACAAGCGGATTCTTGTCCCGATAGATTTTTCCGCCTATTCCAAGAACGCGCTTAGCGCTTCAGTCATTCTCGCCAAAAAATTCAATTCCGAACTGATTCTCGTTTACGTTGTTGAGGCAGCTATTTACCCGGCCGATTTCGGCTTTGGGCAGGTAGCGTTGCCCTCACTCGAGCGCGAGATGAGCGAGCGTGGAGAAACGGAACTGAACAAGCTGGTCAAGTCGCAGATCGATGGCGCTGTTCCTGCGCGGACGATGATCCGGAGCGGCAAACCGTTTCTGGAAATCATTAAAACCGCGGAAGAGGAAAAAGCCGATCTTATCGTAATTGCTACTCACGGTCACACCGGGGTTGAGCATATCCTGTTCGGCAGTACAGCCGAGAAAGTGGTCCGAAAGGCTCCCTGCCAGGTGCTCGTCGTCCGGTAAATACACTCAAACATTTCTCTCACACCCCGCAATCCGCAACAGCGGTTCATTACGTACTTTGATTACCTGAACAAGCGTTCTTTAGCGCCGGGAGGGTAAATAACAGCTGGTGGTATACCACTATTCACGAAAGGAGTATCGTTATGGTTACACGAATCGTTGTACTGATGCTGGCGGCAGCGTTCCTGCTCTCGCTTCCGCTTATGGCACAGGATAAAGAACAGAAGGAAGTGAAAAAAGAGGGCAAGGCGGAAATGATGAAGATGGATAAGAAGCCGGAAAAAGAGATGTCGATGGGTGATGTCAAATCCTTTTCTTGCGACGACGCATGCGGTTTTATGATGAAAAGCCGCGACGAAAAAGAGCTCACCGAAGCCGCCATGAAACATATCAAGCATCATCACAACATGTCGCCTTCCGAAAAAGAAGTGAAGGCCATGCTGAAGACGGAAAAGAAAGATGAGATGAAGAAGTAATTCAACATAACATCGGATTCTTCAAACCCCGTCCGGCGAACGGGGTTTTTTATTTGTGTGGTGAACACCGCGCCATAAGCAGATGTAGTAGACGGCGACCCGCCGTCGTGTTGTGTGCGAAATCTTAGCAAGCATAAATGATACCCGCTGGATTTCAACTACATGTTTGAATAGAGAGATACTTTTTTTGTACATTGAACGCATTACATATCCAGTCTTTTATTAAAAATATGATGGAACAACCACCCCGTACTTTTTCTTCCCAGCAAATATTTGCAATCGTCATCCTAGCGCTGACACAATTTACAGTGATTCTCGACTTTATGGTGATGTCGCCGCTGGGTGACCTGATGATAAAATCGATGGGACTTAGCCCCGCCCAGTTTGGCTTTGCCGTGTCTGCGTATGCGTTTAGCGCGGGCGCGTCGGGATTTTTAACGGCGGGCTTTGCCGACCGCTTCGACAGGAAATCACTGCTGATGTTTTTCTATGTCGGGTTTATTTTCGGCACATTACTGTGCGGCCTGACGTCATCGTACGTTATGCTTCTGAGTGCGCGGATCGTGACCGGGATTTTTGGCGGTGTTATCAGTTCAATCTCAATGGCTATTGTTACTGACCTCTTTCCATTAGATCAGCGAGGACGGGTCATGGGGTTTCTGCAAATGGGATTCGGCACGAGTCAGGTGCTTGGTATTCCGATCGGATTGTATGTTGCGAACATCTGGGGCTGGCAGTCGCCGTTTCTGATAATTGTCTGCCTCGCGTCCGCGATATGGATCGGCATATTGACAACTATGCCCGCGGTAAAAAAGCACCTTGAGTTGCATGCCAGCCGCAATGCCATTACGCATCTCTGGAATACCATTGCCAATCGCGATTACCGTACCGGCTTTCTGGCGATGTCGTTTCTTACGCTGGGCGGCTTTATGCTGATGCCGTGGGGAAGTGCCTTCGCGGTGAACAACCTGGGGGTTACTGCTGAAGAACTGCCCGTTCTGTTTATGGCGGCGGGTGTTGCCACGCTGTTTATCACACCGGTGATCGGCAAGTTGAGCGACAGGTTTGATAAGTTTACGCTGTTTACCTGGGCGTCTCTGTTTTTAGCTGTAATGATTGTTGTGTACACCAACCTCACGCCGATTCCGTTCTGGCTGTTGATCGTGTTAAACGTCGTGCTGATGATCGCAATCATGAGCCGCGTGGTTCCGGCAATATCGCTGGCAACATCCCTGCCCAACCCTGAAGACCGGGGAGCGTTTATGAGCATCAATTCATCGTTACAGCAGTTATCGGGCGGGGCGGCGGCAGGTATCGGCGGACTTATCGTTGTGCAAAAGACGACGCACAGTCCGCTCGAGCATTATGATACGCTGGGATACGTTATTGTAGGAGTATTGCTCATCGCGATTTTTATGCTGCGCAGGGTGAGCAGGCTCGTCAAAAAGAAATTATCCAGGTAATATTGTTTATTATTTTTTTTGTACGCCTTTCAATATACGTATCACCGATACCACCCCAAATATCCCTCCAAGCAACGCGACAATAGATGAGCCTGCAGGAAAATCAAAATGAAGCGCGAACATTAAACCAAGCACCGAACCAAGTACGCTGATAATCATCGCAATGACGATGACTGACCAGTTTGATTTCGCCAGCATTAACGCCGAAACTGCAGGAATAATCAAATACGAAAAAACCGGTATCACTCCTCCTGCCCGCACAGCAAGCACTATCGATAAGCCGATCGACAGGTAAAAAAGAAAATTCCAGAGATTGAAGATTCCCACCTTTTCGTTCTCTTTATTTTCAAACATTTCCGTCAGCGCGAAGAATTTTTTGCGGAAGATAATCTGCATAGCGCCAATGCCTGCGAACACCATTGCCATGTGCGTGATCTGTTCATGCGTTACCGTAAAGAGACTCCCGAAAAGCACTTCGGAAATATCCGCCTCGCCGTGCGGTGATTTGGCAATAAACAGTACTGTCGCTGCCGATGCGAACGCGTAAATAATTCCGATGATGGCTTCCTGTTTCAATCGCTTGTCTTTGATGTTGATGAAGGAAAGGAAGAATGCGCCGGCCATCGTGAAAATGACGGAGATAAGCGTTGCATCCTGCCCGATAAATCCTGCGAACGCAACGCCGAGCATGGAAATCTGTCCCAGTGCGAGATCGACAAAGACGATGCCGCGTCCCACCACATGTACGCCGAGGTACGACAGCAGTAATCCCATAACGATGCTGACGAGGAGCGCGTTCAGCACAAAGTCCTGACTTAGTATTTCAAGCATTGTAAACTCTCCGCATAAAGTGCATTGTCATAATATATTATCACTTGAGTGCTTCAACAATCTTCTTGACATTGTAATCAAACAATTCAAAATAATCGTTGATATTATCTTCAGCTCCAACCGATGTGGCAAGGACGACAACCTTAGCGCCTGTCTGCCGCGCAACCAGGTCAGCAGATTCGGTGGTAAAGTAGGGGGAAGATATAATTACTTTAATGTTTTCCCGTTTAATTTCTCCGATAACTTTCATCAGCTGGTTGGGGCTCGGGGGAATTCCCGGTTTAGGTTCAAGGAAGTCAACAATCTTTAATCCGAACCGCTCTTCAAAATAGGGCCACTCGTTATGATATGCAATGATCTTCGTTCCTTTAAACGGTGCAGTAAGCGCAAGCCACTCTTTTGATTTTGTGTCGATCTTATCGTTGAACGATTTTAAATTAGACTGGAACAGTGTTTTATTATCAGGAGAAATTTTACACAGAGCATCGCAAATAGTTAGCGCTATGTACTTTCCACGGAGCGGGTCAAGCCAGTAATGCGGATTGCCGTAAATATGAATATCCCCCTCGGCCCGGTTGACGCTTGAAGGAACCTGAAGCAGCGGCACATGGAGCGAAGCATCTACATACCCGTCACCGCCTTTCATTATCTTCGCGTTGCGTGAACTGTTGAGAAGGGATGGAACCCATCCGGTTTCCAGGTCCAGTCCGATAGTGATAAACATATCCGCTTTGGAAAGTTTGAGGATATAACTCGGCTTCGGGTCAACAAAGTGCGGGTTCTGATACCCCGTGGCGATAGCGAATGTTTCCACCTTGTCGCCGCCGATGATGTCGGCCATGCTTTTCAAATCCGGAAGTGTGGTAACGACTTTAACCTTCGTATCAGCGTGTGATACGCATGTCAACACAAGAAGAGTACAAGTAACAAAAAGTAATTGTTTCATAAAAGTCCTTTAATCTGCTGTTATTAATATGCATGTGCGCCATGCGCGCCGATGACAAAAATCCAGCGCAACATCGCCTGTTGATATTGATCCTGGAAATTACTCGTGGTTGTTTTTCCTTCAAGTTCGATCTTTTGAAATTCCGTTGCATACCAGCCGAGCGTAGCAGAGTAAGCCCGCTCAACTGCCGAAGAAGATGTCGGGAAGTTCGAATAATCAAAACGGCCGGTAAGGAACCATCGCTTTTCTAGTTGATATGTGAGAAACGAATACATTCCCCACGACGAAACATCATCGGCAACAGGATCTTTCGCGTTACTGAAGAATGCCTCTGTCTGCCAGACCAGCGATTGATAGGTGTTGAAGCGGAGAGGTTTCCATTTATACGTGATGTCGACAGCGCCCATTGTTGTGGTGGAACTATTCGGATTCTCGCCGGTCATTCCGGTGAGGCCTAATTCGAGTGTCGAGTTTTCAGTCAGGTCCCAGAAATTTTTCAGATGAGCTAACAGGAAATATTTATCCAAACTGCTCCGGTGAAAGCTGGGACTGTTCACCGGTCCGGCGGTTGCTTCAAACGTCAGCTCCTGGTAAAAGTCGAACGGGTTCGGCACAAGCCAGCTGAGTGAAATTCCTTCATCATTCAATCCTTCATCCCCGAAATAGTTGACATATGCGATCGGCAAATCAACAAACGGCAACGCGTGAGGGTGAATGGGGTTAATCCGGCCAAGGGCTGACCGGAATTTGCCTGCTTTTAATTGAAGATGTGCCGGCAGATCGAGGCTGGTGACATATGCCTCTTCAATTTCCGCTTCATACTCTCCGGTGGAAGGATCTTTCCCGAACGAAACGAAAAAATCAGCGCGGGCATACGGATCAACTACCGATTGAAATGAAAATTCCGCCTCGTCGAAACTAAAGTCAATATGCCGTTTCAGCTCGCTGTGATATGAACTGCGGAGATCACCTACCACACTGATATTGGGGTTTGTGGAAATAGCACTCCGCGGTTGTACTGCCGGCAGTGACTGGGCCGGTTGCTGCATCTGCTGTTCAATCTGCTTTAGCAAGATTGAATCAGCGGCGGCGGTGCTGTCCTGTTGCGGAAATACCGAGTTGCAAATTCCGCAAAGTAACGTAATGACAAACAAACATTTACTCATTGAAATCACCATACATAATTGAAATTATACCGGATCCAGTCCGGCAGAAATTATCAAATAGTATGGTAAGAAGGAGGGCCGCGCTTAGGGGTGTATGATGAAATTACTGAATTCGGCGTTGCATGGACATTATCTGTCTGACAATGTTCTACATCAACGTCGGAAAGAAAAGGACAGTATGTGGAACTTGAAACCGGATTCTGGGAGCGGAAGCAGGGAAGGCACGAGTCTTTTGATTCGATATCCTTATGCTTTTCTTTTGCTCCGCAATTATGTGCAACAAGAGAGGGAAGATCGCCCTTTTTTTGCGCAGTCACGTGGTTATGCGGACCGATGGCAAATACCATCGAGACCATATATGCGGCAATCAGGATTATTGATAGTATTCTGATATGTGACTGGCAGTTCATCGCCTATAGTATAGGAAAATCAACGGGTAATTTCAACCGGAACAATCACCCCCCTGTTTACAGCATAGTTTTACGGCCTAACCTCACAATTTCCCAAAAATTCCCTTGATAATGGCAGTGCTATTTTCGTACATTGGTGCCATTGCTTTAACCCAGTGCGGGAGCAGTCTTACCGGAGGTTTCATTAAATCATGATTCACTTCACACATTATTAAAATTCATATGAAAACTTTACGACCTGTTGTCACTGTAGCATTGCTTTTGTCACTTGCGGTATCTCTTGGCTTCGGGCAAACACCGTCTCTTGTAAAAGATGGGATGGGATCATGGTCCATAGGCGGAGCTAACGGATGGTTCACGAATGTCAATGGTGTGCTATTTTTTGATGCGACGGTTTTTGATTCGTCGGATTTTTCTTATAGAGAAGCTTTGTGGAAAAGCGATGGTACGGACGCAGGAACAGTACTGGTCAAACAGATCTTTCCCGGAGGTTCTTCAGGCCTCAAGCAGTTTTTCAATGTAAACGGCACATTGTTTTTTCAAGCGAATGATGGAATACATGGATATGAATTGTGGAAAAGTGATGGCACTGAAGCGGGAACGGTGTTGGTGAAAGACATCTGGCCTGGCCCGAACGGTTCAGATCTTACACTCGGGGTTGTGTATAACGGGAATTTGTATTTTAACGCGACAGCTGGACCTCCATACAATTATGAATTGTGGAAAAGCGACGGTACTGAAGCGGGAACTGTTATGGTGAAGGATATTAATCCCGGTGACGGACATGGAGACCCGAAAAACTTTGCAGTTTCCAATGGTATGGTATATTTCAGCGCGGTAACAGCACTCAACGGAAGGGAATTATGGAAAACCGACGGTACCGAAGCGGGAACGGTATTAGTCAAAGATATCAATACCGGCGCGAGCAATGCCGGTTACGCAGGCATTGGAAATGTAACCGATGTGAATGGCACATTATTTTTTACTGTGACCAATAGTGTCATCAGTGGCACCACATATACCGGATATCAAGTATGGAAAAGCAATGGCACAACAGCGGGTACAGTACCTGTTAAACTCAACACGTATTTAAGCCCTCCCGCCCCTACATGGTTTACCAATGTTAATGGCACGCTGTTCTTTTCCGCGCTTTCCGCGGCAAATGGAATGGAATTATGGAAGAGCGATGGCACTGATGCAGGAACGGTAGTAGTCGGAGATAATCTTGTTGCGTCTTCATCTCCCGCGTACATAACCAATGTCAATGGCACTGTCTTTTTTTCAAGGTATGTTAATGCGTCTACAGGAACTGAATTATGGAAAACCAATGGAACAGACGTGGGAACGGTCATGGTCAAAGATATCAATCCCGGCCCCGGAAGTTCAACTCCTACATATTTAGCAAACGTCAATGGCACATTATTTTTCTGGGCGGACGATGGTACAAACGGCATTGAATTATGGAAAAGCGATGGTACGGAATCGGGCACAGTGCTTGTGCAGGATTTTTATACCGGCTTTACCAGTTCTGCGCCTTTTCCGCTTGTAAATGTAAATGGTACATGGTTTTTTCACGCAATCCCGGGCCTCTGGAAACTGGAGACCGGTCCTACCGGTGTTGAAAATTCAAATGGCGGTTCCCCCGCGGTGTTTTCACTGCATCAGAACTATCCGAATCCATTCAATCCCGCGACAACCATCCGCTACGATGTGCCAAGGCAGTCAGTTATTACGCTTAAAGTCTATAATATGCTCGGCCAGGAAGTTGCTTCGCTTGTGAACGGGGTTAAAGAAGCAGGAAGCTACACGGAAAGTTTCGACGCAACCAGACTTGGCAATGGAGTGTATTTCTATCGATTGCAATCTTCATCATTTATCGAAACGAGGAAACTGGTTTTCCTAAAATAAGCGGCTTAGAGGCTACTGCATTCTTCGAAAATCTATGAATACAAGAGTTATCATGACGCTGAGTGCTCTATTGTTAGGTGTGGCAGGAATCGCGCTTAGCTTTTTACCAGGGGAAACATTGCGGTATATTAATGTCGGGGCGGAAACATTTCCCCGATTGCTCGTTCAAACACTTGGCGCGGTTTACTTTGCATTTGCCATGCTTAACTGGATGACAAGAGAAAGTATTATCGGCGGTATCTACAACCGTCCGGTGACAGTAGCGAACTTTACTCATTTTTTTATGGCAGGTATTGCGTTGGTAAAAGGTCTGACGTCTGATCGTGATTTGCCAGTGTTAATTTGGGTAGTTGCGTTCATATACTCAATCCTTGCCATCGTATTCGGCATGCTGCTGTTCCGACATCCAGCCAAACAGGATTAAGTTATTGGCTACATCCAATAATAAAGGAAAGCATCGTTACATTAAGTACGTTATGATGGACGATTGTTTGTCTGTCAAAATTAATAACTCCGGGTTGATTATCCGGGAGTGTGCACGTGTAGTGGAGAACACTGCTGTGGTGAAAAGCAGCATTAATTAACCCGACTAATCCATCCGATTTATAACGAATTCACGCTTGACAACTTTGCTAGATTAACCTATCTTCTATGAAGAGCATAAACGGCTTCTCAGGGAAGAGGGGAGAAATGGTTACATTGTCAAATCAATCTTGTGTGAAGCACCTCGTTAATTTAGGGACGCCTTTCCTACTCTTGTTTCTATTTTCTTGGACCACGATTGCACAATGGACTCCGATGAATAGACCGACTGGCGGTCGTATTCGGTGTTTTGCTATTCACCAGAACCAGACTTTCGCCGGCACAGCTGATGGATCTGTTTATCTCTCTATGGATAACGGCGCGAGCTGGTCTTCAGTTAGTAATGGAATTCCTTCCTCAGCTTTCATTGAATGTATGATTGTGGATTCAATAGATCCTTCCCTGACGTATCTATTCGCTGGGACACGGGGGTATGGTCTCCTGGTTTCGACGGATATGGGTGGAAGCTGGCAGACCGCGAACAACGGGCTTACGCATACCTTTGTTCTTTCCCTCGCCCTTCATAGAGACGGCTTGGGGAATACGACTATGTTCGCGGGAAGCTATAACGCTATTTTTCGATCTACTAATCATGGATTGTCCTGGCAACGAACATCCCTTCCTCTGAGTAACAGTGATGAAGTCAACGCCATTGTTGTAGCGAAAAATGGTTCACAAGATGCTACGATTTATGCGGGGGCAAGAGGAGTATTTGTTTCCACTGATGATGGCATAACCTGGCGTGGAACTGATTCAACAGTTGTTGATGTAATCGGAGATATGCAAACTGTGGAAATTGAAACAGGCATCGTCGGACTTCTGGTCGGAACGACGGCTGGGATTCTGTTTACATCAGACGGTGGTATAAGTTGGCATGAGAAGAATAATGGGCTGACAAACAAGTGGATCGCTAAACTTACAAAGCGGGGATCAAGTATCTTTGCGAGCACCGTAGAAAACAGTGCAGGCGAAATTGGTGTATTTCGAACGTCGGACCAGGGAAACTCCTGGATGGCCGCCGATAATGGTTTGCCTGAAAGGAGAACAGAGGCTCTGGCGGCAGGAGATTCTTTTGTTTTTGCCGGAACGATATACTCCGGCATTTACCGATCATCTGACAATGGGGAGAATTGGAATGTTGCTAACAACGGTGTCACAAGTATCGGACTCAGCTGTCTTTTCGTTAGAGGTTCGAAGATGTTTGTCGGAACTTTTGGTAATGGTCTGGCTGTTTCGACAGATAACGGTGAAACGTGGGACTATGTATGGCAACAACCAATGCTCTTTGATATCTTTTCAATTGTTTCAGTTGGTACATCATTGTTTGCTGGAGGTAGAGGTGGCGTGATACGATCGACTGACGATGGGCTTCATTGGAAGTTTGCCAAGACTGGGTTATCAAATGGTTTCGTCAATGTGCTTGCGGCTACTGATTCACATCTCTATGCTGGAACTGATGAAGGTGTCTTTTGTACAACGGATCTTGCTGAATCCTGGAATTTTATTGGACCTAGAAGTGATCTTAATGATATTTATTTTTTGACAGCGGACTTCTCAGATATCTTTGCAGGAAGATTTCTCGGAGGCCATATCTATCATTCAAGCAACTATGGTACATCATGGGTTGCTATACAACATGGCATTTCGCTTCAATATTGGAGAGCTTTTGCGATCGATCGGCCGCGGATATACGCAGGAAGCACGCGTGGGGCATATGTCTCAGATAACGGTGGAGTCTCCTGGCGTCCCATGGATAATGGACTTATGAATCGAAGCATTACAAGCTTTTTGGTTCGTATGCCGGTGGCTTTTGCAGGAACAGATGACGGAATATTCATTACTGAAGATCAAGGTGAAAACTGGCGTGATGTGAGCTCTAATTTATCAGAAATAAGGTCGCGGGTGGTTGCTCATGATAGCAAGTCTGTATTTGCAATGGCGGATAAGTCTCTATGGCGCAGGCCAATATCTGAGATGAGTAATCTTGTCGGCCGGCTCGATGAGCCTGAAGACTATACGTTGGAACAAAACTTCCCGAATCCCTTTAATTCGTTCACTACTATCTCATATTACGTCCCGGCACAAAGTCACGTTTCCCTCAAAGTGTTCGATTTACTTGGTCGGGAGCTGGTGATAATTGTGAACAGGGTGGAAGGGCCGGGTTACAAATCCGTTATCCTGGATGGAGCCAAATTTCCGAGCGGAGTATATTTCTACAGGCTAAATTCCGGCGGTTTTATTCTGTCGCGAAAACTATTGGTATTACGTTAAGTGATTGAAGCAATGTCGGAATTTGGTGTGTCGGTGAAGATGAACAGTAGTATCGGAGAGGTTTGCTGACGAAAGTTCAGAGAATTTTAATGAGCATATCTTCAAGTGAAGGGGCGATATTCTAAGTGCCCGGAACAGGACTTGAACCTGCATGACCTTGCGGCCACTAGCTCCTGAAGCTAGCGTGTCTGCCAATTTCACCATCCGGGCGAGAAAAACAAAGGTTTGCGTGTAAAATTTACTATATCTCACCCAGAATTCCAAATATGTAAAGCTGTAGGTACCGTTACAGTTTCACAGCAGCCTCTTTTTCGGTCATGAATTCCTGCCCGCCGGAGCGGCCCGTAGGCGGGGGTTCATGACCGCCATGGTTTGAAATCAAACTGTAACACTATAAGCTGTATTGAACCGATCCTTCTCACAAATGAAAGGAGAAAAAATATTCCTTATTAGATTTGAAAAATTCTTCCGATAAATAACTCCGAAATATCACCATACACTCTCATTTCTCAATCAATCACCGTTCTTTTTTGTTGTCTTCGTGGCGTAGATTTTGCTGATTAAATACACTTGCTACACGGTATTCCACTCCCTCTAGAAAATTGCCATCGAGCGAAATACTTCTAACCAATGCTAAGCTCAGAATCCATGATACAATGTGAGAGGTGTCTTATGAAAACAAACCATTTCCTAAAAACTCAAGCCGTTGCTCGCAATCATGGACTTACCCCGCCGTACAGCGCTTGGATCGTGTTACTGCTTTTCTTGAGTGGGGCACAAGTTCAGGGTCAAATTCAAACCTCTGTCTCTTCAATGAGCGGGTTTATCCAAACTAACACAATTCCTTGTCCTCCGCAGTCGTACATCGTCTCAAGCACCAATATCAGCTCTGACGTTGACGTGACAGCGCCCGCCGGTTTTGAGATTTCCCAGAACCAAATAACATGGATAGCTCCTCCGGGATTTATCAGAATTAGCCAAAATGGCCCATCGTCGATTCCACCTACTACTCTTTATGTACGATTGAACACAGCAGTATTGGGAACATATACCGGTAACATCGTACATATTTCCACAGATTCTCCGACTCTGCTTTTGCCTGTCGATGGAATTCGATCAGCGAAGTCCCCAACGACAACGACATTGTCCTCTAATTTAAATCCCTCGGCGTTTGGCCAGAGTATAACCCTCACAGCAGATGTGTCGTCTCCGCTTCCGGGAACTCCGACGGGGACAGTCACCTTTTATGATGGAGGAACCCCGCTTGGAACATCGACATTAAACATTTCGGCCAACGCAAGCTTGAGTACGTCTGCATTGACATTTGGCTCACATGATCTTACCGCAACATTTAATGCGGATGCAACATTTGATACCAGTACGTCGTCCACCGTAAACCAGTTTGTTCAGGGTACAACAACTACGGTTGTTGCCTCTAACAACAATCCGTCTGTTTTCGGTCAGTCAGTAACCCTCACAGCTACAGTCTCATCTTCGTTTCCCGGTAGTCCAACAGGATCGGTCACGTTCTATGATGGTGTATCGAGCCTCGGTTCAGCTGTTTTAAGTGGTGGAAATGCAGCCATTTCGACCTCAGGGCTTGCACCCGGATCTCATTCCGTAACTGCGTCATATGTCGGCGATGTCTTCTTTGCCGGTAGTATTTCCCCGGTACTGGACCAGAAGGTGAAAGCGACAACATTGGTCGGGTTGGCTTCTGACCACAATCCATCAGTATCGGGTCAACCGGTTACCCTGACAGCAAGCGTAACTTCTATAACTCCCGGAACGATCACTGGAACAGTGACGTTCTTCGATGGAGTAAATCCACTCGGGGCTCCGGTGACAATAGCTTCAGGAACTGCTACATATCTGGCCGTGTATACTGCTTCCGGCGGTTCACACTCATTCACTGCATCATTCAATGGCGATGCGAATTTTAGTGGCAGTACTTCCTCCGTAATCAACCAAACGGTCAACAAGGCAGACGTTGTGGCCACCGTTAGTGCAAACCCGAACCCTTCCTATGTTGGTCAGTCGGTCACAATTTCAACAATCATTAACCCCATTGCTCCGGGAAGTGGAACACCCACCGGCTCCATCTTATTTTCCATAGACGGTTCGCCGTTCGGACCGGTTTCGATGACCGGTGGAATAGCAAGTATGGCCACATCTTCCCTCACTCTAGGTCTTCACACAATTACCGGAAGCTATGGTGGCAATGGTGATTTTAATGCCGTCATCTCTTCCGTATATGCCGATACTGTTGATCCGATTATTACTGCGACTACCGACCCACAAGGATCCATTTCACCATCGGGGCCAGTTCTTGCCCCATATGGCGGAAATCAGACATTTAATATTACTCCTGCAATCGGCTATCAGGTCGACAGTCTCTTTATCGATGGTGCTGGCCAGGCAGGAGCAGAGGCGTATACATTTTTTAATGTAACCACGAACCATACCATTCATGCAACGTTTATACAAAGCAGATTCCCGGTAACAGTGATAGCTGGATCAAACGGTTCTGCCACCCCGTCCGGCGTGGTCATGGTCCAACGTGCAGATAGCCTTGTGATACAATTCATCCCTGACCCGCATTATCACGTTGCAGATGTGCTGCTCGATGACGTATCCGTCGGCGCCGTCCCGTTCTTCACGTTACGTAATGTCATTGCCGAGCATACGATAACCGTTTCGTTTGCCATCAACACATACACGATAACGGCAACCGCAGGTGCGCATGGAAGTATCAGCCCCTCCGGCAGTGTTGCTGTTCCATACGGAAGCGGCCAGGGTTTTATTTTCACGCCGGACGATCATTACGCGATTGACAGCGTTATCGTAGACGGTTTTTCGGTCGGTGCGAGTAACATGTACACGTTTAGCGTGGTATCGGCAGATCACTCTATCGCGGTGTACTTCAAGTTATCGGCAGTGTACGAGACGAGATACAGGACATTCGTCTATGATTCGCTGACTGTAAAAAAAGCTGTTCCCAAAAAGCCGGTAACTCAATATTGGGAGTTTACACTGCAAAATACGTTGAGTAGCGACGTGACAGAAATAAATGTGATCTTCGCAAATGATGTGAAAGAAATCATATCCACGAATGGTTCTTTTACCGGTACAGGATCAAAGAAAACATGGCGATTCTCAGGAGGTATACTTCATCCATCCGAACCCCTGGTGATTAAAGGCCGTAGCACGAAAGCCAGGATGCAACTGATCTCCAAGTTGTATCTTGGGCCAATCACAAGAACGCCTAATGCAAAATCTGTCGCACCGGATCGGCAGTGGTCGGAATTACCCATGCCGAATATGGCATCTGTGCGGGATTTGGCCTTTGCCCAGGCCGGTTTTGCTACGCAACCCTGGATCATCGGCGTAGCAAAGAGTTCACCTGATTCGAGCAAGTACTATGGTTGGGTCGCTTTGAAGAAAAGCAATGATATGTACAAATCCCTTTTCAACAAAGGGCCACACACTTTGATTGGAAAAGGATTCGATCTGCTCGGTAGCAGGCCTTTTGTGAAGGCACAGTCAAGCCTGCCTCCGACGAAACATAACGATAAAACATTTGCCGATTTGCTGACCTTGAAATTTAATATTCTACTTAGTCAACTGGGGATTACAACTCGGGGATTTGGAGAATTGAGATTAAATGCCCCCGCGAGCCCATTCACCGGGATGCTTGTACGGGAAATTGCTGCTGCCGGGGACTCGATGATGACATATCATGATACTTATGGAGGGCAAATTTGGCGTTATAATAACCTCGATTCACTTCTGTGTGGCCTGAACACTGCATTCTCAGGGGTTTTGGATACCTCCAGTTGGGCCGATTCGCTACGACTGCAGGGTACCAACCGGCTTAAAGACATCCCGTACCTGTCACCCTCTGGCATCATACCGTTGAGGGTAGAGCCACAGTCAGGTGTCGATCTGCTGACAGCAGAAGACATGCCTGAGGTAATGCGGCTTGACCAGAACTTTCCGAATCCATTTAATCCCACAACAACAATTCAGTTCTCCCTAGTAGAGGATCAAATTCTGACCTTGAAGGTATACAATATTATGGGTCAGGAAATGGCTATTCTCATCGATCATCAACTATTTGAAGCTGGTATGAACGAAGTAACCTTTGACGCGAACCAAATGGCTAGTGGGGTTTACTATTACAGCCTTTCGGGTATGAGCTTATCGGATCCTGTAAGGAGCTTTACGCTTACACGTAGAATGTTGCTTATCAAATAAGAAACATAAATCTTAATCCCATCTACCCCGGCTTTTCTTTTTAAGTCGGGGTTTTAGCTCGACCCCGTAATCCAATCAAGAACATGTCACAGCCAAAAAAACGATGCTATTGGAGTAATTTATTCAATTGTCGGGGTGAACAATTGACTTTCGCCATGTGAAAAATTATATTAGATTTGTGCAACAAGCTGGTTAAGAATCCGTTCAAGACTTCTAACGATGATGAGTGGACAAAAAACCATATTATTTTTGGAGGATGAGCGAGAGCTTCTTACCGCCTTGGGAAATCTTCTGGTTGATCAGGGGTATAACGTCATTAGCCTTGCGTCGGCAGAATCTGCGTTAAAAGAGCTCGATGGCAAACCGATTGATATTATCATAGCCGACATTAAATTACCAGGTATCGATGGCTTTGATTTTTTTGAGAAGGTGCGTCAGGTAAAACAATATGCACAAATCCCGTTTGTTTTTCTTACGGCCTACAATAACCTCAGTGCCAAGGCGTTTGCGAAAAAGCATGGAGCGGTCGAATACATAACAAAACCGTTTGATTTTGAGTATCTCGTTGCCCGCATCAAGCAGATTGTTCCTCTCTGATTTTCCCGATTCCGGTTTGCACAAGACTTGTGCCATGTAGTTGGTATTTTGGTGATATTCGTCACCAACACATGGTTGGATTTTATTTATGTTGCGTCAAACATCTAATTCATGAAAGGGGGTTGTACGTACAGGTGTCAGCAAATGAGGGGAAAGGGTTTATGAAAATACTTAAATGGGCAGGGATACTTGCCCTTGTTACAGTTCCACTGGTAGCCTTGTTTAAGAAGAAAAGCGGGGAAGAACCTGTTCAGGTTTCTCCGGACGACGATGACAATATTTTTGAAGCGGAATTAAAAGGTTAGCGGCAATCCTTGCGGTAATCGGACGAGTGCTGTATCTCTATTCCCTCCTGTTAAAAATTAATAGCATTGTTTGAATCTTCTTCATCCTGCTTATGCCAGCTTGTATGCTTCTGGCACTTTCCCGGCAGGTAATTTTTATTGAAAATTTCTTCCATCCGTTGCGGACAAAACTGTGTGGCGATTTTCTTCGTCTCGACACATATTGTATCGCGCACAATGCCATCCGGCTGTGAAAAATAATCCACCGGCATGTCGATTTCAGGGTCATCATACACTGCCTGCATGAATTTCCCCCAGATTGGTCCCGCGGCTCTTCCGCCCTGCCCGTCATTTGTGGTAAAGTGAACTGTTTTATTATCGAACCCCACCCAAACCCCTGCGGTAATTTTTGGTGTGAACCCGATAAACCACGCATCCGCATATTCCTGTGTCGTTCCGGTTTTACCAGCTGCCGGTCCGGTGGAATAATAATTTCTTACGCGTAACCCGGTGCCTTCATTAACGTTTCCCTCCAGCATACTTGTCATAATGTACGCGGTCTCTTCACTTAGTACTTCACGCCGTTTCGGTTGATTATCTTCGATAAGATTTCCGTCTTTATCTTCAATCCTCAGAATGGAAATAGGTTCAACATACACACCCTTATTCGCAAATACACCATACGCAGCGGTAATTTCCAGCGGTTGAACTTCACCTGTGCCAAGCGCAAGTGATTCATATGGAGGCAATTGTGAGGAAATTCCCATGCGGTGTGCGTAATCGATGACCTGTTTTACCGGCGCAATTTCCATAATCGCGCGGATTGCTATAAGGTTGATAGAATGTTTGATACCTTCCCGCAGGGTATTCTTTCCGCCGAATGTATGGTCGAAATTTTCCGGTGCCCATCGCTTGCCGTCAGGCATAAGTATAATAATGGGCTGATTCAGTAATTCGAAACAGGGAGGATATCCGTTATCCACCGCTACTGTATAGACGAACGGTTTAAATGCCGAACCCGGTTGTCGTTGAATCTGGGTGACGTGATTTAATCCATATTTAAACGTTTTGAAATTTGATCCGCCGACCATTGCAAGGATTCCTCCGGAGCTATGGTCAAGAGCCACAAAACCGACTTCAATTCTTGTTGCTTCCTTTTTTATTGAATCAATAAAACTCTTATCGCGGCTGAGTGCGCGGAACAGACTGTCGCGCTGCTTTGAAGTTGATTGCCTGTAACTGTCAAGTGTTCTGATGGCAAGCGCTACTGCCTGGTTCAGTTCGTTTTTTCTTTCTTTCCAATGCCATTCTTTGTTGAAGTTTGCCTGATAATCAGTAAGATGTTCTTCAACCGCTTTATTCGCATACTGCTGCATTCTGCTGTCAAGTGAAGTGTAGACAGACAAGCCATCGCGGTAAATGTCAAATCCATACTTCTCAGATTTTTGCAGTAATTGCTGGCGTATTGATTCGACAAAATGCGGCGCAATACCGGTGGAGAGGTGTTCATCGAGTGACCGGAACTCGAGTTTTTCTTGTTTCACCTTTTCCTGTTCCTCTTCCGTGAGGTAATTATATTTTACCATCTGACTGAGTACGGTACTGCGGCGGTTCATCGACCGTTCCGGGTGGCGGAATGGATCAAATGTGCCGGGGCCTTTCAGCAAACCGATAAGTAAAGCGCTTTCTCCGAGGGAAAGTTCCGCCGGTGTTTTGCCAAAATAAATCTGTGCCGCCGATGCAATCCCGTACGCGCTTCTGCCAAAGTACGCGACGCTCAGGTACATCTCAAGAATTTCTTCCTTCGTGTAGTTCCGTTCGATCTGAATGGCGGTGATGAATTCCCGGATTTTTCTTGTCATTTTATCGAAAGCGGACTCATTTGCGCCTTTAAGATCGTACAGATTTCTTGCCAACTGCTGAGTGATGGTACTCGCGCCTTCGCGAAGGGTAAGCAGGAATACGTTTTTCACCATCGCGCGCGCGAACCGGGGCATGTCAACGCCCCAATGGCTGTAAAAATTTTTGTCCTCTGTCGCGACCAGCGCACTTACCAGATTCTGGGGGAGTTCTTCGAGCGTTATTTGCGTCCGGTTTTTGAAATAGAACTGGTCAAGAATAACCCCATCGGACGAATAGACTTTGGTTGCGAGTTCAGAGCGCGGATTTTCAAGCTGTTCAAGAGAGGGAAGTCCGGAAATCAGCACTGCGCCATAGGTGATGAATATGGCGAGGAGTGTTCCCGACAAAACAAGGATGCGAATACGTTTTTTTTTTGGTTTCTTCGTCGCCATGCGCTATTCTGTTTTCCACTCCTTAAGTTCGATGCGGCCGTTTGCCAGCTCTCCATATGTATTGTACGATATCCAGTCGCCAAGGTTGATGTATGTTCCCGAACCAATGGTGCGGAATTCGGGTTTGTGACGATGTCCCATAATAACGATATCAAAACCGTTGTTGATTTTTTCTGTGGCAGTCTGGATCATGCCGTCGCGTTCGCCGTAATCCTTTGTGGATGTGTAATCTCTGCTTTTTTTGGATGAGGATCGCGCCAGTCGTAATCCGAGGTCGGGATGAATCCATGAAAAGAGTTTGACATTGACGGGATTGCGCAGGACTTTTTTCAGCATTCTGTAGCCGCCGTCTTTCTGGGCGAGTCCGTCGCCGTGATGCAGATATATTTTTTTATTCTGAAGCGTCATTTCCACCGGATCAGCATATGTTGTGACACCAAGATCATGTTGAAAGAAATCCCGTATCCAGAAATCGTGGTTGCCGACGAGATAGTGAACAGAAATCCCGGACCGTGTCAAATCTTCAATTTTTGTCAGGATGCGGTGGAAGCCCTTTGGAATCACAGTATTGTACTCAATCCACGCGTCGAACAGATCGCCTACGATAAACAACGTACTGCCGTAGTGAAGAACATGATCGAGAAACGACAAGACGCGCCGGCGTTTCATTTCCTCTTTTTCCTTTGATTCTAATCCGAAGTGAATATCGGATATAAAAAATACACTCGCCATGAATGGTCAGCGGCTCACATTCAGTGTTATGTTAAACGGCTGATTGAACTTACTGCACCATCCCTCTTTATCCGAGCAATAATAATACGTCAGCATTCCCTTGACAGAGATTTCACCCGGCTTCAGGTTGTTAGGAATTGAAATGCGTTGTGTAATCGGTGTGGATGTGTCGAGATATTCCTTCCCTTTCGGAATGCCTGGATTGCCGGCAACGGACACAACTGAGGCGGAATCAAGTTTCAACTCTATTGCAGGTTTAAGATTGACATGAATTCCGGAAACGGGCTTCATAGAGATGAGCATGTCGGCAGATGAACCGGGCTTCAGGTTTTTTTGCTTGACAACGACCTCAACGGAGACGTACTTGTTGTCATTGTACACGGTATTTCCAGCAAAAAAAATGGCAGGACTAAGGACTGCAATTAAAAGAAGAAGAAAAGGTTTCATAAAATTTAATTGTTGATTCATACCTAATTACTAATAAATCCCTAAAAAGGCAAACAGTGATTGATTCAGGAAATGTAAGTCTCGGATTTGGAAGCGCTTGGGGCTTTTTGCAATGCCGGTTGTTTAACACCCTGGAGTATGACCAGCCCTGCAATAAAAAAGAGGCCAATCGCAAGTGCGGCAATGCGCTCATTTGTGAAATCAGAAATTAAGCCATAGACCAACGGCCCGATGACGGCAGACGCTTTGCCGCACAATCCGTCATAAAATCCGAAATATTCCGCTTCGCGTTCCCTGGGCGTGAGTAATGCCATCAGACTGCGGCTTGAGGATTGCGATGACCCGATTGCGATCCCTGCTGCAAGCGCGACGATATAAAAAATTGTTACTGAGTTAACAAAAAAAGCTCCCACGGATATACCAATCCAGATGAGTAATGTAATAGAGATCGTTCGCTTCGGCCCGATTTTATCCGAGATAATTCCGAACATCAGAGATCCGATAATGGCACTGGTCTGTACAATCGCAAAAAAGATAATAATATCTTTGTCAGTCATATGAAGGATTGTGTCGGCAAAAATTGCTGCGAACGCGATGACTGTAAGGATGCCATCATTATAAAGAAAGAACGCGATAAGAAAACGGGCGATAGAAGGATGTTCATTCTTTATAAACAATGAGCGAAACGTCTGCGCAGACCGATTAATACCATCTTTAATATGCGATGAAATCTGTTTTGAAGAGGTTGACGATTCCGGGACAAACAAAAAAAGAGGGATAGAAAAAAGTAAAAAGAATCCTGCCGCAACTACGAACGAAAGCCGCACGAAGAAAAAATACTCCGGATGTGTACTTTCAGGCAGAAGGGAATACACAATCAGTAACACGACGAGCGCGCCAAGGTATCCCATCGCGAAACCGTATCCCGAAACCCTGCCGTAGGAAGAGCGGGAAGTGATGCCCGGTAAAAACGCATCATAAAAAACCAATCCCCCCTCGAAACCGATATTTGCGAGAATGAATAACACAATACCCGCAATAATCATTCCGGCCTCAACATAAAATAACAACGCAGTGCATATTACGCAGACAAGTGTGAAGAGAAAAAGAAACCGCTTCCTGTTGTGCGTGTAATCAGCGAGCGCACCGAGGGGTGGAGAAAGAAATGCGGCGCAGACCATGGAGAGACTTACAGCAAGACCCCAAAGCCACTGTTTTCCACCGGCAACATGATTGGTAAAATATCGTGAATAAATAACGGTAACAATGATAACAGAGAAGGCGGTGTTGGCAAAATCAAATAAAGTCCACGCGAAAATTTTACCGCGGTTGCCGGAAGAATGATTTTCTTCGGCCATCAGGAGGTCTTGGCTGGTTTTTTCTTTGGAGGGTGGGAAGAGGAGGGGATTGATGCTTCAATCAATCCCCTGCCGGCTTTGTTGAGTGAACCGCTTGTTTTCAGGTCTTCAAGGACAGCATCGAGAACACCGTTGATAAATTTTCCGCTTTTTTCAGTGCTGAAATTTTTCGCGACTTCAATCGATTCATTGATAGTGACTTTTGGAGGGATATCGGAAAAGTAAAGAAGTTCAGCGATACCCATCCGAAGAAGCATACGGTCGACAACTGCGATCCGGTCAAATTCCCAATGTGCGACTTTCTTGCGGATAAAAACCTCAATCGCGTCCTGGTGATCGAGAACGGAATACACAAGTCTTGTCGCGAATGAATAATCCTCTTTATGCGGCTTTAATTCGCCGAGGATATTCTCCATGATCCCGGTAATCGGCTCTTTGGATAATTCAAAGGCGTACAGTACCTGCAATACCTTTTCCCGTGTCAATCGCCTGCGGTATGTTGCCATAATTATAAAGAGCTAAGATTACGAGTGATTACCGTTTCCGGGCCTGCCATTAAAGACAGACTGCCCGGCAAACAGATTCCGGATATGACCGATACCGGCAATACGGTTTTCCGCCAGCTTATTGGAAGCTTCATAGGTCGGAATTTTTTGGTCTTTCGCGATATGGAAAATTTTCAGAATCGTATCGTAAATCCCTTCAGCCTGTTTCAGCGCGCGTTCGCCTGCATAGCCTTCAAGTTCATTTGCTACGCTCATGAGCCCGCCCGCGTTGATGGCATAATCCGGTGCGTAAATGATGCCGCGTTTAATCAGCATTTGTCCATGTTTTTTCTCATCGGCAAGCTGATTGTTTGCGCCGCCGGCGATGATGCTTACTTTCAGTTTTGGAATTGTTTTGTCGTTTACGATAGCTCCAAGTGCGCAGGGGCAGAAAATATCGGCTTTGACATCATAAATTTTTTCCGGTTCGACATACGTAGCCTTCGTTTTCTCCACTACTGCTTTTACTTTATCTTTATAAATATCAGTAATGAATATTTTCGCGCCTTCTTTGGCGAGATGGTTGCAGAGATAGGTCGCGACATGTCCGGCGCCCTGCACCGCAACTGTTTTTCCCTTGAGGGAGTCGCTTCCGGTTAATTCCTTGATACTTGCTTTCATGCCATGATAAACACCGAATGCGGTAACAGGGGAAGGATCACCGCTTCCGCCGAGTGCGCGGTCGATGCCGGTAACATATTTTGTTTCCATCCGCACCCATTCCATATCCTGCACACTTGTTCCTACATCTTCTGCCGTTATATATCGCCCGGCAAGACCCTCGACGTATCTGCCGTACGTTCTGAACAAGGCTTCTGTCTTATCTTTGTTCGGGTCACCGATAATGACAGCTTTTCCGCCACCGAGATTTAATCCTGCCACTGCGGCTTTATAGGTCATGCCTCTAGAAAGGCGAAGTGCGTCTCCGATAGCATCTTCGTCGGTATTATACATCCACATGCGCGTACCGCCGAGGGCGGGGCCTAGCGTGGTGTTATGTATTGCGATAATTGCGCGGAGGTTTGACCGTTTGTCGGAGCAAAAGACAACCTGCTCGTGTTCTTTTTTTTCTATTTCATTAAAGAGATTCATAGGCGTTCTTTTTCTATGTTGAGTGATGAATGCGGTGCTGAAAAACTGTACAAATGTAGGGAAATTTTGAACGAAGGGCAAGAACAGCTGTAATGCAAAAGACCGGATTCCTTCCGGAAATCCGGTCTTTCGACTCTACTTTCTTAAAAAGCGCGTTTATCGGAAAGCCTTATTCATCTTTATTCTTTTGTATCTGATAATTCCGGTACTGCAGCGACTTTTTTACCTTCCGTTTATCAACAGTTGAGTCGCGGACGTCTTTTGAGAACGAGTCAAGTTCGCGGATCTGTTCTTTGAGAGCAGGCGCGAATGCTTCACTTTGCACAGCTGATGGCGCCGACATCAGCATTTCTTTCGCTTCATTAATCCGCGCCACGGCTTTGTCTTCATCGCCTTCATCAAGTGCTTTCACTGCTTGCTCGACCGTCCTGGAAGAAACCGCAAGGTCGGCTTTTGCCTGCATATCCCAGTTTTTGCTTCTCTCGATTTCGGAGATGTCACTGCTGTAGCGTATATCAACTGTGAACCCCGCCTTACGATACTGTTCATTGTCGCTTAATCGCAATGTTCCGCTCGCGATGCGTTTACTGCCGGATCCTTCGGGGATTCCGAGTTCTACCGTTAATTCTCTCCGGTCGTTTGTATACAAATCTCCGACAGGTATTCTCACCGTTCCGCGCTGTTCATCCCATTCGTAACCGATGACGTCGAGAACAGTGACGCCCCTGCCGAGTGTAAGGTCGATAAACGTATTTTGCGCGACGACAGTCGATATTCCCTGAATTTCGCGTTCAAACAATGAGGCGAGCTGACGGGGATGTTCGATGAAATAGTAATTACCGCCGCCTGCTTCCGCAAGCCCCATCATCAGGTTTTCGTTATAATCTAATCCCACACCCATGGAAGTGAGTGATATGGATTTTCTCCTGAAGGTGGTTGCGATTCTGTTGAGTTCGCGGGCGTCAGTGATTCCCTGGTTCGCAAGACCGTCGGAAAGGAGGATAACCCGGTTGATAAATTCACCATTCGCGGATCTCTCTAACTGACGAAATCCTTCAACCATTCCGCCGCCGAGGTTTGTTGAGCCGCGTGGATACACATCCTGAAGCAATTCTTTAATTCTGTTCTTGTTTTTGACCCGCTGGCGGGGAAGCAGTGTCTCAATGCGGTCATCATAAATAACTATTGATAAGTAATCAGATGAGCTGAGGCGGTCAATCAATGAGAAGGCGGCTTTTTTGGCATAGTCCATTTTTCGTTCATCTCCCATCGAACCGCTTCTGTCGAGGACGAGAGCTATGTTCATGGGGCGGTATGGCCGATCAGGAACAGGAAATCCCTCTGTGCTGACTTCAATCTGGAGGTATGTTATACCGCCGCGGGTAGAGATGCATGTGGAGATCAGGCTGCCATGGAGAGTAATTTCGCCCATGGCAAGCCGTTTTTGGAAAATGGTAAACGCGAATGACTGTATGGTGAGGAAGAATACTCCGGCCATCAGCGCGTAGTAATATTGGGATTTCATGACAACCTCCTTCCGTTGATTGTGAGATAATTGAGTTATCCCGCATACTCATAGGAATAAAGGAATGTTCCCGGTTGGTGCTGTGTGTGTGGGTGGCCGTGACCCACGTTACCCTGTTTTTAAAGAGTGACTTCGAGACTCAATCCGTAAACCGCATCGACAAGTATTTTGTCATACTCGCTGAGGGGAAAGCGCACCTGAACCCCGGGGCGTATTTGCTGAATTTGAGTGGCACCGTGGAATTCAACAAAATCCCTTGTCCGGTCACTGACACCGCTCCGGGTAATAAGTGTCTTTGCGGCATATCCTCCCTGAAAGTCTATGAATGGCGCACTATATTGAAGTAATGCGGCGTAATGGAGGAAAGCATCTCCGGTGCTATATTGTCCCGTTCCCATATCTATTGCCGGACCAAGTCTTAATCTGATACCAAGCGGGGGAGAGAGGGTGGTCGTAAAATTAACCGCGCCGGAAACCTGAAAAATATCGGGATTGTACGCTTCAAAGCGATCACCATCTGCGAGCAACCCTATTGACAAAGCAGTGAAGTCGTATTTCGCAATAGGGATACGAATACCTATCTCTCCCCAAAACATAGACTGGGGAGGTGTTAGGGTAATCCCAATGTATGCATTACCAACTGAAGTTTCACTCCTGCTCTGTAAAGGTGAGGAATAATTTCCGTGTGCAATAGGTAATTCAAAAATGAATCTCAATTTTTCGTTGATTTGAAAGGCAGTTGAAAGTGTAATCGCTTGCCCTGAATATGATGAGGCACTGTTCGAAAAATCCGGGATTAAGATTTCCGCTGTGACATTATTATTGTTACTGTTGTTTTGCCACAATGATGGTTGGGCCTTAGCATTATGAATTGAAAGGCAAATGAGAAATCCTGTAAATAACAGTATTATTGTAGAGTGTTGAAATGCTCTGCACATACATCTTCCTCCATATGTATGATTGTTGATTGGGAATCAGTGCGGGGTTTATCGCCTCCCGCTTTGCTGATTACAACGTAAGGAAAAATTTTCCTGATGTCAAATAGATTTTTTTGAAGGTACTGTCCTAATTTGAACTTTCAAGGGTCTCATCATGGTTTCCCGCTCTGCGGGACTCACCATGACGGTGGGCAACACCCTGAGCGGAGTCGAAGGGTGTTCTAAGTCAAAATAGGACAGTTTTCTTTCAAAGATCACTTCATTGAGTGATAGACTGCCTGAACATCTTCATCATCCTCCAATTTTTCGATGAGTTCGGCGATATCCTTGGCTTTTTCTTCGGGGAGTTCGCTTGTATTTAATGGAATGCGCTGTATTTCGGCGCTGGCTACAATAATTCCTTTCTGCTCCAATGCTTTCTGCATCGAAACGAAATCGTTAAAGCTTGTGTAGATGTACACGGTCCCTTCTTCTACCGCAAAATCTTCTGCTCCGTAGTCAATCAATTCCAACTCCAATTCTTCCTCGTTCAGCGCTGCGGCAGGGAATTGTATGATTCCTTTTCGCTCAAAAAGAAAATCAAGCGACCCGGTTGTTCCCAGCGCTCCTCCCGCCCTGGTAAAGTAACTGCGGATATTTCCGACCGTGCGTGTCGGATTGTCGGTGGCGGTTTCCACAACGATAGCTATGCCATGTGGTCCGTATCCTTCGTACACAACTTCCTCAAGCGAGGCTTCTTTTGATGTTGCTCGCTTTATCGCAGCCTCAATTTTATCTTTCGGCATGCTGACGGCTTTGGCGCTTTCGATAGCGATACGCAGACGGAGATTGGTATCAGGCTCAGGACCGCCTTTCTTTACCGCGAGTGTAATTTCCTTGCTTAATTTTGTGAAGGCAACGGCCATCTTGCCCCATCGTTTTTCTTTCCGTGCCCGTCTGAATTCAAATGCTCTGCCCATAATCAGTATCCGTTATTTCTGTAGAGTTATGATTTTTTGTGTAACGTTTTCCAAAGTGTATCCAGCAGTTCTTTTATTCCCTCGCCGGAGACAGCGGAAACGGGAATGACCGGAACCCCTTTTTTAAATGTCAATGTATTCACCATCGTTGAAATCTCTTTGTCCGCAAGATCCATTTTGGAAATTACAACCACCTGCGGTTTCTTTGTCATCGATGGGTTGAAATTTTTCAATTCGTTGACGAGTGTTTTATACAACTCTTTTGGGTCATCGCTTGTGCACTCGATAAGAAATACAAGAACGCGTGTACGCTCAATATGCTTGAGAAACTGAATACCGAGTCCTTTGCCTTCATGCGCGCCTTCAATAAGTCCGGGCATATCGGCTACAACAAAACTTTTATATTCCTGGTACCGGACGATTCCCAGGTTTGGAATAAGCGTAGTGAATGGATAGTCAGCTATCTTTGGTTTAGCCGCTGAGATTCGGGAGATGAGCGTGGATTTCCCCGCATTCGGAAATCCTACCAACCCCACATCGGCAAGAAGTTTTAATTCCAGTTTAATTGTGAGTTCTTCACCCGGCGTTCCGGAAGTTGCTTTGCGCGGCGCCTGATTTGTTGAGGTGGCAAATTCAGAATTCCCTTTTCCCCCTTTGCCGCCTTTTACTATTATAATAGAGTCACCGTCATCGACAAGATCGGCATAGACTTTATCTGTTTCAGCATCCTGGATAAGCGTTCCTGCCGGTACACGCACAATAGTATCATTGCCTGAGCTGCCGGTCTTATTAGAGCCCATGCCGTTCTCGCCGTTTTCCGCGCTGTACGAACGCTTGTACCGGAAATCCATAAGCGTGGTAAGCTGCTTGTCGGCTTTGATAATGACACTGCCGCCACTACCGCCGTTGCCGCCATCAGGTCCGCCCTTGGGAATAAACTTTTCCCTGCGAAAACTGATAATGCCGTTGCCGCCGTTGCCCGCTTTTACATGTATTGTCGCCTGATCTATGAACATTCCAATGCTTTCTTTTTTTGCGGGGATTATGACGTGTGCTGATACTGTTGAAAAATAAGTTGTGTGAAACGCTCGGCATCAAATGAATATGGATCGATTTCGTTTTTGATATAAATTTCATCGATAAATTTTGAAGCTTCTTTCCATGATTTCATCGTGCCGATGGAATGAAGTGCGGAGGAAAACGCCTGTGCATCTTGACGAAATATCCGTTTGATATACCGTTCACGGTCATGCTCATCGAAAAGAAGTTCCATTCTGGCGAGATCAGAAGCAGAGGGGATGCTGTTTCCCTGCGCCGATATTTTCGTATCGGTTTCGTTTATTACAGAAGTTAGGGTCAGCTCGGGCTGTTCCGTTTCAAAGCCGCCCGCGGTGCGGCGAACCGCTTCAAGGATTTCAGCAAGCGCAGTGCGGGTCAATGTAAGTGTTGATTGCGCGAGTTCGCCTTCCAGCCGCAGAACGGCGGACGTGACGCCTTTATCTTCAAAATAACGAATGAGCGCTTTGACAGGAATTGCCTGATCGCTCCCTTGATTTGGAAAAAAAACGAATTCATATAATGGTGACAACATCCGCGCAAGCTCGTCTCCGGTCTTTCGCCGGATGCATTCGGTATCGATTTTCCAGAGCAATGTTGAAAACTCATCGCGTGTTATGTGCGCGATGTTTTTATCCAGCGTGTACCGCTGAAACACATCCCGTAAATATTCATATGGCCCGAAATGCTTCAGCATCGGAAGAAGCGTCCTTGTGGAGACGGAAATTTCTTTTTCAAAGATTGCGTTTGCCAGCGTCCATTGCGGGCGGACTAAGTAATTCATCAACAGGTGGACAACATCTGACACATGAGGGACAAATTCATCGCGTTCAAACGGATAGTGAAGCACAAGAATCGAGCTCATCTGCTGCTGCAGGTTCTGTACTTCAGGGTGAGAATAATTAAAACGGGTGTTAGTCCTCCCCAATGAAATTTCTTTCGCTAATATCATTTCAACGTCCGCCCGGAAAAAGGCCTTCACCGGATAGGGAATATCGGCGGCAAGAATATCCTTGACGGTAATCGATGAAGTGTTGCCGATCGTCCGTAGAAGAATGATATCAATGAGTCGTTCTGTTTCCTGCTCGAGCACTGTGACAGTTGATTAAAATGATGATTGTATGGCCTGATCCTGTTTCTGAGCCACAGAATCCGCGTGATGGCGCTTTACGCCATAAGTTTTCGGATAGTGTAATCTCAAAAGGGGAGTGAATCCTGAATTCCTAATCTGTTTCCTGTGGTGAAAAAGGAAACAATGTGCATAAAATTCAGAAGAAAGATAGGGTTTATTTGTGAGTTGTGCAAACAGTGGAGGAGATCACGGTTCTCAATTAACCGTTGATTCTTTTCCAAATACTCTGCATATTAATGTTGTGAATATGAAAATATCTATCATTTATTTTAGCATTGTTGCATCGTTGATAAGCTGGGCCGGGTGCGGCAGTTGTTGTACATTTAAAGGCGAGGAATCCGGTACAATAAACCAGCGGCAAGATAATACTGGCTCTCCGGCCTATATTAAATCAAACCTTTCTTCGGTTGAAGCCGTTATTGATTCGATAGTGATTATTGATGATGTCCTGTTCGAGGTCGATATGCGGCTGGTATCAGTAGCGCCGGCAGGGGGTTCCGAGAGCATTGCAGAACAGGGTCAGCACATCCGCGCCATTCCGTTATTTTCACATTCTTCAGGTACTGTGCCGGATACCGATAACCAGCGTAATAAAAATCTTTTGTCATTGCGGTCCGCGAAATCAGGGGCCCGCCTGAAAGGAATCGTTACATTTTCTCGTGAAGGAAAGTGGATGCTTGTTGATGTCAATAAATAGATATTTCATAAAGGAAATTTGATGAAACGCAGTCTGATGATAGCAGGATCAATTGGTGTATTCTCTCTTTCATTTATTCTTCTTCTTTTAGAACAATCGCCGAAAGGCCGGATGTCCTCTGAAAAATTCGATCGTGGTGAAATAATAGAAGCAACGCATGCCGCGGCGGCGATGCAGTGGTACAATGATCAGCGAGCGTTTCCCACAGGAGCAATTCCCCCCGACTGGAGGGAAAAAGCTCTCAACCACATTCAGAAAAATAATTTCCGGAAAACCGCTTCTTCTGCAGCAGTTGCCTGGGCTCCGCTGGGACCGGATAATATCGGCGGACGGATACGGTCAATTGCTGTGCATCCGACGCTATCCGGGACTGTATATGCCGGAGCCGCGAGCGGAGGAATCTGGAAAACATCGAATGGGGGCACGTCATGGACGCCGCTCGGAGATTTTGCGCCAAACCTCGTCATCGGCGCAATTGCAGTTGACCCGACAAACAAGAATGTTCTTTATGCTGGAACGGGGGAAGGATATTTTAATGTCGATGCCCTGCGCGGAATCGGAGTTATCAAAACAACCGACGGCGGAGCAACATGGTCAACGCAGGCGAATTTTACCGGCAGTGCGCAGGGGTTTCCTTACTACATCAATGATTTGTATGTTCGTCCGGACAGCGCAAATATTGTTTATGCGGCTACCAATTCAGGACTGTTCAGAACAACGAACGGCGGCACAAACTGGGGATTTATTAAGCGCGGCGATAATACCTACCGCGGAACCCAGATTGTTGCCGATCCTGTAAATCCGAGAACCTTTTATGTGGCATTCGGAAACTTCAGCCGCGATGGAATCTACAAAACAACGAATGGCGGCGGCTCGTTTACGAAGTTAGCGGGAGGATTCCCCACTGCGGGCTTTTACCGGATCAGTCTCGCTATATCGAAAAGCAATCCTCAGGTGTTGTATGCCGTTCTTACGGATACAATCTCGTTTGATGTGCATAGTGTCCAAAAATCCACAAACGGAGGTTCGACCTGGTCGGCGGTAACAACGCCGTTTGACGGTTCGCTCGGCACCTCGGTTCTCGGCAGCCAGGGCTGGTATAACAATGTTATCGCCGTAAATCCCACGAACGAAAATGTGGCATATGTCGGCGGAATCAATGTGTTCAGAACGATTTCCGGAGGTATTGCATGGAGCCAGATGACCGATGGTTATCCTCCGAATGTCGTCCCGTATATCCATGTCGATCAGCACGCCATTGCGTTTGATCCTAACGATCCTCAAACGATGTACTTTGGCAATGACGGTGGCATGTATAAAACCACGAACGGCGGGTCTTCATTCATTTCGATTAACAACGGACTCTCTGTTACTCAATTCTATTATGGTGCCGTTCATCCGACACAGGAAATTTACTACGGCGGGACACAGGACAACGGAACATTAAAAACCACAGGTTCATCTGTTTGGCAGACGGTCTTTACCGGTGACGGCGGTGCCACAGAAGTTGATTTCAATACACCTACAACAATCTATACCGAATATGTTTTTCTCAGCATACAGAAATCAACGGATGCGGGTGCAACCTGGTCGCGTTCGATGAACGGAATTCCAACGTCGGGCGGAGGTCAGGGCGACGGCACATCCGACCGGTGTCTGTTCATCGCGCCCATTGCAATGTCGCCAAGTAACCCTACGGTTCTTGTAGCTGGCACGTATAGAGTGTTCCGGACTGCAAACGGTGGTACAACATGGACGGCTATCAGTACGGATCTTACGGGAAGCGGTGCCGGAAGCGTTGGCCAGTCGGGCTCATGCATTTCTGCTCTTGCGATTGCCAACTCCAATGGCAGTGTTATTTATGCGGGGACGTCAGGATTTGATAATATGGCTGCGACGGCAAAAATCCAGGTAACAACCAACACAGGCACGAGCTGGACAGATTTAACAAAAGCGCCGTTGCCGAACAGGTATGTCACAGCAATCGAGATCGATCCGGCAGATGCTAACAGGGCATACGGTGCATATTCCGGATACGATGCAAATACCCCCGGTTCACCCGGGCATATTTTCAGGACGACAAACCGCGGAACAAGTTGGACGAATGTCAGCGGCGACCTTCCCGATATCCCGGTGAATGCAATCGCGCTCGATCGGACAAATCAAAACCATATTATCATCGGAACCGATATCGGAGTTTTTGAAACGTTCAACGGCGGTACAAACTGGCTTCAGCAAAATACCGGGCTTGCGAATGTTTCCGTCGCTGACCTGGATCTTCGCGCTGACGGCTTTCTCTTTGCCGCAACACACGGCAGAGGCATGTTCAAATCCACCGCAACCACAGATGTTGCGGAGATTCCCGGTGAAGTTCCGAAGGAGTTTGTGTTACAGCAGAATTATCCGAACCCGTTTAACCCGTTAACCGTTATCCGTTATCAGTTGCCGGTACGCAGTTTTGTTACACTCAGAGTGTACAATTCACTGGGACAAGAAGTCTCAACGCTTGTGAACGAAGAATTATCCGCCGGTACATATTCTTCGACGTTTGATGCTTCGGGATTAGCGTCGGGGGTATATTTCTATACGCTGGTTGGAGAAAACAGAAGCGGTGAAGGAGCGGCATCGCGCGGATTTTCGGAAACAAAGAAGATGGTGTTGCTCAAGTAGCAGCGGCGTAGAACGGTCGGATGTTAAACATCCGACCGAACCAGTCGCACTGAACCACATAATCAGACCTGAAATGTATAAAAAATTTTCGGCGAATCTGTTGCATGCGACGAATGCAGGAAAAATTATTTGGATTACTGTGACGGGCACTTGACGTTCGGATGAGGATACGTTATCTTCATTGTAATGTCTGTTGGGAGTTCTGAACAAAAATTTATTGGGAAGCCGCACATGAAAACCTGTTGTACCCCCCCCCTGTAGCATCCGGCGGATTGTCGGAGCGTTCTTCATTTCCATTCTCTGTTCACACTATCTCGGCGCGCAGGTGAGTATCCGGGATACGATGGTGATTTCGTTCGGTACCGGACGAGAAATCCAATCATCAGGTGCTAAAACTCTTTATGCAGTCTTTACATATAATTCAAATGGTTGCGCGGCGTCGTTTAAGGTTGATGGTCCATGTGGCTTTACACAAGATTCTGGTCCAGGTACTCCTGGGTGTATAGGAACTCCATGTGCGGGGGGTGCACCTGGAGGTAAAGCAGAAATGACAGTAATAGCCCGTGACCCGGGAAATTATACCTTTTCAGTCAGTTCTCACCCTTATTGTGGAGCATTTCAAAATGAGTATTATGAATCTATTAGTGTTACAGTTGATGGTGTGACTACCCAAAGTATCGGTCACTACAACGCTTCGGTCACGGTCACCGTTAATGTAAATTGCGACCCACAAGATTTGCAACCACAAACGTTAAGTGATAACAATTTTGAATTTTTATCTGAAGGCGAAAACTTTTCATGGATTGATGCTCAAGGTATACCTCGGACGGTGACAGTTCATGGTTGCGATTTTGATCCACCAGATGAGCCAAACGCTGTTGATGTAGGCAAGACCTTTGTATTTCCCTCAATTCCACCAAATGGTTTACCAAATGTGCCACCATATTATAAACCTGTTTCAGATAGAGTTATTAAAGCCTGTCGTACAACGATTGATGGTAATCTTGTCTGGAAATTCTCGGTTGATAATATCAGAATTCCAATATTTGAATCGACTTGTCCTCGCCTAGGTTTGATAGATATAGGTGATGGCACTAACTCAAATAATGAGCTTAATGTTATCAATAATTGTACTGCATATGCGCAAGTGATGAGTAAACTTGAATTTTTTATTAATGGTACTCATAATCCAAACAATGTTGATCCTGGGTTCAATATTTACTCTCTTCCAGCGGTTGTGTTACATGAGCAGCAACATCGTAAGGACTATGTGGAATTAATGAAGAGGAAATTTAACAAGTTAGGATTTCCAGCATTAAAGACATTGCAGGTATCTGTTTCTGAAGCGATTTGTGCTAATGATGCAATTAATCAAAAAACCCCTCTAATTGATCGACTTTTAGAAGGAACATATGTAAATACCGTTGACGATATAATTGATAACACTAATGCTGATAGGGCTGCTAAGCCATTTTTTGAAACCATTAGAGATAGAATTAAAGCATGGGCAATAAATCAACCTTGGTGGGATGAACATAAAGAAGGTTGTAAGGGTACAGAATAAGTGGGATTCATATGTATGGAGAAATTATGAAGCGAATTACATTTGCAATGTTTTGCTTGTTGGTATGTATTAACACCCTGATTGGACAGCAGCTATGGCCGATCAAACTTAATGCTTCAATGTATGCAGATGTTGGAAATCATACAGATGCACCTTATTTAAAGCAAGCTCTATTAAGCCGAAGATCTTTTGGTGCGGCTTACTTGCTTGCATATTATCACACACAAGCAGAAAAGAATTTTTTGTTGGATAACTTGCGGGTATGGGCTTATGAGGATCCATTTCCTATCGGTATGTTTGCATATTACCGTTACCAACTTATACGCGGCTTTTTGGGGGAACAGGGCGCTATTACAGGTATGGATTCACTGGCACAAAATATTGAAATTGGGGAACCCATGCGACTTGATGCGATCCAGTCACTTGCTTATGCCGGACACTATAATTACTATAACTATGTGATGTCTGTTTACAATAGAGCCGATGATGTTCAAGATGATGCAATTGAAATTTTAGGGTTGTATGGGCGAAGCTCACAATACTCGTCTGTAGTAAGATCAACGCTTGAAAGTTATATTAGATCGCATTCCAACTTACTTGAATACGCCCACGGTATCAATGCATTGGCATCATTTGATAAACCATACACGGTGCAACTTTTGGATGAATTGTTTAGAACCTCATTTGGAAATAGTCGCTATGACTATTTTTATAACTTACAAACTTTAGATCCTAATGGCCAGCCAGAGCGAACGATGTGGGCAGTTCCTTTAGAATCAAACGAGAGCCTTAGGTATAATTATTATCCTCATGCTGGCGGAGTGTTGTATAAAAACAGTTCATTACGTTATCTTGAGCCTTTCTATATTAAGTTTGCGTACGATCGTACTTTGGTAGAGTTGACAAACTCCCGATATGAACTTCTCAGATTTGTTTATCATTTTGTTCCGGCTGTACCTTCCCTAAGTAAACCGGTTATTGAATTATTGGATACACTCATCAGCCACAAACACCAGGTTTCATCCTATGGCTGGGTTGCGAACTCTACGTTTGTCAACGAGCTTGAAACACACCTTACATCAGCGCGGTCGTTTTTGGTCGCCGGAGATTCTGCTAACTGTGCGCGGCAACTGCTTATCTTCCAGAAGAAAGTCAACGAGGAATATGCCGACTCGCTCGACGGCGATGCGCGCACCGTTACACGGGAAGGATGGAAGTTTCTTTTTTATGAGTCGCAATATGTGCTCGACCGGCTTCCCAATCTCACGTCGCTCAAAGTCTCCATGCCCGCAGACTACAGCATGGTGAGCGTGCCGGTGGATGTTGCCTATTTTTATAAGCCCACGGTATTCCCGCGGTCAACATCGGCGGCGTCCATGTTTAAACGGGGTGTAGGATATGTCCCCAAAGATACGCTTGCCAACGGCATCGGGTACTGGCTCAAATATACCGTAGCAGATACGGCTTCGTTTTATGGTTTAAAAACTACGGCGACAAGTGTTGCGGTGGATACCGGCTGGAATTTGATCGGGTCGCTCTCGCAGGATATTGCCAAAAACAAAGTCCAGCCGCAGGGAGTGACGATACTTTCGAGCTATTTTGGTTATCAAAAAGGCATCGGTTATTTTATTGCGGATACATTAAAATCGGGAAGGGGCTATTGGGTTAATGTCGCAGAGCGCGGGTCGTTGTTGCTCGGTGGAAACTATGCGGGTGGAGGAACAGGCACTGAACAACCGCCCCCGCCGCCCGGTTCACCGTCAACTCCCGTGCTTCAATCGCCGGCGAATGCCGCGACAAACATTGCAGTCACGGTAACATTGTCATGGTATCCTGCAAGCGGTGCCTCCACATACCAGTTGCAGGTAGCGACAGACACCTTGTTTGCCGGGCTGGTCTTTAACCAATCCGGACTTACATCAACCTCGCGGCAGGTTGGCCCGTTATCATACAACACCAATTACTACTGGCGCGTCAATGCCACCAATGCCAGCGGCACAAGTTACTGGTCTGACCGGTGGAGATTCACCACACTACTTCCGCCCAGCGCACCCCCCGCGCCAACGCTTCAATCACCGGCAAATTTTGCCACCGGAGTTTCAGTTTCTCCCGTGGTCTCATGGAATACCGCGAGCACAGCCACAAGCTACCGTGTGCAGGTGTCGACATCTTCTTCGTTTTCGACCGTTACGCAGGACTATAGCGGGATAACAATTACGGCAAAAGTTCTGGCAACGCTTGCCAACAACACGACATATTATTGGCGTGTGAATGCATCCAACAGCGCCGGTACCAGCGCATGGTCGGCGTCATGGCGCTTTACAACCGAGAGCGGCGGCAGTTCCTGTGGAACATACAGTTCGGTCCAGTCCATGGATCAGTTTACCGTCAAGGACTCTCGCGGGAACAGCCAGAAACTTTATGCGCATAACCGGAAGCGCGCGCTTGCGCTGGATGTTTCCGATCTCTCGATGCCGCCTGAACCGCCGCCCGGAATGTTCTCGGTGAGATTCCAGTCGGACAAGTTTGTCGAAGGGCTTCAGCCGAATCAGCCGACGGCGAGAATACCGATTAAAGTCAGAGATGCGGAGTTCCCGGTAACTCTTGAGTGGGACATCAATGATCAGAACAAAATCAGGTATTGGCTTGTTGTTCCCGGAAAAGGACAAAACCGGATACCGATGACAGGCAAAGGAAGCAGGACCATTAACGATTCTTCGTCAGGAGTTATTATTATTGAAGCCTCGGCAAGCGTACCCTGCAACCCGGACTAAGGAGAAAACAATGAACTTCATCAGAATTTTTACAGGGATACAACTGTGTATCATCTTAACTGCCTGCGCACTTGAAGGTCAAATAATAACGCAATCTCGTAGTATACAAGTTTCCCATGTACCGTTTGGGTCCAAGAAAAACAGTATCGAACTCGTAGTGATGAACAAAGGGATAAAAAAAACAGCGGAGTTTGTCGTTTCAGCCGTTGAAACGCCGGAGTGGCTTACATACGTATCCGAATCGGAGACAATCAGGTACAACGCAAAAGTGGAAGAAGCAGTTGTCCGGTTTGAGTTTGATCTGACGCCTCCAGTTCCTGTCGGCAAAGAGCAAACATTGCGGTTCGCCGTTGCCTCTGCTACCACAGGTGAGCGGTGGACAAAAGAAATCAAGATTATTATCGATGCTCCTAAACGGTTTGAGTTGTTTCAGAATTATCCCAACCCGTTTAATCCGTCAACGGTTATTAGTTATCAGCTGCCTGTTAACAGCTATGTTACGGTCAAAGCATACAATATGCTTGGACAGGAAGTGGCGACACTTGTCGACGGTGTGCAGGAAGCGGGACATCAATCGGTTGAATTTGATGCGGGCAGATTTTCGAGCGGAATGTATTTTTACCGGATCAGCGCAGGGAAATATTCCGCGGTAAAGAAAATGCTTCTGCTCAAGTAGCAAAGACGTGTAGCGGTGTGCAGTCAGATGTTCAACATCCGACCGGATTGAAATTACGGTGTAAATTTTTCTGAAACTGAGTGAATGACCTTCGCCGGAATTTCTTTTGTAATAGTAATATTATCAATCCCTCCTGGTAATACCATCCCTGCGTTCACGGCGTAAGCCGTCACTTTTTCAATGACTGCTTTGCGCTTGATGTAACTGATGTCGGGGTGAAACGGTACGCGATGTAACAACGAGGCGTACTGCTTGTAAGAATTTTGATTAATGATGCCCGCCGCCCGCGCGATTTCCAACTCCCACCTCAGGCCAATGACAACGGCTTCTCCGTGATGAAGTTTGTATTTCGAAAGATCTTCCAGTGCGTGCCCGACAGCGTGACCCAAGTTCAGCACTGCTCTTCCGCCGGAAGGATTAGTTTCCTTTTCATCTTCCTCAATGAGTCTCGCTTTTACCTCGTTGCACTTGTAAATGATCTCTTCAAGAACTTCCGGTATACCTGAAAGGATTTCATCGAGGTGGGAATCAAGATACTCAAAGATGGATTCCCGCAGCATGCCGTATTTAAGAATTTCACCAAGCCCGCAGATAATTTCCCGCTTTGGCAGTGTGCTCAGCAACGCGACATCCGAAAAAACAAGCTTGGGCTGATGAAACGCCCCGAACGCGTTCTTGCTTAACGGGTGATTAACCGCAGTTTTTCCGCCGATACTGCTTTCTACCTGGCCAAGCAGTGTAGTCGGGACCTGTACTAAAGGAATTCCCCGCCGGTAGATTGCCGCCGCGAATCCGGCAATATCGCCCACAACTCCTCCGCCAAAACTGATGATTGCGGAATTTCTTGGAAGACGGGCTTCCAGCAATTGCGTCACAATGCGGTTTGTTGTCGCCAGAGATTTTTGCCGCTCGCCCGGGGAGATAATAATTTCAGTTACAGTAAAACCATGGTGACGCAGAGAGTTTTTTATTGATGTGAGATGGATGCCGGCAACATGTTTATCGGTAATGATTGCAACCCGCTTCGGAATGTTCAGCTCCAGACATATCTCCGGAACATTGCTGAGAATTTCCCTGCCGATGATAACCGGATAGGTTCGATCCCCGAGATTCACGGTTACTCTCCTCACGGCTGTTCTTTCGTTTCGATAGTGCGTAATTCACGGACAATACGGTCAACAGTCAATCCAACCCGTAAATCTCCGGTTGAAACAGTAATGTCGGCTCGACTGTAGTACTGTTCCCTGCTTTTGAGAAGGTCATTGATCCGTTTTCGTAAATCATCATCGGTTAGCAGCTTTCCATCGGGTCCTTTGAGCATCGGGCGGTCGTTTTTAAATTTAAGCCGCTGATAAATGTGTTCAACATCCGACTGCAGGTAAACGAGGATGCCGGATGAGGTAATAATGGAAAAGTTGACTTCGTTGGAGATTGTTCCTCCCCCTAAAGAAACAACGCAGTGTGTTGTTTGAGAAATCCGGGTAAGGATTTCTCTCTCGGCATCACGGAAATATTGTTCTCCAAGATCGGAGAAGATCTCGGTAACTTTTTTTCCTGTTGTTGCTTCTATCTCTTTGTCCATATCGATAAAATCGTAACCCAGTGTATTTGCGAGAATCGGGGCAAGGGTTGTTTTCCCGCTTCCCATGAATCCCGTAAGATAGATAAGAGTAGATTTGCGGTGGGGCATATGTTAAAAACGGTATGCGACGCCTACTGAAAGATGCATGCCGTCGATGCTGATGCGGGAAGGAAAGGGGTTCTGATTGAGTGTAACTGCCGTTCCCCCGTAAGTCGCTGTTGGGACAGTAAACCGTTTTACGGTTTCAAATTGCACGTCGCGGAATTTAACTTCAGTCCGGATTGCAAACAGCGGAGAAATGTTGTATTCAACTCCACTGAGGATATGAATACCATAACCGGTCTTGCGATCGACGGTTTTAGCTTCCACGCCGGCGTATTCATACTTCCGTTCTCCAAAATACGCGCCCGCCCCGCCTCCCATAAACAAAGAAATATTTTCATTGCCCACAGGAATGAAGAAGTACCCGGAAAGCTCTACGGGCATCACGAAAAATCCATCGACAACGGGGATGTTTTGCGAGGAAACAGGAAGTGACGTGGTAGTTGTCTTCGAAATAAATTCGACATTGACTCCCACCAGCAGATTCATGGATTCGAGTGAGCGGCGGATATCGATGCCGCCGCTGAAAATTGTGTTCAGCGGGAGAAACTGACCCCGGACAATTTCATCGGGGTCGTTCGGATGATGGAAAAGCTTGGAAGAGGTTGAAAGAGATCCGAAGAGTGAAATCGAGTAATCAGGTTCTTCGGCCAGAACCGGTGTTTGGATGGTGGTATATACCAACAGCACAAAGACCGCGCAATACCATCGCACGTCTCATTCCCTCCAGATTTGAATACCCAGTTATCTGTAGAACAAATCCCTGTTATCGACGATGGTCGCTGATTTCTTAAGGTTCTCGGACCATTCTGAGAAGAACCGCGATTTCTTTTCAGCTACAATCTGCGAAAGCAGCATTTCACGCTGTGAATTGTACGTGGCGGTATCAAGAGCTGACTTGCTTATCAGCTTTATTATATACACACCGCGTTGACCTTCTACCGGATTTGAAACTTCTCCCGGATTAAGGGCTGAAAGCGCCCCGGCAAATGAGATGTCTCTTGAAACGAGGGGATCCATGCCGACAATCGTTGCCGGTCCGGCATGCTGAACCTGAAGATCGGTCCGCTGGGCGGTGATTTTCTGAAGCCCATCTCCCTGTGCGAGTGACTGACGAAGCTGTGATGCAATTGCTTTTGTCTTTTCTATCCGCTGTGCTTGTTTGACTTTTGTCTCAAGAAGAGTCTTTACATCATCAAACGGCTGGATGCCTGCTTCCTTAACTTCGGAGACCATTGCAACTATAAAACCGTTTTGTATGGAAATCACATCGCTGACAGCGCCAAGTTTATTGTTGAATGCAAATTTATTTGCGGTGGAGTTCATGCCTAATCCTGAAATGACAGCGTTTTTCTGGAAGGCCGGAGGTTCCGTTGTCGGATAATTGCTCTGCTCGGCTTCTTTAACAAAGTCACCTTCTTTTGCAAGATAAGCAAAGTCCTGAGCGCGCTGTGAGACTTCAGACCGGGTTGCGGCGCTGACATTTACTTTCATATGAATATCGTGAATCTTGACTTCGCGATTATCGCGTGCAGTCAGTTTAATAATGTGGTAGCCGAATTGCGTCTTTACCGGCCCCACCACCTGTCCGACCTTTGCCTTGTATGCAGCTTCTTCAAACGGTTTTACCATGCGTCCTTTGCCGAACCATCCGAGGTCACCCCCTTTGGCTGCGGAGCCGTCGGTTGAAAACTGACTTGCCAGGGAAGCAAAATCTTCGCCTTGTTTAGCGCGGTTGTAGACATCTTTCGCACGCTTTAATGCGGCCGTGCTGTCATTATTTTCCACGCGGATAAGAATGTGGCTCGCGCGAACAAACTCATCCTTACCGGTTTGAAATGCAACAACCTTAATGAGATGATATCCGTTGAATTCCTTTACCGGTCCGATAATATCTCCCGTTTGTGCCGCAAACACAGCCTGTTCCTTTTCCGGGGTCAGTTCGCCATGTTTAAAGTATGTATCAACGATCGGCGTCTCGGAAAAGGTTTTTGCGAGCTCAGTAAAATCAGCTCCAGCCTTTACGCGGCGGGAAATATCTTCAAGTTCCTTCATAACTCCGTCACTATCGCTTTTCGAAGGAGTTTCCAAAAACTGAACATACCTCAATCTTCTCGTCGCTTCAACTTTAAATTCTTCCGGATGCTCATTGTAGTACTTTCGCATTGCGGGTTCATCCGCCGTAATCTCAGCATCTTTGACCAGTGTGCTGGGATTGAAAAGAATATAGTCGGCATCAAACTGAACATTCTGGTCGATAAATCGGCTGAGAACATCCCCTTCGGTTGCTCTCACGCTTGCCATAACAATGCTTTGAAGTTTTTCGCGGAGCCGCTGTTTCCGCACAATGTCTTCGACGCGCCTAATCTGCTCCTTGTTGCGCGGATCCATTATCGCGCTCTCGTAATTTTGTCTGTTGAATGCCCCGGTAGAGTCGGTAAACTGTCCGCGGAGAAATTCGGGAGGATTAGGCCCGCGCACGACATCAATGACTTCCTGGTCGGAAACGGTAATACCAAACTTCCTGATCTGTTCATCATACAGGTGCGATTCAACCAGTTGATTCCAGACCTGCTCACGGATTGTGCGAAGCTGGTTTTCATCGGGGTCTGTACCTGTCTGGGCTTTCTGATTCTCGGCGGTTTGACTGACAAGTTCCGAAAAGTCCTTATAGGTGATCGGCTCATCGTTTACCAAACCAATCATTTGCGATTGACTTGCCATTTTGGCCTGCTTGCGTCCCGTGAGGTCCATACCCCAGTCAAGAACTATGTAAACAACAAAAACTCCTGCAAAAACGGCAAAAACCTTGGTCATGCTCTCCCGAATCTGTGTCATTAACGGCATTGTGGTGATAATCCTATGATAAAATGAAGGGATAAAACTGCACGAAAATATACGAGAAATATGGCTGAAAAGCAACGGATGTCCTGGCAGAGACTAAGCGGAAAGATTTTCAGCGACAGAGAAAACGCAAGTTGTGTGAAAATCTTTTATCTTCACATTATATGCCGGTGGTCGTACCGGAAGTCTTTTAATAAATTTAATGATAACTCTCAGAAATGTTGCGGGAAAGATGAAAGACTCTAAAGATGATGAATTGCTGTGTCAAAAACTTGCTCAGCAATGGCGGGTTAACCCGGTTATCCATCCCATGGATTATCTTTTCCAATTTGTAAAAAATCTCCCTCAGTACCAATCCGATCGTGAGCAGGCCATAGCGTATTATTTCAGTGATGGTTTCGCGTCTGCTGAAAATCTCAGGTTAATATTGGAAGGTATATGCGGTATTCGTAACCGTGAATGCACGCTTCTCGAATTTGCATCAGGGTATGGCTGTGTGACGCGCCATTTGCAAAATGTGTTGCCTGCTGTTAAAGTGGCCAGCTGTGATATACATCCCGAAGCAATAACGTTTCTGCGGAACGAGTTTGGTGTTGATGCGATGCAGTCTCACGCTGTTCCCGAACAGGTTTCCACAGATAAGCAATTCGATGTTGTCTTTGCGCTTTCCTTTTTCTCTCACATGCCGAAAACAACTTTTTCGCGATGGTTGAAAACGCTGTCATCACTTGTCGCACCGGAAGGATTTCTCATTTTCACGACGCACGGTTTGACCAGCAGGCGGTTACATATCAACAATGCCGAGTTTGACCAGGATGGTTTTTTCTTTCTCTCATCGAGCGAACAAAAAGATATTAACCCGACGGAATACGGGTGTGCGGTTGTTCAGCCGTTGTTTGTTATTCATGCTGCAAAGCAGGTCGGCGAACTTTCGTTGACCTATTTTCGTGAAGCGCACTGGTGGGGACATCAGGATTTGTATGTTTTCCAGAAAACTGCATCACGTGATACAGGTGTGAATCATCTCGCGGCGGCGAAAAATTTAAAAACGGAATTTTTTTCAAAACTCTCATATTGGTCACGGAAACTTCACATGCAGAAATAAGAGCACAGTATGCGATCGACATTCTTCACATATCTCCGCTGCAGTCAATGTAATAAGGAGTTCTCGCCCTCCGTTCCTCAAACATATTGTACCGAATGCGGAAGGACACTTTTAGCGGAATATGATCTTGTGCAGGCAAAGAGCCAATTGAACAGAGACAGTATTGCTTCTCGTCCGGGTACGCTCTGGAGGTACCGCGAACTGTTGCCTGTTCTTGATGACAGAAATATTATAACGCTGGGGGAAGGATGGACTCCTCTTCTGGATGCGCGCCGTATTGGAAGGGAATTGCATATTCCCAAATTATTAATCAAAGAAGAGGGATATAATCCAACCGGTTCATTTAAAGCGCGTGGTTTATGCCTGGCGGTATCAAAAGCAAAAGAGCTCGGTATCAGGGAAGTATCAATGCCTTCTGCCGGAAATGCCGGGGGTGCGCTTGCAGCGTATGCCGCGAAAGCAGAGATGAGGGCTCATGTGTTTGTTCCCAAAGATACACCTGCGGTAAATGTGAAAGAGGTTTCGGTGTATGGTGCTGAAGTTGTGCTTGTTAACGGTGTAATCAACGACGCCGCAAAGAAAATGAATGAAGTTCGAAAAGATAAAGACTGGTTTGACATGTCGACGATGAAAGAGCCCTACCGTCTTGAAGGAAAAAAAACGATGGGATATGAACTGGCCGAACAACTCCGGTGGTCATTGCCGGATGTGATACTTTATCCCACCGGAGGGGGAACAGGCCTCATCGGAATGTGGAAAGCATTTCAGGAGATGGAAACGCTCGGCTGGATCGGCGGAAAAAAGCCGAAGATGGTGAGCGTGCAGGCATCCGGTTGCGCGCCGATTGTCAGAGCATTTGAGTCGCATCGGAGTGAATCTCAGTTTTGGGAAAACTCAGCGACCGTTGCTTCGGGATTGCGTGTTCCGAAAGCATTTGCGGATGAATTGATATTGAAGGCAGTTAACGAAAGCGGAGGGACGGCAATTGCGGTCACAGATGACGAGATTCTGGCTGACATGCGGATTGTGGCGCGCACCGAAGGGATATTTCTATGCCCGGAAGGGGCCGCAACGGTCTCAGCCGCGCGAAAACTGGCGGAAGCCGGTTTCATCGCACCGTCAGATTCAGTTGTGCTGTTTAATACCGGTTCCGGGTACAAATATACCGAATTATACCTGTAATCATAAGTTGACTTTTATGCAATACTTTTGTATGATTACACGTTGCAATCCGCAAAACTATTATCTACCATCATGCAGGAATCGTTATGCAGATCAAAGAAAAAATTGACAATGATATTTGTATCCTGACCTTCAAAGGTGATCTTCTTGGCGAACCGGACACCTCAAAAATCCGCGACAAGATACGAAGCCTGATTGAAGACAAAGTGAAGCATGTTGTCATTGATCTCGGCGGTGTGAATTATATGAACAGCTCCGGTATCGGAACGCTGATCGCGGCATTGACAACAATGAAGAACGGCGGCGGCGATCTCCGGCTGGCAAATGTCGGCGGCAAGGTGCAGAATTTATTTGTAGTGACACAGCTTGTGAAAGTGTTCGATACGTACGAAACACTCGACCGCGCGCTGGCAAGTTATAAATCAAAGTAAGACAAAAAAAGCTCTCAGTGTTCAGGAGTCCGTGATGAAGATTTCGTCACCGGCTTTCCGCGATAAAGGTTTTATTCCGACAAAGTACGCCCATCAGGGTATTACGGGCGGAAAGAATATTTCTCTTCCGCTAGAATGGTCTGAAGTCCCCCCGGGCACACAATCATTCGCGTTATCAATAATCGATCCTCATCCTGTCGCCAATAACTGGATTCACTGGTTTGTTATCAACATTCCATCTGCAATTCATTCATTGCGCGAAGGTGCATCTCCCAAGAATTTGCCTTCCGGTGCAAAGGAACTGATGAACTCCTACGGTGAGCAGGGTTATGGCGGCCCCGAGCCGCCGAAGGGATCCGGCCCGCATCCGTATGAGACTGTAATGTATGCGCTCAATGTTCCCGCGATCGATCTTTCAATGAATTGTTCCCGTACGGCATTCTTCAAAGCCCTTGAAGGAAATATCATTGCCCGTGCAATGATAACCGGAATCTTTGAACAATAGATTCTGAAGCGTGCTTCCCCTCCCATATGTTCCTGACTTCTGCGTATGCTGACGACAGCTACTATGCGCATCCGCGCGGGCTTCAAGGAAAATATACTCCTGAAAGTTCTTCTGGTGTTGTATGCCGTCGTGTGGATTGTTACCGCTATTAACCCTGTCTATCCTGCCGACTGGGTGCTGGAGAATATCCTTGTCCTCATTTTTCTTCCATTACTCTTTTTAACGTACAGGATTTTTCCGCTTTCCGATGTTTCCTACATTGTTATTACAGTCTTTATGATGCTGCATGCCGTTGGCGCGCATTACACGTATGCCGAGGTGCCGTTCGGATTCTGGATGCGCGACGCGTTCGCGCTGAGCAGAAATCATTTTGACAGGATTGTGCACTTTTCGTTCGGATTGTTTATGGCATATCCGATTCGCGAGATTTTTTTACGCCTGGTAAACGCGCGGGGATTCTGGGCGTATTATTTTCCGCTTGATGTGACACTTGCCTTCAGCGCGGTGTACGAAATTATCGAAATGATTGTCGCAAAAATAGTAAGCGCGGACGCCGGAGACGCCTATCTTGGAACACAAGGCGATCCGTTTGACGCGGTGATGGATATGACGTGCGCGTTTGTTGGCGCAGTTGTGTGTATGGCAGTGACAGTAGTGTGCAGGCGCCTATTTCATAAGGGGCCGGAGTTGCTTGCAGGGGATGAAAGAATCAGTTAAGAGATTTTTTAGTAATTACAATCAGGGAGATTAGCATGAAGATAGTATTTTCAATATTTCTGCAGTTTTGCATGATTACGATATGTAACAGTCAATTAATTAATAATCTAATGTCTGGATGGACTAGTAATTATGATGAAGCTAAAGAGAGGGCAAAAAGAGAAAACAAACTTCTATTTGTTGAATTTAATTGGCTTCCAGATCTTAATAGTATGAGTGAAGAGCGAGCATTTGGTACTGGAATCATTACACAGACACAAAAAGTCCCCGTACATTGGTCTCGCATAGTGTCTCCTTCCGAATTGTCAGGCAAGTTGGTATGTGTAAAGATTCCTGAAAACAAGGAAATGCTGCTTACAAACAAGTACAGTAAGTACTTTGGCGCCTACATTATTCTTGATGCTTTTGAAAATGAGTTTCTCAATCCAAATGAATTTAAATCAGGAATCAGTCTGGCACAAGCTATCCAAATGCTACCATCAAATGTTTCAATTTTGTATGATCTGTTGTTGAGAATTAATCAGCATCAGGATAGCACGGAGTTAATTTTGATGATTGCAGACCAATATCAAAAGTGTTATGGATTTGGCCCAAGTAATAAGTATTATCAAAAGCTTTTAAAGATTAACTCAGTAAAAAGAGATAAAAAATTGACAGGCCATATTAAGTCCAACATGGGCTTAAATTATTATCTTCTTGGGGATAATGATGAAGCAAGGGATCTGTTAGAAGAGTGTGTTAAGGAATTCCCGGAAACTGCTGATCGTTCAAAGCAATTGTTTATTCTCACCAAAATAAACATTGTAGAAAATGATATCGATGAGGCAAAGAAATGGCTCTCAATACTACGCAAAGAGTTTGCTGATAATCAATTTACAAAGTTGGCAGAATCACTCTTCGAAACAAAATAAACAAGTAGTGCGTCACTTTCACGGCTGTCATGGTTTATATCATGACAGCAACTTCAGATTCGATCATGAAATCCTGCCCGCCGAAATCCACTACAGCGGATGCAAGCGGGGGTTCATGAACGACATGTTTGAGAGCAAATTGAGACACTACCAATAAACATTAAGGGTGCCACCAGTACGCCACCTTCACTAAAAAGGCATTCTCATGATCGCTTGCCCCGAACGTATTTCCCAAATCCCTTCCTAAATCAAACGTACCCGGGTTATCAAAGTTTGTGCGGTTTTGCGTCCAGACAAAGTACATTGTCGAACCGGGCAGATATTCCCAGCGCAGCACCGCGTTACCCCGCAGCGACTTAAAATTGAAATCGGGATTTTCAATTATAAAATTGTGTGCTCCTGTCCCGTCCGGGTCGACCTGATAGCTCTCTCCAACAGTATTAATTGTCGAGTTGTTGTCAATGCCGTATCGATTGAACGAGTATGTCTCCGGTTGCCGCAGTTCTTTGAAATCACTGTACGCACCAACGGAAATCAGAGGTTGCATATAGAGTTGTAAACTCAGTTTCGGCGTAAAGGTCCAGTCGAGTCGAATTGAGGCAGATAGCTCGCGCTGATCGATTTTCGCAAAGACGTATCGGGCTCCATATGTACTCGTTGCGGTTGGATCATCCTGGCGCATGACCCACTGGGCAATCGTGATATCTCTATTAAATTCGGGCGAAAAACTGATATTCACTCCTGCGCTCGGTTTAAACTCAACGTATGGAAACGTTGTAACACGATATCCGCCCGATTCGCTTCGACCCGTTGAAACACCTGCACCGAACACAACAGTCTGTCTCCCGTCGGTGTTGAGATTAAAAAATGCGCCGTACGCATTTGTAGTTTTCATCATTGGTCCACCGCGCGTGTTGCGCGTATCGAGGGTAGCCGGATTGTGCCAGAATTCTATGTGCGAACTCCAGTAATTCATAAATGTCCAGTTAGAGAAGATGAAATACCCCTCTCCGTTCTTCTGCCCGCCAAGTGTATAATTTCTGAATGTGGCAACATTTATATTTTTTCGTCTGAAAATACCGTCGGGTTCATACCAATTGTAACCGAGGACAAGATGCGAATTAACGACGTCGGTTCGGAAGAGAAATCCCATGTCGTTAGAATCAAAACCGGGAGAAATAATGCCAAGAGCCCAGTTCAGGTAGGTATTTCCCTTTTGTTTATTAATTGCGATTCTCCCGCCGTACCCTGCGAGCGAAGTTGCTGTCGGGTCCACTTCCACATGACTTGCATCGGGGCGCTGATAATAGTGAAGGGGCGCCTGCTGGAGAGTAAGGATGCGGTTTGCAGACCCTTCTACTCGTGTGGCTGAAACCCATCCGGTTAGTACATATTCCTGTTCCGTGTCGAGATTTGTCCAGCCATCGATTCCGAAAGAGTAGGCTCTCCGGTTAAACTGATCCACCAGGTAATTTTCATTTAAATCGCGAATCGCTGCAGTCCCGATAAAGCCTATAGCTTGTTTTCCCTGATTAAATTCGCGCTGACTGCGGATGACATTGTAAGACGTGAATGGTTCTACCACATCTGAGAAACGGTTCCCGAGGCCGTCATCAATCTTGGCATACTCGCGCTCAGTAAAGGCGTGCAGTGTACCCAATGACCAGCCATCCGCTATCTTCCCGGTCAGCTTTGCCGCCGCAAGTATCGTTGTGCCATCCGGAACGTTTGTGAATCCCGAATGTTGCGTTGAACCCTGTGGATGACGTCCGATCCGTCTGCTGTAAAAATAATCCGGGTTACCGAAGTTAAATCCCCAGTTATTATTCGAACCTCCGTATCCGAAATTAAACATATTTGAACCTTCGATAAAGAATGGTCGTTTCTCGTCAAAGAATGTCTCAAACTGGGAAAGATTGACAACGGCGGGGTCAACCTCCACTTGCCCGAAGTCAGGGTTGAATGTTGCGTTCAACGTAAGATTACTTCCGAGTCCCAACTTGATATCTGCTCCCATATTTCCCGAGAAGTTAACATTGTCTTTAAATGGGTCCCCCGGTTGATATTGGTTCGTCAAGAGACTGCTTGAAACGACGTACGGCAGAACCTCGATTCTTGAGGGGGGGTGAATATCTCGGATGCCGACAAGGTCTGCGAACTTGGAAACCCATCCGCTCTCTTTTTTGGGGACCATTACAAAATCATCCTGCTCTTTGTTGCGGTCGATGCCGCGCGCGAAATTGATTCCCCATATATACTGCTCTTGTTCAGGAAATCGTAACTGTGAATACGGGATTCTCAATTCAGCAACCCATCCTTTGGAGTCGATTGATGTCGCAGCATCCCAGATGCCGTCCCATGAGTCGTCATCCCACTCATCATTATACAGCGTGCCGTCATTGATGGCACCGCTGGGGTAAACGCCGAAAAAGAATCCTGATCTGCGGTCGTGATAAGAGTCTATGCCGACATAAAACCAGTCGGCATTAATATCCGCATCCCGTCGTCCGATTCTGGACACAATAGAATCGGGAGAAGTGTCATACATTCTTGCGGCAACGTAGAGGGCAGCATCATCATAGGCAACCCAAACTTCGGTCTTCTGCGTTGCCTCCATTCCTTCATTGGGATCTTTCTGTGTAAAACCGGTTATGCCCGGGCGCTGCCAGATTTCTTCGTTGAGAAGGCCATCGACCATCAGCGGCGTTGTCGTGCGGACAGCCTCCACGATTTTCCGTTGCTGGACGGGTGGAGAGGATGATGATGAGTCCTCATCTGCCGGTTCAAATGCGAAAACAGTAGTAAGAGCTACAACGATTTGTAATACAAAAACAGTACAAAACTTCTTCATTGCGCGCGGGTCCTTCTGTAGTGAAATTACCTGTTAGACGTGTAGACTCTGTAAAAGGTTGCGGATTTTTTTAGCAAGTTTCCATCCAACAACAGATATGACACATGCTCTCTCTAAACCGTTGACAAATTGTAAGATAAAAATCACCATAATACCAAGAATCTTGTAAATGACTATTTTTATTTGTTCTTTGGACATACTAATCTGAATCTCATTGTTAAACACCCAACGTGTCGCCTATTTTGTGCTGTAAATATTTCCTGTTTTTTATTTGCCTTACTCTATTGCCTGAGTTTTCGGCAATCTCCCAAACTGTGGCTGTTTCAGCCAACGCGCAATATGTAGCGGAGGATCTCGTCAACGCTTTCCAAAAAGAATCTGGTGTGCAAATTAAAACAGTCATCGGTTCTTCCGGTACACTTTCTGCGCAGATCAGTAAAGGTGCTCCATTCGATATATTCCTGTCGGCGGATACCGGCTATCCGGCTTCGTTATGGAGAAATGGATTTGCTGTTGATTCGCCGCATGTTTATGCGTTCGGAACGCTGGTCTTGTGGACGGCCAATGGTACTGACATTGACAAAGGAATGCAATCCGTTGTTCCGGATAACGTAAGAAAAATCGCCATCGCTAACCCGCGCAATGCCCCCTATGGTGTGGCCGCAATTGAAGCACTGAAGAAAAATAACCTGTGGCAATCCATAGAGTTAAAAATAATCTACGGTGAAAGTATTGCACAGGTCAATCAATATGTCGACACGAAAAATGTTGATATCGGATTTACTTCTGCGTCGGTGGTACTTTCTGATCAACTGAAAGGCAGGGGAATATGGAAAGAAGTTGACAGAAGTTTGTATTCTCCCATCCCGCAGGCGGCGATTCTTGTAAAAAATTCATCCGCAGACGCAAAAAAATTTTACAAGTTCATTTTTTCCGCGAAGGCAAAAAAGATTTTTCAACGGTACGGATATCTTGTGCCATGAACGTGTTGACGGGTGTAATTGCCGGCATAGAATCATCGGGGGAGATTTCGTTAGTTGAAATTACAGTAAAGACAGATGTTTTCTCCGCGCTGGTCCTGGAAACAACGCAGTCTGCACCGTATCTTGCCCGGGGAAATGCAGTCAGCATTCTCTTCAAAGAAACCGAAGTTGCTGTCGGTAAGGGTTCTCCGGGAAATATCAGTATCAGAAATATTTTCGCCTGCAAAATTTCCGGAATAAAGATAGGGGAGGTGCTTTCAGATATTCAACTTGATTATCACGGCATCACACTGCATTCAATTATTACCACGAAGTCAGTAAAGCAACTGGTGTTGAATGAAGGCGATACTGTTTTCGGATTGGTAAAATCAAATGAAATCATGTTGAAGCCGGTGTGATCGTTATGGAATTCACGCCTGAAATTTTTGAAACGCTTTTTCTTACGTTGAAGCTTGCGATCATCACCACTCTTTTGCTCCTCCTCGTGGGTATTCCTCTTGCCTATTGGATAGCATTTTCACGCTCACGGTTACGACCGATCCTCGAAACGCTTGTCAGTTTGCCATTAGTGCTTCCGCCGACAGTGTTGGGATTTTATTTGATTGTTGCCCTGAGTCCGTCTACGGTTATCGGAACATTCCTCGAGTCTGTTTTTGATATCCGCCTTGTCTTTTCGTTTGAAGGTTTGGTGGTCGGGTCACTGATCTATAGTTTGCCGTTTATGGTACAGCCATTGCGCGCCGGTCTGAACAGCATCCCGCCCACACTCGCAGAGGCTTCCTATACGCTTGGTAAATCGAAGTTCAAAACGCTGATGAAAGTCCTGCTTCCCAACATGAAACCGTCGCTGGTTACCGGTATTGTTCTCACCTTCGCTCATACTATCGGTGAATTCGGCGTTGTACTGATGATTGGCGGGAATATTCCCGGGATAACGCGTGTTGTGTCGATAGCTATTTATAATAACGTTGAGACATTGCAGTATGGCGCGGCAAACACGTACGCAATTATTCTTGTTGTATTGTCCTTCTGCCTGCTCTTGCCGGTTTCCATCTATAATACAAGAGGCAGAAATGAAAGCAGAAGGTAGTTGATGATTCGGCTTGATGTAACAAAGCAACTGCACAGTTCGCTTGGCGAATTTACCCTGCGGGTGAATGAAGAAATCCATGAAGGGGAAGTTGTTGCGCTGTTCGGTCCTTCGGGAGCGGGGAAGACAACATTGCTGAGAATGTTAGCCGGACTGGCAATGCCGGATGATGGGACGATCCATTCCGGCGATGAAGTGTTGTTTGACAAGAATCGCCGGATATATTGTCATCCGCAGAAACGCAATGTGGGGTTTGTATTTCAGGATTATGCGCTCTTTCCGAACATGACCGTCCGTGAACATCTGGAATTTGGGTTAGCAAAGGGAAGCAGTGCCGGGCGCGTTGATGAGTTGTTGGAACTTGTGGAACTGAACGAGTTGCAGACAAGAAAGCCGGCAACCCTTTCCGGCGGACAGCAACAGAGAGTAGCACTTGCACGGGCGCTCGCGCGGTCTCCGAAATTATTACTTCTCGATGAACCGCTTGCAGCGCTCGATCGTGTTACACGCGTAAAACTTCAGGATGTTTTGCTTGGCATGCAAAAAAAATCCGGCATCACCGTTATTATTGTTACTCATGACATCAGTGAAATTTTCAGATTGTGTCACAGTGTTATTGTGCTGGAGGCCGGCGTTGTAATAAAAAGAGGTGCGCCGAAGGATGTTTTCGGCGGGAACACTATCAGCGGAAAATTCAAATTCGTGGGAGAGATTATAGAAATTCTTCCCGGTGATATCGTCAGCATTGTTTCTGTGTTAATCGGAAATGATATCAATAAGGTTGTAGCCACAAACGGAGAGGCAAAAGAACTTCGAATCGGAGACAAAGTTATTGTTTCCTCTAAAGCGTTTAATCCGCTCATCAGTAAAATATCGTAATTCATGTAAAATTGTTATCCCTGACCGAGAACCCCGGAGTTGGGGTGGTGTTGGAGTTGGGAACAATAATATTTTGAAATTTACACGGTCTCGTCTTGGTTCTTCTCCGCTCACCGTGATGGTGGGAGTAACCCTGGCCGGAGTGGAAGGGCCTTTTAGGCCAGAATAGGACAGTACTCGAAGTTGTAAACGGTTTGCTTATTTCACATTTTTTTTTGATATTTTTCAACTTATTTCTGAGAAAACGATAATTTTTTCATTGAAAAAGCGGTACAAATGTCGGTAATAGTCCAAAATCTTACGAAGTATTACGGCGACGCGAAAGCTGTTGATAATATTTCATTTGAAGTACACTCCGGTGAGATTCTCGGATTCCTTGGACCGAACGGAGCGGGTAAAACCACTTCAATGAGAATTATCACCTGTTACCTTTCGCCAAGCGGCGGAAGCGTTTTGGTGGAGGGGCGCGATATCATTTCTCAATCGCTGGAGGTGCGCAAACTGGTTGGTTATCTGCCGGAGCAAAACCCGCTGTACCTTGATATGAATGTGCTTGATTACCTCGCGTATGCCGCCCAGCTTCAGGGCGTCACAAAACAATCTGTGCCACGCAGGATGAAAGAGATGGTGGATGTGTGCGGTCTCGGCGAGATGAAGCACAAGGATATCGGTCAACTTTCCAAGGGTTACCGCCAGCGTGTCGGGCTCGCTGCCGCGATGATTCACGATCCACGTGTGCTGATCCTTGATGAACCGACAAGCGGTCTTGATCCAAATCAAATCGTTGAAATCCGCAGTCTGATCCAGAGTATAGGAAAAGAAAAGACTGTCGTCCTCTCAACACATATTCTTCCTGAAGTCCAGGCAACGTGCGACCGTGTTATTATTATTAACCGCGGCAAGATTGTTGCCGACGGTCCCATTGCTGACCTGCAGAAAAATTCCCAGGGTGGCGACAGAATCCTCCTTGAAGTTGAGTTTCCCGATAAACAATCGTTTGAAACCGTTTTAGTTCAGATGAAACAGATTCCGTCCGTCAGTTCGGTTTCGCTTCTTCATGAACAAAACGGCGTGAAAAAATTCAGCGTTGAGACCGCCCGCGGCGTGGATATCCGCAAAGAGCTCTATTGGATGTGCGTTGAAAAGCGGTGGAACCTGCTGGAAATGCACAGAGAACAAACAAGCCTGGAAGATATTTTCAGGGAACTGACTTCCGATACACAAAAATGAACTTTAAAAACGTCAAATACATTTTTTCAAAAGAGCTCCGGTCGTTCTTTAATTCGCCGGTTGCGTACATAGTCATTGTCGTGTTCCTGGTGATTCTTGGCTGGTTCTTTACCAGTAATCTGTTTGTTGCAAACCTCTCTTCGTTGCGAACGGTGTTCGAGATGACCCCGTTTCTCCTTCTGTTTTTTGCGCCGGCAATTACTATGCGACTCATTTCAGAAGAGAAAAAGTCCGGGACGCTGGAACTGCTCATTACCAAACCAGTGCTTGAGTCAGAAATCATTACAGGTAAATTCCTTGCCGCCTGGATGCTGTATTTCTTTACACTGTTGCCGACGTTGTGTTACTATGTTATTGTCTCGTTCATCGGTACACTTGAAATCGGCCCTGTTATCGGCGGTTATCTCGGATTGCTACTTGTTGGGGGTGTTTTCCTCGCTGTCAGTATTTTTGGCTCATCGCTGACCGAAAATCAGGTTGTTGCCTTTATCGTGAGCTTTCTGGTCGTATTCGGATTGTTTATGCTTGATAAAGTGTTGTTTTACCTTCCCAATGAAACGCTGTTCGGGTATATCAACATAACGACAGTGTTGGAATACATCAGCGTTGATTATCACTTTTCCAATATTGCGCGGGGCGTTATTGATTCCCGCGATCTTATCTATTATGCGTCTGCCATCAGTTTTATGCTGATGCTTGGCACGGCAGTGCTTCAGAAACGGCGTTGGTCATAGGGAGAATGTCATGAATCAACGTAACCAGATTGTCGTCCGAATACTCCTTGTCCTGGGAATTATTATTGCCGTCAATATTATCGCGGTGCAATTTTTCACGCGCGTTGACCTAACCAAGGACAAGATGTACACGCTTTCCGATGCAAGTAAGAATCTTGTTAAGTCGTTAGACGATAAATTTGTCGTGAAGGCATATTTTACCGACGATCTTCCGCCACCGTATAACAACAACCGCCGGTATCTGAAAGACCAGCTTGATGAATACAGGGCATATGCGGGAAGCAATTTCCAGTACGAAATTATTGATCCCGGAAAAAATGACGAACTGAAAAAAGAAGCCGAGAAATACGGTATTCCTCCCGTGCGGGTGCAGGTTCTTGAAGAAGACAAGATGCAGATTAAAGAAGGCTTTATGGGGATCGTGTTCCTGTATGGTGATAAATCGGAACGGATTCCCGTTATTCAATCGACTGCAAATCTTGAGTATGAAATCAGTTCATCGGTGAAAAAACTTATCGCGAAGGAACTTAAAAAAGTAGGATTCCTGAATGGTCAGGGCGAGCCGCCATTACAGCAGATGAGCCGTCTGCAGGAAATTCTTTCGAAGCAATATCAGGTGATGCCTGTTGATATTTCCGGGGGAAAGAAAATCCCGCAGGATCTTGCCGCGTTAGTTATCGTAGCGCCGAATCAGCCATTTAAGAGCTGGGAAAAATTTCTCATCGATCAGTATGTCATGAACGGCGGTGCCGTTGCGTTTCTGGTGAACAAGGTCGATATCAATCTTCAGGGGCAAATGGGACGGCCGTTAAATGTTGAACTTGATGACTTGCTCGAGTCTTACGGCATGCGCGTAAATACCGACCTCGTCCGCGACGTAAGCTGTGCGTATGTTACAGTAAGCCAGCAAGCCGGTTTCATGATGATACAAAATCAGGTGCCGTTTTATTATCTCCCGCAGGCAAGCGAGTTTGAGGAAACAAGCCCGGTAGTTAAGGGGTTAGGCTCGGTAGTGTTCTATTTTGCCAGCTCGATTGATACATCACTTGCCCGTCCGAAAGGGTATACAGCCAACGTTCTGGTAAAATCATCAAAACGGAGTGGCCGGCAGGAGAGCGTATTTATGGTAAATCCTACCAATGAAGTAACACCGGATATGTTTACGGAATCGGGACTCCCTCTCGTTGCAACCGTGGAGGGATCATTTGTAAGCGCGTTCGCAAGTAAATCCGTTGAAACGGATTCTACGGTAAGAAACTCTCTCGAGATTGCTAATAAACTGATTGTCAGCAAACGTATTACAAAAATTGCCGTTGCAGGTGACGGGGATTTCCTTCAGGATCAATACTCCGGCGGAAAGACGGACAATTTCCTTCTTGCCAGCAATATTATTGACTGGCTTGCCGACGACACCGGGCTATCCGCGATCCGTGCGCGCAACAGCAGTATCAAACCTCTCGATGAAGTAACCGATGCAACAAGAAACACGGTGAAATCACTTAACCTTGCGCTTCCCCCGCTCCTCGTTGTGCTGGCTGGAATTATCCGGTGGCGGTGGCGGGCAATGGCAAGGAAACGTTTAGAGTCCGGAGGAGTATCATAATATCATGAGCCGTTCAACTGTCATATTGTTCCTATTACTGGTGGTGCTTGGCGTGGTTACGTTGTGGCTTCTTCCGTCAAAACAGGAACGCGAAGCGAGTTATACCGCCGGGCAGGTAAATATTGCACTGGATTCCGCTTCTGTAACAAGAATCGATATCCGTCGTTCCGGAAATTTACTTACCCTTCAAAATGTGGCCGGCGTATGGATGATCACATCTCCGAATCAATATCCCGCGGATCCAACAATCGTGAAACAATTGATTGGAGGTCTCTCGAAATTTAAAGTGGGAAGCCTGATTTCATCAAACCCCGATAAGCAGAATGTGTTTCAGGTGGATACCAGCGGTTCGACGGTAACTGTGACCGAACGGTCCGGGAAATCTGTTACGATGATTGTCGGTAAAATGGGCCCGTCATTTTCCGAAGTTTACTTCCGGATGCCTGATTCCAAAGATGTCTACTTGGGAGAAGGAATCGATTCCTGGTCATTAACAAAAGAAGTAAAAGAGTGGAGGGATAAGGCGGTGCTTACACTCCCTTCTGAATCAATTAAGGAACTTGTATACACCGAAGGAACAAAAGTTTATTCCTTTATCCGCGACAGTTCCGGATGGAAATCCGGCGGTAATATTGTGAACGCGCCCTCCATCAACGCACCTCTTTCTGCTATGTCAAACCTCCGTGCGGATGATTTTATAGATACCGCTATGCAGTTTACATCCAATCCCACAAATGTTCTCATTAAGGGTGCGGAAGATATCACTCTCACTATTCATCCGTTAGCGGCTGATTCGTCAACATATGCGGTCCAATCCTCGAAATCAAAGCAGTTGTATAGTGTAAGTAAGTGGACGGTTGCCGACTTGCTTAAACCGATTGAAGAATTTACGCCCCCCACATCCACGGTAAAGCAGTCGTCTATAGCTGAAAAGAAGAAAGTAGTTGAACCCCCTAAGAAGAAAACAACCGCCAAGAAAATCGAATCCAAACCTTCAACACCTCCGGTTACGGCGACAAAAAAACCGGTAGAACAGACGAGCAAAGGAAAAACATCTCAGACGGTGACACCACCGGCAACATCCAGGCAAACTCCGCCGCAACAGACTCCTCCGGCGCAAAAAGTACAGCCGCCGCCGGTGACCAGAACCGAGACACCCAAAAAACAAGTGACACCACCGGCGGAGACAAAAACAGCCGAGGCAACTGCAGGAGATGAAGACGCTGAATTAACCGTCCACACGGTGAAAAAAGGCGAGACCATGACGACGATATCAAAAAAATATAACGTAAGCGTTGAACAGATTATTAAGTGGAATCTGCTGAAATCTATTTCGGTAAAACCCGGTCAGGAATTGTATATCTTCATTAAGAAGTAAGAGTGTTGTGTAAAAAATCTCGTTTGGTATCGCTGTAACCCCAAACCCCATTCAAATGCGAATGGGGTTTTTTGTTTGTACCCGGCTGTGAGTTATCCTCTGCTTTGCGGCTTTGGCTTAAATGCTTTCCAGCCTTTTTGCTGAATGAGTCCGTTTATTCGTAATGTCGGGGTAAGATACCAGATGAAAATTTTATACTCGTTGTCCAGTGGAATTTCAATGAGCCTTGCGTCAGGAAGAGGCTCGTCGGGATAACGTGGAAGAAAGGGAATAATGGTTGGCGGCTGTTTCATCGGAACCACGGTAGGATGTGAGATGACAAAATTTACTTTTCGTTTCAGCAAGTATGAAACAGGGGCAATGCGTTGATGTCCGGGCCGATGACTTAAAAACATTCCCTGTCTGGTGACAAATGTATCGTTGAGTCCGAGCATGTCGATACAGAAAAGTTTAGAGTAAAAAGGTACGGCTCCGGCCGTTGTCACGGCAAAGGTTGCCTCAGGAACTTCTTTAAATGCTTCCCCAAGTATTTTTCCCGCATTAATCCATTGCTCATCCCGGTTATAAAGATGGCCATGGAGCATAACACGTGATTCGATTTCATAGTCTTTATCGTATGAAAATGTCATGATGTGATGGATATTTCCCGCAATAATTATACCTATCAGAAGTGCGGCGAGAAGCACCTTATTGAAAAACTGAACTGCCAGCCATAGTACCAGCAGTGTAAGGAAAGGCAGCACGGTAACCATAAATCTGAATTCCATAAAATCCCCGCCCACTGCCGCAACATACAACAGCCACGCGATGATGAAGAGCAGCGTCATCCGCAAAGAAATTGATGCTGTTTTGATAAATGATGTGAGCGAATATATCAGGACAGCGAGAACAGGATACAGGAAATATGATGTAAAGAAGCGGTGAAGATACCGTCCGCCTGTTTCAAATGAAGACCCGAATGCTGTCTTTGCGTAAAATGAATTAGGAAGGAATGAGCCGTAATAATTCATTTTCCAGGTCACCCAGACTGATATGATAATAACAGCCGGTGAAAGGAGGACTGCAAGTTTTGTGAAATGTTCACCGTGCTGTGAGGTTTGTATGATGTTTATTATGATGAAGAGCGTGAATATGCCGCATGGTATTACAGTATCAAGTCTTGTGAGAATTGCTCCTCCCAGAAGAAAAGAAAGCGTCAGGAGTGAATGCAGCCTCCACATTCCTGATTTGAAATTCTGTGCGATAATTACAGCTATGGCGATAAGCAATAGCGTAAGAAAGTGTGTTTCCAGACCGCCGGTAGCGTACATGCTGAAGGTGTGATTCGTGCCGAGAAGAATGACCCCGATATACCCGGCGACATCTGAATTGAAAATTAATCTGCACAGATGGAAGAATAAATATAACGTGACAGGAAAATAGATCATTCCCAGCATATAACTGAAGGCAATCGGTTCTATCCCCGCCCTCATTCCAGCCGCAATCATGATCACCCAGAGAAAATTAGTGTATCCTTCAATCCGTTCGCCGATATTCCAGACAAGCCCGTTTCCGTTGATTAGATTTTCAGCGTAACGGAAAGAAATAAAAGCATCGTCCTGAATGAACCGGCTGAACCAGGCAAGGAGAGTCAGCGCCGCAATAGTGGAACCAAGTAAAAGCTGAGAATGGGACTGAAACCGGTGAGCAAGTGTACCGGCAAGGTGAGATCTGAAATTTTCTTCTGTTGTTGCGTCCACGGCGGTTATAAAGAAAGAACATATTCAATACAACCCCCGATAGATTGTGGTGAATCGATGTATACTTGTAAGAATAAAAAAGCCGTGCTCTCTTTGCAGAGCACGGCCCCGAATGCTATGTTACTTCAAGAAATGCTAGTTCTTAATAATCACAAGATAATTGTCCTGCCAGAAACTTTCCGGCTGCATAATCTGCAGCGAAGTATGATTTCTGTCAGTGATGTTTGTTGAATAATATTGCAGGTTCCTTTTCGGAAGTATCTCATCAATGGTTCCGTCAACCTGGATCATCATATCGCGTGTTTTGTTGATCGGCTTGAAGAGACTCTTGTCGAAACCGCTTGTAAGTGTCGCGGTTGAACCGAACAATCCCCAGAGAAATCCGCCTTCATCTTTAATGATTCCCTGGCGTTCCAATTCTCCGCGTGTTCCGATAATGTAGAATCCCGTGTTGATTTTGGATGTCTGCTGGGTGATAACGGATTGCTGTTCGTTAATTGTTGAGTCGCGTTGCGCAATCATGACGGATTTATTGCTGACTTCAGTTTCAAGATCCTTGACGCGTGTTTCAAGAGCTGCGATCGATTGTTCCCGTTCCTCGATCGTTTGCTTCAGGCTCTCCACCATTTTATTGAGGCCTGCAATCTGTTTTCTGTTGGAGGAAACTCTTGCCTGGAGGTCGGATAGTTTCTTTTTGTTATTCTTCAGTCCGGAATCAATCTCGGCAAGCTGGTCGAGCATTTGCTGCCGGATCTCAACGCTTGAGGCCTTTTTCACGCTTTCAATTTTGTTTGTCTCGCTCAGGATGAGTTTTTCTTTTTCGCGGCTTCCCTGCAGGCTTTCGTGCATCGCATTGATTTCCGCCATGACTTGCTCTATGTACTCATCGCGCGTGGTGAGCTCTTTGTAAATCTCATTGTTTTTTGCCTGCAGCTCAGCGTTTTGTTTTTCCAGCTCTTTGCTGCGGGTATCGCAACCAGCGATAACGACTGCGCAAACGCACAGAATAAACGCTATTCTCATACTTCAACTCCTTTACACATAAGTGAATGATGAACACCCGTGGATTGCCAACTATGTGGCTGAATGATACACGATTACGGGCTCGTGCTTGGTGTGTGTAAATTATAATGAAAAAAAAGGAAAAATAAAATTAGAACGTGCTGTTCCGTGTTTTGTTTCGGCGATATTCCGTTAGATTTAACCGGTGCAAACGTTTGTTATTCTGTCATATTTTTGGTATCTTTTCACGCATTTTATGGCAGATACCGTAATAAATCTCCCGATTTCATCGCAGTCATGGTCTCGCTTTTCCAATGTAGCAACGCCGCCATCGTTTTCTTCAACCTACACCGCTACTTATCTTTATCTAAGGTGTAAATGATGAAAGCAGGAATTATTGCCGCCGGAGAAGGAAGCAGATTAAAATCAGAAGGAATTGCACTGCCAAAACCACTTGTGCCCGTCGACGGTGTACCTTTGATCAACCGTTTGATTACTTCCTTCGCGTCCAACGGTATTTCGGAGGTTGTATGCATTATTAATGAGTATTCGCTGGATGTTCAGCATGCTGTGAAAAAAAGTTCCCTTCCAATACCGGTGAAGTTTGTCGTCCAGACTACACCGAGTTCGATGCACAGTTTGTTCGTACTTTCTCCTTATTTAATGGAAGGTCAGTTTCTTCTTTCCACGGTAGACTCAGTTTTTCATGAGAAAGAGTTTAGTGGTTTTCTCCGCCATGCACAGCAAGATCATTCAGCGGACGGGATACTTGCAGTAACAAATTTTATTGACGATGAAAACCCGTTATATGTTGAGATGGATGCAAATCAACGGATTACTCATTTTTCAAAATCAGAGAAGACATCGTGGGTAACAGGCGGACTCTATATTTTTCACCCACGAATATTCCGTGAAAAAGAAGCCGTGTTATCAAAAGGAATTGAGCGACTGAGGAATTTTTTGGGACATCTTGTCGAAAATGGATATTCCATTGATGGGTACCCATTCTCAAAAATTGTCGATGTTGATCATATGAGCGATATTCGCGCCGCAGAACAATTATTAAAGCAGACTGACATTGCCTGAACTTATAACAGACATAGCTCCGATTCGATCTTTTAAACGGTCGCTTTTTCAATTGCAGGAGTATTCCATTTTTGTATACGAAAACATCCGTGGAATTCCGAGTGTGTGGCGTTATCGAAAAGATACGCTGGAGCAGATGTATATCATTGGCGCGCAGTCATTTCTGATCGCGTTCCTTTCGGGTTTGTTTATGGGAATCATTATGTCAATTGAGACCGGTCACCGCCTGGAAACGTTCGGAGCAAAATTGCTTGTAGGGCGGACGACCTCGCTGGCAATGTTTCGTGAGCTCGGCCCGGTGATTACCGGACTGCTGATGGCGGCAAGGACGGGCGCAAAGAATGCTTCGGAGCTTGGTTCCATGCAGGTCAGTGAACAGATCGATGCCCTGCGTGCATTCGGAACAAACCCGATTGAAAAACTTGCTGTCCCACGTTTGGTTGCGTCGATGATTATGTTTCTTCCCCTTACTCTTATCGCAGACTTGGTCGGTCTTGTCGGCGCAATGTTTGTCTCAGATATCTGGTTAAATGTTGATAAAGGATTTTTCTGGCAATCCGCAATTAAAGACCTCGCGATGAAAGATTTGTTTGTCGGATTCGGGAAACCTGTGGTGTTTTCATTTTTTATTTCTACGATCAGTTGTTATTACGGATTGACAACAACAGGCGGTACAGTTGGTGTCGGAAGGGCGGCAGTCAATGCCGTTGTTGTTGCGTCGGTTGTGGTGCTTTTTAATGATTTTATTTTCACAAAAGTTGTCTGGGCGATTCTGTAAATGATCAGACTTGAACACGTCACCGTAACAGCTGATGAGCGGAAAATTCTGGATGATGTTTCCTTTCTGGTAAAGAATGGCGAAACAAAAGTTATGCTCGGCCCCAGTGGTGCGGGGAAGAGCTCGCTGCTGAAAATTATTCTTGGTTTGTGGCGTCCGGACGCGGGAGTCGTCTACATCGACAATGATGAAATTACCAGGTTGTCGGAACGCGAGCAAATGCCGGTGCGGCGCCGCATGTCGATGGTCTTTCAGGGTAACGCGCTGTTCGATTCGTTGACGGTCGGGGAGAATGTCGGTTTTTTCCTTCGTGAACACTCCGATATGTCGGATAATGAGATTGAGGAACGGGTGAACGAGTGCCTCGAATTCGTTAATCTTCCCGGGACAAATGAGTTGCTTCCGGAAGAAATCAGCGGCGGTATGAAGAAGCGCGTTGCAATCGCAAGAGCAATAGCGTTTCATCCCGAAATTATATTATACGACGAACCAACAACCGGGCTTGATCCCTTAAACGCCAGAACCGTTACAGAACTCATCATGAAATTAAAACAGGAGCGGCGTGTCACTTCCGTGGTGGTAACGCATATTTTACGCGACGCGTTCGCTGTCGGAGATTCGCTGGCGCTGATGAACGACGGTAAAATCATATTCGATGGTACTTCGGACGCATTGCTTTCTTCAACCGACGACTTTGTTCAGAGCTTCGTATCGGAAGTCCGGGAAGAAGCCAGTTTACTTTTTCAGAAATAATGAATTATCTATGAGCGCAAAACAAAACAGTTGGGCAAATCTTAAAATCGGCATTGTTGTGCTTATAGGACTTGTTATATTTGTCTTTATGGTAAGCACAGTGGGTACTGAGCAGAATATTTTTTCTTCAACCTACTCGCTCAAGTTCTTTATGCCCAACGTTCAGGGATTGGTTAATGGAGCAATGGTAACTCTCGGCGGTTTAAAAGTCGGGTATGTCAAAGATATGCAGTTCACGACAAAAGACACATTGAATGGCGTGGAGGTTACCGTCAGCGTACTTTCAAAATACCGGTCTTCCATAACGACAGGTTCTGTTGCTCAAATCAAAACCATCGGTTTGCTGGGAGATAAATACATTGATATCGGCATCGGAAGACAGGGGCAAACGCCGTTGGCGGAAAATTCCTTTATTCCCTTACGTGAGTCATTTGATCTTGAAGCCGCAGGCCCGCAGTTGAAAGCCGCGCTTGCGGATTTTACCGAAGTCATGGGAAACGCCAAACGTATTACCGGCGCAATGGATAAGGGCGAAGGCTCTGTCGGGAAATTTATTAAACAGCCGAACATTGCGAATGAAATGGAGCGGTTCCTCAGCTCCATGAACGCTATGATGTCAGCTGTTGAACGGAAACAGGGAGTGCTCGGTAAGTTTGTGTATGATGAAACATTGTCAAAAAATATTGCCGATGTTTCCACAAACATGAAAACAGTAACGGATCAGATACGGCAGGGTGAAGGTTCGCTCGGAAAATTGGTTATGGATGATAAACTCTACAATAACTTATCATCGTTTACCTCCCGCGCTGATTCCCTGATGGCAAAAGCATCCAGCGATTCGAGCAATGTTTCGAAGCTTATCAGTGATCAGAATTTTTACACTGACCTTGTTAAACTCATGCGCGATATGAACTTGCTGCTTGTTGATTTGCGCGAACATCCCGAACGATATGTTAAATTTTCGGTGTTCTGAAGTGAAGGTTAACCGCACCAAAATACTTTTTTTCCTGATCGGACTCGGTATTTTTGTATACCTGATTAATCAGTTTGGTGTAGACCATATTTTGATGAATATGGAGAAAGCCGGATGGAGTTTGCTGTATGTTGTTCTTGTTTGGCTGGTCATTTACATTCTCAATACCTGGGCGTGGAAACTCATCCTTGAAGACAATGAAAACAGACTGACTTTTTCTCAATTGTTTATGGTGACGGTTTCCGGGTTTGTCATCAATTATATTACACCATTTTTAGCAATGGGGGGCGAACCATACAAAGTGAACGCCCTCTCATCCGAGTTAGGCACGGTACGTTCTGTTTCTGCCGTTATCGTGTATCGCATGGTTCACCTGCTCGGTCATATGCTGTTACTGCTAACCGGTATTGTTGTGGTGTTGCTGTTTCTTTCTCTCCCAGTTCCGGTTGTCGCCATACTTGCTCTGATGGGAATTTTGATTCTTGCGGTTATCATCCTCACATTCATCGGCCACCGGCAGGGAATATTCGAATCAATTCAAAATTTTTTTTCCAGGTTCACTCTGTTTAATTGGGTGTCGGAAAAACTGGCATCGCGCGAGCAATCACTTCGGGAAATGGACAAAACAATTACCGAAGTGTATCACCGCAGGCGTGGGAAGTTTTATCTCGCCATTGCCCTGGAATATATCAGCAGGATATGTATGGGACTGGAAGTGTATTTGATTCTTGAGGGTGTCGGTATAGAGACATCGCCCGTGTCATCTCTATTCCTCTATGTCGCCTACTCGATTCTGATCAACCTGTTATTTTTCATCCCGTTGAATATAGGCACACGTGAAGGCGGACTTTACCTCGGGCTCGAAAGTCTTGCATTGCCGCCGCTTCTCGGCGTGTATCTCGGTGTTGTCATGCGCATCCGTGAGTTTATCTGGATATTGCTCGGTTTACTGTTCATTTTATTCACCGGCGGGAAACAAAAAATAAAACAGGAAGCACTTAATGCTGAATAGGAAATTTTTTACTTTTGATTTTTGACTTTTCATTGCTGTTATGACCATTCTTCCACACCTTTTTCTTACAACAGTTGGCGTTCAGGCGCTTGGGCTCCAGGGAACCGATGTCGCACTGGCGTACGCCTTCGGTTATGGTATTGATATCATCGATCATCCGATCAAATTACCATTGTATCTGAAGAAGAACGGGAAGAAAAACGAAAAGCATTATCACTGGCGGACACCGTTTCAGGAGCCTGTCGCGCTGATGTGGATTATTCCTTTATCATTTTACCTCGGGACGTACGTTCCGGCATTGTTTTTTATTTCGCATTTTGCGCTCGATTATATGGTGAGTTACGAAAAACGCCCGTGGTACCCTTTCAGTACATACTCAACGGAGGGGGTGCTGACAAAATATTCCGATGCAAAAAAAGAAATTTGGGTTTGCGCAATATGCGCCATCATTATTGCCGCCGTTGCATTGATAACTCAAAAAAATCCCTTTTCATTTTTTAACTTTTGAATTTTTACTTTTTACTTGAACAATGGGTAAAGAATCCGACGGCATATTGAGCATTCTTATCAGGTTTGTCCATGAGACGTTAGGGCTTTCACCTAATCAGATTTCCACAATCGGATTTGTAGTCGGAATGATTGCCGCAGCCGTTGTAGTTTCAGGCCATTTGGTTGAGGGGCTGATTATTCTAGCAATTTCTCAAATTATTGACGGGCTCGACGGCGGCGTTGCTCGCAGATATAATTTACAATCTGCCACAGGACAAAAGCTAGAAGTAATATTTGACAGGTTAAACGAGCTTGCGATTTTTCTTGCTCTTGCTTTTGTCGGACTGGCGAGTTACCGCATGGCAATTCTCGCGTTCGTTGCCATCTTGTTGATTACCGTGCTTGAGCCAAAATCAAAATTCGATCCCGGTTTCAAACGGTTTATGATGTACTTTGGTTATCTTGCAACAATTATCTTTAACGTTCAGGGATTTGAAATTGCGTTGCATGTTGTCTTCTTCGCGAACCTGCTTGGCTTTGTTGTCGGGACAGTTCTGGTCGATTACAGGCTACAGCAGGAAATAGACGCGCAGGCAATTCTTCGCCGTGAACGTGAAATCGCAGCAGGCATTCCACAGCCTCCGGACGATCCGCCATCATTTTTATCCAAACTATTTTCATGAAATTACACTTTGCCGGCGTAAGCCGTAAAACAGAATTTTCTCCGAACCATGTCGTCAATGATCTACTGATTATCAATCAGACAGCTGATGCTCTTAAGGCGCTCGGTGCTGAAGTGACAATGTATGATGAGGGATTAATTACTCCTGATTCAGTAAAAGAAAAATTAATTTTTTCGATGGCGCAGGGACCGCTCGGTTCGAAGACCTTATCTAAAATTGAAGACCGCGGCGCGTACATTATTAATTCCCCCAGATCGGTGATGAATTGTTACCGTATTAACATGGTGAAATTATTGCCTTCGGCAGGTATTCCGTTTCCAAAAAGCGTCATTGTAGCAACTGACTCTGATATTGACGCGAAAAGCGCCGGCTTTACATCGAGTAAAGTCTGGATTAAACGCGGCGATGTTCATGCGGTGCATAAAGAGGACGTCACGCTGGCAAACACCGATGATGAAGAATTGAATCTGCTGAAGGAATTTCATCAGCGAAATATCAATGAAGCGATTTTGCAGGAACATCTTGATGGCGACACCGTGAAATTTTATGCTGTCCGCGAGTCGGACCTGTTTCACTGGTATTATCTGAATTCAGTGTATAAAACTTCCTTTGATGAAAAAAAGCTCAGGGATCTCGCCTCGGCATCAGCCGAAGTGATGAACCTGTTTGTGTATGGCGGCGATGCGATTATTGGCCGGGATGGCAGCGTCACCATTATTGATATCAATGACTGGCCCAGTTTCGCGCCTGTGCGCGAACAAGCAAGCAAGCAAATAGCACAACTTATCTATAGAAAGGCAAAAGAACATGTCGGTTAATGGTACGATGACAAAGAAAGCGTCGGTGAAAATGTCTCTTCCCGGACCAAAGTCCAAAGAGATTTTTGATTATGAACAGAAATATATTTCTCCCGGAACACAAACGATTGCTACGCTATCCCAGCTCGTGATGGAAAAAGGTGAGGGATGCGTGGTTGAAGACGTGGATGGCAACAGGTATATTGATTTCTTCGCCGGTGTTGCGGTCGCAAGCCTAGGATATAATCACCCGAAGTATGTAAAAATGATGGCGGAACAGGTTGCCAAAATTCATGTCGGAAGCTTTACGACAAAAATCCGCGCGGATCTTTCCAAAATGCTGGCGGATAATTGCGTTGCAGATCTCTACCGCACACAGTATTACAGCGGAGGTGCGGAGGCAGTTGAAGCGGCATTGCGTCTCGCAAAATCCTACACCAAGAAAACTGAAGTAATGGGATTCTGGGGCGGATTTCACGGCAAAACGTTGGGTGTTGTCGGTTTAATCGGCGATACGTTTAAACATAACCTTGGCCCGCTTCCGCACGGTATTTATAATACGCCATACGCGAATTGCCGCCGGTGCCCTTTGCATCTTACATTCCCTGATTGCAAATGGGCGTGCGTCGATTTTATCCGTGAAAAAATAAAAGTAGAAACGACCGGAAACCTTGCCGCAATCATCGTTGAGCCAATACAAGGTACGAATGGTAATGTTGTTCCCCCTGATGGATTCTTACTTGAACTTCGTAAGCTTGCCGATGAGCAGGGCGCGTTGCTGATTGTGGATGAAATGATCACCGGTTTCGGCAGGACGGGAAAAATGTTTGCCGCCCAGCACGATAATGTGAGACCCGATATTATCACTATCGGAAAGAGTTTCGGCGGCGGTTATCCGATGACCGGCTTGATGTCAAGTGACAAAGTGATTTTCTCAAAACCGTTTGCCAACGCGAGCGGAAGTTCTTCAAGCTATGGTGGAAATCCTCTGGCGTCTGCCGCGGCATATGTTACCGTAAAAACGATTCTCGAAGACGGCTTGGTGGAAAATTCCGCGAGAGTCGGCGCGTTTATGCTGCAAAAACTGAAAAAACTTCAGGAGAAATTTCCGTTTATCGGTGAAGTGCGCGGTCGCGGATTGCTGATCGGCGTCGAACTGGTAAAGAATCGCCAGACGAAAGAAAAATTGGATAAAGAAACATGCAAGATGATCTTCCATGAATGTCTGAAACGCGGTCTGATTACGATGGGATATAACCCTGATATTCGCATTAATCCCCCGCTGGTCATTGATGAAGCAACGGCGGAAGAAGGCATCGAAATAATGGAAGAGGTGTTTACGCTTGTCGCAGATCGAATCAACGTATAAAGCGCGAGACGTCGAAGAGACGATCGATATATACTTTTACCGTCCGTTAGGTTATTATGTCGCGAAAGCCTGCAAGGCGCTCGGCATAACTCCGAACGCCGTTACCATCGTCAGCATCTTTATCGGAGTGTACGGCGGCCACCTGTTTTACTATCGCGATGTTACGATGAACGCGATTGGTATTTTGTTATGGGTGATTGCCGATACGCTTGACAGTGTTGACGGGCAGCTTGCAAGAATGACAAACCATCGTTCAAAGCTTGGCCGCATTCTTGACGGGTTGGGTGGGAATCTCATGTTTACCAGTTTCTATCTTCACCTGTTTGCGAGGATGGTCAACACATACGATATCGCCTGGCCATGGTTGTTGCTGATGGTTATTGCGGGAGGGGTGAGCCATTCGCTACAGAGCTCATTGGCGGATTATTATCGTAACGCCTACCTGAAATATGTGGTTGATCCCACAAAATCAGAACTGGAAGGTTCGGATGAAGTCCGCCGTGAATATGAAACGGTTCGGTGGTCACAAAATCCCGTGAAAAAGTTTCTTCTGAGGGTCTATCTGAATTACACCGTTCAGCAGGAAACATTTTCTAAAGTGTTTCAGAAGCTGCGGAAGCGTATCACGGAAGTATTCGGCACCAATATTCCGTCATGGTTTTCGGATGAATACAGGGCTATGAACCGGCCGCTCATGAAGTATTACGCGATTCTGACGACGAACACGAGAATGATTGTCATGTCCATAGCGGTGCTGATTGATTTCGTTCCCCTCTATTTTGGAACGGAAATTATCATCATTAATCTCATAATGATATTCACGACAATGCATCAGGAAAAACTGAGCGGTCAACTGCTTGAAATGATTGAGCGGCGGAAGGTGACGGCATAATGTTGCGCGGAGCGCTTATCGGTTTGGGAAATATCGCTGTCCGCGGACACGTGCCTGCGTATCTCACTGATTCTTCAGTGCGCGGGAAAATGCAGATCGCGGCTGTCATGGATGTTGTCGAACAAAACCGCGAAAAGGCTCATGAGCATCTTCCCGGCGCAAAGTTTTATACCGATGTTCAGACGCTGCTTTCATCCGAAAAGCTCGACTTTGTGGATGTGTGCACTCCTCCGCATACTCACGCCCAATATATTGAGGCATGTGCTGCGAAAGGCATTCACATCCTTTGTGAGAAACCGCTTGTCTCGACAATGGATGCGGTCCTGGGGATCCAACAATCACTCGCAAAGAGAAATGTAGCATTTGTTCCATGCCATCAGTATAAGTATTCACCGTTGTGGAAAACAATTCATGATATGATTGTTTCCGGGGAGCTGGGAACGATTGCAACGGCGCAGTTTAATGTGTACCGCATGTATGCCGACAGTGGAACTGCAGCCTGGAATCCGCAATGGCGGACAAACAAGGCGCAGAGTGGCGGCGGAATTCTCGTTGATACCGGAGCGCATTACTTTTATCTCGCACAATATTTTTTCGGCATTCCAAAAAATGTTTCCGCGATGTTGAGAACCCTCAAGCACAAAGATTACGGTGTGGAAGATACTGCTTTGGTGGAGCTTGAATATGAAAACACCGTCATGCAGGTAAATCTGACATGGGCCGCAAGTCAACGTGCCAACAGTGTGTTTATTGCCGGAAGCAAGGGAAGCTTGATGTACGATGGTGTCCGGATGCTTCATACAACTGCCGGAGGTGTGAAGGAGATTCCGATGCCTGATGTCTCTGATAAAAAGCAATACATATCATGGTATGCTTCATTGTTTGAAAGTTTTCATGACAGAATTATTTCCCAAAATACCTCCGATGATCTTTTCCGCGAAGCGGTCAATGTTATGAAATTACTAGAGATGAGCTACCGCTCGTCGGAAGAGCAACGGGTTATCTCTTTCGCATGAAAGCAATTTTGTTTGATTTTGGCGGGACGATTGATACCGACGGTGTTCACTGGAGTGAAAAGTATTGGGAGTTGTACGAGCAGTTCGAACTTCCTGTAGCAAAACCGGATTTTGAAAAATCATTTGTTGATTCGGAACGTCAGCTTAACGCGCATCCTAATATTTTCCGGTGTACATTCCGCGAAACAATATCAACACAACTCAGGATGCAATTCGATTTTTTAAAGTTGCATGGAAAAGAAGATATTCTTTTGTCAATGCTTGAAACCTGTTACGGGGATGTGAACAGGAAAATCTCCGATGCTAGAACAATTCTTCAGAATCTGCATTCGCGATATTCGCTCGGTGTAGTTTCAAACTTCTACGGCAATCTGGAAGTGGTGTGTAAAGAATTCGGGTTAGACGCGTTGTTCTCCGTGTTTATAGATTCGTCGGTTGTCAATCTCCGCAAGCCTGACCCCGCGATATTTGCGCTGGCGATGGAACGATTACGGGTTTCCTGTAAGGATACATTTGTTGTGGGAGATTCGTATGAGCGTGATATCGTTCCCGGAAAACAACTCGGATGTACAACGGTTTGGCTGAAAGGAAAAACATGGAACGTGCCACAGTCAACCGGTGCAGCGGACTTCACAATTCATAAGTTTGAAGAGATTCAAAATATTTTTGTACATTGACCGGTCAGGTTTTGTGCAATTCTCTAAAATCCTGTTATTCCTGCAATATTTTATGAAGAGTTTGGACATTTAACATTTATTCAAGGAAGATTGTATGGCATCGCAAAAAATTGAAAAAGCAAAAGGTAAACTTGGTGTTCTCATTGTCGGATTGAATGGGGCAGTGTCCACGACATTTCTCGCCGGCGTTATGGGTGTTCGCAAAGGAATTGCCGAACCGGTCGGATCGTTAACCCAGATGGGAACCATTCGCCTTGGCAAACGGACGGAAAAACGATCGCCGTTTATTAAGAAATTTATTGACCTCGCGAAACTGGACGATCTCGTCTTTGGCGGATGGGATATCCGGAATGAAGACTGCTATACGTCTGCCGTTCAAGCAGGTGTCCTCGATGGCAATCATCTCGATGCGTTGAAGAAAGAATTGCAATCGATCAAGCCGATGAAAGCGGTGTTTGATCAGTTCTACGTCAAGCGTCTGAAGGGAACACACGTAAAGAAAGGCAAGACGAAGTATGAGCTTGCTGAGCAGTTGCGTGAAGATATCCGTGTCTTTATCAAAGAAAATAAGTTGAGTCGCTGTGTATTGATTTGGTGCGGAAGCACGGAAGTGTTTATCAGTCCAGGAACAGTGCACAAAAATCTTAAGTCGTTTGAAAACGCAATGAAGAAGAATCATGCCGACATCGCCCCAAGCATGTTGTACGCGTATGCCGCATTGATGGAAGGGGTTCCGTTTGCTAATGGCGCACCGAACCTTACTGTCGATATGCCGGCGTTAATGGAGTTGGCAAAGAAGAACGGCGTTGCGGTATCGGGGAAAGATTTCAAAACAGGTCAGACGCTGTTGAAAACAGTACTCGCACCTATGCTGAAGGCACGGCTTATCGGATTAAACGGATGGTTTTCTTCGAATATTCTCGGCAACCGAGACGGCGAAGTGCTTGATGATCCGGATTCATTTAAGACTAAAGAAGAAAGTAAGCTCTCCGTGCTGGAAGGAATTCTCCAGCCGGAGCTCTATCCGCAGTTATATAAAGATTACTATCATAAAGTCCGCATCAATTATTATCCTCCGCGCGGAGATAACAAAGAATCGTGGGACAACATCGATATCTTCGGCTGGATGGGGTATCCGATGCAGGTGAAAGTAAATTTCCTCTGCCGTGATTCTATCCTTGCCGCGCCGATTGTGCTTGATCTTGTCCTCTTTATGGACCTGGCGCAACGCGCCGGCATGAAAGGTATTCAGGAGTGGCTTTCGTTTTATTTCAAAAGTCCAATGGTTGCACCCGGCCTCTATCCAGAGCATGATCTCTTTATCCAGCTTATGAAACTGAAAAATACGCTTCGCCACTTGAAAGACGAGGAGCTTATTACGCATCTGGGGCTGGAATACTACGATTAATTGATCGTGCGACTCACCTATGTTTGAAAACTACATGTAGGTGAGTCGCACGTAACAAGGGAGGAAAATGATGCGGCGGTTTCACTTGAAATCCCATCTAAAATATCCTATATTGGCGCCATGTCAATAGCTGTTTTCTTTCATCTCAATCCACGAAACTCAAACCCCAAACCATCTTGATGGAGTGTCTATGAAAACCTCCCGTCGTAATTTCTTTAAGGTTGCTGCCGGTACAGCAGTTGCTACCGCAACAGCCAAGTCGTTTTCTCAATCCCTCGAGTTTATTCCACGTACTCAGCTTCCTGATCCCTCCGATGATGAATCGTTCTGGGTGGAATTGCGGAAGGAATTTTTGATTCCATCCGATGAAGTATTTTGCAATACCGCAACACTCGGTGCTGTGCCGAAACGTGTGGTTGATGTTGTGGCGAAAAATATGATGGAGCTTGAAGAAACACTTGCGCACTGGGATTACCGGCCCGAGCATCCGGATTGGCTGACGGGATACCGGCAGTATGAAGAAATACGGACACCACTTACAAAACTGGTGCACTGTGAACTCGATGAACTTGCGCTTTCCCAGAATGCAACATTCGGTATGAACTATATTGCCAACGGTATCGATCTACAGCCCGGCGATGAAATTATCCAGACGGATATGGAGCATCAGGGCGGAAAATGCGGGTGGGAAGTCCGCGTGAAACGCAGTGGCGCAGTCTGGAAATCTGTTCCTATTCCCATACCGCCGAATGACCCTGAAGAAATCATCAAACGCTTCCGCGAAGTTATAACTCCGAAAACAAGAGTGCTGGCTGTTCCTCATCAGACTTCAAAATTAGGATTGGTGATGCCCGTGAAGGAACTGATTGACATAGGACGAAGGCAGGGACATCCGAATATTTTCATCGTTCTCGATGGAGCGCAATCTGTCGGGCAGATCGATGTTAATCTTAAAGAAATTGATTGCGATGCGTACTTTTTCTCTCCGCACAAATGGCTCCTGGCACCTCCGGGATGCGGCGGATTGTATATCAAAAAATCACGTCAAAAAGAAATCTGGACAACCATCGCATCGAATGAATGGGCAAATGAAACTGTTGGTGCGTACCGCTTTATGCAGGTTGGAACAGGAAACAAATCGTTGTATGAGGGACTGCGTGAAGCTGCGGAATTTCGTCTGTGGATCGGTCAGGAGCGAGTATCACGGCGTATCCATGCGCTTGGGACAAAACTCAGAGAGGGACTTAAGCAGATCCCGAAAGTCACAATCATTTCTTCCGTGCATCCGAAGATGGCGGCAGGGATCACCACGTACAAAATCGAGGGTTTGACCGGTCCAAAAATGATGGATGTGTTCTGGGAGAAAAAATATCGTGTTCGTTCCATGGGTGATACTGATGGCGTGCGGCACTCGCTTCACATTTATAATACGATGAAAGATGTGGATACCGCGCTGAATATTGTCAGTGATCTTGCGCGGGGCTGACGTTGGCGCTGGGGCGGTGGAAAAAAGTCAGACAGGAATTTGAAGTAAAAAATCCATGGTGGATTTACAGGAAGGACAGTGTCCTTTTGCCTTCTGGTAAAGCAGGGGAGTATCATTTTGTTCACACCAACGGTGCGAGTATGGTAATTCCAGTCCTCAACGACGGGATGATTATCATGGTTAATCAATACCGTTACTTGTTAGATAAAGAAAGCCTCGAATTTCCCTGTGGCGGGATAAAGGATGGTTCAACATACGAAGAAACCGCCGCGCATGAACTTTCAGAAGAAACCGGGTTTTCCTCTTCAAATATCCGCTGTGCAACGGAGTTCAATCCATTCAACGGTGTCACAGATGAAATCTGCAAAGTCTTTATCGCGAGAAATCTTCAGCCGGTTGAATCACACCATGACGAGACGGAAGAATTCGAGCAATTCAGATTTTCTGCCCATGAGCTTGATGCAAAAATTAGTTCAGGCGCAGTCTGGGATGGTATGACGCTTGCGGCGTGGGCACTGGTGAGACATCATTTCTTATCCTAAATTCAAGATCAATTTTATTGATGATAACTAGATTTACATTAATATTTATTTTTTTATTCCTGCTTTGTTCTTCGCTTTCCTGCGGTGAGCGAGTCCGTGTTGGAGCGGAAGTATTACTCGAAAAACATCTTGACCTCTTATCGGGTAAACGCGTTGGGGTGGTCTGCAATCATACATCTGTATTGCCAAACGGTATACATCTAGTTGATGCGTTAATAGGCAAGGGAATAAATGTAACCACCTTGTTTGGTCCCGAGCATGGTATTCGGGGGATTTCAGCCGCGGGAGAAAAAGTAGGACATCACAAAGATCCCAAAACAGGAATACAGGTGTATTCTTTGTACGGTGAAACCCGGAAACCATCACCTGACATGCTTGTGAATGTAGATGTATTATTATTTGATATTCAGGATGTTGGCGCGCGGTTTTATACTTATGCCGCAACGATGGCATACGCGATGGAGGCTGCAGCACAAAACGGCAAAAAATTTATTGTTCTGGATCGGCCGAACCCTCTCAATGGTGTTGATGTTGAAGGGCCTGTTCTTGATCTGACGTTGCGCTCGTTTCTGGGACTCTTTCCTGTGCCAATCCGTCACGGACTTACGCTTGGCGAACTAGCGAAAATGATTATCGGGGAAGGATGGATTGATGATACCAAACTTGACCTTACTGTGATTCAAATGGAGGGATGGCAGCGTCCGATGTGGTACGACGATACGCAATTGTTGTGGGTATCGCCTTCGCCGAACATGAAAACTCCCGCCACGGCAACGGTCTATCCTGGCACCTGCCTGTTTGAAGCAACAAATGTATCGGAAGGACGGGGGACGCCTAAACCGTTTGAAACAATCGGTGCGCCTGCAATTCACAGTGATTCCCTTGCTGCGGCCCTAAATAGTTTGAACCTGCCGGGTGTGAAATTTCTTCCGGTCTCATTCACGCCAACACCTGATTCTGCTGCGGCGCCAGATCCGAAATACAAAAATAAATTATGCGGCGGCGTCAGCATCCAGGTTACCGAGAGGTCATTGTTTCGTCCCGTTGAAACCGGGTTGGCAATGATTAACGCATTTCAAACACTGTATCCTGAAAAATTTCAGATACGGGACGGCTTGATGGATCGCCTGCTGGGGGATTCACTGTCACGAGCAGAAATAAAAAACAACCGTTCGGCATCTGATATATTATTGAAGCTTTCAAAAAATCAGGTGGAAGAATTTGTTAAACTTCGAAAAAAATATCTATTATATTAGTCTTATTGTTTTGAATGTTTTTTAAGAATCAATAAAGCCCGCCACATCCTCCTGTGGCGGGTTTTTCTTTTTAGTGTTGAAGTGTTGAATATGATACCCGCCTCGATTATATTACTGCACAATACACGCATCCACCTTGTTTTCATCGATATTATGAACTTCCGCTGGACTCTTTTCTTCTTGATTCTTTTGTCCTTGCTAGCTCCGGTTATTTCTCAACTGAGTGCGCAGTCGGATTATTTTGACGAGTCATGGAGATGGGTGCGGTTTACGACAGAATCAGGCCTTCCGTCAGATCATATTACCTCTTTAACAGAAACAAATGATGGCACCGTTTGGATTACCACGGAGAGTGGTATTGCGTGGTTCGACGGCTATCAGTGGCATCAGGTTCATGGAATACCGCAACAACGATTAAGTCTTCTCTTCCCTTACGAAAACGATAAGATTGTAGTAAATGCTGAAGGAGTTCTTTACGCAGTTTCTCGGGATTCCTTTACACCGTTATTAAACCGGAATCTTTCCATCGTCGCGACCGATACCGGCTCATCCCTTCTCATCACCATGAATAATATGCTATACAGGTTTGCGGAGGATACATTAAAACCAATGGAAGGTATAAGCAAAAACATTCAGGGGAAAATTAATGGCTTCTGGAAAACGCGGGGTGGAGCGCTGTGGATAAGCACGCTTGCAGGAGTGTATAAAAGAGAAAAAGAAGGATGGCGGAAAAAAATTGACCCGTCGGATACCGATTTTGGAATAACTAATGTTGTGGAAGATCAATATGGCAATGGCTTTGCCAGCGTTCTGCTGCCGGTTGAACGAAGAGGATTGTACGAATGGTTTAATGATGGTGACGCCATCCGGAACAAAATTGAAATCGGGTATGATAATAAATCGATGGATATTGGTCCGAACGGTGATGCGATCGTAGTTTATAACTCAGGTGACATCCGGATGAGAAGAAACGGGGTATGGTCTTCTCTGCTCTGGGTACAGTCCAAATTACCGACGGTAGAATTTGTCCGATGGAGAAATAACGGCGACCTCTGGTTTGGTACGGAAGAAGGACTTTATTTGTTTAGCCGTTCTTCTTCGAGGTGGACAGTGTTGTCGCATTCCGGCCCGGATGTGAGAAATTCCATCAATGAAATTTTACAAACCCGGAACGGAGATATTTGGGTTGGGACTACGGACGGAGTAGTGATCTACCGCGACAATAAAATGATCAAGCACATTCCCAAAATTCTGAATACATCGCTGTACGCGATCACAGGCCTGGCGGAAGATAATGATGAAAATGTCTGGATATCGAGCGGGGCTTCATTTGATGGCGCGTTTTGCTGGAATGGAAAAGAGTGGCGCTATGTTTCTGTTTCCAATAATGCGGGAGGGGCCCGATTTCATAAGATTAGAAAAGATGCATATGGACGACTATGGTTTTTGGGATTATCACACCTCTACGCTTACAGGGATTCACAGGAAGTGGGTACGTATCTCTACGATGGAAAGCAATTTTCCCACTGGGGGGTTGATGACGGCCTGGTACACGGAAGAGTGTATAGCTTTGCTCAGGGGAGAGATTCCTCGCTGTGGTTTGGCACACTTGGCGGAATAAGCAGATGGACCCCATTGACACACAAGAATAGCAGTGGACCCGGCAACAACGCAGTAAACGGATTCTGGAAACACTGGACACAAGCAACTGGCCTTCGCTATAATAAAATTTTTACAATGGCTGTTGACAAAGAAAACAGGTTGTGGTTTGGTCATTCCAATACCAGCGGGGGATTGGGGTATATCGATAAGAACGACAGTGTCCACTATTTTACAGTAGCCGACGGCTTGCTTAATAATAATGTGTGGGATTTAAGCGTCGATTCATCCGGTGTTCTTTGGATTTCAACCGATGGAGGACTTTGCAGCTATTTTGAAGGAACATGGCTGACCTATGATGAGAAAACCGGTCTTGTTTTTTCAAAACTCTGGCCGGTGTTACCTTCGAAGGGGAAAATTTATGTCGGAACGCGGGGAAGAGGACTTGCCATTCTAAATAAGGTGGAAACTCCCCAATACTTCCCGCGAATTGTTATTGAACGTCCTGTTGTTGAAGACCATAACATCCTTATCCGCTGGAAGCCATACGCGTATTGGGGGAGTGTCTCTCCGGAAGAGATTTTCACTCGGTATCGTGTCGGGAATGGAAAATGGTCGGCATGGAATGTTTCCCGGGAAATAACGGAAAGGTCCCTTGATGTCGGAGATTATACATTCCAGATTCAGGCAAAAGGACTGTTCGGGGATTTTGATCCAAAGGGAGAATCGGTGACGTTTTCAGTTCTTCCTCCGGTATATCTTCGTCCCATGGTATACCTTCCCGCGGGCATTCTGGTATTGTCCGTTGTTTTTTTAGGAGTCGTTCTTGTTGTTCGCAAAAGAAAGCATGATGCCGAATTACGCAAGAGCGAGGCGAAATTCAGGGCTGTCGCTGAGATGAGTCCCTCCGCGATCATGATTTATCAGAATGACAAATTCCTCTTTGTAAATCTTGGGGCACAGGAACTGACCGGTTATGCCATACAAGATCTCCTCAATATGAGTTTGAATGATATTATTTCTCCGGAATATCTGGAGATGATGAAAGAACGTGAACGTGCCCGAACAGGAAAAACACTTGTCCCGAACCAGGCGGAGTTTACTATCACGACAAAACAAGGCGAGAAACGTTGGGTGGATTACCGGTGGGGTTGGATTCGGTTTCAGGGAATGCCCGCAACGCTCGGTTCTGCCATTGATATCACGGAACGCAAACAATCTGAAGAGAAACTCAGACTGCTGACAACGGAATTAACAGCCACCGAAGAACGAGAGCGACATAGAATGGCAACCTACCTCCACGATGTTATCGGTCAGACACTTGCGCTCTGCAAAATCAAGATTCGCGGCCTTCAAAAATCTTTGCCGGAGAACAATGCTTCCGTTCCGTTGAATGAAATCCAGAGTCTTGTCGAGCAATCTATTCATAATACACAATCACTGACGTTTGAGCTCTGTCCTCCAATATTGTATGAGTTAAGTTTTGAAGCAGCTGTGGGATGGCTGACGGAACGGCTGCATCAGCAACATGGGATAACGTTTGAACTTCGGACGGATATTCAACTCAAGCCGTTGACAGATGAAATGCGCGGGATGCTCTTCCAGGCAGTCCGGGAAATTTTTGTGAATGTCATCAAACACGCCGAGGCAACGAAAGTTGAAGTATTACTGAAACAATATAAAGATGTTATGACTATTGTTATTCATGACAACGGGATAGGGTTTGATGCGGATTCCGTTCATAGGAGTATGAACAAAAAGGGAGGAGGGTTTGGCCTCTTTAATATCCGGGAGCGGTTAAAATACCTCGGCGGAAAATTTGAAATAGCATCGGTACCCGGAAATGGAACGCAGGTAACGCTTTCCATTCCCATGAATTCAATAACATTAGCTTAAATTAAGCATGGTGATGCGGATATGAAACCGATATTTCCAACCAGAATACTTCTTGCGGATGACCACGCGATGATGCGCGAAGGATTACGGAGTATTCTTGAAAATGAGCTTCATCTCAACGTAATAGCGCAGGCAGCGAACGGGCGCGCCGCGGTCGAATTCGCAAAGCAGCACAAACCCGATTTGATCATCATGGATATTTCCATGCCTGATATGAACGGCATCGAAGCAACACGACAGATTCTTCAGGATGTTCCCGGGACAAAAATTATCGCTCTTTCAATGCATACAGACAAACGGTTTGTCGGAGAAATGCTGAGCGCCGGTGCCAGCGGCTACCTGCTGAAACAAAGCGCGACCGATGAATTACAGCAAGCGCTTGAAACCGTTCTTGCGGGGAAAACTTATATCAGCCCTGAAATTGCCGGAGTAGTAGTTCAGGAATTTGTTCAAATGAAAAAAAATGCGGAATCAGTCGAACTTACTCCGAAAGAACGTCAGGTCCTTCAACTCATAGCTGAAGGTATTTCTACAAAAGAAATTGCGTCAAAACTTAATCTCAGTATTCCTACAATTGACACACACCGTCAGCATATTATGGCAAAATTGAATATCCATTCAGTTGCTGAGCTTACCAAGTATGCAATCCGGACAGGACTCACCTCTTTAGAATAGGGAGTGTAACTCTCCTCTACGGAAATCCTCATTTTCCCTCTGTTTTGGCTGATCTAGTCTATTTCGGACTTTTTCCTCATGTTTTTCCTACCCAAGAATCATAGTTTCCACTATTGAAATTAACATCATTCGGGGGTTATTATAGATGCGAATCGGTGGAGAAGCAGCTACACCATTCTTTTTATGCGGATATCGCATTTACCTCTGAATACAATACATATTCTCATACAGTTATTCACGAAAGGATCCTTTTATGAAACTTTTGAACGCTTTTGTGCTGGTCATATGCACATTCTTGCTGACTGCAATGGCGTTTTCGTACGATTGTCCTCAGGACAGCGTACCGCCGCATCCGCAGATAGTGTCGGCATTTTTGGCTGATTCAAGCTGCCTTGAACACGATTCCGGTAATCCCGGAACAGAACGCAAGGATTGTTTTGCAGCTTGCGAACATAATTATACTACCTACTGTGTCGCGCTCAACGCAGGGAATACATATGCATGGAGTGTTGTTGGTGGTACGATTACAAGCGGCCAGGGAACGAATTGCGTGACAATCCTCTGGGGTCCTATGGGGAATGGCACAATCAGTGTTGTTGAAACAACTCCGGATAGCTGTACAGGAACCGAAGAACGCTGTGTTAAGATTATTAATTCACCTATTGCCATGTTTACCGCGAACAATAGTGTGTGTAAAAACGTCCCGGTAAATTTCATTAACCAATCGATCGGCGCGTTGACGTATTTGTGGAACTTCGGCGATGGCAACACTTCAACGCTTGTCAATCCGACACACACGTATACCAACGGCGGGACATATACCGTCACATTAGTTGCGTATAATAAATGCGGATGTCTGGATTCGACATCTATGGTAATTAATGTTAGTAATCTGAGCGGCCCTGTCATTGATTGTCCTACCACGGTATGTAATTTTGCCGAAGCTTGTTATTCAACATCATCAGGATGCCCGGGTGCTGTATATAACTGGATCGTAACGGGCGGAACGATTGTTGGCCCGTCAAATACCAACACCATTTGCGTCCAGTGGGGTGCCGGTCCGCAGGGAACAATATCATTGTTTATTACGGGTTGCGGAACAGTTTGCAACGATACAACCACTGTTGTCATTCCGATAATTTCATCCAACGGTCCGATTTCAGGTCCGAGCCCTGTCTGTGTAAATTCCACCTCTGTGTATTCATTACCTCTCTGGCCAGGAACATATTATAACTGGCAGGTGACGAATGGAACTATTATAATCGGCTGGAATACCAATTCTATTCAGGTGCAGTGGCCGCCCACGCCGGGTAATGCGATGATCATTGCCGACTGGAATAATATTCTGCTTGGTTGCGGAGGCAGAGATACCATTATTGTAAAAGTACGTGACGAATTCCAAATCTTTAATGCGCCTGATCCGTTCTGCGTTGGCGCTACAACTACATTTTCCGGAAGCGGTCCGGCAAACTGGACGGTTACCGGTGGAACAATCCTTGCCGGTAATGGTACATCGACAATTCAAGTTCAATGGACAGCCGGAGGGACACAAACAGTAACTGCTACGCCGCTTAATCCTAACCTGTATTGCACTCTGACTTCAAGTGTGTCGGTCACAGTTGTAGCCGTGCCTCCGCCGCTTGCGATTGTTGGTCCCGATACTGTCTGCGCCGGCTCAACATATTCATACACAGCAACCCCATCAGGTCCCGGATTCTCGATGCTCTGGAGCGTGGTTGGAGGAACTATCGTTGGATCGAATACCGCAAATCCTGTTATGGTGCAGTGGAGCGGTCCGGGTACAATTTCGGTTCAACAGGTTATGACAGGGTCTCCCTTCTGTCCTTCTGCTCCAATCAGCAAGAACGTCAGCCTGTTCTCTGTTTCATCAATTTCCGGTCCTACGATCGTATGTATGGATGGGACATCTATTTTTACCGCAGGAAGTCCTAATCCGAATATAGATTTTGTTTGGACGATTGAAGACGGGCTTGGGAATCCCTCTCCCGCCGGAAGCATTACAAGCGGTCAGGGGACAAATACCATTTCTGTGCTCTGGCACGGTCCCGGTGGCAGTGCTGTGGTGAAACTCGTCGTATGCGGCAATACATTAACGTTGCCAGTGACCATCAATCCCAAACCGACACCGACAATAAACATGACAGGATATGTATGCGATCCGGGTGGCGGAGTGAATTTGACGGTTACACCTGCCTACGCATCATACTCATGGTCAAATGGCGCGACGACACAATCAACATCGGTTGGCTTCAGCGGTCAATATTGCGTAACAGTGACTGATGCCAACGGCTGCCAGGCGACAAAGTGTATTGATGTTCCCTATACACCTCCACCTACGGCAAGCATCTCAACGCCTGATCCAATAAACTATTGCAGTACACCTCCTCCGGTAATCAATACGACTCTCTATGCACTACAGGGGCCGAACTATCAGTACTTCTGGTCCCCCGGTGGTCAGACAACACCGACCATTACGGCAACTGCAGCAGGCACATATTATGTGATTGTGACTGATGCGGTTACAGGTTGTAAAGATACGTCGAATGCAATTACTATTACTGTTGCACCATGTCCCGGTGGTGGACCAAGCTGTACGCCTCAGCCGTACACGTTGAGTTTCACAACGAGTAATGTTGGCGGACAGTGTAATAATATTCAATTCACTGCCAGCTCGACTAATATCACAAATTACAGCTGGACATTTGGTGATGGAAATACCGCCGGAAACACACCGAATCCGACGAATATCTACGCCGCTGCGGGCTACTATGTCGCAAGACTCTGCGGCGATGTTCCTGCAATACCGTCCGGTACATGTAATGTTTGTACCACGATGGCTGTCCCGATACCGCTTGCCGCAAACTTCAGCTATGTCAACAATTGCGGCACGGTAACGTTTACAGATATTTCAACCTGGCTGCCCGGATATTCAATTACATCCTGGAGCTGGAGTTTCCCGGGTGGTTCTCCGTCATCTTCGGGATCTCAATTCCCCGGGCCGGTAACGTACAGCACGCCTGGTGTCAAAACTGTAACGTTGACTGTTTCAAACGGGACATGCACATCGACTATAACACTTAATGTGAATGTGACAACGCCTCCATCGCCGGTATTTACATTGCCGGCGACGGCCTGCGTTGGAACAAGTATCGCGATGTCCGCCGGTCCGGCATTCAGCTGGGCATGGGATTTTGGCGATGCGGCGACATCTGCGTTACAAAATACTTCACACGCGTGGGCAACTCCCGGTGTGTACACCGTAAAACTGGTGGTTTCGAACGCAAGCGGATGTAAAGATTCCTCCACGCAAACGATAACTATTACGTCCCCTGGCGGAACCTGTCCCATTGTACCTTCAAATCCAAGTCCGATTTGTCAAGGTGACTCGGTTGTACTGACTGCCGCAACCGGAGCGTCGTATCAATGGTTCCTGAATAATGTCTTTACGGGTGTAACTACTCAAACATATTCTGCGATGGTGACCGGAAGCTATACAGTAAAAGTGACGGATGTTTTTGGTTGTGTCTGCGTCTCGTCGCCGGTACTGGTTGTTGTAAATCCATTACCTCCGACTACGATCAGTTCAAGCGCAACGCCGGTTATTTGCGGTACGGGTACTCTAACGCTCACTGCACCGGCTGGAAATTACACCTATCTCTGGTCGGATAATTCGACGACGCAATCTATATTCCTTGTGTTGAATACGCCGGGAACGTATTCCTACTATGTTATAGTAACGGATACTGCGACAGGATGCTTTGACACATCGGCTACATTTAATGTCACTGTGTATCCTGCTCCTCCTCCGCCATTTATTACCGCGAGCGGCCCAACGTATTTCTGTAAAGGTGATTCTGTTACATTGACAAGTTCATCACCTATCAATAATCTCTGGAATACAGGTGCTACCACTCAAAGCATTACAGTATATGCCTCGGGTGTATATTCTGTAACTGTGACGAGTCCGAATGGATGCCAGAGTAGTGCATCAATCACTGTAACTGTATCGAATGATCCGGATTTCTCACTCTATCCAATCGGTTGCGATGATTTGTGCGATACTGTGAAGATTCCTGGTCCGATTGGGCCGTATATCGGTTATTATACCTATCAATGGCTCTATAATGGTAGCCCGATTCCTCCGCCGAACGGAACAAATGATACATTGACTCCTGTCGGAAACGGATTGTATCAATTGATTCTTACTGGTCCCGGTCCGTCATTCTGCTCTGATACTTCGAATGCTTACAGCCTGTCGCTCCATGATTGCGACAGTGTCTGTAATTCAAAGATTTGCGGTAGAAAATGGAATGATAAGAACGGTAACCATAAGTTTAATTATGGAACTGAAACAGGTATTCCAAACTGGAAGATATGCCTCGTACGTTGCGATGAATTTGGCCGACCGACCAAAGATACGATTGCTTGCACGCTTACAGACTCTTCCGGTTACTATTGCTTTACGAATCTTTGTGCAGGAGACTACTGTGTAGTTGAAGTTCCGAAACCGGGATGGGCACAGACATGGCCTATCAATCCGCCGTTCTATCATGTAACTGTTGGTGAAAGTACGGTTGTTAACGGTATCGACTTCGGCAATAAGTATAAATGTATCGATATCTGGGTAACAAAGGATACTATCGGTATTCCGATCGATATGAACATTATTCCTGCCGGAACACCGAAGCCGGTCTGTTACCCATGGCCGATTGAAATCAGGTATAGTCCGGATCCGTTGACGACACCTACAACAATCTTCAAAGGTATCATTTCGGAGAACGTTGTACCTGTCATCGGACCGTGCCCACCCGGTACGTATATCATCAAGCGTGATCGGGTTGCGAATTACCGTCCCGACCGCATCTACGTGAATGATATATTATGGCCGACGATGGATGATTCCGTTATGATTGATGTGACAGATCCGGAAGGCGGTCTCAGTGTTCTGTTCCTGCATACGTATGAACCTGATACGACGCTCCGGTTCAGAACCTTTACTGCGGAGCAACTTGCTCTGTCTGACCAGCTGAAACCTGTGAAGAGGCCAAAGCCGGGCAAGCCAATTCCGATGCCCAATACTGCAAACGTCATCGACGAAATGCTCAGGCAGGGTGGACTCTTAATTGCCGGTATGCCGCAGCAAATTAATGCAAGCGGTAAAGAGAAAGCCTACCTATACCCGAAGAAACAGGGTGAAGTCTTCAAAACATTCAATGATAAGGATGTTGTCCATGACGGCGATCCGCGCGGGCTTGCACTAGATGCAAAGGGTAAGCTCATCTTAAAACGGCAAAAGAGTATGTCGGCGAAGAAACATAACAACGTATTCCTGGCCAACTTGCTTGCACTTAAGATTAACATCCTTGCCAGTGAGCTTGGCAAAACGCCGCCGGGATTTGGTGATTTGATTTATGTGTCGGAAGTCCCCGTGTTCTGGTGTAACGATGGTGACCCGTGCACCGTGGAGAAGATCGCCTCTGTGGCAGATTCATTGCTCACAAACTGGGAAGGTGTTTCTTACCAGCAGTATGATGAGCTGAACGCAGTCATTGAATCGATTAACGAAGCATTTGCCGGGAACCTGCCGTTCGCCGCTGAGGATACTCTTTCCTGGGTGACTGATGGTAAACTGCATTTGAGCGGTGCCGTTGAGTTGTCGGATGTACCGTTCCTTATCAAAGTTAGCGGCAACGCGCCGAAAGCGCACCGTGATCCGCCGATGCTTGACAGAAACCCGGATAAGTTTGAGCTTGAACAGAACTATCCGAATCCGTTCAACCCGACAACGGTCATACGGTTTACACTGCCTGAAGAAGCATTTGTCACTGTTAAAGTATTCAATGTTCTCGGACAGGAAGTGGCAACGCTGATGGACAATGTCCTTGTCGATGCAGATCCTCAGGAAGTTGTCTTTGATGCCGCATCGCTCTCTTCCGGTATCTACTTCTACCGCGTAACGGCCGAAACGCCCGCGGATGAAGATGGCGCGAAACAACGCTTTATCGGAACGCAGAAAATGCTGCTCATGCGGTAATATACAACTGAGAGTAACGGGAGATGGCATTGTCAAGCCATCTCCCGGATCTCTCATGAGAGTAAAAAATTCATTCGCCAATTTTTTCGGAAATCATAATAATTGACAACGGGATTTCATTCGCGGGTTTTTTACACGTATCCTCATGACCCCGCAGGAATAGAGTTTGATTTACCTGATGATGCGGTTGTTTCTCTTGTGATACTTGATGAAACAGGAAATGAGATAAAAACCGTGATCAATCAGCAGCCATATAAAGCAGGAACGCATCAGTGCGCTTTTCTTCCCGCAGGCGTCTCGGAAGGTAAATTTTTCTATCGTCTTTCAGCGGATATTGACGGAGCAGTCCGCGATCCGGCGAGAATACGGAATTTTGTTGATGTTAAAAGACTCTAGCCCCTGCTTTTCCTTGCATTAATATCCGCAAATCAGGTGTTTGCAAAGCCTTATTTTTAGTATTCCACCCCCGCGTGAGGTTTTCCTCAAAAACCTTTGACATTCTTACGGATTTTCTTTATATTGACACCGCTTTTGAAACAATGAGTGGCTGAATGTAGAAGATGGCGCCCGAAAATGGTTCCGAACGCAGGAAAACGAAGCATTTTACGTTTGTGGTCATTCCCGGCGTGGATTCCGATAAAACGCGTACATTTTCGGTAAGTCCGCTTGGTCTGATAGGCGCAATTTCTGCTTCGTTCCTTGTCATTGTAATCCTGATTTTTGCCGCAATTATTTACACTCCCATAGGCTCGCTGTTGCCTATAGCTAATCCAGAGTTGGAAGAACAATACACAAGGCAAATTGTCGGTATTCAGCAGCAGATAAACACGTTGCTGGACCAGATGAGTGTGTTGAGGGCTTATAATCTTCGTCTGAGAAAGGCAATGGGAGAGGATATTCACGGTGCTGACAGCACGCTGCTTGCAGCATACGACGGAACAACGTTGGGAAAGCTGAAAAACAGGGATGTTCATGACAGTGGTGCTGAAATTTCGGAACAGCAATATGCGCAACATCAGGTCATCCCGCAAACCGGCATGCCGGGAAGTGTAACAAGTGGACAGGTACAGTTTACGCCGGTGCGACGGTTGCTGAATGTTCCAATGGTACCGCCGTTCGATGGTTTTGTATCCAGAAAGTTTGAACCGGATCAGTTTCATTATGGTATCGATCTGGTTGGCAAACAGGGCAGTATGATTCTTGCGGCGGCTGACGGCATCGTAATTTTTGCCGGATGGACGTACGATGACGGGATGATGATGATTCTCTCGCATGATCAGGGATTCCTCAGCACCTATAAACATAATAAAACATTATTGAAGCACGCCGGTTCTATTGTGCGTCGCGGTGAGCCAATTGCTCTCCTCGGCAATACCGGAAAGACAAGTTCAGGCCCGCATGTACATTTTGAAATTTGGAAAGATGGCATCGCAGTTGATCCAATGAATTACGTATTGACCACTCAATAAGGAGCGCGATTACCATGAAAACAGAAAACGGCAGTGAGCTGAACCTGATTGCGGCAGGTACCGTGTTTGAAGGCAAACTCCGGACTCCCGGCAGTATACGGGTTGACGGGAAAATTATCGGCGAGGTTTCTGCGACGCAAAACATTGCCGTGGGCGGAACCGGTGATATTGAGGGAAATGTGAATGCCAAAACCGTGACCATCGGCGGTAAACTGAAAGGCATTGTAGTTGCACAGGAAAAATTGGTGTTCGAATCGAAAGCGGTTGTCCGCGGTGATATCAAAGCCGCGAAATTGGTCATTGATGAAGGCGCTGTATTCGACGGGAAATGTGTTATGTCGGGTGAAATAAAACAAAACGTTGTAGAACTCAAGCCCGACGTCCGCAAAGCGGAAGGATAACAGTTGTGGCTGAATCCCGATACCGGATCTGATGAAAGAAACCGGGAAGATTCACTGAAAGGTTTCCGGATCGGAAGCTTGCTCTTCAGTGCTTCTCTTCAGCTTGCGGCAGCGGTACTGTTGTTTTTCTTTGCGGGGCGGTGGCTCGACGAAAAGTTTGGTACGGATCCATGGTTAAAAACAATCGGCGCGCTGATTGGCGCCGCCGGCGGAATGGTAAAGTTGATTAAAAGCGCGATTGACGCCGGTAACTCAGCGTCTGCACAACAAAAGCCCGGTAAGAAATGACGATTGATTGGGCGTTTCCCCGGCGCATCCTCGCAACACTCGTGGTGATGTGGTGTCTTGGCTGGTATCCGTTGGTAACGTATGGTACTGCGGAAATAATTTCAGCGTCGGTTGTTGGTGCGATTCTCGCCACGCTTAATGTGTTGATCGGATTTGCGTCGATCGAGTATTCAATCGGAAAATCAACGACGACGTTTTTTAAGTTTGTCTTAGGCGGTATGGGTGTGCGGTTATTCGGTATGGCGCTTGTGCTGGTGTTCCTGATAAGGGTGCTCTCGATGCATGCAGCAGGCCTTGTGATTTCAATGGGTGGTTTTTATGTGGTCTTTTTAGTGCTGGAAATTCTCTTTATTCAGAAAAAAGTCAACGTTAAACATCAATAAGAATTTATAGTGTTTTTTACGAGTTCAGATTCAACCGGAATACATCAAACAGTTTCAGACACACTTCACACGGCAGGCCAGGCGGCTGAACACGGAGGGGGCGGTGAGCATGGCGGAAACCTTTTCACCGAACTCCTGCATCACGTCTACGATTCCAACGAATTGGAACTTCCGTTTCTCGGGCATGTTCATCTTCCTCATTTTGCACCGGTACATATCGGCGGAATGACGATTGATCTGTCTATTACCAAACATGTTGTGTTTCTGTGGGTTGCGGCACTCATTGTAGCGCTCATCGCTATCCTTGCGGCAAGAAAAAATTCCAAACAAAGCGTTCCCTCCGGTATCGGAAACCTTGTTGAGGTGTTTGTTCTTTTTATTCGTGATGAAATTGTCGTTCCGAATATGGGAAAAGCCGGCGTGAAATATATGCCGTACCTGCTTACCACGTTTTTCTTTATTCTTGTCATGAATCTTGCAGGACTTGTCCCGTACGGTGCAACTGCAACGGGTAACGTCAGCGTTACGGCGGGATTGGCGCTCATCGCGTTCCTGATGATACAATTTTCAGCGATCCGGGCCCAGGGTATCGGTCATTATCTCGCTCATCTGACCGGCGGCGTGCACTGGGCGCTCTGGCCCATCATGGTGCCGATCGAAATTCTCGGTTTGTTTACGAAACCGTTCGCGCTGATGATTCGTCTTTTTGCAAACATGATTGGCGGCCATATTGTTATTGTATCTCTCATCGGATTAATTTTTGTATTTAAATCGCTTGCGGTAGCACCGATATCGGTTGCGTTTGTTCTCGGCATCAATATGCTGGAGCTGTTTGTAGCATTCTTACAAGCGTATATTTTTACCATGCTCACTTCGTTATTTATGGGACTTGGAATGCAGGTTACCCACGAAGAGCATGGCGAACACGGGCATTAATGAACTAAATATATTCACATCGTATCATAACAACAGGAGAAATAGAATGGAATCAGTAGGTTTAGGTTATCTTGCAGCAGGAATCGGCGCCGCGTTGACGGTTATTGGTGCTGGACTTGGTATCGGCAAACTCGCCGCCGCCGCAATGGAAGCAAGCGGTCGTCAGCCGGAAGTTGCCGGTCAGGTTCGTACCTCAATGCTTATCGCAGCCGCTCTTATCGAAGGCGCAACCTTCTTCGCACTCGCGATCTGCATCATTCTTGCGACAAAATAATGCGTTATCGTGTGCCTTCTGCGGTGCACGTTCATAATGTTTATCAAAGGATAGTACTATGTTAGATCCGAATCCCGGACTTATTGTCTGGACACTTGTTACGTTTGTATTGCTGGTTGTTATTCTTCGGAAATTCGCGTGGAAGCCTCTGCTCGAATCGTTGCAAAAGCGCGAAGATACGGTGCGAGGCGCGCTTGAACGTGCCGAGCACGCGAAACAGGAAGCAGAACGGTTGCTCGAAGAAAACCGTAAACAACTTGCCCGCGCCGAAGCGGATGCCCAGCGGATTCTGAACGAAGGCCGCGAACTCGGCGAGAAATTAAAGGCCGAAATCGTTGAAAAGGCCAATCAGCAGTCACGGCGTCTGACTGAACAGGCAAAGCAGGAAATTGAACGCGACAAGGAAGCGGCGCTGGCGCAGTTACGGGGCGAAGTTGCTAATCTTGCAATCAAAGCCGCCGAGAAAATTCTCGATGAGACTCTTGACGAGAAAAAACATGGCGCTATCGTTGATTCGTATCTGAAAAACCTCCCCAAGAATTAATCATTCATGAGCGAATATAAAGCCGCATACCGTTACGCGCTTGCACTGATCGGTGTTGCCGAAGAAGTGAAGGCGTTGGATGCCGTAAACAAAGACCTTTCCTCTATCGAAGTGATGCACAGGGAATCGGCAGAGTTTATGTCGTTTCTGAAAAGCCCTGTTGTTAACAAAGAAAAGAAGAAATCGGTGTTTATCGAATTGTTTCAGGGTAAGGTAAACGATGTTACTTTTAAGTTCATTCTGTTGCTGACGGCAAAAGATAAAGAAGGGATTTTACCTGAAATTATTCAGCAGTTTTACCGGCTCCGTGATGAACGGCTGGGCATCCTGAATGTCGCAGTACGGACGGCAGTAAAATTTTCGGATGCGCAGGAAAAATCTCTCGTGAATAATCTGGAACAGTCGACAAAGAAAAAAATTCGCCTGAAATATGTTATTGACAAATCGATAAAAGGCGGATTTACAGTGCAGCATGAAGACACAGTCTGGGATGCAAGCGTGCGGCACCAGCTTGAACTCCTTCGCCTGCGGTTCGCCGAAGGCGCTGTATAACAGTTAACGAAAAAAGCAGTACTAACATTTATTTGTAAAGGATTGTACGATGGCAGAAGTAAGACCTGACGAAGTTTCGGCGATATTGCGAAAGCAGCTTTCCGGTTTTCAAAAAGAAGTGGATGTGTATGATGTGGGTACCGTGCTTCAGGTTGGCGACGGTATCGCGCGCATCTACGGCCTCTCTAAAGTGATGGCAAGTGAACTGGTCGAATTCCCCAATGATGTGTATGGAATGGTACTCAACCTCGAAGAAGACAACGTTGGTTGCGTGCTCTTCGGCGAAAGCACGAAGATTAAGGAAGGGGATACGGTAAAACGTACCGGGCGCGTTGCCTCCATGCCTGTCGGCGAACAGATGCTTGGCCGCGTTATCAATCCGCTTGGTCAGCCTATTGATGGGCGGGGTCCTGTCAAAACCGAAAAGTTTTTGCCCCTTGAGCGCAAAGCGCTTGGCGTTGTTCAGCGCGCTCCTGTGAAAGAACCCCTTCAGACCGGTATTAAGGCTGTCGACGGTATGATTCCCATCGGAAGAGGACAGAGAGAACTGATTATCGGTGATCGCCAGACCGGAAAAACCGCGGTCGCAATTGATGCTATTATTAATCAGCGGTATACTCATACCGAGGAAGCCAAGAAACAGGGTGTTAAACCGATGTACTGCATTTATGTGGCAATCGGACAAAAGGGTTCAACCGTTGCACAGGTAGTCTCAAAGCTTGAAGAGCATGGCGCGATGGAATATACTACAGTTATTTCAGCGACTGCCAGCGATCCTTCGCCGATGCAGTTCGTTGCTCCATATGCGGGCGCAACGCTTGGAGAATTTTTCCGCGACTCCGGCCGTCATGCACTTGTGGTATATGATGATCTTTCAAAGCACGCTCAGGCGTATCGTCAGGTGTCTTTGCTCCTTCGCCGCCCGCCCGGCCGCGAAGCATATCCCGGAGATGTATTCTATCTCCATTCCCGTTTGCTCGAGCGTGCGTCAAAATTGAGTGACGACCTTGGCGGTGGAAGTCTGACGGCTCTGCCGGTTATTGAAACCCAGGCAGGCGACGTGTCGGCGTATATTCCCACAAACGTTATTTCCATTACCGACGGTCAGATTTATCTTGAGCCCGGCTTGTTTAACTCCGGTGTTCGTCCGGCTATTAACGTAGGTATTTCCGTATCGCGCGTCGGTGGTAATGCACAGATTAAAGCGATGAAACGCGTCGCCGGCCGTTTGCGTCTTGACCTCGCACAATACCGTGAACTGGAAGCCTTCGCGAAATTCGGATCCGATCTCGACAAAGCAACGCAGGCACAGCTTCGCCGCGGCTCACGCCTTGTCGAGCTTCTGAAACAGGGACAGTATGTTCCTATGACTGTCGAAAAACAGATTGTCAGTATCTTTGTCGGGACGAATGGTTATCTTGATGAAGTTCCGCTTGAGCATGTTCAACGCTTCGAACGCGAGTTTCTTGAAATGATGGCGTTGAAGCATAACAATGTCTTTACGGAAATTGGCGAGAAGAAAGATCTTTCGCAGGATCTGCAGAATAAGTTGCATCAGATAGCAAAAGACTTCGCCGCATCATTCAAGGCATAAATTATTTTTTTTGACTTTTTCCTTTTTACTTTTGACTTGTTCCAATGGCTACACTTCGTGAAATCCGCCAACGTATCGGCGGCGTAAAGAGCACGCAAAAAATCACCAAGGCGATGAAGATGGTTGCGGCAGCAAAACTGCGCCGCGCGCAGGATTCTGTTATCGCGGCACGGCCGTATGCCCGCAAGATGAAAGAACTCCTACAGCATCTTGCCGGTGTCGTCGATGTGACAGCGAACCCGCTGTTTGTGGCCCGCCCGGTCAGCAAAGTCCTGGTGATTGTTGTGACATCCGATCGTGGACTCTGTGGAGCGTTTAACACGAATATTATTAAGGCGGCTGCAAGTCATATCCGGACGAAGTATTCAGAGTTGAAATCTTCCGGTAATGTTTCCCTGACAACGGTCGGAAGAAAAGGTTTCGATTTCTTTAGCAAAAATAATTATATTATTGCCAATAAACATCTTGGAATCTTTGCGGGCTTGCAGTTCAATAACGCCCAGACTATAGTTGCTGAAGCTGTTCATGGTTTCATTGCGGGCGATTTTGACAGGGTGGATGTCGTGTATAACGAATTCAAATCGATCGCACAACAACGCATTGTGATCGATCAACTTCTTCCCATTCCATCAATAAAAGGGTCCGATTCGCAATCCGAAACCGGCAATTCACAGTCTCAGATCGATTACATCTACGAACCGTCCAGTGAAGCGATTGTCTCAGCGCTTGTGCCAAAACATCTGAACTTTCAGATATGGCGCGTGTTGCTTGAGTCGTTTGCTGCGGAGCAGGGCGCGCGTATGGCTGCCATGGATAACGCCACAACAAACGCGTCCGAGCTTATTCGTGATTTACAGCTTTCATACAACAAAGCGCGTCAGGCATCCATTACTAAAGAACTGCTCGAAATCGTCAGCGGAGCAGAAGCATTGAAAGCCGCGGGGTAAGTAGTACCGTACCCCATGAAGCAGAGTAACGAAACCCGCCACCACATAACATTTCCACCCTCTTCCGTTCTGCGGCCTGTGCCGGGCCGTGCGTCTTCGATGGCAGAACATCTTATCGGTTCTGAGATACTGAAGATTGCAACCGAGATACGCGCCATGCTGGCTGAAGGAAAGCAGATCTGCAATCTCACTGTCGGCGATTTCTCTCCGAAACAATTCCGCATTCCCAAATTCCTCGAAGAGGAAATTACAAAAGCCATTGCCGAGGGTGAAACAAACTATCCGCCGCCGGATGGCGTTCCTGAGCTCCGCAAAGCAGTGACTGCCCTGTACGAAGATTGGCTTGGATTGAAATACCCAGTGGAGTCCGTTCTTATTACTGCCGGCTCACGCCCATCCATCTTTGCGATTTATGAAGCCGTAGTTGATCCCGGAGATACGGTGGTGTTTCCTGTTCCAACATATAATAACAATCATTATTGCCACCTTGTCGGTGCGAAACCGGTTCCTGTGGAATGCCATAGTGACAGCTCATTTCTTCCGACACGTTCGCAATTGGAAACAGTGATTCATGGAGCGCGGCTTCTGTGCGTCAACTCACCGTTGAACCCGGCCGGCACGGCGTTTGAACGGGATGCCCTTCTTGATATTTGCGATATGGTGCTTGAGGAAAACGCGCGACGGAAAAGCAACGAGCGCCCGCTCTACATGATGTACGACCAGGTATATTGGATGCTCACCTTTGGCGGAACGGAACATTTCAACCCCGTCAGTCTTCGACCTGAAATCGCGCCGTATGTTTTTTTTGTGGATGGCGTATCAAAACCGTTTGCCGCGACGGGAATCCGCGTTGGCTGGATGCTCGGTCCGCCCGATATTATCGCGCGGATGATGAGCATCAACGGACACGTGGGCGCGTGGGCGCCGCGCGCAGAGCAGGTTGCGGTTGCAAAACTGCTTCTGGCGAAAGATGAAATGATCACGTATAACAAAGAAATCAAAAACGGAATTCAGCAGCGATTGGATTTGCTGCGTGATTCTCTTAACCGATTAAAGAGTGAAGGATTCCCGGTAGATTCAACTCCGCCGATGGGAGCGATTTACCTGAGTGCTAGGTTTGATGTCATCGGAAAGAAAACTCCAGGCGGGGAAATCCTGCACACCAACGAAGATATCCGCAAGTATCTCCTGCATGATGCCGGACTTGCCATTGTGCCGTTTCAGGCATTTGGCGTTACGGAAAACTCCGGATGGTTCCGGCTATCGGTCGGAGCGGTTTCCATGAATGATATTGAAACGGCGATACCCCGGCTGCGCCTGTCCCTCGCAAAACTCTCTTAGCCGCTAAATCTTTTACCCGATTTACCCGATCCTTCCTTCAGCACACTCAGTGATGATTATCATAATTGGAAGACAGAAAACCAGTTATGTTAAGTCCATCTTACTCATAATTATGTGAACGTCTATGGATATCTTTCTTTCAATATTCTCATCTGTTCAGTATGGCATTGCGCTTGTCGCGTTTGTCTGGATGGCATCAATATTTGCAGCACCAAGGTTGAAAAATATCCGCGGCATGTTATCAAAAAAAGTACACAAGGCCCGCACACACTTCGCTACAGCGTTTACCCTTCCGATTCTGTAGACCACAAAGTTTTTTGACACTGCCGTCAAGGGGGATATCGTTCCCTCGTTGACATTAAGACATATTTCTCCTAAATTAAACTATCGCTTTCAACCTCGGGGGAGTAGTTGAGCATTTCCATTACTTTTTCTTCAATACGTAAAACTCGTTGCATGATATGCTGATGCGGTGCAGTAGCCTGTTCTTGCTTATTACCCTTTGTGTCATTTCACTTCTTGCACAGCCTGATTCGCTTAATGAATCATGGAGGTGGGCTCATTTCACGAGAGAGTCAGGGTTGCCATCCAATAGTATTTACGAGATTTATGAATCGTCGGACGGTGTCATCTGGGTGTCCACTCCTTTAGGGTTGGGGGTGTTTGATGGATTCCGTTGGTACGCGATTGGAAATGGCCGATACACTATTGATGGAGACATTCGCGGGAGTGTGTTGGTGAGAAAACAAGACTCATTGTTCAGTGTGACAAAAGGAGCTGATATACACTACCTTTTGGACGGAATATCGAAAGCTGTTCCCCGCTCTTCTGATTCCATTTTTCTGTTCAGAAAATCCAAACTTTTCCTCAGTTCACTGGAAGGTGGCGAAATAGTCCAATATCGGGAAATAGATGCACCCTCCGGCATAGCCACCCTGCACGGTAGTCGCTCCGGAGTTTTTGCTGAAGCAGGGAATACACTGTACCGGTTGAGTCATGGAACGTGGCGTACTATGTTGTCATCCCCGGCTGGCGAGCTAGTTGTCGGTACCGGGTCTGGAGATGAGGTGCAACTTTTGGAAAACAGTGATGGTACAGGAGTTCTTTGTGTGTTGCGGCCTCACCAGATACAAGGGGTTTGGGAATGGAGCAATAACAATCCGTTGAAACTTGCAAGCTCCGAGAAACCCGAATATCTGAGAGCGATGGCGATCGGACCAAGGGGTCAGGTCATCGCAGTGTATCGCTCAGATGATGTGCGACTCCGGTCTAAAGGTGTTTGGCGGACGATTAATCTGGAGTCTTTGGGGATAAAGGATGTCCTTTCGGTTTATTTCTTATCGAACGGTGACGTATGTGTTGGTACGAAACAGGGCCTTTATCATTATACTGTTTCCCCTTCCCGATGGGTACCGTTCAGGAATGCTGTCCCCGATTTTACAAAAAAGCTCAACTTTACTTTTCCCAAAGGACGTGCGTGCTTCGGTGATTTATTAGAGGCATCAAATGGAAAACTTTATGCCCTGGTGGCGCGCGGCGCTTCCAGTGATCTGGGAGCGTTGATCGAATATGACCCCTTGACCAACAGCTATATAAATAAAATTGACCTGAATCCGACAATTGGTTCGCATCCATACGGTTCATTAATGCAGGCAAGCGATGGCAGGATTTATGGTATGACCTGGACAGGCGGTGCGTCGAACCTTGGCGTTATTTTTAGGTATGATATTTCCACGAATACGTATTCAATGATGGCAGACTTTACTGGTCCGAATGGCGCAAATCCTCAATATTGTCGTTTGATTGAAATTGAGGACCTTGCGTCTACTCGTGTTGGTTCCCTTTGGGGAATGACGAATAAAGGCGGCGTGAATGATATGGGGACATTGTTTTCGTTTGATCCGGTGACGTCAACCATAACAAAGAAAGTGGATTTCTCCGCCCGGCTCGGATCCAGACCGGTCAGCTCATTACTGCAAGCAAGCAACGGGAAGCTCTATGGCATGACAAGTAAGGGGGGAACCAACGATCTGGGGGTTATCTTTGAGTATGATATCGAAAACAATGCATACAGGAAAAAAATCGATTTATCCGCGGCGAATGGGTCAAATCCCAACGGAGCCCTCATGCAGGCAAGTAACGGATTGTTGTACGGTATGACTAATTTTGGCGGAGCCAATAACGCCGGAGTGATTTTTGAATATGATATCTCCTCAAACACATATACCAAAAAATATGATTTTGATCCTGCTACCGGTGGAAACCCCTCAGGGTCTTTGATGCAGGCAAGCAACGGATTGTTGTATGGTACGACATCGGTGGGTGGAGTGAGCGATATTGGGACGTTATTCGAGTTTACTATCGGCACGAATACCTATACCAAAGGAGCGGATTTCCGGAATGATGGTTTTTATCCTTATGGGTCGCTTATCGAAGTTGGTATCGGAAAACTCTATGGCACAACATATGCCGGCAACAACACGGGAATGATTTTTGAGTACGATATTAATACGACCAATCCACGGAAATCTGTAAACGAAATTCTCTTAGCAAAAGACGGAACATTATGGATTGCCACGGGAAACGGTCTTGAGATTAAATATGCTGATGGCGCACCCAAATATATCGACCGGATTGGTACGGTAAAAATAGGTACAGTCACCGGCCTGGGTGAAGACAATAACGGAAATATCTGGATATCAGGCGGCAGCGCATATTCCGGAGTTTTTTGCTGGGACGGCAAACAATGGAAACACGTTACCATTGGTGATAGCACCGCTATTGTTGTTATTGATAAGATTAGAAAAGATAACAATGGAAATCTCTGGTTCCTCGGGATGTCAATGAGCCCCCAACTCAATAGTAAAAGTCAACCAGGAGTGTTTCTCCTTCGTGATGGAAAATTTTTCCGGTGGGGTGAACACGAGGGGTTTACTGGTGGTCGTGTGTATGCGTTCGCTGAAGGTTCCGACGGCGCACGCTGGTTTGGGACAACAGGTGGAATCAGCAGGTGGAGGACGGGATTGAAAAAAAATGATAACCCTGAAACAGGGGTCTGGTCAAATTGGCCTGATACAATTACATTCCAAGGAGGTAAAGCAACTATTCATGCAATGGCGCTGGATCGTTCAAACAGACTTTGGTTCGCTGCGCGGGGAACACAACACATGTTGGGGTATATCGATGCCGAGGACTCTGTTCGCACTATTTCAACGTCGGAATTTGTGTACAAATATATTTTTGATCTCCGCGTTGATGATGAAGGATTATTGTGGCTTGCTACCGATGTTGGACTTTATTTGTACAAAGACAATCATTTTATAAAATTTGATGTCAATTCCGGTTTATCCCATAACGAGCTGTTTAGTATTCTTTCAGTACATCATACCATGTACCTCGGCATTCAGGATAATGGTGTTGTAGGCTTTGACAAATCTATCCCTCTCTCGCCTCCACCACGTGTTGTAATAGACAAACCTCTGGTTGAAGACCGCCATGCACAGATCCGATGGACAGCATACACCTATAAAGGAGAGGTGCCTCCCTCAAAAGTTTTCTCACGGTATAGTCTGAATGGCGGTGTCTGGTCTGAATGGGAAAAGAAATCAAATATTTCATTCAATAACCTTGAGCCGGGAACGTTTACACTGCGCGTACAGTCGCGGGGTCTCTTTCAGCAGTATGATTCCGCAGGTGTTAATACCTCCTTTACAATTCATCCGCCGCTTTATCTGCGTCCTGTTGTTTTTTATCCTGGTGCCATTGCGCTGACAGGTATTATCTCTCTTATAGGAATTCTGATTTGGCGCAAGCGAAAATACGATCTTTCCATCCGTGTAAGCGAGGAGCGTTACCGGATGATTACGGAATTGATGTCAGATTATGCGTACTTTGGATCAATTGATGATCAAAACGAACTCCACTTAGTGTGGCTGACAGATTCGTTTACAAGAATTACCGGTTTCACTGTCGATGAAGCAAAAACAGATGGGTTTCTGAAACACATTGTCTATCAAGATGATCTCCCGGCTATCGAAACCCACACGACCCAATTGATCAGCGGAAATGCATCAGAAACTGAAGTCCGTATCGTGACAAAGAATAAGGAAATTCGATGGATGAGAAATTACACAATCCCGGTTGTTGACAAAACAATAAATAAGGTAACGCACATCTATGGTATTGCCCGCGATATTACAAGGCGCAAGCATAATGAAGAACAACTAAGACAACTTGCAGGTGAGCTTTCGCGGACCGAGGAGCAGGAGCGCCGGCGCATGGCGACATTCCTTCATGATACTGTCAGTCAGTCTCTGTTAATTTCGAAGCGGAAACTTGAGGCGTTGCGCGAATCGAAAGATATCTCTCAGTCATTTGAAAAATCACTCACGGATGTGCTGACGTATCTTCAGAACTCCATCGAAGATACACGCACGCTGACATTCGAGCTTTGTCCTCCTATTCTGTATGACCTTGGCCTTTCACCGGCTATCGATTGGCTTGCTGAACAAATGAAAGAAGCGCATGATATTGGCGTGACATTTATTGATGACGGAAATCCAAAACCGCTCAGCGATGAACTGCGCAACATGCTCTATACCGGCGCAAGAGAATTACTGATGAATACCGTTAAGCACGCTGGCGCCAGGCATGTATGGATTGACCTGTCACGTCGCAATGGCGAGGTGTTGCTTGCGGTTGAAGACGACGGTATTGGATTTGATGTCATACCGCAATACCGTGATAAGGAACATCCCGGCTCCGGATTTGGGCTCGTGAATCTTCGTGAACGACTCAAACATCTTGGTGGAAGGGTTGAAATTGAATCGACAAAAGGGAAGGGGACCAGGATAACAATTACTGTTCCTGTTACTGAAAGTGTTACTTCTCAATAGTCAAATATCATTGTGAATGCCGGGACCGATTAAATGAAGAAAAGAGTGATCATAGCTGATGACCATGCCATTCTCCGTGATGGCATGAGAACATTATTGGAGACAAAACTTGGGTTCGAGGTTGTCGGCGAAGCGCAAGACGGAAAGACGGCAGTTTCGCTGGTACGGGAATATGTTCCTGATCTTGTTATGATGGATCTGAATATGCCCGGGATGAATGGAATCGAAGCCGCGCGCGCTATCACCAGAGAGTTTTCAGGTGTAAAAATTATCGCTCTGACAATGCATCACGATAAACGGTACGCTATCGAGATGTTTCAAGCTGGTGCAATGGGATACTTGTTGAAAGACTCTTCGTTTGACGAAGTTGCCGATGCCGTCCGCGCAGTGATGAATAATCAACGGTATATCAGTCCTGCTATTGGCGCTGATGCTTTGAAAGAATGTCTTGATCGCTTAACAGGATTAAAGCCGCGTGATATTGACCCGCTTACTCCTAAAGAACGTGAAGTATTGCAACTTCTTGCGGAAGGAAAAACAAACAAAGAAATCGCCGACTTTCTGAACGTCAGCATCAAAACAGTCGATAACCACCGCCAGCGGGTTATGGAAAAACTTGATCTTCATACCGTAGCGGAGTTAACGAAATATGCGGTACGGGAAGGATTAACTTCGTTGGAATAACTACCGGTCAGTAGTAAATAGTCGCTTGCCATTTTTTCCTCAAAGAAATCATCTCCTCAACCCCTCATTACCTTGTCTCCCTCTGATCACTCACTAGGGTCTTTTCCCATTCAACTTTAGGGTAACCACCCTATTGTCCTGCATGTTTGTTCTCCGTTAATTGTCTCCACACTTTGTTACCACCAATGGAACTGAAATCAAAATTGATATACCCCAATCCGTTCAAACCATCGGGAGTGGAATTCTATCTCTCGGAGGATGCCGGTGTAACTCTCAAAATATTTGATATGGATGGCAAAGAAGTCGAGACGATTCTGGACAACACGCCGATGAAGCCGGGGAAGCATGCCGTAATGCTGAAGGTGCAGGAGTACCGGGATGGTGTGTATATGTACCGGCTCTCAGTGAACAATGGTAATAACAAGTTTATTGAAACAAAGAAAATAATTGTAGCAAAATAAATACTTCACATTCATTGTTAGAAGGATTCTTATGAGACTCATCGGTAAAATGTTTATCGTCCTATTTTTCATGTTTTCAGCCTTCTTGCTGAATACTTCTGTGCCGATGTATGCGCAGGGCTTTACTGAAGTCTATGGCGGTAGTCTACTTGGGCTTGACATAAGCAGTTCGGCATGGGGCGATTATGATAATGATGGCGATTTGGATATTCTTCTGACAGGAGGTAATAATTCAATTGTTTACTCTAAAATTTATCAAAATACGGGCGGTGGTTTTACCGAAGTGTTTGCCGGAAGCTTGACACCGGTTTATGATGGCTCTGTAGCCTGGGGCGATTACGATAATGATGGCGATTTGGACATTCTCTTAACTGGTAATTTGCATTTCGGAAGAGTCTCGAAAATATATCAGAATACAGGAACCGGATTTAGTGAGGTTTTTGCGGGAACTTTGTCTCAAATTAGCGATGGCTCAGTAGCATGGGGAGACTATAATAACGATGGTTATTTGGACATACTTTTAACGGGGTACGACGGTGTGTCTGGAGTTTCTAAAATTTACAGGAATACCGGCAATGGATTTACGGAAGTATTTGCGGGAAGTTTACAGGGAGTATATTCTGGCTCAGTAGCATGGGGTGATTATAATAATGACGGTGACTTGGATATTCTCCTGACGGGATTCAATGGTTCAATTGGCATTTCCAAAATTTATCAAAACACCGGAAGCGGGTTTTCCGAAGTCTTCAGTGGAAGTTTAACAGGGGTTGCCAATAGTTCCGTTGCATGGGGTGATTATGATAATGACGGGGACTTGGATATTCTCATGTCCGGATACTCTCCCGGCTACTTTTCCAAAATTTATCAAAATACAGGAAGTGGATTTGCCGAAGTTTATGCTGGAAGCCTCAATAACGTCGCTGAGGGTGCTGTTGCGTGGGGGGATTACGATAATGACGGGGATTTGGACGTTCTTTTGAGTGGACACAATGATTCTTCACCTTATAATTCGCACATCTATCAAAATACTGGAAGTGGTTTTACTGAAGTCTTTGCTGGAACTTTAGTTCCAGTGACAAGTAGTGATGTATCATGGGGAGATTATGATAGTGATGGAGACCTGGACATTCTTCTGACTGGGTACAATGGTTCAAATGAAATTTCTAAAATTTATAGAAATAATGGAACGACATTTAACTCTCCGCCGACCGCTCCGGCCGGATTAAGCGCCACTACCTCCGGCTCAGACGCAACTCTCCAATGGTCTCCTGCGACCGATGCACAAACGCCTCAGAATGGGCTGAATTATAATCTCCGGATTGGTACGTCTACAGGTGCTATCAATACTCAATCGCCTATGGCTAATGTGAGCAATGGACATCGTCGTGTCGTTCAGCTTGGCAGCGTCAATCAGAATACGAGTTGGACTGTAAAGAATCTTCCTGATGGAACATACTACTGGAGTGTACAAGCAGTGGACAACGCGTACGCAGGCTCAACGTTTGCCATCGAAGACACATTCACAATTGGTGCTCAACAACTTTCAATTGTAAACACATCCCCGATGGAGATTGCCGGGTGTGGAGGTGTCGGCACACTTGAACCGGACAGCACAATATCGCCATCCTCGCATTTTGGCATTCCTGCTGAGTTTGTGATATATGGTGAACCAAACACTGATGTGATAGTTTCTTTCATTTTACCGGCGGGATTAGGCTGTCCGGACGGCGAAACGATATCGGCTTCATTCTCATCCACTTCCGGTAAGAATCAGATAACAGGTTTGTTGTTTAATCCGGGTATACCAAACACATTTACTCTCGATTCGACCGGAGAGGTCAGGATTACTCTTGGGATGGGTTTCAATGCCGGCTCGGGTTGCACCTGTCCCGAGTCCCATGGTCAAATTGTAACGACAGTCCAATACTCTGGTGGATTTAGTAAAATTTTGAGCCGGGGACCAAACGTATTATCAACGGGGTCTGACATAACATTTACTTGTACCGGTTGCGGGGCGTGTATTTCTCCGCCTGACAGCATGGTCGCGTGGTGGTCAGGTGATACAACCGCTGCCGATTTCTCGAATCAGAATAACAATGGTACACTTTTTAATGGTGTTTCCTACACGATCGGAAAAATCTCTGATGCATACACATTCGATGGCAACAATGATTACATCGAAATCCCTAATTCTCCATCGCTAAATTTCGGGACGGGAGATTTTTCGTTTGATGCATGGATTAAAACAACATCTACTTCCGGAGTTTTTGTTATTCAAGATAAGAGAGCTGTCAGCGGCGGAGCTGGGTACCATGTGCATCTCTTTAATGGTGGTCCCAGTATCCAGATTGCAGATGCAACAGGATTTACTACGTTCAACTCGAACTATTCTATTGCCGATGGCCAATGGCATCACGTTGCAGTTACAGTGGAACGGGCAAGTACCACTGGCTTAAAATTTTATGTCGATGGGAAAGTGGTGAGTACAAAAGATCCCACAGGTCGATCCGGATCTGTATCGAATAATTCAGTATTAAGAATCGGCTCAAGGTCGTTTACACTTAGCGGTTTCTTTAATGGGTCGCTTGATGAAATAGAGTTTTTTAACACCGCGCTTACACCGGTACAGGTTTATTCTTTGTTTGTTGCGGATAGTGTGGGGAAATGCAAGCCGGTCACATCTATAGCTTTACATGGCGGCGTTGATAGTGTGCGATGTGGAACTTATGTTGTAAGGTATGATCCTAACCTCGGCTCTGGAAATGTTATTCCGACCAACAACGGTGAATCATTGGCTGGAAATCTTGGTGTAAATATTTCCGGTTCAGTGGGAGCAAGTGTTTCGGTAACCGCATCCTTCCCAAATACGCTGATAGGTACATGCGGCACGATTGCGACAATTGCATTTCCTTCTTATGGACCTAACTCTGGTGTTCATATAGAAACAGGGGGATATTTTAATCCTTTAATATCAAATACATTTTTGCTGAATAATTCCGGGTTAGCTAGTCTGCGGGTAGGATATGTATTTGTCATTCCTGCTTCTGCAAGTTTCCTTGGCGAGACATTTACAGGCCAGGTAACTTTTATGGTGGATGGCACCCCTGTTGTCAGCACAATAACGATTGTTTCGGCGCCGGGTGGGTGCGGAATGTGCATTACACCTCCTCAGGGAATGGTCGCTTGGTGGTCTGGTGACGGAACGGCAAACGATATTTCTATTGGGACAAATGATGGGGTTCTGATGAATGGCGTCTCATACTCAACCGGAAAAGTGGGGCAAACATTTACCTTCGACGGAGTAGATGATTATGTTGAGATCCCTGATAATTCTTCGCTTAATTTCGGGACAGGTGATTTTTCAATCGATGCATGGGTAAAGACAACATCAACTTCTGGTGTATTCGTTATCCAGGACAAGAGAGAAAGCCAGGGCGGTGCAGGATACCACATGCATCTTTACAATGGAGGGCCCAGTATCCAAATTGGGGATGCGACTGATTACACAACATTTAATTCAAATTACTCGATCGCAGATGGTCAGTGGCATCACGTTGCTATTACATTGGAACGTACAAACCCTGCAGGTTTGAAATTTTATGTTGATGGTATTGTTGTGAGCACGAAAAATCCTACTGCCAGAAACGGTTCGATTTCTAATAATGCCGTGTTTAGAATCGGAAGTCGTTCATATGAAGTTTCGGGAAACTTCATCGGTTCAATTGATGAAGTAGAGGTATTTAATCGTGCGCTGACAGCATGCCAGGTAAACGCTCTTTTTCTCGCGGATACGCTCGGCAAATGTAAGCCTAACGCTGGAAATGCCAGCGCCGGTGGATTTGTAACAAAAGGAGGAAATCTGTTCGCTTCCGGTTTACAGAAGCACAGCTCGATTTTCTCACGATTGAGGAGAGGTGAACCAATCAGAGGTGTTGAGGTATCAATTAAGAAAATTCCATCCTCTCCTATTGTGGCTCAGAAAACAGAGACTGATTCGATAGGATTTTACAGCTTCTCGAATGTTGAACCCGGAGAGTACGAGATTAGTATCGTTCCGCCGGCAGGTGGTACTGTTGCTCTTCCACCGGATACAACATATAACTTTACATTATCTGGTGAGGATAGTTTAAGCAATCTAGATTTTGAAGTGCTGTTTACGCCCCCGGATTCTGGTTGGAGGATTATTTCGAGCGGAACATCGCTTGATTTGTATGCTGTCGGATTTTTTAATCAGGATACTGCAATTGCACTTGCGGACAGCGGGACTATACTGCGAACGCTTGATGGGGGAATCACATGGGCTGTTGTTTTTAGCGACACATTATTCTCCCGATCGATTATGATGCGTGGCGGCGGTGATCCGTTAAAAGGGCTTGATATTTCAAAGCCTAAGGGAGGTGGAGGGGGCGGGAACCCTTGTGATAAAAAAGGGAAAGGTATATGTGTTGGAGGAGGTGGAAAAATTCTCAAAACTACCGACTACGGTGCGACATGGCTAAATAAGAATAGCGGTACGTTTGCCGGGTTAAGAGGAATTACGAGTAACGCTGAAGACAATTATGTAGCTGTCGGTGAAAACGCCACGTTGATATATTCTTCAGATGGCGGCGAATCTTGGTTACCCTCAACTATAATATCTTCGCCTTTTGGTGTTTTTTCGAATATGGGCACAACTATAACTGTGCCGTTTGAAGAAAAGGACAAATATTATAAAGAAGGGAAACCATGCCTTTCAAAAATGAATTATGAATCAGTTGATACCGCATCTTCAAGCCTAATAGCAGTAGGTGAAAATGGTATGATTCTAAAATCGACGGATCAGGGTGTCACGTGGGTGTTTCCCGCGCCCTTTACGGGGCAGGCGCTTCATGCGGGCACCGGTTTCGACGGCCACTATGCCTTTGTCGCAGGCGATTCGACTTTTCTTCAATCATTGGATGGCGGGGTTACGTGGAATCAAATGATCGATGTGGGTTCTACAATCCGGAGTGTTACGATTGTTGACGGGCAAAGCGGTTATGCTGTTGGCGATGACGGCAGAATATTGTATACACCGGATAAAGGAACAACGTGGGGAATGGAATTTTCTCCAACTTCAAATAATCTGTTCGGTGTTACATCGGCGCCCTTTGAAAATAATTATGCCCGAACTATACTTGTTGTTGGCGAGCGTGGGCTTATTATGAGAAAGGTTGAGCGAATAAGTGAGTCGGTCAGCGTCGAGGCAACTGATGGATGGAATCTTTTGTCGTTGCCGGTGGAACCGTTTAATAATGAGAAGGATAGTCTCTTCCGCTTCTCAACAGGCCCAGCGTTTGGTTATAATAATGGATACTTTGCCGCAGAATCATTACTCACGGGCAAAGGATATTGGATGAAATTCAGCGGCGCATCAACAGCGGGGATTCTTGGTACAGTAGTTTCAGTGGAAACAGTTGACGTTCAAGACAAATGGAATTTGGTTGGCTCAATCTCAGCAGAGATTTCCACCGCATCCATTTCTTCAATCCCCCCCGGATTAATTACCTCAATGTTTTTTGCATATGAAAACGGTGGGTATACGGCACCCGGAGTCATCAAGCCCGGAAAAGGCTACTGGGTCAAGGTAAATGGTTCAGGGAAGCTGATTTTTTCCTCTTCCGAAGCTGCACCGGCAAGTAGAATAAGAATCATGCCGACTGATGAACTCCCGCCCCCGCCACCTGGCAATGATGGTATTTCTCTTGGTGTGCCGGGCAAATATTCACTCGAACAAAACTATCCGAATCCATTCAACCCGGCTACAGTCATTCGTTATGACCTTCCGGTTCAAAGCGTTGTAATGCTTAAAGTATTTAATCTGCTCGGTCAGGAAGTAAAGCGATTGGTAGATAATCAAATTCAGGAGTCCGGGTATAGGACTGCTTCATTTGACGCGGGAAACCTGCCAAGCGGAGTTTACTTCTACCGCCTCACAGCCCAGAGCGAAGGGAAGACGTTCACGGATGTGAAGAAGATGATGCTGGTGAAGTAATGAAGTTGAAGTCGTAAACCGAGGGGGCCCCGATTAACATCAAAAGTCGGTGCCTTCTCTCTTGTTGAGTAAGCATAACGTAAAAATTATTCATAAAGAGAGGAATCACAATTATGAAAGTGTTGAATGTTTTGTTGGGGATGACCCTGTTGTTGCTCGTGTCTCATGCGCAGGCGCAGCGGGTCATTAATTATCAAGGAGTATTAAATGATAATAACGGTAATCCTGTAAATGACCCAACCGGCGTGTCGACGGTGATGACATTCCAGCTTTATACTGATGAGCTAACCGGAAGCCCGATATGGATTCAGGGTCCAACAAACATTTCAGTTAAAAAAGGTGTATTTAAAGTCAGTTTGACAAATTTGGAAAGCCTGGCTTTTGATGTTCCGTATTATCTTGAAATTGTAATTAATGGAACTGCTTTGGTACCTCGCGAAGCATTTGGTAAGACTCCATATAGTATCCGTGCGGAAAAAGCTGACCACGCGACCAATTCCGACCATGCCGGTAATTCAGATCATGCAAATAACTCAGATCATTCAAACAATTCAGACCACGCGAACAATTCTGATCATTCAAATAACTCCGACCATGCCAACAACTCGGATCATGCAAATAATTCAGATCATGCCAACAATTCGGATCACTCCAATAACTCCGATCACGCCACGATTGCTGACGCAGTAGTTGATAACTCCATCACCTCAAGTATGATCCTCGATGGTACCATTCAGTTTATTGATATCGGACAAAACAGTGCAACAAATGGACAGGTAATGAAATGGAATGGCTCTGCATGGGTTGCTGCTGATGATAATGCCGGTGCGGGCTTCAGCGTCACATCAGTGAATACCGGCACAGGTTTGACCGGTGGGCCGATCACCAGCACGGGCACAATCAGTATTGCTGCGGGTGGAGTAACAAGTTCTTTAATTGCTGATGGCACTATTGACAACGGAGACATAGCGGTGGATGCCATTTCAACAAATAATATTCAGAATATTTCTGTGACTGATGCGAAGATCAACGATGTTGCCTGGAACAAAGTAACCGGTGCGCCAGGTTCTTTTCCTCCTTCAGGAACTGCAGGCGGAGCGTTAGCGGGAACGTATCCAAATCCCACACTTGCCACAAGCTACCTGCCGCTTGCCGGCGGTATTATGACGGGTGCGATTACAAATACAGGTGATCCCTCTATAACGATGGGCAAAGGAAACTTTGGGAACAATAATAGCAATTCAGGAACAGCGGCATTTGTCGCCGGTAGTTATAATAGCTCGCAGGGTGACTTTTCTGTTGTCGGTGGAGGTGGTGGAACCGGACCAATTGAAGCAAATACTGCTATCGGGCATTATTCGACAATTGGTGGTGGAAGTCATAACAAAACCGTTGGTGATCATGCTTCCATTTCCGGGGGCGAAGGAAACTACACCAATGACAGTCATACAACGGTGAGTGGCGGACAGAACAATAGCGCAATTACAGGCAATTGGGCAACGGTCGGAGGGGGTTTTGCCAACACTGCTGGTGAAGTAGCCGCAACGGTTGGCGGTGGGTCTTATAACAGCGCTCGAGGTGAATACTCAGTTGTGGTTGGAGGTGGTGGGGCTCTTGATATCGATTCAAATTCAGCAATCGGAGATTATTCTACTGTTGCAGGCGGGAGAGCAAATACTGCAAGCGGCAATTATTCTTTTGCTGCCGGCCGGAATGCAAAGGCTCTGCATAATGGCGTTTTCGTTTGGGCAGATGAGGGGAACTTATCCGGCACCATCTTCTCCTCAACAACTGAAAATCAATTTAATGTTCGAGCCACAGGAGGAACTCGCATTTTTTCCAATAACAATCTTTCTGCGGGGGTCACGCTTTCTGCCGGAGCTTCCTCGTGGTCTAGCGTTTCCGACAGTACCATGAAGCGCAATATTCGTTTGGTGAATGGAGAAACCATTCTTGAAAAACTTACACGGTTGCCAATAAAACAATGGAGCTATAAGGCGCAGGATCCATCAATTGAGCATGTTGGCCCCATGGCTCAGGATTTTTTCGAGCTCTTTGGAGTTGGTGAAAATGACAAAACAATATCAACAATTGATCCATCGGGGATCGCCCTTGCGGCAATCCAGCAGGTTAAGAAGGAAAATGACGATCTTAGACAGGAGGTAGAGCGATTGAACCAAAACATGCTGTCTCTTTCAACTCTGGTTCAAGAATTGCGGAATAAAATCGATCAGCGGGGAAATCAATCCATGGGCGAATTGAAAGAAAAATAATATTTGAAAACTATGAGAACAAGAAATCTGTTTCTAATTGTACTGATGAGCTTGTTGTGTGCTGAAATGATGCAGGCTCAGGGCCCACCCTATCAGTTGGCACTCTCCTCAGTCACGGGAGGCGGAGGAGATGTGGCAAATGCGAATTATTCGGTGCAGTTTACAATGGCAGAGCCTGTTCAGGGTGAAGGCACATCTCCGTCATTTAGTGTTTATGCCGGTTTCTTAACACCTGCGACACTGTTGTCATCAACACTTTCCATCTCAAAACAGCTTGATTCACGTTGGAACCTTGTCTCGTTACCCCTTCATGTCGAAGATCCCAGGAGAAGTATTGTTTTTCCGCAAGCGGAAACGAATGCCTTTTCTTTCCTTCAGGAGGGCGGTTATCAATCACAAGATACTCTTGACTATGGAATAGGCTACTGGATAAAATTATCTCCTCACGCAACGGCCACAATCGTTGGACTACCCCGTTCCCTTGATACAATTGAAATTGTTCAAGGATGGAACCTCGTCGGTAGCTTGTCACGGACAATTGGTGTCGATGAAATTGAAACAATTCCCTCAGGTATCTTATCAACATATTTCTATGGCTACCATAATAGTTATTTCGCAGTGGATTCGCTTGAGCCCATGGAAGGATACTGGATAAAGGCCCACCAGGATGGCGCATTAATCCTTGGTGAGTCGGGGAATGCTCTCTCCTTTGTTGCCAGACGTTCGATATCAGAAACGATCCAAAAATCGAATACACTCATAGTCCGTGACAAACTTGGCAATCAGCAAGAGCTTCGATTTACGCTGGATAATTTGGTTGAGGATGAACCCTCGAATTTCAGTTTGTTTGAATTGCCTCCGCTTCCACCGAAAGGCATATTTGATGTCCGTTTCTCAAATAATCAAACCATGAACTTGTTTGTGCGGGGTGTCCGGAACCAATCGATTGATGTATTGCTGCAATCATACATTCCTCCACTTGAGATCAGTTGGAATGTTTCGGAAGATAACTCCGGACCATCTTATTTGATAAGCGGCAAGAATATCAACATGGCAAAACTGCAGCAATTACAAGGCACAGGTGAAATATTAATTAATAATCCTTTGGTAACACAATTGACTCTGATGTCTATCAATGATAGAGTTGATAAAATGTTGCCCAATTCCTATTCATTGCAACAAAATTATCCCAATCCATTTAACCCATCTTCAATGATCAACTTTGAACTCCCAACAGATTCGAAAGTTTCTCTGAAGGTGTATGATTTGTTGGGCAGGGTGGTGAACACGCTTGTAGACAATCAGGACTATGAAGCCGGATATCAGCAGGTGGTGTTCAACGCCGGTAATCTCGCCAGCGGCATGTACTTCTACCGCCTCACAGCCCAGAGCGAAGGGAAGACGTTTACGGATGTGAAGAAAATGCTTTTGCTCAAATAGCAGATAAGGTAATTATTATAGAGAGGCAGGGGCGAACCTCAGGGTTTGCCCTTTTTATTTTGCCAGTTGTAATCTTTTCGGGTATTGGTTACATTGATCCATGCCGGTCGGAACTGTAACATTCAAACCGATAGGAGTTATCAAGACTCCGTACAACGATAAGTACGAGGCTCCGCGCCAGCCCGGACTTCAAAAAGATCCCGTCGAAGGAATCATCACGCTTTTTCCCGGTTGCAATTACGAGCAGGCGCTCGAAGATGTAGTGGGATTTTATTATATCTGGATTCTGTCATGGTTCAATAAGAACAATGACTGGACGCCCAAAGTCTTGCCGCCGCGCGCGGGCAGGACAAAGAAAGGCGTCTTTGCCACACGCAGTCCGCACCGGCCGAATCCCATTGGGCTTTCACTTTGTAAATTAATTGAAGTGAAGGGAAGAACCATCCGCGTCGAAAATCCCGATCTCCTTGACGGCACGCCGATTCTCGATCTCAAACCATATATCCCGTACGTTGAAGCAATTCCTGATGCGCGGTCCGGATGGCTTGATCAAGTCGCGAAGAATACTGAAAACAAATACGTCGTGGAAATAAACGTTTACGCCGCGAAGCAGTCTGAATGGCTCGTGACCAATCACGGCGTCGGATTGCTGCACCGCGCGAAGGAAGTGCTCGCGCATGATCCCATGCCGCATCCTTCACGCAGAACAAAGCGTAACCCCGACGGCTCGTTTATCCTTGGCATGAAGTCATGGCGTGTGCAGTACCGGGTAACAGAAACGAAAGTCATTATCACCGGAATCCAAAGCGGTTATGATCAGGCCACCATCTCAAAAGCGGCAAACAATTTGTCATCGCTTCATGATCAGGAGGCGCACATAGCGTTTCATAAACAGTGGAATAATAAGACATGATTTGCGATAGATTTTTACCACGAAGGCGCGAAGACACTAAGTTCACAAAGTTTTTCTTTGTGTCTTGGAGTCTTTGTGGTATATCTTTAACACCATCAAAAAATAACTCTAAATAATCAGTATGAATAATATCATTATTTCATTTCTTCTTTTCATTTCTTTTTTCTCTGTTGCTCATCCACAAAAGAAATATCACATCAAATCCGCCATCATCACATTCGACAACACCATCACCATCATGGGGATGGCGGTCAAACAGAAACAAATCCTCTATTTCGATGACTACGGCATCAAGGAATGCAAAGAACTCTACGAAGACACCACCCTCATGGAATCCGTCATCAGCGACGGCAAGGATGTCTACCGGATTGTCTTCGAGGAAAAAACGGCGTACAAGAAGGGAAGCGGCGCGTCCGGGACAGAGCCGGCATTTGGATGGAATGAAATTTCTGCTGACGATAAGAAGTCGGGCAAAGCGAAAAAGCTCGATGCGATGACCGTTGCCGGAAAAACCTGCGAAGCGTATGAACACACGGAGGGTGACGCGAAAACAATCATCGCGGGATGGAATAATATCCGGTTGTTTGTTGATGTGAAGTCAAAAGAAATCAATTCGGTTTCGAAAGCTACAGCAGTAAAAGAAAATGAGAAAATACCTGCTGACAAATTTAAGATGCCAAAGAAATTCAAAATAATGACACAATAATTTTTCCCCTTGGAGATGTTTAAGTGAAGTCTTCGGTTTTGTTGATTATCTGCTTTTTTGTCTTAATGAATCAAGTATCCGCTCAAGCTTCTTTTAGGGTCGATACGACGGGGGAAAAATATTGGTATGGAGAACAATGGCACGCTGTGGGCGATGAGCAATTTGAGAGAATTATTGGCGGATTTGAACAGCCTAATTCGAAATACAGATCAGGAAAACAGCTTAGTGGTTTAGGTACCGTTTGTAATTACGCTGGCGGTACATCGGTAGTTATTGGACTTCTTTCTCAACTTGTGCCCGCTGCTCACGAAACTACTGAAATGTCAGAAGGGAAAGCGAATGCGCTGAAAATTTTTCTAGGCGCGGGTGGTGGCCTCTTAGCGATAGGAATGGTTCTTAAAATAATTGGAAATAATAAAATTCATGATTCCGCGAAAGACCTTGACCGAATACTAAATTCAAATAGCGGGTCCATTCAATACTATGACAATAAACTAGGTCTGGATGCAAAACAGCAACAAATAACATTCATAAATCTGACTTTTGAATTTTAAGAAAAACGTTAATGATAAGTTCGTTGAATAGACCTCCGATTTTTTACTAAGAATACCCCTTTTTCAGAAATCGGAGGTCTTTCTACTATCAAGATCCCCCCTTGCTTCCCTCTGATTTTTTGCGTAAATTTATCCCGATTTTAAACAGGCGCCGGGGACCTCAACCTGGCGTTTTTATCTAAATAAAGCGGATTTTACCCTCGTCTTTCCTATGTTTGAAGACTTAAGCCAAAAACTCGACCTCGTCTTTAAAAAACTCCGCGGTCAGGGAAAGATTACCGAAGCCAATATCGCCGAATCGCTTCGGGAGGTACGCCGGGTCCTGCTCGATGCCGACGTCAATTACAAGGTCGTAAAACAGTTTATCGATGATGTCCAGAAGCGCGCCGTCGGTCAGGAAGTGCTTCAGAGCATCACGCCCGGACAGTTAGTCGTAAAAATCATCCACGACGAACTGGTAAAGTTAATGGGCACGGCTCATGCGGAGTTGACATTCGCTCCGATGCCGCCCACCGTGATCATGGTTGCGGGCTTGCAGGGTTCGGGCAAGACAACCTTTTGCGCGAAGTTTGCCAACTATCTTAAAGGCAAAGGCCGCCATCCGTTGCTCGTAGCTGCGGACGTATACCGTCCTGCCGCGATGGACCAGCTTGAAATGCTCGGCAAGCAAATTCAGGTTCCTGTGCTCGTCGAACGGGGAAAAGGCGCGGTCGAGATTGCAGAACTTGCAATCGACCATGCGCGAAAGGCTGCACGCGATGTTGTGATTATCGATACCGCCGGACGTCTCCATGTCGATGAAGAGATGATGCGGGAAGTCGAGACGATCAAGTCGAAAGTCAATCCACACGAAATTTTGTTCGTCGTCGACTCGATGACCGGACAGGATGCGGTGAATACCGCGAAAGCATTTCATGACCGTCTTGATTTTGACGGCGTTGTTCTTACAAAACTTGACGGCGATACCCGCGGCGGTGCTGCTATCTCAATCCGCGCGGTTGTCAGCAAGCCGATTAAGTTTATCGGCGTCGGCGAGAAGTTAGACGCGCTGGAAATCTTCCATCCCGACCGGATGGCGCAGCGTATTCTCGGAATGGGTGACATTGTCACGCTCGTCGAGAAAGCGCAAGAAAATTTTGACGAGCAAAAAGCCCGCAAGCTGGAAGAGAAGCTCCGCAAGTCGCAGTTTACGTTTGATGATTTTCTCGATCAGTTGCATGAGATTAAGAAGATGGGCTCGCTTCAGCAGGTGATGAGTATGATTCCGGGAATGAGCAGGCTTTCCGCGAATGCGTCAATCGATGAAAAGGCCCTTGTGCGTGTTGAAGCAATTATCCAGTCAATGACAAAAGAAGAACGTGTTCGTCCGAATATTATCAACGGCACACGCCGCAAGCGGATAGCGGGCGGAAGTGGGACGTCGGTTCAGGAAGTCAACAAAGTCCTGAAACAATTTAGCGATATGCAAAAGATGATGAAGACGTTCTCCAAAGGAAAGATGCCGAAGATGTTTCAGGGAATGCGGCTTCCGAATTAAAGTATAGCAGTATATAGTTCACAATTCAAAATAAGGAGTAGTTACATTGGTTAAATTACGATTGCGGCGGGTTGGAAAGAAGAAGCAGCCTGTCTACAAGATAGTTGCTGCCGATTCACGCGCGTCGCGTAACGGTAAATTTATCGAGTCCATCGGTCAGTACAATCCTCTCGTCAACCCGATGATCATTAGTCTGAAGGAAGACCGCCTCTTCACATGGTTGAAGAACGGCGCTCAGCCGACGGACACCTTGCGCAGTCTGTTACAGCGCAAAGGCCTCTGGATGAAATGGGGATTGATGAAGAAGGGTGCTGACGAAGCGGCCATTTCCACAGCAATGGAAAAATGGCAATCGCTGCAAGCCGAAAAGCTTCAGCGTGATGCTGACCGGAAAGCGCGTCGCAAAGCGGCAAAGAAAAAGAAAGCCGCCGCCGAAGCAGCACCGGCCGCACCTGCGGCAACTCCGGCAGCAGAAGCAGCTGCCGAAGCACCCGCAGCCCCGGCAGCATAAACGTACTCGATAGCCGGTAGTTGGATACGGGAAGCGAGCAAGTGTAATTTACGGTCGTCCGTTCCGCAGTTGACGGTTGAAGGAATTTCCTGGATGCGCGTTCAGCACCAACTGTTCGCGTAGAGATTCGACGGGTTTCATGGTACTCTTGGAGGTCACATGAAAGAATTCATCGAATACATTGCCAAGCAACTTGTTGATCAACCGGACAGTGTTGTCCTCGAGGAAGAAACACAGGATGATAAGCTGATCCTCAAGCTGAAGGTTGCCCAGACCGATATCGGAAAGGTTATCGGGAAGAAAGGCAGGACTGCATTTGCCCTCCGGACTCTGGTTGCCGCCGTCGGAAAGAAAGCCGGTAAAAAAGTATTGCTCGAAGTGTTGGATTAACACGACAGGAACCAAAGCTGAAAACATCGCGCGCGAAGCTGTTTGTTGTAGGGAAGATTACCGGTTGTTTCGGTTTGCAAGGGTACCTGAAAGTTCAGCCGGCATCCCATTCTGTTGAGAGGATGAAGTCGTTACGTGCCGTTCTTATCGGAAAGAATGAAGAGGATTCGGCACAATTCACGGTTGAAGATGTTATCCTCAGAAACAATGCCGTGCTCATGAAAATATCGGATGTTGATGATAAAACATCCGCGGAGCAGTATCGAAATTGTTATGTGTATGTGAACGAAACAGATGTTCAGCAGCCGCCAAAAGGCGCGTTCTTTGTTCATGAGATGATTGGATGCGAAGTGTGGGACACCGACGGAAATATTGTCGGGACCATCGAAGATGTGCTGAAGCTCCCGGCACAGGATGTCTGGAGTGTTAGGACCAAACGAAGTTCGTTTATGCTTCCGGCGGTCAAGGAGTTTGTTCGGAAGGTTGACCTGAAGAGCAAAAAGGTTGTTATCAGAATGATGGAAGGGCTTGTTGAAGAATAGCGGACGGGAAAAAGTGATTCGATTCGATATTGTTACCGGCTTCCCGGATCTTGTAAAAAGTCCGCTCAACGAGAGCATCATTCGCAGGGCAAAAAAGAAAAAGCTTGCCCAAATCCGCGTGCACGATTTGCGGAAATACACGCACGATAAACACCGCACCATCGATGATACACCGTATGGTGGTGGCGCGGGAATGGTGCTGAAGCCTGAGCCGATTTTTGAGTGCGTTGAAAAGCTTCAGGCAAAACGCGTGTACGACGAAATTATTTATGTATCAGCCGATGGCGAAAAGTTTGACCAGCAAATGGCAAACACGCTTTCGTTGAAAAAAAATATTTTACTGCTGTGCGGGCATTATAAAGGCATCGATGAACGTGTCCGGACGGCGTTGGTAACTAAAGAAATTTCAATTGGCGATTATGTGTTGACCGGCGGTGAACTTGCCGCTCTGGTGGTAGTGGATGCTGTGATTCGCCTGATCCCGGGTGTCCTGGGCGATGGTGAATCGATGCTGACGGATTCGTTTCAGGATAATTTGCTGGACAATCCGAACTACACGAGGCCGCCGGAATTCAGGTCAATGCGCGTGCCGGAAGTCCTGCTCTCCGGTGACCATAAGGCGGTCAGCCGCTGGCGGCAGGAACAACGAATTGAACGAACACGGCAACGCAGAAAAGATTTATTATCATAAGGAGTACTACCATGGAAAAGTTAAAGCTCGTTGAAGCAACGCAAATGAAAAGCGATCTTCCCAAATTCAATCCGGGCGATACCATTAACATTCACGTGCGCGTTATCGAAGGCGACAAAGAACGCATCCAGCAGTATCAGGGTGTGGTGATCAGCCGCCGTGGTGCAGGATTGGGCACGACGATTACCGTCCGCAAAATCTCGAACGGCGTCGGCGTGGAGCGTATCTTCCCGCTGCATTCGCCGCGTATCGCGAAAATCGAAGTGATGAAGGAAGGCCGCGTCCGCCGCGCGAAAATGTATTACCTGCGCGCGCTGGCTGCCAAACAGATCCGGCAGAAAACATCAGTGTAAGCACACCCATGTCAAAGCGGCTTGGGGTAATTCCTCATCTCTTCGCGAGGCCGTTGTTTCATGGATTACGGAATCAGCAGGGTTCCTCGCCGGCATTCGAACTGGTCGAGGATCAATCTGCACAACTTGCAATCAAGCTCCGTCAGGGAAACCTGGACGGAGCTTTTTTATCTCCTGTTGAGTACGCGAAAGAATATACTCAATACTCGCTTGTGCCGGATGCGGGAGTCGTTTCACAGGGTGAAAGCGGTATTGCGGTGTTATTGTTTCGTGAAAATCTTTCACGTATTAAAACAATTGCAGTTCATGCCGGCTCGGGCAGTGAGATCGTTCTCACCCATCTCGTGATGGCGGAGAAATATGATACGCTTCCTCAGTTTGTACCGATGACCGGAACACCCGACCTCGCGTTGAAATCGTCTGACGCTGTGTTGCTTGTGGGCGATATGGCGCTGAAGATGAACACCGGAACACAGAAGCTTGACCTCGTTGATGAATGGATGGATGTGACCGGCTTGCCGTTTGTGCATGGCACCTGGGCAATGAAGCCGGATTTACTTTCTGAGTCTGAAATAAAAAAGTTGTCCAAATCAGGAGCAGATGCAGACGCTAATGGTGTTCCTGCGGAATATGCAAATATCAACGGGGACATCCATTATACTCTATCGTCTCAGGATGTCGATGCGCTCAGCGAATTTTTCCGGATGGCCTATTATCACGGAATTCTCGGTGATATCCCCGACCTTCGGTTTCACTCACAACTGATGAATCCTGAAGCCAAGAATTAGAATTCATGCTTACACGGCTTTACATAAAACAATACGCGCTCATTGAAGAGCTTACCGTTGAGTTTGAACGCGGGTTGAATATCATTACCGGCGAGACCGGCGCGGGGAAATCGATTATCATCGATGCGCTCAGTCTTATTCTCGGTGACCGGGCTGATTCCGACAGTATTCGTAAGGGCGCCGAGAAAGCGATTGTCGAAGGGTTCTTTACGGTATCGGGAAATAAAAAACTCGCAAAACTTCTTGAAGAACATCAGATTGAATATTCCGATGAGCTTATTGTCAGGCGTGAAGTAACCGTTAAAGGACAAAGCCGCGCGTTCATCAACGATTCACCCGTCCCATTGAATGTTATGAAGCAGGCAGGAGAACTGATGGTGGATTTACATGGTCAGCATGAACATCAGTCACTCCTTCGTTCGGAAACCCATATCGATCTTGTCGACAATTTCGGGGGATTGGAAGGGCTCGTTGATGAATTTGGCGTGCTCTATTCCGAAGCTAAAAGTATTATGAATTCCCTGCGCGATTTGCGTTCGCGGGAACAACAACTGATGGAGCGCCGTTCGTTGTATGAATTCCAGATCAAAGAAATTGATGCCGTGAATCCTCAATCCGGCGAAGAAGACGCTCTTGAAGCAGAACTGAAAATACTGGAGAATTCCGAAAAACTTTTCAGTGCAACAGAGCGGTTGCATCAAATGTTGTATGAAGGTGATCAGGCAATCCACGATCAATTAATTATTGCGCGCAACGAACTTGAAAATCTTTCCACAATTGATAAAACGTTTGAAGACTATCAAAAAGAAGCCTCGTCTGCGGCGGCAATTGTGGATGAGTTGGCGAAGTTTATCCAGCAGTATAATTCGAGAATTGAGTTTAATCCCGAACGGCTTGAACAAATCCGAGACCGGCTTGGCAGTCTCACATTACTGAAGAAGAAGTATGGCGGTTCTCTTGATACTGTTATCGCTCATCGTACTGCGATAGGCGCCGAACTGGATCTTGCCAATAACTTTGAAAGTGAAATTGCTTCGCTTCAGAAGAAACTTGATGCTGTCCGGAAAAAATGCTCCCAGTGCGCGCAGCGCCTTTCTGAAAAACGTGATGAAGTGGGAAAGAAAATAGGGAAATCCATTGTTCAATCGCTTGCTGAAGTGGGAATCGCCAATGCGCAGTTTGAAACGGTGATAACTTCGGAAGTCATTCTCAATCCGGATGAAGCAATTGTGAAAATCGGCAGGGAATCTCTTCATGCAACGCCAAAGGGTGTGGATGTGGTAGCGTTTCACATTTCCACTAATGTCGGAGAGGATCCAAAGCCGCTGGCAAAAGTCGCTTCCGGCGGTGAAATCTCACGGGTGATGCTTGCGCTGAAAATGATTCTCGCAAAATCCGATCGGCTGCCATTATTAATTTTTGATGAAATCGATACCGGTGTCAGCGGACGTATTGCGCAGGCGGTCGGGAAAAGCATGAAAAAGCTTTCGCAATATCATCAGGTTATTGCTATAACGCATTTGCCGCAGATTGCAGGCCTTGCGGACTGTCATTTTGTTGTCGAGAAAGCCGAAGAGCAAAAACGTTCGTATACCAGGATGAGAAAACTTTCGCTCGATGAACGTATCTCGGAAGTCGCAAAGCTGATGAGCGGCGCGGAAATAACCGGCACGGCATTGCGCGGTGCCAAAGAATTGATGGGTTTATGAGGGGTGTCCATGGCTCTATATTTGATGTTGTTCAATGGCGTTTCACAAAGTATAATCAGTTTCCTGAAAGGAAGTGACATGATACAAATTCTTCTTGTGGCTGTAATAACTATTTTTCTCGGATGGGTTTCTCAGGCGAGGGCACAGTCCGTCGTAAAACCGCCGGTTGCGAAAATTGTCCCGAAAGCAGACACGCTCCATGGCGACATCCGCGTGGATAATTACGCGTGGCTCAAAGAACGTGGCAGTCCGGAAGTGACTGCGTATCTTAACTCCGAGAATGCTTACACCGATTCCATGATGAACTCAACGGTGGCTCTTCAGGAAACGCTCTACAATGAAATGATACGGCGCATTAAAGAGACTGATGAAGATCCGCCCTACCGCGAAGGAAACTATTTTTATTATTCCCGGACGGAAAAAGGAAAACAGTATCCCATCTTCTGCCGGAAAAAGGGGAGCGTGGATGCTGCGGAAGAAATTTACTTTGATCAAAATGAAATGTCAAAGAATGTTAAGTTCTACCGTGTCTGGCAAATGGAGGTAAGTCCGGATGGAAATTTTCTGGCATTCTCTGTCGATACCAGCGGTTCGGAGAATTATGTTCTTCATGTTAAAAATTTAATGGACGGGACAATCCTGCCCGATGAAGTGGAAAATACCCAAAGCATTACGTGGGCGACAGATAATAAAACCATTTTTTATACCACGGAAGATTCGGCAAAACGTCCGTACAGGGTTTACAGACACTCAGTCGGTACTGCTGCTGCAAACGATAAACTTATCTTTGAAGAAAAAGACGCGTTATATACTGTTGGCATCGGAAGAACCTCAAGTGACAAATACCTGATTCTCGGGTCGGGCGCGTTTAACGCTAGTGAGTGGTGGTATGTAGCGGCTGATCAGCCGCAGAATGAGTTTAGAATGATAACACCGCGCCGCCCGGAGCATGAGTACGATGTTGATCATTGGGGTGACTACTTTTACATTCGTACAAACAAAGATGCCAAAACATTTCGCCTGATGCGCGCGCCGGTTGCCGATCCTGCGGAAAAGAATTGGGCCGAAGTTATTCCTTACCGCAAAGAAGTTACCATTGAAGGAACCACATTTTTCTCAAACCACGCCGTAATCTTTGAACGTGAAAAAGGATTACAGCGGATGCGCGTCATGAATATGAATACGAATGATTCGCATTATATTAATTTCCCTGATCCGGTGTATTCGGCGTTTGGTAACGTCAACAGAATGTTTGATACAAATGTATTCCGTTTCAGTTATCAGTCATTGATTCAACCTTCAGCTATTTTTGACTATAATCTGGATACCAAAGAACGCAAGCTTGTCAAACAACAGGAAGTGCTGGGCGGGTATGACCAGTCGCAATATAAATCTGAAAGGATTTTTGCAAAGGCAGATGACGGAACCGATATTCCGATTTCGCTTGTGTATAAAGTGGGTGTGAAGTTTGACGGCACGGCACCGCTGCATCTGTACGGATATGGCGCGTATGGTTCGTCCAGCCAGCCGACATTCAGCTCGACACGCCTGAGCTATCTTAACCGCGGAGTTATTTATGCGATTGCCCATGTGCGCGGCGGCGGAGATATGGGAAGAGAGTGGTATGATGACGGAAAATTATTGAAAAAGAAAAACACGTTTACCGATTTTATCGCGTGCGCGGAACATCTTATCAAACAAAAATATACCAGCAAAGAAAAACTCACCATCTCCGGCGGAAGCGCGGGCGGATTACTGATGGGTGCGGTCACGACCATGCGGCCTGATTTATTCAAGGCGGTGATTGCTGCCGTCCCGTTTGTTGATGCGTTGAATACCATGCTCGATCCGACACTGATGTACACGGAACAGGAATATCTGGAGTGGGGAAACCCGCACGAGAAGATGTATTACGATTATATGAAATCGTATGATCCGTATTCCAATGTTGCAAAACGCGATTATCCGAATATGCTGGTCAGAGTCGGTTACAATGATCCGCGTGTAAATTACTGGGAAGGCTCGAAATTTGTCGCGAAACTCCGTTCGATGAAAACAGATAATAACCCCATCCTGTTGAAAGTAAATATGGGCCAGGGGCATATGGGTTCAACCGGCAGATATGACCGTATTAAAGAAATCGCGTTTGATTATGCGTATATTCTTAACCAGTACGGCCTGAATTCGTTAACCCAAATACCGCAGGATTGGAAAAAATAGCCACAGCTTTCAGGCTGTGGAATATAGGATAAACAAAAAATAATTTTTAAATGTCTCTCAAATTGTATAACACACTCACCCGTCAAAAAGAAACCTTCACACCGTTGAACGAGGGTCGTGTGCGCATGTATGTCTGCGGCCCGACGGTGTACGGTCATTCCCATATTGGTCATGCGAAGAGTTATGTTTCGTTTGATATTGTTGTCCGGTATTTGCGATACCTTAATTACAAGGTGACATATGTCCAGAATATTACGGATGTCGGACATCTTCTCGGCGATACCAATGAAGGAGAAGACCGTTTGCTGAAGCAGGGACGGCTTGAGCAGAAACATCCGATGGAGATAGCTGAGTTCTACACAAGAAGCTATTTTGAAGACATGGATGCGCTTGGCGTGTTGAGGCCTGATATTTCTCCCCGCGCGACAGGGCATATTACCGAGCAAATAGAAATTATCAAGACCCTGATTGCAAAAGGGTATGCGTATGAAGTTAATGGTTCAGTCTATTTTGATGTCGCGAAAGACAGCAATTACGGAAAATTGTCAGGTCGCAACACCGATGAAGCCGAGTCGGGAACGCGCGTTCAGGTAAAATCTGAAAAGCGGCATCCGAACGATTTCGCCCTCTGGAAATTCGCGGAGCCGGAACACATCATGCGCTGGCCCAGCCCGTGGGGCGTCGGGTTTCCGGGATGGCATGTCGAGTGTTCCGCGATGTCGATGAAATATCTCGGCGAGACATTCGATATCCATGGGGGCGGCATGGATAATCAGTTCCCGCACCATGAATGCGAAATCTCCCAGAGCGAATGCGCGACGGGAAAACCGTTTGTGAAGTATTGGATTCACAACAACCTTGTTACCGTGCAGGGACAGAAGATGAGCAAGTCGATCGGCAATGTCATCATGCTCAAGGATGCCTTTAAAAAATACTCGCCGCTTGTTGTCCGCTTCTTCATTCTCCAGAGCCATTACCGCAGTACTCTGGATTTTTCCGACGAAGCACTCGAAGGTGCCTCGAAAGGATTGGAAAAACTTCACAATACCGTTCGTAATCTCCGTATTCAGCTTGGACAAGCTCCTGTAGCTCAAGCAGGATCCGGTTCGATCGACTGCGCCGCCTTCAAGACGAAGTTCCTTGAAGCGATGAATGATGATTTTAATGCTTCACAGGCTATTGCTGTACTTTTTGACCTTGCACGGGATGTAAACAATGGGTTAGCTCAGGGATCATTAAACCTGGCCACAATGAAGGAAGTCGATTCATTATTTAATGAACTTGGGGGTGGAATTCTTGGAATTATTCCTGAACAATTGGAAAACACCGGAGGAAATAGTTCGCTTGACGATAGCCTGGTCAAGTTGATTATCGAATTGCGGAAAGAAATACGCTCTCAAAAACTCTGGGGATTGTCAGATAAAATCAGAGACGGGCTTGCGGATGCAGGGGTGATCCTGGAGGATAAAAAGGACGGCACAACAACCTGGCGCAGAAGCAGTTAAGATTTTTTCCATTCATACACTTCATACCCATCCACAACTCTTCCGGCAGGTTCAAATCCGTTCCGCTCGTTGAGCGGTTCAATGGCGGGTTTCGCGACTGAAACACTGTTAGGTTTTGCATGCTTCTGCATATGTCCCGCGATATCGATGACGCGGTCGCTGATTTCTTCGAGCGGGAGTGAATCGTCGAAATAAACGAATCCCGAATTTACGCCGCACCGCACCACGAAATCGCGCCTCATCGATTTCACATGCTTATTAAATTCATCCAGTCCGTTGATTACCTCTCTGGCTGCCTTCACTGCCGCATCAACTGATGTAAAAGCGCTCATCACTCCGTCCGGTGTCCATGTGGATTTTAAACACCCGTGCGACACCAACGTCCGCTCCACAAATCGTTTATATTCCTTAAAATCGTGTTCGATGATGGCGCGCTCCTCTCCCTGTTTCATTCCCGTAGAATCCACGACATCCATCGAAAGAAACGCCACGTCACGGCCCATTTGATCGAGTTTCTTTTTTGTCTCGGCGAATTCGCGAAGCAATTGTTCGCGGTCTTTGCTCTTGGCATGCTTCAGTTCTTCAAGCTTTTTGTTCAGCGGTGTCAGCACGATGGCATTATCGGAGAGATGCATCTGTGATTTCCATTCCTCCACATTGCTTTTAAACATCAGGTACTGTGCTTTGGTATAAAATTTCTCGGATGCCCTGCTGAATGATCCGCTCAATAAAAAGGCGACCACAATAACAAGCCACCGGGTAATATCGGTGCCTTTCACTTTTGTCGGGACATTTTCCTTGACGATGTTCGTAATGCCCTGTTCTGCCGCAAGTGCGGAGCGGATGTATCCGAATGATTTCGCGTCTTCAAGGTAAGGCACAATGAGCGGAAGAAGAAATAACAAAATTACACCCACCATAACGCCGCTTAATATGCGGGTAATGATGGAAGATAATTCATAGAAGATGACTTTGGAACTCTTTTTAGGCTTGCCGGTGTCCATGAATGTATGATAAATGCTTCTTATTGTAGGGAACTACCGGAAGAAAGTCAAGGAATTCAGGAAAGAAGTTTTCGTATATGAAATTCTACGCTCAACGCCAGTGCTTCCAGATTATATCCGCCTTCCAGTACGGAAACAATTTTTCCTTTGCAATATTTTTCTGCAGCTTCCATCATCATTTCCGTAAACATGCCGAATGATTCTTCCGTGAGGCGCATGTTTGCGAGAGGGTCATCCCTGTGCGCGTCAAATCCGGCCGAGATCATGATAAGATCCGGCCTATACCCGTCGAGCATTGGAAGAATATCCCGCCGGAATGCTTCAACATATTCGGTCTCACCGCAACCCGCAGCCATAGGAATGTTTAATGTGTATTCAAATCCTTCACCTTCGCCGCGTTCTTCCCGGCTGCCGGAGCCGGGATAAAAAGGATATTGATGCGTGCTAATAAATAGTACCGATTTATCCTTGTAGAATATTTCCTGCGTTCCGTTGCCGTGATGAACATCCCAATCGATGATGGCGACACGCTCAACTCCGTGTGCCGATTGAGCATAGCGCGCGCCGATGGCAATATTATTGAACAGACAAAATCCCATGACCTTGTTGCTTTCGGCGTGATGACCGGGAGGACGGACAGCGCAGAATACGTTCTTCAGCGGTCCGCCAACAACAGCATCAACACCGGCGATGACTGCTCCTGCCGCAAGCAATGCTGCATCGAATGAACCGGAAGAAGCATATGTGTCACCGTCCGTATCGAGCATACGTACTCCGCGCCTGATTGCATCGCGGACAAAACGGTAATGTGTTTCCGCATGAACGTTGAGAATGAATTCTTCCGGCACGGGATCAATCATGACGTGCTGAAGCTGTTGCCATAACCCTGTTGTTTTAAGATGGGCGGTAACGGAACGGAGCCGGTCAGGGCGTTCGGCATGCCCTGCACCGGTATTGTGATCGAGAAATTTATCATGGTAAACGAATCCTGTTTTCGATGCCATCTCTTACGTTATTGCTGATGAAACAACAAAAGGATACACAGAGAAGCGTTGATACCATGCCCGGTGAAACAAAGTATGCATGGGATCTTCAATTTCATGATAAGAACATAGCTAAGATAAATACCGACAGCAACAGTTGAAGCACTGGTAATAATAATGATTTGATGCGGCACTATTCCCGGTGCCACCGAAGCAATAATAACAAGAAGATAATACCATAGTCCAATTAGTGAATTCGGTACTCCAAACAGACGTGCTTCAGCTGTATGAATTATTTGCTGACATGTTCCTTCTTCCATTCGGCAAAAATTCGGGATGTATCGTTGATCTGCCTTGATTACCCGGTAATATACAAGCGTGAAATAGAGCGAAATCAGAAAACCGGTTGCCGCCAGAAGAATTATTATTACACCGATAACCATCGGTTTAAGATACACAGAGTTTTCCTGATGGTCAAGATGATAAACAGAGAAAGACCCCAAAGGGGTCGAACATCCTGTGACTATTCAATTTCTATTAACAATTCATTGTGATTTTGCATGTAGTTTCCCAAGTCTCTATATTCACGCAAGACTAAACAACTCTCATGACTGCATCAGAACAACATCTTCGCGAAGCACTTGCATCCATCATTGACGGAAATGATGTGAAACGAGTACGTCATGATTTATATTATGAAGGTAAAGACATGACGGCGCTTTTTATCGGTGAGCTTCAACGGAAGAACTATGTGCCGATGACCGTTGACCAGGTCAGTGTGCAGCCGGGTGAACGTGTCCCGGCATTTTTTATCAAGGAAAGTACAGCGTATTTCGGGTGGGTATTCTGGGAACAGTTCACATCGTGGAAAATCCGGAAGTTATGGGGGTCGGTCACCAAAAATCAACGCGGCGACTGGGATATCCAGATTTCTCCTGCCAGAAAAGATATTATTTACGCCAACGAGTTACTCAAAATCGAGATGGATATCGACCATCCTCCGGAATTTTAACTCACCTTAAACACCTTTGTGCAATGTTCTTACCGCAATCCAGAATGTTGCCGTAAGAAACACTCCAAACGCCGCCATCTCCAGCAGGACAACAGATCCGTCGCCAATGCCCGCGCTGAAATACCGCAGCGCGTCGGTGTGCCATGTAATCGGATTGATGTAAGAACCTATCCGGAACCATGCAGGCATTTTATCCAACGGATAAAAGAGACTGCTCAAAAATAAAATAACGAAGTAGAGTACGTTAATTAATGTATTGAAAATATCGTTCCGTCGGATCTTCAATGCGAATGTTGCAAGGAAAAAGAACCACCCCGCGGTCCCGACTATCACGCAAATAAGTATCAGCGGTATGCGTGAAAGCTCAATGTGTACATCCAGGAAAAGGCTTCCCAGCGCGATTGCGATGATTGTCTGAATCAGTGATGTCAGACAGTTGAACGTTATCTTGCCGACAAGAAACTGGCCACGGGTCATCGGGTAGGTAAGGAATTCGTAAAAAATGCCATTGTCCCTGTCGACAAAGAAACCGTATGATGTGTTCATTGCAATCCCGAAACATGCCATAGCGAGAACGCTGGGAAGAAAGAATGTGTTATAAGAAACAGATGACCCTGATGAAGTGATGCCGCCGGTAAGAGCCGTATCAAATCCAAGCCCGAATAATAGTAAATATGCAAACGGAACAAGCAGATCATAAAACAGCCACATCAGACTGGTGATGCGGATTTTATACTCGCGGTACATGACGGCAAGAACCGACTGCATTATGCCCGCTCCTTTCCGGCATCAATAAGATGCAGAAACGCATCTTCAAGTGTCGCCCCGTTCATTTCGAAATGGGGAGTAATGCCGGCATGCTGTAAGGAAGCGAGAATCCGCACTGCGATCGCCTCATCGCGGACGGTGACATTTACGGAAGGCGGGTTTACTTCAACAGCAAATGGTTGATGGCTGTTGATGAGTTTAATGATCTGGTCAGACCACTGTTCGAAGGTCAGCGTTAGATAATAGAGCCTGAGTGCGGATAATGATTTTACCTGTGAAGGTGTCCCGGAAGCAATAATGTTGCCGTGATTGACGATAACTAAAGAATCACATAAGTCTTCTGCCTCTTCAAGCACATGTGTTGTTAAAACAATTGTTCTTCCCTGGCGTGCTTCTTCTTTGATAGCGTTGAGCGTTGTCCGTTTATTGATGGTATCCATTCCGGTTGTCGCTTCATCCAGAAACACAATCGGTTTGTTGACCATAAACACTTTTGCGACCTGGACTCTCCGTTTTAATCCGCCGCTCAGGTCGATCGGTTTTTGAGTTCGGTATTCGGTTAACCCGAACAATTCCATCACACGTTCGCTTTGCTTTTCGATTTCCTTTGTGTCCAGCCCCTGAAAGCGTCCAAATGTCCGGAAATTATCCTTCACCGAAAGAAAAATCTCCACTGCGTTTTCCTGCAACACAGCTACGATATTTCTGCGTACCTCGAGCGGCTGTTGCACGATATCATGTCCGAGAATAGACGCACTTCCCGATGACGGAGGAAGGAGCGTGGTGAGAATTTTGATGGTAGTGGATTTTCCCGCGCCATTCGGGCCGAGTAACCCGAAAATTTCACCCTGACGTACCTCAAAAGAAATATCGTCGACAGCGCGGACTTCGTTTTCACCTTTTTTTCTGAACGTTTTGGAAAGGTGCTCGGTTTTGATTGCGCATTCACTCATGATAATTGAACATCTCTCAGGAAAAAATAATATATTAGCCTGCAATAATGACTACCCAATTTACAAAAAAATATCTTCTCTGGTTACTTCTCGCTTTTGCGGCAGGATTAAGGATCTGGCACCTCAACTGGGGACTTCCCGAATTGTACGAGGAGGCGTTTCCCTTTGCAATCTCATGGAAGTTCTGGAACTGGGGTAACCCCGGTGTTGATTTCAATCCTCATTTTTTTCACTATCCGGGCCTGGCTTTTTATTTAAATTTTATCATTCAGGCTGCGTACTTTCTTGTCGGGTTTATTATCGGCTGGTTCCCCGATCTTGCAGCTTTTCAGCGCGCGTATGAAGCCGACCCAACAGTGTTTATTCTCCTCTCAAGATGTCTTTCGGTACTGTTTGACGTTGGAACCGTGTACATTCTTTTCAGACTTGGAACTGAAATTGTCAACGAACAAGCGGGACTGCTGGCCGGATTTCTGGCGGCTGTTTCACCGTTATTGATTAAACAATCTCATCTTGTTAATGTCGACACATTACTTACGTTCTTTGCCATTCTTTCTATCTTATTTTTTTACAGGCTTTCTGAACGGGAAGAAAAAAAGTGGTACGTCTGGTCGGGTATCACAATCGGTCTTGCAGCTTCATCAAAATATAACGGCGCGTTATTGCTAATTGTTTTAACGGCGGTTCATTTTTTTACGGTTGCACGCAATGATAAGATATTTGCGCGGGAAAAATTACTGAACTGGGCAACAGCTGTTGCTCTTTCAGGAATAGTATTTATAGCGACGAATCCTTTTAGTGTGTTAAGTTTCGAGGAATTCTATACACATTTTAAGTTTGAAGAAATGCATATGGGGGCGGGTCATCTCGGGTTGAGTTCAACGGAACAAACCTGGGAGTTTTACCTCCTACGCTCGTTGCCGGAACATATGGGATGGCCGCTGCTCATTGCTGCATTCTGTACGCTCGCGTATTTGTTGTTCAGAAGGCGAAATTTGTTTCCGGTAGCAGGATTGCTTCCGGTTATCTATCTGACGGTTATTTGCACATGGAATATGCGTGCCGACAGATATCTTTTGCCTGTCATCCCTCCGTTGATCCTTCTTGCGTCGATCGGGATTATATTCGCGCGGGATTATGTTGCGCAATGGAAATTTCCTGAAGTATTAACGCCGGTATTCGCTTTACCAGGAGGCAGACTATTGATGTTTACCATCGTAACCGTGATACTCTTTGTGCAACCGCTCATCGGTGTGTCGCGGTATCATCAGTCGGTTGCACTGCCGGATACACGCGTTGCCGCGAAGGAATGGGTTATACAACATATGCCAAAGGGGTCGATCATCGGAACAATTCTCTTCGGCATGCACCTTCCTGATTCACTCTTCAGAATATTTCCAATACCGTTTCTGGCAGTAAATACTGAACGGGTTGCGGCATTTTATGATACCCGCTGGTTCGAAGATTTTGATATGGTTGTCGGTACCAGTTACGATTATGACCGCTATGCTATTGACCCGATCCGGTACAAAGAATTTCTCTCGTACTATGCTACACTGCAGAGAGAGTGGAAACTTGCCGCCGAGTTTGTACCGACCGGGGGTCAGCCGGGTCCGGCAATTTGGCTCTTCCAGCCTTATCCGGTCTCTAAAACTAAATCTTTTCCCCCTGCTCTCCTGGACCGGCTGAAAACAGCACCGGAAAGCACAAGGGTGAGCTACTTTGTGACTAATCTTGCGAAGGCGGTATTTCAAAAGGGTAACGTTGTTAAAACCGAACAACTGTTGCGGGAAATCATTTCCGTGGAAGTTCATAATATAGCGGCACGACGGTTACTGTTTGATTTACTTGTTAACCAGGGAAGATTCATAGATGCACTCGAAGTTGTGAGAGATTATCTCGCTGTTGACCCCAATCATGCCACGATGCTCTGGCTTCAGGGAAATCTGCTGTTGAGGATGAATGATGCAGGTAAGGCGGAACTTTCGCTGCAAAAGGCAGTGCAGTTGGATCCCGGATTAAGCGCTGCCTATGATGATCTCTTGCAAGTGTATGTTCAACGAAGAGACAAACAAAAAGCCATCGAAGTGCTTTCAAAACATCTGGCCATTCTTCCACCCGGAAGCAAAAAGGCTCAATTGGTCATGACAGACCTGAAAAGGCTGAGAAACATGCGGTAATGGTACTATGCTAATTTGAACTTTATAGGGTCTCGTCATGGTTTGTTTCCGCTCACAATGAAGTTGGGCAACACCCTGAGCGGAGTCGAAGGGTGCTCTAAGTCAAAATAGGACAGTACTACAGTAAAGCTTACGTTGTATTTCCTCTGTTTTCTCACTATATTAACACACCCCAATTATTTCAATTGCATATTGGCACAGTTCTTTCGCCGATTCAAGGTTTTCCTGCTTGAATATCCCCTATTATTAAGTATTTAGCTGAAGTATCGATGAAGAATCATTCAAACGCAAGGTTATTAGAATACGATTTTAAGCGTGGCGGTTATTTACGTTCACTTTCCCAAGAGCTTGAAAAACTTTCCGGTGATATTCAGGTATCGCCTCATATCATTCGTCAATATAATTTGAGGGAAGGATGCTGTATCGAACCGGCACATAAACCGGGATTGCGTACAATTCAACATGTTTCCGAGATACGGACAGTCAATGGATTCGAGATTGACAAATGGAACGGTCTTCAGGAGTTCTCCCGCCGTATAGCGATTGACCCGACTGAGCGAATTAAACTTACAACATCGCCTGACGATGTTTCCATGCGTGTTGTCGATTTGCTGTGCCCGGTTGGTAAGGGGCAGCGCGCTCTCATTGTTGCGCCGCCGAAATCCGGTAAGACAATACTGATGCAGCAGTTCGCGAAAGGCATCAGCGCCAATCATCCGGAAATTGATCTCATTGTCCTGCTTGTCGATGAACGCCCCGAAGAAGTAACGGATATGTCGCGTACCATTAACGGCGAGGTGTTCGCAAGCTCCAATGACAGCGACAGAGAGAGTCATGTCCGCGTTGCCTGGCTCGTTCTTGAATATGCAAAACGGAAAGTCGAGGCGGGAAAAGATGTTGTCCTTCTGCTTGATTCGATTACAAGAATGGGAAGGGCATTCAATGCGGTCCAGAAAAGCAGTGGCAGAACAATGTCGGGTGGTGTGGATATCCGCGCGCTTGAAATTCCTAAACGCATTTTCGGCGCGGCTCGCGCGCTTGAAGGCGGGGGAACACTTACCATTATCGCAACAGCGCTTATCGAGACCAACTCGCGTATGGATGAACTGATCTTCCAGGAATTCAAAGGCACGGGCAATATGGAGCTTGTGCTTGACCGCGATCTTTCGAATGACAGAATTTATCCGGCGATTAATGTTCTTGAATCCGGAACACGAAGAGAAGAACTCCTTTTCAAAAGCGAAACCCCCCGGTATCAGGCATTCCGCCGTTCTCTGAATCGCATGAAGCCGAAAGAGGCAATGCTTGCCGTTATGAAAGCAATTGAAACATATCCAACCAACAGAAAACTTGTCGCGCGCATGGCTGGCGAGCGGGAAGAGGTATGAAACTCACAATTCCCGTTCCTTCCGGATTTAATCTGTGGAGTACGATACACAGTCACGGATGGAGCGCACTTCCTCCCTTTGTCGCAAATAAAGAAACGCGATCCCTGAAACAGTTTGTAGCGCTCTCATCGGAAAAAATAATTCCGGTTGAAGTGTATCAGCCCGATGCTTCGTCGTTGGAAGTCCGGTACACTTTTCCAAAACCACTCAGTGCTGGCGAAAAGAAAGAGCTTACAAGTATTGTTCAGTCCTGTTTAAGGATAGAAGAAGACTATTCGGAGTTTTATCGCCATGCAAAGTCAATGCAACAATACCGTTGGATATTACAACACGGCGCCGGAAGGATGCTTCGCGCACCGACGATGTTTGAGGATGCGGTGAAAATGATGTGTACGACAAACTGCAGTTGGGCGTTAACAGAAATTATGGTCAATAATCTTTGCGAAAAACTTGGAACAAAAATAGATGGTGTAGGTTATGCGTTTCCTTCACCTGATGCGATTGCGGATTCCAGTGAAAAATTTATGAGGAAAGAAATCCGCGCCGGTTATCGTTCACCCTATCTTCTTGAACTTTCCCGCAGGGTTATTAAAAATGAAATCGACATGGAATCGTGGCGGGACTGCACAACGCCGACCGTGGAGCTTTTCGCCGAGGTACGGTCGGTCAAGGGTATCGGGCCATATGCGGCCGGAAATCTGTTGAAACTTCTGGGGCGGTATGACTATCTCGGTATCGACAGCTGGTGCAGGAAGAAGTTTTCCGAAATACACAAGAACGGCAGAAAAGTCAGCGATAAAACTATCGAACGCCATTACGATTCATTCGGGAAGTGGCGCGGATTGTTTTTCTGGATGGATGTGACGAAGCATTGGTACATTACCGGTACAAGGACGTAATGACACGTAAGTCCAAAGCATTTGATGTGTGGAAAGAAATGCCGGTATCGGCCATTGGCCGGCTGGCGTTTGCGGTGTTTCTGATGTTCAGTGTTTTGGGACCGCTCCTGATTCTGATGGAATCGGAAATCAGGCTTGTACCCTGGAGTTTTGTTCTTATTCAGATAGTATGTTGCGGTGGATTGGCGGGAAGTATAGTCTTGTTCGGCAGGAAACGGTGGTGGGTGACGGTCCTTATTGTTTTCTTTTGGACCGGAATGATCGGGTTAAATTCCGGCGGCCTGAGTTTTGTTTTTAGCGACGAGGGCTTTCGTGTCCGGCTCGGCAATAGCGTTGGTGTTCAGGAGAAAAGAGAAAAACCAGTTGAATCTCTCTTGATAGAGCCGAACGATCTTGATGCCATTTATGAACAGCGCGGGATTCTCGGTACTATCGCCATTGTGTTGCTGGCAAGCGGGTATGCCATGTTTATACAGGTGGTGAGGGGGGAAGTAAAAAAGCGCGCACGGCTTGAAACAGAAGTAAAAATCGCGCAGGATATTCAGCAATCATTATTGCCCCGTACTGCAACAACTACTTCTTGGTGTTCCGTTGCGGGAATTGCGGTACCGGCAACCGAAGTGGGCGGCGATTTCTTCGATATCATACAGTTATCGGAAGGTAAAATTGCCATTGCTATCGCTGATGTTACCGGGCATGGTGTCGGTTCGGGAATTTTATCTGCAATGACTAAAAGCGCGCTCCGTTCTCAAATACAGCATGATGACGCCCCGCTGAATGTTTTGAATAATCTCAATGAAACGATCGGGCAACTGTCAGATGAGAAAACATTTGTCACGTTTGCTTACATAGTTTTGGATAAATCTTCGCAAACTATAATGTATGCGACTGCAGGACACCCTCCGGTGTTCCATTATTCTCGCAGCTCAGGTGTTGTAACACCGCTCAGGACTGTCAATCTCGCATTAGGATTAAAAAAGAATGTTATATTTACCACCGGTCAGTTACCCTTCATGCGCGGAGATGGGTTGCTTCTCTATACGGACGGTGCGCTTGAAACTGCCAACTCGAAAGGTGAACAATTCGGAAGTGAGCGACTACTGCAATTTGCCGGATCACATGCCGAACATCCTGAAAAAGTTTGCTCGTTACTTATTGAAGAACTGCAAAAGTTTTCTGCATCCTCATCATTTACTGATGATGTTTCTGTTGTATCGGTGCAATTTCTCTGAGTGCCGGTACCGGAGGGCGAAACATGCCATCAGCAACATATTACCATGAACAAATAGAAAAAGAGCTTGCAACGGCGCGTTCCGCTTCCGGGGTGGGCAATGATGGTAAAGCACGGGTCTGTGCGCGGAGGGCATGCGGACATGCAATAACGTGGTATCTTACAAAATATCCTCATCCTAGATGGGAAGCCGATGCACTCCGTCAGCTTCAACATGTTTCACAGGATCAAAGCTTTCCCTCCGATGTCAGAAGTGCCGCAATACGGTTGACCACGAAGATTTCCGATCAGTTTTCTTATCCCTTTTCAACATATCCGATTGATGATGCTCTCGTTATCATCAATCATATCACATCAGTTATGACCGGTGACCATGATTGAAGAATACCGGCGCTCGCTGAAAATGCCCGACGCGGAAGAAATCTTTGATCTTTTCTTCTACCGCCCTCTCGCGTTCGTTCTTGTCAAAACAATTTACCGGTTGCCGGTAACGCCGAATCAGGTAACGGTTCTTTCAATGGTATGCGGGCTCGTGGCTGCCTGGCATTTTTCCATCGGAATCGGATCCGCCTTGTTATGGGGAGCGTTTTGGTATATGGTTGCCAATATCTTCGATTGCGCAGACGGCCAACTTGCCCGACTGCAGAAAAGCGGAACACCGCTTGGCAGGCTTGTTGACGGCATTGCGGATTATGTTTCAAGTATCGCGATATTCCTCGGCATAGGAATTGGACTCACGGTTACTGGTGAATCTCATTGGCTGCTTGTCATTCTAGCCGGAATCAGCAGTGCCGTGCATGCGATCGTATTCGATCATTACCAGAATGAATATATTTCAATTATCCGCGGTGAGAAAAACTTTACGCCCCGGGAGTTCGATACAATGTCCTCTCGCGTGAAAGAGATGGAATCTGCAAATAACAAAGGAATCCGTTATTACACCCTGAACATATATCTCCGCTATCTTACTGTCCAGGGAAATATTGATACTTCTGATTTGTCAAAGAACTTTTCCGGTGATGTATACAGCGCACATAACAAAGCTATGATCCGGTGTTGGAGTTTTCTCGGGCCTACCACAAACAGGACGATTCTTATTCTGTCTGCGTTTGCCGGTAGAATAGATATTTTTTTGTGGATAGTGCTGATTCCCGGAAATCTGCTTCTCGCGGTTGCTTATGGTATTCAGCGTGCAATTCATCGCAGAATGGTTTCAAAGGAAGAGCGGTGAAAATGCAGAGGTCGAGCCCGGTAGTGTTTTTCAAACAGTCGTTAAAATCCAATGCATATTACGCAGACGAATTGATTAATATTTATTTGCTGCGTCCGGCTGCGGCTGTCGTCGTCTGGTTGTTGTACCCGACTCCGGTTACTCCAAACGGAGTTACAGTAATTGCAATACTTTTGGGGTTTGCCGCCGCGGCAACATACTTGATTGGTTCACCTGTTGCAATTGCGGTCGCAGGATTGCTGGTCACTGCAAAAGATATTTTCGATGATGCAGATGGTCAGCTTGCCCGCGCGAAGCAGCAATATTCCAGAAGGGGGAGATTCCTTGATTCCATCGGAGATTTTGCTGTGGATATTGTGCTGTTTGGGGCGGTCACGTATGTTGTCTATCAGTCTCATCCGGGAAATCAAACAATACTGATGGGGGTTCTTTCCTTTTTTGGTATCACGCTGAGAGTTTCTCATCACGTGTTTTACCAGGCATCGTTTCTGCATTTGGAAGAGAAATACAAACTGAACCGGATTATCGAAGAAGTGACAGAAGAAGACAGAAAAGGTGACCAGGTTGCGTTACGACTGCAGGTGGTATTCAACCTTCTCTACACGTGGCAGGATAAAATGATGTTTACCATTGACCGTTGGTGTAAAGGAGATAAGGTGAAAGATGAAAATCAGCGGGAGTGGTACGGGGATAGGGTGGGGCTTAGAATTTCGGGTTTGCTGGGCTTCGGGACTGAATTTGCTTTGCTTACAATTTGCTCGTTGTTTAATCAATTATACTTGTACCTGCTATTGAATATATTTCTGATGAATGGAATCTGGTTGGCAAACGTGATATACCGGCGGTTTGTTCTTGCAGAAAAATTATTCCTGGTCAATCACCCACGGCTCCAGTAATTTATCGTTGAGACCCTCCAGAAACCGTGACGGCTTGGTTAAGATAACTCCGGTTTCTCTGTCGTACACATTAATCGGGTAAGTGATAAACAGATTTTCTTTCGCGCGCGTGCATGCAACGTACATCAGCCGGCGTTCTTCTTCCATTTCCTCAACACTTTCCGCCGCGTGTAGTGTTGGGAATCTGCCATCCAACGCGTAGAGTACGAACACGCTATTCCATTCCAATCCCTTCGCGCTGTGAATTGTAGAGAGCACGAGGTATTCATCGTTCTTTCCGGGTGAAGTAATGTCTGTAACACTTTCGTTTGGCGGCTCGAGTGCGATATCACTTAACAATGAACCGATGTCGGTGTACCGCGAGGCAATCTGCTCGAACATTTCCAGGTCTTTTTTCCTTTTAGTATGATCATCATAACGATGTTTGAACATTGGGTGGTAGTACGTAATGACCCGTGAAACTTTGTCTGATGGAGAATACCGGTTTGATGCGATGGATTTCAGCAATCCGAACAATTCTTTCACGGATGCAGGGTGGGAATTGTATGTTTCCCAAAACGATGCTACGACTGATTCGGCGGCGCGCTTTTGCAGGATATCATCGATAATTTTTTCCGCTGATCGCGGACCTATGCCGTCGATAAGCAGAAGAATTCTATTCCACGCAATAACATCCTTCGGATTATCGAGAACGCGAAGGTAGGCAATCATATCTTTTACATGCGCGGTTTCAATAAACTTGAAGCCGCCGAATTTCACAAACGGGACGTTTGCCTTGGTGAGCTCAATTTCAAGATCAAATGAAAGAAACGATGAACGGAAGAGAATGGCAATATCGTTCAGCGCGATTCCCTGCTCGCGAAGCTCCAGTACTTTCTGAACAACAAACTTCGATTGCATATTCTCGTTCTCCGCGATGATCAGCTGGGGAAGCGAGCCTTCCTTCTTGTTCGTGTAGAGTTCTTTGGAGTATTTGTGCCGGGTTGTCACTGTTGTTATTTGCGGTATACGCCAAACTGTGTCAGCATGATAGTTCCAAGTTCGCTTTCTGTCGAGGTTGTCGAAGCAGGTTTTAATCCTTCGGCAGTGTACCAGATGCGATGTGTGCCGTTGCGCGATACTTGTTCTGTCTTAAATACTTCGGATTTTGGCGGGGGGGTATTGCCGGTAATAATAACCGGATTGCCATCATATGCGCGGGGTATGGAGGTAAGAGATGATACGCACTTCGAGATATCATTCGCAGACGCTTGTTCCGGAAGCAATGTGCTGACAACAACAATATCCCGCGACCCGCCATCGATGACGACTTGAAGAGCGGATTCAGAATTTACTGAGCTGATTCCCTGGTAGTGCAGGTTATCATTCGATCGTATCGGATACGCACTGAATACTGCGTTCCCGGTCTGTCTTCCGGAAAGTGTCATTGATTCTCCGAAGGCACTTCGCATCTCCATTGCTTTTGCGATTTCGTCAACTACATCGATGCGGGTCGAAAGTCCGGGATACCGGCTGATTCCCTGTACGGTAACAATATCCGCTTTTTCCTTTTTTAAGATTGCCGCGAGATTTTCAATGTCTTTCTTCTCAATCCGTTTTGCAACAGAAGACAAGTTGATGCTGGCGACAGTAAGCGTAAGGTCAGCCGCAACAGGTTTCTTCTCAAGAGTTGGCGGTGGGGGAGGAGCTTCTTCTTTGGCCGTTTCTTTTGTCGCCGGACAGCCGGCAAACAACAGTGCAAGCGTGATAAGAGAGATCGCAGTAATAAAAGTTTTTGTCATGACACTTCCGATCTGATGATTGTTGTAAGGAATATTAATCACATCCATTTCTTATTAGTCGAGTGCTCTCCGTAAAATTTCATTTGCGACATTAAGAATTGCCTGTGTGCTACGGTAATTTTCTTCCAGCTTAATAACGTTGCAATCCTGAAACTCTTCTTCAAACTCGAGAATATTCCGTATTGTAGCGCCGCGGAATGAATAAATCGACTGCGCATCATCGCCGACAACCATAAGATTGCGGTGCTTTGCGGCGAGAAGTTTCACGATGCCTGCCTGAATCTTGTTGGTATCCTGGTATTCGTCGACCATAATATATTTGTACCGTGCGGCAAGCGTATCACGTACCGGCTCGTGTTCCATGATGAGTTTCAGAAGATTTACCAGCAGGTCATCGTAATCCATTAGATTGTGCGCGTGCTTATAGTCCTGGTATGCAATATGTACTTTTCTGATATCTTCTTCCAGGTCTGCGTAGTGCGGGTAATCTACGGCAAGAATATACGCCAAAGGCGTTACCGTATCGATCGATCTGCTGTAAAGGTCATATAATGTTTCTTTCTTGGGAAAACGTCGCTCTTTTGTGTCGAGCTTTAACCTTGTGCGGATGAGGTTAATGACATCTTCAGCATCACCCTGATCAAGAATTGTAAAACTTGTTTCGTATCCGAGAAGCGCTGCATGCTTGCGTAGTTCCGCGTTGGCAAACGAGTGAAATGTGCCGCCGGAAACTTTTTCGCAGCGGTGATCGAGCAGGATGGCGGCGCGGCGAAGCATTTCCTGCGCGGCTTTTCTGGTGAACGTCAGCAGCAAAATATGCTCTGGTTTTACGCCCAGTTCAACGAGATATGATACTCGGTAAACAATGGTGCGGGTTTTTCCCGTGCCCGCTCCGGCAATAATGAGGTGAGGGCCGTTGACAGATGTTGCCGCCTGATACTGTGCCGGGTTCAGTTCATTTTTGTAATCAACCTTAAACCGCTGCGGGTGAACTATCTGAAGGTCGCCTGTAGGTTTTTTTAGTGTGTATTTCTTCACAAATTACATTTTTAGTTTACGCTCTGTTACCCATCTCAAATACTCATAATCTCACATACTCAAAATCTCATCATCTTACATCTTAATTCGCCTTGTTCACAATCTCTGTTGCTTTTCCTATCTCTTTCGTAAACCTCTCAATCACACCGGCAGTAATTTTAATCTGATCTTCAGCTTCATTCCAGTTCCGTTGTTCAATCGCCTCCCGTATACCTGGTAATGTTTTGACGCCATAGCCCGTGTAAAATCCTGGTGCATAAATATGATGAATAAACCAGGGACGGCGCGGAAGGCCTTTCTCGACTGTCAGCGCGCGTTCCGTGCGGTACAGGATTTCGTCAAGCGACTTTTTGGATGAGGAGGAAAGCGTTTTCCCGGATGTGTTCATCTGCGTGACGGCATTCTCATACTCCTTTGCGGCTTGCCGAAGCGTTGCAAGAGAATTCTGCAGCGGTGCGAAGTTCAGAAACGGAACCGGTTCTTTCACCGCCGGTATAATGTATGTTTCTTTCGGATCTGCGGCAAGCTTGAAAGAATTTTCAGTAATTAACTTGTTAGTTATTTCTGTTTCTTCACGCATGTCATCGGAAAGTTTTACGACCTCTTTTACAAACTTCCCGACAGTTTCCGTAAAGTTCGTGAACTCAAAAGGAAGCAAATTGGCGTCGGCCAGTCGCATCACTATTCGGCCACCGGTTTTTGCGAGCGTTACGCCGTATTCAAATTTTGGATCTCCGAATCTGGTGTAATGATCAAAGGAGTCATAAATCGAGTGGTACGAACCGCCGCCATCTTCACCGCCGTAACCAATGTTCAGCGAGGCAATGCCGAGATGCTGCAGGAAAGGCGTATAATCGGATCCAGAGCCCATGGGATAAATCCGCAGGTCACTCCTGTCTTTTGCTTCTTGTCGTTCTTCAGGCGAACCGAACGTTAAGTTTGAAGCGCGTGACCGTTTCTCAACCGTGACGCCGGTCTGTGGATCGGTAACATCCCTGGCAACCGTATTGACAAATTTTTCCAGAGTATGCGATCCGCCGGCATAGAAAAACCCTCGGCCATTCGAATCGGAATTAATATAGATGACGGCCTTTTGCTTCAGAGCGTCCGCATGCGTTTCCACCCATTCGGTAGAGCCGAGGAGACCCTGCTCTTCGCCATCCCATGCGGCATAGATAATTGTGCGTTTTGGTTTCCATCCGTTTTTGATGAGCTGACCAAGCCCGCGTGCTTCTTCCATCATCGCGACCTGTCCGCTGATCGGGTCATCCGCGCCGTTGACCCACGCATCGTGATGGTTGCCGCGGATAATCCATTGATCGGGATACTCGCTTCCTTTGACCTGCGCGATGACGTCGTATACAGGTTTGATGCCCCAGTTGAATTCCACTTTTAAATGAACGGTAGCTGGGCCGGGACCGAAATGATACGTCATTGGCAGTGCGCCCTTCCAGTCGTCCGGTACGACAGGGCCTTCTATTGCTTTTAACAGAGGAAGAGCGTCGCTGTAGGAAATCGGCAGGACGGGAATTTTTGTCAGGGTTTCCGCTTCTTTAATTGGAATCCGTTTCGCGTCTTTTGTTGCGCCGATAAACGGCGTAAGGGGGTCGCCTGAGTGTACCGGCATATCGGCCACAGAGCCGCGCTGCGCACCCCACTCGTTGCGGTACGCGCCTTTCGGGTAGACGTCACCCTGAAAATATCCGTCGTCCCGCGGATCAGAATAAATAATACAGCCCACGGCGCCATGTTCAGCGGCGACTTTCGGTTTAATCCCGCGCCACGAACCGCCGTAGCGGGCGATCACGATTTTTCCTTTCACATCAATGCCGCGACGTTCGAGCTCTTCGTAATCCTTTGGAACACCATAATTGACATAGACTAATTGTCCGGTGACATCGCCGTCTATGGAGTACGCGTTGTATGTCGGAAGCTGTTCATCCGATTGCCCCGATGTTCCGTCTTCTTTCAGTGCGGGTTCGGCAAGCTTGGCGGTGAACGGTGTCGGGCTTGTCATTTCCAGCAACCGTGACTTGGGAGTGGGAAAAAGGACATAGAATTCCTCTATCTTTGTGTCGTATCCCCACGACTTGAACCGTGACGCGATAAATTCGGCGTTCTGCTTTCCGTATGCAGACCCGGTATGATGCGGATGTGCCGACAATATTTTCATCCAGGAGCGGAGGGAGTCGGGATTTAAGGAAACGTCAAAAGACGCTTCAAGCGCTTTGTTTTTAGAATCTTCCTGCGCAACTCCCGGTACAGAACAGAGCAGGAGACTGAATAATACAACTATGAAGGTACAATATAGTGACCGATTCATAATACCCTTGCGATGATAATGAGTAAAAATTATTAAATATCGACACTTGAGTCTCAAAAAAAATTCTAAATCCTGAAACATGAAGCTTACTACCTGAAACAAATCTTTTTACTTTTTCCTTTTGACTTTTTACTTGATCCTAATCCAAAAAATCCCAGCTTACCCCAAACCGAATCGCCCTGTCGGGCATCGGGTAGAAATCGGTGGTGATGTATTTACGGTTGAGGAGATTTTCCCAGATGAAATGGATGTACGCGTCGCCGAGGTGGGCGATGAGGATGTAGTCGAGAATTGCGGCATCGCCGATATGTTCACCTTGAAAGTAAAGGAGAGATTGGCCATCAAATTGTTCACCTTTATACCCAGTGAAGTACTTCCAACGGAAACCTGTTTTGAGTTCAAGATGGCTGTTGATAAGTTTATCACGAAAATAAACACCACCACTAATATTCCATTTTGGAAGAAATTGAAACAATATCTCATTGATGACGTGTGGGTTAAAACTTAGATATTGGATGTTTGACTCTGTTGTAAGCCATCCGTATCTAACGTTTACTTTCCCATTAACTCCGTAGAGAGTTTGCTTTGTAATGTTTTGCAAGGAAGCAAGAAAACCTCCAAATCCATAAAGTTCTTGATTAGTTCGTTGGAAGACTGTGAATTCAAAAATAGCGGAGGAAGATTTGAGAAATCTTATTCCTAATTCAGTCAAACTGTAGTGTTCTGATTTTCTCACAGAACCAAATGAGGTTTCAAGTGTAACGAAGGAAATTATTTCTTCAAACGAAGGATATCTGAAAGATTGTGAATGTCCTCCGAAAAACTCTAACTCGTTCCCAACGGTATATGTAATATCCGTCCCCCATGAAAATAAATTTTGTGCTAAATAGTTATCATATCTCAAGTATCCTGACAAAGTGAATGCTTCCGAGGGATGAATCGATGCAAGGCCCCAAATGCCTGTTTGAGTTTCCCGTTGTTGTCCAGTGTAAGGGCTCGCAATCACCGCCCTCGATTGCACCTCAGCTCCGATATCCAATGAATGCTTGCCAATCGTTCTCTCATGCATGAACCGTACACCATACCATTGTGAGCGATGATCCTCTTTGCCGTAAATGCCGTTGGAGAGCGGCCGGTTCTCTTCGTCACGATACTCCCGCAGATTTGTGGAGAGATACAATGTTAATGTATTCACGCCGTTCGAATCAAAATCAGGCCGCACTGCAGCACCGAGTTGAAGGTCGTGGCGGGTAAGCTTCTCGTAAGAATCTGTATTGTTGACAGTTGCCTGTCGCTCTTCGAAACGTAATGAGTCTGGTGTAACGGAGCTTATTCCGCCGTTTAATCCCTGTTGAGTCGAGTTGTACATTTCCGACGCAAAGATATTTACCGCGTTGCTGATATTGTAACGCAATTTGAAGCGTGCATTCCAGGCATCGTAGTCGGAGTTTGGAAAACGTCCGTCGTACGTTGTATGCTGTAATCCTGCGGTAACATTAAGCCCGCGAATAATGTCCTGACTTACCATGCCGTCGATGAATCCGTATCCATGTGCCGATTCGCTGTACCGTATTCTCGATTGCGGATGAATCGCTCTTTTGCTTTTTGAAACAAGATTAATTGCACCTCCGGTGCTGTTGTTGGCGTACAAAAACGCGCGCGTCATTGGAATGATTTCTATCCGCTCAATTTGTTCCGTCGGATATAAGGCAAGATTAAAAACGCCGGTCATCGGTTCATTCAAAAGAATGCCGTCGCTGAGGAACGCAATCGAGTTTTGTGTTATACCGTTAAGTGTCAGTCCTGTGCTTAGCCCCGGAGTGCCAAGATCTCTCACAAACGTTCCCGGAAGTGTAGAGATAATATCGGTTAATGAACGGTAGTCGAAGAATTGCAAGTCGGAGTCATGAATAACATTTGCCGCCGGTAATTCCCTGTCAACGGAACCAACAAGAGGGATCGGAATCAACGGAGATTTTACTGTATCGGAGATGACGGTTTCAGTCGAGTCGGGCTGTTGAGATTGAACCTGCGCCGGAACCTTTACGCAAAGAAAGAGAAAAGCGAATGTAACGACGAATCGGAGAAACACTTGCCGGAATAGTATTATAAAGTGGACAACATTTTCAAAAATATAGAGAAAAGTGATAGGAATAGCAATCACTTAGAACTGAAAGTGCGGAGGTGTTATCGAAACAGTGTAATGGCGAAAGGTTAGCGTGGCTTTGTCTGCATCTGCTTTATTCCTAAAAAAACCATAAACAGCAGACCCGCTTCCCGACATTTGTGCGAACTCGGCACCGTGCAGGTATAATGCTTGTTTTACCGCTGCTACTTCCGGATATGTTCTGAGCACGAGCGGTTCAAAATCATTGCGGACCAATGTCATAAACCGTTTTGCGTCGTAAATAAACTCTCTCACGGTGTTTCGAAGCGATCCGGTTGTAGTGTTTGGCTGGAGGACAGAATTTTGGTATGCCCATGCGGTTGAAATATGTATGTCCGGATAGACAAGAACGATCCAATAGGGGACATCAAGTGAAAAATATTTCAATTGCTCTCCGCGTCCTAGCGCGTACGCACTCCCGCTGTTAAGAAAGTATGGTACATCAGAGCCGAGTTGAAGTGCTATTGAGGCGAGGTCAACAGTTGAAAGCTGTTGATTCCAGAAATCTGCCAGGCCCAGCAATGTTGTTGCCGCATCAGAGCTTCCTCCACCGAGTCCTGCGCCGATGGGAATTTGTTTCTTCAGTTTAATATGCACACCCGCAGTTATGCCAAAGTGCTGCTTTAATAAGAGCGCGGCTTTAATGCAAAGATTTCTTTCATCAGATGGGATGGCAGGGTCGGAACAAGTAAGTACAATAGATGACGCAGGCTCAAATAGTATTTCATCATATAATTGAACACGATGAAATATCGTTTCAATGTCGTGATATCCGTCTAATCGTCTCCTGACAAGATGGAGGCCGATATTTATCTTTGCGTATGCTTTTAAACTGTTGGCAGTCATCGAAATTGAACAATAATAAGCTAATCAAAGGCCATTTGCAAGAATAAACAGGTTAAGACTATTTTCCTAAAGATTTACTTGACTATGCTCGCTAATTTTTATACTTTTGCAGTGAAATTTGATGCAATCAGATAAATCGGGAAATTTCCCGGCTTGAAAAAACTTCTCACAACTATAGGGGCGTTTGTATGAAATCATTATTTACGTTTGTTGTCATAATTATATTATCTCTGATTATGACGCTTACTTCCTTTGGTTATCAAGGAAAAAAAGCAGGGCGGACTTTCCTGCCATCAGATAACTCGCCACAAACAATTCCTTTTTCCCAGAATTGGACTAATACGGGACTCATCAGTACAAGTGATGACTGGTCTGGCGTACCTGGAATTGCAGGATATCGCGGGGATAATCTCACTGCAGCTACAGGAGTTGATCCTCAAACAATAGTTGCTTCCGGCGACAGTGTTATTGATGTTAATGCAAACCAAACCAATCCGAATACATTTACAACTGGCGGTGTCTCGGAGTTTGATGGTATTGGCGACCCTGTTGTTGCATTACAGGGTTCGGGAACAGCGGATGCGCCGTTTATTTTGTTACATCTGAATACCACAGGAAAATTCGGCGTCAATGTTGCATACAATCTTCGCGATATCGACGGTTCAACCGATAATTCAATTCAGCCTGTTGCATTACAATATCGTGTCGGATCGACGGGTGATTTCACGAATCTTCCGGCGGGGTTCGTTGCGGATGCATCAAACGGTCCCAGCGATGCCACGCTTGTCACCCCGGTGAGTGTTCTTCTCCCGGGAGCTGCGGATAACCAGGCAGAGGTTCAGGTAAGAATTATCACAAGCAATGCGATTGGGAATGATGAATGGATTGGTATAGATGATATCAATGTCACCGCCGGTGCGGTGCCAACTCCGACTATTACCGTTATTGGTGGACCGTTATCGTTCGGTACGGCCGCTGTCGGCACATCGTCTTCAGAGCAGACTTACACAGTTTCCGGTGCGGATCTTACGGCGGATATCTCCATAAACGCACCGGCCGGATTTGAAGTATCGACAACTACCGGTTCGGGATTCGGATCTTCGGTGACGCTGACACAGAGCGGCGGTAGTGTCTCTACCACGACAATCTATGCCAGGTTTACTCCTGTATCATCTGGTCCGGCATCGGGGAATATTACTAACGCCAGCACGGGTGCTGTTACGCAGGATGTGGCGGTAAGCGGAACCGGGATTCCTGCAGGGTTTACACTCTCCCCCTCAAATGTTGATTTTGGAAGTTTGCTGGTAGGCTCGACATTTACTGATACAGTCTACGCAAGCAACGGAGACGGTACGCCGGTTACGGTTTCATCGGTAACATCCACCAATGCAGATTTCAGTGTTGCTCCAACCAGCGGTTCCGTCGGCGCATTGTCAACCGAACCGTTTGCAGTTTCATTTTCACCATCGAGCCCGGGGATCATCAATGGATTTATCATTTTCACCCACGATGGTGCTTCATCACCTGATACTGTGACAGTAACAGGAATCGGAGTTGATGTTGGATTTTCAGTCAATCCTTCTTCCATTAACTTTGGTGATTTGCTTGTGTCTGAAGTGGCGGAAGACACGGTAACAGTGACGAACAGCGGCGGTGTGACATTAACGATTACTTCCGTCACATCGACGAGCGGTGAGTTCAGTGTGAATCCTACCAGCGCCACAATCGGCGGCAGTTCCAGCGGTCAGTTTGTAATAACATTCGCCCCGACGACAGGAGGAAGCAAGAGCGGTAGTATTATTTTCACACACAATGGCGCAACATCTCCCGATACGGTTGTTGTCAGTGGCAATGCAATCAGCATTATCACCATCGCCGACGCGCGCGCGCTTCCGAATGCATCGCAGGTAACCATTCAGGGTATCCTGACCCGTTCGCTGGGCGCGTTCTCGCGCATACAGGATTCAACCGCAGGGCTTTCCATTCGTCAAACAGTCGGTGCATATTTTGACTCACTGACAAGCGGCGGTTTAGCTGAGGGCGATCTGGTAAGGATTACCGGCAGGACTTCTGAATTTAACGGGTTGAAGCAAATCAATGCGGCTGATCTTCTCTCATTCCAGAGAATCTCCCGCAATAATCCGTTGCCGGCCTATCAGGTTGTGACATTGCTGGATATTACGAACGGCGGAGAGCAATATGAAAGCGAGCTCATTTTAATTAATGATCTTTCTGTTGTGAGCGGCGGTGACGTGAATTTTGTTGCGGCAAAGACATATCAGATTTCCGACCCGTCTGATCTTTCGAACGCAACAACATTGAGATTATCCAATGCAGGCGATACCAATTTAGATGGGTTGCCGATACTTGGTACTCCAGCTGTCTTCAGAGGAGTCCTTGGCCAGTTTAGCAGTGCGAATCCTGCAGCAGGCTATCAGTTACTGCCTGTGCTGGCGGGAGACATCGACTTCAGTACCGGTGTAGGAGGTATTGAACCGTTGCCGACTGTCTTTGCACTCCGCGGGAATTATCCGAATCCGTTTAACCCGACGACAAAGATTGTCTTTGATGTACCGGCGCAAGCGAATGTCAGTCTTGTTGTCTATAATATTCTTGGCGAAAAGATTGCGGAACTGCTGAACAATGAGCTGTATCAGGCCGGCAAGCACGAAGTGAAATTCGATGCTTCGCGCTTTGCATCAGGGATTTATTACTACAGGCTCACAGCGGCGGAGTTTTCGGCGGTAAATAAGATGATGTTTATTAAATAGTAATCGGTTATTAGTAAGTAATCATTAGTCATTTTAAACCCCTGAGTCGTGTACGGCTCGGGGGTTTTTGTTTTTAACTATATTCTTTGCGCCTCACGTCATTTTTTTGTACTTTTATCAATCAAAATGACGAAAGCATCAAAAAATCACGCAATGAATATCGGAAAATTTACCATTGGAGGCGGAAACCCCGTTGTCCTCATTGCCGGGCCCTGTATCGTTGAGGGACGTGACATGATTTTTCGCACGGCGGAACGCGTTGTAAAAGTTTCAAAACATTACGGCATCTCCTGCATCTTTAAAGCATCCTACAAAAAAGCTAACCGTACCAGCGGCGGATCATTTACCGGTATCGGAATGGATGAAGCGCTTTCCATTCTTTCCCTTGTCAAAAAAGAATTCCGCGTTCCCATACTGACGGATATACATTCAGAGCGGGAAGCAGAAGTAGCAGCCGAGGTTGCCGATGTGTTGCAAATCCCGGCGTTCCTTTGCCGCCAAACAGAATTGCTCTATGCTGCCGGAGAGACAGGCAAAGTCGTGAATATCAAAAAAGGGCAGTTCATGGCCCCGGCAGACATGAAACATCAGGCTCAAAAGGTAGAAAAGACCGGCAATAAAAAGGTGATGCTGACCGAACGCGGCGCTACATTCGGTTACCATAATCTTGTCGTTGATATGCGCTCGCTGCCGATTATGCGCGGACTCGGATACCCGGTTATACTTGACGCGACACATTCTGTTCAGTTACCGGGCGGTGAAAAGAACACCACGGGCGGACAGCCGGAATATATTTTCCCGATTGCGCGCGCCGGCGCGGCTGTCGGAATCGACGGACTTTTCATTGAAACGCATCCTGACCCTCGCCGCGCAAAAAGCGATGCCGCCAGTCAGTTAAAATTAGAACTGCTCGATGATCTTATTAAACAAGTTGTTGCCCTCGATACAATTGTGAAGGAACAGTTTGTCATCTGACCGACATATTTCCGTTGCTCTCCTCAATAAACTCAAACGCATCCGCCTCGTCGCGATGGATGTGGATGGCGTACTCACCGATGGGAAGATTATCTACGATGAACAGGGAAAAGAGTATAAAAATTTTGATGCTCACGATGGATACGGAATGTACCGCGCAGTTACATCAGGTTTGATTCTTGCAATTATTTCGGGCAGGAAATCCTCGGCTGTTACAAAACGCGCAAAAGAACTCGGCATCAAGGAAGTCTATCAGAATGTTGGTGATAAAAAACAGGTTCTGCGCAAACTTGCAGTGAAGTATAAACTCAAACAGCTGGAAATATGTGCGATTGGCGATGATGAGCCGGATTTACCTATGCTTCATGCTTCAGGTGTCAGTGCCGCGCCAAGATCAGCTGTGCAGTCTGTGTACGAAAAAGTTGATATTATTACCCGCCATAAGGGGGGCCGCGGTTCAGTTCGCGAACTGCTTGACCTTATCCATGCAGCAAAGCAATCACTCAGGAAATAGTGAAATGGATTATCCCCGATCATTATCTGCCCGTGAGAAAGAATGGCTTGCATGGATTCTTCCGCCTGATCGTGAGGGGTACAGAGTGTACCGCGATTTGGTGGCGGCCATGCACGTGATAGGTGAAGGCAGGCGCGGAGAGGGCGAGATCATTCTTGGAATGGCCGGTGCTCAGCCTGATTTCAGCGCGCCGCTTCCTTCTGTTTTCGCATACGGTGCTATCGAAACGAATTTCGGGACTATATCTGTTACGTTTCGTGAACCATTTGAAAATCAAATCTCGGTAGAAATTGTTAACCACAGGTCGGAAAAGATTCCGGATGAGTTTGAGGAGTCCCGGCGGTGGACATATTCATACTGGAATCCCGGCGATGCCTGTCCGCAATGTCAAAAAAATGTCCGTGAAGTGTCAATGCATGCTTCCGAAAACGAGCGCTTTGTCCTTGCTGTCTGTGTGAATGATAAACGGCTTTGGGTATATGATGAAGCCAGCCGTGTCAACAGGCTGGTTCCCGTTACGAATTTTTACAATGAGCTCATGCTTCATAAAAATATCCGTGATCCGAAAATTGCGCTTGACCATAAGCGGTTATTTACCGAGCTGACGTCATATTCCGATGCCGATCTCACATACGCGTTTTTCACGTACAACAAATTGAAAACGAAAATTCACATCGGAGGAACAGTGACAGCGGATAAAGGAATGAATAAAGGCATCGGCATGCTGATTAAGAAAGTATTTTCAGGAAGCAGGCAGAAATGACGCACCGAGAAAGTATTGAAAACGGAAAGGCCACCATCCGCATCGAAGCCGAGGCAGTTGCCGCGCTGGAACAGCGGATCGACGTATCGTTTGCGCGCGCTGTTGAAACCATGTTTGAATGTAAGGGGCGCGTTGTGGTTACGGGGATGGGAAAATCGGGCATTATCGCGAGAAAAATTGTTGCCACGCTCAACTCCACCGGTACACCGGCCCTGTTTCTTCATCCTTCCGATGCGGTTCACGGTGATCTGGGCATGGTGCGCAAGGAAGATGTTGTTATCTGTATTTCCAAAAGCGGTGATACCGGCGAGTTACTGGGATTAATGCCGATGCTTCGGCGTATCGGTGTTCCGGTGATTGCGATGGTCGGCGCGACCGCATCGAAACTTGCGCAATCATCCGATATTGTGCTTGATGTCAGTGTGCGTGAAGAAGCTTGTCCGCATGACCTTGCCCCGACCTCTTCGACCACCGCGACGATGGCATATGGCGACGCGCTCGCAATCGCGCTGTTATCAATGCGGAACTTCACAGCAGAAGAATTCGCGATGTATCATCCCGGGGGAAATCTTGGAAAACGGCTCCTTCTCAAGGTGGAGGAGTTAATGGTGAGCGGCGATGCAGTGCCGAAAGTGAAGAAGCATATCCCTGTGCGTGATGCGATCCTGGAAATGACATCCAAACGGCTCGGTGCTACCTGCGTCCTTGATGATGATGGTTCATTAGTCGGTATCATCACCGATGGAGATCTGCGCCGCCTGCTTCAGAAAACGACGGATGTCACGCATACCACAGCCGAGATGATGATGAACAAGCATCCCAAAACCATCCGCCAGGATACGCTTGCCGCGGTTGCTTTGCAGGAAATGGAAGCGCATAACATCACACAGCTTATTATCGTGGATGCGCAACAGCGGCCTGTGGGAATGCTGCATCTTCATGAATTGGTAAAAGCTGGCCTCGGCGGAGAGAACCAATAAATAATGCGGTCAGCGCGTATCCTACATCCGATATCTCAAATCATTATCTTTGTTTTGGCTTTCTTCTTTTTCTCATGCGAAGAAAAAATCAAACCTTCTGTCTCATCATCAGATCTGGGCAATGACGTTCCGACTCAAGAGAGCTGGAACTCGGTCATTACCTTTACCGATTCCGGAAAAGTAAGCGCCATCCTGCGGGCAGGGCATATTTCCATGTTCGCGGAAAAAAAATATACATTACTGGACTCCAATGTTACGGTCGATTTTTTCGACAGGGAGGAACGGCATACTTCTGTTCTCACGGCTAAGCGGGGAAGAGTGAACGATCTTACAAAAGATTTTGAAGCGCATGATAATGTTGTTGTTGTTTCCGACAGCGGTACCACGCTGAAGACCGAGGAACTCCATTGGATTAATAAGACGCAAAAGGTTCACACACAGGCATTTGTAGAAATCGTTTCTCCTACCGAGCAAATACAGGGTCATGGACTCGAATCAGATCAGGCATTGAAGCGATATACAATATTCAAAGTAACAGGACGTGCGAAGTCGGATGAGTAACGCGATTCGCATGGTTCTGATATTTTTGACGGTGTGTTGTTTTCAGCCTGTAGTGTATTCTCAGCAATCCGGTAAAGATGTAATTATTGAACATGCCGACAGTCTGGTCGGACTTGAAATAAACGGTGAGCAGGCCCGACAGCTTATCGGCAATGTCAGGTTTTCGCAGGGAAACATTGTCGTCACTTGTCAGCGGGCGATACAATACCGTACATCAAACAAAGTGGAAATGGAGGGCGTTGTTGAGGTTCGTGATGACAGCATGAGGATGGTCGGTTCACGCGGCGTGTACTACGCGAATACGAGGACTGCCGAAGCATTCGACCGTGTTATGCTCGAAGAGAAAGTAACGACACTCCATGCCGGGTACGGCAAGTACTTTATCAATGAGAAGAAAGCGTATTTTACCACTAAAGTTATCGTGCAGGATACAGGCGCCGTGCTGACATGCGATGAATTAACGTATTTCCGTGATCAACAGTATCTGATCGCTGACGGGCATGTGACTATTCTGGGTGATGAAGATAACCTGACAACGTATGGAAATCATTTTGAGAATTACAAGGCAAAGAGCTACAGTGTCATGACCGGTAACCCGCATGTTGTTCAGATAGATACCTCCGCAGACGGGAAAGCGGATACTCTTCAGATTTTCAGCAAGACGATGGAGATGTACCAGGACTCCGTTCCGCGGCTTATTGCCACGGACAGTGTCAGAATCTACAGGAGCGAGATGTCAGCGGAAGCGGGGCATGCGGTGTTCTTCACGAAACAGGATTCCATTATTCTTCGACGTCAGCCGTTTGTATGGTACTCTACGGGCACAAATGATGCGAACCAGGTTTCTGGGGACTCCATTTTTGTTACATTAGAGCGTCAAAAGCTGAAAAAAGTGTATATTCGTGGCAGAGCGGTCGCGATTTCGCGTGCTGATTCGTCATACGCGAAACGATTTAATCAGATGACCGGGCAGGAAATTGTGATGCACTTTGAAGAAAGCAAGCCCGTGCAGATGGAAGTAGATCGTACCGCGACGAGTCTCTATTATCTTTTTGACAAACAGAAACCGAACGGATTGAATAAATCAACCGGTGACCGGATTGTGATGACGTTTGATGAAGGCAAAATCGAAAATATTAAAGTGCTTTCCGGTGTTCAGGGACAATATTTTCCGGAGAAGCTTGTGAAAGGGAAGGAAGAACAGTATACTCTCGAGGGGTTTAACTGGAAAGAAGAAGACAAATCAAAAGTAAAAAGTCAAAAGTAAAAAATTGTGTCAGAGCATTTGATAAATAATTTTCAGGAGTTGAAGACGTTACGTTCTGATAATCTCTGCAAGTCGTATAAGAAACGGCTTGTGGTGAATAACGTCAGTGTGGAAGTGAAGCAGGGTGAAGTAGTGGGACTTCTCGGGCCGAATGGTGCAGGGAAGACCACGACGTTTTACATGATTGTCGGGATGATCAAGCCGAGCTCTGGCAAAGTATTTCTTGACCAGGCTGAACTGACGAAGGAACCGATGTACAGCCGCGCGCGTATGGGCATCGGGTACCTTTCGCAGGAAGCATCCGTTTTCCGGAAAATGACAGTGCAGGATAACATCCTCGCCATTCTTGAATTCATGAAGCTGACAAAGAGCGAACGTGAACAGCGCTGCCAGCAACTGATGGAAGACTTCGGCATTACCCACATTGCCAAAAGCAAAGGGTATATGCTTTCCGGCGGAGAAAGACGAAGAACGGAAATAGCGAGGGCTCTGGCGACAAATCCGAAGTTTATCCTTCTTGACGAACCTTTTGCGGGAATTGATCCTATTGCTGTGGAAGATATTATGCGTATTGTTCATGATCTGAAAAACCGCGGTATCGGTGTGCTGGTTACCGACCATAACGTTCACGAAACGCTTTCTATTACCGACCGATCGTATTTATTGTTTGAAGGAAAGATTATCAAAGCCGGAAGCGCGGAAGAACTTGCCAATGATCCCGAGGCGCGCAGATTATATCTCGGAGAAAAATTTAAGTTGGATCGGTATGATTGACTTTTCAGTCCAAAATGTACGCACGTTGTTCATCAAAAAAAAACTTCTTATGGTTACCTTCCTTTTTTTATCCTCATGTTCTGTTTCGACTCAAACTCCCGGGCATCAGGTGAAAAATCAAGAGACTGTTATTGACCGTTCTGGGGTTAAAGAAGATACAACGATGAAAGATAAAGAATTTGAAACAATGTTGGAAATAGATCAAACCCAAGCCATCAAGATTTCAAAGAAAGAAGCTGAAAGGCTGCAATATGGGACATGGGGAAGGAATATGTATGTGAATGAAAATCCTACTAGTTGGGATAGCATAAGAGTTCAACCAATGGATATGAAATTGGCGTTTAAACCAGAGTTTTCGAAAACATTGGATGGAAAAAAGATTTGGGCTATATATTATTGGGGAATTGCTGGAATTTCAGAACCCTTTGGAGTAGGTGGAGATTTTCTTGTTTTAGTTGACGCAATTAGTGGTAAAATTCTTCTATCTCAACTCGGCAAATAAGGCATTGCTTTTTATCAGTCTATGTAATCAGTATTATCCATTTTATCCTTTAATCCGCTGTCAACCCCAACCCAGCTCCATCAAACTGGCAAAATTCATTCTGAAACGGATATCGCCGTTTACAGGTTGGGCATATCTTTGTCAATGAAGGCAATGAAGCGGTTGCCCGTTTGCCAAGCCAGCTGTTCCTGAATTGCTGTATTGTATCTGTCACTGGGAATTGTGCTTGTTCATAAGCCACGACTTCAATCCGCGGATCTTCTTCAAATGTTATTGTCGCGGTTCTTGTTGTGCCGCGTTGTTCAAACTCAATCGGAACCGAATCTCCCGGTTTATGCCGGGCAATAATCGAGTCTAAATCTTTTGAGCTCGTGAGTGGTGTTCCATCAATCTTGAAAATACGATCCTTACGGTCGAGTCCGGATGTATACCACGGCGTATTAATAAGTGTTGGTGCCGAGATGACAGCTTTCCCATCATCGTAACGGATGAACGCATTACCGAGCCAGGACTTTTTCTCATTTGCTTTTCGTATCAGGAATCCGGCCTGCGCTAAGAGTTTATCGTAATCCGGAATGTCGTGCCCTTCAACAAAGTTATTGAAAAATGAGTCGGCAAATTTCTGATCGTTGGTAATAAAGCCGAGGATATTCCGTAAATCGGCGTTTGTATATGGTCGTTCGGTCTTACCGTGGATTTCCCACACTTTTCTCATATAACTGTCAAGAGTTACTCCTGAAAATTTCTCCCGCAGTGTCAGATCCAGTGCAAGCCCGATTGCCGCGCCGTAGGTGTAATAGGAAATAAATGTGTTGTCTTTGTTTTGCTGATCCCTAAACGATACCCCGTCGACAAAAGGAGCCTGTATGCTCATCTCAGCGGCTGAGAAAAACTTTCGTCCGGGTGAATTCATAACGGCATTCACCGTCCCGGAAATACTTCGCGCAAATCTGTCGATGCTGGTAATTTGTGCCCGGTGCATGACGAGGTTATCATAATAATTGGTCACGCCTTCGCCGAACCAAAGCTCGCCGGACATATTGGCTTCTTCGAAATTAAACGGTTCCAGCGACTTCGGCCTGATGCGTTCGATGTTCCAGCAATGAAAAAATTCATGGGCAAGCGTTCCCAGGTGATCGAGCGCATGTGTTTTGAGGGGAAGGGTACTGCTGATCGTTGTGGAATTTCTGTGCTCCATGCCGTCGCCTGAAATGTAGGGAAGATAATCCGCGATGAACGTGTAGGTGCCCGTGTCATACTTCGGCAATTCACCGAATACCGCTTTCTCTTCTTCAACAATGGCCTTTGCCATATCTGAGAAAATATCGACGAGTTGTTCTTTGCCGTCGTGATGCACTGCGAGACGGATTTTGTACGATGAATCAGCGGATGCAACGCTCCACTCGCGCAATGTAAACGGGCTCAGCTCAGTCGGACTGTCCATGAAATATTGCAGGTTCGGTGCGGTGAACACATTCGATTCTTTTGCGGGGAAGAGCTGTGTGGCAATATTCCATTTGCTTCCGTCGGGAATGTTAAAGGTGATCCGGATCGCTTTCTCATCCATTCCCCGTGCCCACATGAATGTCGCCGGCATGAGCAGATGCGCGTGTGACCGGTCTATGCCCGAATACGTGCCATCAGCGACGTCAGCAAATAATGTGTAAGAAACTTTTACTGTTCCGTCATGATTTTTCACATTCCACTGATGCGGATTCGGGCGCTCGATTGGAAGCTGTTTACCGTTGCCGTCAACTGCGGTAACACTGTACACATTCTTTGCGAATTCATGGAGCGCGTACCTTCCCGGAGATGAACGGCTCATCCGAAGTTCCAGGATATCTGATGGGATGTTTTTGTATGTTACGTCGATGGTTGCTTCGTGATGAACAGCGTTATCGAACGAAACCAGGTATTCAATCTGCGATTGTGCAAAACTGACCATTAAAAAAACAATAATCAGGCAATAGAAATATTTCATGAAAAAGAGCCTTTCAAACTGTTCGGTAAATGACCGTACAATAACGCAAGATTTCGTGACAATATCTACACGCCAAGTCTTTGCTTGATGGATTCGGTAAAACGGACGGGAGCAGATGGATCGGCATGAAAGAAAAGCGCGGGTTCGGTAAGCTCAAGCTCCATCAATACCAGTTTGCCGTTAACGTTAACCCCATCCACTCTCGCATAGAGGAGTTCTTCGGTGATGCTGTTGACGATAGCAGATGCCTGTTCAATGAATTTGGGTGGTGGTGCGGTCGAATGGACCGTTCCCCCAAAATCAGATTGTACCCTGAAATCATTGTCCTTTGCGCGCTTCAAAACCGTGTGGCTGTATTTCTTGTCGAAGAATATCAGTGACCATTCTCCGGTGGATGTTACTTCGTCCATAAATTGTTGAACCATTACTCCATACTTCGCGTTAAGGTTCCGGAATCTGATTTCATCTTCAGGTGTCGGAGTCGTGTCCACAATCCATGTTTCAAATGCGCTGCCTGAGATGGTCGGTTTGATAACGCTTTTGGTCCATTCGGATTGTGAAAGGGTTTCGGCGAGCGTAGTATTACTTTGTTGTTCAATCCAAAGAGTTGCGGGAATGGTAAAACCTTTCCGGTACAATTCCTTGAGATAGGATTTATTCATATTGGGAAGAATGACATCAACAGAATTGCGGAGAGGGATATCGGAGGATTTCATTTTATGGAGCCATGCGACAAACTCTTCCGGCTTGTGAAAATAATCCCAGCATGAACGCATAATAACCAGGTCAAAGGATTTCCAATCCACAGATGGCGAATCCCAGATTGCAGGCTCGACCCTGATGCCCGTTCTTTCAAGCGCCGCGGCAGCGATGCGATCGTCCTCTGTCAGGCGGGCGAATTCAGAGGATGTGACGAAGGCAATTTTTTTTTGGAGGGGCAACGCGAGCGAAATAATTATTGGTTTGCGCTGAACCGATCAAGAAACGCGATTTCAGTGGACGTAAGAGACCCTGCTCCTGATGTGCGTAATTTCCCCATGATGCGGTCAAGTTCTTCGCGGTTCACAGGATGCATTCCTTCCCGGCGAATACCGGACCACCGTTGGATATCCGTGGAAGTCGGCACAGGGGCGGACGGAGTAATCGGGGTCGTCACAAATTGCTGCTTTTTGACGAACCATTTGAGATACACGAACCCGCCGACGAACCCGCCGAGATGCGCGAAGTGAGCGGTACCATCGGATGATCCGCCGAAGCCACCGACGCGTGACAGGACCGTCATGATGACCACAAGCCACCGGGCCTCAACCGGAAATACACCCCAGATATAAATCTGCGCGCGGGGCCAGAAATACGCGAACCCGAGAAATACTCCATACACTCCGGCCGATGCGCCAATCAGCGCGGCCATTGGTGAGAGGATGACAGAAAGCAATGCGCCGGTTATTCCGCTCAGAAAATACAGAATCAGGAACTGTTTTGTGCCGAGTTCTATCTCCAGCCGCGGACCGAAGAAAAATAATCCGAGCATGTTGAACAAAATGTGCCCGATATCTCCATGGAGGAACATGTACGTTATAACTGTCCATGGTCTCAGCAGTCCGAGCGCTGGAATAAACATGAGCATTGCTTCTATCTGCGGCGCCGTTTTCTGCAAGACGAACATGATTACGTTCGCGATAATAAGCCGTGTAACCCAGGGTGTCAGCATGGAGGTCAATTACCGAGATCCTTTAGTGCCCTTGCAGTGGCTTCAAGCATTGCTGTTGCGCCGACCGGTGCGCCGGTTGCCTTCTTCATCCAGAGATCCGGCGCAATGCTTCCCACTTTTGTCATTCGCTCGAATTCTGATCCGATATTTCCGGCTTTTTTCATCTGCTCTTCAATTTGATGCGCGATCAAATGGCCGATGGGATAGTCCGGAAGATACAGGAATGAATGAATCATATGTGAATAAATTCCAAGAAGGACAACGTCTTTTTTCTTGAATACCGGAGCATAATACTTATTCCAGATATCCTTGGAAATCTGAATCGTTGCCTCCTTTAGTTGCGTAGGTGTTGCATCGGGGTGATCATACATCCAGTGCCACACGGCCATGTCCACAAGTCCAACACCGGCGATTTCGTAAGTTGCCCAGAAATCGTTGAGAGTTTTCGTGGCTTCGCTTTTCGCGTCGGGCTTTGTTAATCCCAGCAATTCAAGGTCATGTCCCTGGAAAACAAACGCAAGCGCTTCGGTGAAGGCCGTATTGGGAACGCCCTGGAGCAATGTATGTTCATTGTCATTCAGCGAAAATGTCTGTTCAACATTATGTCCCATCTCATGAACGGCAATATTGTATCCCTTGTAGTTCATTCCTGTTTTTTCAACGCGTGTCCGAAGATGAGCTTTCTCCGAACGCATAGAAGCGCCAAGTGCATGGCCGGAACCCCTTGCGGGATCGACAATAATATTATTTGCCAGGTATTGAGCTCTTTCCGGAGTAAAGCCAAGTTTCATTAACAGGTTTGGTATATCTGCTTTATATGCTTCAGCAGTCGGATATTCTTTTGAAACGATGTCATCGAGCTGTGCTTCGGTATACGCGCCGCGTTGCTTGAAACCGTTGTACCAGATATCGAACGGTTCCAATGAGCGGCCAAGGCGTTTCTCGATAATTTTGGCAACCTTACCAACCAGAGGGGAAGAAAGTACTTCTTCCAGCATGGCTTTCACTCTCGGCTCCGGAATTTCGCGGTTCTCATCAAAACGTCTCGCAATAAGTGTCGGAGCGGTAGGTGAATATGGGTCTGCTTTCTTTGATGCGGTGAATGTCTTGAGCAATGTGGCGTAACGTGTATCCGGTTCGGGGGTGTTGGATATCTTCATATCTGACGGCACCGGATCATCGGAGTCCTTAACTTTTGCCGCAGTTACTTCGTTTGAAACAGGATTCCAGTCGACATGCGGATTGTCAATGACGACCGCAGGAATAGTTTGTGTGACGATTCGTTCCATCACCTGCTGCATCATCCGTTGCCTGGCGAGTCCATCCTTGGGCTCGCTGTAATCGGCTTTAATCTGATCCCGGAGATTCCAATGCGACAGCAGCCTCATGTTGGGAGGGAAGAGGCGTTTTCCGTTTTTGTCGACGACATGATGCATCCAGATATTATAGTCTGCGATATACTGATCAGCTTCCGCCGCCGCCTGGGAAATCGCCTGGTTCACTTCAGCAGGAATGCGCTTTGAAAACCGTTGTGCCAAACGTGCCGCGGCCCATGCTCTGGGAGACCATTGTTCTCCTTCAGTCAGGCGCTGGTCAAGTGTTGTAAGAGGAAAATTCAGCAATACAACAAACGCGAGTTTGTTCTCAAAAAAATCATCGGTGACATGAGCGGAAGGACTGTATGCCGCGAACAGTTCATCGAACGGAAGTATCGGCCCCAGCGTAAGATCTGCCTGGTTGCGGAATTCTCTTCCGATTTCTCCCATGTGTCCGTCGAGTTGTTCCAGCAACCGTTCAAACCTGCTGAACATCGTATCCAACGTTGTCTGATCGCCGGCAAAATGCGTTCTGACAAAATCTTCGAATACTGCCGCGTCGTCGTCTTCTGTCCTCCAGAAATCTGCGACCTGATTCATGCCATTATGCAGTCTGGACTGTTGTTCCGTGCCGTACTTTCCGACAAGTTCTGTCTCGAGTTTAGCTATTGATGCTTTAGTCCAGGCCGGTTGCTGAGGTTGAGCTATGGATGTGGAGGAATTCATGACGGCTATTCCCGAAATCATAATAATTGCAATGAAGAATATTAGCGAACGCATGTCTATATCCTTTGTTGTTAGATGAGATAAAAAGTGATAAGGTATCACGAGTTCCGGGATTTTTTGAAAAGCATGAGCGCCGCGCCTGCGCACATTCCGGAAACAAATAATGAAATGATTTGAACCATTCGAACAGACTCAAATCCCGATGTCCTTGTTGCGCCCACAAAAGCCATGACGCACATAGAGAGAAGTAAACCAAATGTACGCTTTCTAGTTTTGTCCATGCTGATTATGCTGAAAATTGTGAAGGGACTTTAATTATGGCATTTTATCAACGTTAACGTTCCAAATGTACCTCTATTATCAACTTTTTGCAAATGGATTTCATTAAGAAAATGTATCATATGTAAAATAAAAAAGGGACAGGTATTACACCTATCCCTTTTCATTCTATCGGTTGAAAAGAAAATTACTTCAGAAATAAATCAGCAACCGGAATGACCTTGACATTTTCCGCTTTAATCCTGAGAGGGAATACTGCGATTTCTTTGTCCTCTTCAAGGATCTCGGGTGCTTTTTCGGTGGCGTATTTCATCGGACTTGGCGCTTCATTCACCAGCGCGTCTCTTAATGACTGCGCGTCTTTGGTGATGATGGCGATATCCATATTATCATATTGCCAATGTTTCTTTATCGCGGCATTGACTTCTGCCAGGGTAATTTCATTCATCATTTTACGGAACATTTCAAGATGACTGCTGTTCATGCCGTAAAATGCGTCATCAAGAGCATAGCCAAGCCTGTCCATCGTGGTTTCAGCATAATGCAGGACATACTTGCGGAGGAATCCCTTGGTCAGATCAAAATCCCTTTGCGTCATTCCGTTGTCCACCAACTTTTTCAACTCGCGCAATGCGGCGCGCAGAGCAAAATGGCGTGCTTCATGCGGTACCGGGCGGATCCAGATTTCGAAAATCTGCTTGCGTCGGCTGACGTTCTGCGGAGGAAGCTGACGCTGTCCGCCATTCGGGTAATTTTCGATGTATGAATAATCGCCGTAGTTCAATCCGCGTTTTTCACGGATGACTTGATAAAGATGACTGCTCGAGTTGCGGTGTTCACCGAGCCATGAGTTCGCAATGGCAAGCGCGTACCATTCGCGTGTTCCGCGCAGTAAATCCATCGGGAAACCCATGCTGATTGCCGTGGATGCCGCATCTTTTTCGATGATAGTAACATTCATCCCCTTAATCGGTTTCGGCTGGGGTTTTGCAGGCTGTTTTGGTTTGCCGGCTGGGAGTGTGCCAAGATCTTTTTGTAATGTCTTAACGAGTGGCGCATCATAACCGCCGCCTAAACCAATCACGAGATTATCCTTGGTGTAATATTCTTTGTAGAAATTACGGATATCATCAAGCGTGATACTCTTGACACTTTCAATGAGACCCTGGTTGACATGCCCGTACGGTGTTCCGTCGAATATAGAATTGTACAGGACTGCCTTGCCAAGCTCTTCATCGCTGGCGTAACGCAATGTGTTCTCCAGGTAATTCAGCATCTGGCTCTTGATGCGGTCGAGGTCCTCCTGCTTGAAAGCGGGTGAAAGAATTGCATCGGTGAATAATGAATAGTAATCGTTCAGGTTATCTTTGTGCGTTCGGCCATAAATAACCGTCATCTCTGTCGATGAAGAGGCGTTGTAGCCCGCGGCTAAAGGATAGAGTTTCTCAATGATCTGTTCGTAACTGTTTTTTTGTGTTGCTCCGTCGGTGACCATCTGAGCGGTGAGAACGGATAATCCCTCTTTGCCGGCGGGATCATTTTGCGAGCCGACTTTAAACCATATCCGGAACGAAATTGTCGGGTCGTTTTTTACCGGTAGGAGAACCATGTTGTTTGTGGTTTCATTTGTCTGTGCGATGGTCATCGGTACTGCGAATGTTGAGAGCATAATCAGTGTCAGAAGAATGATGGTTTTCATTGCTGGGCTCCTTTCAGGACGACGACGGTGCGGCGTTCGGGGGTGAAATATTTTTTCGCGGCGTTCATGATATCCTGAGGGGTTATCGTATCGCCCACTTTGTACAATTGATCGACAACTTCGACATCGCCGGTGATCGCAACGTATCTGGCGAGGTTGCCAGCAACGTTATCGGGAGTATCAAGTCCCATAAGAAAATTATACTTGTTGCGCTTCATCAGGTCGTTCAGCTTTTTCGTGTCGACGGGAGTGGTTTTAAATGTCTCCAGTGTCTTGTACACCTCATCGCGGACGTAATTGATGTCTTCCGCTTTCTTGATCATCGAGTAAATTTCAAATAAAGGAACATCTCTGTTGGGGGGAATACTCGAGGCAACAAACTGCACTTTCTGTTCCTGGATAACAAGTTTTTTGTAGAGGTCGCTGTTTTCTCCGAACGCGAGATCGCCGATTAACAGAGCGGCGACAAAATCGCGGTTGTTCGGATCGAGCGCATCGCCTTTATACGCGATGTCGATGATTGGCAGGGTTTTTCCGGGATACGAAACCTCCCCATACCGTTCTGCTGTTTGCGGCGGTTCAGGAGTTACTTGTGGCGGGACGTATCCTTTTTCCCATGAACTGTAATATTTGGTAATCATTGCCATCGTGGCTTTCGGATCGATATCTCCGGTCACGACAATGACCACATTTTCCGGACGGTAAAATCTATTGAAGAATGTTTTACTGTAATCAAATGCGTCCGGCATCGCTTTTATGTCCGCTTCGAAGCCGATGGTCGTGTGTTTATATGTGTGTACGTCGTATGCAATATCCTGCATCTTTTCATTCAGCATGGAAAACGGCTGAGTGATATTTTTTCTGTATTCGCCGTACACTGCTCCGGCTTCTGTCTGAAATCCCGGTTTATCATAAAACAAATATTGGAAACGGTCGGCTTCAATTTCAATGACCTTTTCAAGATCATCCTTCGCAAAATTCATGTGGTATGCGGTGATGTCATCTGATGTATAGGCATTCGCGTCGGCACCGATGCTGGTAACGATACTGTCATACACATCTCCGGGAAAATTTTTTGTTCCGCGGAACATCATATGCTCGAAGAAGTGAGCGAACCCTGATTTTCCGGCTTCCACTTCGTCGCGGCTGCCTGTCCGGACAACAGAATAATAGGCGGCAAGTCCGGGACTTTCCATCGGGATCATAATAACTTTTAATCCGTTGGGAAGTGTTTCTCTGTGAACTTTATAGGGAAAAATATTATCTGCCATAACATTATTTCCAATGCTGATAAATAGAATGCATGATAAAAGTGCAATGAATCGAACCATAGAAAGACTCCTTTTCAGAGCTGTTTATTAGTGTGAATTGTATTGAGGGTGATTAAAATAGGAAAAAATATCTGATTTCTCAAACTTTGCCGGTTGTATGTTCGAATTGATCAGTTAAGCTGCTGACAACACTGAGCTTGTATACGGAGGTAGTGATGAATTGTTGGAGTAATTCATAAAATATTTTTTTCTGAACTCAAAAATAATCAAGAAGTTATGAATTTCCGGCGTAAGTCCGGAATGATGATTCACACGCGAAACAAAGCAAATTGAGTGCCGTATCTCATTATGTGCGTTTAATCCAAAACTTTCATCAAAGGAGATCCCATCGTATGAAGGCTTCGTTCTCAATTCTGCTTGTGTTGATAATCGCAACAAGTACATTTGCCCGTCAGTCCGGCTCGAAGCCGGTTATTGAACTCAGAGACTTTCGCGAAGTGGAAGTCCGCGCCGCAGGCATCACGCTTGCGAAAGATATGCCCGTCCATATCTCAGCGCTGGGTGGCGGGGACAAAGGATTCTGGAATAACATGTTTGATGGAGATGACGAATGGCCGTCTCTTTATGCAGGAGGCTGGATTATTAACGCTGAAACGCGTGAACCTGTGTGGGAAATGACATTTGATAATACTTCCGGATCCGCTGTAAAGAGAAAATTTGATGATGATATTTCTCTTCCAAAGGGGTCGTATGAACTTTATTTTTCAGCGCATGGATTTGAACGGCGAAGTATGTTTTCAAGTTCATCAATAAATATTGACAGAAGGCCCGAAAATAAACGGAACAGGAACGGGACGTATTTCGGATTCCGCGGCGATGGTTATGAAAATTTGGTTGATGAATTTATGAACCGCGCGAAAGATTGGGGTATTACGCTCACGGTAAAAGAATCGGATGCTTCATCTGTTTCCCGGTTTGATGCGCCGGTGAAAAGCGACAGAGTTGTCCTCTCTTCGGGCATTACCGGAGACAATGTGTTCTTAAGAAAATCGCTGACCGTAGATAACGACACGAAGGTTCATATATATGCGGTGGGTGAAGGACGAAAGCGCGATGAGATGTTTGATTATGGTTGGATCATAAAGAGCGATACGCGTGAGCGTGTATGGGAAATGACAACGCGTAATACAAAGGGTGCGGGCGGCGCAAGTAAGAACCGGATGTACAATGGTGATGTGACACTCCCAAAAGGTTCCTACGAATTGTACTATGTGACCGATGATTCTCATTCGGGCGATGATTGGAATGCTCACCCTCCATTTGATCCGTTGCGGTACGGTATCACCGTGACAGTGAAGCAGGATGCCGACAAAAATGCATTAGCCTTTTCTGATCCCAAGACGGTGAAAGAGCACGCGGTTGTTGAACTGACAAAAGTCCGTGATAACGATTTCCAGAGCGCGGGATTTTCTTTGAAGGCCGATACAAAATTGCATGTCTACGGAATCGGAGAGTGGGAAAGTGACGGTGACCCGGCGGATTACGGGTGGATTATTGATGCGAAGACACGTGAGCATGTCTGGAGCATGGATCGTCGGGATACGTATCACGCCGGCGGCGCTTCAAAGAATCGTATGGTGGATGAAATCATTACCCTTCCCAAGGGAAATTACATCGCCTATTACCAGACAGATGGTTCTCACTCATATCACGACTGGAATGCTGATCCGCCATACGATGAAGAACATTGGGGATTGACAATTACCGGCAATGGGGAACGCTTTGATGAGAAGTCAGTGACAATTTTTTCTGAAGATGATGATAAAGATGTCGTCGCTCAGATTACCCGCGCTAAAGATGGTAAGCATATCACGAAACGGTTCACGCTGACTGAACCAAAGAAAGTCAGAATTTATGCCCTCGGCGAGGGACAGGACCGCCACATGTATGATTACGGATGGATTGAAAACGCGAACACGGGCGAAACCGTCTGGGAAATGACCTACGGTATGACCTCACGCGCTGGCGGTGCCAAGAAGAACCGCATGGTCAGTGCTGTTATTACGCTGGAAAAAGGGGAGTATGAATTACACTACGAAACAGATGACTCGCACGCATTTAATGACTGGAATGATGATCCACCCGAAGACCGTACGCATTGGGGTATAACACTGTATAAAGAAAAATAGTCACTCCTACAAACGAAGAGCGGTCATGTTGCCATGACCGCTCTTTTCATTTCTACTTTTTCTCTTTTTCTGCTTTTTGCTCGGCTGCTGTCCATGGCGGGACAATATTGTTTGTCCTCGAATATGCAATCGACTGGCCAAGATGTTCATGGAGATGCGACAATAATGACATCATCGAACTGCGTAACGTCATTTCTGTCCCAAAGAGGTTAACTTTTTTTTCAAGATCCGCGTCTGACATCTTATTGATAACGGAATAAAGATAATTGAAGGAATCTTTCATAATGCCGGCGATTTTAGCTTTATCCGTACTTTGCGAATCCCACTTCTTTATATCCATAGAAAAATTTGCTTCCGCTGGGGGTTCATATCCGGAAAGTTTCAGAATAATGTAGTTGCCGAACGCGATATGAAGATATACTTCACCGATTGATCGGACTCCTTCGCCCGGGCGCCAGCCGAATTTATCAGCGGGGACCGCATCTTCGAGATCCATGATTTGCTTCTGGACGTATTTAATCTGTCCTGTTAGATCGGCACGGAATCCTCCGGCAGACATGTCTCCTTTTTTATCCTGTGCCTGTATGCCGGCAATTGCAACACAGCAGAACATTGCAAGAACGAACATGCGCAATGAGAACATAGTGGTGTTCATGAAAACTCCTTCAAATTTGTAAACGTAAAGTGGTTGAAAAATCAGCCGCAAGTTATGGCATGAAATGTAACGATAACCACAACATGAATCAAGCGTTCGTAGAATAAAGTTATTCTTTGTCTTCCTTTGGTGTTGCTTTGGCGTATCCCGCCGGTACTTCAAACTCTTTTGCAGGCGTCGCGCGTTTTTCGAGTTTGGTGACGGTCGTTTTCATTTTCCCGTCGACTTCCATCTGAATAGGAAACCCCTCTATCTTTTTCATCCCCTCGGCAACGGATGAACCGACCATCGGAATCATTGCGGCCATGCGGTTGCTGAACTCTTGTAAGTCTTTTTTTGTCGCGTCGTATCCCTTCACATCTTTTGTTGCCCAGACAGTCATAAAATCTTTTCCGTCTTTTGTAACCTGATATTCCGTGCAGGCAAATCCGCTGACTGTTTTTGAGGCACCCTTTTTGACTCCTATAGCACCTCCTTTTGCGTTCCCGGGAAGTTTCCCGCCCATCATTTGCTGAATCATTTTACGCTGTTCTTCAGGCATGTCTTTCATTGCTTCTTCCATTTCCTTCATTTTTTCGTCCAGCATACCGCCGACCTTTTTCATGGAAGCTTCCATTTCCTCAAAGGTCATTTCGGTGTATGTTTTATCTTTGTCGTTGGCGGTAATAATGAGTTGCCTATCTAGAAGAATCAATGTTGTCAGATGCTCGTCAGGTGATTGCTGTTTGATCATACCGGGCATATACCATGTCATGGAATGCGTTGTTTTATCTCCCATGACAGAGATGGTGGATGTGCTCTCCCAGTACAACCCCTGACCGAAGGCAAGCGTCAGTGTAGTCGAGATAAGTGCCGCAATAAATAACAGGCGGAGTGGCAGGGTGTTCATAAAAATTCCTCTCGGTAAATGAATATTATGTGGCAAAAATCGGTGTTACGAATTCCATCTCATCCGTTCGCGGAGGGAAGTAATGTGCGCGACATGGTGCTGTCCATGCCAGGCGTAGAGCTGCAGCATGTCGTCCAGCTTCATGATGCCGTTATCGGGATGCATCAGCGTACGTGAAAAGTCCGCAGGTGAGATTGAACGGAGGAGCATGATCCACCGGACGTGCAGTTGTTCAAGCAAAGTCAGTGACGGCTCAACTGGCGCGGTGCGTGCGTCGTGAAGTTCCGCCCAAAGACTCTCCATATATGGTTTAATGGTAGGCTCCTGCTCGGTAAGCGCAAGCCGGAATCGCACATACGCATTCACGTGACTGTCGGAAACGTGATGAATCACTTGCCGCACTGTCCAGCCCTCAGGGCGGTAGGGCGTATTCAGTTGCTGGTCGTTTAATCCTTTTGCTGCCAACCGGAATTTTGCCGGCGCTTCTTCGATATGCTTGATGCAGGCATTTCGCTCAGCATCTGAGATTGAGGCTTTCTTTTGAAATTTGCCGATCGGGTAGCGAAGATCAGTCATATACTATCCTGAAGTAGTGATTATTTATCCGGGATAATGTACAGATTCGGAACAGAACTTGCAACGCAAGTTTGGTTCTCCCGCTCAAGTGTAGCTTTTGTTGATGAGTTGGACTTGTTTACCTGCTCGGCTCCACTACAACCGCGGTTCCGTAGCAAAGCACTTCCGAAACACCGGACATGAGCTCCGTCGCGTCGTAGCGAACACCGACAAGTGCATTCGCTCCCACCGCTTCCGCGTGCTGGACCATCATCTCGAATGATTCGCCCCGGGTCTTCTCGCAGAGTTCGGTAAACAACGTAATATTACCGCCAAATAATGTCTGGAGTGATCCGCCAATCGTTCCGAAAATCGAGCGTGAGCGTACTGTAATTCCGCGAACCACGCCAAGTGTTTTTACAATACGGTAACCGTCTAATGTAAATGCTGTTGTAGTCATTGAGTGCTGCATAAAAACCTCCTTTATTCCAATGTGAGCGCCTAATGTGAGAAATGCTTCAGGGGGAATGTAGGGATAACTTTGTACAATCTCAACAGAGGGAGTACTGAGGAGCTTTTACGCTCGATAAGGTTGTTTGATATCAAATCTAACAGCGAAAAAGCTGTCTTGATCCAATAACTTCACCCGTGATAACATCAATAAAATAATACCACATGGGACCAACGGGGAAACTCGGAACGGGCACCTGCCAGGCAACACGGAGCTCGTTGCGTTGACCTTTCAATAGAGGATAAATACAAAGCTTCATTGAATCGGTGTTGATGGTGGAATCGGTAATGACGTATGTGCCGGGAGTCCAGCAACTGAAATGAATCTCTGTTCCGACAAGGACGTTCTTTGCTTTTGCCTTACTAATGAGGTTATTGGGTGGAATGATAACATCTTTATAGAAATGGCCATCAATACAGACATCATCATCAGTAACAACTGTTTGAATTTCCGTACCGTATACCTCCATACCATTAATCCGCTGTGTCTGAAAGCTAATGTCCCAGTCAGTGATTCTCAGGTCTGAGTTTTTACGAGCAAACCGTACGGATAACTGAGAAGTATCCATAACATTAGAAAACTCCTTGAGATATACCAACGCTGCCTTTGCAAGGGAAACTGCTCGGTCATAATTGTCAATTGTTGATGTGCCTCTGTTCCATACACCGGCACCTCCGATAAGTCCGAAGCTGTCCAGTGACGCTATGTATTTTGAGCCGAGTTTTTGCCGGAAGATGATGTTCAGGGAATCCAGTTCAGTCCCACGGAGAACATGTAATGTAGTCGGGTAGTCTCTGTTTGGATTATCGTCAGGTGAGGAAATGCTGCTTGGGCTAGAGGAAGTAATAAAAAACAAAAGAAGAAAAGAAAAATATTTGTGGGCTTTACACATTTGAGTTACAGTCCATGTATGAAATATTGGATATCTATAATCAAGACGTATTTTTTTTGCCCAAGGTTTAAAGTGGCTAAAAGGTTTTTCTGGATAAGGTAAGTTTCTCACTTCACCACAAAAACCCTGCTCACCGTCTCAATATTCTTTCCCGTTACCCTCAGTAAATATGTTCCTGTTGCCAGCGATTTGATATTCATACTGACTGATTGTGTTTGCTGAACTCCCACAGTACTCTGCGTATTCACTAATTGACCAAGAATGTTGTACAGTTTTACTTCCACATTTGAAACCGGGGCGTTGAACTGCACGGTCAATAAGCCTCCGTTGGTAATCGGATTCGGATAGACTCTCGCAGAAAGGCGAGAGACGGCGCTTGTTGCCGGAGGAGAGTCGTTGACGGCTGTAATTTGTCCGACGAAATATTTCTCTGCGTGATGGAATGCATTTATTCCCACTTCTCTGCCGATGAGACGTCCCGGTATATCATCAACCGGCGGATGGATGCCGCCCCAGATGCGCGAGAGACTGCATTGATCAGATGCGTCGCGGTATGTTGCCCATTGCAGTGTCACGTCAACACTCGGGCCGTCCTCAAATACTAAATACTGGTTTTGCGAAGCGTGGAATTCACTCATCCCTCCGGGGAAATATTCGTCGCCGGTGAGTAATGTCATTAACTCGGACGCGGCGCGTGAGAAGGTCGAATGACCCGACACATATCCGGCAAAAGGCGGAGTGACGAATGTGGGGCGCTGATAGGGCCACCATTTTTCGGCAAGGATCCAGCCGACCCCCATAACATCCGTGAGAGGATTTTTCGTGGAATCCGATCCACGCCATGCAAGTATTTTTATTTTTCCGATATTTGCTCCTTTGAGACCCTCTAAAGTATCTCCCGCCTGAACAAGTTCTATATAACCCGGGATAAGGGGGATGCCGGCGGTAGAGTAGTGCGGAAGTGTCGAATCACTGCATTGTCCTTTCCCCGCCATCCATCGTAGTGCTGAAATTGGCCGGATAAAATCATACCATCCTTTGATGCCCCAGGCGGAAATAGCGGCGTCGTGTACGGCACCTCCCAATGCGAAATATGATTTGACATCCCACTCAAGCTCGTCCATAACCGGGCCGGTTCCTCTCCAGCGTTTTTGAAATGCCGGATGGTCGTCAACATAATTTAAGATGGTAAACCAGTGTCCGGGAGGTGTTTCAGATGTCGGTCCATCAGCCCAGAATTCGGCAAGTACGCGTGCGTAATCTCCGCGCGGAATAATTTGCGGCTCATATGGCAGTCCCGTGTACGGATTGACGGAATAGCCCGTTCCGATATCTCCGCCGCCAAGCAAATCGTAAAAGTTTTTCGTTTCCGCGAGTGTTTGTGGAAGGTTCGGGTTATTTCCGATTGATGCCGGCGAAATATCCCACAGAACACCGTCAGCAGGATCAAGATGCGACGACCAGGTTGATACCAAAGAGAACCCCCATTTATACATTTCTGTTGTCTCGCTTGTGGGATTTAATGTATCGATATATGGCGGCGGTCCCGGATCATGATAAACAGTATAATTGTATCCGCCGCGTGAGTAGATTGTTTTCTCGGAATCGGTAAGTGCAAAAGGAGTAACCTGTCCCCATTCCGGAGTAAGAAATTTTGGCGTTGCGCCAGGCACAATATTGCCGTTCTGATCGATGAATATGGCAAGAGTGAGCGGTTGCCAACGGTTGGGATCGATCAAGGTTGAGTCGCCCGGAAGTTTTGTAATCATGGGAGGGTTTGTCGGGCTGTAATGGACATACGCATAATCATTTTGTTCGTTGGAGCCATCCTGTAAGCCGAAATCAATAACACTTTGAGCGATATAGTTTCCTAACGCCGCAGGAGACCCTGTAGTATAGTCGGTGATCGTGAACAGCGTATCATAGCCGAGAGATGCCATGAGGGAATCAAGTCTGGGGTGCGTTACGGCGATACCCGGAGAATTTCTGAAACGATATTTGAGTACACGGTATGCGGCGTAGCTGATGGCTTCATCGCGGGCGGCGTGAATATCTGCTGGAGCGGCGATACCGTTAAATGGGCAAGTATACCCGCCGATGGTTTTTCCGAGGAGAAACGGTTCTGCAACACTGTCGAAGGCTGCCCATGCGTCGTACATCGCTATGGAAAAGTGAAAAAGATTTCTCGCGTGCACGGTGGGTCGGGCAAAATCCTTGCGGATTGCCTGTAACATCGCTTCGCTCCATTGCCGCGCGACGGAATGTTCTGCGGCTGTGGCAACTTCCATATACGATAGTATACAGACAGAAAGTATTAAAAGAATTTTCCGAATCACAACTTTATCTCCTCTTGATGTATCAATACTATTGGAAGAAAATAAACTGGACAAGCGCTGTTCCGAGCGCGTCAGTCAAGATCTCAAATAAAAACTGTGCGAGGATCTCACGTAAAAATTGGAAGAGTATTTCCATTCATCTCCAATTTATTTGCTCAGGTATTTTGACGTAAGAACATTCAGATGGTGCAGTTCGTGTCCGGCAATAATGTATGCCAGGGCTCTTACTGTAACCTCGGCATTGCTCGCGGTCCCTCTGCGTGTCCAAGTCTCAGATGTGAGATGTTTTAGAAACAGGATTGTTGATTTTCTGACGTACATGAACTCGTCGATAAGTTCGTTCAACGGGAAACTGTTAAACGAGGAGTTCCTGATGTAATCATCCTGCTCGTAACCATGAAGAGGGTTCTTGTCATTTCTAGCAAAGCGCATGGCGCGATAGGCAAAGATCCGTTCCGTATCAATCATATGCCCGATAACTTCTTTGATACTCCATTTATCAGGTGCATAGCGGAAATTACCCTGTGCTTCCGGTAAGCTCCGTAATACAGAAAGTGTTTTCTCAATTTGTTCCTGTAATATTGCCATGATATCACCATCGGGGACAAGGGATATATATCTGTCAAAATAGGGAAGATATTCACCTGGTTGCGGACGATTCATTGGCATCAGAAATTTCCTTTATCAATAGTGTACAATAAGTTTATTCCGTCAATATCTTTTCAATCCGGCGATCGGGGATAAGCCATATAATTGCGACAAATATATACACCCCCAGGGAGATCATCTCATTGAAAAATGATACGGAAATAGCGATGGCATAAAGTACCACAGAGATAATTCCTTTAACATCTTTCCCGATTGCTCTTGCGAGTGTCGAATCTTTCCCGTGGTGTGCTATCAGCGAACGCGCGAGGATATAGTACGCTATTCCGGCCATGAGTAAATCTACACCATACATTGCCACAGGAATCGGTGCGGCATGGTTTTCTCCCATCCAGGCGGTGGTGAACGGTATCAGTGACAGCCAAAAGAGGAGATGGAGGTTCGCCCAGAGAATTCGTCCGTTCACATGCTTAACGGCATGAATCATGTGGTGGTGGTTATTCCAGTAGATACCGACATACGTGAAGCTGAGAACATAGCTCATAAATACCGGCAGAAGCGGCGACAGCGCCGATAATTCCGCACCGTGCGGAACTTTTAATTCCAGCACCATAATGGTAATGATGATTGCAATAACGCCGTCGCTGAAGGCTTCGAGTCGACTTTTGGTCATGTTGTATCAGTTAATAGAAGAAGGAAAGTATGCCGTGCCGCCATAGATCAGAAATTATATCGGCTGGCTCCACGTTACAAAATGAGGGGGTGAAAGTCAAGCGTTGATTTTGGTTGTTCTATTGCTTTACTCTTAAGTGCAGAGGGGATGAGGGTAGGATAAAACCTACTCGTATCTCAAGGATTCGACTGGATCTACACTCGCCGCTTTGCGCGCCGGGAAGAAGCCTGCGAAAAGTCCGATAATTGCAAGAATGCCTGTGGTCATCAGCATAATGGCAGGAGATAAAATGGGCTTGCCGAGAAACTGCATCGCGCCATCGTCGGAAGGAATAAGTTTCATTGCCGACACGACTCCCCATGAAAACAGAAGTCCGATAGTTCCGCCGATAAACGCGATTAACAATGCCTGGAAAATAAACTGTGCGAGAATATACCTTCGCCGGGCACCGACGGCAATGCGGATGCCGATTTCTCTTGTCCGTTCTTTCACAATTGCGTACATGACATTTGCAACGCCAACTCCCGCAATCAACAGCGTTAAAAATCCAACAGAGAATAAAAATATCGATACACCCAGGCTGACTTTCTGGTTGATCTTCTGGTTCTCAATAAAATCCCATATGAACAATGTCCGTTCGTCGGCCGGATTGAAATGATATTTCCGTGCCAGCACTCTGAAAATTTCTTTCTTTAATTCTTCCTGTCTGTTGGGATCAGATGGCCGAACCACAATCGAGTTCACGCGTTCATTGCCATAAATAGTCCTGAAGGTGCTGTAGGGAATGATCGCGCGTTCGTCATCCGGACCGTTATTCATGCTGGTCTGTATTTTCTTTTGTAAAACTCCGACGAGCGTGAAGGGCATATTGTCAACCATCACCATCTTTCCAATGGGGTCCTGTTCTCCGAAAATATCTTTCGCGATTTTGGAACCGAGAATAAGCACTCTGCGGCGCTGGATAACGTCAACATCGTTGAGAAAACGTCCTCCTGCCATCGGGTACATTCGGCGCATTTCCTCGAAGCCGGGATTGACTCCCTCACACTCCGTATTCATCGAAGTTTTATCTTTGGTTAACCGTACTGTTTCGCGGTATTGCGGACTGACCATATCGATTGCGGGGATCGCAGTCTTCAACAAATCGGCATCTTCTTCTACCATGCGGATCTTGCGGCCTTTAGGAATCCCTTCATACTGCATTCCTGTTTCTCCGCCGTACAGGATCAAAATCTGATTGCCGGCATTCGTTAACCCCAGTTCCATTTGTGTCCCCAGCCCTTTGCCGAACGAAAGCAACAACACGACTGCAATTGTTCCCCATGTAATTGCAATAATGGTAAGGAACGAACGCGTCCGCTGGGTTTTCAAATCCTGAAGAAAATCTTTTAGTAGTTCAAGCCACATGGGATCAAGTAAAAAGTAAAAATGAAAAAGTAAAAATTAGAAATGCGGATGTTTTTCAGGGTTAATCCTTTGATTTTTGAATTTTTCATTGTTTTATGTTCTTAAACATTCTACCACATTCAGATTGGCTGCGCGTTTGGCAGGGAGTAATCCCGCGATTAATCCGATTGCCGAAAGAAGAACCACAGTGGCAATTGCCACTTCCACGGAAATTTCAGGTGAGCCGATGTATTCTTTAATCGGAATGAATTGCATCGCCTGTGTAATGCCGACGGCAATCGTAAAACCGATGGATGAGCCGAGCAGGATGATAAACACTGTTTCGATGAAGAATTGGAATAAGATATTTGATTTCTTCGCGCCGACTGCCCGCTTGATGCCGATTTCCTTCACGCGTTCCTGTACCACAATGTACATGATGTTTGCGACCCCAATGCCGCCGACCGCAAGTGTGAAGCTTCCGATAACTCCCATAAAAATGTTAAACGCGAGGAAGAAATAAAACATGAATTTGTCGAACTCCGTTGTGTCCCAAATCCATATCGCGTCTTTATCAGTGGGATCAAATTTATATTTTTTGCCGAGTACCTGTCTCACTTTTTCATTTACTTCTTCCGATTTGGTCGGGTCAGCAGGCTGATAAATAATATTATTGACATGAGTTACCCCGAATACCGAAGCGAATGTGCTTGCAGGAATAAACACCCGGTCTTTATCGCGTCTGTTATAGGATGAATTTTGTGTTTTTTTCATCATTACGCCGACGACGGTAAACGGCACTTCGCCGATGAACATTAGTTTGCCGATGGCATCACTTTCGCCGAAGAGGAGTTCTTTGACACCATCGCCGAGGACAACTACACGCCGCCGCTGTTGCAAGTCGAGGTCGTTGATGAATCTGCCACCCATTGCAGGTACAATATTTCGCATCTCTCCGTAAATCGGATGAATGCCGGCAACGAGGGAATTGATGATGTTTTCGTTAAGACGAAGCGGAGTCTCACGAGAGCTGTATTCCGGACTGATGTTCGCTATCTCTTTTACCTGTGAAGCCAAGAGTGCCGCGTCGTCCTCAATCAGCGAGATCGGCCTACCGACGCCGAATCCTTCGTATGCTTTTGTCGTTGCCCCGGGAAACATAATCGCAATGCTCTCGCCGATGCCGTGCATGTTTTTTGCCAGTTGACGTTTGAAGCCCATACCGAATGCTAGCAGCACAACAATCGCAACAGTTCCCCAAACAATCCCGAACACCGTGAGGAATGTTCTGAGTTTCTGCGCCCGCATGTCGCGGACAAATTCAGAGAGTATGGTTCGGAGGTTATTCATAATGTAGTATTGGTGTAGCGTCCATTTCATAAATGGACCTTAGTTAGTCCAAGTGTTTCTATCTGATTACCAACCCGCCTGACTGTGTCAGCGGGCAGGTCGGACGCTACGATATTCTTGTGTTGATTAAGTGGAAAACAATATTTGTTTACTCAATCTCTTTCACAGGTTTCTCCATGACCTCGTCACCTTCGTGAAGTCCGGAAATAATTTCGATATTGATGGCGTCGCTCAATCCTGTTTTTATTAACCGCTCTTCTTCATTCTTCGGACCGAGCGAGATTTTTACGAAAGCAGAATCATTTCTAAACGTTACCGTCCGCTCCGGAACCGTCAGCACGCTGTCTTTGCGCTGGATGATGATGTTCGCATTGGCAGAATATCCGGCACGGAGTGTTGTGTTGCTTGCCTTTGGTATCAGGATTTCTATCGGGAAGATCGTCGCGTTGTCTTTCTTCTCCGCTTTCAATGATATTTTACGGACGACGCCCTTGACTGTGTCTTTCGGTAATGCACCGACTTTGATTTCAGCGGTCATTCCTTCTTTCAATTTGCCTACGTCAATTTCATCAATTGTCCCTTTGAAGAGCAATCGCTCCATATTTGCCATCTTCATCAGGACTGTGCCTTCCTGATATGTCGTTAGTGGTGTGACGGGATCGCCGACTTCGACAGTCTTGCTCAACACATATCCGTCGATGGGAGCTTTGATAATTGATTCGATTTCAGTTTTATCGATAGTAACTTTACCGCTCTCCATCAATGCAAGTTTTTCTTTGGTAATCTGGAGCCGCAATTCGGCTTCCTGAAATTTTCGCTGGAAATCTTCAAACTCTTTTGTGGAGATCAGTTGTTTTTCCTCCAACGACTTCTGACGCACCATATCTTTTTTAAGGTTGTCAACTTCCACTTCGGCGAGTTGAACCTGGCGTTTCGCGTCGGCGAGTTCGAGCGGGGTGGGATCGGGCCGGACCTCAAGGAGTGGTTGACCCGCTTTCACGAATGTGCCGGCATCGGCAAAAATTCGCTTTACAACACCGGAAACTTTGGATTTGATGGAGATTTCATTTTCCGGTTCAATTGTACCGACGGCAAGTGCCTTCTCTATTATATTGCCTTTCTGCACTTTTACTTTCGGTAAGGCACCTTCAGTGGAGTCTTTTGAACCGCCGAAAACATACAACCCCGCGGCAACGGCAATAATTATAAGGAACGTAACAATGTAAAGTCTCTTTTTCATAATGAAACCTTTTAAGGATGGTTTGGTGTGATTCGTTTCCAAAAGAATGCCCTTTGACTGCTTAGAGTACGTCTTGTAAGAACAAATGTTACAGGATGTTATGCCGCGATGCGACCCCCGAGTAATTAGACTTCGGTGATTTTAAAAAGGTTTCGCAAGTGAAAGGCAGGCCCGAGAATTTCTTTTATTCATCCATTGCAAAAATCATCCGGTTTCATTATTATGAAACCCGTTCATTGATATTACCTTACTTCATATGGAAAGAATACTGCATGGATAATAATGTCTATTGGGTGATTGAATCGGCAATAAAACCGGGTGAACTGGATAATCTTAAAGCGCTGATGAAAGAAATGGTGGAAGCAACGAAAGCGAATGAGCCTAACACGCTTAACTACGAATGGTCGATAAGCGAAGACGTCAAATTCTGCCATATTTATGAGCGCTACGTGGATTCTGATGCGACTATGATTCATGTTCGTACATTTAATGAAAAATTTGTAAAGAGATTTATCTCTGTCATGACCCCGACGCGCCAAATGGTGTACGGAACCCCGAGCGCGCAGGTGAAAGAAGCGCTGAGCAAAGTTGGTGCAAAATTTATGATCCCTGCCGATGGCTTTGCAAGGTAACAGAGGTGAAAATTTAAGTAAGGAATACCCATTTGACGACGAAACATATTATCATCGCTGATGATGAAGAATTGCTCTGCGTGACAATCGCGGGCTTTCTGCGGGATGAAGGCTACCAGGTTACTGTTGTGCACGACGGCGAGGATGTATTGCCTGTTATCCAAAAAGAAACAATTCACCTTGTTCTTCTCGATCTGATGATGCCGAGGATGAACGGCCTCGAAACATTGGCAGAAATAAAAAAGCAATCCCCTTCCACAAAGGTCATTATGCTCACCGGTTATGGTAATGAGGATAATATTCAAATGTCGCAGCGCTTGGGAGCGGATGGATTTGTTAACAAGCCATTTGGTGTAGAGACATTACTTCGTCATATTAAAAATCTTCTTTCTAATCCCTCATCCTCCTCTTTTCAAGAACCCCCTATCGGTTAATCTTCGGGCACCAGCCCTTTCACTAAAACCCTCGTTTTTATCCTTATTTCAGTTAACCGAGCAGCGATGCTGAGTGTAGTTTGTTGTTATTCGTCACCACTGAAAAATGACTGGCATCACGTGCAATTAGCTAGTCAAGTAATATTTACCGAGATTCAGCATCGAAAAATGATCAATCGGATAGATTGAAAAAATTGAAGAAAAATGGTTTTTACACTCTGATATAAGAGAGTTTTTGGAAAATAGCGTGTTATGAAATTCACAGCAATGATATCATCGCTTTCCATGCGGACGAAACTTGTTTTGCTGTTTGCGTTGGTGATGAGCGTCTTTTGTAGTTTTGCAGTTTTATACTTCCCGGCAAACCATAAGAAGCTGGTAGTAGAATCATTTGCAGAAAAAAGTAACGGCACTGCTGCAATAGCTGCCCAGGTTTTGAATGTTGCGTTGACGACTTCTCCGAATCATCTCGATACAGTCGTCGCCTCCATTCATCGGCAGAACGGAATGAAATTTTTTGTTTTTGCGAATGATTCCGGAAATGTGATTGCGGCATTTAATCTTGCAAATGCTGAACTGCAGTCATATTATCTTTTGAGTAAGGATGTCTCATTAGATAGCGCTTTTTATAAGGTTTCATCTCCGGTCTTTAAGAAGGGGAAAAGAGCGGGTATCTGCTACTTAGGATTTTCACTTGAAAAGATTAATCGTGACATAAAAGACTATCAGGCGTTTGTTGAAGTTATTTGTTTTGGAATCTTTGTCAGCGGTATAATGTTGATGTTTCTTATAAGTACTATGGTGATAAGTCCGATAAAAGATATCACGGAAGTTGCAGAGCGTGCCGCAAAAGGTGACTTGCACAGCCGCGCAACATCAAGGTATAATGATGAAACCGGACGTCTGGCCACTGCTGTAAATACATTGCTTTTGAATGTTGACTCGACCCTGAAGAAAGTTACCAGCCTGACACAAGTTTTGGATAAGCGGGACCGGCAACTGGAAGAAGAAGTCGAAAAACGGGCGGTTATCGAAAAACAAGTTCAACTCACAAATGAGATTATTAACAAAGTGAGCGCGTTGATTCTGGTGGCAAATTCCACGGGTGGTATTGAGTATGCCAGCCCGTCGTTTGAACATGTGCTGGGATATAAGCCGGAAGATCTTCTTGATGATGGCTGGTGGAAAGTGAGCAGAACCGACCTGGCCGAACGTATGAAAGAACGCAACATGGTTGCAAAGTGCGCCCGCCGGGAACACCGCATTAGTGTTATTCCGTATGAACGGCAGATTATCGATGTACAAGGAAAACCACGCTGGATACTCTGGCAGGATACGCTCGGGTTGAACAGTACGCTGATAGGTGTCGGGCAGGATATTACCGAACGGAAAATGGCCGAAGAGCAAATCCGAGAGCAGGCCGCGCTTCTTGACATTACCGGCGATGCCATCCTTGTGCGCAATCTCGATCATCGCATTCTTTATTGGAACCGTGGAGCGGAAAAGCTGTATGGAGTGGAATCACAGTCGGCGGTTGATAAAGACGCCCGCGAACTTTTCCAGGAAGAAAGCGTGGAAGGTATTGGTGTTGCCTACACCGGGGTCATTGAAAACGGAAGCTGGAACGGGGAACTGAAGCAGACGACGTTAACAGGAAAGAAAATTATCGTCGAAAGCCGCTGGACGCTGATGAACGATAATAAAGATAAACCAAAGTCTATCCTTGTTGTTAATACCGATGTTACCGAACAGCGCCAGCTGGAAACACAGTTCCGCAGGGCGCAACGTCTTGAAAACATCGGAACGCTTGCCGGTGGTATCGCTCATGACCTTAATAATGTGCTGACACCCATTCTGATGTCTATTCAGGGATTGCAGAAGAGGCACGCGGATGAAAAAACCCAGCAGGTGCTTTCAACCATTGCACTCAGCGCCCGCCGGGGCGCGGATATCGTCAAACAGGTACTGACATTTGCCCGCGGAAGCGAGGGGGAACGCATGTTGCTTCAGCTGAAGCATATTCTCCGTGAGGTTGAACAGATTACGAAGGAAACATTCCCGAAATCCATCAAGTTGTGTTTTGATATTCCGACACGACTCTGGACGATCACCGGTGATGCTACACAGCTTCATCAGATTTTTCTGAATTTGATGGTAAATGCGCGCGATGCGATGCCTGAAGGTGGCAAGCTCACTTTGAGCGCTCAAAATGTGTCGCTTGATGAAGATGGAGCGAAGATTCATATTCATGCGAAACCGGGTAATTATGTTGTTCTTTCGGTGCAGGATACCGGAACGGGAATCCCACAGGATATTCTTGATAAAATCTTCGATCCATTCTTTACGACAAAAGAGGTTGGAAAAGGAACAGGTCTGGGTTTGTCAACAGTAATGACCATTGTGAAAAGCTACGGCGGGTTCATTGTGGTTAATAGTACTATTGGACAAGGCACCGAATTTCGTGTGTATATACCGGCCACAAATGTTGATTCGATCCAACAGCAGGATGAAACCAAACGTCATCTTCCCACCGGAAGGGGTGAATCGATTCTTGTAGTCGATGATGAAGTGTCGATTCGTGAAATTACAAAAGAAACACTGGAAGCATATGGTTATCATATTCAGACTGCGAAGGACGGCATTGAAGCATTGACAGCGATTGAGAAAAGCCGGAATAAATTCAGTGTGGTGCTGACTGATATGATGATGCCTAATATGGATGGCGCATCCCTGATACGGACGGTCGAACGCCTTGCGCCGGATATAAAGATTATTGCTGTGAGCGGCATGACTGACACGGAAACGCTGGCAAAAATAAAGAAGTCACGTGTTGAGGCTTTTTTACCCAAGCCGATTCAAACCGATAACTTATTGCGGATACTCGATTCCGTTCTTCATGAGGATGAGGAAGGGAAAAATGGAAAGAAAGCTAAAAAAACATGACCTTATCGGTTAATGAGATAAGAAATCGTTTCGCTCACTGCGGATGTACAGGCAGATGAAGAATACGAACTGTTTGAATAAGAGTAAATGAAAAAAACTACGGATGTATATTGCTTTTTTTGTCTGTTTTAGTTACCTTGCGTCACGTAAATCGGCGCATTTCATCAGAAGCATAAAAAATTTTCTCGAACATTATACAAGGAACCATGTATGGCCGACAAGAGCCGCGTTTTAGTAGTAGATGATGAGGAAGCCCTTCGAACAGTGTTGAGCAGTGAGCTTGCCAGTGTTGGGTATGAAGTCTCATCCGCTTCGGATGGCGAAGAGGCTATTGCGATGGTGCAGAACAAAAAATTTGACCTTGTTCTCCTTGATATTAAAATGCCGAAGGTCGATGGTTTTGAAGCACTGAAATTTATCAAGAAATCGTATCCCACCGTGAAGGTAATTATGTTAACCGGGTTTGCGGATCTTAAGAATGCCATTGAATCCAAAAAACATGGCGCTGAAGATTTTGTTAGTAAACCGTACGATCTTGTTGACCTGCTCACTACCATTGAACGCGTGTTGAGTGAATAAACCGCTACCTGTTCTTGTGTAGCAGCAATGCCACAGCGGTATAAAATTCTCATAGTCGATGACGAAGCATCTCTGACGACGCTCCTGAAAGAAGCGCTTCAGGAACTTGGTCCCTACGAAGTTGATCTTGCCTTTGATGGCGTCGAAGCTATCAATCTTATCCAGAAAATGTTGTTCGATGTTGTCGTGCTCGACATGAAAATGCCGCGCGTCGATGGCACCGAAGTTCTGAAGTTTATCCAGGAACATTCTCCTTCATCGCAGGTTATTATCCTTTCGCAATTTGCCGACCTAAAGATGGCGGTCGAGAGCACAAAACTCGGCGCGTATGAAGTGCTTGGAAAACCATACGATATTGACCAGATTGAACAGACAATTCAGCGCGCTCTGGAACGCAAGAAACTTTCCATCGACAACAAGCTTCTCAAAACTGAACTTTCCCGGAAAACAGGTGCGTTCGAAATTATCGGACAGAGCAAAGTATTTCAGCAAGTCCTGAGCAGTGCGAGACGAGTCGCGGAGAGTGATTCGATTGTTTTGATTCTCGGTCCCAGCGGAACCGGAAAAGAACTGATCGCGAATCTTATTCACAAATCAAGCCCGAGAAAAGATCGTCCGTTTGTTCCTGTAAATTGTTCTTCGATACCTGACACACTTCTGGAGAGTGAGCTCTTTGGCCATGAGAAAGGCGCTTTTACAAATGCCTACGCGGCGAAGTCAGGATTGGTTGAGGTGGCGAATGGCGGTACACTCTTTCTGGATGAAGTGGGAGATATCAGCCCTGTTATTCAACCGAAACTGTTGCGGTTCCTTGAAACGGGTGACTTCCGCAGGGTCGGCGGCACTAATGAGTTAAAAGCGGATGTCCGCGTTATTTCTGCCACTAATAAAAACTTAGTGGAAGACGTCCGTGCGGGAAAATTCCGCGAAGATCTGTTATATAGGTTGAATGTCATCACAATTAAAATTCCTCCTCTCAAAGATCACCGCGAAGATATTCCGCTCCTTGTCGATTATTTTCTGAAAAAGAAATCCAAGTCAAAAGAACCCAAGCGACTCAGCCAGCAGGTATTGGAAGCATTGCTGGCGTATGAATGGCCCGGGAATGTCCGCGAACTGGAGCACATGATAGAGGGTGCCATCATTATGGCGCCGGGGGACACTATCGAACTTTCGGATCTGCATCTTGCTGACCGTCAGATTGAAAACGCTCCGGAATCGCTTTCGATTGATGATGTCGAGAAAATGCATATCCAGAAAGTCCTCAAGATGTTCAGCGGCAACAGGAAGAAAAGCGCAGAAGCACTGAACATCAGCGAAAAAGGTTTATACCTCAAGATAAAAGAATACGGTATCACCGAATAGCAAGGCCGACTCACCTGCCAGCGAATTTCCTTTGTAGGTGGGTGGGACTTGTATTTGCCTTTCCCACGATATTTTCGTAATTTTGTCCACCATTACACGTTGCGCCCTGTGTTCCATTGAGTGAGCGGGGCGTTTCTTATATACAGAATGCATGAAAGACCTTCCTTATGCCGAAATTTCAGGGTGCAGATTACTTCAATATAGAAAACATCCTCTCCGAAGAAGAGGTGCTTGTCCGTAATACAGTCCGTGAGTTTGTCGATGATAATATCCTTCCCATTATAGAAAAACATAACCGTGCAGGAACATTTCCTGCCGACCTTGTTCCGAAGATGGCTGACCTCGGAATGTTTGGTTCAACGCTTCCGGCGAAATACGGTTGTGCCGAAATGAATAACGTCGCGTACGGGTTAGTGATGCAGGAACTCGAACGCGGCGACAGCGGTGTGCGCAGTTTTGCCTCTGTACAAAGCGCGTTGGTGATGTATCCTATTTATGCCTTCGGATCGGAACAGCACAAAGATCGCTGGCTCCCCCAGCTTGCAAGCGGAAAAAAAATCGGATGTTTCGGTTTGACAGAACCTGATTACGGTTCCAATCCGGGCGGAATGATAACACGTGCTGAAGAAAAAAGCGATTGCTATATCTTAAACGGCGCGAAGATGTGGATTACCAATGGTACCATCGCCGATGTTGCTGTTGTGTGGGCGAAACTGAATGGCGTTGTCCACGGATTTCTTGTTGAGAAGGGAACAAAAGGGTTTACCGCTCCGGAAATGACCGGTAAACATTCTTTGCGCGCGTCGATTACGTCCGAATTGATTTTCCAGGATTGCATGATTCCGAAAGAGAATATGCTTCCCAAGACCGAGGGGTTAAAAGCACCGTTGATGTGCCTGAACCAGGCACGATATGGTATTGCCTGGGGTGCTATCGGCTCAGCGATGGCGTGTTACGACTCGGCGCTCAATTATTCGAAATCCCGCATCCAGTTTGGGAAACCGATCGCGTCATTCCAGATGACACAAGAAAAATTAGTGCACATGCTGAATGAAATTACCAAGGCTCAATTGCTTTGTCTCCAGCTTGGCCGGTTGAAAGATCAGGGCAAGCTTCGGTATCAGCAGGTCAGTCTTGCAAAACGGAACAACGTTCATCATGCGCTGGAAATTGCCCGGATGGCACGCGAAATTCTCGGTGCGAACGGCATCCTCGATGAATATCCGGTGATGCGCCACTCCGCGAATCTTGAATCGGTAAAAACGTACGAAGGAACTCACGAAATGCATACGCTGATTGTCGGTGAAGATATTACCGGCATACCTGCGTATGTATAATTCTTTTATTATTTATACAACTGTATTATGGCGGTAAAGAAAATTATCGGCGAGGCAATTACATTTGATGATGTCCTGCTCCTTCCGCGGAAATCTGCCATCCTGCCGCGCGATGTCAATGTTTCCACAAAACTTTCCCGCAATATCACGCTGAATATTCCGCTTATCTCTGCGGCAATGGATACGGTAACAGAAGCCGGACTTGCTATAGCGCTCGCGCGTGAAGGCGGCATTGGCATTCTCCACAAAAACATGAGCATCGATCGCCAGGCTCAGCAGGTTGACCTGGTAAAACGTTCCGAAAGCGGAATGATCCGCGATCCGTTTACGATGAAAGCAAATCAAACTGTCGGCGACGCGCTTCAGCTTATGGGCAAGTATCAGATTTCCGGCATTCCTATCGTTGATAACAACGGAAAATTAATTGGCATCGTAACTAATCGTGATCTGAGATTCGAACCAAACAATGACCTTCCGATTTCCAAGATCATGACAAAAGGAAAGCTTGTCACCGCCCCTGTTGGCACGACATTAGAGCATGCCGAACACATTCTCCAACAACATCGTATTGAGAAACTTCCCGTAGTCGATAAAAGCGGACACCTTCGCGGCCTGATCACATTCAAAGATATCCAGAAGAAGAAGCACCATCCCTACGCATGCAAAGACAAGCACGGAAGACTTCGTGTGGGGGCCGCTGTCGGCGTTACTGCTGACACACTCGAACGTGTTTCCGCGCTGGTAAAATCGAGTGTCGATGTGGTGATTGTCGATACGGCACACGGACACTCACGCGGTGTAATGGAGATGGTGAAAAATGTCAAGCGTAAATTTCCGGAGCTTGAATTAATTGCGGGAAATGTCGGTACCGCAGAAGCGACGCGCGATCTTATCAGATTAGGCGTTGACGCAGTAAAAATCGGGATCGGACCCGGTTCAATCTGTACAACGCGCATTGTTGCGGGTGTCGGTGTTCCGCAGGTAACGGCAATCCAGGAATGCGCGAAAGCCACGTCAAGATCAAGGATTCCGCTAATTGCCGACGGCGGCATCAAACAAACCGGCGACATTGCCAAAGCAATTGCCGCAGGTGCTGATTCGGTGATGATCGGAAGTCTCTTCGCCGGTGTTGATGAAAGCCCGGGAGAAAAAGTTCTCTATGAAGGCAGAAGCTACAAGATGTACCGCGGAATGGGTTCCATCGAAGCGATGAAAAAGGGAAGCAGTGACAGGTATTTTCAGGATGTCGAAGACGACCTGCCGAAACTTGTGCCGGAAGGTATCGAAGGGCGCGTTGCGTACAAGGGGCCCCTCTCCGATACAGTATTTCAGATGGTCGGCGGATTGCGTGCCGCTATGGGGTACTGCGGATGCCGTACGATTGCGGAGATGAAAGTCAAGACGCAGTTCATAAAAATGTCTGAAGCCGGTTTGCGCGAGAGCCATCCGCATGATGTTGCCATTACCAAAGAAGCTCCGAATTATCATATCTGATGTCATCCCGTCTCCAACAACTCCGTTCGCAATTCAGTCACCTCAAGATTGACGCGTTCCTTGTCACGTTTCTTCCGCATCTTCGTTATCTCAGTGGATTTTCAGGATCAAATGGCATCGGTATTGTCACGGAAGAATCAGCGTATCTTATCACCGACGGCAGGTATGCCGAACAGGTAAAAGAACAAGTGCAGGGATGGAAAGTATTTATCACAGGCGACAGCCTCTTTGAAAAAGTGAAGAAACATAGTATTCTTCAATCCGGTGCCCGCATCGGATTTGACGGCAATACTGTTCTCTACACACAGTTTACATCCATGAAGAAAATATTTCCAAAGGTGAAATTTCTTCCCAAGGTTGATGTGGTTGAGAAAATTGCAGCGGTAAAGGATGATGACGAAATAAAAAATATCCGTAAAGCCGTCACCATTACAGACAGGACATTTTCCGAAATCCTTCCTCTGATAAAACCCGGTATCACCGAACTTGATATCGCAGCTGAAATCTCTTACCGTCAGCGTAAGCATGGCGCGGAAGGAGATGCCTTTGATACAATCGTGGCAAGCGGCGAGCGGAGCGCGTTGCCTCATGGCCGCGCGACGTCAAAGAAAATTGCCCCGGGTGAATTGCTGACACTCGATTTCGGCGCTGTGTATAACGGTTACCACAGTGATATGACGCGAACAGTCGGCGTTGGGAAAGTAAGCTCCGAGGCAAAGAAGATTTACTCTGTTGTTCTGACAGCGCAGCAGCAGGCAATTGACGCCGCGCGAAGCGGAATGAAAAGCAAGGATCTCGACGCCGTTGCCCGCGGATACATCCGCAAACAGGGATACGATAAATTTTATCGTCATTCGCTCGGACATGGCATCGGTTTGCAGATTCATGAGCCGCCGAGAATTTCCGTTCTTAGTTCCGCTGTTCTTGAACAGGGAAACGTCGTGACGATCGAACCCGGCATTTACATACCAAATCTCGGCGGTGTCCGTATCGAAGATGACGTTATCATTCACAACGGGAAGTGTGAAATCCTTAATACTTCACCGAAGGAGTTTATTGCTCTCTAAATGACTGAACGATACCGGTACGCCGCATGAGTACGACGCCTCCCCGCAAGGTATTAGTCATTGCGTATTATTTCCCGCCTATGGGATTGAGCGGTGTCCAGCGGACGCTCAAGTTTGTCAAATATCTTCCCGATTTCGGCTGGCAACCGACAGTGCTGACTGTGACGCCGACGGGATATTTTGCTCAGGATCACTCACTCCTCGAGGAAATTTCATCCCGTGATGTCATCATTGAACGCGTGGGGTCACTGGATCCGAACCGTTTGTTCAAAAAGAAAGGCGTTGTGAAGATGCCTTCGGAACGATGGCGGAAAATTCTTACCTATCTCAGCGACATGTTTTTTATTCCCGATAATAAAATCGGATGGAAAAAGAAGGCAGTAGATACGGCTTCAAAATTATTTGAACAGCATCACTATGATGTTATTTTCGCAACTGCCCCTCCGTTCACGGGGTTTCTGATCGGAAAGGAACTCTCCAAAAAATTTCACAAGCCATTGATTATCGATTATCGCGATTCATGGTTAGACTATCCCACAAAATATTATCCTACGCCTTTTCACCGGTGGAGAAACTATAAGCTGGAAAAAAGTGTTCTTCGCGCGGCGTCGCGTATTATCACCACAAACCGTCGTGTCAAAGAATTGATCCTCAAACGCTATAAATACCTTGAGTACAACGATATCACGATACTTTCACAAGGGTATGATCCGGCGGATTTTCAGGCTGTAACAAAGCAACCTTCATCGCATGGGCGAATGAGAATAACGCATGCCGGCGTTTTTTACGGTGACAGGACACCGGTCTATTTTCTCCAGGCGCTCAAAAAAGTATTTGCCCAACAACCTTCACTTGTCAACAACATTGAAGCAAGTTTTGTCGGCACGTTCCAGGATGAATATGCCGGGAAGATCAAAGAAATGGGACTTGAAAAAAATGTCACCGTTTCCGGATATCTTGAACATAAAGCGTGCGTTCAGCATCTGCTTGATTCTGATATCTTATGGCTGATGCTGAACAACGATACGCAGTCGCCCGGAAAACTCTACGAATACTTTGCCGCGCGTAAACCGATCATTGCCTGTGTGCCCGATGGCTTTATCCGGCAAACAATTAAAGAAGCCGAAGCAGGTATCGTTGTTGCGCCGGATGACGTTGATGGCATCGCGAACGCTATTCTTTTATTTTATGAACAATGGAAATCAAAATCCCTCATTTCGCCGAAGGAAGAAGTAGTTCAGAAATACGATCGCGTTAATCTGACAAATGAACTTTCAAAAATATTTGGCTTTCTCACGGAATTACACTCATGAATGTTCTGGTCATCGGCTCGGGAGGACGAGAACACGCAATAGCGTGGAAAATCCGACAGAGTCCGCATGTTTCAAAATTATATTGCGCTCCCGGAAACGCAGGCATCGGTGAGATTGCAGAGCTTGCACCATTCAAGGCAAACGATGTTCAAGGATTGCTGAAATTCGCCATCGATCAAAAAATTGACCTCACCATTGTCGGGCCCGAGCAACCGTTAACAGAAGGTATTGTCGATACCTTCCGCGCGCAGGGATTAAAGATATTCGGCCCGGCGAAAGTCGCCGCGATGCTCGAAGGAAGTAAAGCGTTCGCGAAAGATTTCATGCGCCGCCACAATATTCCTACCGCTGAATACCATTCATTCACTCTTGACCACCGTTACGATGCCGAGCGGTATATTAACGAAAACCCCGTGCCTATCGTGTTGAAAGCTGATGGTCTCGCGGCAGGGAAAGGCGTCACCGTTTGTGAAACTAAGGAGCAGGCGCTTGAAGTCCTTGACATGATGATGGGACAGAAGGCGTTCGGCGAAGCCGGACTGAAAGTTGTCATCGAGGAATTTCTGGTTGGTGAAGAAGTCTCGGTGTTCGCGATAACTGATGGAAATGATTTTGTTGTCCTTTCATCCGCTCAGGATCATAAACGGATTTTCGACAACGACCTTGGAAAAAACACAGGCGGCATGGGGGCGTACAGTCCGGCGCCGGTGCTTACCGAAGAACTCATGGAAAAAGTAAAGCGGAATATTATCCGTCCCACAATACAGGGAATGAAAAAAGATGGCTGTCCGTACACGGGCTGTCTCTACGTCGGATTAATGATAACGGAAACCGGTCCGAAGGTGATTGAATACAATTGCCGATTCGGTGATCCTGAAACACAGGTGCTTCTGCCGCTTCTGGAAAATGATTTCGTCGATGTCGCTCTGGCTTCCGTTGACGGTACACTCGGGAAGATGAAAATCCGGAATAAAAATCAGTCAGCAGTTTGTGTCGTTATTGCTTCCGGAGGATATCCCGATCATTACGAAACCGGAAAACAGATTGTAGGACTTGATGCGGCTAAACTTGTTGATGATGAGGTGATGATTTTTCACGCCGGTACAGCAAAGGAAAAGAACGGTATCATTACTTCCGGGGGCAGAGTGCTTGCCGTAACCGCGCTTGGCCCTAAACTTGATCTTGAGCAAACCATCGATAAAGCGTATCGCGCCGTGGAAAAGATTACGTTTGATGGTGCCTATTATCGCAGTGATATCGGCAAAAAGGGAGTGTTACGTTTAAGGCAGAATCAATGAATGGGGCGCGGATGAATATTCTGCGCCATCCGTTGTTGTGGATCCTTGTCGTTGGCGGTGTCATTCGTCTTTGTTCAATTCAACCGGTGCATGCCGATGGTTACACGAGTGATGAAACAGAATATATCCGTTTAGCGAAAACACTGGTTGAAGGAAAAGAGTTTGTTGACTCGAACGGAGAATACTCTACACGCTCGCCGCTTTTTCCATTTTGGTTGTCGGGAATTTTTCGTGTAGCGGGTGATGGACTCACACTTTCTCTGATCCTGAATTGCCTCCTGGGTCTCTTCACTGTATTGTTGGTTTATAGTGTATGTCTGGAAGTCACTAATCTTGAATCGGCATCACTATTCGCGGCGGGTATTGCGGCGCTATTTCCCGCATTGATAACCTACTCTACTCTATTGCAGTCGGAGACATTGTCGCTGATGTTTTTTCTTACCGCGTTACTGTTTGCTTTCAGATTTATCAGGTCTCCGTCCGTTATTGAGGCGGTAATCATTGGTGCCTGTTGCGGATTTGCCGCGCTGACGCGCGTTGTTTTCTTAGGATTTTTTCCCGTTCTTCTATTCCTGGTGTGGTACACGCGTCAGGACAAAGATAAGCGAGTACTCCAGTCATTGTTGTTCTCTGCGATTGTTTTTGTAATAGTACTGACTCCATGGACGTTAAGAAATTATTCCCTGCATCACCGGATTGTTCCGGTTTCTTCCGGCGGGGGGAACTCGTTGCTGACGGGCAATAATCCATTCGCGACGGGGACATGGAGGGCGGAAGCAGGGTTTTCTGATTGGTTCAGGCATCAGGCTGCGGAGCGCGGCATAACTGATGCCGATGCATTGTCTGAAACCGAAAAAAGCTCACTTGCCGGCCGGATTGCTGTCGATTATATCGTAAACCATCCTCAGGATGTAGCACGACTGATGGTAAAAAAAGCGCATATCCTCCTGGTATACCCGATAACCGGTATCCAGGCGTCTGCTGCGGCGCAAGGGGTAGCGGTAATTTTCGATTATTTTTTTTATGTTGTGTCTGCAATCGGGATTCTTTCGCTTCGGAAACGCAGGGAAAGTATGCTCTTATTGTCGGGTACAGCGTTTTATATAATTGCTCTGCACCTGATATTGCATGCCGAATCCCGGTTCCGGCTTCCCATTGTGGTGTCGCTGTGTATGTTTGCGGGAACAGGTGCCAACGTTTTATTTGACGGAAAACGGTTGACAGAATTTATAAGTCAAAACAAGAAAGCATTTCTGATATCATTTGCAGTGATTACCGTTGTTTACGGTTATACTGCATGGATGCATGTACGGGGAACAATTTAAAATGAAAGGATACGTGTGAATATTTTAGTTACCGGCGGTGCCGGATTTATCGGCTCGCATATTGCCGATGCGTGCATCAAAGAAGGTCATGCTGTTACCATCATCGATGATCTCTCCATGGGAAAGATGGAAAATGTTAATCCCAAGGCGACATTCGTCAATATGGATATCCGCAGTAAAGAACTTCCGCAGTTATTTGAAAAAGGAAAATTTCAAACCGTTATTCACCTTGCGGCACAAATGGACGTGCGCAAGTCGGTGGACGATCCGCAGTTTGATGCCTCCGTCAATATTCTCGGCAGTGTGAATCTCCTGGAGCAGTCAAAGCGGACCGGTGTGAAGAAGTTTATCTTCGCTTCCACCGGCGGCGCGATTTACGGCGAGCAGGAATATTTTCCTGCTGACGAGAAACACCCTCTGCATCCTATCTCTCCGTATGGAATTTCCAAAGCCTCTATTGAGAAGTATCTTTATTATTACAAAGAAGTGTTCGGATTACAGTATGTCAGTCTCCGTTTCGGTAATGTCTATGGTCCGCGCCAGAATCCTCACGGCGAAGCCGGGGTTATAGCAATTTTTACCAGCAAGATGCTGGCGGGCGAACAACCGGTTATTAACGGTGACGGCAAGCAGACAAGGGATTATGTGTATGTCGGTGATGTGGTGAATGCGAATCTGTTTGCCATTACGTATGAACACTCAGGCATCTTTAATGTTGGTACAGGCATTGAAACGAATGTCAACCAGTTGTTCTCGATTCTGAAAGAAGTCACGGGATCGAAATGCGAAGAAATACACGCACCGGCAAAGAAAGGCGAACAGCTCCGCAGTGTCCTGAATACAAACCTGTTGCGGGAAAAGGGAAACTGGAAACCTCAAATGGAATTGAAAGAAGGTCTGCGGCAGACGGTGGAGTTTTTCCGGAATAAAAAGAAATAGCGATCATGTCGGTTGATCCCAAAAATATTGATAAAATTCTTCACGGAGACCGCGTCGCGATAGCGCGCGCGATCTCTAAAGTGGAGAATGAACACAAAGATGCTGTCGCGTTGCTGAAGGCTCTCTATCCCAAAACAGGAAAAGCCTACCGTGTCGGTATTACCGGTCCGCCGGGCGCCGGCAAAAGCACGATGACGAATAAACTCGCGAAACTCTACCGTAGTCAGAAAAAGAAAGTCGGTATTATTGCCGTTGACCCGACAAGCCCGTTCACCGGCGGAGCGCTATTGGGCGACCGTGTCCGCATGACCGATGTTGAGCTGGATGAAGGCGTGTTTATCCGCAGTATGGCATCGAGGGGAAGTCTGGGCGGGTTGAGCAAGACTGCGCGCGAAGCCGCCGATGTGCTTGATGCGTCAGGCTGTGATATTATTTTGCTGGAAACCGTCGGTGTCGGACAATCGGAGCTCGATATTGCCCGCGCTGCGGATACAACAGTTGTGGTGTTGGTGCCGGAATCGGGGGATTCGATTCAGGCGATGAAGGCAGGATTGATGGAGATTGCAGATTTCTTCGTGGTCAACAAAGCCGACCGCGCCGGCGCCGAACAAGCTGTGATGTCGATTAAGACCGTACTCGGTTTCAAACAGCATGGCGAGGGGTGGATGCCGGATGTATTGCAAACGGTAGCGCAGGAAGGTAAGGGCATCGACAAAGTTGCAGAGATGATCGATGCGCATAAGAAGTCATTGGAAACTGCCGGACAGTTAACAAAGCGCCGCGCCCAGCGGATTGAAGAGCGCATCCATGAGCTCATCAGCGAGCGCCTTCATGTGGAGTTTTGGAATGAACAGCGCGAGAAGCTTCTTTCAGCATCGATGGAGAATGTATTGGCATTTAAGACAACGCCGTATGATTTAGTTGAAAGACTTTTGGCAACGTGAGAATATAATTTTATTTAATCATCCATTTTTCTTTCATTTATGACAGAACTTCCTTACCTTTAGTTAAATTTGCAATATAATTTTTCCACGGGAGCTTTTGGTGAAAAAATTATTTATTCCTCTTCTTATCCTCATTTTAATTTCAAAATGTTATACCCAGCAATATGGCTGGAAGATTATTGCCGAACCGCGAACAAATTACAAATTTAACACGATCGAATTTAGAGATTCTCTTCATGGTTGGTGTGCTGGGGCAGATTCGATCTATCGTACTACTGATGGGGGAGTTAGTTGGAATGCAGGAATTCAACCTCAAATCCCTCAAAATATTTATGACATTTCATTTGCAGATTCGCTTTTTGGTTGGGCAACCGGTGTTCACGGTGATACAGGTGGATTTGTTTGGCACACAACTGATGGTGGAGTTACATGGGTAGAACAACATGTTGTTATGGGAAACTTTTACACTGAAACGGCTGCGTTGAGTAGAACACATAATATTACTGTAGGTTTTGGTCGCAATGCAGGAACTATTTTTTCGGGTAGAATTGCGGAGACAGTTGATGGCGGTTTAAGTTGGAGTGTAAAAATACTCCCCGACAGTCTGGAATATCTTTGGAGCATTAAATGTCTGGATTCAATGCATTGTTGGGTGACTTTATGGTACGGTTCATATGCAAGGCTGCCCGGGGTCTTACGGACAATCGATGGTGGTAAGTCATGGGAACTTTCCGTCCCACCACACACATATGGTTCTCTTTCTTTTGTCGATTCATTGCATGGATGGGGGACGGGAGATTCAGACGTGGGTGGTCTGTCGGTATCTCGAACTTTAAATGGTGGGAAAAAATGGAATGTTGTCCAAGAATATTTTCATTATGAATATTTTTCTGTAATATCATTTGTTGATACTCTACATGGTTGGCTTTTTGGACGTACTACCTTTCCTAAAGGTGGTCAATATGGTGTAATTCAATTAACAACGGATGGTGGATATACTTGGGATTACGCTTTTGACGGACGGTTTGGTGGTGAAGTAGGACCTATTGAGGATGGGATAATGCTTGATGAGAGACATGGTTGGGCTGTTAGTAGTAATGGAAAGATTCTCGGGCTTGACCTAGTTTCAGAGGTTACAAAAAGCGTAACAGGTATTCCCCCATTCTTTTCTCTTGATCAAAATTTCCCCAATCCGTTCAATTCGTCTACTCTTATTCGTTTTAGTATTCCGATTCGTGATAACATCCATCTTAAGATTTACAACACTTTTGGTCAGGAAATTCAGACTGTAATTAATGAGTATAAGGAGCCTGGAAGTTATCAATACAACATCAACTTGAATAATTTCCCATCGGGAGTATATTTTTATAGGCTTCAATATAAAAACTATTTTGAAGTGAGGAAAATGATTCTGAGTAAATAATTATTGGCAATCAAACCAGCGTCGCTACGGACTAGCGGGTTTGATGACCCGTCGCCACAGTTAGTTTTCCTTTGCAATTCTCCCCAAATCCTCCTACATTATACCCGTCCAAATATTTACACACTACCGGAAGTCCCAATGTCAGAACAACTTACGATTGAGGCAGTAGCCCCCGTATTCGATTTTACCGAGAGCATGAAAGCAGTGCAGGAGGTTGCCCGCAATTTCGCCGAGAAGGAAATCAAGCCCGTTGTCATGAAGTACGACGAGTCGCAGGAGTTTCCTTTCGAGATCATGAAAAAGCTCGGTGAGCTGGGATTTCTCGGCGTTGTGTTTCCCGAAAGATACGGTGGCGCCGGTTTCAGTTACCTTGAGTATGTGACCATCATCGAAGAGATCTCAAAAGTCGATCCTTCTATCGGCTTAAGCATTGCCGCGCATAACAGCCTTTGCTGTAACCACATTTACACGTTCGGCACTGAAGCGCAAAAAAAGAAGTATCTTCCTGATTTAACCACGGGAAGAAAAATCGGCGCCTGGGCGCTTACCGAACCAACCTCCGGCAGTGATGCCGGTGGCATGCTCACTACTGCAACACGCGATGGCGATTCTTATATAATCAACGGCAGTAAAAATTTTATCACACATGGTTCCGTCGGAGATGTCACCGTTGTCATGGCAATCACCGATAAGAGCAAAGGAAAACGCGGGGCATCGGCATTCATCGTCGAAAACAAAACGCCCGGATTTATCGTCAGCAAAAAAGAGAATAAACTCGGCATGCGCTGTTGTGATACATCTGCGTTGGCGTTTGACAATTGCCGCATCCCCAAGGAAAATCTCCTGGGCGAAGAGGGGCAAGGGTTCAAGCAGGCGCTTGCCGTACTCGATGGCGGACGCATCAGTATCGCCGCGCTCGCGCTTGGTATCGGACAGGGTGCTCTGGACGCGAGCATTAAGTACGCGAAGGAACGCAAACAATTCGGTAAACCGATTGGCGAATTCCAGGGCATCCAGTGGAAACTCGCTGATATGACAACCCAGATGGAGGCGGCGCGTCTTCTGACCTACCGATCTGCCCACCTGAAGAACCAGGGAAAAGATGTTACACTTGAATCCTCCATGGCAAAATTATTTTCCAGTGAAGTCGCGGTGATGGTAACGAATGAAGCCGTCCAGATTCATGGCGGCTATGGGTTCATCAAAGATTTTCCAGTGGAAAAATTCTACCGCGACGTCAAACTTGTTACCATCGGTGAAGGGACGTCCGAAATCCAGAAAGTAGTCATCGCGCGTAACCTGCTGGAACTCTGATCCGGCATCCTCTATGCAGTATTCACGACTGAAAGCGCTGTTAGTCCTCCTCTTCGCGCTTTCAGGGGTCTGCGGCCTCATCTACGAAATCTCCTGGTCGAAGTATCTTTCCCTTTTTATCGGAAGCACTTCCTATTCACACATGATTGTCCTTGCGACATTCATGGGCGGCCTTGCGTTTGGCGCGCATTATCTTGGAAAATACGCTGACCGTTCCCCGAATCCTCTAAAACTGTACGCAATCCTCGAATTAATCATTGGAATGTACGGAGCGCTCTATCCGTTTCTCATGATTGCTTGTGAGAAGATGTTTATCTCTGTTGCCGTGGGATTGAATCTTGCCTCCGATCAGATGTTTCTTACCATGCTGAAGTTTTTGTTAAGCGTTATTACCATTTTACTTCCGACGTTCTGTATGGGAGGGACGCTTCCTGTGTTGCTTAAACTTCTCACGAAATCTGTTGATGAAACAGGTAAAGAAGTCGCGACACTCTATTGGGTTAATAGTTTTGGCGCGGTGCTGGGAACGGCGCTTGCAGGATTTTTCCTGATCCGTCTCTATACGCTCGATGGAGCTATCTGGATTGCGGCTGCGGTTAATATTCTTGTCGGAATTGCTGCCTATATCCTTGCAAAAGATATCAAGATGGAACCATCTGTCAGTCAGACTTCCGAAAAAACCAGCACCACAACCAAATATTCTCAATCTATTATTACCCTGGCAATTACTGTGGCAATCGGGTCAGGATTTATATCGATGGTATATGAACTTACCTGGATCCGTTTGTTGACCACATTGCTTGGATCTTCCACGTATTCATTTTCGGTAATGCTGATTGCATTTATCGGAGGGATAGCATTGGGAGGATGGATTATTTCTATTATGATCGGCCGGGTAAAAAACCTGATGTTCCTGCTCGCGATTTGTCAGGCAGGTGCGGCATTGTTTATGCTTGCCACGTTACCGCTCTATGAATGGTTGCCATATTATTTGTGGAAGCTGTCAATGCTTCTTTCAAACACACCGGAAAATTTTCCGCTCTTTCTTTTTTACGAATTCCTCTTTTGCTTCGCGCTGATGATCATCCCGACAACATTTTCCGGCATGTCGCTGCCTGTCGTCGCGAAAATAGCAGCCGGCGACATGAAGGCGCTGGGAAAAAATGCCGGCAATGTTTTTTCTCTGAACACCATCGGTGCAGTTGCGGGAGCGGTTGTGACTGGATTGATATTTATCCCGCTGCTTGGTATCAAACAATCAATTGAGCTTGGTGTTGCATTAAATGCTGTTCTTGCCATTGTGGTAATGATGAAAGATCAACGGGCAGTTTCGCGATGGAAGATTGGCATTACAGCAACCCTTCTCCTTTCAGGGTTTACGTACAGAATCGCATTCCCAAAATGGAATGAAAATGTTTCGACAGTGGGAGTGTACCGGGCATTTTTTAAAGAAGCGCCGGTATCGTACGAAAACTTCTTTAAGGAGATTGAAGACCGCAGCACACTCTGGTATAAAGAGGGCGTCACGGCAAATGTCGCGGTAAATGAATTTACCAATGACAACGGTAACCGTGAGCGCTCGCTGGTTATTAACGGAAAAGCCGACGCGAGCACCGAAAACGATTTGCCGACGCAAGTCCTTCTCGCGCAGATTCCGTTAATACTTGGCCAGAATACCGGTGATGTACTGGTGATCGGACTTGGAAGCGGTATTACATCCGGTTCTGCGCTGCAACATCCGATCCGCTCCCTCGATTGCGTTGAAATTTCACCTGAGGTTGTTGATTGCAACTATTTGTTCTCGGAATATAACCACGACTTTATGAAAGATCAACGCGTCAAAGTTACAGTGGATGATGCGATTACATTCGTCAAAGTCAATCCGAAAAAATATTCCTGCATTATCAGCGAGCCGTCGAATCCCTGGATAGCTGGTATCGGGAATTTGTTTACTTCCGAGTTCTTTGAGCTGTGCAAGGAACGTCTTGAGCCTGGCGGTGTGTTGGCTCAATGGTTTCATACATATGATGTGAACAGTGATGTATTCAAGCTGGTGTTACGTACAATTTCAAAATCGTTCCCGTATGTCGCGCTCTGGGCTCCCTCAGATGCCGACATGATTCTGGTAGCATCGATGGAACCTTTGCAGCCGCAGTTTGATGAGATACGAAAGAAGATAGCGCTTCCTTCTGTCAAAAAAGAATTGGAGCGCATCCAGATGTTTGATGTTCCCTCGTTCTTGTCGACACAGCTGACAAGTTATACGCATCCTATTCTGACCGCAAAGAGTGATTCCGTAAATTCCGAAAAACAACCGTTGCTGGAATTTCTTGCGCCCTTATCATTTTTTACACACTCGCGTCTGAACTTTTCAGATGTTGTTGAAAGAAATGTTCCCCCAAACGATAGCACATTACTGCTTGAACAGTATAACAGGGAGTTCGGATTACATGATATCGATTTTTTGAACATCGCGAAGTACCAGTTCTATGTTGCCATAGAAGATTTTCGTTTGCCGTATCAGGCAGTACAAGAATGTCTGCAAAGAAATCCGGAGAACCCTGAGGCGCTCCAACTGCTGGCAGGTATCGCGGGCGCGGTGAATGCAACCGAGGAGCGGTTGTCGGCGCTTGAACGGCTGATAAAAGTAATGCCGGATAATGCCGAGCTTCTTGCCATGTTCGCGAATGAATATTTCGAGTGGAGAAAACAAGTCGCGTCACCGCAGTTTACCGCCGAACTCGCCGTGCCAATACGTTTATTGCAACAGAGTGTTGAACTGAGCGGCAAAAATGACGAGCGGTATTTCATCTGGCTTGCAGACATGCTTACTTCCGCCCGGCGGTTTGAAGAAGCCGGTGAAGCATACGGCGCGGCGCTTAAGCTCCGCGATATGTATGAACCGTTAATTGAATCTATAACCGATGAACAATTGGCTTTTCAGGCCGGAGACAGGTATCTTACGGCAGGAAAATATGACCGGGCAGAACAGTTTGTGGAACGGCTCAAACAAATCAATCCGTCGAATACCGAATTACCGAACCTTATCAACCAACTTACGGCAGGAAAAAAAGGCGCTCTCTGATGGTAAAGAACAAATCCACTATTGATAAAAATATCATCTTCGAAAAGTACAGCGATAATCTCAAAAATCTTCTTCGCGTGAACGAAGCGAAAGCCAATGCGATTAAACTGGGTGGCGGGCTGGACGCGATTGAAAAACAGCATAAGCGCGGAAAACTTACCGCGCGTGAACGCATCCAGAGGCTCATCGACCACGACAGCTATTTTCTTGAAATCGGTCTCTTTACCGCGTACGGGATGTATGAAGAATATGGCGGGGCGCCTTCGTCGGGAACTGTATTTGGCATCGGAAAAATACACGGACGCGATGTTGTCATCGTTGCGAACGACGCAACAGTAAAAGCAGGCGCCTGGTTTCCGATAACATGTAAGAAAAATCTCCGCGCGCAGGAAATTTCCATGGAGAACCGTCTTCCCATCGTCTATCTTGTTGATTCAGCAGGTGTATTCCTTCCCCTGCAAAGTGAAATTTTTCCGGATAAAGAACATTTCGGGAGAATTTTCAGGAACAATGCAGTGATGTCGTCTATGGGAATACCACAGATTGCCGCAATCATGGGGCCATGTGTTGCCGGTGGTGCGTATCTCCCAATTATGAGTGATGAGGCATTAATAGTTGATAAAACAGGAAGCGTGTTTTTGGCAGGGCCATATCTTGTGAAAGCAGCTATCGGTGAAGACGCGGATATTGAAGCGCTTGGAGGCGCAGAAATGCATAACGAAATCAGCGGTGTTACCGACTACCGTATGCCGAATGATGAAGTGTGTCTCGAAACAATCAGGAGCCTCATCAGTAAACTCGGGCATAGTCCAAAGTCTCCGTTCGATCGCATCATGCCCAAACCGCCTGCACACGATGCCGGCGAACTCTATGGTATCATCCCTGATGACAGGGCAAAGCCGTACAATATGTATCACGTCATCGAAAGAATTATTGACGCAGGCGGTTTCGATGAATACAAAGCGGGATACGGCAAGACGATTATTACCGGTTACGCGCGCATCGACGGATGGGCGGTGGGAATTGTGGCGAACCAGCGGTCGGTAGTGAAAACCAAAAAAGGTGAAATGCAGGTGGGCGGTGTTATCTACAGTGAAAGTGCAGATAAAGGCGCCCGGTTTATTTTGAATTGCAATCAGAAAAAAATTCCACTGGTGTTTCTGCAGGATGTTACAGGTTTCATGGTGGGGACCCGGTCAGAACAGGGCGGAATTATAAAAGACGGTGCTAAAATGGTGAACGCCGTCGCGAACAGTGTCGTGCCGAAGTTTACATTTATTATCGGCAACAGCTACGGTGCAGGTAACTACGCGATGTGCGGTAAGGGGTATGACCCGCGGCTTATTTTTTCCTGGCCTACCGCGCAGATCGCGGTGATGGGCGGGAAGCAGGCGAGCGAAACACTGCTGAGTATCAGGCTCTCACAAATGTCGGCAAAAGGAAATGAAATATCCGCCGAGCAAAAGGAAAAAATGCTGAAAGAAATTTCCGACCGTTACGCGAGTGAACTTGATCCGTTGTTTGCCGCCGCGCGGTTGTGGGTGGATGGAATTATTGATCCGGTTGATACGCGGCAGATTATTTCGCGCGGAATCGAGATCGCTTCAAATAATCCGGTGATACCGCAGTTTAATCCGGGAGTCATTCAGGTGTAAACCATGCGGCGAATGCCGTTCATACTGATTGCAGGGATGTTGTGGTGCGGAGTTTATACATATGCGCAGGATGAAAACTCTGACAATAATTCCAATCTTGAACACTATTTTACGTTTGAGGATCCCCATCCGCTTGAGTGTTTGTTCACACTTCTGCCGCCTGTATTTATTCAGAATGGAATTGAGTTGAAATCATTTGTCCGCAGTAAAACGTTTCGCTTGCTTCGTCAACAGTACGGTGACCGTCGGGCAGTCGATGCGATTTTCGTGAGGGCAATGCAGATGACAAATAACAATACGGCATTTTCACTCCTGATGTCCGCTCTTGCAACATTTGACCACGATATTGTCGGGATAAAAATTCCGCTGCTGCTGGTCTATGTTCCTCTTTCGAGCGAAACGCGGGAAGAATTTTTCGCGCGGGTCGACAATTTGCCGGCACGGTTTTATAATGACAGCCCGCAGCGCAAGGAAGGCGACCGCGATAAGCTGCAGCATTTTTTTGGTTCAGCGGTTGTAACGTTTTTCTTTGAATCGCCGCAGGCGGCAGAGCGGGTTGGCGAATTTGTCGAACATGGGGAAGATGCGTTTATTGTCGGGGGCGTGCTTGATGAGCGCGATTACCGCGCGAACGAACAGGGCCAAAAATTTGGCGCTGCGCTTCTGGATGATAATCGCCGGTTTCCATCCGAATTTCTTGTTTCTCCGCCCGTCGCGGAGGTTCTTGATGTAAAGTATGTGCCATTTTGTTCCGGAGTATGGTGATGCGAACAATTCTTGTTGCTGATGACGAAAAAAGTGTCCGTGATTCGATTAAGATGATCCTGGAATATGAAAAGTTTGAGGTAGTCTTTGCCGAGAACGGCGCGAAGGCGGTCGAAGCATTCAAAGAGAATCAGGTGCAGGCGGTTCTGCTCGATATCAAAATGCCGCCGGGAAAGGACGGCATAGAAGTATTGAAAGAAATGAAAGAACTTCGCCCCGATATTCCGGTGATCATGATTTCCGGCCACGGTACATTCGAGACCGCAGTGGAAGCAACGAAGCTCGGGGCATTCGATTACCTTCCCAAGCCTCTTGACCGCGATAAATTGCTGATTACTTTGCGGAACGCTCTCGAACGCCAGCGCCTGGTCAGTGAAGTCGAGGAAATCAGGAGCAAGGATTTGCTTCTTGGCGAAAGCCAGAAGATGAAGGATATTCTCGGTATCATTCAGCGTGTCGCGCCGACAGAAGCGCGCGTTCTTATCACGGGTGAGAGCGGTACAGGAAAAGAACTCGTTGCAAAAGCTGTGCACCGCGCGAGCAAACGCGCGTCGATGCCGCTGGTGGAAGTCAATTGCGCGGCAATACCACATGACCTTATCGAGTCGGAGCTGTTCGGGCACGAGAAAGGCTCGTTCACCGGTGCTACTGCCCAGCGTATTGGCAAGTTTGAGCAGGCGGACGGCGGGACAATTTTCCTTGATGAAATCGGCGATATGAGCCTGCAGGCGCAGGCGAAAGTATTGCGCGTGCTGGAGGAGGGAAAAGTGGAACGCGTCGGCGGAAATAAAATGATACCGGCGGACGTCCGGGTGATTGCCGCCACGAACAAGAATTTACCGGAGGAAATCAAGCTGGGAAAATTCCGCGAAGACCTCTACCACAGGCTGAATGTCATCCCGATTCAGGTGCCGCCGTTGCGGGAGCGGAGGGAAGATATCCCGGTTCTCGTTAAAGCATTTATTAAAGAAACATGTGACCGGAACGGCATCGCGCTGAAAAAGATTTCCGATCAGACGCTCCAGATGCTGATGGCGCTGGAGTGGAGCGGCAACGTGCGCGAGCTGAGGAATATTGTGGAACGGCTTGTCATCATGTCGGCGGGAGCTGTTATTGAAAGTTCTGAACTTGAAATGCTCGGTCCCCGTGCCACTGCAGACGTTGAAGGCTTAATTCAGGTCAGCAAAACATTACAGGATTTCAAAGACCAATCGGAAGCGGCATTTATCAAGCACCAGCTTGAAAAACACCGGTGGAATGTTTCCAAAACCGCCGAAGCGTTAGAAATGGAGAGAAGCCACCTGTATACAAAGATTAAGAAGTATGGGTTGGAGAGGCATAGGGATAGTACAGAAGAAACTGAGGAAGAGTGATTAGTCTTTCAATAAATTTACCACTAAGTCACAAAAACACTAAGTTTCACGAAGGAAAAGACTAATATCTTAGTGCACCTTTGTGCCTTGGTGGTGAGGTTTTAAGCAGATCACAATCATTTTTTACTTTTGAATTTTGACTTTTTAATTTTTCCCGCCGCTTTCTCAACTTTTATCCTCAATCCATCCTTAAACTTTTTCAACTTTCTCGAAACCGATGCATCAGAAATTCCTATGATCTCTGCGGCAAGTATACCTGCGTTTCTCGCGCCGTTCAGGGCAACGGTCGCGACCGGAACACCGGCCGGCATCTGTACAATCGAGAGGATGGAATCGAGCCCGTCAACTGAGTTGCTTGATTTTACAGGAACACCGATGACAGGCAGAATCGTCAGCGATGCGACCATGCCGGGAAGATGCGCTGCCCCGCCTGCGCCGGCGATGATTATTTTTAATCCGCGATTGGAGGCGGTTGATGCGTATTCCACCATCCGTTTCGGCGTGCGGTGTGCGGAAACAATTGTCAGTTCGTAGGGAATGCCGAATTCCTCGAGCGCCTTTGCCGCGTCCGACATCACCGTTAAATCCGAATCGCTCCCCATAATAATTCCAACCAATGGCTTTTTCATGCGACTACCTTTATTGTCTTTTTGATTTTTTTTGCAAGCGTCAGAATGTTATTCATGTTGTTGCCGACGATCGTGACGTGTCCCATCTTCCTGAACGGTTTTGTTTTTTCTTTTCCGTAGAGATGCACAGTAGCACCCTCAATACCGAGAACTTTTTCCAATCCTGCATACCGCGCGATGCCTTCGTATCCTTCTTTACCAAGAATATTGACCATGACTGCAGGGGATTTCACCTCCGTTGAACCAAACGGCAGATTGAAGATCGCGCGCAGATGTTGTTCATATTGGGAGGTAACATTCGCTTCGATAGTGTGGTGCCCGCTGTTATGCGGTCGCGGTGCGATTTCATTTACCAGAACTTCGCCTGATTTCGTAATAAACATTTCCACAGCGGCAAGTCCGACAATATTCAGCTTTCTCGCGACATTGATTGCAATAGCTTCCGCCTTCTTTTCAACAGCACGGGAAATGCGGGCTGGTGAGACAAGATAATCTACCAGGTTTGCGCCGGGATGGAACATCATTTCAATCGAGGGGAAGACCGATGTTGCACCGGATGCATTTCTTGCGACGATTACCGAAAGTTCTTTTTTAAAATCAACAAATTTTTCTACTACACTCGGAGCGTCAAATCCTTTTGCGAAATCTTTTTTGGATTTCAGAACCGCAACACCACGGCCGTCATAGCCGGCTTTCCGTAATTTCTGGACTAAGGGAAAGGAAGTATTGAGTGATTCAAGTTGTTGCCTGTTTTCGATGAGTTCGAATTCTGCCGTGGGAATTTTGTGTTTCTTCAGGAACAGCTTTTGCGCGCCTTTATCCTGGATCGTTGTAATGACGTCCGGCTGAGGGTACACGGTGAGGCCTTCTTCCTGAAGTCGTTCGAGTGCCTGAGTGTTGACGTTTTCAATTTCAATCGTGAGAAGGTCGACACGTTTACCAAACCGGTAGACGGTGTCGAAATCGGTTATGGAGCCGCAGGTAAATTCATGGCAATATGGTTTGCATGGCGCGTTGGGATCAGGGTCCATGACATGAACACGGATATCCAGGTTCATTGCGGCCTGGATCAGCATTTTTCCTAACTGTCCGCCGCCGAGAATGCCGAGCGTGAGTTTGTTATTAAATTGTGCCATTAATTAAGATTTCGTGGAAAAGGATTGACAAATATAGAGAGGATTTTCTTTCTTTACAACCCATTTCCTAAATTAATATCACCGCAGAGACACGGAGTACACAGAGAAACGTTCTTCTCATCTCGCCGGTGGATAATTATGTTGAGGCGTACAATCCCCCGGTTGATTCCATCCAATCAGCAATCTTATCTGCTGCGAGTTTAAAATTTCCATCAGAAATGTCCAGCTCCATTGAAGGAAGAAGCGAAGTTTTTATTAGCTTTCGAAATTCTTCCTGTTCATCAATAAAGAGTTGGAGATTGTCATATTGAGACGGCTTGCCTGAAATCTTTAACCGTTCCTCGCGTGCCTTTGGAAAAGATTCCGTGGGCCGGGTGCATAACACGATGTGAAAGCCAAGAACACTCAGCCGTTCTTCAAGCCAGGTAAAATCATATGTTCTCTTGTTCGCCTGCTGTTGATATACTTGTGTTGAAATATGAAACCTATCCACAATCCATGAATAATATTTCTGCAGTTCGAATAATCGTACCCATGTCTGATATGTTTCCATGGCAAGTGCTTCTTCCTGCGGCTCAAAATTTATCAGGCCGCGTCCCCACGGTGTATTGGTGAACGCACACCATTCTCCCGAAATAAGAGGTGAGTGATACCGGTATTTGCGTGGTCCGACAATACGGGGATGTTCATTCAGAGCGAACGCAATCTCGGTTTTGTTGGTGAGGCGGGTTCCCTCGAGGATTATTTTTGGGCAAAGCTTTGAAGACATAGTACCGACAACGTGGAGAATATGAGATGTTGAGATTATGAGAGTATTATTTTTGAATAATGAAAGCCTCCGCTTCAATTTCGACGAGCATTTCGGGCATAATCAGTTTGCTAACTTCAACCATTGATGTTGCGGGGCGGATATCACGGAAAAATTCTCCGTGTGCCTTTCCTACTAGTTCCCAATCGGCAATATTGGTAACAAACATTCGCGTACGGACAACATCACTGAGCGTTGCTCCCGCTTTTTCCAGCGCGGACTGAATATTCTTTAATGTCTGAATAGTTTGCGCGTAGACATCGCCGCTACCTACAAGGTTTCCGTTGTTATCGGTGGCGGTAGTGCCTGAAACCCACACTTGCTGCCCAATACGCACCGCCCGCGAGTAACCGACGGCGGGTTCCCATTGGGTACCGGTAGAAATATTTATTCTTTGCATGAGAAAATCTTACATGTGAACGAAAGGAATAAAGGATGGAACTTTTTTTGAATACCGATCGAATTCTTCTCCGAACATTTCGCGCAGTAAACGCTCTTCGCTTTTGATCCTGAATTGTGTTCCGATAACAAAGAAAATAATTCCTGCCGCAAGCCCTTCCCATCGACTTAATGAAAGCCCTGTGGCAATCAGCATGCCGAGCAATCCCGCGTAAATCGGGTGACGGACAACCGCGTACGGTCCGGTGGTAATAAGTTTGTGTCCTTCGACAGTCCGGGCAGCAATGCTCCAGTGGGTTCCAAGAACGCGGATCGCTGACCAGACAAAGAGGAAGGATGTCACTCCAAGAATAATTGTAAAAAGTGCCAGTAGTATTTCTGCAACGAGCGGCATTTCGATAATATGTGTGAAGAGTTGACGTCGGAATGTCCAGATTAAAAAATACCCCGCGCCCTGTAATGTGATACCGACAATAAATGAATTATTACGTTTGTATTCAAGGGATTGGGTCGGACGTTTACGGAAGACAAATACAACGGCGAAGGCAAACCAGCAAATGAGGACGATGATGAAAACGGAAAGATGATAAAGTTCGAGGTGGCCCATACGCCGGAGCGGGTTAGTTTGCCATGGCTCTCAATGTAAATCTGGGAATTGCGACTCTGAAATATTCACCGCTTCCGCGCTGCATAAGATACGTTCCCTCCATGCTTCCTTCAAATGTTTCAAGGATGCAGAAGCTGTTATATTCATGTGACGCGCCGGGAGCGATGGTCGGCTGCTTTCCTACCACGCCTTCTCCCTCAACTTCTTCTACGCGCCCGCCGGCATGATTAATAAACCAATGCCGCCGCAGAAGCTGAACATTCTCCGTACCATGATTTTCAATACGGACAAAATAAGCGAAGACAAATTTTCTGACAAGGGCGTCCGATTGAGCATCGATATACACAGGCCGCACGCTGATGGTGATGTGTTCTGTAGTGGCGCTGTATGGCGTGGTGAGGTTCATGGGGTCATATCTCGGAATGTCGGTAACATCTTCGGCATAACATACAAAATTTCTGTTTCAAATGGAATTTATACTCTAACGTGATATTATTTAAGGGTACGCTGTAGTTTTGCATGAAGCTGTTTCTTAACATCAGCCCATTCGGAATCGATGATACTAAAATAGACGGAATGCCGTATTCTGCCTCCCGGAGCAATCATATGATTCCGGAATATCCCCTCTTCTTTTGCGCCGATACGAAGAAGTGCGTTGCGAGATTGCCGGTTCAGTGAATCAGTTTTAAACTCGACTCGGATGCATCCCAGTGTTTCGAACGCATGAGTGAGGAGTAGAAGCTTGGCCTCGGTGTTAACCGCAGTTCGCTGCCATTTCTTTGCGACCCAGGTCCAGCCGATTTCAACGTGTTTGTTGGTGCGGTCGATATTGCCGAACCGTGTACTGCCTATTGCTTTTCCCGATGCCTTTTCGACGATGGCAAACGGAAGCGCGGTCCCCTGTTCCCGGAATCTTATAGCTTCTTCGATGTACGATTTCATTTCGCTCGGCGTGCGGATTAATGTCATGGTGATGTTCCAGAGGTCCTGGTCGAGTCCGACTTCACAGAGATCAGTGTGATGCGCAAGGGAGAGAGGCTCGAGGCGGACAATGTTTCCATCGAGTGTAACAGGTTGAATGTTCATAGCGGGGAGGTTTTTCTCCAATACAGATACGCCGGTATGCCAACAGCTATGATTCCCGCTCCCACAAGGGAGTCAACAGGATTTTCCACGACTGATGAAATAACAAGATAGACTGAAAACAGAATAAACAATATCGGAGTGAACGGATATCCCCAGGTTTTGTACGGGCGGGGAGCTTCGGGATTCCGTTTCCGGAGAATCAGCACACCACCGGCCGACATCGCGTAAAACAAAAATGATGCGAAGACGACATACGTGGTCAGTTGTTCGAATGTCCCGCTGACAATAAGGAGCGAAGCGAGAATGCACTGAATAATTAAAGAGGGAACAGGCGTGTGAAACTTCGGGTGCACATAACCAAGCCGACGGAAGAATAATCCTTCTTTCGCCATAGCGTAATAAATGCGCGGACTGGCAAAGATGAATCCGTTGTTTGTGCCAAACGTTGAAATGATAACCACTACTGCGATGATTGCAGCCCCGGCGTGCTCGAAAATGCGCGTTGCGCTTTCCGATGCGACGAGCGAAGAGTGCGCGATTTCGCTTACCGTGACCATATACATGTAGCCGAGATTCACAAGTACATACAATACGATAACAAGCAAGGTGGCGAGAAACAATGATCTTGGAAGAACACGTTGCGGGTCCTTTACTTCACCGGCAACATAGGTAATCTCGATCCATCCATCATAGGACCAGAGTACGGCAATCAACGCTATGCCAAGCGGTCCAAGCATGTTCGAAAACTCTCCCGGAGGCCATATCGGTTGAAAGTTTCCGGGAGTTCCGTTGGTCAAAAGAAAACTGAGAAGACCAAGGAGCAAGAGAGCAGCGATTTTAATCAGTGTAAATCCATTTTGAACCAGTGCGCCTGCTTTGATTCCAAAACAATTAATGATTGTGAGAAGAACGATGGATGCGACGGCAACGATTTTAATGGAGGCGGGGGTGAGCGGGAAAAAATATCCGAGGTATGCGGCAAAAGTTACGGCGACGGCGGCGATGGAGCCGGTGTTGATGACCGCAAATGCGCCCCATCCGTAAAGAAATCCCCAAAGAGGGCCGTATACCTCTTTGAGGTACACGTACATTCCGCCGGCGCGCGGGATCATGGCGCCGAGTTCCGCTACCGACAGCGCACCGAACAAGCTTACCATTCCCCCGATAATCCAAACTGCGATAATCATCGATGATGATTGCATCTGCCAAGCAATTGCCGCCGGAACAATAAATATTCCCGACCCGATCATGCTGCCGACGTTGATCATCGTCGAATCCAAAAGAGAAAGCTCTCTTTTCAGTTCGTCATTTGAATTGATATTGGTTTGATTCATCACGAAATGATCACTTTGAGTCTTTGTGCCTTTGTGGTGAATTTTTTGATTCGGGGGGGGGGGGGGGGGCCCCGGGGGGGGGGGGGGGGGGGGTGGTGGGGGGTGTGGGGGGG
>CAZFXS010000001.1:311007-473051 GCA_964523395.1 uncultured Chlorobiaceae bacterium | reverse complement strand
AACATATTAAAGAATCTGACAAGTAACTTTAATAGGGAACTCGACTCATGGGCGTCGTATTACAGGCCTCATCCCGTTAACAGGGATTTGCATCGATAAGCAATTACCGGTGCAGACAGTGGACGTAAGAAACGTTCAGGGGAGTACCCACCGTGTCTTGAACTGAGATTCTTCAATACACATGACTCTTAGGCTGCGGGCGGTTTTTTTATTTTTGTTTATTATGATATTTGCGGAGAACATATGACGTTTGAGATTTATATTTTAATTCCGATGATTGTGGTATTTGTGGGCGCTTCATTTGCACTTGGGTGGTATTTTAATCACCGGAGCGGCCAAAACAAGATTCATAATGCTGAAGAACGTGTTAAAACCATTCTCGCAGATGCTGAAAAAGAGGCCAATAATATTAAGAAAGAAAAATTACTTGAAGTAAAAGATGAATGGTATAAAAAGAAACAGGAATTCGAACAAGATGTCAATACTAAAAAGAATAAAATCCAGTCATTTGAGAAACAACTTCAAGGCCGGGAAGATAATCTTGAACGTAAAGTCGAATTAATAAACAAGAAAGATAAGGACCTTAACCAATTCAAGCGTTCTTTGGACGACAAGCTTAAACAGATTGAAGAGAAACAAAGTCATCTCACAAAGCTTATCGAGGAAGAAAATATTAAACTGGAGCGGATTGCCAGTACTTCAAGAGAAGAAGCTAAAAAGATGCTCCTTGAGAACCTCATGAACGAGACTAAATCCGAATCGGCACAACTATTAAAAGATTTAAGAGATTCTGCCAAAGCAGAAGCTAAAAAAGAGGCTCAAAAGATTATTATCCAGGCGATTCAACGTACGGCAGCTGATCATTGCGTTGAGACCACCGTCAGTGTCCTTCATATCCAAAACGATGAAATGAAGGGGAGAATCATCGGAAAGGAAGGGCGCAATATCAGGGCATTCGAAGCGGCGACCGGGGTAGACGTTATCGTCGATGATACACCAGAAGCCGTTATTCTTTCCGGGTTTGACCCGCTTCGCCGTGAAGTTGCAAGACTTTCACTTGAACGCTTGATTGCGGATGGTCGCATACATCCTGCAAGGATTGAGGAGATAGTAGAAAAAGTCCGGCAAGAGCTTGATGAAGAACTTTTGCACACAGGAGAAAACGCGTTGTTAGAGGCTGGCTTACACGGAGGACATCAGGAGCTAATTAAGCATATCGGCAGGATGAAGTACAGGTCAAGTTACGGGCAGAACCTGCTGGCACATAGTCTTGAAGTTGCACACCTTGCCGGTATTATGGCATCTGAGCTCGGGCTTGATGTCACGATGGCCAAACGTGGCGGCTTACTGCATGATATCGGTAAAACAGTGGACAAGAGTGTGGAAGGACCTCATGCGCTCATTGGATATGACCTGACAAAGAAATTCGGTGAGCATGCCATCGTCGTCAATTCTGTGGGTGCTCATCATGATGATATCCCGATGGAACATCCTGTTGCCTCCCTGGTGCAGGCGGCTGACTCGATCAGCGGAGCACGTCCCGGTGCCCGGCGTGAATCCGTCGAAGGATATGCAAAACGCCTTGAACGGTTGGAGAACATGGCTAAATCATTTGAAGGGGTTGCCAATACGTATGCAATACAGGCGGGCAGAGAAATCAGGGTCATTGTTGAACATGACAAGATTGACGATGCCATGGCTGACCAGCTGGCACATGATATTGCCAAAAAAATTCAGGCGGAAATGGGTTATCCAGGACAAATCAAAGTCACAGTTATCAGAGAAACACGGGCTGTTGCATACGCTAAATAATTATTTTGTACTGGAACTGAACATGGCCCGGATTTGCACTGACAATATTCGGGCTATTTTTATTTAATATGCCTTCTCACACACATCTGCATACATTGGCAGTCGGAATTACCGGCGGTATTGGCAGCGGCAAAACAACGGTCTGTAATATATTTGCCGCACTGGGAAGTAACGTCCTCTTCTCCGACGATCTCGCCAAACGTATCATGAATACTGATGCTTCCGTGAAGAAGAAAATTCAAAAAGAATTTGGGACATCAATTTATACCTCAGAAGGACAACTTGATAAAAAACAGCTCGCCAAACTGATTTTTCATGACCCCGTTCTCAAAGAAAAACTAGAGGCTATCGTTCATCCAGCAACAATCAAACAAATTACGACTGAGATTGATAAGGCCAAACAAGAGAACACTTCACCTTTACTCTGTATTGAATCGGCATTATTGTTTGAGGCAAAACTCACGGATATATTTGATTATATCATCGTTGTTGATGCACCGGAGCCGGAAAGGATCCGGCGTGTCATCTCAAGAGATAGTGTAACCCGCGGTGATGTGGTTGAACGCCTGCGGTTACAGATTCCTCCTGAACAAAAACGGGGGATGGCTGATTTCGTTATTACAAACTCTTCCGACATGAAATCCTTGGAATCCAATTGTACGTTTCTGTACGGATTGCTTACATCGTTGTCACACACACCGTTATTACATGATGAGGAAGATGCAGCTGCGGACTGATTTTCTTATCATCGGGAGTGGTATCGCCGGGCTTTCTTTTGCGCTGAAGGCCGCAGAGCTGGGAAGCGTTATTATTATTACCAAAAAGCAAAAAGCCGAATCAAATACCAACTATGCCCAGGGAGGTATTGCGGCAGTTATTTCACCGGAGGATTCCTTCTCATCCCACATTCAAGACACGCTTGAAGCAGGCGTTGGTCTCTGCCATAGCGATGCTGTTGAAGTACTCGTCAATGAAGGCCCGGACCGTCTGAGGGAACTTATTGACATCGGAACCAGATTCACACAATCAAAAGGAACGTTGGATCTTGGAAGAGAAGGCGGACATTCTCACAACAGAATTGTTCACTCAAACGACAGCAGCGGGAAGGAAATTGAGCGCGCATTGCTCACTTCCATAGCGCGCCACCCCAATATTTCAGTTCTTGAAGATCATCTTGCAATTGACCTTATCACCGAACATCATCTCGGTAAACCGCTTGGCTCTACGACACCAATTCACTGCTGGGGAAGTTATGCGCTTGACGTCAAAAAAAATATTGTGACAACAATTTTGTCATCGTTTACTATTCTGTGCAGCGGCGGCCTCGGACAGGTCTACCTTCATACAACCAATCCGCTTATCGCTACCGGTGACGGGATTGCAATGGCGTTTCGTGCCGGTGCGACTATTTCCAATATGGAGTTTATCCAGTTTCACCCGACGACATTATACAATTCCGGTTCACCGGCGTTTTTGATTTCAGAAGCCATACGCGGTTTCGGCGCGCAATTGACAACCAAAGACGGCGCGCCGTTTATGAATACATATCATGAGCTTGGTTCCCTTGCTCCTCGTGATATTGTGGCGCGTGCTATCGATAACGAGTTAAAGAAAAGCGGTGATGAGTTCGTTTATCTGAATCTTCTTCATTTACCGGCCGATAAGGTAAAGGAGCAATTTCCGCATATCTACACAACCTGTTTGTCAAAGTTCAAGCTTGATATTACAAAAGAGCCTGTCCCGGTTGTCCCGGCCGCGCATTATTCATGCGGCGGCGTGAATACGGATCTCTGGGGACGTACCTCATTAAATAATCTGTACGCCTGTGGTGAGGTGGCAATGACCGGTGTGCATGGTGCGAACAGGCTGGCAAGCAACTCGCTCCTTGAAGCGGTCGTTTTTTCAGACCGGGCATTTAGAGATGTCAAGCAACATTTCAACAACCGAATAACATCGTTTCCGGATATCCCGTTATGGGATGAGACCGCTACGTTCGGCACTGAAGAATGGGTTCTGATTTCACACGACAGAAAAGAGATCCAACAGTTAATGTGGGATTACGTAGGAATTGTCCGCTCTAATCTCCGCCTACAGCGCGCGCAGCGGAGGCTTGAGCTTATTCGAAGCGAAGTGGAAAATTTTTATAAAAGGACCAAGGTTGTCGAAGGGTTGATCGAATTGAGAAACCTTGCAACTGTAGCAGACCTGATCGTACAGTGTGCTCTGAAGCGAAAGGAAAGCAGGGGACTGCACTACACGACTGATTATCAGTTTCGTGATGACCATCGTTCGCTTCATGATACCATAGTTACACTCAGAGATGTTTGAGATATCAACCTTTTTTCCGTACCTTATTGTGCATGAAATTCTTATCAACACCAAACCCTCATACTCAGGAAAACGATAAACCCAAAGACCACTGTGGTGTTTTTGGCGTTTTCGGCCATCCTCAGGCTGCTTTATTGACGTATTACGGACTTCATGCCTTGCAGCACCGGGGACAGGAAGGGGCCGGCATTGTCAGCTCCGAAATCGATGCGGCCACTCATAAGCACCGTTTTCATATACATAAAGATTTCGGTTTAGTGAATGATGTCTTTAAAGACGACACCATCCTCACAAAAACTTTGCGCGGTGATCTCGCAATCGGCCATAACCGCTATTCAACTACCGGTTCAGCCGACAACAAGCTCAATGTTCAGCCGCTTACCGTAAACTATCGTGACGGCAACGTCGCGATTGCGCATAACGGCAATCTCACTAATTTCAGACAGCTGCGACAGCGCCTTCATGCGGACGGGACCATATTTCAAACGACTTCTGACACAGAAATCATCCTGCATCTCATTGCTAAAAGTAAAGAGCCTGGGCAAATACGACAGGTCATAGACGCTCTGAATCAGGTGGACGGAGCCTTTTCGCTCACCATATTAACCGATGATATGTTAATAGCGGCAAGGGATCCATACGGATTCCGTCCCCTCGCGGTCGGTAAACTGGAAAACTCATTTGTTATTGCGTCCGAAACCTGTGCATTTGATATCATCAACGCGAAATATATCTGCGATGTTGAACCCGGTGAAGTATTGGTGTTTGACCGTGAATCACTTCAAACCGGAGAAGCAAAATCATTTCATCTGCAACGTAAAACAACCACACCGCGGCATTGTATTTTTGAGTATGTGTACTTTGCTCGTCCCGATAGCAGTGTCTTTGGTGAAAGCGTTGATCGTGTCCGCCGCAAGCTCGGTAAAGCTCTTGCGAACGAGCATCCTGTCCAGGCGAATGACAGGAGCCGTGTGGTGGTGATCAATGTCCCTGATTCCAGTAACACCGCAACGCTTGGCTATGTCAGCGAAAACAATAAATTAGGAAACGACAGCAAGTATGAAATCGGTTTGATACGCAGTCACTACGTCGGCAGGACGTTTATCCAGCCTGCGCAGGATACGAGGGAAATGAAAGTCCGCACCAAATTTAACACCGTGAAAAGCGTATTGAAGGATAAGATTGTTGTCATAGTTGATGATTCCATAGTGCGGGGAACAACCTCAAAGCAACTGATAAAATTAGTGAGGGATGCGGGTGCAAAAGAGATTCATTTCAGAGTGACATCACCGCCGGTCCATAACCCATGCCATTACGGTATGGATTTCCCGAGCCAGGAGGAATTGATCGCAAATTGGTCCGGTGGGGATGTTGAAAAAATACGCGCCGAACTTGGCGTCGACAGCTTAGGATATCTTTCGCTTGATAAGCTTCTGGATTCTGTTCCCCATGATCGCGGACAATCATATTGCACCGCGTGTTTCAGCGGTTCCTATCCCACAACTGTCGAAGAAGGCAGTCTCAAAAACGAGCATGATGTGTAAGCATCTATGGAGGGCAAACTCTGGACACTGTCCAACGGGCTGAGTTTTCTTCGTGTACTCCTTGTCATCCCGATTGCGGTTCTTCTGTGGAAAAATACCTCTCCGTACCAGGAATACGCCGCGATTCTTATTGTCATCGCCTCAGCAACGGATTTATTCGACGGCATGCTCGCGAGGAAACTCAATCAGGTCACGGACCTCGGCAAGATTATCGACCCGCTTGCGGATAAAATCGGGATCGGTGCTGTTGCTTTTATCTTAACTCTGCAGGGAAAACTGCCGGTATGGTTTGTCGTTGCAGTGCTTGCGCGGGACACACTGATTTTTCTGGGAGGTATGTACGCAAAAAACAAGAAGGGGATTCTGCTTCAGTCAAATCTTGCGGGCAAATGGGCGGCAGCGACAACGGCCTTTTTTATTCTTGTCACCGTGATCGAATCTGCAGCACTGACGGAAGTGAAAACCGGTCTTCTCATTGCATCCGTTTGTATAATGCTGCTCTCATTTATACTTTACAGTAAAAGATTTATTTCGATTTTATCCAACTAATGTAGTGCGTATGGGATTTCTTGACAAATTTACATTCAGCAAATTAAAGGAAGGGCTTGCCAAAACAAGGGAAAATCTTTTCGGCAAAGTTCAGAAGCTCCTCCTCGGAAAAACAAAAATTGATGATGAATTAATTGAAGATCTTGAAGAAGTACTCATCGGGGGAGATGTCGGCGTTACCACAACATCCGTCATTATCGACAGGATTCGGCAACGTGTAAAAAAGGATAAGTACGAAGACCCATCTGAACTTGACAATCTGCTTCGAGAAGAGATCCAAAAGCTTTTTGTTAACGGCTCAACTGACCAGAATTCATCCTTTAAATTTTCTTCAGGGAGCAAACCGCATGTCATCATGGTGGTCGGTGTCAATGGAGTAGGTAAAACGACAACCATCGGAAAGCTGGCACATAATTATAAGACTGCCGGCAACAATGTCGTGATTGCGGCTGCGGATACGTTCCGCGCGGCGGCGAACGAACAGCTGGAAATCTGGGCGCAGCGCGCAGGCGTGGAAATTATTCGCCAATCTCACGGTGCAGATCCGGCAGCTGTTGCTTATGATGCGTTATCTTCCGCGATAGCGCACAATACCGATGTCATGATTATCGATACGGCGGGGCGGCTTCACACAAAAGTGAATTTAATGGAGGAATTGAAAAAAATTAAGCGAGTGCTTCAAAAACTTTCCCCTCAGGCACCACATGAAATCTTCCTTGTGCTTGACGCCTCGACAGGTCAAAATGCCATCCAGCAGGCAAAACAGTTCACTGCGGCTGTCGGCGTTTCCGGTTTGGTTCTGACAAAACTTGACGGAACCGCAAAAGGAGGAGTCGTACTTGGGATCAGTCATGAACTGAACATCCCTGTAAAATTCATCGGTGTTGGCGAGCAAATTGACGATCTCCAACCGTTTGACAAAAAAGCATTTGTAGAAGCATTGTTTGAGAAATGAAGCTATCGTTTGCATCATATGACCTTTCATTGCGGCATACGTTCACCATCGCCCGCAGTTCACGGGATATAGAGCCATGTATACTGGTAGAACTTGAGCACGACGGAATTATCGGATACGGTGAGTCTGCACCTTCAGAACGGTACCAGGAAACCCGGGATTCTGTCGTTGCATTTTTGAAAAAAATAGACCTTTCCCGATTTCAGGAACCGTTTCAAGTTGAAGAGATACTTAACCATGTTCATGCTCTTGCAAAGGGTAACACATCGGCGAAAGCGGCTATCGACATTGCCTTTCATGATTGGATAGGAAAAAAACTCGGTATCCCGCTCTGGAAAATGTGGGGGCTTGAAAAAGCAAAAACGCCCGTGACATCATTTACAATCGGTATTGATTCTCTCCAGCTTATCGAGCAAAAAGTAAAGGAGGCTGAACAATACCCGATATTGAAAGTGAAAGTTGGCGTCCCGAATGACGAAGAAATTATCAAGACAATCCGGCGTGTTACAGATAAAGTTCTCCGTGTTGATGCAAATGAGGGATGGAAATCGAAAGAACAGGCAAGGGATAAGATTCTCTGGCTGGAAGAGCAGGGAGTCGAGTTTGTTGAGCAGCCACTTCCGGCCTCGAACCCTGATGGCATAGCATGGCTGCGCGAACAGGTCCATATTCCGCTGATTGCCGATGAGAGCGTGAAAGGATTGAGCGATTTGTCATCATTAGATGGTGTATTCGACGGCATTAATATCAAACTGATGAAATGCACCGGGCTGCGTGAAGCGATGCGTATGATTCATACCGCAAAGGCGTTAAACATGAAAATAATGCTTGGGTGCATGATTGAAAGCTCCGTGGCGATTGCAGCGGCAGCACAGCTTTCTCCGTTAGTCGATTACGCGGATCTTGACGGGAATGTCCTTATTACGAATGATCCGTTTACCGGGATTGGTCTGTCGCACGGAAAGCTTCTCTTAAACGATCTGCCCGGACTTGGGGTCCATCGTTTGTAACTATGGCTTCGATCATAAAAATATTACCTCAAACACTTGCGAACAAAATAGCGGCGGGAGAAGTCATTCAGCGGCCTGCGTCAGCTGTAAAAGAATTGATCGAAAATGCGATCGATGCAAACGCACGATCGCTTACTGTTATTATCAAGGATGCCGGGAAACAACTCATTCAGATTGTTGACGATGGTGTTGGTATGGGCCCCGAAGATGCGTCACTAGCGTTTGAAAGGCACGCAACAAGTAAAATCTCGAGTTATGAGGATTTAGTAAATATTAAGACCCTTGGCTTCAGGGGTGAAGCGTTGGCATCCATTGCTGCTGTTTCACAGGTCGAATTAAAAACGAGGAGGGAATCAGAAGCATCCGGCACTGCTGTCCGGATCGAGGGAGGTATCGTTATGGACATTTCCGATGTATCGACACCTGTCGGCACCTCTATTTCCGTGAAGAACCTTTTTTATAATACTCCCGCGCGGCGGAATTTCCTCAAATCAACAAACACCGAGTTTAAGCACATTTTTGATATTGTTCAGCGTGCCGCGATTTCCCATCCCGAGCTTTATGTAACAATGTACAGTAACGATGAACAACTGCTTAAACTCAGGCCTCAATCGCGCGAGGAACGCGTTAAAGAGATCTTCGGAGAAAAGTTAACCTCAACGCTGTTTTATTTTGAGGAAGAAAATGATCTGTTCCGCGTTTCAGGTTTTCTCGGAAAACCCGACTTTGCGCGGAAATCGAGAATTGAGCAATATTTATTTCTGAATGGCCGCTACATCATTAGCCGGGCCGTCAATCATGCGGTGTTCCAGGCGTATGAACATCTGTTGGAGAAGGGAAGTTTTCCTTTTTTTATCCTTTCATTATCTCTTCATCCTACGAAAGTGGATGTTAATGTCCATCCCTCAAAGATGGAAGTAAAATTTGAAGATGAATCGTCTATCTACAAGTTTATTCTTTCTGCGGTGAGAAGGGCACTATCCGGTCAGAATTTAATACCCGCCGTAGAGATGAGACAGGATATTGCAACTCCAACAACATCATCGTTGCGTTTTAATCCGGCTGAACGTCCTGTGGGGCAGCGCGTAACTAACTGGCAGGATCTCCTGAAACGCGGTGAAAGCCAGGGAGATATTGTAAGACAGAAAGAGTATGCTCCCGATTCTGAGCCGCTTTCTTTCCAACAGCATATTGAAGAGACGTTTGACACAGCAAAGCCTTCAGGAATATCCTCTGAACAAACGCCATCAATTCCGGAACAACGTGAAGCCTTACCTGTCTGGCAACTTCATAATAAATATATCATTATTCCCACGCGCCAGGGGCTTATGGTCATCGACCAACATGCCGCACATGAGCGTGTTCTCTATGAACGGGCCGTAGCACGGTTTGCCGATAATCATTCTAAGACGCAACAGCTTCTGTTTCCCCATACAATCGAATTTTCTCCGGGTGACATCGCACTGATTCAGCAGCTTATTCCTTCATTTGAGAGCTTAGGATTTACATTAAAAGTATTCGGTAAAAATGTTATCATGCTTGATGGTGTACCTATTGATGTCAAGCCGGGTGATGAGTCAACTATACTCCAAAATATGCTTGATCTTTTCAAACAGGATGAACAAAGCATTAAGCTTGAACCGCGCGAGAAGCTTGCTAAAACGTATTCGTGCAAGGCAGCGGTTAAGGCGGGAGATCCGCTAAACGAACCGGAAATGCGTTCATTGCTGGACCAGTTATTTGCCACAGAAGTGCCGTTTGTGTGTCCTCACGGTCGACCGGTTATGATGACTCTTTCCCTGGCAGAGCTTGACAGGCGTTTTGGACGGACATCGTAATCCTTTAACGTAATTCCTTACGTTGAAACATCTTCTCCTTAAATCGTATATCTCTTTGCAGCTTTATTCCAATATTTTCCTATACATGAGGATCTTAATTATGAGGAAGTGCATTCTTTTTATCATATTGGCTATTTTCAGCGCGACTTCTGTATTAGCCCAAAGCGAAAGTATTCTTGTTTCAACAGAGTGGCTTTCACAGCATATTAATGACGAAGGACTGGTGATTTTACATGTGGCGGGAGGGAGACGAGATTATACTGCCGGCCATATCCCCGGTGCGCGTTATCTTTGGCCGGGATGGGTAGTTCAATCAAATCCTGATTTAGCATATCAAATGCTACCTGTAAGCGCTATAGATACAACACTTGAAGCGTTAGGTATTTCAAATAATTCTAGAATAGTATTAAGCGGTGTTAACGGAAATGTCAGCCCTGTAGCCCGTATGTTTCTTACATTGGAGTACATGGGTCTTGGCGGTCAAATATCAATTCTGGACGGAGGTTTTGATGCATGGAAGGCAGAAGGCAAGCCTGTTTCAACTGAAACTCCCGTGGTGAAAAGATCATCATTCACCCCTAAAGTGAAAAATAGTGTTATTGTCAATGCTGAGGAAGTAAATGCCAGTATTTCAAAAGACAACATTACCATTGTCGACGCACGGGCTCCAGGATTTTACGACGGAACAACTCCCAACGGCATGGCCAGATCGGGCCATATTCCAAGTGCCATCAACCTCTACTTTGCCAATATGGTTGATTCAACAAACAGAATGCTCCCAAAGGAAAAGCTCAAAGAAATGTTTTCAAAAGCCGGTGTGAAGGAGAACAGTAGTATTGTAACGTATTGCCATATCGGACAAACCGCCAGCATGGTGTATTTTACTGCAAAATATCTTGGATACAATGCGAGTCTGTATGATGGTTCATTTGACGAGTGGAGTGGAAGAACTGACCTTCCTGTTGTCCTTCCTGAGAAGAAAAATGCACAAAAATAGATTGATTGCATATTAGCATGAGCAAAGGCAGGCTTTTGGTCTGCCTTTGTTGTTTTATAAGGCTTTGAAAAGAATATGAGAATTAGTATCTTGGCAAAGCTTAACCTACAACGAACTATTTGGAATATGGTATGAATCTTAACGGGAACAACGAAACAGCGACAGCCAAAAAGGATTGGCGGGAAAAAGCCGATAAACTAAAAACCCTCCCAATCAAGTTTACCACTGTTTCCGGTGAACCGATCGAAATGTTGTACACGCCGGAAGATGTTTCACATCTGAATTATTTGAGTGATATCGGCTTTCCGGGTGAATTTCCGTATACCCGCGGCATTCACCATAACATGTACCGCGGGAAGATGTGGACCATGCGCCAGTTTGCCGGTTTTGGTACACCTGAAGATACAAATGAACGTTATCATTATTTGTTAAGTCATGGTCAGACCGGACTATCCGTTGCCTTCGATCTTCCGACACTGATGGGGCGAGATGCCGATGATCCTCTTTCTGAAGGAGAGGTCGGAATCTGTGGTGTAGCAGTAAGTTCTCTTGCCGATATGGAGATTTTGTTTAAGGGTATCAAGCTTGCCGACATTTCCACTTCGATGACAATCAACGCACCTTCCGCAATGCTGCTCGCTTTCTATGTCGTGGTAGCTCAGCAGCAAGGAGCAAAGCCAAGCCAATTACGCGGCACAATACAGGCGGATATCCTTAAAGAATATATTGCACAGAAGGAATGGATTTACCCGCCTCATCCATCCATGCGCATCATTACAGATATGTTCGAGTATTGCACGAAGGAGATGCCGCAATGGAATCCTATTTCAGTAAGCGGTTATCATATACGTGAAGCCGGTTCTACGTCTGTTCAGGAACTGGCGTTTACACTTGCGGACGGTTTCGCTTACGTAGAAGCAGGTATTAAAAAGGGATTGGACGTCGATGATTTCGCACCACGGCTTTCCTTTTTCTTTAATTCACATCTTGATTTCTTTGAGGAGATTGCAAAATTCCGGGCGGCAAGAAGAATTTATGCCCGACGCATGAAGAATAAATACGGAGCAAAAAATCCCCGGTCGTGGATGCTCCGCTTTCATACGCAAACTGCAGGATGCACACTCACTGCCCAGCAACCCGAAAATAATATTGTCAGAACTGCTTATGAGGCACTTGCAGGTGTATTGGGAGGGACACAGTCACTCCATACAAACTCAATGGATGAAACGCTAGCGCTGCCATCTGAAAAGGCGGTAAAGATTGCCCTTCGGACACAGCAAATTATCGCTCACGAGATCGGGGTGACGAACACCATTGATCCCCTGGCAGGAAGCTATTTTGTTGAAGCCTTAACTGATAAGATGGAGAAAGAAGCTGAAGCATATTTTGAGAAAATCGACTCGCTTGGCGGGGTTATTCCGGCTATTGAAGCGGGATTCTTCCAACGTGAGATTGCCGAAGCCGCTTATCGCTATCAGCAGGAACTTGACCGTAAAGAGAAAATCATTGTCGGCGTCAATGATTACGTTGAAGAGAACGAACAGATTGAAATTCCTATTTTATTGATTTCACCTGAAGTCGAAGTGAAACAGAAAAAACGACTTGCCGAAGTCCGCGCGAGCCGCGACCAAATGAAGGTTCTGGAAACACTCAACGCTCTCCGGCAGGCAGGAGAGGACGGTTCTAATTTATTGCCGAGGCTTATTGACTGTACACGTTCGTATGTAACACTCGGTGAAATGTGCAACGCTCTTGCTGAAGTATTCGGTGTCTACGAAGAACCAGCGGTGTTCTGAGATTTGAACAGCACCGTTTCCCACATACTCGCCTCGATGAGGCTGCAACAATGGATTAAGAACTTTTTCCTGTTTGCTGCTCTTGTCTTTGCCGGCCATCTCCGCATCGCGGATGATGTTATCAAAACTGCGGTTGGATTCCTTCTTTTTTCATTCGTTGCAAGCAGTGTCTATATTTTCAACGATATCATTGATCTTGAAAAAGACAAAGAACACCCGATCAAATCTAAACGACCCCTGCCGTCAGGCAAGCTTCAGGTTTCTGCTGCTTTTACAGTTTCCATTGCATTAGCGTTTACCGGTTTGCTCGTCGGCTGGATTGTCAATGTGGAATTCGGTGCCATACTGCTCATTTACATCATTATCAACATTATTTATTCATTAAAACTTAAAGAGACAGTAATACTCGATGTCATGACTATCGCTGCCGGATTTGTTTTACGTGTCGTTGCCGGTGCGGTGCTCATCAGTGTCCCGACTTCCGAATGGCTTATCATTTGTACTGTTTTGTTGTCATTATTTTTAGGATTCAGTAAGCGGCGACATGAATTGACGATTCTCGAATCGCACGCGAATACACATCGGGCAGTTCTTCAGCATTACAGTCCGTATTTTCTTGATCAAATGATTGGCATAGTGACTGCATCAACGGTAATGTCGTACACATTGTACACTATTTCTGAAGATACAGTAATGAAATTCGGCACGAAGCATCTCATTTACACTGTTCCGTTTGTTCTTTACGGGATTTTTCGTTACTTATATTTAGTGCACAAGAAAGAAGAAGGCGGCAACCCTACTAAAATCGCGCTCACGGACCGCCCGTTGTTGATTAATCTGGTATTATGGTTTCTGACAGCAAGTTACATTATTTACGGACGTTGATTACGTATGGCTAAATCGAAAGTAGCAGTTGTTAAGACATCTCCGGGTACAATTCTCACTGATATTGAACGGCTCATGCAGTTGGCAGGAGTTGAGTCTTCGCTGAAAAAGGGTGCAACAACCATCCTTAAGGATAATATCTCCTGGCACTTCCCGTTTCCTGCGGCAAATACAACCCCGTGGCAAATGGAGGGAACTGTCCTGGCATTAAAAAATGCCGGCTTTATAGATCAAGTTTGCGTTCAGAACAAGACGGTTGTTACCGACGCCTTTAAAGGTGAAGATCTCAATAATTATGTTCCTATCTTCCGGCGTTACAATATCCCGGTGCTATATAATTTCAAAGAAAGCGACATCCGGTGGATAGATTTCAAACCGAAGGCAAAGATGCACGTGTTGGATCATATCTATCCCGAGGGGATTACAATACCGGAATATTTCCTCGGCAAGAATATCGTTCACCTTCCCACCGTCAAGTGTCATATTTATACCACGACTACCGGCGCGATGAAGAATGCCTTTGGCGGACTACTTAATACCAAACGGCATTACACGCACAGCTGGATACACAAGACGCTGGTCGATCTGCTTGCTATTCAAAAGGAAATACATTCAGGGATTTTCGCCGTTATGGATGGAACAACGGCCGGCAACGGACCGGGACCGCGCACGATGTTTCCTGTTGTGAAGGACTACATGCTCGCAAGCGCCGATCAGGTCGCGATTGATGCTGTCGCCGCGAAGATGATGGGGTTTGATCCGCTGAGCATCGAATATATCAACGTTGCACATCAAGATAAGCTTGGCGTAGGAGATGTTCGCGATATTGAAATCGTTGGCTCCGATATCTCGAATGAATCGTGGGGATTTCACGTCGGCGACAACGGCGCCAGCATGATCGGCGACCTCATGTGGTTTGGCCCGTTAAAGAGCATGCAGAAATTATTTTTCCACACACCAATCGTCAATGTGTTTATTTTTGGTTCGGAAGCGTACCATGATTATTACCGCTGGCCTCTCAAAGACCGAAAAATCTTTGAACAGTGGAGAACGGAAACTCATTGGGGAGAGCTCTTTAGAAAGTATGAGAGCGGGGAAGTGTGGAAAAAAGAAAGCACCATTGTTTCAAAATAAAATGAATGCATATCAGTATGTATCATTGGTGGAAAACATGACCTATTGGTTCTTCACATCAAGTAGCGCTGAACAATTTCGAAATTCGAAATTCAAAATTCGAATTTCTTAGAACTCTCTTGTCGTCCTCCCGTCGCGCAGAACTTCTCCTTTTTTCCATCACCATTGTCTGGGGAAGTACGTTTGTCATCACCAAAAACCTCATTGAGTCAAACTCACCTTATTTTTATACCGGCATACGGTTTCTTCTCTCCGCTGTTTTGATATTTATCCCGTTTATGAAACGGTGCACTTCCATACCAAAAGATACGTGGAAGCATGGAATTGTTCTCGGTGTTATTCTGTTTGCGGGGTTTGTCTTACAAACCATTGGTATTGTTTATACAACCGCATCAAAAGCAGCCTTTTTTACAGGTATGCTTGTTCCGCTAACGCCTGTTGTGCATTTTATGGGGCAAAGATTTTTCAATATCAAAAAGCGTGCGCTGAGGGTCGGCAATGTTGTTGGCGTTTTATGTGCCGCTGTTGGATTGTATATGCTGACATCGCCTGCCGGTTCCGGATTTAACCTCGGTGACTTTTTGAATCTCGCATGCGCGCTTTGCTTCGCGTGTTTCATCGTGTATCTTGACACTGTTCCCGCAGAGACTGATAAGCTGGCAATGACCTATTCGCAATTTCTGATTTGCGGTCTCATGGGATTATTTTCGGCGCTGTTATTTGAAGATATCAGGGTGTCATATTCAGGTGAAACACTTGCCGGTTTTCTCTACCTTGTTATTTTCGCAACGGTGATAACGATGTGGATTCAGAACCGGTTTCAGGGTGACACAACACCGACCCGCGCCGCAGTCATATTCGCAATGGAACCGGTTGTAGCGGCAATATTCGGTTATTATGTACGTGGAGAGAATATCGGTGTCATTGGCGTGCTTGGAGGGGGAGTGATTTTTGCGGGACTTGTGCTATCCGAGTTTTCGGAAGAACTGCCGGTGTTGAAAAAATCTCTTGGTGAGACCTCATCAAGTCAAAAGTAAAAATTAAAAAAGTAAAAAGGTGTCATTGTCAGGATTATGGAACATGACACCTCATACTTGAATCCTGAAACTTCTTAGTAAAATTTCCCACTCAAATTCTACATCTCAAAACTCAAATCATTTTTTATCTACACTGCGTCGCTCAGACTCGAGAACGTAAATTCCTTTACCTTCAACGCCGGTATCAAATCCGCCGAACCGCCGCCGCCCTGTAACCGTTCGGGCTTCGACATCATCTCGATATTCTTTAACATTGCAACGGGACTCTCATTGAAACGGAAGTTTTTTACCGGATAAGTGATTTTTCCGTTCTCAATCATAAAGGATCCGTCGCGGGTTAGTCCTGTTAACAGCATTGTCTTCGGATCCACATCACGAATGTACCAGAATCGGGTAATCAAAATGCCTTTTTCGGTCGAAGCAATCAGGTCATCAACCGATCCGGTGCCGCCCTGCATAATGGTATTGCTTGGAAAGGAAACCGGCTGAACATTTTTTTGCTGGGCCCAATAACGGGAATAGCGAAGATTCTTTACGACACCGTTTTCGATCCATACCACTTTTCCGGAAGGTAAACCGTCCTCGCTCCAGGGTGATCCGGGTGCGTCCGTGTGGGAAGGATCCGAAACGATATTAATGAAATCAGGGAATATTTTTTGTCCGATTTTATTCATTCCGCCGGGTTCTGAAAAATAACTTCGCCCCTCATCAGCGCTACGGGCGTCAAGCCTGAATGCAAATGTGTTAAGTAAATTATTGACAGCTTCCGGTTCAAGAATAACGGTATATTTTCCGGGATCGACAGCACGCGGATTGACAGATGAAATTGCTTTCTCGATTGCTGTCCGGGAAGCCTGAGACGCGTTCATCAACTCCGCGTTTGTGTGGCCACTGCTTCCCCAGCCGGAGCCGGTGCCGTCTCCGGTACGCGCTGTAATCGAGTAGGTAACGCCGGTATCCTTATGGCTGGCGACAAGGCCTTTATTGTTGGCAAACATCGAAAAACTTTCTGCGCTCTCAACAAATCCGGCCGCAACCACATTTTTTGCAACAGCCATATCGATGCATTCTTTTGCGATGGCAGCTCGCGCATCAGGAGAAAAGTTTGCGGTCGCATCAGAGTATCCATTCACTGACAAATACTGCTGTTGTTCGATCGGAGGCATATACTCGGGGTTTTCCGGAGCGAGCTTAGCAAGTTCTTCGGCTCTTCGAACAGCATCAGCGATTGTTGCATCATCAAACTGATTACATGAGTAACTGCCGCTTTTCTTTCCGAATGTAGCGTTGATGGAAATAGAGGTTTCATCCGAACTGCCGCTTGTGGATACCGAGTTGCGCGCAAACCGGAGGTTGGAAGAACGTCCGGAATTGATTGAAATCCGCACCGCATCCGCTTTCGAGGCGGAGAGAATTTTATCGACAATGGCCTTTGCCTGATCTTTAGTAATCATTATACTTTTCTCCCCGTGTTTAGGATGTTGATTTGCCGGAATCTTGCAGGTGTGCAACCATGGCTGACTGCATTACTTTGTCCGGGTTCGCCTTTGCCGTCGTTGAATGAACCGCCGAGGTAATATTCCTCTTTACTGCAAATAGCATCGCAGGCATTCCAGAACTCCGGCGTTTTTGCCTGGTATGCCACATCGCGCAGCATACCGACGACTTTTCCTTTCTTGATTTCCCAGTATGTCTGTCCGCCAAACTGAAAGTTATAGCGTTGATGATCGATGCTGTAGCTCCCGCGACCCTTTACCATGATAGCATCTTCTGTATCGGCAATTAAATCATCAAGTGAGAGTTTCTTTTTTCCCGGTTCAAGAGAAACGTTCGGCATTCGCTGGAAGGGAATGGATGACCAGCTGTCGGCATAGCAGCATCCGGACGATTCTTTCTGACCGATAAGATGCGCCTGCTCACGAATAGTCTGATAATCAACAAAGACACCGTCTTTAATCAGATGCCATTCTTTTGTTTTAACCCCATCATCATCATACCCGCACGTGGCAAGGCCGTCTTTCTGAGTTTTATCAGCCACAAAATTCACAATGTCTGACCCGAATTTGAGTTTGCCGAGTTTATCTGTTGTAAGGAAACTGGTTCCGGCGTAATTCGCTTCGTATCCTAACGCCCGGTCGAGCTCAGTTGGGTGACCGACAGACTCGTGAATCGTAAGCCAAAGGTTTGTGGGATGGAGAATGAGGTCACGTTTCCCCGGTTCAACCGATTTAGCAGTATGTTTCATAACTGCTTCTTCAGCGGCCATTCTGACATCTTCCATCAGAAATTTTTCATCGACACATTCGTATCCTTTACCGATTGGCTCTGTCAAACTGTTGCGGCTTTCAAACTTTCCGGTTTCTTTATTAACAGCAGTAACAGTGAACGAAGGCCACATGCGTGTCATATCCTGCTCAATGTACGAACCATCGGTTGATGCATAGAATTTATGTTCATTTGCCATCGAGATCGAAGAAGAACAAAACGATGCACCTTTTACTTTCAGTGCTTCGCGGTTGATTTGAAGGAGGAGATTAACTTTATCGGAAATCGGTATTTCAAACGGATTAATTTTAATGGGAGTTTTCCATACATCGTTATATGAGGGAACAGGAGCCAACTGAACAGGTTCTTTGGTAAGGATTTTATTAGCCTTTGCAATCATTACCGCCTGTTCGGCAACTCTGGCAACTTCCTCACGGGTAACGATGTTGCTTGCGGCAAATCCCCATGTTCCTGCCACCAACACTCTGACACCGAATCCATAATTCTCATTATTAGAAACGTTTTGAACCCGATCTTCCCGTGTGTTCACCGATTGATTCCTGTACCGGTTGATGCGGATGTCGGCGTAGCTTGCGCCTTTCGTCTTTGCAGTGTTGAGCGCTTCATCGGCAAGAGATTTAAGGTCGGGGTCGGAAAATAAAGGAGGCGGAGAATAACCGGAAATCGCACCCGGAATTGTGAGCAATGCGCCTGATGCCGCCGTGATTTTGATAAAGTCTCTTCGCTTCATGGAAGCTCCTTTGAAAAATGAGTAAGGGTGGTGTTTCGAGTATAGAGAAATCCAGTATCAAAATCAACGATGAAAGTAAGAAAAATTACTTTCTGTAATTAAGGATAGTGATTATCTAAATTCAATTGTTTGCCGGTGGTAAGTCTAGTATTAATTATGAGTTAGTTTTTGTTTTATCAGTAAAAATTATTCTCAAGCTTTTTCCTTGAGATTGCCATTTTTGCAATGCTCTAAATGCCCATTTGTATTCGCCATTTTTATCTAACGTAGTCTCGATGGATGCCCTGTACCAATTCGAAGCTTGTTCATATCTTCCTTCAGCTTCAGCCCGTAATCCGAGGTAATATGCAACTTCACAGACTTTTTTAGGATCCTTCATTAATGCAATGGCTTCATCTTCAGAAACCAAACCGACAAGATATTTTCCGATCACATCGTAATGCCCATCTTTTGCGTCATCGTAATAGTCAATGAGTTCTTGCCAATGTGAATTTTTTTCCATACCTGTGCGAACAACACTTGCGGCTCTCATCAACCACACAAAATCCGGTCCGTCTGTTATTGCAGGATTTTCAATAAAATCCCATAATAAATCATCTTCATTAAAATCAAAAAATACCATTGATGAAAAACCGAGCATCTGAGGAGGTATCCTTTTTTTCAGTGTTTCGATGGCCAAATTTTTTCCCTGAATGGCTTTCAAGTAACGGTATGATAATAAAGCGTATGCAATATTTTCCTGGGGGCTCCCACGAAGCTGAGACGTGATTAGAAAAGAAATATTGTATTTCTCTTTCTCCTCAAACACATGCGCAAATGTAATGAGATTTGGATTTAATTGGTTGAGAGATTGAATAGCAGATATAGCAGCTAGTATTTCAGATGACGGTTTCTCGGAAAAGATTTCCAGGAACTTTGGAGCAATTTTCCAACGCCAATCTATGAATCCAATTTTCCGTGGTGATCCGTTAAGCAATTGTGCAGCATCAGAATATCTCCCTTGCTCCCAGAATAATGATGTCAATACAAGTCTTGATCGTAAATTATCGGGATACCTGAGGAGAACATTTCTTGCCATTTTTTCTGCTTCGGTGGTTCGACCCATTTTACACAGAAAATTCGAAGCAACCTCCATCGCAAGTGCATGCCAACTTTGAGCGGCATCGCTGATTATTGGCCAGCCTTCTTCATATTTTTTTTCCTCATAATAACTTTGTGCAATGGCAATTTTATTCAAAACGACTTCAAGTCCGTCTGTAGGAATTTTTCGGCTAAGCCAATCATTAAGTATGGTTCTTGCCTCTTGATATTCATTGATTGATGTTAAATACTTGCCATATTGATTACTCAATTGCCAATTTTGAGGGTTTGCTTTCCATAACTCGTTGTAATAAGTTTTGACTTCATTCTTAGAAAAAGCAGTATTTTGTTCAATACGGGAAAGGATTGACATCTTTGCGACCATATCGAACGTAGAGGAGTCAAGAAGAGTTCGAATCATCTGCGTACTATCGATAAACTTAGCATACCAAGCGTACGCATAGGGATACGTTGCATCGGATGTTTTTAAGAGGGCAGTACAGAGTTTTTCCGTAAAAGGTAAATCCAGCAACCCGGTATACACTTTTCCATTTAACACAACGATATGCGATGGTCGTGTATCCAAATATGGTGTTAATTGTTTGATGGCAAAGAGAATTTCCGGGCTACCGTAGGTAAAGTACTTTTCTAATTCGTCCATAATTCTGTAACGAGGAGGAGCGCCGAGCGTTTTCAGAGAACCCAGGTCTTCAACAAGGCTAGAAAGTTGAATCTGGCCTGATTTGGATTGAACGAGATCGCTATACCATTTTTGTAAATCCGCAGCAGTCCCTACACCTGAGTTTCCCAACACTTGTGCGAAAAAACCAGCCGCGTCAGTTGATGAAAGTTTGTCTAGATAATGTAACCCTTCAATGTAATACGATGAAAAAAAATATCCTCTGTAAAAAGATTTATATGCTTCTGCATCAAGGAATGGCCCTGAATAGATTTTATCGAATGCAGTTAATCCCGATTCAAAAGAATTCATCAACGTTGACGATTTTGCTTTTAAGGCTGCATCAACAAATTTAATCAGAAATCGAAATTGTTCATCCGAATAAGGTTTTGATGGAATAGTAGCAGAAATCTTATTGAACGCGGGTATTGTCGCTGCTTCTTGTCCGATATTGATTAAAACTGCGCGTGGAAGAGCTTCAGCAAGATAAGGTGAAAGCCCGAATGAACGCATAGTGATTCCCGCATTATAAATAAGCAATGAGTTCCAATCATCACCATAATATGCTTCGATCCACTTTTGAAAACCGTCGAAATCTCTTTTTGATACGAGTCGTAGCAGGTATAAATACCGCGCTTCGCTTCCCCCAGAAGAGCCAGTGGCATTTTGCATCAACAAGGTATCTTTGTTGTTAACATAAAGATATATGGGGTCCGAAGCCGGTAATCGACGTGAAATTTTCACAGCATAATTTGAATATCCTAATGTATAGGATAACATCGACGCTTCACGATCAACGTTATGAGTCGTTAGTGATTTAGTTATCGCGAGAAAAGCGATTGCTCTTGACCGTAAATAATCTGCAAGTTCGATTTCGTCAAGCTGCTGTAAATTTAACGTAACAAGCCCGCGGGTAGCATAAAGTAAATATTTGGAATTATGACCAGATTTTTTCCAAAGTTCTCCAACTTCATTCGCAACACGGGCAGCACTCGAAGTGTGAAATTTTGCTAACAGAGTATCAAAGTTGTTGAAATTCTTGTCCTCAGTATCATTGACAAGTTGTAGTGGGAATTCTCCATTTAATTGAGATACCCAACGTTCAAGCATTGATAAATAATCTGGGAAATCGGGAAACTCAGGAAGAGTTCCCACCTCGTATTCTGCATAACTGATTTTCCATATTCCGTTTTTAAAAAAGGTCCTTACGTTTGTTTTAGTTTTTCCAGAGATAAAATTATGTATCACGGCTACTGCCTCAGTAAATCTCTTATCAGGTTGTAATTGATAGTCTTTTGTGACCGCTTCTAAATTGGGATTCTGGATGGCTGAACCATCATTCGTTTTCTGTTTTTGACACGATATTGTGGATATTAGTATGAGGCAAATTAGAAGGCCAAAGGTTGAAAATGTATTTCTCATATTTTACTCCCTTGATAATTTCGAAGGATCCATTTATTGCTTCCGTTTTATAAAATGCTTTCTAAAGCGACTTTCTTATTCAAAAATCTATCGCAAAAGTACACAAAACCGTTACCGATGTCAAACAGGTTGCCTGATATTGTCCGACAGTTAAACTGTCGGACGTAGAGTTGACTCTTTTTCCAATTTATTGCATACTTGTTTGTCTTAAATACGACCCCACCCAATCCCCCTCCGCCAAAATGCCGGCGGATCTTTGACCTTCTCAAGGAGAGGGGAATAGGGGCTGGTCAGTCTTGTGTAAAAACTAATGGTGCAAGTATGGCAAAGAAAAAAGGCGTCAGCGACATAACTTCTGTACTCAAAGAAAAGCGGGTGTTCAAACCGGCACTCTCTTTTTCCAGCTTGGCGCATATTAAATCGTTCGCGCAGTATAAGTCGCTGTATAATGCCTCGATAAAAGATCCGGAACAATTCTGGTCGAAAATTGCCAATGAACTTATCTGGTTTAAGAAATGGAATAAAGTCTTGGAATGGAAACTCCCGTTTTCCAAATGGTTTATTGGCGGGAAGATTAATGTATCGTACAATTGCCTGGACAGGCATCTCACAACATGGAGGAAAAACAAAGCTGCGTTAATCTGGGAGGGCGAACCCGGTGAAACCCGTACGCTCACTTATCAGGAACTGCATCGTGAAGTCTGTAAATTTTCCAATGTTCTCAAAACGCTCGGTGTCCAAAAAGGGGACAGGGTTGTTATTTACATGCCGCTTGTCCCGGAACTTGCCATTGCCATGCTTGCTTGCGCGAGAATAGGCGCTACACATTCAATAATTTTCGGCGGGTTCAGCTCTCAGGCACTTGTTGACCGGATTACGGATGCTGAGGCAAAACTCGTCGTTACAGCCGACGGTGGGTACCGAAGGGGAACGGTCATTCCGCTCAAGCAAAATGTCGATGAGGCGTTGAAACGTACTCCAAGCGTGGCTTGTGTTGTCGTTATGAAGCGCGTTGGTATGAATATCCACATGGAACCGGGACGTGATTTCTGGTGGGAAGGATTAATGGAAACAGCATCCGATGCATGCGAAGCGGAAAAACTTGATTCCGAGCATCCGTTATTTATCCTCTACACAAGCGGAACAACAGGCAAACCGAAAGGAGTAGTTCACTCCACAGGGGGTTATCTTACAGGTGTATACATCACAACGAAATGGGTGTTTGATATCAAAGATGAAGACACGTATTGGTGCACTGCTGATATTGGCTGGGTTACCGGGCACTCGTACGTTGTCTATGGTCCTCTTGCCAATGGGGCAACATCTGTGATGTACGAAGGCGCACCGAACTGGCCGGAGCCTGATCGTTTCTGGCAGATTATTGACAGGTATAAAGTGAATATTTTCTACACGGCGCCAACAGCAATCCGTGCGTTTACACGATGGGGAGAGCAGTGGCCGTTGAAACATGATTTAAGTTCATTACGATTACTTGGAACTGTCGGTGAACCGATTAACCCCGAAGCGTGGATGTGGTACCATAAGATTATCGGAAAAGGAAAATGTCCGATTGTTGATACCTGGTGGCAAACAGAAACCGGGGCAATTATGATTACCCCTTTTCCGGGCGCTACGCCAACTAAGCCCGGCACAGCGACGCTTCCATTTCCCGGTATCGATGCAGATGTTGTGAATAAAAATGGTGAATCGGTTGGACTTAATGCCGGCGGCTACCTTGTAATCAAGAAACCCTGGCCTTCAATGCTACGGACCATATATCGCGATCCTGAGCGTTTTAAAAAGCAGTATTGGAGTGATATCAAAGGAGTATACTTCACGGGTGATGGCGCTCGCCGTGATGATGACGGGTATTTCTGGATTATGGGAAGGGTGGATGATGTCATTAACGTATCGGGCCACCGGCTTGGCACGGCAGAAATTGAAAGTGCACTTGTGAGCCATCCATTCGTCGCAGAAGCGGCAGTGGTAGGGAAGCCAGACGAAATCAAAGGTTCTGCAATCTGCGCTTTTGTTACGCTTGAGGGAAAACGTACACCTTCACACGAACTCAAAGAAGAGCTTCGCCATCACGTCTCCAAAGAAATCGGTTCGATGGCAAAACCGGACGAAATACGGTTTACCGATGCGTTGCCGAAAACCCGGAGCGGCAAAATCATGCGCCGTTTACTGAGAGAAATCGCTTCAAGCGGTGCCGTAAGCGGAGATACCACAACACTTGAGGACTTCTCCGTTCTTGAAAAGCTACGGGCGGGGGATGATGAATAAGCTTTATCATTGGTTACAAGGTTAACACCTGATGGTGTTGAAGGGACAAAAGTCCTTGTATGCTCTACTTTTTTCATGACCCCATGCTAAAGCATGGGGTTTATTTTTCTATGAGACAGTTCTTTACGGGACACCACCTGTTCAAGCGATGCTCTCTTTTTCTTGATAATCATCCAAATTTTCCATATATTTTCAGCGATAAACAGAATGAATTAAGGAATTTGATGATATGAATATGCTTAAAACCGTATTTTTGATGACGTTGATGATGGTGCTGTTGATTCTGATCGGCTCGCTGATCGGAGGTCAGCAGGGGATGATTATGGCATTCGGCATTTCGTTACTCATGAACTTTGGCTCGTATTGGTTTTCAGACAAAATCGTATTGATGATGTATAAGGCAAAAGAAGTAACGGAAGCTGAAGCTCCCCGGCTCTATTCCATGGCGAGAAGGGTAGCAACGGCGGCGCAACTTCCGATGCCGAAGATATATATTATTCCTGGAGAAACACCCAATGCTTTCGCAACGGGACGGAATCCCCAGCACGCCGCTGTAGCGGCGACAGAGGGGATCATTAACACACTCAGCGACGATGAACTCGAAGGCGTCATTGCACATGAGTTCGCACACATCAAACATCGTGATATTCTTACCGGAACAATCGCCGCAACATTGGTGGGAACAATAACCTTTGTTGCCCGGATGGCTGGATGGTCGATGATGTTTGCGGGCGGAAACCGTGACGATCGCAGAGATTCCAACGGGTTCGCAGAGATTGCGATGTTAATACTCGCGCCGATTGCGGCTGTGCTTGTTCAGATGGCGATCTCCCGTTCCAGGGAATTCGCTGCTGACGCTGGTGCGGCGCAATTTACAGGCCGTCCGCTTTCGCTTGCCAATGCCTTGCAAAAACTGGAACGCGGTGTTGAACGCATTCCGATGAATAATGCGTCTCCGGCATCAGCTCATATGTTTATCGTTAATCCTTTGCGCGGCGGAGGTGTGATGAAGCTGTTTTCAACGCATCCCCCAACCGCGGAAAGAATCGAACGTTTGCAACAAATTGCTATGGGAAATACCTAATGAGGAAGTCCGTTCCAACGAACGGACTTTTTATTTTCGAACACTAACTGAGGAAGAGAGTATCCTATGTTTGATCAGACAGTATTACACCACGAACCGACTCCGATTCCCGACAAGGAAAATCCCTTTGAGTCTATGATGCGGCGGTTTGACGTCGCGGCTGACATACTCGGGCTTGAAACCGGTTTGTATGAATATTTAAAAACACCCGCTAAGCAAGTCATTGTTTCCATTCCCATTCAAATGGATGACGGAAGGATTGAGATATTTGAAGGTTACCGTGTCGTCCATAACGACATCCTCGGACCCTCCAAAGGTGGTATCCGGTACGCGCCCGACGTAACCATTGACGAAGTAAAGGCTCTCGCCGCATGGATGACATGGAAATGCGCTATCATGAACATTCCGTTCGGCGGTGCAAAAGGCGCTGTGAAATGCGATGTCACAAAGCTGACAAAAATCGAAGTTGAAAAAATCACCCGCAGATACACTTCCAACCTGATGGACATATTCGGTCCTGACCGTGATATCCCTGCTCCCGACATGAACACAAACGAGCAGGTGATGGCCTGGATTATGGACACGTACAGCATGCATATGCGGAGAACAGAAACAGCAGTTGTGACAGGGAAGCCCCTTATTCTCGGCGGTTCACTTGGAAGAAGAGAAGCAACCGGTCGCGGCTGTATGATTGTTACGCTCGGCGCATTAGAGAAGAAAGGAATTAAAGTAAAAGGTGCAACTATTGCAGTGCAAGGGTTTGGCAATGTCGGTTCAACAACAGCACAGCTTCTTTCTGAGCAAGGTTGTACCATCATCGGTATTTCTGACATTTCCGGTGCGTACTATAACAAAGGTGGAATTGATATCGCGAAGGCACTTGACTGGGTGAGCAAGCATCGTACGCTCGAAGGCTTTAAGGGCGGCGACAAGATTACACAGGAAGACCTGCTTGAATTAGAATGCGATGTTCTTGTGCCGGCGGCAAAAGAAGAGCAAATCACTGCCGCAAATGCTCCCAAGATCCGCGCCAAGATTATCTGTGAAGGAGCGAACGGCCCGACGGATGCAAGTGCCGATCCGATTCTTCAGGACAAAGGAATTCTTGTTATTCCGGATATCCTTGCTAATGCCGGTGGTGTCACAGTTTCTTATTTCGAATGGGCACAGGATAGAGCAGGATACTTCTGGACCCTAGATCGCGTAAATCGCCGTCTTGAACGAATGATGCGGGCATCATTCGATGCAGTGTACCATTCTGCCGCGACGCATAATGTCACGCTCCGTATCGGTGCCTATATTCTGGCCATCGATAAGGTCGCGAAGACATTAAAAGTTCGTGGCATATACGCGTAGGCTTTTAGAAAGCTTTCGTTGAGCAAACATTCCGTCCGAATATCGTGGTTGTGTTTTCCGCTGCTTTTGCTGATTGTCAATGCGGCATCAGCGGCGGAAGACACATCCCGCGTGAAAAAGAACGCGGAAATTCTGACATCGCTTCTGGAAAACATCACAAAGGACATTATCGGACGTTCCTCCATTGCTTCCGGCGAAAGTCTTGTTGTTCAGTTTCAACCGATGGACGAAGGATGGCTTATCCAAAGTGCGGTTCTGAAATCATTGCAGCAATCAGGATATGTTGTACGTTCGGGGAACACGGCAGAGGGGAGCAGCTGGTTAGTAGAAATCGGGGGGCCGGAACTTGCGACTCAATACACCGATTTGCACCGGGATGGATTTCTTGGAACCAAAAAAGTGACCAGGAGTATTTCGGCCAAGCTTGACTGCAGGATTCTTGATAAACGTTCAGGGGTGTACAAACTCAGCGATTCATTTTCCCAATCCTCTGCAGATACTGTGACGGTAGATGATATTGATGCGTTACAATCTGATGGAGGTACATCTACGCGCGGCACTGTGCCGTCCGGGGATGTCCTGGATCGTGTCGTAGAACCGTTTATTATCATCGGAGCAACAGGGATAGCGATATATTTATTGTTCAATATCCGAAGCTCTTAACTATTTCATTTTCAGGTAGCCAATTTGAAAAAATACATTTTGTTGATTCTACAGGGTTTGATGCTCTTGTTTCTCTCTTCGTGCGGGTCTTCGGATGTTGTACAAAGTCTTTCTGCCGAAGAGCGCTTTGAAATGGGGAAAAAAAAGTTTGAAGACGGAGATTACATTGAAGCAGTTACCGATTTTCAGGTTATCAAACTTCAATTTCCCGCCAGCGGAGTTGCTGATGAAGCCCAATATTATCTCGGCGAATGTTATTACGCCCGTGAAGAATTTTTACTCGCTTCGGAGGAATATCAGTCGTTAAAACGCCTCATGGCATCGAGCCCGCTTGTACCGAAAGCCCAGCACAGGATTGCGATGTGCTATTACCGCCTTTCGCCTAAATCCACACTGGATCAGACCTACACACGGAAAGCCATCGAAGAATTTCAGTCGTTTATAGAAGATTACCGGACTGATTCTTTGGTCACTGATGCAGAACTGAAAATAAAGGAACTGAACACAAGGCTCGCCCAAAAATTGTATGAAACCGCCGAGCTGTATGTGAAGCTGGACTATCTCCGTTCCGCAACGTTATACTACGATCTGATTGTGGAAAAATATCACGACAGTGAATTCGCGGAACCCGCTTTGCTAAATAAAGCAAAACTTCTGTTTCAGAGAAAAAAATATCAGGATGCCAAAGGAGAAATAGAAAAGTTTATTGACCGCTACCCGAAAAGTCAGTTGAGGAATGAAGCGGAATCGCTTCTCTCCTCAATTAAAGACGAACTTAACAAATCGTCATCGGCACTGGAATCTACACAAACTCCAAACGGGGCACGGTAATCAGCTTTAGCGCTATGAAACAACCCAAAAGAAAAAAAAGATTTGTTGCCGATTCTCAGGTCGAGATGACGCAATTAGTCCTTCCTAATGATACAAATACACTCGGAAACCTGCTTGGCGGACGTCTCATGGAGTGGATGGATATTGCCGCAGCAATAGCGGCACAACGCCACTCGAACCGGATATGCGTTACTGCTGCTGTCGATGATTTGATATTTCACCAGCCGATACGACTTGGTGAAGTTGTTACATTACGCTCGTCCGTTAATCGCGTATTCGGAACCTCGCTTGAAGTTGGCGTTCACGTTGTCGCGGAAAATCAACTGACGGGCGACCGCAAAATTGCCAACACCGCGTACCTGACATTTGTCGCGCTCGATGAATCAGGAATCCCCGTTACAGTTCATCCTGTCATTCCTCAAACAACCGTGGAGAAACGGCGTTATTCCGCCGCACAGCGCCGCAGGGATATCCGCCTTCAACGCCGCCGTGAAAAAAAGTAACCCCCTCAGCAAAGCCATGATTGACAATATTGTCCGCATGTATCTTCATCCATCGCGGGTTGTCTGCATTCTGTTGACTTTTTCGTTGTCCGGCTATACCAGGATGTATGCTCAACGCGTTTTTAGCCCCTTTACGGAAACCTATGAAATCAAATCCGGCCGGAATGCGGAAGAATTACTTGCGTCCGATATTAATGGCGATGGGTTGACCGATCTTATTACCTACGGTGGAAAAAATCTCTATATCCATTTCCAGCAAATCGCTCCCGAACAATGGCGAACTGTTACAATTCGCATCGATCAGAAAATCGAAATTGCCGTTGCCGCGCGGTGTAATGACGATCGGTTTGGTGATATCGTACTGCTTACGGAGGAACCGCACCGTATCGAAGTGCTGCTTGGCCGCCCCAGAGATAATATGGCGCTTGCCTGGAGAAAGTGGATAGGGGAGCCCGTCAGGCAGATGCTGATTGAAGATATTACGAATGACGGCAAGCCCGATCTCCTGATGTACGGAGAAAAAATGCTTGGCATCAGAGTTATGGCGGGAAATGGAAACGGAACGTTTCAATCCGTAAGCTCACTTTTTGACGAATACCCATTTAATTCCGTAAGTGTAGCAGACATGAATGATGACGGGATTAATGATATTATCGGTTCACATTGGGTGATGAATCAACTTCTTATCTATTCCGGGTACGGAAGAATGCGTTTTTCCGACCCCGTGGTAGTAACCCTGGAAAGTGAACCGCTTTTTATTTCAGCCGCAGGCCCACATGGACAAGACGCGCGCGCCATTCTTGTAGCCTCTTCCGATCCTCCATCCCTTCAGATGCTTGCAGGGGACGGGTTTGGGAGTTATCACCCCGTCCAATCTCTTTCACTTGATGCAATGCCTTCTCAAGTGGCATTTAGTGACACAATTTCAACCAAACCGTTTTACACGGGTATACTGAGCAAGGATGAACGGAGCCTAACGGTATTGACAAACGATGTTGAGAATTCCGCTAATCATATGATAAAATTTTCCGCAGGTAAACGTCCGGAGAGTTTTGTTTTCTTTCGTCACGACACGTCAGCATTTACAGATGCAGCGGTTTTCGATGCCGACACCCGGAAAATAAGGGTATATGTCAACGCGAATGCCCGTCAGTTTCATCAGCGAAAGAATGTTCACTACCTCACCGGATATATCCCCGGGGAATTGTTTTCATTCGATGTTGACAACGATCTTGACAACGACGTTATCGTGGCAAACAGGGGGTCAGGAACAGTCTCGTTGCTCAGGAATGCGGGTGCCGGTATTTTTGATGCACAGGTTTCTTTCTCAACGCTCAACCGGCCTGAGCATATTCAAATGCTTCGTCAAAAAGATTCGCTTATTACTTTTTTTGTTACTGCGCCTTCGGTACAAGAATATTCCCAGCTTGATTTCAATTCCAAAACATATTCCACTCAGACATTTTCCTTGCCGTTTCGCAAAGAGCTTTCCGTGGCACCGGTTCTTGTGGATTCACGAACCAATCAAAAAAGATTTTTTGCATTCGAGTCTGATATTGAAGCGGGTACAATTTCACTTTTTGAAATTCAGCTTTCAGGCTCCAGGCGGCTTACTGAACATAACTGTGTCCCGTCCATTCCTGCCTCCATTACCGGAGTGTCAATTGATGATATGGATGATAATGGATCTCCCGATATTCTGTACCTTCGCTACAACTCTGAACAGAAATCCCAGGATATCTACCGGATGTCGGAAACAAAACCCCGCCAATTCTCATCCCCCGTGCTGATGTACCCCGCAGCAGTCCGCGAGAGTACAGGAGCCGTTATCTGGCATCATGATATTAATGGTGATATGATTAAAGATATCATTATTAATTTTTCAGAACCGGAAAACACTCTTCGATTTTTTCTGACCCGATCTGATACTTCACTTTCAGAATCAAAAACACGTATCCGGGATGTTTTTGTTGAGACCCCAAATGACATCCAGATTACTGATGCAAACGGCGATGGAATCATTGATGTCGTTGTCAAGAACCACCTGCAGAAGAGCATTCAGTTGTATGCCGGAAGGGGGGACGGCACATTTTTACCCCGAACGAGACTGATTAGCACCGAAGGTATCGGCGGCTTTACCGTCTCCGACATTGACAATGATGACGTGCCCGAACTGCTTTATACCGACATGGTCAACGGGACTTTGAAGATTCTTTCTTTTAATGCGATAACGAGGTAGAGTGAAGACGAAAGTATTCATAGTTTCCGTTTTCATCCTGATGGGGATGGCAGAGGGCCGTTCACAGGATTCCAGAACGTTTGATCTGGAACAGGTTGTCCGTTCTGCAGACAAGCTACGCAATCGTACAGCGGCGGCGGTTTCTCCGCGTTCATATGAAGACACAAAATGCGGACTTTGGTTATCGCTTGCCATTCAGGATAACTGGAATAATTTTTCACCTGACCAACAGGTGCGACTCCAAGCATTTCTTGCGCCTGCCCTGCAACAAAAAAGCAGAATCATAGGAATCTTCCAGATTCATTACGACAGTTCAGGGATAGACACCCCATTTTTACTTGATGGGAGCGGCAACCAGATTCCCAATACGTATGAACAGTATGTCGATTCGGTGGGAAAGTATTTTAATGAGGTTTATGATTTCGAGGTGAACACGTTGGGATATGAATCCCCGCTCCAGCCGGGGGACACAGCGTATGATGTGTACATCAGAAACATGAGCGCTTATGGATTGACAAGAACCAATGGATTTATTGGCGCTTTTACACCCCCCAGGTACAGAACGTACATTGAAATTGATAATGATTTTCGTGGATTTTACAGTCCGGGTATCTTAGGCCTGAAAGTAACCGCCGCGCATGAATTTCACCATGCGATTCAGCTCGCGTCCTATGGCGTATGGTCATCCGATCAATATTTCCTGGAAATCACATCTACATGGATGGAAGATGTCGTATATGGTGAAGTGAATGATTATTACCAATACCTCGAAGACCCAAATGCTCACGCACCGTTTGATTCTGTCAGGGGCCAGTTTGCGACTTCGCGCGTAACGTTTACGCAATCAAACGGACTCATCGAATACAGCAGGGCTATCTGGGGAAAATTTATCGAAAAGAAGTATTCACGTGATGTTATGAAACGGGTCTGGGAATATATCCGTACAGTACCGAGTCTTACTGCTCTTGACTTGGCGCTGACGGAACAGCAATCATCATTTCGTGATGCTTTTCTCGAGTGGGCGGTCTGGAATTCCCAGACAGGCCCTGGCGCAGACACTGTTAATTTTTATTCTGAAGGCTTGAACTATCCTCAAATGAAAACGCGTCCGGTAGTAGAATTTATGCCCCCGGCGCGTTCAATTCGTGATACGATTCAGTCATTATCTTCGACATATCGACCGGTGGTCGTCGACGGCAATCAGATGCTGGCAATTATTTCGAATGTCCGTTCGCAATTTTCTTCCGCGCAATATTCGTTTGAATACCAAATGCAGACGGAAGGCGGTTCACAATTCAAAGATCTGGCAAACGGCATCCATGTAAGGATCAATGTCCCTGATCCGGAGAATTGGGTATCACAGGAAACAGTGCCCTCAGTTGTATCAGAAGCGTACGCATATCCGAATCCGTTCCTCGCGCAAAATGGCGCCACAATAAAATTCCGCCTTCCGTATCAAACCGCAGATATTGCCCGGCTGCATGTGTTCAGTTCAAGTCTGAACTTAATTTTTGCCGGTGACGTACCTGTTGTTGAATTGATGCCGCTTGAATCGGGCATCGTTTGGGACGCGTATGACGATAAACGTAAAAGTATTTCATCAGGAATTTACTTCTTTGCCATTGTTGTTGACGGTAAGGAATATACCGGTAAGTTTTCGGTGGTGAGGCAATAGATGGCATCAGTAACACTGCGGTCAGATTCACTTACCAAACTCTTTTCCCGTCGCGTTATTTTTTCCGGCGTCTCGTTTGAAGTCAGCTCCTCAGAGGTTATAGCGATTACCGGAAGGAATGGGTCAGGAAAGTCAACATTAATGAAAATGATGGCAGGCGTTCTTTCTCCGACCAAAGGAACAGTCGCGTTAACTATCGACGGCAAACCGGTTTCTCCGGAAGACCGGTTTTGGCATGTCGGATTTGTCGCCCCGTATTTAAATCTTTATGATGAATTTACCGGAACCGAGAATCTAAAATTTTTCAGAGATGTACGATCTTCCATCGCCACTGACGAGGAACTCGCGGAGTTACTTGATCTCGTGAATCTTTCATTGCGTAAGAATGATGACGTCCGTACATATTCCTCCGGGATGAAGCAACGGTTAAAGTACGCGTTCGCATTGCTTCACAAGCCCCCGGTCCTTCTTCTCGATGAACCTCGTTCAAATCTTGACACTGAAGGGATCGCGACGGTATACAATATCATCAAGCGTCAAAAAGAACATGGTATAGTTGTTATAGCAACAAATGACGCCGAAGATCTTTCCCATTGTTCCCGTGAAGTGAATCTGGATGCATTGCAACGGCTGGAAAGGGGAGGCAAGCAGTGAGTACCAATTCAGTTTCCCCTGTTCTTTCTGTATTCAAGAAGGATCTGCAATCGGAAATCAGGACACGGTATGCACTCAATGCGTTATTTATGTTTGTTGTCACGACACTTTCCGTGGTGTTATTTTCCCTCGGCAATGAAAATGTCTCACCGCAGATTCTTTCAGGAGTATTCTGGATTATCATTTTCTTTTCAACCATGTCAGGACTTTCCCGGACATTTATTACTGAAGAAGAACGAAATACCGTAATGACGTTACGCCTTACTGCGAAACCACTGTCAGTTTTCTATGGGAAACTTCTTTTCAACACTGTCTTATTAACCGGATTAAATATCGTCACGGTATCATTATTTCTGATCGTTATTCCGAATTTCACAATATTGAATTACGGCATTTTTGTGACAACAATGTTATTTGCTACGATCGGATTATCGGCATCGTCGACAATACTTGCGGCGATTATTTCAAAAGCAAACGTAAAAGGCACATTATATCCTGTCCTTTCATTTCCAATCATGCTTCCATTATTGTTAAGTGTTATCAATGCCACAAGGCTCTCTGTCGAAAACGCGCCATTTATGGAAGCAATAGGTGAATTTCAAGTTCTTTTGTCATATTCAGTTGTCATTTTAACGGTATCGTACCTGTTGTTTGAGTTTATCTGGAATGATTAACTATTGCCGAGCATCCTTTTTTTTTGTATTATATAATCGACTAATTATGGTAATGATACGAACTGTATGAAGATATTTCTTGGAATCTGGCTTACTGTAGTCATTGTAGCGGCGTTTGTCTTTCCGATTGTTCCTGAGCCTCAGCGATGGTTTGAATACCCGGTCATTCCCGGGCTTGAGCAAAAAGCCCGTATTCTTTTCTTTCATGTTCCCATGGCATGGACGACAGTAGTTGCATTTATCGTCTCCCTGATTTTCGGCATTAAATATTTAAAAACGAAGAACATTCATGATGATCTGAAGTCAGCTTCATCCGCAGGATTGGGGTTGCTCTTCTGCTTTCTGGCTACCGTTACAGGCTCCATCTGGGCAAAATTCAACTGGGGATCTTTTTGGAATTGGGACCCGAGAGAAACGTCCATTTTTATGCTGTTGCTGATTTATGCGGCGTATTTCGCATTGCGGTCATCGATAGATGGAGAAGAACGGCGTGCGACACTATCGGCGGTATACGCTGTCATTGCAGGAGTGACTGTACCCTTTTTTATCTTCGTCATGCCCAGGATTGTCGCCAGCCTGCATCCTGAACCCATAATTAATACGCAAGGCAAAGTTCATATGAATGGCACCATGCTGACAGTATTTCTGTCATCGGTCTCAGGATTTACAGCACTGTATTTCTGGATGTTTTCGCTGAAGGTCCGAGCAAGAAAACTGGAATATCATTACAATGAGGAACAATAAATGTACGATTTTTTATCAGCCAACGCGCTCTACATTGTGCTTATTATCGTTTTGATATGCTGGATAGGGATTTTTTCCTATCTGTTGAAGCTTGACAAAAAGATTTCTAAACTCGAACAACAAACAAAGAAATAGGGATAGCTATGAATATGAAAATCATTATCGCCGGCCTGATCATCGTGGCGGCACTCGTTTTCGGGGCAATTTCATTTGTGGATACGAATGTCGAATATGCCGACATCCGGTCAGCGATGGCAACACATAAGAAAGTCCAGGTAAAAGGAGAGTGGCTGCGGGAAAAAGAATCTGCCTTCGATGAAAAGAAAGCGCAGTTCGTGTTTTACCTGAAGGATGATAACGGCGATGAGGTACGCGTGGTCTACGACGGCGCCCGCCCGAATAATTTTGAGCTGGCGGAAGCGATTGTCGTCAAAGGACGATACCAGGACGGATACTTCCACGCCAATGACATCCTGACCAAGTGCCCTTCGAAATACGAAGGCGACGCAGACGCAATGAAAAAAACCTTGTAACACTACTTCAACAATTTATCTATGGGCAGTTATCTCGTACAGGGAGCCTTTCTTTGCTCCGTCATATCGTGTGTTTCGTATTACTTATCATTTACGAAATTCAAACCACAGTATCTTAATACCGCACGATACGCATACCATATATCATCTCTCCTTGTTTTTTCTTTCTGTTCACTTCTTATTTATTTGATACTGACACATCAGTTCCAGTATTCGTACGTCTGGAATTACAGCTCCACTGATTTACCTACACCACTACTGATTTCGACATTTTATGCGGGACAGGAGGGAAGCTTCTCTCTCTGGACATTGTACACGACGATTATCGGCATAGCGTTAATGCAATATACCGCAAAGCGCAACTACGAGTCCGAAACGATGTTTGTCTGGTCAATGATTTTGTCGTCGTTATTACTGATGCTTATCGTGAAGAATCCGTTTACAATGATTTGGGACGCTTTTCCCAAAGACCTCATTCACACCGGGCCACTCCCGGACGGGCTGGAAAACGTGGTATGGCTTGATAAAGTAAAGGGAATCTGGGCTCAGTATCCTGAAGAGGGAAAGGGACTCAACCCATTATTACAAAACTATTGGATGGTTATTCATCCACAGATTTTGTTTACAGGTTTTACTTCCATGGCTGTCCCGTACACATTCGCGCTGGCAGGATTGCTTCGCCGCGATTATCAAAGCTGGGTGAAAGTTGCCAAGCCGTGGACAGTGTTCGGCGCGGCGGCACTCGGGACAGGAATTATTCTCGGCGGATACTGGGCATATGAAACACTCGGCTGGGGAGGATATTGGGGCTGGGATCCCGTTGAAAACTCATCGTTAATTCCATGGCTTGTCTGTATAGCGTCTGTTCATACGATGATGTCTCAGCGCAGGTCGGGTACATTTGTTCGGACAAATTTTGTCCTGAGCATCCTTTGCTTCATCATGGTGTTGTACAGTACGTTTCTGACGAGAAGTGGCGTTCTTGGGGATACCTCAGTTCATTCCTTTGTTGATCCCGGAATGTGGGCATACTGGCTCCTTCTGGGATTGATTGTCACATTTGCCGGTTTCGGATTCGGTCTGTTGCTCAGAAGAATGAAAGAGATGCCGAAAATCCCGGTCGAGCATACAATTTATTCACGTGAATTTGCCTTGTTTCTCGGTGCATTCACAATTTGCTTTGCCGCGGTGTTTATCACGATCGGAACGTCATCACCGATCATAACGAATATCCTTAAAGGAAAGTCAGCCGCTGTCGATACGGCATTCTATGTGAAAACAACATTGCCTCTTGGCATTGTGATCGCGCTTCTTGCCGGCATAGGCCAGCTGTTATGGTGGAAAACTTCCAGCATGCGTGATTTGTTGAAAGGTTTATTGTACCCGACAATTTCTTCCGTCGCGTTTACCATTGGCCTGGTCGCCTTTGGTGTGCATGATGCTTCGATGATATTCTTTTCCTTTGCATCAGCTTTTGCGTTGTTTGTCAATATATTCGTCGGATACAAGATTTTTATTGGAAATCCCAAGTATGCCGGGGGTGCCATCGCACACATCGGCTTCGCACTGATGTTTCTCGGATTTGTGTCGAGTTCAAGGTATGACACCAAAGAGACCGTTTCACTGGAACAGGGAAAGCCTACAAAGATTCTGGACGATTATACACTGACGTATCTTGGGAACCGTTCCATAGATCCTGAACGATATGGGTTTGACGTTGAAATTCAGCACAAAGACCAGACATTCCGTGTCGTTCCAATCATGCATCTCAGCAACAAAGACAACAGCATGATGCGCCACCCGGATATCCTCAACATGTTTACGCAGGATTTTTATATCACTCCTCTTTCGGTGGAAACGCCGAAGGAAACCAACGGAGGTATGTCGCTTGCATTTATAAAGGGAGAATCCAAAACAATTGATGGCAACGCCAGGTTAACATTCGTCGATTTTGATTTTGATGACATGCAAAAGGGAAAGATGCTTGAAGGCGGCGGATTTTCAATCGGCACGATTTTTGAACTTGCCCGCGGAAACAAGAAGGAAACAATCAAACTTATCATGAAAAATTCGGAAGGGACTGTTACGTACATACCCGCTAAAGGAACATTATCTGATAAGGAATTTACGCTGGCAAAGATGCAGCCGAACCGGGAAGACCCGGCTCAATCGCGGGTTGAAATAACAGTGAGTGATCCTTCAGCGAAATCACAAGCTCCATCGACAGAAATCCTTGTCGTTGAAGCCAGTATTAAACCCTACATTAATCTCGTATGGATGGGCACTGTAACGTTAGTCGTAGGTTTTATTATTACGATTATCCGGAGAGTTCAGGAAGCCAGAGGAGGATAAAAAAGGGTTTTGTGCAGAATAAAAAAAGCATCCTGAGAAATTTCAGGATGCTTTTTTAGCTTTCATAGGAAGAATGTTCAGCTCAGCCGTCGATCTTACAGCATGCATCCAGCTTGTCATACGCTGCCTGGTCGCGTTTCTTATCGTTGGCATCATATCCGGCATCTGTAACCGCACGTTCCAGTGTTTCTAAGTTCGTTTGAGAAGGTACATATTTAACTGTGACAACCTTTTCCTTCATATCGACATCCACCGACTTAACACCTTCAACCGCAAAGACAGCATCTTTGACATTCTTAGCACATGTCTCACAGACCATCGAAGTCGCCTTGACAGTGGCAGTTTCAAGTCCTTGCTGATTCATGCATCCGACAAGCAATACAGACAGGAGTAACAGAGCGGAGAGTAATTTCATGGTATAATTCCTTCCATCGTTATATTCTTAGTTTCCATTGTTTAATAATATGTTCTTCGATTTGAACCTGGTTTCCAACAATAACACTGGGTATGGGATCAGGCGGATATTTCTGACAGGAGCCTTGAATCCCTTCAAGATTATTCAGCTTCCATTTCGTTTCGCAATGACCGCAGGCAAGTTCCATTCCTTCGATCGAGAATGTTTTTGAATTGCATGGCTCGCACATTCTGAATGACGTAACAAGCTTTCCTTCCGCAGTAATAAACGCAAGCAAAGGGATAGTGTTTGATTCGGTTTGATAATCAAACTCCACAATTTTATGTTCCTGAAGCAGAGAGAGCGGGAAAACAACTTTACCGTTTTCAATTTGCGCAGTAATGGGAAATGCTTTTATTGTTTGCCCCATATACATTGTCGCCATAGCAATAGACGGCTGGTTTGCTATGACAGGATGCGCACCGCCCGGAAGGTGCTCTGTAAAGAGATAAAGAAATGTGCTGAACAGGATTACGGCAATGCAGGCATACAATATTTTTGTTTGCCGGCTCATAACTTTTTTTGGCTTGCCTGAGATTTCTTCCTGAGGAACAGATACTTTCTCTGCCGGAACGGGCAATTGTTTTCCGCAGGAAGTACAGAATTTTGCGTTTGCCGAAAGCGGTTTACCGCATGATGTACAGAATCCGGAGGTCATGATCTCAGTATCTGAAAAATACGCAGTTGTGGTGTATGAAAAGAAAAAGCCGTCTGAGGGAATTCATCAGACGGCTTCGTGTGTTACAAAAAGTTAATTTGTACCGATTGTTTCTGAAGCCGATTTTGTCTGCTTTGCTTTCGGCGCTTTGTCGGCTGCCTTCACAGTCTTAGTTGTGCCGGCTTTTTTTACCGAGGCTTTTGTGGCAGTTGCCATATCGCACTTTTCGCCATCTGCACAACAATCATCTTTTCCCTTTGTCATGGAAGCTTTAGTTGCAGTAGCAGTCATATCACAATGTTCAGATGATTTTGTCGTCGTGAGTGAAGCTTTTTTTGCATCCATACAACAGCTGGCTTTGGAGGCAGTGGCGTCAGTTGATTTCTTCTTGTCATTATCATGAGGCAATGCAACTGAGAGCGAAACGAACAGCGCGAGTGCAAGCAACACAAAACGGTTCTTCATAGCAATCTCCTTAACAATACATGATGAGTGAACTGAATGTCTAATATTCTGATACAATGTACGCATTTTTACTTCTTAAAATCAAGATAAATTTTGCCTCGTTTTAGCAATTGATTTATAATTCTAACTGTATATATTAAGTAGAGTTAAGCCTGTTTTTATAATCAGCCGTATTTACATCCAAACCAATCATTTGCTCGTATTTATGGAAAAGATCAACATTCAAACAAAATTGAGCTTGTTCAGCGAACATTGGAGCCCAAAAATTATTGCTGAACTTAACGGACAACATGTCAAGCTTGCCAAGTTCAGAGGAGAATTTATCTGGCACAAACATGACCGTGAAGATGAATTATTCCTGGTGATTAATGGACGGTTCCGCATGGAATTTCGTGATAAACAAATCTGGATTGAACAGGGCGAATGTATCGTCGTTCCAAAAGGTGTTGAACACCGCCCGGTCGCTGAAGAAGAGGTCCATGTAATGCTATTTGAACCTGTTTCGACAGTAAACACCGGTAATATCCTGGATAACAAAACAATCATGAGCCCTGACCGGATCTGAAACAATGTTGGTGAATTATGAAAGCAAAACTTATAAAATCCGATACTGACTGGAAACAGCAGCTGACTCCCGAACAATATGAAGTAGCAAGGAAGAAAGGGACAGAACGTGCATTCACGGGGAAATACTGGAACAACCATGAACCAGGAATGTATGTTTGCGTCTGCTGTGGTACGGAATTATTTTCCTCTGATGTAAAATTTGATTCAGGAACCGGCTGGCCAAGTTTCTGGCAACCTGTTTCCAAGCATAATGTCGCGACAGAGACTGACACCAGTTTTTTCATGAACAGGGTAGAAGTTCTTTGCTCAAATTGCGATGCACATCTCGGCCATCTCTTCGACGACGGTCCGGAACCGACCGGTTTACGGTACTGCATAAATTCCGCTTCATTGAATTTCAAGCCGAAATAATAGCTAGTGTTTTTCATCAGTATGATGCGGTGAAAACTTCAACTTTCCCTTCTTTAAGGCGTATTCCTTCATCATCAAGAAAATCACCGGTGTAACCAGAAGCACGTGGACTGATGATGTCAGCAGTCCGCCGACCATCGGTGCTGCTACCGGCTTCATGAAATCAGAGCCGGTGCCGTTGCTCCACATTATTGGCAATAATCCGAGCATACTTGTCGCGACGGTCATCAGCTTCGGCCTGAGGCGAAGAACAGAACCTTCAATTGTTGCCTGAAGAATGTCTTCATTTGTTATTGTGCCTTTCCTCAGATGTTTGTCAAGAGCCTCATGCAAATATACCACCATCACGACACCGGTTTCCACCGCAACACCATAGAGCGCAATGAATCCGACCCAAACGGCCACGCTGAAATTGTACCCGAGGAAATAAATCAAATACACGCCTCCGATAAGAGCAAACGGAACCGAAAGCATAACCATTGCCGCTTCAAGAAACGATTTGAAAGTGAAATAGAGCATAACATAGATGACAAGAAAAACAATTGGTATCAAAATTTCCAGACGCTTTTTGGCACGCAATTGATTTTCATATTGTCCGCTCCAGCTGATATAGTAGCCTGGAGGAAGTTGCAACTGTTTGTCGAGGGCTTCCTTCGCGTCGTTTACAAATCCACCCATATCTCTTCCCCGCACATTCAGAAAAACGATTGAACGAAGCAGACTATTTTCACTGTTAATCATCGGCGGGCCGGGAGTCTGAACAATATCAGCAAGCTGGGAGAGAGGGATAAATGAGTATTTCCGATTTTTGACATTTGTTTGCCGGTTTGAAGAAGATGAAGATTGAGGTTCTATGGGCATAGCTTCACCCTCTGTCATACCACCGGCCTCATCGGCGGCTGACGAGGAAGCTTCCATTGCGGCTCCGGCTTGAGCAGGAACCGGAACAAGGAGTCTTTTCAGGGCCTCTACATTATCACGGTAATCTTTTGAAAACCTCACGCGGATCGGAAAACGCCGGCGGCCTTCCACTGTTGTGGATATATTTTCTCCGCCAATTGCAGTTTCAACGACATTAAGGATATCGCCGACATTCATTCCATAGCGGGCGACTGCCTGCGGTTTAATATGAATATCAAGAAATTCGCCGCCGATAACACGTTCCGCATAGAGATCGACAGCACCATCAACTTTCCTTAGAATACTCTCAGCTTCAATCGCTAATTGCTCAAGTGTATCGAGGTTATCACCAAGAATTTTTACCCCCAAATCAGTCCGGACGCCTGTTGAAAGCATGTTGATACGGTTAATAATCGGCTGTGTCCAACCGTTTCTTACGCCGGGAATCTGAAGTTTTGCGTCGAGCTCGGATATGATGTCATTTTTTGTTATTCCTTTCCGCCATTCAGATGTTGGTTTCAGCAATATAATCGACTCGATCATACTGATTGGCGCGGGATCGGTCGAAGTTTCCGCTCGCCCTACTTTTCCAAGCACCTGCTGAACTTCGGGAAATTCCGATATAATTTTGTCCTGCACCTGAAGTATTCTTTTTGCTTCCGTGAGAGAGACATCAGGCAGCGTAACGGGCATAAAGAGGAGGCTTCCTTCATCCAGGGGAGGCATAAATTCAGATCCGATATTCATCATCATCGGAATAGTAATTAGTAGCGCGATAATATTTATCGCCAATGTTGTCTTACGAAAGCGGAGTGCAGTTTTTAAGACCGGTTCATACATGCGTTTGAAGAACCGGGAAACGGGGTTCTTTTCTTCAGGTCGAAATTTTCCACGCATCAGGAGCGTCATCAACATCGGGACAAGCGTTATGGAAATAACTGCAGATGCGGCAAGTGCAAACGTTTTTGTCCAGGCAAGGGGATGAAATAATTTACCTTCCTGGCCTTCAAGGAGAAATACAGGAAGGAATGAAACTACAATGATTGCCAGTGAAAAGAATATCGCTCTGCCGACCTGTTGGGCCGAGCGAATGGAAATTTCGGTATAATCAATCGGACCGCCAAGTTCCTGCGCATGGGCAATGTTTCGGTATGCATTTTCCACCAGTACGATGGAGGAGTCAACCAACACACCGATTGCGATTGCAATTCCCCCAAGGCTCATAATGTTGGAAGTAATACCGAAATGTTTCATCAATATAAATGCAATTAACACGGAAACAGGTATTTCAATCAGTATCCGTAACGCACTGCGCACGTGGAAAATGAAAATCATAACGATGAGGCTGACAACGATAGCTTCCTCGATGAGCGCGTTTTTCAACGTGTTGATTGAACGATGGATAAGGTCGGAACGGTCATACGCGACATTTATCTCAACTCCTGAAGGCAATCCCTTCTTAATCTCTGTTATTTTTGTCTTTACACGTTCAATAACATCCTGAGCGTTTTCACCATACCTCATAACGATGATACCGCCGACAGTTTCGCCTTGGCCATTTTTATCAAGCATTCCAAGGCGCAAATCATTTCCCATTTGGACTGTGGCAACATTTTTAATATAAATGGGTGTACCATTACTTGAGCCTATCGCAATATCTTCGATTTCTTTAATGGACCGGACGTATCCCAAACCACGGACATACAGCTGTTGATCATTTGTTTCGATGATTTTCCCGCCCACATCGCGGTTTGTGTTTTTCAAGGCGTTGACAACCGCCATGTAATTGATGTCGTATGCAACGAGTTTTGCAGGATCGAGGTCAATCTGATACTGTTTAACAAAACCGCCAACGCTTGCTACTTCTGCCACGCCGGGAACAGAATTCAACTGATACCGTATGTACCAGTCCTGAATTGCCCGCAATTCACCGAGGTCATACTCTTTTCCTTCGACGGTATACCAGAACACGTGCCCGACACCTGTTCCATCGGGACCCAGTGTCGGAATAACGCCGGCTGGAAGGAAGGAAGACGCATAATTTAATTTCTCCAAAACCCGGCTCCGTGCCCAATAGATATCAACATCGTCTTCAAAGATGATGTAGATAAACGACATTCCGAACATCGATTGCGCGCGGACTGCTTTCACTTTAGGAACTCCCTGCAGATTGCTCGCAAGCGGATAGGTTATCTGATCTTCAATAATTTTCGGTGACCGTCCCATCCATTGGGTAAACACGATAACCTGATTGTCCGAGAGGTCAGGTATCGCATCGACAGGGGTATGATACACCGCCCAGATTCCCCATCCAATAAGCAGAGCATATACAAGAAAGACCACAAATTTATTTCGTGCCGAGTATTCAATTATCTTCTCAATCATGGCAATACCTTTCAAATCTTAATAACGCAGGGGTCGTACATAGTTATTCATGGTTTGGTGAATGCGACTGATTTCCGGAGGCTGTTGTCTGCAGCTGACTTTCGGAATCGAGCAAGTAACCGCCAGATACGACAACAGGATCACCTTCTTCTATTCCTTGAAGAATTTGTACACTTTCCTTCGACTGCGCACCTAGCTTAACTTCCCGCGGTTCAAATATATTTGCTTCCTTCTGTATCCACACAACATCTTTCTTTCCTGAAGAGATCACTGCTGATTTTGGAAGTATAATTGAATTTGGCAAATCAATTTTAATGATAGTATTTACGAACATATCGAGCTTTAATAGCCCTTCAGGGTTTTGCATATCTACCCTGACTTTTATCGTCCGAGAAGAGGGATCAATTGCTGGGCTAATAAAAGAGATTTTTCCATTGAAGGTATGACCGGGAAGTGCATCCGCAGTTGCTTCTACAGGTTGCCCCGGTTTTATCCATTGCATTTCGTATTCATAAATTTCGGCATACAGCCAGACAGTGGAAAGTTCAACAATGTCATAAATATCTTCACCTATGGCAACATAATGTTGGGGGTCGACATTCTTTTTAAGAATTGTTCCTTTGATGGGAGAATATATCGTGACGATATCTTTAACTTCTTTTGACTCTTCCAACTCAGCAATTTGTTTTGAGGTAAATCCCCACCGAAGTAATTTTTGTTTCGATTGCTCTAATAAACTGATTGCGTTTGCCGCAATGCTTTCATGCGCATCCCTGGTAAGTTCTACAGATTCAAGGGCAAGGAGAAACTCCTTTTGCGCTGCAATCGCATCAGGGCTATAAACATCGGCGACTGGATCTCCGACGTTGACCCGTTGTCCGGTATAGTTCAGATAAAGCCTCTCAAGACGGCCCGGAAACCGGGTACTTATATGCTTATAATTCGGCTCGGCATAGCTGATTGTTCCTACCGCAGAGATCTCTTTGTGCAGTTTCTTTTTCTCAGCATGAATAGTTGAGATATTTGCCAACACCTGGCGCGACGGTGAAATTGCCACCGTGGCTAACGACTGGTTCGTTGTATGATCATGTTTGCCTTCGTCGGCTTTTTTTACGAGAGCCATGCCGCAGACAGGGCAGGCGCCCGGGCGGTCACTGACGACCGAAGGATGCATAGGGCAGGTATAGACAACAGCACTAGTTTGCTTTTCATCGTTTTGCGAAGTCGCGGATTCTTTTTGACCCGCTGAAGGACCTTTCTGACAACTGCTTATGCCAAGCAACACGACGACGACAGTACTAATGATCGCAATATATTTTTGGGTGTTCATATACATATCCTTTATTCGTTTACTTCAATGACAGAATCGGCACCGACTGCCTGTTTCAGCTGAGAAAGTATTTGTTCAAGCTCCATTCTTGTCATAAAATATTCTTTCGTAAGCATTGTAACTGTTCTGTATGAATCAAGAAGCATTAAAAAATCTGTTTTCCCGTTCTGATAGGAAATCAGGCCTGCTTCAAGTGTTTGCTGGGCCTGTGGAATCATTATACTTTGGAACGATTCAAGGTGCCTTTTTTTAAGTTGTGCTTCATCGTACTTTGTTCTGATATCAGATACTACCATGTTCTTTGTTGCGGTGTACGCCGCACTCGTACGTTTCAACATCGCTTCAGCTTCTTCACCCATAGATTGGACTTTGCCGAGTGTCCACGGTGCAAAAGGAAGGGTGACCCCAACACGAAATGACCACCCGTTAAAATCATCAATGTGAGAGGCCATATATTCAACTCCAATATTGAAGTCAGGAATTAATTCCTGACCTGCGAGTGAAACCATCGACCGGCTTTCATTGATACTAAGAGAGTCGTGCAATAACATCGGGCGTTGTGACACTGCCAGCTGAATCAAGGAATCGAGCGGAAGCGGATTAGGAATGTTTTCAGAAACAAAAGCGTAGCCGAGCGTATCTTCCGGATTGCGATTTAATATGGTCATCAGCATTCGTTTTGCTGCCAGCTCTTGCTGCCGGAGTGTGAGCAATGAGTTATGAATCATGGCAAGCTCTGTCTGAGCCTTTAAGACATCATGCTGAGGCGCTATCCCGGTTGAATATCGCGTCCCCGTGCTCTGTACAAACTGTGTCATTAACCGTGCGTTTTCCTGTTCAAGCACAAGATTTTGCTGAACAAACCATAGCTCATAGTAGGCAAGCGATAGTTTCAAAATGATATCGTTGACGTCTTCATAATATTCATGATGAGCATGTTCTGCCCTGACTTCAGCGAGAGATTTTTCTATCGAAAGTTTTGACGGAAATCTTAACATCTGCATGAGCTCAAACTTCGAGACAGCTGCTTCGTTGAACCTGTATCCCGGCATTTCTTCACGCATATACGTGAATTGAGGATAATCCAGGGCACCGGACTGCGAAACTTTGGCCTCCATGGCTTCCGCCTGATACTCGAACGATTTTACTTCAGGATTATTTTCAATAGCCTCGGCAATCAGAAAATCCAGACTGATGGCAGTCGGTTCAGGAAGAATTAACGAATCAACCTGTGCTACCACGAAAGAGGTTGAGATGATAAAAAGAATCAAAAATTGTTTCATAACGTTGACCTTTATAATTAAACCACTACGCGTTTGATAAACGCAAAACAGAGTTCAACACCTTGTAAAGGCGCAGTTTAGTGTGTAAAAATTATAAAGGGTTAAATCAGGAGCGAAGAATAGAAGACAGGGGTGTCTTCAGAGTGAGGGAGCGTATAAGGTTGAAAATAAAAAGGATGTACTACGGTCGCAAGGTCTGATGCGCAAACACTTTCAGTCACGGTCTGGGGAATAATCGTTTCTTTGACACTTGTTTCTGCCTGTATAAATTTGGTCTGAACAAATTCAGTAGTATTTCTCGTTGCCGCAAATTTAGTCGCACAACAGGACCTGTCAGTAATCCCTGTAATGACTTCGGTGCGGGACGCTTCAACACAACAAGCAAGTTTCCTGGAAGGGTTTTCTGTCATTGGGCAGGAAGCAATCACTATAGGGAGTCCAATAGTGTTCAAACAAAAGAAAAGGCCTAAAAACAGCGTTAATACGCGTGATATTTTTTCTTTTCTGCTTTTCACACCACCAAAATACGATAATTCGGAAGTAATGTCAACACAGTTGTGATCACTATCCTTTAAAAAATTTTAAATCAAAGAAGCTGTTAACTCCAATTGATTCAACAGAATAGAATGGCTCACCGTATTCTACGCCGATTTTATAGCCAAATTCTTTTGCCCGTGTTTCAATAAAATCCAGAAACGATTTTGTACTCAGCACAGTCTGCGGAGCTTTTGATTTTGGATTATAGAATTGTGAAGAATATGCTTTGATTGCTTCCATTCGTTTTGCATGTACATCAGAAATATCGACAATGAACGAGGGGGTGAATTCAAACCATTGCATAAAATGAAAATAGTTATTAGGGCGCCAGGGTTCCTGTTTTTTCCCTTTATAGGTAGTGCTGATTTTCCTTAAGCCTGAATAAAACCACGCTTCTCGGCAAAGATGATGGGCATGAACATGGTCGGGATGACGTTCCTGCCAATGCGGAATAAGAATTACTTTTGGCCGATATCTCCGGTACACCTGAATAACCTTCTTTATATTCTCCTGGTTTACTTCAATATTGCCGTCAGGCATCCCAAGCGTTTCTCTTTTAGCGCCGATTATCTTTGCAGCCGCATTGGCTTCTTTCGCTCTGATTTTGCTGGTTCCTCTCGTTCCTAATTCACCCTCCGTGAGATCAACAATTGCAACTTTGTACCCCTGTTTAACGAGTTTGATAAGGGTACCTGCACATGTCAACTCTACGTCGTCAGGATGTGCTCCCAGAGCCAAGACATCAACTTCCATAGTATTTCCTAAAGTTTGAATATTGACAACCGTTTAATATAGGAAATGAAGTTTCGATAGGCAAACCAATTACTTGTGATTTTTCAAAAAAATTTGTTTCAAGCATCAAATTGAATATATTTATCACTATGAAAGCAACGCAATCCATACTTACTGTAACTGACCTTACCCGTCGGATCAAAACCACACTCGAACAGAGTTTTACTCATCTTACTGTTCAGGGTGAAATATCCAATTGTAAACTTCACTCATCAGGACATTTATACTTTACACTTAAAGATGAAAGTTCACAAATTTCTGCTGTGATGTGGAGAAGCAGAGTTGGAACTCTTTTCTTTACCCCTAAAGACGGTATGAAGGTAATTGCAAGAGGGAATATTACTGTTTACGAGGTACGCGGACAGTACCAGATCGATATCCAGCAGATTCAGCCATTAGGTGTTGGGGAACTGCAGATGGCATTTGAAAAGCTCAAACAGCAGCTCTCGGAAGAGGGGTTGTTTGATACTTCTCATAAGAAACGACTCCCTCGGTTCCCGCAGAGAATTGGCATTGTAACGTCACCTACCGGTGCCGCCATACGCGATATGATCAACATTATTGAACGTCGCTATCCTTGTGTAGAGATAATTCTTTACCCCGTTAAAGTTCAAGGAGAGGGTGCGGCCCTGGAGATAGCAACTGCCATAAATGACTTCAACATATTTCGAGGGGTTGATGTTTTGATAATCGGAAGGGGAGGAGGTTCACTGGAAGACCTCTGGGCATTTAATGAGGAAATTGTTGCGCGGGCAATATACAGGTCTGCCATTCCCATTATTAGCGCCGTGGGACATGAAGTTGACGTCACCATATCCGATTACGTTGCCGATCTCCGTGCTCCGACACCTTCAGCGGCCGCTGAATTAGTTGTCCCCCAGCGTGAGGATTTGGTTGAAATTGTACGCAATTTTTACTATACTTCTGAGCAAATTGTACGTGACAGACTCTCGTTGGGGCGCGAAAATATTCGCTCATTGCTCGAAAGCTATTCTTTTAACAAGCCGTTTGACATGATTCGGCAATTTTCGCAACATTCCGATGAGCTCCGGCAAACAATCTATCGAACGGTTTCCCACCGGTTGATTCTGACACAACAGCAGTGCAGTTCACTTGAAAAAAGAATGGCGTCACTGCATCCCGATAAGGTCCTTGAGCGCGGGTACACGATGATTATGAGAGAAAATCGAGTTATTTCTTCGTCACAAAAGTTGCATGCAAGAGATGAAATCACTGTGCGATTCAAAGACGGCAATGTCGCGGCATCCGTGGGAAGCAAGGATAATTAGAAAATATATGATGTAATCTTCATGAAATCTAAAAAGAATCAGGTAAAATCTCCTTCCGGTAATTTTGAACATTCCCTAAAACGTCTTGAAGAGATTGTTGAAACGCTTGAACAAGGCTCCGTCACGCTTGATGAAGTAATGGTTATGTATGAGGAGGGAATAGAACTTTCCAAACAATGTCTGGGTCAACTTCAGCAGGCAGAGCTTAAACTCAAGCGGCTCAGCAAAGATATTGACGGTAATTTTGAACTTTTTGATGAAAAACCAGAAAAATAATTTTCATGCCTGAACCGGTGTATAAATACCTTTATTCAATTAATTCGCCTGCTGATCTTCGCACGCTCTCTGTCCCGGAGTTGAAAGCCGTCTCTGCAGAAGTTCGTGAATTCATTATCGATACCATTGCCAAGATTGGGGGTCACCTTGGCGCAGGACTTGGTACCGTAGAACTTGCTGTGGCATTGCATTACGTTTTTAACACGCCCGACGATAAGTTAGTGTGGGATGTAGGCCATCAGGCATATCCTCATAAAGTATTAACCGGAAGAAGGGATAGTTTCCATACAATCCGTCAGCTTGGCGGTATCAGCGGTTTTTTAAAACGCTCGGAGAGCCCTTATGATACATTCGGTGCGGGACATGCCAGCACCGCAATGTCTGCCGCGCTGGGTATGGCAGTTGCCCGTGATCTTGCAGGAGAAAAATTTAAAGTCGTTGCCGTTGTCGGCGACGGAGCGATGACCGGGGGAATGGCATACGAAGCAATGAACAACGCAGGCTGGCAAAAACGCGACATGATTGTTATTCTTAATGACAACAACATGTCTATTGCGCCAAACGTTTGGGCAATTTCAAATTATTTTACAGAGATCATTGCGAATCCTTCTTACAATAAATTTAAAGCAAATGTGTGGGATCTTACAGGAAAATTAGACACTGTTGGTGACCGTATCAGAAAAATCGCCGCGCGCGTTCAAGAAGGAATCAAAGTCGTTATTACCCCGGGAATGCTCTTCGAGGCACTCGGCTTCCGTTACTTTGGACCAATCAACGGGCATAATACCACGCAACTTGTACGCATTCTCAAAGAAGTAAAAGACCTGCCGGGACCAATTCTTATTCATACGATTACACGAAAAGGGAAAGGATACGAGCCTGCGGAAAAAGATGTCCAGGCATTGCATGGCGTAACACCCTTTGATAAAGTTACAGGAGTCTCTCCAAAGAAAGCTGAGACAGCACCTGCATATACCAAAGTCGCAGGCAAAGCGGTTGTCGATATTGCTAGAATAGAATCAAAAGTTGTGGGAATAACTGCAGCGATGCCCGATGGGACAGGCCTCGACCAGCTTCAAAAGGAGATCCCGGAACGTTTCTTTGATGTTGGTATAGCGGAACAGCATGGCGTAACCTTTGCAGCCGGATTGGCAACGCAAGGGTTCACTCCCATTGTAGCAATTTATTCAACATTTCTTCAGCGCGCATTCGACCAGATTGTCCATGACGTAGCACTCCAGCACCTTCATGTGGTATTTTGCCTCGACCGGGCAGGCTTAGTTGGCGCCGACGGCCCGACTCATCATGGTGTGCTCGATATTTCTTACTTGAGATGTATCCAGGGTATGGTTATTATGGCCCCAAAGGATGAAAGCGAACTCCGCGACATGCTTTATACTGCGGTACAGTATAAAAGCGGGCCGGTTGCAATCCGCTACCCGAGAGGAAATGGCGTCGGAGTCCTGTTAAAAGATCGATTTGATCTCCTCCCGTTAGGAAGAGGTGAAATCCTCCGAACGGGAAAAGACGTTGCGATTCTCGCGCTCGGCAATATGGTTTTGCCGTCCCTGAAAGCTGCAGACCTTTTGGATAAGGACGGAATTAATGCTGAAGTTGTAAATATGAGATTCGTCAAACCAATCGATACAGAATTGATTAACGATATTTGCCGGAGATTCAAATATATTTTAACTGTGGAAGATCATGTTATCGATGGCGGATTTGGAAGCGCAGTTTCCCAGGCAATTTCTGAACTGGACCATTCAGATATTCAGTTGAAAATCCATGGTGTACCGAACGAATTTGTCGATCATGGAACTCCAGCTGAACTTCATGCGATGGTAAAACTGGATGCGCCGGGTATTGCAAGTGTAGTAAAGAATTTTTTTCGGCAAACAGGGCAACCTTCGGTAAAAGCGTTATCATAACTGAAAGAATCTGATGGAAAAAGTTAAAATCGGCATCGTGGGTCTTGGATGGGTAGCACAGGTATTTCATCTGCCGTTGCTTACTAAATTTACTGACGCAGAGGTTATGGCGATTTGCGATAAGGATAAATCCCGTGTGCGCATGATTGCCGACCGGTTTAATGTTCCTCATTCCTATTACGACTTTGAACAGATGCTTGCCGATGAGGAACTGGATGCCATTATGGTCTGTACCAGTACCGACGCCCATCTGCCGGTGACAATGGCGGCTCTGAAAGCAGGAAAAGATGTTTTTGTTGAAAAGCCGATTGCACGGCATTATTCTGAAGCCGTTCAGATGACCGAAATGGCAAAACAGCATAAGCGAAAGCTCATGGTAGGAATGAATAACCGTTTTCGCCCTGACACAATGATTCTCAAAAGTTTTGTGGAAAAGGGTGAACTGGGAAAAGTATTTTTTTCGAAAGCAGGCTGGCTCAGAAAACTTTCCAATGATAATCCATGGATAACCAGGAAAGAAAAGGCGGGGGGAGGGGTATTTCTCGATTTGGGGATTGTCATGCTTGATTTAAACCTATGGATGCTGGATTTTCCGCCCGTTGAGAGCGTCAACGCAACAATGTATAAGCACAAAACCAAAAGCGTTGAGGATTCATGCTTTGCTTTTCTCAGAATGAAAAACGGTGTAACCCTCTCGCTCGAAGTCAGCTGGTCGTTAAAGGCCGGTGAAGATTACTTTTACTGTGATTTATTCGGAACTGATGGCAGTGCTATGATCAATCCCCTCAGAATCCACAAACAACTGCATGATAACCTGGTAAATGTTTCTCCCGCAAAAGCCGAGACGCCCTATAATCTTTACAAAAAAAGTTATGAAAACGAGCTCAAGCATTTTGTCGGCGCGGTGCGCGGGCTTCATACTGTTATTTCAACAGGTGATGAGGCAGTGCACAGGATGAAAATTGTCGAAGCAATTTATCAATCAGCTCAAAAAGGCAAAGAGATCAAGTTGCATTGACTCGCCGGTAAAAACCTTTCCGGCCGCACGCTCCTTTTTCAAGTATGAAGAAGCAACCACTCATAGCGTTATTGACTGATTTTGGGACTTCTGACGCATATGTTGCTTCGATGAAAGGTGTTCTTCATTCAAAAGTCCCTGACGTTACCATTGTAGATATATCCCACACTGTTCCGCCCCAGGACATTCAGCATGCCGCATACATACTTTGGAGTTGCTATCGGTATTTTCCCACAGGAACAATCTTTGTCGCAGTTGTCGATCCGGGTGTAGGCAGTACCAGAAGAATTCTCATAGGGAACATTGACGGCTATGTGTTTATCTTTCCCGAAAATGGAATCTTAGATCTCATTTTACAAACTGCAAAAAAGGTTTCCTTGTTTAACGTGAATGTTGCAAAACATTTTGCTTCGGCAAGCACAACATTTCATGGCAGAGATATTTTTGCCCCCGTGGCGGCGCACATTGTAACCGGATATCCGATAAGCGCAATCGCAAGAGGAGTCCCTTTTAAACCACCCGTACACTGTTTCGTTCACACTTCTTCATCCGGGAAAAAGAAATTCTATGGTTCTGTCATTCACATCGATTCGTTTGGAAATATCATCACCAACTTTACAGGAAGTAGAGCGATGAGGAAGACCTCAACGCTTTTTTTCCAAAATGGAAAAAAAGTCACCGGCATTTATCAAACGTACAATGACTCAAAAAATAAAATCCCGTTTATGATTACCGGGAGTTCGGGATTAATCGAAGTTTCAGTAAAAAACGGAAATGCGGCGGAACGTCTTGGCATTAAACAGCCTTCATCAGTAATGTTGGCCTTATGAAAAAAGCAACGCAAACGATTATTCTCGATGAATTATACATGATGCGGGCTTTATCGCTGGCACGACGGGGAGCCGGAAATGTCAGCCCGAATCCGATGGTCGGTGCTGTCATTGTCAAGAACGGAAAAATAATCGGGGAAGGTTTTCACAAAAAATTTGGCGGTCCGCACGCTGAAGTAATGGCAATACGGTCATGCAAAAGATCTGTCAAGGGTGCAACGTTATATGTCAACCTTGAGCCTTGCAATTTTTTCGGGAAAACACCACCGTGCACAGATCTTATTATTGCCTCAGGTATTTCACGCGTTGTTGTAGGAATGCAAGATCCCAATCCTCTCGTTTCAGGGAATGGTATCGCACAACTCCGAAAGGCAGGAATTAAGGTTCAATCAGGAATTTTGGAATCTGAATGCCGCGCCCTTAACGAACATTTCATCAAGTATATTACCACAGGCTTACCATTTGTTACATTAAAAATTGCACAGACTCTCGATGGAAAAATCGCGGACACCTCAGGAATGTCAAAATGGATCACAAATAACGACTCACGCGCGTTTGTACATCATCTCCGCTCTATGCACGATGCGGTACTCATTGGCGCAGGAACTGTCCTGAAGGATAATCCAGAGTTAACCGTCCGGCAAACAAAAGGGCGTAACCCGCTCCGGATCGTGCTTGATGGCCATTTCAAAACCCGGCCACATTTTAAGATTTTTCACAATCAACGAGTTACTCCAACAGTACTGATTACAACGCACCGATCCCTGAAACGATTTCCTTCAAAAAAGAAAGCGCTTGAACGGCAGAAAGTTATTATTTTTTCATTTGACAGTCATGCAAGCAAAAATATTTCCCTTCACGATATTTTACCTGTGTTAGGTTCGGCCGGGTTATCTTCAGTTCTTGTAGAGGGGGGTGCTGAAATCTTCAGCAGATTCATGGATGAACATGTCGTTGATAAGGCAATTTTTATTATTGCGCCAAAAGTACTTGGAAAGGGTTTAGATGTTTTTAAGAACATGGCGCCAAAGCCTCTTGGAAATGAAATAAAAGCAGGTGCCACAATCGTGCACCAATGCGGTCATGATACCATCATAGAGGCACACTTGCACTAATCCCAAATTATTATTACTCATGAAATACTATGTTTACAGGAATCGTAGAAGAAATAGGAATCATTACAACTGTTGAACCGATGGGCGGCGGCGTACGTCTCAGCATCTCCGCTCCGCAATGCACGCAGGAATTACAGATAAACGACAGCGTATCTGTTAATGGCGTTTGCGAAACTGTTGTCTGGAAACAAGGGGATGTTGTTAAAGTGGAAGCAGTCGAAGAAACGCTTAAGAAAACATCTATGGGCTTACTTATTCAGGGGTCCCAAGTCAATCTTGAATTGCCCATGCGACTTAATGAGCGTCTCGGCGGGCATCTGGTTGCAGGTCATGTCGATACTACAGGTATCATCGGAAATATCACGGCCAGAGAGAGTAGTTGGATGTTCAATGTCATATTTCCTGAAACATTTTTAAAATATATTGTCTATACGGGATCTGTTACAGTTGACGGTGTAAGCCTGACAATCGCTGAACTTGGCAATAATAATTTTTCGGTTTCAATTATTCCCCACACGATGGAGCATACAATATTTAAACAATACAGGACAGGAAGTATTGTCAACATAGAGTTTGATCTTGTCGGAAAATACATTGAAAATATGATTAAAAGCGCGCCAGCCGGTATTCTGAAAGAACGAGATTTAGTTGAAAAAGAATTGCGGGAACAGGGATTTTAGTTATTCCATGGCACGAAAATTATATTATAAAATTCTTGATGACGGCATCAACCGGTTGACTGATCTACAGTGGGAAGAAATTCTCAAGCTTCAGCACTGGTACAATTCTGAATTTGTCTGGACAGCAGGCCGGCTTGGGTTAAAAATGTATGCCGTGTTTCCGAATGGAGACCATCACACATCGTCGCGTGACGATATTTACTCACGTATTTCAAAGCGAAGCGCTGACCTCCGTTCTCAAGGGCTTACCGAAAATCAAATTATACATCACCTTGAGAACGAGGGATATGTCATCGTTAAAAAGGGGGGGTACCTTGAAGAATGCCTTGCCAGCGGTTTTACGCGTGTTGCCGGAAATGAATTTAACGCGTACCTCGTTTGTGATTTTCTTCTTAAAGTTTCGCGCGTTGCACCAGAGTCAGTCATTACTCTCTACGACGAAGGTGAATTCATCAAACCAAAGACTATTAAGATCAGACGGGGTAAAGTTATTATCCCTGTCAGGGAGAGACTCAAAAATTCATATTATGAGCTTATGGTAAGCACACGTCATGTGTTTGCCGTTGTCGACAGCGCAAAATACGATAAGTTTCCGCGCTATCAGTCGACAGTGACAGGGTTTAATGATCTCACTTCTGACGAGCGTAATATCATCCTTCGGAACTGGAACTGGCTAGGATTCGAGAACAGTTACGATATTAATGGCGATGACATCCAGGGATTTGATTTAAACAAAAAGGTGGACCAATTCGACCTTGAATATTCTAACGAAAATCCTTGAAACTATGCAGAATTATCCGTATCTTTAACCCGTTCATTCATTCCAATTTCAAAGGTTTTAACATGTTTAATTTTCTCGTAATTGTTGAAATTATTGTCAGTATTCTCCTGATTATTGTTGTTTTAATGCAGTCAAGCAAAGGGGGGGGATTAGCCGGCTCCTTCGGGGGAGGGTCTATGGGAACTGTATTTGGCGTCCGCCGAACCGCAGATTTTCTCAGTAAATCAACAATGTGGCTGGCTGTTGTTTTTATTGGGCTTTGTCTGGTCATCAATCTGTTCTTTTTACCAACATCAAACACAGGATCTGACAGCATCATACAAAGCGGAACGCCCACAACTGCTCCCAAGCCTGTTCCTCCAACAAGTCAGCCGGCGGCTACACCCCAGCAACAGAAATAACGTTTTCAACACAACGTTTGCCGGCTATACGGCAACAGTTGCGCCCATGGCTCAATTGGTAGAGCAGCTGACTCTTAATCAGCGGGTTCCAGGTTCGAGTCCTGGTGGGCGCACTTAACCTTCCTTGTTTCTCCCTTTTCTTCTCGTTACATTCATTACAGTATGGACACACTTCAACTGCATTCACAACAGGTGTATACTTCTGTTGAAGAGGAATATTGGAACCTTAGGAAATCCTCGGGTATTTTCATTGAGGAGAGGGGCTTTCTGCAGTTGAGCGGGGCTGAATCTGTCGATTTTCTCCAAAGATTGTCAACCAACGACTTCACAAATTTTAATCCGCATTCCTCTGTTACCACCGTCCTTACAACAGAAAAGGGGAAAATAGTAGACCTGTGTACAGCATTATATGTTAACAGCAGGTTATTATTGATTACAAGTCCGCACGCCGCTGATAAAGTGAAAACATGGCTTGAAAAATATATTATCATGGAAGACATTCAAGTAACAGACGTAACTTCTGAGTATATAATGATTTCAGTCATAGGTAATAATCGAAATTCCATTGCAAAAAATTCTCCTCATTTGCATACTACTCCGGAGAATAATCAGGTTCTTTCTCTTGATGATGATTTGGTTGCGTTTAATGATGTATGCTTTAAAACACGGAAAACCAATATTGTTTGTCATAAAAATACATATAAAGAATCCATTTACTTGAATAACCTTGTCGAATCTAATCCATACGTGGGCGCAATTGCAATGGATATTCTTAGAATCGAGGAAGGAATACCATTGTATGGAAGCGAACTTACTGAAACATACAATCCACTTGAAGCGTCACTGGATCGTTTTGTGAGTTTTACAAAAGGATGTTATATTGGTCAGGAAGTAATTGCGAGATTGGATACATATAAAAAGCTTCAACGAAAGCTTTCAGGGTTTATAATAAGCAATAGTAGCATAGATGATAAGATTGAAAAGGGTGTATTGGTTTATGATGATGAAGAAGTAGGTGTTATTACCAGTCAGACGTGGTCACCAGTGGCGGGTAAGATCATTGCGCTCGGTTATATCAAAACTGGGATAACCGCAACATCGTTTCAGTTAAAATCACCAAACCAATCAACTCTACTATCAGTAGAAATTATTCCATTTCCTCTTACACCGACCTAAAAAGAGAAATAGCGATGAAAAAAAAAGGAAATAGCAATCCTGTTGCGCTAGTAACCGGAGCAGGTCGTCGTTTGGGCAGGCAAATTGCTCTTGCGCTTGCCAATAATGGCTTTGATGTTGTCGTAAATTACAGTCATTCAAGAAAAGAAGCACTTAGCGTAGTGAAGAATATACAAACACTTGGACAGCGATCTATTGCTATACAAGCTGATATTTCAAAACGCACGCGGGTAAACGCAATGGTTACAAAAGTAATCGCTTCTTTTGGCAGAATTGATGTGCTTGTAAACAATGCAGCGGTGTTTGCCACCGGCTCACTTGAATCAACTACTGAAGAACTATGGGATAAAAGCCTTGATATTAATCTTAAAGGTGCATTTCTTTGCGCACAGGCAGTATCAAAGTACATGATAAAGCAGAAGGAGGGGAGAATCATTAACATTGCATCGATAGGGGGAATACAGGCATGGAAGGAACACCTTCCCTACAATGTGTCAAAAGCCGGAGTAATCATGTTAACACGTGTTTTGGCAAAGAACCTGGCGCCTCATATCACGGTGAATGCAATTGCTCCCGGAACTATTATTATGGAAGGGGAGGAGGATGCGACGATAAGTCATGTCTCGACTAAGATCGTTCCACTTGGCCGATACGGCAACCCCGATGATATTACTAGCACTGTCCTTTTCCTTGTGAAACATGCTTCATATATTACAGGCCAAGTTATTGCTGTAGACGGTGGTAGAACAATTTAATAAATAATTAATTAAGCATATGATAAAATCTCAACGTTCGCCTAAAGCATATAAAAATCTTGAATTCTTAAACAGCTCCTATGCACGTCCAATCCGGATTTTATCGGAATTTCTTGAACCGCAATCACGATTCCGTAAAGAAGGTATCAAAGATACAGTTGTGTTTTTCGGATCCGCCAGGATTATTTCACGTGAACAAGCAAAGAAACATCTTGAGAATATTAGGAAAATTATAAAAAAACAAAAGCATCCAGGGAGGTCATTTCAAAATAGACTTCAAGATGCACTTATTGATTATGAAATGTCCGGTTACTATGAAGCCGCCACCAAATTGACTTCCAAGTTGACAAAATGGTCGAGGAAACTGGACAAGAATATCAGGTTTGTAGTCTGCTCTGGTGGTGGGCCGGGAATTATGGAGGCGGCAAACAAAGGAGCACTGCAGGCTAAGGGAAAATCAATCGGATTAAATATCAGTTTGCCGTTTGAGCAAGATTCAAACCCATATATCTCAAAAGGATTAAGTTTTGAATTCCACTACTTTTTTATGAGAAAATTCTGGTTTCTTTACCCTGCAAAGGCTCTGGTCATGTTCCCGGGAGGTTTTGGCACATTAGACGAGTTTATGGAGGTCTTAACGCTTGTTCAGACAAAGAAAATCAAAAAAAATATGACAATTATCCTTTATGGCCGAAAATATTGGAACCAGGTCCTTAATTTTGAAGCTATGGTAAAATACAGAACTATTTCACGGTCTGACTTAAAGCTCTTTACCTATGCAGATACTCCACAGGATGCTTTCGATATACTTAAAAAGGGGTTGACAAAGAATTACCTTTGATGTTTGTTCATTACACTTTATTTCATTTGCATAGATTTATATAGATTCATATATTTAAGCAAGAGGGGATGACATGGTTTCGACGAAGACGAGGATGGTCTTAACGGCATCTCGTGCTCTCCGCGTTGCACGTACCTAAAGCGGAAAACCATAAGTGCAGATTACAACTACGCACTGGCTGCTTAATTAAAGCAACCCATCCGTTACAGTTTCTCCTGATGAACTGTAATTGGGTGTCGACTTAGTCAGGATAGCTTCAATAGATCCCTGGGATGTTGGGGCAAAAATTTAACTAGGGTAACTGCCGGGTACCGTGTCTGCTCCGGGTACTGTCAGTGAGCGTTTAAGGGCAGACTACAGATGTAGAAGTTTTGATGGTCTTCTCTCCGGACCGGGGTTCGATTCCCCGCATCTCCACAAACAGCCGTTCTTATGAACGGCTGTTGTTTTTCCTTAACCTCCTTGCATATTTGAAAGAATTATCTGATTTTCCTGCATGATACGCTTTACTAAAATGACCGGAGCGGGCAATGATTTTGTTCTTATAGACAACCGTTTATCAGAATATTCATATGATTGGTCAGCACTTGCTCCGAAAATTTGTGATCGAAAATTCGGTGTCGGAGCCGATGGATTACTTGTTCTGGCTCCAAGCATTAAAGCAGATTTTATGATGCTGTATTATAATGCAGATGGATCGTACGGTGGAATGTGCGGTAATGGCGGCAGGTGTGCGGCCGGCTTTGTAATGGATGAGAAAAAATTAATTAAAATTACCTTTGAAGCTTTAGATTATATTTATGAAGCTAATATTCTGCAGGAACACATCATACAACTTTTAATGAAAAATGCATCTGATATCCGTACAGACATCCGTATCGATGCCTTGAACACATACATTGAGATGAATTTTATTAATACCGGCTCTCCACATGCAGTAATATTTTTTGATCAATTGCCGGACGTATTAAAATCTGAAATATCAAATGAAGGAATCGGCCGAATAGGCAAGGAAATTCGTAATCACCCTTTATTTAAACCGGAAGGCACTAATGTTAACTTTGTTTCTGTGACGGGCAGTGATACAATAGCAATGAGGACCTACGAACGCGGCGTGGAAGATGAAACGCTGGCATGCGGTACAGGGTCAGTGGCCAGTGCGATAATTTCGTCATTGAAGCGTGGAACGTTACATCCAGTCAATATCATTACAAGAAGTAACAAGGTGCTTCGGGTTTCATTTAAGATCGACGGAAAAAGTGTCACAGAAGTAACGCTGGAAGGGCCGGCTGAAAAGGTATTCACCGGAGTTTACGAAGTCATTTAGTGTAATGTGATAAAATCAGAAGCCTCGTTTTGTCTAATAATATATGTTATGTAAAGTAATAATTATATGTTTAATCCGTAGAATATAGCTTGGTTTCCAAGCTTTCAAAGTAAGCTTTAGCTATATCCTCCACCCCCAAATCTATGATTTCATTAATCTGAAGCCTGCCGTCTATAACGTGTCCCAAATGCTGTAACGGGATATCATATTTTTTGCAAAGCGATTCCACTGCCTTAGCGTTACTTTCATTTAGTGAAATAACAATACAGGATTGATCCTCTCCGAACAGGAATCTGTCTGCCCTGATTTCTAACTGAACTGAAATTTTCGCTCCAAAACGTTTACCTTCGTCGCCTGCCATACACGACTCAGCTAACGTTGCAGCCAATCCACCATCGCTTATATCGTGCGCAGAATTAATTAATTTCGATTGAATAAGTTCAAGCATAAGCAACTGGAGCCGCTTCTCAACAGTCATGTCGATATTGGGAGCATTCCCGGAGACAATGCCGTGGATACATTTCGCATATTCAGACCCGCCAATATGGCCTGCAATTTTTCCCAGCAGACAGATTTCATCACCAACACGTTTAAATGCAGGCGACATAATGTGTTCGACAGAATTAATTTCTCCGAGCATACCAATAACCGGCGTTGGGAAAATGGGCCCTGTAGGATTTTCGTTATAAAAGCTGACATTGCCGCCTGTCACTGGCGTCTCAAGTGCTTTACAAGCATCTGTAATTCCACGTATTGTTTCTTTGAACTGCCAAAATATTTCCGGTTTATAAGGATTACCAAAATTCAGGCAGTTTGTGACAGCAAGGGGTTTAGCGCCGACACAAACAACGTTACGGGCGCTTTCCGCCACAGCTATCTGTGCACCCAGATATGGGTTCAGATAAACGAATCTCGGGTTACAGTCGGTCTTTACAGCTATGGCTTTATCGATCTCTTTTAATCTAATGACAGCAGCGTCAGCTATAGCGGAGCGGACAGTGTTGGTTCTCACCATACTGTCATACTGAGTCGTTACCCATTTCCGCGAACAAATATTTTCAGATTGAAGTATTCTTTTTAATACAATATTATAATCAATTGGTTCATTAAGGGTTGCAAAAGTTTCATTGTGTAATTTAATAATATATTCAGGCTCTTTTGATTCCCTTTGATAAACAGGCGCGCCGCCGCCAAGCACCAAACATTCAGCAGGTATTTCTGCGAAATGCTTCTTGTGCATGTTAATTCTGATTATACCATCATCTGTCACAGTTCCTATTGTGCGACATTGCAAATCCCATTTTTTAAATATTCTCAGTATCTTTTCTTCATTCTTTGGTTCAACCACAAGAAGCATTCTTTCCTGGGATTCGGAAAGCATGATCTCGTATGGCGTCATTTCCTCTTCACGCATAGGAACCTTGTCAAGGTCTATAATCATCCCGGAAGATCCTTTTGCGCTCATTTCAGATGTTGAACAAGAAATTCCGGCAGCACCCATATCCTGTATTCCTACAACTAATCCGTATTGAATTGCTTCAAGTGTTGCTTCAAGAAGCAATTTTTCTGTAAATGGATCTCCTACTTGCACAGAAGGCCGTTTCGCTTCCGATTCCTCCGAAATCTCCTCTGAAGCAAAGGTCGCACCATGGATGCCATCACGTCCGGTTGATGAGCCGACAATCATAACCAGGTTGCCTTTCCCTTTGGCGATTGCCTTAGCAACTCGATCATGCCTCACTATACCGACTGCCATGGCGTTTACAAGCGGATTCTCGTTATAACATTCATCGAAAAAGATGTCACCTGCCACCGTAGGAACCCCAAAACTATTACCGTAATCGCCTATTCCTTTTACAACCCCCTTAAGTAAATATTTTGTCCTGTTATGTTCCAGACTGCCAAAACGCAGGGAATTTAATGCGGCGATAGGCCGTGCACCCATGGTAAAGATATCTCTCATAATCCCCCCTACTCCGGTTGCTGCGCCCTGATAGGGTTCAATAGCGGAAGGGTGATTATGACTTTCTATTTTAAATGCGATAGCATAACCGCTTCCAATATCGACGAGTCCGGCGTTCTCCTCACCTGCCTTTACAAGTAATCTTGGACCAGATCGGGGTAGTTTCTTGAGTTCAGCAATCGAATTCTTATAGCTGCAATGCTCACTCCACATAACACTAAAAATCCCAAGCTCGGTATAGGTCGGAGTTCTACCTAAAATAGTTTGTATCTTTTCATACTCCTGAGCATCAATACCGTGATCATGTGCCATTTTCTGAGTTACTTTCGGTTCAGACTGTACTGCTCCCGAAATAAAATCATTCATGTTGCAGATGGTTCAATAATTAGTAATAATTGATTTTTTTCGACTGTATTATGTTTTTCAATGCTGATTTTTTTTATAACACCGGATATTGGCGCATGAATCTCATTCTCCATTTTCATTGCTTCAAGTATAATCAACCCGGTACCAGGCTCAACATATTCGCCCTCTTTTACTTCTATCTCCTTTATTAAACCGGGCATTGGTGCTTTGATATGAGTGTTGAGAGAATTAGAATTTTTTTGCGCCGTAAACTTGTAAAGTTTTTTTGATAATTCAGTCTCAAGTATAACAGGAATAACGTAATGCTTAATCCATATTTCGTATGATAGATCAGCAGTTTTTCTGATATATACGTTAGATATTTTACTATCCATTTTTAACAGGAAGGTATTACTATATTTGATCAGATCAGCAATAATAGCCTCACCATTGCAAATGATCCTTCCCGGTTCAATTTCTACTTTAAAATCCTGATTATCGATATGGGCAAAATATAATGGCAAAAGTAAATTACCTCAAATTATCTATCCGGCCATTTTTCCACTGGCTGCCACTTGCATTCATAGGCAGCACCGGAAGCGTGATTTGCTGATCAGTTTCAAAGGTACAGGCTGTAATTATCGCCGCCTTAAGGATTGCATCAGGAATTCGAGCAAGATCAACTGTTGAGAAATTGTTTGCAATAAAATTAGTATCAATTTCATTATTACGATATTTTGAGTGAGTTAAAATCCATAAACATAAATCAATATTATTTTTAACTCCGAACAGTTCATATTCTGATAACGCATGTGTCAATCGATTAATCGCTTCATCTCTATCTTTTCCATATCCGATCAGTTTAGAGAGTAATGGGTCGTAATACGAAGATACCTCGTTACCTTCTTCAAACCCACGATCCTCTCTGATGCTGGTTCCACCGGGTGAACGTAAAGCAACTATTTTGCCGGAGGAGGGGAAAAAGTTATTAAACGAATCTTCCGCATAAATACGGCATTCGATAGCGTGTCCGGAGAATTGAATATCCTCCTGTCGTAACGACAGCGGAGTTCCCTCGGCAATCCGGATTTGCTCCCTGACGAGATCCAGACCAGTCCGCAGTTCAGTTACCGGATGCTCCACCTGCAGTCTTGTATTGACTTCCATGAAGTAATAGTTGCCGTAGCTATCAAGAAGAAACTCAACGGTCCCGGCGTTAGTGTACTTTCCCTCTTTTACAAGATTTACTGCAGAGCTTGTGATCGACATCCTCAGGGCATCATTAAGCGACACAGAGGGTGATTCCTCAACGATTTTCTGATGCCTTCGCTGAATTGAGCATTCACGTTCACCGAGATGAAGTACATTTCCAAAGGTATCAGCCAAAATCTGAACTTCAATATGCCTTGGTTTTTCGATATATTTCTCGACATACACCCGGCTGTCGCCAAATGCAGACAGGGCTTCCGACTGACTCGCCCGAAAGGCTGAGGCAAGCTCCTTTACCGAATGAATCACCCTCATCCCTTTCCCGCCACCACCGGCTGATGCTTTAATAAGGACCGGGTAACCTATTTTGTTTGCAATAACTTCAAGTTCTTCAAGTGATTGAATAGGTTCGATAGTACCTGGGACCATCGGAACACCAACGGACTGAGCTAAGCGTCGAGCGGAAGTTTTATCGCCCATCAACCGGATTGCATCCGATGAAGGCCCAATAAATTTTACACCCATTTTCTCAACTTTAGATGCAAATTCAGCATTCTCAGAAAGAAATCCATATCCCGGATGGATAGCGTCAACATTAGCCGTTTTAGCAATGTGTAAAATCTTTTCCTGATTAAGGTAGCTTTCTTTAGCGGGAGCAGGGCCTAAACAGTATGATTCGTCAGCCATACGAACAAAAGGCATACTAATATCAATTTCAGAATATATTGCAACTGTCGAGATGTTCATTTCCCGGCATGTTTTCATAATCCGGACAGCAATCTCACCCCTGTTTGCAATCAATACTTTTTTAAATGCACTCTTCATAATTCGATAACAGTGACACCGGAACCGCCTTCATTCCACTCACCGAAGCGGAAAGATTTAATATGAGGATTATTTTTCAAAAATTCACCTATTTTCTTTCGTAGGGCACCACTCCCCTTCCCGTGAATGATATCAATACGGGTCAGTCCAACCAGTATTGCGTCATCAATGAATTTTTCGATCCGGATAATCGCTTCATCAGCATAGAGCCCTCTTAGGTCAAGCTCCCGTTTAACTTCATTTGGAGTTTCAAAATTATTACTTTTTATGTAATTAGAGATTTTTTCTTGCGTAATTTCAAGATCTTGACCTTTAGATTTTATTTTCAGATCACCTGCCACTATGAGATAAGTGTTTTTGTCGATTACAGACGACACAATCCCAATTGTTGACGATGACCTTAGACGAACAGTATCTCCTATTTTAAATGTAGCATTTTGACGATTTTCCGGTGTAATTACCTTGTATTCTTCAGCAAATTCATTAAACACTTTCTTAATTTCTTTCTTTGCATTGCGGACAGTTTCATTGGCTGCAGACTGAAGCTTTATATCTTTTACAGTTTGCTCAATAGTTGCACTTGCTCTTGAAAGTATTTTTTGAGCCTCCTGTAATGCCTCAGATTTAATTACTTTAACTTCTTTTTCTATATCAGTTATCCGTTTTTTATAAAGTTGAATTAACGAGTTGATTTTCTCCTGATCATCTGAAAGAGTGCTAAGCTTTTCACGGTAATCCATCGATTGACGCTCAAGCTCGAGGAGTAAATACTCAAGCTTGTTAGAGTCTTCGCCTTTGATTTGTCTCGACCGTTCAATAATTCGGGGCGATAGTTTCATTCGCTGTGCCATTTCGAGAGCATAACTGCTCCCGGGTATACCTGACCGAAATTTATATGTAGGTGTAAGCGTATCCTGGTTAAATTCCATTGCACCGTTACGAATTCCGGCATTCCCAAATGCAAACGATTTGAGATTACCATGGTGAGTAGTGACAATTGTCTTACACCCCAGAGAAGTGAGGTGCTCAAGTACCGCGGCGCCAAGCGCAGCTCCCTCCGTTGGATCTGTACCGGATGCTATTTCATCGATGAGGACGAGACTATTCCTCGTGACATTTTCGCAAATGACATTAAGATTCTGTAAATGAGAGCTAAAACTGCTCAGATCATTTTCAATGGATTGTTCATCTCCCATATCGACAAAAATTGAGTCAAATAACGGTAATTCGGTCCCAGGCGAAGACGGCACATGACATCCCGATTGCGCAAGCAGTGAAAATAATCCAATCGTTTTCATTGCCACACTTTTTCCCCCTGCATTTGGTCCGGAAATAATGAGGGTGTTATGATCACTTCCAATTTCTATGTCCAGCGGGGTTAAATCCGTCCTTAAATGCTTTTGCAGTAACAACGGATGTAATCCATTCCTAATACGCAATACTGAATCATCAGCAATAACGGGGGCAGTTCCCATAATTTCAATTGAATATTTCGCTTTGGATTGGATAAAATCCAGTCTGCCAAGTATCTCCAGATTCATAAGAAGTGATTCTCTTATTTCCCGGATCTGCACTGTAAGTGACCTGAGGATTTTTTCGATCTCACGCTGTTCTTTGAACTGGAGCGTGCGCACTTCATTATTCAGTTCAAGAGTTTCTGTCGGCTCAATAAACACCGTAGCGCCGCTTGCGGATGTACTATGGATAAATCCCGAAATTTGGGACTTGTGCTCGACTTTAAGAGGAATGACCATTCTTCCCTCTCTGGTCGTAATAATTTCCTCCTGAGACCACCCCTTCTCCCCCACCGATTTCAGTATTCTTTCCAGACTCTTTTTGAGGGCAAGATTGCTCTCCACAATCTGCCGGCGTATCGTTGCAAGCTCCTTACTTGCGGAGTCCTTTACGTTGCTATCTTCATCAATAGCCTGATTAATGTTATATTCGACAACTTTATTAACACTTACAGCGTGGACTATTTTCTCCAGAAGCGGGTACTTTCCCTTTCTTCTGGATATATATTGAGCAAGTAATTGAGAGGTATGCAGGATGAGGGAAATTTTTCGCAAATCAACCGCAGGCAACACTAAATCTTCAATTGATGATCTGTGCAACGATGCGCGGACATCAAGTATTTCCTGCAGAGGAAGCGGGTCATCCCCTTCCAGAAGAAACTTCATTTCCGAAACAAGATTGAGCCGGTTATGAATTTCTTCTAGATCTGATGCTGGTCGTAGGTTGTGGAGAAGTTCTCTTCCCAAATCTGAGGAGGAGTAGCGCTGGATATGCTGTTTAACTTTCTCAAATTCGAGTTTTTCAAACGAGTGTAAAAACTCACGCATGCATATTATTACTCTGTCGAACTTGTTTTTTCAATTTTACTTTTTATTTCTTCAAAGAAATCTTTTGAAGCGGGCATCCATGATGTTGCATAATCAAAAACCATTGGCGCAATACTTGACATAGGATCATAGAATACCGACTCTTCTTTGTCGTTTTCTGAAGGAATCTCGTAGGAATTCAGCATCAATAAAATCAGACTAACGCCGACAAGCCCCTGCACCAACCCTAGCAGAGACCCTGCAAATCTTGATCGCATTGAAAGAGCCTCTTTGCTCGAACGGCCGAACCACCTAAATAATACATTAACAATAACGACGGATAACATAAAAAGAAATGCATATGCAAGCACATTCGAAGTTTCCGGTGAAAAGTCCATCCATACCATAATATTTTCACCCAAGCCGGCCATAAATTTTGTCGCAACAATCAGCCCCAGAAGAATACCAAGTATTCCAAAAAGCTTTCTGAAAAAACCATCCCTGAATCCAAGCAGCCCAAACAGGAATACTCCGACAACGATCAATATATCAGTTGTTGACATAATGCTAACCCCCTAATAATTTCTTAACAGAATCCTGTATCATTTTTCCGTCAGCTTTTCCTTTAAGTTCTTTCATCACTAGCGGCATCACTTTTCCAAAATCACCCTGTGACGACGCACCTGTTGCGCTTATATGCTTTTTTATTATTTCAATAACTTCGGCTTCCGAAAGTTGTTTTGGGAGATACTCCTGTATAATCTCAAGTTCCTTTTCTTCCTGTTCGGCAAGATCTACGCGATTGTTTTGACGATAGATAGTCGAAGCTTCTTTCCTTTTTTTTGAGGCCTGCGAGAGGACTGCCATTTCATCATCCGGAGTCATTCCACCGGATGGCCGTTTTTCGACCTGTTTTTCAAGAAGCCCGGCCCGGATTGTCCGCAATGTTTCCAGTCGAAGCTTTTCACCAGATTTCATCGCAGATTTCATGTCATCAGCTATTTTCTCGAGTAAACCCATATCATTCTTTTTCTGAAAGAATCAGTTTGTTTGGCCATACACCCTTTATTTTCAGTCAAATATATGATATTGATTTCTGATTGTCAAACAACTGCTTATAGCTGTCACATTACACTATTTCTTTAAATGTACAGCTAAGTATAACAGTTTTCAGCCTGCCTAACCTACCCGCAGTAGATGAGTAAAATACGAACAATCAATGCTTATTTCTTCAGGGTGATTTTCATACTCAATTAACTTGTTTCATTCGAAATTCAATCGTAAAGTTGCTTCCGGTCACACACTGAGAGTCCACAAACATTTATTATGCTACGGTCTACAATTCAGATAAAAATGTCTTCTTCAATATTTCCAACGGCGTAATTTTAATTCTTCTACAGGTAAATGATGGAACAACGATCTCCATTTCATGAACATTTGTTTACTTCTGTTAAAGAAGGTGTGAATTCTCATTCTTTCAGCCCTCACAACCGGGGCAGAAATAATTTCAGGGCAATACTTGCATCGGAGGGAATTGAAATAACAGATGAACCTGGAGAAAAATATTCAGGCATTTTAAGCATCGAGGCGCTACGGTTCGTCGCTCAGCTTTCACGATTGTTTTGCAGTCAGCGTGATCAGTTGCTCCTTCGCAGGAAGACGATGCAGGAACGAATAGATAAAGGCGTTCACTTAACTTTTCTGCCTGAGACAGGGCACATACGCTCCTCCGAATGGAACATTGCTCCTACCCCCCGTGACCTTTCCGACCGCAGAGTTGAAATAACCGGTCCAGCCGACGATGCTAAGATGGTTATCAACGCATTTAACTCAGGGGCCAATGTTTACATGGCAGATTTTGAGGATGCGATGTCTCCGCGGTGGGAGAATGTGCTTCAGGGACAGCTGAACCTTCGATGGGCTGTTGAGGGTAACCTCATCCATGTAACTCCGGAGGGAAAAAAATATTCTTTAAATGCAAAACGGTCAACTCTTATGGTCAGACCCAGAGGGTGGCACCTTTCCGAAAAACATATGATCGTCGATGGCAAGGCGGTACCGGCAAGCCTTTTTGATTTTGGCCTGTTCGTGTTTCATAATGCCAACCCATTACTCAACAATGGCACAGGACCGTACTTTTATCTCCCAAAAATCGAAAACCATCTTGAGGCAAGATTATGGAATGACATTTTTCTTCACACAGAACATATTCTTGAAATCCCGGTTGGCTCCATCAAAGCAACGGTACTCATAGAAACGATCCTTGCCGCGTTCGAGATGGATGAAATACTGTATGAGCTGAGAGAACATTCGGCAGGATTAAATTGCGGGAGATGGGATTATATTTTCAGTTTTATCAAGAAATTCAGGAATCACTCCTCCTTCGTCCTGCCGGACCGGAAACAAATTACCATGGACAAGGGATTTCTTTCATCGTACGTAAACCTGCTTATTAAGACATGTCACCGCCGAGGCGCGCATGCAATGGGCGGGATGGCGGCAAATATTCCGAATAAATATAATGAAACAGCAAATGCCATAGCATTGAAAAAGGTACGGGAAGACAAAGAACGCGAGGTCAGACTTGGCCATGATGGAACCTGGGTTGCACATCCGGGTCTTGTTCCTATAGCAAAAGAAATTTTTGATTCAACGATGCTTTCCGCAAACCAATTAGATGTACTGCGAAATGACTTTACGATATCCGCACAGGACCTTACCTGTGTACCATCAGGTGAAATAACAGAAGAAGGCTTGCGTAACAACATTGACATCGGCATTCGCTACGTTGAGGCATGGTTAAACGGGAAAGGAGCTGTGCCATTATATAACCTGATGGAAGACGCTGCAACAGCCGAAATTTCACGGGCTCAAATCTGGCAATGGATTCGCCATGCCGCAACAATGAGTAATGGAAAAATTATAAACCGAAATCTGGTCAAGGAAATAATTCAAGAAGAATTACTTCGGATAAAATTGCAAACAGGTAAAAAGGCATTTCATGAAGGAAAATATATTCTTGCCGCTATGTTATTCGAACAGTTAGTACTCACGGAACAATTCATTGAATTTTTAACTCTTCCCGCGTACGATTACCTTTAACTTCATTGGAGGAATGCATGCACGATACATCGTTTTTAAAAGCAAGTACCATTGATTCATTTGACAGATGGAAGGGAATTCTCCGGCCCTATTCTCAAGAAGATGTATCAAGACTTCGCGGGACGGTAAAAATCGAGCATACGTTAGCCAGAATGGGCACAGAGCGGTTATGGGAACTGCTTCATTCGCGTGATTACGTTCACGCGCTCGGAGCCTTAACCGGAAATCAGGCTATTCAACAGGTCAGAGCCGGACTTGAGGCGATTTATCTGAGCGGGTGGCAGGTTGCAGCTGACGCAAATGAAGCGGGACAGATGTATCCGGATCAAAGCCTCTATCCTTCCGACAGCGTTCCGGTAGTGGTACGCAGAATCAACAATGCGCTAATCCGCGCGGACCAGATTCATCACTCGAAGGGAAAGAACGGTATCCACTGGTTTGCACCGATTATTGCTGACGCAGAAGCAGGTTTTGGCGGAAGCCTGAACGCGTTTGAGCTTATGAAGGCGTTAATTGAGTCAGGCGCGGCTGCAGTTCACTTTGAGGACCAGTTAGCTTCTGCAAAGAAGTGCGGACATATGGGCGGCAAAGTCCTTGTCCCCACATCAGAGTTTATTCAAAAGCTAATTGCCGCAAGATTTGCTTCGGACATCATGGATGTTCCTACTGTATTGATTGCAAGGACGGATGCCAACAGCGCAAAACTCCTTACAAGCGATATTGACACTCGTGATCATCAATTCCTGACGGGTGACCGCACAGCAGAAGGCTTCTATGCATTTGAAGGCGGGCTTGATTCCGCAATTGCGAGGGGTCTGTCGTATGCACCGTATGCCGATATGATTTGGTGCGAAACATCCGAACCAAACATCGAAGAGGCTCGCCGGTTTGCAGAAGCAATCCATGAACGCTTTCCGGGAAAATTGCTGGCATATAATTGTTCTCCCTCTTTCAACTGGAAACGCAAACTCGATTCTACATCAATAGCTATATTTCAGCGAGAACTCGGGGCGATGGGATACAAATTCCAGTTTGTCACACTTGCCGGATTCCACGCCGTTAATCATTCGATGTTCATGCTTGCAAAGGCATACAGAAACTTTGGTATGACTGCATATGCGGATTTCCAGGAGAGAGAGTTCAATAGTGAGGCTGACGGATACAAGGCAGTAAAACATCAGGAATTTGTCGGAACCGGATTCTTTGATGAAATAGCGCAAGTTATTGCAGGAGGAATGTCATCTACTCTCGCACTTACCGGATCTACCGAAGAGGAGCAATTTCAGGAGGTTGTTGCCAAGAATAATGGTAACCAACGGCGGCGAATTTCTCATTTATAACGCGTCAGGTTCATGCATCAAGGCAACGCCTCTCCACGAGATAAGGAGAGGCGTTTTTTTTGATTTTAAACAAATTAGCAGTTGTTTTTCTCCAAAGCTAACACAAACTACCCTTCTAAAATAAACCTTTTCCAGTCAAAATAGCTTTCATTTTAGCGGTTCACTTCGTATATTTACGTGCCGTCATAATGAACTCAAACAGATCACAACTTTTAATCATCCACCCGTTCATTTTGGATCATCTATGAAAATTAGCGTGGCAATTGTTTTTGGTTTATTTTTTCTTTCTGTTTTTTCCGCAGCACAAACCGATCGATATCCGGAATTAAAAATTGGTGATGCGGCCCCTGATTTTCTGCTCCCGTACGCTACCAAAGATTCTCTTGGATCCTCAGATGTCCATCTTCTCTCGCTGGTTGGCGAAAAAAATATCATCCTTGCTTTTTACCCTGCAGACTGGAGCGGCGGATGCACAAAGGAGGTATGCACACTACGCGACAATTTTACAGATCTCTCCAGCCTTAACAGTTATGTCATTGGCATCAGCGGTGATTATGTTTATACACATCATGAATGGGCAAAACATCATAATCTTCCATTTATTCTTGCGTCTGACCACAAGCATGAAGTTTCGTCACAATACCGGAGTTATAACGAAACTACCGGTTACAACAAGCGTACGGTGTATGTTATTAATAAACAGGGAAAAATCGCATACCTCGATTTAATGTATTCCACAAAAGATTCTACCTCGTTCGATAAACTCAAAAACGCACTCAATGAACTTCAATAGTACAATATCATATGAACAGAAACCTCAGTGTTATAGTATTACTTTCTGCAGTTTTCTTTTCCTGCTCACAAGCCCAACCGCCGGATACTCTGCGCCAACAGCAGGAACGACACCTCCGTAATATCCGCCAGCTCACCTTCGGCGGAGAAAACGCTGAAGCATACTTTTCATTTAATGAAAAACGTCTTTCCTTTCAGTCCACACGTGATTCACTCCGGTGTGATCAAATATTTTCAATGGCACTGGACGGCACCGATCTCAAACAAATAAGCAACGGGAAAGGAAGAACGACATGCGCCTATTATCTTCCCGGTGATACCGCAATTTTATATTCATCAACTCATCTTTCTTCTTCAGATTGCCCTCCTCCGCCTGATTTTTCCAAAGGATACATCTGGGCAATTTATAAGAGTTACGATATCTTTGTTGCTTCAGCTGACGGGAACAATATCCGACAGCTTACTACGACTGAAGGTTACGATGCCGAAGCAACGATTTCTCCCAGAGGAGACCGTTTCGTCTTTACGTCAGTCCGCAACGGCGATCTTGACATATACACAGCAAACCTCGACGGCAGTGATATCCGTCAGGTCACTTCCGAGATAGGATATGACGGGGGAGCTTTTTTTTCGCCGGATGGGAAGAACATTGTCTATCGGGGATATCATCCTAAAGATTCTCTCCAGGTTGCTCAATACCAGGCGTTACTAAAAGACGGGTTTGTGCGTCCTTCAGTCATGGAAATTATTGTCATGGACGCTGACGGAAACAATAAAAAACAATTGACGAATGCGGGCGCTGCTTCCTTTGCCCCATACTTCCATCCCGATGGCAACAGCATTATTTTTTCCTCCAATATGAAAGATCCCAAAGGGAGGAATTTCGATCTTTTTATGATTAACATCGACGGTACCGGGCTTGAACAGATCACTTTTAATGAAACATTCGACGGTTTTCCAATGTTCACGCGGGATGGAAAACAGATCGTGTTCTGCTCCAATCGGAACGCCAAAGTCCGTGGAGAAACAAATGTTTTTATAGCGGACTGGATACCATAATCTGTGATGTGACTATTTTTTTCTAAATCCAATTGAAACTTCAATAACTCATCAATGATTACTATGAACTCACTTCGAACATATTTTCCCGTATTAATAATCACTTTTATACTTGCAGGTTGTTCCTCGCAACCTCCGAAATCATCATCAATTGAGATTACCGCATCCGAACTACAGCAACACATCAAATACCTGGCATCCGATGAATTGAGAGGAAGAAAATCAGGAGAACAGGGAAACCAAATGGCTGCCAATTATATTGCCGATGAATTTAAGCGATACGGACTTACTCCTGTTGGCGACAAGGGAAGCTATTTCCAAGAATTCCGGTTCACCTCCACAATTGAAGCCGGACCGAATAACGCCCTTTCTGCGGTTGCCGGTGATAAACAGTTCTCGTTCAAAAAAGAAGTTGATTTCAGGCCGCTGGCCTTTTCCACCGACACCATCCTGCACACAGGATTGGTTTTTGTAGGATACGGGATTACAGATACTTCGCTCCACTATGATGATTACGAAGGAATTGATGTAAAAGGAAAAATTGTTGTCATGATGCGGTACACTCCTGAAGGAAGAAAAACCGACAGTAAGTTCTTTACTCACGCATCGATCCGTACGAAGGCTTTTAATGCGCGCGAACATGGCGCCGCAGGCATGATTATGATAACAGGCCCGGCAGATGAAGAACAGCCTACCCTCTATCCGCTCACATTTGACCGTGGGATGGGAACATCCGGTATTTCCGCCATGAGCATGACTTCTTCAGCCTTTAATTCCGTACTTCTTACCGGTGGCAATGACATAAAAACCATCCAAGAAAATATTAACAGTTCAAAAAAGCCAAATTCGTTTGCGATTGCAGGCGTTACCATAGCAATGCAAACGGAAATCAAAAAGATTCAAAAGCCGACAAGCAATGTGTTGGGATTTTTAGAGGGAAGCGATCCGGAATTGAAAAAGGAAATTATTGTCATCGGCGCTCACATGGATCATCTCGGTATGGGAGGAGAAGGATCAGGAAGCTTGCGACCGGATACCATTGCCATTCATCATGGTGCTGATGACAATGCATCGGGTACTTCCGGGCTGCTTGAAGCCGCTCAGTACCTCTCTGCCCAGCGACAATCGTTAAAGCGCAGTTTCCTCTTTGCAGCATTTTCCGGGGAGGAACTCGGGCTTCTCGGTTCTGATTATTATGTCAAACATCCTACCCTCCCGCTCTCCGAGACAATTGCTATGATCAATATGGATATGATTGGCAGGGTGAAAGACAGTGTCGTTGTGGTTGAAGGAATCGGGACATCACCCGGATTCGAAGAGCTTGTCAGAAAAGAAAACAGTGACCCGTCAATCGTTCTTAAACTAAAGCAAGACGGATACGGACCAAGCGACCATGCCTCTTTTTATTCTAAAGATATTCCCGTGCTCTTCTTTTTCACAAACCTGCACGATGATTATCACCGTCCCTCAGACACATGGGATAAAATCAATTACCCGGATGAACAAAAGGTTGTTTCATTAGTCACGCGCATTGCCGGGAAACTTGCCGCGGCAGAAACCAGGCCTGCATTTACAAAAGTCGCGACACCTACTATGGCAAATGAACGGCGTGGTGTCCAGGTCAGTCTCGGTGTCGTCCCGGATTATGCCGAGGATATTGAAGGGCTGAAAATCTCCGGAACCCGGCCGGGAAGTGCCGCTGAGAAGGCCGGGTTGAAAGGCGACGATATTATCATCAAATTTGATGGGAAACAGATCAAGAACATATATGATTTTACTTCCCTCCTGGGCAATTATAAGCCGGGAGATGAAGTTGTCATTGTTGTGAAACGCGGAACAGAGGAAGTTTCCCTGACGGCAAAATTACAGGGAAGGCAATAAGAAGGTTAGTTTGAAATAATTTCTTTGGGAGGAAAGTGTTTTTGAACCATGGTCATGAGCGTTTCCAGCTCATACGGTTTGGTTAAATATTCCGCTCCCCCGAGGCTTTTGACCCTTTCAATCGCCTTTGGGTCGTTGTAGCCGGTAATAAAAATAAAAGGAACACTTTTATACCGGTTTTCCGATCTGATTTTTTCGAATAACGAAATACCATCCACCTCTCCGAGTTTCACATCAGTCACAACTACTGTCGGTGTTGACTGCTGAAAGTACGCTAACGCCTTTTCAGCCGATTCGGACGGATAGACAATAAATCCCTGCGACTCAAACATTAACTGCAGGACGTCCCGCTGTTGTGCTTCATCCTCAATAAGTAAAATGGTTTGTTCCTGTATTGTATTCATCATACCTAGATCATTTTTCGCGCAATTTCCCTGAGTTCTTCTTTTGTCAATAATTTCTGCACAAGAGGGAAAAGTACGTAATTTTCTTTGTGAATATGATTGACAAACATCTGAACGACGGTATTTGCTATTGTTCGTAATCGTTTGATCGCAGAGAAACTATCCTTGTTTTTTTGTACCGCTTTGATAGCATCACTGAGCTGATGAAATCCTTTGCGGAGTTTCTTGTGATCGCTGCGCATGATGCGCGTAGGCCCGTCGATATACCGCTCAAGGACGGGAAAGAGCGCTTCCTCTTCCTTATAATTATGAATGCTGACCTCTTCTTCAATGAATTTCAACGCAGACGTAATCTGGCGAAAATATTTCTTGGAATACCCATCCTGCGAAAACGCCTTCGTGGCCTTATTCAGCAGTTTGAGCTGGATAAGGGCATCATTATGCTCCTGCATTAATTGAGCGATGGGGTCAGCGGATTTTTTCATGTGAAGCGGTAGGGAGAAAAATTATTGCAGTTCAACGAGCGTAGAATATTTCATCTTGCCATTGGTCAGCAGACCTTCGAGTTCCTGAATGAACTGTGCCATCTGTTCATCTTCTTCCTCCATCTGCTCGTACTCCTGCATACTGTTGAAAACATAGACTTCAGAAAAGCTGTTTTTCTTCGCTTTATGTTCGTAAATCGAATATTCCTTACCGTTTTTTGAAGCAAGGTGCTGTTTCATTCTTGCAGTCAGGGTCAGATATTCATCTCGTTTTTCCGGATTAATGTCATACGAGATCGTGAACATCACTTTAGCCATAAACACTCCTTCTTCCTTATGATTGTTAATATACAAAAAAAAATATTAATATCCTGCGGCGCGTATTTCCTCTTCGGACATCCCATAATAATGCCCTATTTCATGAATAAGAACTTCCTTTATTTTTTCCTCAAGTTCATCCCTGCTTCTGCACACCATCTCGATATTCTGTTGGTATAAAAAAATTCTGTCTGGCGATACCGGAGTCATCCCATACCATGAACCGCGCTGTGGCAATGGAATACCCTGGTATAACCCAAGCAGATCATGCTTTGACCTGAGTTTCATCAATGCCGCAATTTCCTCTGTCGGAACATCCTCCACAGCTATCGCTACATTCTCCATTGCGGACTTAAATTTTTCAGGCAATTGTTCAAATGCCTGTTCGACAATCAGCATAAATTCCGGATGTGATATCATACAGAGACCTCCGGGTTGAGTACCAGCAATGCTATAAGCACAATGAGACTCAGTACTCCGACAGATATCATCAGCGGTATAAATGCCCTTTTCCATGAAGTATCGAGCAGGATTTTTGCGCTTAACAGAAGCAGGAATATTGTCCATAAACCGCACAGGATATCCAGAGATGAAAGTATCACAAATGAAAGCGGCTTCAGCATATACGGGGAGGGTGATTTGGTAAACAGATATCTCCCAAACGTTAATATTTCGATCGGAAGAAGGAGCACCACAGAAAGAACAACGGGTACAAACGCATAGGCTGTTACGGCAAATGCATTTTTGAATGAGGCTTTTGTTCCGATATATTTACCCACAATAAGTAAAAACAGTGAGTGAAAAAGGACAGCCGCGATGCCAAAGAAGGGCCCGAACAGCAACCCAATGATAAATAACGTGAGAAGATTGATATTAAATTCACCTGCTCCTGTAATACTCAGCAAGGCAAACATCATCCCGATTCCGGCAATGCCAGCAACAGGAAGGATATAATTTTTATGATGAGCCATTGCTATTTCTCTCAGAGTTTTACGTGGCCGCTCAATGATGCGCCAAATTGTTGAAAACAGGTCGATGTTTTCAACTCTTGGCTGCAGAAATCCCCTGCACGAAACACAGGTAACGGCAAGATGATGGTTCTGTGTATTACAAATAGTACAGGTAATCATTATTGACGTACACGTTGTGAGAGATTAATCTAATGGCGAGAAGCGTGCAGTAAAATGGCGAAGCATAGGGGCCTCCTGGATAATTTTCAGTCCTTTAAGTGAATTCCGTTGTTTAAAGACTTCAACAACCGATTCGATAACGTAGTCAATATGGCTTTGTGTGTACACTCTGCGGGGAATTGCCAGCCTGACAAGTTCGAGCGGCGGCGCGAGAAATTTTCCGGTCCGGGCATCTGTACGGCCAAACATGACACTGCCGATTTCCACGGAACGAATCCCTCCTACCTCATAGAGAGCACAAACAATCGATTGACCGGGAAATTGATCCGATGAAATATGAGGAACAAAACGTTTTGCATCGAGATAAATAGCATGTCCACCCGGTGGTTCAAGAATCGGCACACCGGCCTGAATAAGCTTTTCACCCAGGTACTCGATTGAACGAATACGGTACGTAAGATAATGTTCATCAAGAATTTCCTCAAGACCCTGGGCCATTGCCTCAAGATCGCGTCCGGCCAAACCGCCGTACGTGGGGAATCCTTCCGTAACAATTAACAGGTTCCTCATGTTCACTGCCCACTGCTCATCATTGAGCGCAAGAAAACCGCCCATATTGACAAGAGCATCTTTTTTTGCGCTCATGGTACATCCGTCGCAATATGAAAACATTTCAATCACAATGTCTTTAATGGATTTATCACGATATCCCGGTTCTCTTTTTTTAATAAAGAACGCATTCTCGGCAAATCTGCAGGCATCAAGAAACAACGGTATGCCGTATTTTGATGCGATTGCCTTTGTCTTTCTGATATTTTCCATTGAAACCGGCTGACCACCACCGGCATTGTTTGTTATTGTCAGCATTACAATAGGAATCGAATCCTTCCCTTTCAGCTGAATAAACTTTTCAAGCGCATCGAGATCGATATTTCCCTTGAAATCTGCTATCGCAGTCGGGTCTTTTCCAATCGGGGCGAGCAAATCAACCGCTTCTGCGCCGGAAAATTCCACATTCGCACGTGTTGTATCGAAATGTGTATTATTAGGAATATATTTTCCTTTACCGCCAATAATGGTAAAAAGAATTTTTTCGGCAGCCCGTCCCTGGTGCGTCGGAATTATATACCGTAATCCTGTAAGCTCTTTTGTTATCTTTTCGAACCGGAAAAAGCTACGTGCTCCGGCATAGGATTCATCACCTTCCATAATACCAGCCCACTGTTTCGAACTCATCGCAGAAGTACCGCTATCGGTGAGCAGATCGATTAACACATCTTCAGCACGTATCAAGAAGGGATTATACCCTGCGTCGCGGAGTATCGTTTCACGCTCGCTTTGAGTCGTGAACTTAATCGGTTCTACAGATTTAATTTTAAAAGGTTCAATTATCGTTTTCATTACAACCGGGATGAGGTTGAGTTTCAGTTATTCAGAGTCGTACGTTATCAGTGAAAATATTTCATACTTATTTAAAACTTTTCTGGGATTCAAGAATGAGAGTTCAATGAGACAGGCTAACCCTATAATATTTCCGCCTAATCGTTCAATAAGTTTACATGACGCTTCAATAGTTCCGCCTGTTGCAATAAGGTCATCAACAACGAGAACATTCTCTCCTTTTGAAATCGCATCGGAATGAATTTCAACAGAATCCTTTCCATATTCAAGGAGATATTCTTCGCGAATTGATGAAGATGGCAGTTTGTTTGGTTTCCTCACCGGGATAAATCCGGCCCCCATCTTATACGCCAATGCGCTTGCGAAGATGAAACCGCGCGATTCTATGCCGACAATCTTATCGATTTTCCTTGATTTGTAATGCTCATTAAACAGATCTATAACATTTTGGAATGCTGATTTATCTTTAAGAAGAGTGGTAATATCCCTGAACATAATTCCTTTTTTGGGGAAATCCGGGATATTCCTGATAGAGGACTTCAGATCATCGCTGTTTTTTACCATTCCAGTTTTTCCTTATCAAGGAACGATTGGACCCCGCGTTTAAAATCTTCCGTCTTCCGTGTTAATGCGTTCAAATTCGCGGCATATTCCATCGCATCCTTAAATGCCATCTCATCGAAACGGGAGAATAATTCTTTGGTCAAAGAAACAGAGGTTGAACTTGTCGATGAAATAAGTTTATTAGCAAACTCAAAAACTGAACTCTCAAGAACAGCATCATCAATCACTTCAGTTACAAGTCCCTTATCTTTTGCAATTTCAGCAGATAATATCTCTCCCTGCAATGTAAATTCTCGCGCTTTGCCGAATCCCATGCGTTTAATAAGGTACACTAAAATAAGCGCGGGAAGAAACCCAAGGCGAACTTCGGGGGCACCAATTTTTGCTTTTTCCCTTGCGGCAAAAACAAAGTCACATGCTGACGCGATTCCACACCCTCCGCCCAGGGCCGGACCGTTGACCATAGCAATAACCGGCTTTTTTGAAGAGTGGATTGCCTGAAGGAGACGCATAAGATTTCGGGCGTCTTCAAGGTTTTCATGTTCGCCCATCCGGGAAAATTTTTGCAGATACTCAAGATCCATCCCAGCACAAAACGATGCTCCGGCACCGGTCAAAATAATTGCACGAGAGTGATTGTTACGATTAATCGTACTGAAAACATCCGTGAGTTCACGTATCATTACATCATGTAACGCATTTCGAACTTCCGGGCGGTTCAGCGTAACTACTGACAGCCTGCCTTCAGTCGTATGTTTCACCGATGAGTAATTCATGCCGCACAAAATAAGAAACTTCCCCCCAAATCACAAATACAGCATAAAATAAAAAGTCCCGCCATTTCTGACAGGACTTTTGAAATAAGAAATATAGGAATGGGTTATTAATACATCTCGAGGTACTGCTCTATCTCCCATGGTGTAACACGGAGCCTGTATTCATCCCACTCGGCAAGTTTGAGATCCTTGATTTTTTCGAATGTATACTCACCAAGTGCTCCGCGAATCACTTTGTCCTTTTCCAGGTTTGTAACCGCTTCATGGATATCCTTTGAAAGGACATCGATATTGCGCTTTTTAGCTTCTTCTGATGTGAATTCATAGATATTTTCCTCAACCGGCGCGGGAGGGGTCATTTTCTTTTCGATCCCATCGAGGCCGGCGGCGAGCATAACCGCAAACGCGAGGTACGGATTTGCGGCCGGATCCGGGCAACGGAGCTCGGCACGCACCGCTTTTTCGCGTCCCGGTGTATATCTTGGAATTCTCATAAGTGCCGAACGATTCCGCTGTCCCCAGGCAATGTACACAGGTGCTTCATATCCAACTACGAGACGCTTATACGAGTTAACCGTTGGATTGAGAATAGCATTCATTGCCTTCACGTGGGTAAGCTGGCCCTGAATAAATGATTTTGCCGTCTTCGACAGATGGTAATCATCTTTTGAATCAAAAAAGAGATTCTTTCCATCCGGGCTAAAGAGGGATTGATGAACGTGCATACCGGAGCCGTTAATACCCGCAATAGGTTTGGGCATAAATGTGGCATGGAGGTTATGATGTGCAGCAACATATTTCAGCGTGTATTTCAACGTTGAAGCCTGATCTGCTATCTTTAGCGCATCGCCATACTTAAAGTCGATTTCATGTTGACCAACTGCCACTTCATGATGCAAAGCTTCGACATCAATGCCAAATCCTTGCAGTGCAATAGTCATTTCTTGTCTGATTTCCGTTGCCAGGTCAGATGTCTGATCAAAATAACCGGCTGTATCATGAGGAAGCGGCAGAAGTTTGCCATTTTCTTTTCTGAAGAGAAAAAATTCCAGCTCAGGACCAACATTGTAGACATATCCCATTTTCTTTGCTCTTGCAAGCTGTTTTTTCAAAATGTACCGCGGGTCACCTTCAAAAGGTGATCCATCCGGCATATATACGTCGCACATAAAGCGGGCAACAACCGGCTGGGAGGTGTTCATTGTCCAGGGAATAACTGCATACGTATCCAGGTCAAGTTTCAGGTACATATCGCTTTCAAAAATTCTCGTAAACCCTTCAATGGAAGAACCATCAAACCAAAGGCCATCTTCGATCACTCCTTCGAGCTTTGATACCGGAATGGTAATCCCCTTGAGAATACCATTAAGATCGGTAAACTGGAGTTGTATGAAACGAACATTATCTTTTTTTGCTTTGTCAAGAATATCTTTTTTGCTACTACCGCCAGCAGGGGTTTTGGATGCTTTTGCCATAAGATTCCTTTACGTTAATGTTTTTGATTAAATATTTTAATTTGAGTCGATTCTTTGGATGAAGAAAGAACGAGGTGTGTCCGCGTTCCTGTTACACCTGTCCACGATTGAATTTTAGCCAGTAATTTTTCAAGTGTTGTTGTATTTTCCGTTCTTATTTTAAGAAGATGGGAGCCATCACCCGTGATCGCATGACATTCGAGGATTTCATCATTGCTGTTAGCATGCTCGACAAAATTGTGGTAATGTTTTGAGGAATCGACAATGACCACAATAAACGCAGTGATATCTTTTCCCAGCCGTTTAGGATTCAATCTGGCAAAGTACCCATCGATATAGCCGCCCTCTTCCAGCTTCCGGAGTCTTTCACTTGCAGATGGAAGTGAAAGATTTACCTGCTCGGCAAGGACATTTCTCTTCGTTCTTCCGTTTTTTTGTAAAATATCGAGTATTTTCAGGTCCGTATCGTCTAAATTCATATCCTAAATAAATATTACAATATCAAACTATTACTTAACTTATTGAGGAGTTTGTATCGAAATGCCTTAGAATATAAGGCATCCAAGATTAAATGTCAAGAGCAAAGCAGGTAAAAAATAAATAAGGTAAGAAAAACAGGAAGGATAAGAAGGTAAAAAGGTGTGTTCCCGAGTATCAGCTATTTGCGAGTGTCTTTAATCTTTTGACCGCCTGACTGATATTCTTTTTTGCAAAAATAGCACTGCCTGCCACGAGGACATTTGCTCCCGCTGAGATGATTTCGGCAGCATTTGTTTCATCTACACCCCCGTCCACTTCGATAAATATACCGGGATTGATCTTATCAACAAGAACCGAAATTTCAGTAATTTTCCTGTACATAGAAGCAATAAATTTTTGGCCTCCGAATCCCGGATTAACAGTCATTACCAACACCAAATCAACATACGGAATCACTTCTTTGACAGATGATACAGGAGTAGACGGATTTAGCGTTACTCCTGCTTTCATCCCGAGTTCATGTATTCTCTGGATTGTGCGGTGAAGATGGGGTGTGCTCTCAACATGAATCGTCAATCTGTCGGAGCCTGCTTTCTTAAACGCTTCGAGATATTTGTCTGGTTCGCTTATCATCAGATGCGTGTCAAGCGGCAGCTTTGAAATTTCATTAATTGTTTGGACGACCATCGGGCCAAAACTGATATTAGGGACGAAGTGCCCATCCATAATATCAAGGTGAATCCAATCTGCTCCCCCCTTTTCAATCAAACGGATTTGTTCTTCAAGCCGTGAAAAGTCAGCAGAGAGTATCGACGGGGCAATTTTCTTTTTCATGCAGATCCCTAATATTCAAAAATATCTTTTTTCTTTTCACCACCCTTGACGACAACCAAATCGACTTGCTGTCCAAACTGAACAATTTCACCTTTCCTGGGAAACTGCTCAAGAACTGTGTTGGGAAGAACATCGGTAGCCGCAGCGTATGTAATATTTCCGACTTTAAGACGGCTTGCACCCAACATTTCCTGCGCTTCAGTAAGAGTCAAACCAACCACATCAGGGACAGAAACTTCACGGTTTGGCTGTCCCTGACTTATAACAACAGAAACATAGACATCACGTTTAACTTTTGCTTCTGCAGAAGGTTTTTGACCAATAATAGTATTTGCCGGAAACTGCTCGGAAGGCTGATATTCTATGCCGCCAAGTTTCAGCCCCTCACGTTCTAACGCAAAACGGGCATCACGAAGCGTTCTGCCTTTCAGGTTCGGAACAGTTACCATCTGTTCTCCCCCGCTGATTGTGAGGTATACTCTTCTTCCCCGTTTCACCTCATGGTTTGGGAGCGGGTTTTGTATTATAACAATTCCAGCAGGTCTGGTTCTATCTGTTCGCACATCGCCTTTTCTCGCCTCCAACCCGGCTGAGTCAAGAGCTGTTTTGGCCTCATCAAAGGTTTTGCCTACCACCGAAGGAACCGTTACAACACCACCCTGATTCACATACCAGGGAATAATAAGGTCATTGCATACAAAGAAAAGCACAAGCAATAATGCAAAGAAAAAATAAACCTTTTTTGCGACCTTGGAAGCTAATATTTTTTTAAGCTGTATTGCCATTGTATGTTCATATGCTCTTCGCGAAAAAATATATGAAATACTTCACTGAACATCAAATACCCGTTTTTCATTTTATAGCTGATACTTAAGAGAATAACCGGGCATTTGCATTCATTCCAAAATTGCCTAAATTATTGACATCCTCATATGACCAAAGAAAATTTCCGCCAACATATTCTCCGCACACTGCTGTACTACGAGATGTTCAAACATCCGTTATCAGCAAAGGAATTGTACCACCTGTTTCCGGTGAACTCGATGACGTTCGCTTCTTTTCAACAGATTCTCACTCAACTGATTCAACAGGGCGACATTGCGGGAGAAGCGGGATTCATTTACACACCCGGCAATAAACGGTTTTGTTCAAACAGATTGGCAGGAGAAACATTAGGCAGAAAAAGACTTACAATAGCGCGCCTGATGTCTCATATTATCAAACGATTTCCTTTTGTCCGTGCAGTATTCGTTTCCGGGGATCTTTCAAAGGGGGTTGCAACTTCTAACAGCGATATCGATTATGTCATTATCACAGAACCACACCGGCTCTGGATTTGCCGCACCTTGTTAATCCTTTTCAAAAAAATATTTCTTTTCAACAGTAAAAAGTACTTTTGCCTGAATTACTTTATAGATTCCAGGCACCTTGAACTTGACACGCGAACATATTATTCGGCAACAGAAATCGCACACTTAAAACCTTTATACAATCTGTCCCTTTTTATCCGCTACATGAATGCGAATAACTGGATACTGGGCTATTTCCCTAATTTCAGGGCTTTTGCATTGCTCACAGAATATCATTCTAATCATAATAGCTTCATTCAAAAGATATTTGAAATTCCTTTCAATGGCGCATGGGCTGACAGGCTTGACAAAAGATTAATGAATATGATGAAGAATGTTTGGAAAAGGCGATACCCGGAACATGATGATATAAAACGGGAAATACTTTTTAAAAGTACAGAGTACGAATCCCGCGCGTATGGCGGCAATTTCGCCGATAAAATACTTACGACATACAATCTCAAACTCCGCGAAAATAATTTGCTCTGAATTCTCTTTATTCTTAAAAAATCCATGGCGGAAATTCTTTTTACTCATTCGTACTTTATGAAATTCGATTCCAAGGAAGAAAGGACAATGATGCCTTACCCTCCTCTCGGAACATTGTATGCCGCCTCATTTCTCAAGTCACATGGTTATACCGTTGCCGTATTTGACAGTATGCTTGCGCTCAGCGAGGATGAAATTATTCCATATCTTATCGAGCACACCCCAAAGTTTGTTGTGATTTATGATGATGATTTCAACTACCTGACAAAAATGTGCTTACGCCGCATGCGTGAAGCCGCATACAGGCTGACGACATTGGCAAAACAGCATCATTGTAACGTCATAGTACACGGTTCAGACCCTGCTGACCATGCGAATGAATATATCGAGCATGGCGCTGATTACGTCATTATTGGCGAAGGCGAAATTACATTACTGGAACTCATTCAGAACACTCACAAGCCGGCAAAAGATGATGTTTCCGGTGTCCAAGGCCTGGCATATCCTTCCCAGAACAACGTACACCGGACACCACACAGACCGGTGCTTACGCACTTGGATCACCTCCCATTTCCAGACCGTTCTCTTATTTCGATTGCATCATACCGTGAACGATGGAAAAAACATCATGGTTATTTTTCAATAAACATGGTTACGACAAGGGGATGTCCGTATCATTGTAATTGGTGCGCAAAGCCAATTTACGGACAGGTATATCATTCACGATCCCCGGAAAATGTCGTCGAAGAAATGTTCATGATAAAAAAGGATTTTCAGCCGGATCATCTCTGGTTTTGTGATGACATTTTCGGGTTGAAGCCGGGATGGATTCCCGCATTTGCCGATGCTGTTATATCGGCAAACGCTTTCATCCCGTTTAAATGTCTTTCGCGTGCAGATTTATTACTCAAAGATGACACTGTCCATCACCTGAAGAGAAGCGGATGCCAGACCGTTTGGATCGGCGCCGAATCAGGTTCACAGAGAATTCTTGATGCAATGGAAAAAGGAACAACCGTTGAGGATATTTACCGCTCTACTCTTCTGCTCCACGAGCACAATATCCGTGTGGGATTTTTTATTCAGTATGGATACCCGGGCGAACAACATTCGGACATCGAACTGACGCTTGAGATGATACAACAATGTCAACCGGACGAGATCGGCATTTCAGTATCGTACCCTCTGCCGGGCACAAAGTTTTACGAAAACGTTAAAGCGGAGCTTGGTGATAAGCGAAACTGGATTGAAAGCCAGGATCTTGACATGATGTACAAAGGAACTTTCCCGCCCGAGTACTATCGAACGTTACATACCGTAACACACAAAAAATTCCGGCTGTGGCAGGGGAAAGAAATTCTGAAACACGCCGCTACGAACCCTTTTTCGTTAAACATGCAAAAGATGAGAAGACTCGCCTCAATGCCGTTTCACGCATTAACCCTTCCCTCCCTTCAATCCGAATTAAAAAGGATTGAGCGGCTTACATACACCCGGTAGTATGGATATCCTGCTTACACACGGGTATTTTCTTCCGGAAGACCGCATCGAGCAACGGATCATGAAACCATACCCTCCCCTGGGAATTTTGTATTTATCAGCATATCTCAAAGCGAGAGGTTTTACCATTGGCGTTTTCGATACAACATTTCGGAGAAAATCGGAATTTTATGATTATGTAAACAATGTCAGGCCGCCGATTGTTGGTATTTATTCCAATTTAATGACAAAGCTAAATGTACTTGAATTAATTACGCATTGTAAACGTATCGGATCCAAGGTTGTTGTGGGAGGACCAGATGTTCCGGAATATGCCGAATCGTACCTAATGTTCGGCGCTGACGTTGCAGTACTTGGTGAGGGTGAAGAAACGCTGGCTGAATTGCTTCCGGCATTACTTGCCAATCGCGCGCTAGATACCATCACGGGTATCGCGTTTAAAAATAACAAACACACCTTTCAACAGAATCCGCCCCGGCAATTAATTCAAAATCTTGACACACTTCCCCTTCCCGACAGGGATGCCATTAATATTCCGGAATATCTTCAGACATGGAAAACCCATCACGGCATGAGTTCGGTTTCACTCATCTGCGCAAGAGGCTGCCCTTTCACCTGTACATGGTGCAGCAGATCGGTATACGGTGAAACACACCGCCGCAGGTCAGTAAAGAATGTTGTGGATGAAATTGAGCTTTTACTATCGAACTATCATCCTGATATGCTCTGGTTTGCAGATGACGTCTTTACCATACATCATCATTGGTTCCACGAATTTTATGATGAGATGAGGCGAAGAAATATCCGCATTCCCTTTGAATGCATCTCCAGGGCAGATCGCCTTAATGAAGATATCCTCAGAAAGATGTCCGAACTTGGCGCATTCCGTATCTGGTACGGCTCTGAAAGCGGCTCCCAGCGCATCCTCGACGCAATGCAGCGTAAAGTATCCACTGAACAGATACGATCTGTAACGCGAGTTGCACAGCGGTATGGTATTCAGGCTGGGCTGTTTGTAATGGTCGGATATCCGGGAGAAGAACTGTCGGATATCGATGAAACCGCAGAGCACCTTAAGAAGACAAACGCTGATACATTTCTTACTACCGTTGCGTACCCGATTAAAGGCACAGAGTTTTATCATTCGGTACAGAACTTACTGTCACCGACCGCCGATTGGTCGCAGATAACCGATCGCGCATTACAGTTTGGCGGACGTTACTCAGATACATTTTACCGGATGGCAAACCGCTATATCGTTAACGAGGTATTATACCATAAATATCAGATGAATGATAAGAAAAACTATCGCAAACGTTTCATAGCGTATTCAAAGGCAAAGCTCGCCAGGTTCGGGATGGAATTATTACAACAGAAAGTATAAGCAAACATCATTCTTCTATGCCGTCAACCCCTTTCGACGCTATCGCCGATTCGTACGATTCGGAATTTGAGAAGAGTATTATTACACAGGCAATCCGGCCCATCGTCTTACAAAGCGCGTTGAAATATTTCAAGCCGGGAGATCATATCCTTGAACTAAATTGCGGAACAGGCACGGATGCCGTTACTCTTGCAACGAACGGAATTCTGGTGACAGCCACTGATGAATCGGCAGAGATGATTAAACACCTCAGTCAAAAAATAATCACACATGAACTCCAATCACTTGTGCACACGCGGGTTCTGAATTTTGAACAGCTCCATACAATTCAACATCCGTTTGACGGCCTGTTTTCTAATTTCGGGGGGATAAATTGTTCTTCCAATATCACTCAGCTTATTCAGGATATTTCACACTTACTCAAACCGGGAGGAGTATTTATCGCCTGTCTCATGAATAAATTTTGCCTATGGGAATCGGCAAGCTTTCTTGTAAGGGGAAAATTACAACAGTCAATGAAGCGTTTTGGCGATAGACCAGTGACAGTACAAATTGGAAGCTCGACCGTTCATGTTCGATACTACACACCCCACCAATTCAGAGAATTTCTTTACCCTGCATTTCACATCATTGATGTCTACGGATTAAACATACTGTCACCTTCCTCAAACTCACGATCATTCGCCAGGCGTCATCCTGTATTACTGGAAAAATTACTCGCTATGGATAACCTTCTTCGTTACCGATCTCCTTTTAAATCATTGGGAGACCATTTTGTAATTATTGCTCAAAAAAAGCCCTAATAGGCATATTTCAGAGTTGGAGGTATGGTTAAATTTCGTTATTATTCTTAGGGTTATCCCACAGTTGAACCATGCATAAACTCCAGGTTATATCACAATGAGCGGTTCGGGCATCACGCTTTTTCGGGCATTTGTTTATCTGCTCCTGATTTCAATACAGCTTTTCTTTTGCTGGAAGACGTACAGGTATCTTGTGAAGGAAAAGAAAGCCCGATGGCTGCAGACAGTGACGATAATTATCTTTAGCCTCTTTACTGTCCCTGTTATTGTCCTTGCATTTGGTAAATTACATTTATTTCTTTTCCCCCGCTGGTTTATTGTAGGCTGCGTCTACCCATTCTATCTCTGGCACTCCTCCTTTGTTATCTTTTTCGTTGTCTGGTTCTTGGCCCGCATTGTCAGGTTTATTTTCACGTTACCTATGCTCATTCTTAAAAGGTTTGAAAGCACCAAACGATGGGTTGGATTGCTGAAAGAAAAGACAGTTGGTACCAAATTTGATCAGAGAAGAAGATTATTCCTGCAACGGTCATTTACCGCAACTGCCGGCACTATTGTTGCAGGATCAGCTTATGGCGCTTTACATACAGACAAGTATGAAGTGAATACTGTTTCCATCCCGATTAACAACCTTCCGGCCGAATTTAACGGATTTTCCATTGGACTCATCAGCGACATACACTCATCTGTATTTATGACTAAAGAACAGATGACAGAATACGCCGGGGTGATGAATGATTTAAAAACGGATATCATTACAGTAACGGGAGACCTCGTCAATAGTGAAGCGGATGAAGTCTATCCGTTTGCCGAAGCTTTTTCAGCACTGAAAGCCCCCCTTGGCGTCTATGGTGTACTTGGTAATCACGATTTTTACACCAGAAAAGTCGATATCGTGGCACAAGAAACCGAGCAGGCGGGAATAAAATTGTTACGGAATCAGCATATTCTTCTTGAACGCAATTCTCAAAAACTTGCGTTGATAGGTATAGACGATACATCCTCATTCAGAAATTCGATACCGTTTTTTAACAGTGCGATCCGGGGAATCGAGCCGGGCATACCTTCCCTGCTCATGTGTCACCGCCCGATTTTCTTTGACCATGCGTCCACCCGAAATGTGGATTTAATGCTGTCAGGACATACGCATGGAGGCCAAGTTGTGTTCGGAAAAATCGGAACCAGCACTCTTACTCCGGCCGGACTTGCCTCACGCTACATCGCCGGATTATATCAGAATAATGGTTCTCAGATGTACGTTTCAAAAGGCATCGGAACGGTTGGCGTCCCATTCAGACTTAACTGTCCGCCTGAGGTAACCAAAATCATCCTTGTGAAAGCCTAACTTCAGGAGATTTGTCACCGAAACCATCTCTTCTCTCATTGAACATTGCCTCTCAAGCTCGTTTATTTCAATACTTCTTTCGATTCCAGTCTTTCGGATCCATATATTTTATTGGAGCGATACAATACTATCACACATTGGTGTGAGGCATTAACCCGCACTGGAAAGATCAATGTTACAGTCGTTCAATATTTTTCGAAAGAAGAACACTTCCGGCACAACAATGTTGAATATTATTTCGTAAGGACGGTGAGTCAATTTTATCCGCTTCAATTCAGGCTTACCGGAAACGCACAAAAACTTTTTCAGGATCTACATCCCGATATCATCCATACGGGCGGGGTACCATCAGTTTTGCCTGCGCTACGTTCAATAATACCGGAAACCACAGCAATCGTTTGGCAACACCATGGAGGCGGATTTCCGACAGTGTACACCCGGTGGATTTACCGTAAAAGATTTCTCCATGCAGACGCATTCCTTTTTACCTCGACATTACAAGCCGAGGAATGGCAACGACATAGATTAATCCGCACAGAGCATATTTATGAATTACCTGAAAGTTCCACAATAATGTCCCCTTACCCTTATACGGAGAGCCGAACATTTCTCCAGTTACCGGATGTACCGGTGTTTCTCTGGGTGGGACATTTAAATCCCAACAAAGATCCTTTGACTATTTTGTCCGGATTCAAATCAGTGTTGCAACAAAATCCTTCGGCTCGACTCTACATGGCATTTGGGTCAGGAGATCTTCTCTCACTGGTAAAAGATTTTATCCGCAACAATACTATGACAAATTCGGTGTATTTACTCGGAACACTATCGCAAGAAGCGTTACGACACTGGTATAGCGCTGCAGATTACTTTGTTGTTGGAAGCCATCATGAAGGCAGCGGGTATGCACTCATTGAAGCAATAGCATGCGGGGCAATACCAATCGTAACCGATATTCCCTCCTTCAGGGTCTTAACTAATAACGGAAGAGTCGGGAGATTGTGGAAAGCCGGAGATCCGCTCTCTTTCGCAGAAGCTGTAAGCACACTCATTCTACAGCCTCAATTCAGAGGTACCATCATTTCTTATTTTAACAACAGCTTAAGTTTTGATGCCATTGCTTCAGCCGGGATCTCAATTTACAAGAATATTCACGCGGACCGATTAACCCGTATTCAAAAATGAAAAGGATAGCATTATTATTTCCCGGTTGTATTGCGCGGGATGATTCACCGATGCAAATTCCCGCTCATGTTGACCTTGTCAAAAGCCTGTCAAAAAGTTTTGACATTGTTGTATTCTCCGTAGTCAAACCGGACAAGGATAACCAGGCATTCAGATGCGGAACAGCCTCTGTTCTTTATGTGAATGCCGCATATAATGATTCGTTCTTGAAAAAATTCATTGCGTATTATTGGTTATTCAGAAAGGAACATCAACGTAATCCGTTTGATATTGTTCACGGTTTCTGGGCCTACTACTGTGGTTTTATCGCGGTAATTCTCGGGAAACTTTTTCACCTCCCTTCCATCGTAACCCTGCAAGGAGGAGAAACTGCCAACTTACCGCACATCAACTATGGGAATATGACACGGAATCTTCTCAAACGCATTACCGTTTTTACATGCAGATCAGCAAATACCCTGGTCGCTTTGACAAGATTTCAAAAGGATGCGCTGCCTCTCATGGGTATTTACAGAAGCGATGTGCATATTATACCATTTGGCCCAGAAAAAACATTTTATGATCATACAGTGAAGGAGACACTTTCACATCCCTTACGCTTTCTTCATGTCGCAGGCATCAACCATGTAAAGGATCAGATGACACTCTTGAGAGCATTTCAGTTGATCATGCAGTCACACCCTTGCGAGATGCGTATTATCGGCGAAGATCATCTCCACGGAAAAATACAGAGGCTTGCTGAGAAACTTAAGATCAGCGATAACGTTCATTTTCTCGGCCACATTCAGCATAACCAGTTGCCCGCACAATACGAATGGGCCGACATCCTTCTTCACACATCGCTTCATGAGGCTCAGGGCGTTGTTGTTGCTGAAGCAGCAGCATCGGGAGTACTTATCTGCGGAACAAAGGTCGGATTATTATCGGATCTTTCCCCTCACGCGGCCGTTACTGTTGCGACAGGAGATTTTTCGGGATTAGCTAGTGAAGTCTTAAATCTTCTGAAGAATTCGCAGCGTCAAACAACTCTCAGGAAAACCGCTTATGATTGGGCAAGCAGTCATAATTCCGAATGGACTGCTGAAGAATATTCTGCTATCTACGGACACATTTCAATTCAAGATAAACGCTAATCCTTATTGTTGATTCTTTGAGGTAATTTTTCTTACTTATTCCAACTCCAAAACTATTTTCATGATCATACTTTATTATCCACAAAATACCCCGCGCAATATGGGCAGACTCCCGCTCTCTGTCCTCGCGCTTGCATCGGTATTAGAAGGTCATCATGAATACAAGATAGTAGACGGAAATGTTGACAGAAATGCTCTGCACACCCTACGAACATTACTTTCTGACCGCGCTGGATTACGTATTTTAGGTGTCTCCGTCATGCCGGGAACACAGATGCATCATGCCATAGAGCATTGCAGAGTGTTAAAAAAGGAGTTCCCTGATTTAAAAATTATATGGGGAGGATACTTTCCCTCGATGCATACTGATTCAGTGCTGAATTCGAGGTACGTCGATTTTGTACTTCGCGCGCAGGCTGAAACATCCTTCATAAGCCTTGTGGAAGCATTACGGCAAAATAAACCATTGAATAACATTCGTGGCCTTTCTTATCGCCAGGATGGGAAGGTTATTCATAATCCCGGAGTGGAGTTATACGACCCTCATCTGAGGCCGCTGTTCCCTTATCATAGTGTTTCGATGGACGCCTATGCAATCCCAACATTTATTGGAAAGAGAACCTTTTGTCATGAATCAAGCGTCGGGTGCCCGCACAAATGTAATTTTTGCGGCGTGGTTGATGTATTTCAGAGTCGCTGGAAAGCTGAATCTCCAGAGAGAACAATTGAGGTCATCCGTTTGCTTAAAGAACGATATGGAATGGATGGTGTTGAATTTCATGACAGCGATTTTTTTGTTTCTGAAAAACGCGTGCGGGTACTCTCTGAACAACTTATCTCCTTGGGCATTCAATGGTGGGGAGAAGGGCGGGTTGATACACTCCTTTCCTACAGTAGGGAAACCTGGGAAATAATGAGGCAATCCGGTTTACGAATGATTTTTTTCGGAGCAGAATCCGGGCTTGACGATACACTGAAATTGATGGATAAAGGAGGCGTTACATCTGAAAAAACGAAACAAATTGCGGCTGTTTGTCGGGAATATAATGTCCAATCAGAATTTTCATTTGTCATGGGCAGTCATCCGACCAGAACCGAAGAAGACATTGATGCTACCATTGACCTTATTTACGAACTGGAACGTATCAATCCTAAATCTGTCGTTCATCCGTTTATCTACACGCCTGTCCCCTTTGGTTCTATTTACGAGGAAGCGGTTGAGGGCGGCTTAGCTTACCCGACAACTCTCGATGAGTGGGCAAAACATGAATGGGCACAGTACACGCTGAGAAGAAACCCTCATACTCCATGGCTGACAAAACGATTATACAGGAAAATCATAAATTTCAGAGCCGTACAACAGGCATACTTCCCTAAAATAAACGACAGGATGGTTAGTAAATGGAAATTACAATTACTGAAAATTCTCAGTTCCTGGCGCTATAAATTCAAAATATTCGCCGGAGCTTATGAGTTGCGCATCCTGCTCCGATTGTTCATGAATTCGACACCATCTCATGAAGGATTTTAATATGAAGCAGAAAATGACACCCTTTTTTCAGATACCGGCACATACGACTCAGCTAACACGGCCATTACCAATTAAACAAACAGAAGCATCAGTCAGTTATTTGCATCTACTCTCCACAGGTGCCAAATCATTTTATTAATATGAGATTACTATTTAAAGCTGGCAATTAACATGTTGTTTCGAAAAGAATTACAGCGATTAATTCACTTTACCATATATCATATATATGTTAAAAGGAAGATTTCAAAAACCGACACTTTTTTAACAGATGGATTTACAATTGAGGTACCTCCCACTGTTTTTCATCCGCAACTTTATTTTTCTTCTAAATTTCTGGGGTCATATATCAGAAAACTGGACATCCATGACAAAAAAGTTCTTGACATGGGCACCGGATCAGGTATTCTTTCTCTCTATGCTGCCAGATCCGGGGCTCAGGTTGTGGCGGTTGACATCAATGCAAAAGCGGTGGAGACAACACTAAAAAATGCTAAAATGAACGGTCATGAAGATAATATTATTGCAATCAACAGTGATCTCTTCAAGTCACTATCCCCTTTGCACAGAAAATTTGATCTCATCATTTCTAATCCTCCATATTACTCCGGAAACCCAAAAAATATATCAGATACCGCTTGGAGAGGAGGAGATAACTATTTATTCATAAGAAAGTTAGCAGGAGGGATTTCAGATTTTATTTCAGCTACAGGAAAGGTTTTAATTGTACTTTCTTCCGACACTGACATTAAGACTATATCTTCCATATTTGAAGAAAATCACATTTCCCTTCAAACTGTTTCAGAGAAACATTTCCTTTTTGAAACCCTTTATATCTTAGAGGGATCTTTGGTATAATATCTTGCTTATGTGCACTGTTTTCTCTATATTTTCACGCCATGAAAAACTCAACTTTGACTCTCGCCCAAAAACGATTACTTGGTTCTGCAAAGCAGGCAATGAAATACGCACACGCTCCCTACTCACGCTTTCGCGTCGGAGCAGCCTTATTAACTTCTTCCGGAAAAATTTATACGGGGTGTAATGTTGAAATCAGTTCATACAGCCTCACATTGTGTGCAGAACGGGTTGCATCATTCAAAGCAATTTCGGAAGGAATATCGGGCTTTAAGGCAATTGCAATTATTTCAGATGCTAAAGAATATATAAGTCCTTGCGGTGCCTGCCGGCAGGTAATGAATGATCTCCTGGGAAATATCGATGTCATTATGGCTGACTCAAAGGGAAAGGCAACCATCCGTAAAATGAAAGACCTACTACCCCTTCCTTTTAACGAATCAGTGTTACACAAACTTAAATAAATAATTCAAATGGAAGCTGTTACCCTTCACAATATGCCAAGTAATACAGGATGGATTGAAGTAATATGCGGATGTATGTTCAGCGGAAAAACTGAAGAGCTTATCCGCAGACTCCGTCGCGCGCAGATAGCAAAACAATCAGTCATTATCTTTAAACCTAGGATAGACAACCGCTATAGCGCGAACCATATTGTATCTCATAGCGAACAATCTTTAGTTTCAACTGTTATCGATAACCCTTCTGAAATACTAAAGTTATCAAATCAATCTAAAGTTATTGGTATTGATGAAGCTCAGTTTTTTTCACCAGATTTGGTAAATATTTGTGAAGAGTTAGCCAATGACGGAAAGCGCGTTATTATAGCCGGACTTGACCAGGATTATCGCGGTAAGCCATTTGAGCCAATGCCACAACTTCTGGCTGTAGCTGAGTACATAACAAAGACACTTGCGATTTGTATGTCATGCGGCAACCCGGCGGACCGCACCCAACGTACAACACAGCAGCAGGAACTTGTTGTTGTGGGAGCACGGGATGTCTATGAAGCGCGATGCAGAAAATGTTTTGTCCCACCCAAAGATTAACCATCTAATCCCCACTATGCGATATCACGTATTTCTTTTTTTATTTTTACTGTTTCTCTGCGGCTGTTCACAGGAGAAAAAGCAGGCTGAGCAGACATCTACCACTATGAAGGTAGGGTTAGTGTTTGATGTTGGCGGCAGAGGCGACAAATCCTTTAATGATGCGGCTTATCGAGGATTGGAAAGAGCTAAAAAGGAGCTTGGGGTAGATTTTGAATATATAGAACCGGGGCCGGGTGCCGATCGTGAAGCCGGGCTCCGTCAATTGGCAAGCAAAAGCGATATTCCGCTTATATTCGGGATAGGATTTATTTTCACGGATGATATTACCAATATCGCCAAAGAATTTCCGTCTAAAAAGTTTGCTTGCGTTGACTATACAGTCGACAACAGCAAACCGATGCCTCAAAATCTCATTGCCCTTGAGTTTAAGGAAGAAGAAGGATCTTTTTTAGTCGGCGCACTTGCCGCTCTTCTCTCCAAATCGAACACAATCGGTTTTGTCGGCGGAATGCAGTCACCGCTCATTAAAAAATTTGAAGCGGGGTACGCAGCCGGCGCGGAAACAGCACGTCCGGGCTGCAAAGTCGTTATCAATTACGCCGGTATTACCGGTGATGCATTTAAAAACCCCGGCAAAGGAAAAGAAATCGCGTTAAGCCAGTATTCGCAGGGGGCTGATATCATTTATCACGCTTCAGGCGTAACCGGACTTGGAGTCTTTGAAGCTGCACGGGAGAAGAAAAAACTTGCTATCGGCGTTGACTCCGACCAGTATCACGAAGCACCCGGCTATGTTTTAACAAGTATGACAAAAATAGTAGATACCGCCGTCTTTGAAACAATCTCTTCCGTCCTCAAAGGTTCTTTTGACGGTGGTAAAGTAAAAACATTCGACCTCAAATCGATGGGCATTGATTATGTCTACGATGACAACAACAAGAACCTCATTCCTGACAACATTCGTTCACAGGTAGAAGCTCTCCGGACAAAAATTATTAACGGCGAGATAACCGTTCCTTACCAATAACATTTCTTCCGATTTTGTATGCCCGCTGTTGAAATGCGAAATATCTCCAAGCAATTCGGTTCTCTTCGGGCAAATGATGTGGCGAATCTGAAGGTACAGAAAGGCTCTATTCATGCGTTAGTGGGTGAAAACGGCGCAGGCAAATCGACGTTAATGAAGATTCTCTACGGAATGTATACACCGGATCATGGAGAAATCTTCTTAGACGGGACCAGAGTTTCTTTTCAAACTCCGCAACAGGCAATCAAACATAGTATTGGAATGGTGCATCAGCATTTTATGCTGATCCCTCCTTTCTCTGTCGTTGAGAACATTATATTGGGCAATGAAGTAACAACCGGACGTGGAACTCTTGATTTACAAAGTGCCACCAAAACGGTTATGGAGCTTTCTGAACGGTTTAATTTGCCAATTGATCCCCGAGCTCCTATCAGTTCATTATCTGTCGGCCTCCAACAAAGGGTAGAAATTCTCAAACTACTCTACCGGAACGCAGACATTCTTATTCTTGATGAACCGACCCCTGTCCTTACACCGCAGGAAATCGAAGAATTTTTTGCCACTTTACGAAATATGAAACAACGGGGAAAAACTGTTATCCTCATTACGCATAAACTTGCGGAAGTCATGTCCATAAGCGATGAAGTCACAGTTATGCGCCATGGAAAAACTGTTTCTTCATCCCCCACATCTTCCACCAGTGAAACGGAGCTCGCACACTTGATGGTTGGAAAGAGTATTGCAACTGAAAGTGTCCGCGTCCTGATCTCATCGGCTACGCCGGTGGTAACATTGACTGATGTTTGCATGGTGAACGAAACAAATGTTCCCGCATTAAAGAACATTCATCTGACACTGCACCGCGGTGAAATAGTCGGTATTGCCGGTGTAGAGGGAAATGGACAGAAAGAGCTCGCGCAATTGTTCTCAGGATTACGAACACGATCTTCCGGCTCAATTACCTTTCATACAAAAGAAAAGAATACCTCTCCTACAATAGCGCACATTCCTGACGATCGTCTCAAACAGGCAATAGTACCGGATTTTTCGATTCTGGAAAATTCCATTCTCGGGCGTCAACGTGACAACCAGTTCTTCGGGACATTTTCTGTTCACACTGCTGAAATTATCCGTCATACAGACTCGCTGATTCTCGAATACGACATCAGAATATCCAATAAAGAACAACCAATCCGTGAGCTTTCGGGAGGTAATCAGCAAAAGGTCGTGATCGCGCGCGAACTTTCCAAAAATGCGGATGTTATACTTGCAAATCAGCCTACACGCGGACTCGACATCGGTGCAATCGAATTTGTGCACACCCAGTTGATGTCTGAGCGAAACAAAGGAAAAGCAGTTCTCCTGATTTCCTCTGATCTTGAAGAATTGCTCAAACTTTCCGACCGCATAGCGGTACTGTATAACGGTGAACTCAGCACGATCATTGACGGGCAAACAGCCACTGAACACGAGCTTGGTATGTATATGACCGGTGCTTTACGGAAATCCGCTTAACATTCTCTTTGCCGTGAAGACAACGCCAATATCCGGTGTTATGTACCGATCAGCTGGCCCTGTGCTCGCACTTCTATTATCGTTTACATTAGGCGGAATTATCATTGCCGCCGTGGGTAAAGACCCCTTTTCAGTTTACGCACAATTTTTCTCTGAAACACTGGGGACGGAATACGGCATAGGCCAGGTTCTTTTCAAAGCTACTCCCCTGATGTTCACAGGCCTTTCTGCGGCAATCGCATTCCGCGCAGGGCTATTTAATATTGGGGCAGAAGGACAGCTGACTATCGGCGCATTTATCACTGCGTTTATTGGATTTTCCTTTACCTCCCTTCCGTCGTTTATCCTGATTCCCTTCTGCATATTCGGAGGAATATTGGGTGGTGCGGCCTGGGGGGCAATTCCCGGGTTCCTGAAGGCAAAGTTTGGCGCCCATGAAGTCATTAATACAATAATGATGAATTTTATCGCTGCGGCGCTCGTTAGTTATCTCGTGACAAACGTGTATGCCGTGCCAGCCACTGTGCATACCCCGGAAATAGCACAGTCCGCAGAACTCAGCAGGTTGGGGCTCTTCCTTCCGTCATTCCAGGGTTCTCCCGCTAACGTAAGTTTTTTTCTCGCACTCGCAGTTTCCTTTTTCTGTTATTATTTTATCTGGAAAACACGGCAGGGGTACGAGTTGCGTGCCTTCGGTTTGAACTCCCATGCCGCTGAGTGCGCAAATATCAACAGTCGTTACACTATAACTACGACAATGATGATAGCCGGCGGGCTTTCCGGTTTGGTCGGAACAAATTTTGTCATGGGGTACAAGCATTACTTTGAACTAGGATTTTCCGATGGCATAGGATTTATTGGTATAGCTGTGGCACTGCTCGCGAAGAACAATCCGGGTGGCATAGTTATCGCATCTCTTTTCTTCGGTATTCTTGAATATGGCGGACTGACAATAAACACACTTGTCCCGAAGGAAATCGTCAACATCCTTCAGGCTACCGTGATTATTGCCCTAATAATTCTGGGTAAAGTGTTGCAACGCTGGTTCGATACAATGTATCACCGGCGGAAGGCGGGGGTGGCCGATGCTTGAGACAATATTTACGTTATCTTTTGTCGCGCAAACATTGAGGATATCAGTCCCGTACGCTCTTCCTGCGCTCGGAGCTACATTCAGCGAACGCGGGGGTGTTGTCAACATAGCCCTTGAGGGAATATTGCTGATTTCAGCGTTTGCCACAACAGTCGCGGTTTATTATACGCAGAGTCCGTTTACAGGAATTATTGCGGGAGTGATTGCCGGAATATGCGTTGCGCTTCTTCATAGCGTTATTTCGGTTACCTTTAAGGCAGATCAAATCGTCAGCGGCATCGCCATCAATCTTCTTGCGCTTGGGATGACAAAATTCTGCTGTCAGCTTATTTTTCACAGTTCGAGTAACTCTTCGAGAATTGTGGGAATAGAACAATGGACATTTCTTCCGGATATTCCGTTCCTCAATAATCCTTTTATTCCATTAACGGCAATCATTGTGGTTATTTCAACAATTGTGCTGTTTAAGACAAGATTCGGCCTCCGTTTACGATCGGTCGGTGAACACCCGGAAGCAGCCGACACACTGGGTATCAACGTCTCACTCATGCGTCATTATGGAGTGCTCATCAGCGGCGGACTAACGGGGCTGGGTGGCGCCTGGCTCGCGCTGGACCAGCATAGTTTTACCGATGGTATGTCTGCCGGCAGGGGCTACATCGCGCTTGCTGCGATGATTATCGGTAAATGGCATCCTGTCGGAGCCGTGAGTGCCGCACTTCTCTTCGGATGCGCGGAAAGCATAGTTATTCAGCTACAAAGCGGAACCGAATATCTTCAGTTTGTACAGATGATTCCGTATATTCTTACCATGGTCGTTCTGGCAGGGTTTATAGGGCGCTCCACTCCCCCGGCTGCGGATGGCATACCGTATGAGAAATAATCAGGGACTGTTGGGTGAAAAAACAAAAAGACTATACTAAAAACATCGATGAGTCACTGCGCTATATCCGGGCACATGTAACGGCGCGGCCGCACATCGCTGTTGTTCTAGGTTCAGGGCTGGGCGATTTTGCCGATACACTTCACAAGACTCAATCGGTTGAAACAAAGAATATCCCCCATTATCCCCGTTCAACCGTCATCGGACATCAAGGTAAACTGGTGTTCGGAAATTTAGAACGTGTACCCCTCCTTGCATTTCAGGGAAGGGTGCATTTTTATGAAACAGGAACAATAGAAACTATTCTCTATCCTATAAGAATTGCCCATGCACTCGGGGTAAAAACCCTGCTCGTAACAAATGCCGCCGGAGGAGTGAGCAGGAAATTTAAACCGGGAGATTTGATGTTGATAGAGGACCAGATAAATTTAACATTTGAGAAACCCGGAAGAGGTTTGAGATTTGCGTTTTGGGATTTGAGTTGCTATGATGAACCTCGCAAAAAGAATCCTTCGGGCAAATTCGCAATTAACAATCCGCAATTCGAAATTTACGATAAGTCTCTTCAGGCGCTAATCCTTCGCACTGCGAAATTAACAAAAACTCCTCTTAAATCCGGAGTATATATGGGAGTCAAAGGTCCTTCATATGAAACAGCTGCGGAGATACGGATGGCGCGGGATATTGGTGCAGACGCTGTGGGAATGTCAACAGTGAACGAAGTTTCGCTTGCTGTTACATTAGGGATGCGCGTGGCAGGGATCTCATGTATTACCAATCTGGCGACAGGAATATCAAAAGAAAAACTCTCCCACGCCGAGGTGACCGAGGTGGCGAATATGGCTAAAAAAGATTTTACCGCATTATTACAAAGAGTTCTTAAAGCAATAAGTATTTAATTCTTTCATTTGAGTTAATGCAACAATGAGCTTGCCTGACTCTGGCCTTCCTGTTGTTTTAAAACTGTAATCCGTCCCTCGAGATGATATGAGGTTTTTATCCGGTTAAGAATTATGAGCGCATCTTCCTCTGTTGCATAGTTCCCAATCGAAACGACATGAAATAGTTCACTCTTTTTAGGAGAGCGCCACTCCCACAACACCACACTGTACCCATCTTTTTCCAATTTCTCTTTAACGCGATTCGCGTTCTGTGCAATAACAAATGATCCTACCTGCACCCGATAACCATCAGCAAGGTATTCCGAAGGTGTTTCGGATGGTTCAGGAGCAATTTGAAAATTCAACGTTGAATCCATTGTCTGTTTTGCAATCTGATCAGGGATGAGATATACTTTTTTCCCATATGAATCAAAATGTACGTAGCCTTTGGATGCTTCCTGAGAGGCAGCCGGATGAGGCAACAACAGGGATATTCCTGATATCCACAGCATAAAACAGCATATAGTTTTCATTGCACACTCCTGCAGAATAAATTACTCGTGAAAAATTCATTCATTCTCAGATCAAAATCGACTGAACGGTGATGCTTATCATTCTCCAGGGATGAGACAGCGCTTTATCCTGGATTTCAATAAAATTTCGGCATTATTCTTCGTGATATAAAGCAATCAGGGCTCATTTAATGCAAGTTCATATCATGTCAATAAAAAAGCCCTCTTACGAGGGCTTCTGCAGTAAATAATTTTACTTTATTTTTATTTTTCTTTTCCGAGTGAGTTAACGTAATCCCGTATCGCCTTTATTTGCTCACGCGTATCGCCGTTTAATTCTTCAGAGTAGGGTGATTTCTCATTCAGATCCGGGAAGAAATTCGGCATCCGCGTCCCGGGTTGAATGGAATCCGGACGAGCAATCCATTCAGCAATCCATTCAGGCTTAAGCCGCGATTTTGAGAGCGCAAGATTCGGAGCTAAATCTGCCGGGGTTTTTCCTTCCGGGACTCTGCCGGTATAATGACAACTCAGACATTGCAGATCATTGAATAACGTTTTGCCAACGCTGAGATATTTTGGATCAGGCTGTGTTGCCTGATAATCACGCAGTTCCAGCTCCTTCGAGTGAAGCGCAAGGAAATATTTCGAAATCGTGGTGATTTCCTGGTCCGTAAGCTGGAACGACGGCATCCGGATATTGAGCCATGGGCGGATCGGCGTCGGCATTTTAAGAAAATCATGCAGCCAGTTTTCCTGAACCTTTGAGCCTTCAGGCAACAAGTACGGCGGCGCCATCGCCTCATCATCAAGCACCGCCTTGATTGAACCGCCGATTTCTTCAATCTGGTGACAGTTAATACAGTTGTAATATGATACTAATTTCCTGCCTGCTTCAATCGACTGTACCCGTTTGTCATACGCCTGCTGATATTCAGGCTCGGGAACCTCTTTTGTCATACCACGGAGGAGAGTACGTAATACAACGATTTCACTATCGGCCAAAGCGAACACAGGCATTTTGGAGATAATGCGTTCAGTGGTATACTGCCGCGCATCTTTTAATTTGCCAAACACCCAATCGTCCCATGTGTGCGGAACTTTGGTATCACCAAAATCAAGTTCGTCCACTCTCTTTTTGCCAAAGTTGGAAAGCGCGACAGATACTTTACTTTCCTTTTCCATTCCTTTGATAACATGGCAACCGGCACAACCATATTCCCGGATAAGTTTATCACCCTTTTTTATAAGATCGGGGTCATCCATCGAAAGCTTTTTCTGCTCGAACTTCCGGTCATCCTTCAGTGTCATCAGGTATGCGGTAATATCGCGTGCTTCCTGGTCGGTCAGTCGCAAGCTTGGCATTTTCGTCGTTGGACGGAATGCGCGCGGATTTTTGATCCACTCGAACACCCAGTCGGCGTTGAGCTTACTGCCCGCCCTGGTCAATTCGGGCGCGACATCATAGCTGAACCCGCGCGCCTGGCGCATGCGGGTATCTTCACCGGCAACGTGACAGCCTTTGCATCCGATAGATTCGAACAACGCTTTTCCACTTACAGCATTTCCGCCGCTACCTACACCCTTCTTGGGCTGATACGTGGCATCTTTGCTAATACTCATGAGATACGCCGCAACAGCTTCCGATTGATCATCATTGAAACGGAAATTCGGCATCCGTGAATGCGGATTATAATCCTTAGGATTTCTCACCCACCGGAACAGCCAATCGGATTCAACTTTAACTGCAAGATTATTTATCTCCGGACCGATCTTCGGCGCGTCAAGAAATCCTTTGATTTCATGACAACCGAAACAGCCTGATTCGAGCAGCATCTGTTTTGCCTTATTCAGCCTTCCACCGTCTTTCAGATACAATTGATTCTGGTGGCAGCTGTTACAGGAAGCATAGACTTCTTCACCTTTGAGCAACGGCCATTCCCAGTAATGGTCGTCATTACCGTGTGCGAATCCCGCCGTTAATGCTGTTCCCTGCCCGCGATGACAGGGTGTGCAACCAAAATTTTCCGGATCATGAATTTTCAGCAACTCAGGAAGAGGATGCTTCTTAAACGGCTGTGGTGCTTCCTCCATTGTCTCGTCTTTCCAGCCGGTATGGCATGTTTGGCATCTGTCGATGCGGGCTTTTGGCGTTCCAAAATTTGTCAGATCAAAATTATTGCTCATGACCTGACGGATCCCGATCGTTGCGCCTTCCGCTTTTTCAATCTTTGATTTGGCAAGATCAATTTGCATGTACAAATCGCGGACTTTTGTACGCGCTTCCTTCACCGAGTTCCTGTGCGCTTCGACAATTTTATCAAGAGAATCACGCTTCGACGTCAACGCTTCAACGCGCGCATTTGTTTTTACCATTTCGGCTTCGAGTTCTCTCAACTCATTTTTAGATTTCTCGCTCTCTTCGCCTTCATGGATGGACTTTTTCCAGAAATAATACGCTTCATCACCCCGGCTTTTGGCAAACGTGTAGTCCCGCGTCGCGTCCAGAAGTTCGTTATCGAGGTTCTCGATTTCCTTTTGAATCGCAACGACTTCAGGCGAAGTTAACTTTGATTCTGCATCAGCCAACTGTTTAGAGAACTCAAGGTATGATGCCGAATCAAATCCGGCTTCAGCCTCTTTCAGGCGTTCCTGCCATTTATCGATACTGAGGCGGAAATATTCGTCCTGGTATTCCTTCCACGGACGTCGGGTTGAGATTTCATCAATCACCGCCCACATTGTTCCGAGAAACAATAATCCGGACAGGAGAAGATAGATTTTGCCATAATCCCTTGTTTCAATGGGAGTATCTGCGCGTTTGGTAAAAAAACTAAAAAGACCTTTCATAGGACCGTAATAAAATTCAGGATATTAGATGTTGAACCAGGGTGTTACCCACACATATTTGATATTGAAACCGATACGCAACACCATTTTAATCGGGAGCGCCGCCATACTCAGAAACAAAAACGCAACGATATTGTATTTCACGAATCCAAGTTTTTTCATGATCTCGGTATTTTTCTTTTTCATCCAGTACACGCCGGTGAGAGAATAATACCCGAGAACGAGAACGGCTCCGAAAATAAATGCCACAGGATTTAAGCTGTTATCTGCGCGGCGTGTATGAATACCGAACAATTCGGAAAGATCGATATTTGTCAGAGCCACAACGCGATGCGTATCCCATTCCTGCCATGGGAAGAAAAAATACCATCCCGGCCCGCGCCAGAAGGTTCCTAGAACAATAAGTGAAACCCATAGGACAAGAAAACCAAAGCAAAAAGTAAGGATAGAAAATTTCCGTTCCTTGTAGGTGTAATATCCGTTCCCCTTTTCATTGATATCGATATACGGAATTGCCATCAACCCGACAATGATAATCGAGGGCATAACGACACCGGCAATCCAGGGATCGAAGTAGACCAGCATTTCCTGCAATCCGAGAAAGTACCAGGGCGCTTTTGACGGGTTTGGAGTCAATGTGGGGTTTGCTGCCTCTTCGAGCGGTGCATCGATAAGAAACGACCAGAACACAAGCACGACCATAACAAAGAGTGAAGCGAGAAATTCCACGCGGACAAGATTAGGCCATACCTGTATTTTCTCACTCAGCTTTGCTTCATCGATGAATCCCTGTTTATCATTCTTCAACGCCTTGTAGAATGACCACCATGTATAAATAATCACCAGAAGCAACAAGCCGACAATCGGGATGTTATCAGGCTTCTTTACTAATTCCCAAACATTATGCATTGAGGTTGTCTATCCTTTGTAAAAATTTATTCTTTAACTGTTGAAGTCGGTCCGGAGATACCACCGTCTTTTCTGATTCTCCAGAAGTGAACAATCATGAAGATAGATGCAATTAAAGGAAGAAAAATACAATGACCAACATAAAACCTGAGCAGTGTCGGAGGCCCAACCTGAGTGCCGCCGAGCAATACAAACCGTACGTCGTTATCTATTCTCATTCCAAGTGCAGGGCCGAAAGGACCTTCATGACCAAGGAGCGGTGTTGCACGTGCCATGTTCGTTCCGACAGTCACAGCCCAGATCGCCAGCTGATCCCATGGAAGCAGATAACCCGTAAAACTGAGCAACAGAGTTAACACGAGGAGAATAACACCAACCACCCAGTTAAATTGCCGGGGCGCTTTATATGAACCAGTAAGAAACACACGAAACATGTGAAGCATAACGGTAATAACCATAGCGTGCGCTGCCCAACGATGCATATTCCTGATCAACGGACCGAACGCCACATCGTTCATAAGATATTTCATATCCTCGTATGCGTATTCTGCGGCAGGCCGGTAATAGAACATGAGAATAACACCGGTAATGGTGAGAATGATGAAGAGAAGAAAGGTAATTCCCCCCATCCCCCATGTAAAGCCGATATTGGTGGCATGTCGCGGTATGCGCACGGGGTGCAAATGCAGAAAAACGTTGTCGACAATCTGCAACGCTCTGTTACGATTGGTGTCCTGATAATTATGGCGGAAAATCGATTTCCAAACTTCAGACTGCTGAAGTTTTTCCCGTATCTTTAACATTCAATCTCCAAAAAATTCAGATAAGCTTATGAGTATTTCAGGAAACAATCCGGCTTTATCCAATCGCCGTTTTCATATAAAAATTTTATCTTCCGGTCGATAAGAATCTGACCATCATCAGCAAGGGAAATTTTCAACCGTTCGAGCGGACGCGGAGCGGGACCTTCAAAGTTAATGCCGGTCGGGCGAAACCCGCTTCCATGACATGGGCATTTAAACTTGCTTTCTGCCGCCAGCCAGCGTGGGGTACAACCAAGGTGTGTGCAAATCGCCGACAACGCGTAAAATCCTTCCTGGTTGCGGACGATCCAGACGCGATAATCGTCTTTGTATTTTTCGCTTACTTCACCAACGACATAATCATCTGGAAAACCGGCCTTAAACGCAGATGGCGGTTCGTAAAGGATTCTGGGAAACATCATTCGGAGTGTGGCAATGGTCGACGTGGCAATAAATACAAAGAACGCCGCCCACCCTGCTATGGAAAAGAAATTCCGTCTGCCGATGCGCCAGATTCCCGGATCGTTTTCAGGCGCTTTGTCTTGTTTTGGTTTTTTTACCGCAGCCACCGGCTTAGCAGCCGCCACAGGTGGTTTAGCAGTCGGAGGTGCAGGTTTAATGCCCGCCTGTTCTGCAGAAGTGGATGCCGGATCTGAAGTACCCTTGTTCTGATTTTCCATTACTCACTTAAGAGGTGATACGATAAGGATTTAAAGCACGAAAATATAAGCAAAAAATGAATGTTTGTCAAACAAATTTTAGGATTTTTTTGTCTTATTTAACTGTTTTGATTGATATTTCACCCTCAAGAGCTTTAGGCAGACCGGGTACTTTTTATCTTACCGCTTCAGCCTCCTGCAGATGACGGTGGTCGTTCAGTTGTGCCTACTCCGGGAACAGAATAAGAGCCAAGGAACAATCTCCGCAATAAGTTAACACACTTCGCAGGTTTTTCGACTCACATGTTTGATTTTGCCACATCAATTGTTTGCTTATCAAAGGTTGAAGCAGTATATTTTCGTCAATCCAACCATCGTCAGAAAGCTCATGAAACAAACAACACATATACCTATTACTGATCTTCCTTCCGGAGCAGGCGGATTTTCTAAACTATACCGCGATTACATTACGGATTACCAGAAGGTCCAGCACTTCTTTGAATGTGATTTTCACAATCTTCACGGTTTGGAAAAACATGCCGCAACAATCGCCGGAAGTTTCCCCCATCGGTCTCTCATCCCCGAAATTCTTCGCGATCAGAACCTCCGGTGGCATTGCCCCGAACTTACACTATCACATATCGAAGACCTGAAACACGAAAACACGCTTGCGATCGTCACAGGGCAACAAGTAGGAATGCTTGGCGGACCGTTATATACAATTTACAAAACATTAACCGCAATAAAGCTGACAAAACAATTGCGGGAGCTGTATCCCGGCTATCGTTTCGTGCCTGTGTTCTGGCTGGAAGGCGAAGACCACGACTTTGAAGAAATGAATAAAGTCGGGTTATTAAACACTGAGCATCAGCCCGTATCCATTGAATATCTTGTAAAGGGTAAACCGGCCGTTAAGAATATGGGAGCAGTCGGTGAAATTACATTTGACGACTACCTCACACAATTTTTTGAGCAGATCCGAAATACAATTTCAAATTCCGAGTTCAAGGACGACGTCATTGATTTTTTCCGACAATCTTATACTTTAGGAGCTACGTTTAATAACGCTTTCGTCTCCATGATGAACAAGCTGTTTGCGGAAGAGGGGCTGGTATTTATTTCCTCGAACGACCCCCGGATGAAGAAGCTTCTCTCCCCTGTTTTCCTGAAAGAGATTTCCAATTATCCAAAGGTATCCCAGCTTATCATTCAGCGAAGCGCGGAACTGGAAGATCGCTATCATGCTCAGATCAAAACCAAGGCAATGAATCTTTTTCTGTACCATAAAGATGGACGGTATTTTATTGAACCGCGGGAAACGGATTTCAGCCTGAAGGGCACGCGCCATTTCCTTCAAAAAGAAGAGCTGGCTCGTATTGCAACGGAAACGCCTGAACAGCTCAGTCCAAATGTTGCCCTCCGTCCTATTTGTCAGGATACACTCCTGCCAACGCTCGCGTATGTCGCGGGACCATCAGAGATTGCCTATTTCGCCCAACTCAAGCCGGTCTACTCGTACTTTAATCTGACGATGCCTGTTATTTACCCCCGCGCGAGCGCAACTATAGTCGAGGAACGGCATTTCAGGACTATGGATAAGTATGAACTGGAGCTTATGGAATTTTTTGATGAGTTCCGTCAGCTTAGTCAGAAGGTTGTTGAAATGACATCGGAAGTTAATACGGATGAAATGTTTGCTGAGGCAATCCAGCGCCTTAACGACCAGTTGAACGAGATGAAATTCGGATTAAATTATATCGACCCGACACTCCTCGGATCCCTTGAAACGACCCGTTCCAAAATTGAGTCATATCTTCACACCCTGAAGGAAAAAGTTCTCGAGGCCCAGAAGCGGAAGCATGATGTTGCATTAAGGCAGGTAGAGAAAATTTCCAACGCAATTTTCCCCAACGGGAATTATCAGGAACGCGAATTGAATGTCATTTATTTCCTGAATAAATTCGGAATGAATTTTGTCGCACAGCTAAATGAGGTTCTGCAGATAGGAGACTTCCGCCATCAGATTATTACACCCCAACCGCCCGTAAAAGCCGTAGCCGTTGAATCAGAAGCATCACTTCAGCAATAACAACAAGCGTTATTGAATGAGCGAGACGCCATCCATTTCCTTCGGCTGAGGAATTCCCATGATCTGTAAGATCGTCGGGGTTATATCTGCCAATTTTCCTTCCCCCCGAAGCTGATACTTCGCAGTATCACTTACCAGAATAAACGGCACCCAGTTGGTCGTGTGCGCAGTATGCGGGCCTCCGTTCTCATCCATCATTTTGTCAGCGTTGCCATGATCGGCAGTAATGAGAACCGTAAATCCGTTTTGTATTGCCGCGGGAACGACTTTACTCAGGCAATCATCAACCACCTGGACCGCTTTAATCGTAGCGTCCATTTTCCCGGAATGCCCGACCATATCGGTGTTGGCATAATTCATCACCATAAAACTGTACGTCCCCGACGAAAGACCTTCGAGCGCTTTTTCAGTGATTCCATAGGCGCTCATTTCCGGTTTCAAATCGTAGGTAGCCACTCCGCGAGGCGAGGGAACCAGCATCCTGTCTTCTCCGGGAAAAGGTTCTTCCCTTCCCCCATTGAAAAAGAATGTCACATGTGCGTATTTCTCAGTTTCGGCAATATGCAGTTGTTTCAGACCAAGCTGAGAAATAATTTCGCCAAGAGTTTTGGTAAGAAATGTCGGAGGAAACGCGACCGGGCATTTGAAATCTTCATGGTATTGCGTCATCGTCGCATAATATATGGCAAGTTTTTTTCTCGGAAACTTGTCAAATGGTTCATCAATGAATGCGCGTGTAAGCTGACGGGTTCTGTCTGTCCGGAAATTAAAATAGATCACGGCATCGTTGTCTTTTATTGAGGAGACAGAGCCATCTTCCTGCTCGACAACAATTGGTGCTATGAATTCGTCAGTAACTTCCTGCTGATAGGAAGCGCGGACAGCACCGAGCGGATCTGCAGTTTTCATCCCGACACCTTCCGTCATCATCCGGTATGTTTTTTCCGTACGGTCCCATCTGTTGTCCCGGTCCATGCCGTAATACCTGCCGATGATTGTAGCTATTTTACCGACACCGACCTGATCCATCCTCTCAAGCAATTGCTGGAGATACAACACACCGTTTTGCGGGGGGGTGTCCCGCCCGTCCAGAAGCGCGTGAACATATACTTTCGTCAGATTATGTTTTTTTGCCAAATCAATAAGGGCATACAGATGCGCGTTCAGGCTATGAACACCGCCATCGGAAAGGAGTCCGATAAGATGAAGCGCAGAATTATTTTTCTTGACGTATTCAATCGCGCCAAGGAACGCCTCCTTCTCAAAAAAATCTCCCATGCGGATCGAACGGTTAATCCGTGTGATTTCCTGATACACCACACGTCCTGCACCAATATTCATGTGACCGACTTCTGAATTTCCCATCTGCCCCATCGGCAGACCAACATCTTCGCTTGACGCATTAATAGTTGTCCAGGGATATGTCCGGAACAGATAATCGATAAAAGGTTTGTTTGCCTGCGCAATGGCATCGATATTCGGGTTTTTGCCGATACCGAAACCGTCGAGTATTATTAAGAGTGTTTTCGCGTTCATATCATTCCATCATTGCAAATCAAGATAACAACAATGCCCGGGCGATAATTGTTTCAACGAATCGCGCCGGGCATCTTGTGTTTTATGAGTTACAGTTAATTCCGGTTGTGCCGGCTATGTCCGCCGCGATTGCCACCTCCGTCGCGGCGCGGTCCGCGGTCTTTCTTCCGTTCCGCATCCTTCGCAGCTTCGGCTTCGGCATCATACCCGGGCATCAGCGCTTTGCGGCTCAGATTATACCGGCCTTCCTCGTCTTTCTTAATGAGTTTCACTTCAACAGCATCACCGACGTTCACCACGTCGGTAACTTTATTGACGCGGTTCATGTCAAGGTGAGAGATGTGAACAAGCCCTTCCTTGCCCGGAAGGAATTCAACAAACGCCCCAAAATCCATGACGCGTGTGACTTTTCCGGGATAGACTTTTCCAATCTCAGGCACTTCAACAATCTTATTAATGATTGCCAATGCCTTGGAACTGCCCTCAGATGTAACCGACGCAATAACAACTGTTCCGTCATCTTCGATATTGATTTCAGCACCGGTATCGGCAACAATCTGACGGATCACTTTTCCGCCGGGACCGATAACACTGCCGATCATATCTGTCGGAATTTTGATTGTCGTCAGGCGCGGCGCATAGGGTGAAAGCTCTGTTCGAGCCTGGCTTATTGTCTTTGCCATTTCACCAAGGATATGATACCGTCCGGCCTTTGCCTGGGCCAGTGCTTTCTCGAATATATCAAAAGAAATTCCCTGAATTTTAATATCCATCTGGAAACCGGTGATACCATCGTTCGTACCGGCCACTTTGAAGTCCATGTCGCCGAGATGGTCTTCATTTCCAAGAATATCACTAAGGATGGCTATTTTTTCCCCTTCTTTAATGAGGCCCATGGCAATACCCGCCACCGGTTTCTTCATTGGAACACCGGCATCCATCAGCGCTAATGAACCCGCGCATACCGTTGCCATCGATGAAGAACCATTTGATTCGAGGATATCAGAAACAACACGTATAGTGTAGGGGAATTCCGCTTCGGTCGGAAGAATATTTTTCAGTGAACGTTCTGCAAGATTGCCATGCCCGATTTCACGCCGGCCGGTGCTTCCCAATCTTCCAACCTCTCCAACGGAGAATGGCGGAAAATTATAATGAAGCATAAACCGCTTGGTGGTTTCAGGAAGCAATCCGTCGAGAATTTGCTCATCGGTCTTGGTACCGAGCGTTGCAGTTGTCAAACTTTGGGTTTCACCCCGTGTAAATAACGCAGACCCGTGCGTCCGGGGAAGCACGCCAATTTCTGATGTGATGTTCCTGATATTCGTAACACCGCGTCCATCAAGGCGTTTTCCGTCTTCGAGAATCATCCGGCGCATTTCTTCATATTCAATATCATGAAATGCTTCCGCAATGATAAGTTTGTACGCTTCCATTAATGAGACAGCATCAGCCGGTTTGCCTTCTTTAACGGGAAGGTTTAATGAGGTGATCTGCTGTTTCAAAGCCTCAAGCGCTTTATCACGGATTTCATCATTTGCCTTGCTGCGATCATCTTTCATGAGAGGCTTTTGGGTAACTGCGCGGACATCCGCGCGGGCAATTTTCGCCATCGCATCGTAAATGACTTTTTTGGCAGGGTTGACTTCAACTGTCCGTTTGGCCTTGCCGCATTCTTTCTGCAATTCAATCTGCATATCGCAGAGCCGTCCGATCGCATTATGGGCGAATTTCAATGCATCGAGCATTTCCTGTTCCGAAATTTCCTTCGCTTCGCCTTCCACCATGACGATGGAGCTCTTTGTACCGGCAACCGATACATCCATATCGCTTGTTGCAAGTTGAGCAAACGTCGGATTAATGATTAATTCTCCATTTACTCTACCGACACGGACTTCCGCGATTGGCCCATCAAAAGGAATATCGGAAATCATCAATGCGGCTGAAGCACCTAACGCTCCAAGAATATCGCCATCATTTTCAACGTCGGATGAATAAACCGTCAGCATCACCTGAGTTTCGCATCTGAATGATTCGGGAAACATCGGCCGAATCGGGCGATCAATAAGGCGAGATGAGAGAATTTCTTTTTCCGTAGGCCTGCCTTCACGCTTGAAAAACCCTCCCGGAATTTTTCCGGCGGCGGATGTTTTTTCGCGATATTCCACCTGAAGGGGGAAAAAATCCTGCCCTTCTTTCGCTTCTTTGTTTGCGACTACTGTGGCAAGCACCATTGTGTCGCCGTAACGCACCATAACGGCGCCATCGGCCTGCTTAGCGAGCCTGCCGGTTTCGATGGACATAGTCCGTCCACCGAGTTCGATTTGTTTTGTTATTACCATGTACTTTCTTTCTCGGAAATACTTCCGTTAATCCGCCGTCGGCGGAACTCTGTTATTTACGTAAATCTAATTCCTGGATGATCTTGCGATAGCGATCAACACTTTTTTCCTGAAGATAGTCAAGCAACTTGCGGCGCTTGCCGACCATCTTTAATAATCCACGTCGGGAATGATGGTCTTTTTTGTTTTTGTCAAAGTGCCCGGAAAGTTCGTTGATTCTGGTGGTCAGCAGTGCGATCTGCACTTCTGCCGTTCCGGAATCTGTCGCTGATTTTCCGTACTTCTTCATTATTTCAGCTTTTTGTTCTTTTGTTAATGGCATAGTTACATCTCCTTCAATAATATCTTATGATAATTGCGACGCAGTACTGCAGCCAAGACATTCACTGCGATCATGTTGTAATTGTTCTATGAGTTGTTCTTTTGATGAAAATTTTTTTTCTTCGCGTATCCGCCTGAGGAACCTGACTTCCAGCGAATGTCCGTACAGAGTTTCGTTCACATCAAACAGATGGACTTCGACAGTTCTTGTTCTGCCGGGCCCGAATGTCGGCGCAACACCGATATTCAGCATTCCAACATGCTTATGTGCATCTACCAAAACTTCAACACAATAGACACCTTCGAGCGGTACAAGCTTCTTTGGTGTATCGGGCTGAATATTCGCCGTCGGGAATCCAATTTCACGTCCGCGACCGTCTCCTTTCACCACAATACCGTTGAGATTATAACGCCGGCCAAGCAGCCGGGAGGCTTTTTCAACTTCGCCCTTTTGCAGCGTTTCACGGATAAACGAACTGCTGACAATCTGGTCATCGACGAGCACCGGATTAACCGCAACAGCTGTAAACCCGTGTTCCTTTCCTATCTGCTGCAGTTCAAGAATACCCGCTTCACGGTTTCTGCCGAACATATGATCGTGTCCGACAACCACTTCACGAACACCGACATATTTAATAATGTAATTTTCAAAAAACTCACGCGGTGTCAACCGTGAAAAAGCGTGTGTAAACTGAAGCACCAGAACCGTATCCACTCCAAGCTTCCGCAACAAGTCGAGCCGCTCATCAAGTCCGGCAAGCAAATGAACTTCCCCTTTGCCGACCACTTCTTTGGGGTGCGGTTCAAACGTGACAACAACAGTGCGTGAAGAATGTTTTTTCGCTCGTGATATTAATTCTTCAACGATTGCGCGATGCCCCTGATGCACGCCGTCAAATGTTCCGACAGTCAGAATCGTATTTTCGTCACGGCTGATTTCGCTCGGTGAACGGGCGATGATCATAGCTGAATGCGGCACCTGTTGAACATCAACGGCAACTCGCGCATATCACACCTTACACCGGGCGCGGTACCTTTACGAATTGCCTTTCTCCGGCGCATCGTCTTTGTGAATTTGTTGGATAAGACGGTTGATTTTATCAACACGGTCAAGCGTCTCATCAATATAAAACTGAACTGCAGGCGTAAATTTCAAGCGCAGATGTGAACCAATAAATGAGCGGATTTCACCTTTATGGTCTTCCAGCATCTGCATCGTCGAGTCTTTAACTGCCTGGTTGCCGAAAATACTGACATATATTTTGGCAATTCTGAGATCGGGAGTGACGTGAACATCCATCACCGTAATAAAACCGTACGCCGGGTCATTGTATTCCCGGGTGAACAACATCCCGACTTCCTCTTTTATTAACGAGGCAACACGTTCTGTTCTGAGCGACATTTTTCACTTACACCAGCTTTCGCATTTTTTCCACGATCTTGAATGCTTCAATGGTGTCACCGACTTTAACATCGTTAAAGTTCTCCAGTCCGATACCGCATTCAAAACCAGTTTCCACATCACGGACATCATCTTTAAAACGCCTCAGCGAGGCTAGTCCGCCTTCGAATACCACAATGCCATCGCGGATCAGGCGCACCTTATTGCCGCGTGAAATTTTTCCATCCTGAACATAACATCCGGCGACGGTCCCGATTTTCGGAACTTTGAAAATTTCCCTGACTTCGATGGTCGCCATGATTTCTTCATTCTTTTCAGGTGTGAGCAACCCTTCAAGAGCTTTTTTAATGTCTTCTATGGCGTCATAGATAATATTGTAGAGGCGGATGTCAACATTTTCCTGCTCAGCCAACCGGCGGGCATTTAAATTGGGGCGAACATGGAATCCAATAATTACCGCTGACGAGGCTGCTGCAAGCAGCACATCAGATTCGGAGATTGACCCGACTGCGTGGTGAATAACATTCACACGGACTTCAGCATGGGTAATCTTCATCAATGAATCTGCCAACGCACCAACAGAACCGTCAACGTCGCCCTTAACAACCACTTTAAGTTCCTTTACCTGGCCGTCCTGTATCTTTTGGGAAAGATCATCCAACGTTACACTACGGATAAGGCGAAAATCCTGTTCACGTTTTAATTGCTGGCGGCGCAGACTGACTTCGCGCGCTTCGCGATCGTTTTCAAAAACAACGAGGTTATCACCGGCCTGAGGAACACCGTCAAAACCAATAATCTGTGCCGGTGTTGACGGACCGGCCGCCTCAATACGATGGCCTCGTTCATCTGACATAGCCCGCACTTTTCCGCTCTGTATACCGGCAACAAACGAATCTCCTACGCGGAGTGTACCGCGTTGTACGAGTACCGTCGCGACAGTGCCTTTACCTTTATCAACCTGGGCTTCCACGACTGTACCGCGGGCGGGACAATCGGGATTAGCTTTCAACTGAAGTATTTCCGCTTCAAGGAGAATTTTTTCAAGAAGCAGATCGACATTTTTTCCTGTCCGCGCGGAGATCTCAACATCCTGATACTTACCACCCCATCCTTCCACAAGAACATTCTTCTCGGAGAGCTGCTGGCGGATTTTATCCGGATGCGCTTCCGGTTTATCGGTTTTATTAATGGCAATAATAATCGGGACATTCGCTGCCTGTGCGTGACTAATAGCTTCCACGGTCTGGGGCATCACATTATCGTCAGCTGCAACGACAAGCACAACCAAATCCGTTAATTGCGCGCCGCGCGCTCGCATTGCAGTAAACGCCTCGTGGCCGGGAGTATCGAGGAATGTGATATTTTTCCCTTTCACGGTCACCATATACGCGCCAATATGCTGGGTAATGCCGCCTGCCTCGCCGGCAACTACATTACTTTCACGGATGTAATCCAATAGCGATGTCTTACCATGATCGACGTGGCCCATAATTGTCACCACCGGAGGCCGCGGCACAAGAGCGTCTGTGTCATCCTGCGGTGTTTCAGCAATATCCTCATCGGTAATTTCAGAAAAGAACCTCACTTCATAACCGAATTCATCGGAAACCAAGGTAATGGTATCTTTGTCAAGCCGTTGATTGATGGATACCATCAGTCCAAGCTCAATACATTTTTTAATGACATCGGCAACATTGACTCCCATCAGATTTGCAAGCTCATGCACTGAGACAAATTCAGTCACACGTAAAATTGATTTCTCGCGTTCTTTTTGCTCGAGTTGTTTCTGTTCCTCAATGAGGCGTTTTTCTTTTCGCTTCTTCTTGAATACAGCACGCTGGGTCGTGGCCCCCACTTCTTCCATTTCGGCAAGGGTACGTTTTATCGCTTCCTCGACTTCTTCTTTGTCGACTTCACGATGTTTCAGTTTCTTTTTCTTTTTTGACTTCCTGAGTAATTCATCAGTTTCTTCAGGAACTACAGCAACAGTTTCAGTCCTGATACGTTTCTTTTTCTTCTTCTTCTTTTTAGGGTCATCATCCGTTGCGGACTGTTTATCAGCATCAGTCGAGACACCCTCATGGAGCGCGTTAGCGCGATTGACCTCTTCAAGATCAATCTTGCCCTTAATTTTCAATCCCATTTTCGGAGTACGACGGGCAAGGATTTCCGGTTCTTTCTTTTTTGAGGGGGGTTCAGCGGCCGGTTCCTTCGGCTCTTCTGAAGCAGCCGGTTTTTCTACGAGTGGCTCGGCCTGGAGCCCCGGACCCGATAGGACTTCCTCTTGAGAAAGGACAGGAACTTCTTCAACAGGAGGAATTACCACTTCCGGTTCAGGCGCCGGCGTCAATACGACGTGCGCAGGCTCTTCGGTTTTCGATTTTCTTGAAGGCTTTTCCTTTGGAGTTTCACCTTCTGAGGGAGCAGGCTTCGCATCGGTCTTCTTCCGGGACTCACGTATGCTCTGAATCTTACGCTGATGCTTTTCCGCGACCTCTTTGTCTTTTTTGAAATGAGACAAGATATCATGCATCATCGCATCGTCAACAACCGACATGTGACTTTTTATGACATGTCCCCTCTTTTTCAAATACTCAATCAGGGTTTCATGGGAGATATTAATCTCCTTCGCAATCTGATAGATTTTTTTATGTGCCTGGGGTTTATCGGTCATTTACTTTCCGTATAGACAAAAGGATTACGATGGCTGTTCTTCGCTTTGCTCAGATTTTTTTGTGTCGTCAGTTGATTCAACGGAATCATCACTTTCCTCTTCGGCATCTTCCGATTCATCAGCATCTTCATCAGAGTCATCTTCAACAACGGCATCGTCTAATTCACGTTGTATCATTTCTTTAATGGTAGTGATTTTTTCTTCCGTCAGGCCCTCGATTTCGAGTAAATCATCCATATCGGCCTCAAGAACATTTTTCGCGGTGGTATATCCTTCATCAATGAGGCGTTCGTATAACGGTTCGCCGAGCTCCTCACGGAATTCTGCAAGATCCATATCATATTCTTCTTCAACACCTTCTTTAATCAGGTCGATCTCATAACCGGACAACTTTGAAGCCAGGCGGATATTCTGACCGTTCCTTCCAATCGCGAGAGAGACCTGGTCTTTATCCACCACAACCGTGGCCCGCTTTGTGTTCGGATCGACATCAATACTCTTCAGTTTCGCCGGCGCGAGAGCACGCTGAATAAAGACAGTCGGATTATCAGAATAATTGATGACATCTATGTTCTCGTTGTTTAATTCACGTACGATTGAGTGGATGCGCACGCCTTTCATTCCGACACAGGCCCCGACAGCATCAATACGGTCATCGTGCGACTCAACCGCAACTTTAGAACGTTCGCCGGCTTCGCGGGCGACACCTTTAATTTCGATAATGCCGTCATAGATTTCCGGGATTTCAATTTCAAATAATTTTGCAAGGAACTTCGGATCGGAACGCGATATAATGACCATCGGGCTGGAAGCGCTCTTGCGGACTTCTTTTACGATAGCGCGCAGCGTCTCACCTTTTCTGTACCGTTCACGGGCAATCTGTTCGCTCTTCGGAAGAATGAGTTCATTGCGGTTATGGTTGATTAAAATTTCGCCTTTGCGGATCTGATAAATCTCACCGACAATAATTTCGCCGACGGTACTGCTGTATTCATTATAGACAACTTCTTTTTCGATTTCCTTGATACGCTGGTTCAGATTTTGTTTTGCGCTGACAATCAGGCGGCGGCCAAAACTCTGGAGATCGATAACCTCCACAAAATCGTCCCCGATTTCAAGCGGTTCATCGGTTTTCTTGCGGACTGATTCAAGATCAATCTGTGTATTCGGATCCGTTACTTTATCGACTATCGCTTTCTCGAGATAAATTTCGATATCGCCTTTATCCATATTCACAACGACATCAAAGCGCGCTTCCATGCCGTATTTTTTCCTGACCATCATGGAAAACACATCTTCGATGATGCCCGTCAGCATATCCTTGTCCATCCGCTTTTCGCGAACCATCGAAGAAAACGATTCAACTATTTCGTAATTCATTATTTTACATCCTTTAAAAAATATGAATCAACTCAAACTTTTACCACGCGGGCAGCACCCGCGCCTCAATAATATCCACAAACTTCAGTTCTTCTGTCCGGTCTTTTGGTTCAATCTGAATCACAATTCCGGATTCAGAAACCTCCGTCAATGTACCCTCGACGCGGCCGGGAACATCATTTACTTTACACTTTACTTCCAATTTTCTTCCGACATTTTTCTTGTACTGCCGGAACAATTTCAGCGGCCGTTCCAATCCGGGAGAAGAGACAACCAGCTGATACGATCCGGTAATCAAATCCTTTTCATCCAGCATCTGGGAGAGTTCGCGACTTACCGCGACACATTGTTCAGAGGTCACTCCGGCATCAGTATCAATAAATAATTCTATTACCTTGCTCTTTCGTTCGCCTCTGATGACGACATCTACAATAAAAGCCCCGGATTTTTCAACGAGAGGACTTGCAAGAGCCGTGATCTGATCACCGATATTCATGAAAAGAACTTAATGTGCTTAAAAATGCCAAAAAACTAAAAAAAAAGTCCCAAATGGTGGGACTTTACTTCGAGGGCACAACAATATAACGATAGGTTATTGTAATAGCAAATTAAATTTTGGGCAATTTTCCGTTACTTTTTAGGTGAATTGGTTATTGAAACCGTGTCTCCTTCAAACGAAGAGACCATTTCCCTGAAATGCGCCGGTACCGTGAGAGGTGCTCCCGTGACCGGCTCGAGCCAAACATGTACGGCAACGTTTTCGGCGATGAGCTTACCGGAGGTAGCGTCTTCTATAATCCCTTCAAACGCAAAACTTGTATTGTTAATATAGGAGATCCTTGTTGAGATGGTAAGAAGTTCATCAAATCGAGCTGAAGAACGGTAGTTTATTTCATTTCTCACCAAGACAACCTTGGAATCGCCCTGTACGGAATTCAAGTCGATCTTAATGCCGAGCGCTTTAAGATATTCCACCCTTCCGACTTCAAAATAGAGCAAATAGTTTCCGTTATGGACAATCCCCTGCCAGTCCACTTCATAGTTACGGACCCGCAATTGCATTTGGTGTTTGAATAATGTCTTCTTCATGATGAAATTATGAGAAAAGCTTTTTTATAATGGATGCTGCTTGAAGTACTTCGCTTTCTGAAACATCAAGATGCATAACGGCTCTGATTTCTGAGTGCCGTTCAGGAGTAAGCAACACTCCATGTTCCCGAAGCAAAGAGAGGACTCCTGCCTGAGTAAGTTTACTGTCAATAATTTCGATAAAGATCATATTTGTCTGGATATTAGACAAGTTTACTTTAAGTTTTGACAACGATATCAATTCACTTACAAACATCTTCGCGTTGCGGTGATCATCTGCCAGGCGATTGATATTATGTTCAACGGCATAAAGCGCTGCAGCCGCAAGAATACCTGCCTGTCTCATTCCGCCGCCGAATATCTTTCTATACCTTCGCGCATTTTCAATAAAACTTTTTGACCCTACTATCATCGAACCGACCGGAGCACTGAGTCCTTTAGAAAAACAGACCGAGACAGAATCAAAATACTTTGCATATTCTCCCACGGAAATACCCGAGGCAACGGAGGCATTCCACAACCTTGCACCGTCAAGATGTATTGGAATATTTTCTTTCAGGGAATATTCCCGGATTGCTTTAATGCCTTCCAGCGGAAGAACCGAACCGCCGGAACTTCCATGAGTATTTTCGAGGCAAATAAGAGATGTCCGCGGCATATAGTATGCCGACGGCCGTTTTGCGGATTTGATGTCGGCTACATCAAGCATTCCCTTCTTTCCAGGCAACGATTTAATCTGCACACCAGCAAGTAACGACGGAGCCGCCGTTTCATAGACAACAATATGTGAACCTTCTTCTACAATAATCTCGTCACCCGGTTGTGTATGAACTTTGATGCAGATCTCATTCCCCATGGTACCGCTTGGGACGAACAACGCCGCTTCTTTGCCAAACATCACGGCAATTTTATCCTGCAACGCGTTTACTGTTGGATCTTCGCCGTAGACATCATCGCCCACCTTTGCATTCATCATTGCCTCAAGCATAGGCTTAGAGGGTCTGGTAACTGTGTCGCTACGTAAATCGATAGGAGTCATTTTTCACACTATCTACAAGATTAACGATTAAATATATGTAACTAATTACTCTGCTACAAAAACCTCATGCATTAGGGAACCAGTTTCATTTTTGGAAATAAAGAGAGCCCTAACACTGTAAACACAACACATGTTGTAACGATTAAACATATCTCCGCAAACCAATCGCCATGTTTGGCATAAAATGTCAGTTCATTGTTGAGATAAATATCTTTTACCAGTACTGATTGGGAGTAAAGTTTAGTCTCATCATAGACATTTCCCATCGGATCGACAAAGCAGGATATTCCTCCATTCGCACATTGAATCACCCATCGCCTGTTTTCAACTGCGCGCAATACGGCGTACCGCTGATGCTGATACGCACCGGAGGTATTCCCCCACCAGCTGTCGTTGGTGATAATGGTAATAAACTGTGCACCTTTATTGACAAACGATGCTACGAAACCCGGAAAAACAGATTCATAACAGATGAAATTGGAAAAACACGCTTCTGTTCCAGCCTGAGTTGTAAACTGAAAAACTGTCGAGTCCTTGCCGATACTCCAGCCTCCCAAACCAAAGTTCCACTGCGCGGCATTGAGAAAACTTAAATACTCCGAGTACGGAACATGTTCCGCGAACGGAACGAGATTAATCTTTGCATATTTCTGGATTTCCGTTTTGTCAAACTGAAACAGCATTGAGGCATTATAATTATCATACCGTAAGTCACCCGCACCCTTTGCACCAACGGGAACTTCCTCGCCAGGCAAATAATATGTAATGTCGGGCGCGCCTGTCAACAATCTCAATCCAAGTGTATCTACAAACTTTCTTAACGCATGCTGATACGACAAATATTTGGCATTTAAAATATAAAACGGAATAGCCGTTTCCGGCCAGAGCACTAAATCAACATTACTATCACGGACAGAGACAGTAAGAGTTTTCAGAATCTCAAGCTGGCTATTAACCGATTCCTGCCATTTTTCAAACGGGTCGATGTTCGGTTGAACAACTGCAATCCGAACATGGTCATTCGTCGTTGGTTTTTGGTAATTGATCAGAGCCCTCAAACCATATATTTTTGGCAGAACAAACAACAATACTATGAGAATTGCGCACGCAACCGTCTGTCCAGTGAATACCTTTCCTTTTTGATCAACAATATTTTTCCATAATAAAAATACAACAACATTCACCGAGAGAAGCAAAAATGAAATTCCATACACACCGGTAACACTTGCAAACTGGATAAGTGCAAGGTCATGTGTTTGCGTATTTCCAATAATAATCCATGGAAATGAAAGCTGGCTGATTGAGTGAACATATTCAAAGGCCGTCCAAACGAACGGAAACGAAAAAAGCGCAATGTTAAATCCGAGTTTTTTTCTGATAAAATTCCATAGAAGAAGCGGAATACTGTAGATAAGCGGGTGACCCACAAGCAAGAGAGTACCCGCACTCATCATATACAGGTCGCGCCCGTGCACAAACCCGCCAGCCCAGTATAACGTGAGGAGATGAAAAATAAACAGCATAAGGTAAGAATACCGGAACAGTCTGCCATACCCGTCAATTTCCCTGCTGAGAATCAGGAACGGCACGAAAGCAACAAATGCTGTTAACCCTGTTGGAGAAGGAGGAAAGGCAACGCCGAGGAAAATTCCTGATACAACTGAGAGAGTAAGATAACGTTTTGGACCGGTCATCCGATGCTATGGCTCTTCGGAGTGTGTCTTTGAAAACGTCGCGTAATCGAGGCGCGGGTAATATGACACCAGTAAATTCCAGCTAAAGATGATAACAGAAGCACAAATAAACCCGACAACCGCTCCGCCAAGTATATCTGAAGGATAATGCACACCGACACTTATCCGTGAAAAAGCCACCATTCCGGCAAAGAGATAGAACCCCCGCTTCCACCGTCTGAAATAGAATGAGAGTAGACACGCCGCAGCGAAATTATTTGCCGCATGCGAGGACGGAAAGGAGTGCCCCCCGCCGCAACCGACCAACAACCGGACATTTTCAACAATCGTTTTCCCGTCAATTTCACGGCAGGGCCTCGGCCGATCCACAATGTTTTTAAGAAGATTGCTATTCAACTGGTCCGTAACCGCTATAACTACAAGAAGCAGAAGCGCAACTGTCTTCCCTTTCTTCCCTCCTGCAAAAAAAAGAAGGCACCAGATAAGTCCGAATAATGTAAGACCCCACCAATGCTTATTCAGATCAGTAATGATGGGCATACTAACATCAAACAATGGGTTCGAAATTGTTTGATTAAAAAAAATAAAAATTGATTTATCAATAGAATATAAAAGCTCAATCATAGTCCGTCTTTAATCTTTAGAAGAATCAGGAATAATAAGAGGCGGCTTTCCATCTTTCGCGCGGATACCATTAATTGTTTTTAGGATCAACTGTTGTCCGATAATCTTGAGTTGCAGTTTACGTTTCCCCGGAAAATCCATCAACGACAAGCCAATAAGAATGGTAAGAGCTCCCTGTCCGACAACTCCCGGTAATGACATGATCAGGCCAAGGATAAATAAAATAATTCCAATGATATTTTTCCCTATCAACAACATCACGGCAATGACCGGATGTTTGCTGTTATCCAGCAACGGATGATGATGTACAAAATAATCGGCGGGGACCCGGACAATGAGAAAGCGAATGACAAACAAGCTCACCACAAACATCAGTATGGAAACGGAGAAAATCCAGACCGCATGGGCGCTGATAAAATCGATGGCCAGATTCAGGATATCCTGCATCCAATCGGGAATTCTCAGCATCCGGTTTTCTTCTTCAAAGTATACATCAACTCTTTGCGTTCTGCTAATCTCTATTTTTCGATAGACGCAACCGCATAGGCTGTTGCTCCATCTCCCACGCCGACAAATCCAAGCTGTTCGCTCGTTGTCGCCTTTATCGAAACCTGATCCATCTCAAGACCCAGGGATTTAGCAATATTCTCTCTCATACGGTTTATATACGGAGCTATTTTGGGTTGCTGTAGAACAACAGTGGCATCCACATTTACTATCCTGAATTGTTTGCCGGAAAGCTTTTCAACTATCTGTTGTAAAATATTCAGACTTGAAATATCTTTCCATTTCGGATCATTATCGGGGAAATGTTTTCCAATATCACCAAGGGCGGCAGCGCCAAGCAACGCGTCGGCAATCGCATGGCAAAGGACATCAGCATCTGAATGTCCAAGGAGCCCTTTAAAAAAGGGAATCTCAACACCGCCAAGTATCAGCTTCCGGTCTGTGACCAGCCTGTGAACATCATAACCAATGCCAAAGCGTGTCATACTGAACAATGCATAATATTTTCAGAGGATTTCAAAAGAGACAAATTCATTTTTTACCGGTTTCCATTCGATCCGTACGTCAGAAACATGCCCTGAGCGCGGGCCAATCCTGACTTCGTTCAGTAATTCCTGAAGCAGAGATTTGTCTCCTTCTGCTTCCACTTCAACATTGCCATCAGAAAGATTCCGTACAAACCCGGTTAATCCGAGACGTAATGCCCTTCGCTGCACAAAATACCTGAACCCGACACCTTGTACCATTCCAATTACGATTATATTAACACGGCCCTGTGTCATCAGATATTTTCGAAATGAAAATACAATGAAATGAAGTGAAAGTCAACCAACAAAAAATCCGCCCTTTCATCTGAAAGAGCGGATTCTGAAGACCAATGACAAATGTTATGACTTTAAGAGTGACCGTAAGACATACTGGAGTATGCCGTCGTTCTTGTAATAATCCACTTCCATCGGAGTATCAATCCGGCAGAGGACGGTGAATGATTTCGTCTGGCCGGTCGAACTCGTTGCCATGACATTCAGCTTTTGCGCGGGGTGAAGTCCCTGCGCAATACCGTCGATTGTGTATGTCTCAAATCCTGTTAATCCGAGCGACTCACGGTTTGCGCCCTCTTCGAATTGGAGAGGGAGCACACCCATGCCAACTAAATTGCTCCGGTGGATTCTTTCAAAACTTTCCGCAATAACAGCTTTAACGCCCAGAAGCCGAGGGCCCTTGGCAGCCCAGTCGCGTGATGAACCGGAGCCATATTCTTTGCCTGCAATGATGATAAGCGGGACATGTTCCTCTGCATATTTCATGGCCGCATCAAAAATGGAAATCGGCTCTTTGGATGACGGATGGATAGACCACCCACCTTCTGTTCCGGGTGCAAGCAGGTTCCGCAACCGTATGTTCGCGAAGGTACCGCGTACCATGACTTCATGATTGCCGCGGCGGGCTCCGTAAGAATTAAAGTCTTTGGCATCAACTCCATGTGAAATCAGATATTTAGCGGCAGGACTTTTAACAGAAATCGAACCCGCAGGAGAAATATGATCAGTGGTAACAGAATCTCCGAGCACTGCCAGTACCTTCGCTCCGGTAATATTTTTAAGTGGCAAAGGATTGACAGGCATATCATCAAAATACGGTGCGGCCTTGATATATGTCGATTTTTCATCCCAGATGTACCGATCACCTTTGGGAACCAAGAGCTTCTTCCAACTTTCATCGCCATCAAAGACATTGGAATATTGCTTCCTGAACATTTCAGATTGAACGCTTTTTCGCATCGTGCTTTCAACTTCCTGAGGTGTCGGCCAGATATCTTTAAGATACACAGGGTTACCGTTTTTACCTATGCCGATTTGTTCATGCTCAAGGTCGATGTTCATGGTACCGGCCAGTGCATACGCCACAACGAGGGGAGGTGAGGCAAGATAGTTTGCTCTCACATGGGAATTGACCCGACCCTCGAAGTTACGGTTTCCGGAGAGGACAGAAACAGCGATAAGGTCATTGTCCGTAATAGCATTGGCAATCGGCTCCGGAAGCGGACCGCTGTTGCCAATACATGTCGTGCAACCATATCCAACCAGGTTGAACCCAAGCGTATCGAGCGGTTCAGACAAACCTGCTTCGTTTAAGTAATCAGTTACCACTTTGGAGCCGGGAGCAAGGCTAGTTTTAACCCACGGCTTGGATCGTAAACCAAGGTCAACTGCTTTTTTGGCAAGTAGTCCCGCGGCAACCATTACAGAGGGGTTGGATGTATTGGTACAGCTCGTTATGGCTGCTATGACCACGGATCCATGAGTAATTTGAAACTCAGAGCCATTTTTCCCGACTGAAACATTCTTGGGAAAAGTATCAACGCCATCCAACACCACTCCTCCCCTTTTTTCTCTGGGATCTTCTGCTTTAGCTATCCACCTTTGAGCTTCTTCCTTATTGAGCTTAACACCTTTGCTTTCAAGCAACTCAATCAAAGAAGTTCTAAATGATAGTTTGGATTTCGATAAAAGAACTCTGTCCTGTGGTCGCTTTGGTCCCGCAATGCTCGGCTGAACCGATGAAAGATCCAGCTCAAGCGTGTCAGAAAACTGTGGCGCGGGAGTTTCTTTACTATGGAAGATTCCCTGTTCCTTGCAGTAAGTTTCAACAAGTTTTACCTGAGACTCACTTCTTCCGGTAAAGCGGAGATAGTTCAACGTCTCGTTGTCAACAGGGAAATACCCCATGGTTGCTCCATACTCCGGAGCCATATTGGCGATGGTAGCCCTGTCTGCCAGTGACAATGAGGAGAGGCCCTCTCCATAAAACTCAACAAACTTTCCAACGACGCCTTTCTTGCGCAACATCTGTGTCACAGTAAGGACAAGATCGGTTGCGGTCGCGCCTGCGGGCAGTTTACCGAAGAGTTTAAAGCCAACTACATGCGGAATAAGCATTGATACCGCCTGACCAAGCATAGCGGCTTCTGCTTCTATACCGCCGACACCCCATCCGAGCACACCAAGCCCGTTAATCATGGTTGTATGTGAATCGGTTCCAACTAACGTATCAGGATAAGCGAATTCTTCTCCACCCTCTTTCTTAGTAAATACAACCTGGGCCAGGTATTCAAGATTCACCTGGTGAACAATACCTGTATCGGGAGGAACAACTCTAAAATTATTTAAGGCTTGTTGGCTCCATCTCAAAAAGGCGTAACGTTCTTTGTTCCGATCGAATTCAATTTGTGAATTAAACAAAAATGCTCCTGGTGTGCCGAACTGGTCAACCTGAACCGAGTGGTCAATGACAAGATCAACAGGTTGCAACGGGTTAATCTTTTTCGGATCTCCACCCATTCTGACCATGGCATCGCGCATAACCGCAAGATCAACCGCGCAAGGAACGCCGGTAAAGTCTTGGAGGATAACCCTTGCCGGCATGAAGGAGATTTCTTTCTCCGGTTTCGCGGTTGGATTCCAGCTAAGTAATCCTTCTATATCCTTCTTAAGTACCGACTTACCATCTTCATGGCGAAGAAGATTCTCGAGAAGTATTTTCAGTGAAATCGGGAGCCGTGTTAGGTTTTGCTGGTTGGGTAACTTACTGAGGGCATAAATGGTGTAGCTTTTTCCTCCCGACTGAAGCGTTGATTTTGTTTGAAAACTGTTAAGATTTTTCATTGAATTTCCTTTTCAAGAGCAGATTTTCATAGGTAGAAGATTTTAACGGTATAATGTATGAAAAATTCTTGAAAGGATGAAGTTTTAGAAAAATAGCGTACTGGCTCAGTTTAAAGAAAAGAACAACGCAGAGTCGCAAAGAGCGCGAAGAAACGCAGAGAAATAATCACTTTGCGATACTCGGCGAGCTCTGCGGCTCTGCGTTCAAGAATTATAATTCAAAATGAGCCAGTACCAAAAATAGGGTAGCACCAAAGTCAATTTTCTGATCCCACCCCTTAGTAAGGGAGGGCCTGCCCGCCGGTCAGGCGGGGGTTGTACGTTTAGGTTCATATTTTACTATAAACATTTGATGCCTTCGGCATCATTTTTGGATTTCCAATTTTTTGATTGGAGCTCGTTGTATATTGGAACCACGAATGACACGAATTAATACGAATAGCCACAGATAACCGTTTCTATTCGTGCTTTTTTAGTGTGAATCCGTGGTTAATAAACATCTGCATCTCTGACCCCTATTTGCTTATAAATTTTATATTCTTCAACCGCAGTGAATTGGATATAACGCTTACCGAACTCAACGCCATTGCCGCAGCGGCAATAACCGGATTCAGCATACCGAACGCAGCAAGGGGTATCCCGATGATATTATAAATAAATGCCCAGAAGAAGTTTTGCCGTATCGTACGGATAGTACGGCGCGACAGTTCAATAGCCCTGTCAACATTCGTAAGATCGCCATTCATCAGTGTAATATCGGCGGTTTCCATGGCAATGTCGGTGCCTGTTCCCATGGCAATGCCGACATCAGCCTGTGCAAGCGCAGGCGCGTCATTAATACCATCTCCTGCCATTGCGACAATTTTACCCGACGACTGAATTTCTTTAATCTTTAGTGCCTTATCCTGCGGTAATACCTCGGCAATTACTTTTTCAATACCGGCTTTTGCCGCCACCGATTGAGCAGTTTTTGCATTGTCTCCGGTAATCATTACCACATCAATATTTTTCGAGCGCAGTTTTTGAACAACATCCGCTGCGTTCATTTTTACAATATCAGCAATCGCGATAACCCCTTCAGCGACTCCATCAATCGCTATGAGGACAGGCGTTTTGCCCTCTGCCGCAAAGCGTTGGGCATGTACGACCGCTTTATCAAGGTTGACGGAATACTCTTTCATCAGACCGGTGTTCCCAACGGCAAGAGCCTTGCCATCCAGAACTCCCGTGATTCCTAGTCCGTCGAATGATTGAAAGCTCTCAACCGCTGAATCACGCAACTCGATCTCCTGCTCCCGGGCATAATGTATAATGGACTCACCCAACGGGTGCTGCGACCTTCTTTCAAGCGATGCGGCAAACTGAAGAAGAACATTCTTATCAAAACCATGTAATGAAACAATATCGGTTACTGATGGCGAACCTTCCGTCAAAGTTCCGGTTTTATCAAACACTATCGTTTTGATGGCGTGCGTTTGTTCGAGACTTAGCGCATTTTTAATAAGGATGCCGAGCGATGCGCCTTTGGATGTCCCGACCATGATAGCCGTGGGCGTCGCAAGACCGAGCGCGCACGGACATGCAATAATCAGGACTGCTATGAAATTCATCATGGCATATGTAAATGTGCTTCCTCCGATAACGAGCCAGAGAATGAGTGTAACGATGGCAATGCCGATAACTACGGGAACAAAAACGGATGAAATCTTATCCGCAAACGACTGGATGGGAGCTTTCGTCCCCTGGGCTTCTTCAACCATTTTTACAATCTGTGCCAGAACAGTATCCTTGCCAACGGCCGTAGCACGAACATCGATACTGCCGCTTTTGTTCATCGTTCCCCCAACGACACGCACACCGGTTGTTTTCTCAACCGCAAGGCTTTCGCCGGTGATCATAGACTCGTCAACGTACGTATTTCCCGCAATCAATTCACCATCGACAGGGATTCGCTCACCCGGAAGAACACGGAAGGTATTTCCAACGAGTATTTCATCAATCGAAATATCTTTCTGCATACCCTCAATAAGCAAGTGCGCTATGGTGGGTTGTAAACGCATGAGTTGTTTCATCGCGTCGGAAGTTTTTTGCTTTGCACGTGCTTCCAGCATTTTGCCCATCAAGATTAAGGTAATGATGGTCGACGCGGTATCGAAATATATATCGCTTCCTCCTGCCGACAACCATTCGGGGAAGAGAACAACAATGGCGCTGTAGAGATACGCAGAACCTGTGCCGACTGCCACCAGTGTATTCATATCGGCAGAAAAATGTTTTGCAATTTTCCATGCCGATGTAAAGAAACGTTTGCCGGGACCGAGCATGATGACCGTCGTCGCAACCAACAACAATTTATTGATAGCGTCCATCGACAGCGGCACGGCGCGCATAAACCACTCCGACATACTCACCATACTTACGATCATAACCGGAACCGCAAGCGATATTGCAATCGTAAATTCTTTTCGCAGTTGACGATATGCTTTTTCCTGTGGTGAAACAATCTGCTCACCGGCGCTTCCCTGCTGTTCCGACGGGACAATCAGCTTATAACCGGCATCTTCTACAGCAGTGACGGCTTTCGCGATGTTAAATGCCGAAGCGTCTGTTTTGATGGTCACTTTCTCTGTGGCAAGATTGACACTCACATCTTTGACGCCTTCGACCGGTTTTAATGCCTTCTCAACTCTTGTGACACAGCTTGCGCATGTCATCCCTTCGACGGGGAGAGTTAAGGATTGTATGTTTTCTTTGTTTTCCATAAGTTAAGCTACACTATTACGTGTTAACTCAGTTTAAAGAAAAGAACAACGCAGAGTCGCAGAGAGCACAAAGAAACGCAGAGAGCTAATCCCTCTGCGATACTCGGCGATCTCTGCGTCTCCGCGATGAAATTTCTTGTTCAAACTGATCCTATATACACTGTAATAGCCCATTTATTGTATTGAAACTATCTGATACCCGGCTTCTTCAACCGCAGTTTTGAGCAGTTCATCCGATACTTTTGATTCGTCGATTTGAATAGTCGCTTTGCCAACCTGCACCTCGTCAAGAGTTAGTCCGGGTATTCCGCCCAGCGCTTTAATAATAGCCTTTACGCAATGCCCGCAGGTCATTCCGCTGATGATAATCTCTTTCTTTTTCATAGTTGCTCCTTGTATAAGTTCACTACAAATATACAACAAGAACCAGAGAATATGTTACAACGTAATGGGGGTAAGTTATAGAATAGAGTGGTTGGAAAAGAAAGAAAAAGCCTCGAAGATTAGATTTGGTTGTGCATAAGTTTGACTTCCGTGGTTTTGGCTTTGATGACGAACGGCAAGAATTTGGGAAGTACCAGCAGTTTAAAACTCTATCATGTCCCTAATAATAAATTAATCTTTATAAAATAAGGATAATCAAGTAGTTATGCCAAGCATCGACTAACCTCAGTATTGTTGATTATACAAAGTAAAGTATTCTTTTTTATAACCATCGTTAGTCAACCATTCGATATTTCGGGTATGCAAATTGAACTTAAGAATTTCATTATTTTCAGAGTAATCACCCATGATGGTATCCAACGATGTAAAATTTTTTCCCCCATAGAGAATTAGGTTGGATGAATCAAGATATTCTGCTGACTCAATATAAAGCTTTGATTCTGAGCCAGGTATTGAAATCGGGCGCTTTATTTTGTTTTTAACATCATACTCAATCCAGTGGTATTTCCCCTTTTCAAAATATTTATACAATAATAATGACCCATCCTGATTCCAACCGCCGAGATGAACCCCACCCGATCTATTCTCTACTTCAGCAATCGTCGTGTCAACCAAATCGAAAATACTTAAACCGCACCGTCCGCTAAGTTGAATATAGTCAATCGCAATAGCTGTCAAACGTCTAGAGTCCCCCCGATAATAGGGCTTGAAGCCAAATATATTTTCTATATCTTCGAATCGATGAAATATCTGAAGGGAATCTTCACCAGAGGAAATCCTAAGAATAGCATTACCCTCCACATAGTAAAGAAAATCACCTGAAAAAGCCCATGAAAGATGCTTAAATGAGTCCATGAAATCCGGGTGTTTAGCCTGTAACTCTTGCGCAAATGGCTTCATTTCTTTAGTTTCAGGTTCAAATCTGAATAATCCTCTTTGCCCCGCCATTCCCATTATTTTCAACAACGCTCCGTTTCCCTCACGGCGAGTCGCAAAAACGAATACTTTTCTATCAGGGGACAACACGGGGTATTCGTCAACAAACGTATCATCCGTAATTCGATATTTTGTTTGAGTATCAATATTCAGAACAACAACATCGTCAAAATCACCAGCCGTCACATCTTCCCCTTTTTTATGGGCTTCAACATATACAATAATGTTTCCATGAAGGTTCAATGGCTCCTTTGCAGACAATGAAAAATCCTTTGAATGTTTACATCCATTTAGAAATATAATTATCAAAAAAGGGATTACTAATCTCATTTTGTTAATTCGATTAATTAATAGTGATTCCCCGTTTTTGCTATTGTCTGGTGGTGCGGCATTTGAAGCATCTTGAGAGTCCATCCTGCGATAAACTTTCCATTTAATGGTAAGTTTATTGAAGAGTTTTTGAGTTTTTTTTAAGACAAATTCTGGGACCATTGCTCTTCACTGCCAAAGTGGATGGATGATCGCATTTTTAACTTTAACTTCTCCGTCGAAACAAAAAGTTATTTGTATACAATCTGAGAACCAAGAAATTTCTCTTAAGTTTTTCTTCCCACTTTGAGATGGAATTGTTATTCCAGTTATAAGCGAGTCATTTTTAGTCCAAAGTTCATCGTTTGGATACTCGTGTCGCTCGTATATTCTTGCCACCATTTTGTTTTGATAAACAAACCCGAATGTCACCACTAGTTTTGCGGTATCATTCCATAGCGAAGAAAAGGATGGGTAATACCTTGTCAAAAGATATCTCCTAAAACTCCTTTCTTTTTCTCGTATCTCATCTATTATCTTACGATCTACGATTAATGAGCAAGAGTCTTCTGCAAAATAATCCGACACACTTAATGGGGTAAGACTGTCAAATACTGCAAAGCGGAGTGGTCCTTCAGTATGAATCACTAATCCGAAAGTTTCAGCTATCGATTGTTTTAACTCAGAGGAAGTGGTAATCCAGTTTAGAGCTTCTTGATAGTACTTTCCATCTGTTTCGTCTTTACAAGACACTCCAATAAGAATAACTAGTAGAATTATTAAAAGAAATTTTCTATCTATTTTCATTTGAGGTATATTGACCTGCCTCCGAAATGTGTACCAATGATAAGTTAGTATTTTTTCAATCTCAAGTACTGCCTACCCTATCAATCGCAATGCGCTTCTCAGCTTTAAGCTTTTTAAACGCTGAGGGAGTAAACCCTGTGATTTGTTTAAACTGGTTGGAAAGATGCTGAACACTGCTATACGCAAGCCTGAACGCAATCTCGCTTAATGTCAGCTCTCCGTAGACAAGAAGTTCCTTCACACGCTCAATTTTCTGGAGGATCACATACTGCTCAATGGTAAGATTCTCAACCGATGAAAAGAGCGAGCTCAGGTAATGATAATCGTATCCCATTTTGCGGGCAAGATACGCGGGATAGTGTTTGAGGTCTTTTTCAGGGTTGTCGTTATGGAAGATGAGCGAGATAATCTGGTTTTTTAACTGCTCGACAAGTTTTGCTTTCTGATTGTCGATTAGCTCAAAACCATTGCGCTCAAGTATGTTGCGGATCGCCTCATTTTTTTCCTTCACCTCACCGGCTAATGTCACTTCGCCCAAACGGATATTGATGACAGTATATCCCTCCTTCTGCAATTCCTCCCTTACGACACGGACACAACGATCGCAGACCATATTCTTTACGTGGATTGTCGTCTGAACAGGATCGTTTTTCATGTGTGAAAAATATAAATATACCTCATTACTTCGCCATAAGGAAGACAGCTAACTTGGCGGTACTGGCTTAATTTGAAATAAAATTTTTCACCGCAGAGACCTGCCCGACTGCATCGTTCAGGCGGGCGCAGAGAACGCCGAGTATCGCAAAGTGATTATTTCTCTGCGTTTCTTTGCCTGCCCGCCGCTTCGCTTTGGCAGGCGGGCGAACTCCGCGACTCTGCGTTATTCTTTTCTTTAATCTGAGCATATATCAACTCATCTCCAGCATCCGTTTTATTGGAAGCGCTGCTTTTGCAATAAGATCGTCACTCAAAGTAATTTCGGGAGTGCCGTTCTTCATGCAGAGATACAATTTTTCCATAGTATTGAGTTTCATGAACGGGCACTGGTTGCATGCACAGCTTTCCTCGGGAGGAGCGGGGATAAAGAGCTTATCGGGACAGGCTTTCTGCATCTGGTGGATAATGCCTGCCTCTGTGGCGATAATAAATTCTCTGGCGGTGTCCTGCTGTACATGGCGGAGCAACGCGCTCGTCGAACCGATAAACGCCGCCTGGTCAAGCACAACCTGCTCACACTCAGGATGGGCAATAAGTTTTGCGTCGGGATATAACGAGCGGAGGTGGATAAGCTTCCGTTCGCTGAATGTTTCATGGACAATGCATGTCCCCTGCCACAACAGCATCTCCCTTCCAGTTTTCTTGACAAGATAGGCACCAAGATTCCTGTCGGGCGCGAATATGATCGGCCTGTCAGCGGGAATTTGCCTGATGATTTTCTCAGCATTACTCGATGTACAGATAATATCGCTCAGCGCCTTCACTTCGGCTGAGCAATTGATATAGGAGACAACAATATGACCGGGATGATCTTCTTTGAATTTTTTAAACGCAGGCGCGGGGCATCCTTCCGCAAGAGAGCAACCGGCCTCTAAATCGGGAAGCAGAACTTTCTTATGCGGACTCAGTATCTTCGCCGTTTCCGCCATGAAATGAACGCCGGCAAACACAATGACATCGGCATCCGTTGATGCGGCTTTGCGTGAAAGTTCAAGGCTGTCCCCGACAAAATCCGCCAGGTCCTGAATTTCAGATTCCTGGTAATAATGGGCGAGGATCACCGCGTTCAACTCTTCCTTCAACCGAATGATTTCTTCTTCGAGTTGAAGAGGAATTTCTTCCGTTTCCGTTAGGATATGAGCATTTTCTGTAATCATTTGATGGTAAGATACCGAACAGTGGGAAAAGAGTCAATTTGAAAAGAACTGATTAATTCACCACGGATGTACACGGAAGGTAGACGAAAAAGACGCGAATACGTGAAAGCTTGTACTCGATAATACAAGGTGTAAAGCGTTAGGGGAGTTTTATTTTTTGGGTGAAGACGGACCGTCATCAGAAGATGACGGCGGCAGGTCTTCGAATTTTGCTTCTTCGATGTTGGGGAATTCAATAGGCGGGGTTTTTGAAGCATTTTCCTCCTCATATTCCCTGCGAGTGTTTTTTTGCCGCGTGGAGAATATTTTAATCATTTTCCACACCACATATCCCAACATGAGATACAAGAAAATCCGGATCATGCTATTTTCTTATAATTGCGGGGTTATAATATTCGACCGGAGCTTTGTTCGGCCTGAAAATCTCCATCATCAGGTCTTCAAAATGTTCGCTGTTGCCGACAAAATCAATTTGCGTCGCATTCACGATGAGTAACGGTGCCGCCTTGTAGCGGAAAAAGAAATAGTTATACGCCTCATTTAAGTCGCGTATATACTGCTCCGGCATGTTTTTTTCGATGTCTCTCCCCCGCTTCGTGATATTGGCCATCAGGCGGTCGACACTGCACTGAATATACACAATAAGATCAGGAGTCGGAACCTTGTGTTCGATCGCTGTCAGTACGGTTTCATATAATTTCAGCTCATCATCTTCAAGATTAAGATAGGCAAAGATTTTATCCTTCTCGAAAATATAATCCGTAATGAGAAAACGGTTGAACAGGTCCGCCTGAATCAATTCCTGTTGTTGTTTATACCGGCTTAAGAGGAAAAAGAGCTGCGTCTGGAACGCGTAATGGTTCTGGTCTTCATAAAATTTTGAGAGGAACGGATTCTCTTCAAATTTCTCGAGCACCAGTTTCGCGGGTAACTGTGCCGCAAGCATATTCGCAAGCGTTGTTTTGCCTGCGCCGATAACGCCTTCTATCGCGATATGCCTGATATCCGACTGTTCTATCAATGATGTGAGTGATTGTTTCACGATGGTATTATGAATGTGAAGACATCTGAATAACCGCCGAATCTAATTTTACCACGCTGTGTTTATCATGACAATTCCGGAGGAGTGTTGCGATAGTTTTCTCCAGTCCTGGGTGTACCGCAGTCGGAGCAATTTCGCAGAGCGGTTCGAGTACAAACCGGCGGTACTGCAGCATGGGATGAGGAACCGTGACAGTGTGGTCTTCATACGCCAATCCGCGATACAGTATGATATCAATATCGATATTGCGGGAGAGCAGATGCGTGGCATTCTTTCTGCCGAGTTTTTTCTCAATCTTTTTCAACTGCACCATCAGCAACGGCGGATCGTCGGATGTACGGATACCGACTGCCATATTATAAAACGGGCCGCCATCATCCAGCATCCCTACAGGCTCTGATTCGAAAACAGAAGAGACTTCGCTGACGGAAGCGATTGCACCGATTTCTTCGACAGCTTTTGCAAGAAACGCAGAGCGGTCTCCGATATTCGAACCTAATGAAAGATAGACGTGATACATAAATACTCAGCGTTTTCCGGATACCTGAACTTCGACAAAATCGACAACGCCTTTTACAGGCGGATGAGGTTTGCGCACAGTTACGGTGACATGTTCCACAATCGGGAACTCATGAATAATTCCCTCGATGATTGTGTGCGCCAGCGCCTCGATGAGATAAAACTTTTTCGAGTGAACAATATTTTTTACCAACGCATACACTGCCTCATAATCGACGGTACGATGCAGATTATCCGATTGCATCGCGGCCAGCAGATCGGCTTTCAGCTCAACATCAATTTCAAACTTGCCGCCAAGGTTCTGCTCATCACTGGCAACGCCGTGATACGCATAGAACGAAGCATTCTTAATACGGATAGTCGTGAGGTCTGGCATGTGCGGTTAAAAACTTTGCAAATATATCGCTTTCTTCTGTGATAATCAAGAAAATCAGATGGATATGCGGCGGATTAATTTAATTGTTCAACAAGATAAAAACTCACCTTAACTGATAGATTCCCTCTTGTTTCAAAAGCGTGTTTAACTAACAGAATCCCGAAGGGATTGTATGTTTATAGTAAATAAACCATATGAACATGCGACCCCGATGGGGTCGTATGTGTAAGCTTCATGTCTTACTACAAACATGTGATGCCTTCGGCATCATCTTCTATAAAATTCAAACTAAGTGACAGTTCAATGCACAAAAGGATTACAAATTTATGCCTTCTCAATCTTTGCCCACGTGTCACGCAACGTTACCGTCCTGTTGAACACAGGTGCATCAGGGCTCGATTCATAATCGGGGCAAAAATATCCGGTGCGTTCAAACTGGAACCTATCTGACGGCTTTGCTTGCTCGATCCCCGGCTCGATTTTGCAATCATGCAATACTTGCAGAGAGTTCGGGTTCAACAGCTCTTTCCAGTTGTCTCCACCAGGGTCTTCTGCCGTGAATAAACGGTCATACAATCTCACTTCAGCAGTTTTAGCATGCAAGGCTGAAACCCAATGGATTGTACCCTTTACTTTTTTGGTACTCTTCCCTTCTCCGCTTCTTGTGTCTGGATCATACGTACAATGCAGCTCAACGATATTCCCCTTCTCATCCTTAACAACACGTTCGCATTTTATGATATAGGCGTAACGCAACCGGACTTCATTCCCGGGGAACAGACGGAAATATTTCGGGGGAGGTGTTTCGCGAAAATCATCCTGATCGATATACAATACTTTTGAAAAATGAATTTTCCTTGATCCCATGCCCGGGTCTTCGGGGTTGTTAATCGCTTCCATTTCTTCAACCTGATTGTCGGGATAATTATCTATGATCACTTTTAACGGACGTAACACCGCCATAACGCGCCGGGCGCGCTTGTTTAAATCTTCACGCAAACAATCTTCGAGGAATGAGGCATCAATCATCGTCTCGCGTTTGGAGACACCAATCCGCTCAGCAAAGTTTCTCAACGATTCCGGCGTGAATCCACGCCTGCGCAATCCGCAGATGGTCGGCATGCGGGGATCATCCCATCCACTCACTAACTTTTCTTCAACCAGTTGGAGTAGTTTCCGTTTGCTCATCATTGTATAGGAAACATTCAACCGGGCGAATTCTATCTGCTGGGGATGATGAATGCCGAGTTCGTTGATGTACCAGTCATACAGCGGCCGATGATCTTCGAACTCCAGCGTACAGATGGAGTGTGTGATACCTTCGATTGAATCGGATTGACCATGCGCCCAATCATACGTTGGATAAATGCACCACGCGTCGCCGGTGCGGTGATGGTGTGCATGAAGTATACGATACATCACCGGATCGCGGAGATTAATATTTGGGGAAGCCATATCGACTTTCGCGCGAAGGGTCCTTGCACCGTCGGGAAATTCTCCCTTTCGCATACGCCCGAATAAGTCAAGGTTCTCATCGATACTGCGGTTTCGATAAGGACTCTCTTTGCCGGGCATTGTCAGTGTGCCGCGCATATTGCGGACTTCATCGCCGCTCAAGTCACATACAAACGCTTTCCCTTTTTGTATCAAGGTAACCGCGTACTGATATAATTGTTCAAAATAATCGGAAGCATATAATTCCGCATTCCAATCAAATCCCAGCCAACGGACGTCTTCTTTGATCGAATCAACATATTCCACATCCTCTTTGGTAGGGTTCGTATCATCAAAACGAAGATTGCATTTTCCGGAATAATCGCGTGCAATGCCAAAGTTCAGGCAAATTGATTTCGCATGGCCGATGTGTAAATACCCGTTCGGTTCGGGGGGAAAGCGTGTATGGACCCGCTTCTCATTCTTATTATTTTTTATATCCTCTTCGACTATTTCACGAATGAAGTTCGAAGGCTTCACCTCTTTTGAGGTGTCGTCTGAATTCTTTACAGTATTTTTTGATTGATCCATATCTGTAGTGTAAAACTAACAGGTTATTTTATCGTTGCGATTGCTGTTTGAATACGTCGTACTGTTTCTTCCTTGCCAATAACATCAAGGATTTCATACACACCCGGTCCTGCTCCCACACCTGAGACCGCAAGTCTGAGGCCGTGTATAAGATGGCCATTGCTGACCCCCAATGTCTGAGCAACTGATTGAAGCGCCTGTTCGTAATCGGCTAATGACGGGTTCTGCAATTTTGAGAACGCTTCCGAAAGTAATTGGAGATGTGCAGGGACATCAGGTTTCCATCGTTTCTTCACTATTTCCGGATCGTATTGTGTTGGGGGTTCAAAGAAATAACTTCCCTTTTCAATAAAATCGGTTATGAATGTTACACGTTCTCTCAACGCATAAATAATTTTCAGCAGGAAGTCATCAGTAAAGAATGTTCCGGCATATTTTGATTTATGCAGTTCCGCTTTCAACATGACAAGCACTTCGGCATCCGGTTTCTTCCTGAGATGCTGAAAATTCAGCCAGTTCAGTTTATCCAGATTAAAGATTGCACCTGCTTTACCGACACGTTCAAGCGAAAACTCGTTCACGAGTTCGTCAAGTGAAAATAATTCACGTTCGTCACCCGGATTCCAACCGAGAAACGCCACAAAATTAATCAACGCTTCCTTCAGATAGTGCTTCGTGCGGTAATCCTCAACAGCGACATCCCCCTGCCGTTTGCTGAGTTTTGACCTGTCGGGATTCAGGAGCAATGGTAAATGCGCGAATGCGGGGATATCCCAACCAAACGACTGATAGAGCAAAACATGCTTCGGTGTACTCGAGAGCCATTCTTCACCGCGAATAACATGGGAGATTCTCATCATATGATCGTCAACGACATTCGCAAGATGATACGTCGGGTAACCGTCGGATTTCAGAAGGACCTGGTCATCGAGGCGGTCGCTCTCAAATTCCACATCGCCCCGGATGATATCATTGAAACGAACGACTGTCGAATCGGGAACTTTCATTCGCACCACATACGGTACCTTTTTTTCAAGGTTATCCACAATTGCTGTCGTGCTTAATTTAAGACAATGCCGATCGTATTTCGGTTGAAGCTTTAATTTTTCCTGTTCTTTTCTGACCGCCTCAAGGCGATCCGGTGTACAAAAGCAATAATATGCTTTACGTTTATCAATTAACTTATTTGCATGCAACGTATAATGATCAAGACGTTCAGATTGAATATACGGTCCAACGCCGCCGCTTCTTCCCGGTCCCTCATCAAACTGTAACCCGGCCCACTGCAGTGTATCGATGAGATTCTGCACCGCGCCTTCGACCAAGCGTGAGCGGTCAGTGTCCTCAATGCGCAGGATGAACGTACCGTGGTGTTTCCTCGCGAAGAGAAAATTATACAGGGCAGTTCTTAAGCCGCCGACATGAAGATAGCCGGTCGGGCTTGGGGCAAACCGGACTCTGATTGCTGAGGAAGACATGCTGATTCAATCAAAAATAAAAAATCCCCTGACACCGGGGATACCATTATTTGGAAAGAGTAGAAGTAACGCATTACAAACCATCTGAGCGGAGAGGGAGAGATTTGAACTCTCGATACAGGTTTACCCCGTATGGCGGTTTAGCAAACCGCTGGTTTAAGCCACTCACCCACCTCTCCGGAACTTACAACATTCAGAGAAAAAATTCAGTCAGTAGTTCAAAATTAATGGGATTAATGTAGCAATTTCCATTTAGAGTTGCAACTTACTGTCAGGCTTAGAGATACAAAACTTTTTTTATGATAAACATTGCCTTTCACAGTTGGATATTGTACATTCGTAATAATTTATGACGGCATAACCTAATCTTGTTCATCAGTTCATTGATTCGGAAGAAGAGCATTTCTTCTTGGAAAAGGCACAATGAAAGTTGACGAAAAGAACTCCTCGAGATTATTACGCAATCCCGCGCTCGGTATTGTCATTGTCTATATCATTCTGGGTTTACTATGGATACTACTCTCCGACAAATTGCTTGTAAGGGTAGTAAGCGACCCCGAAATCCTTACACAATTGCAGACGTTCAAGGGATGGTTTTATGTTCTGATAACAGGATTGATTCTGTACATCCTCATCAACAGGTATAATAAGAAGCAAGAGTCCTTTTCTAAATCGCTCGTCGATTCGCAGGAACGCTTTCAGATTGTCGCACAGGCCACCCATGATGTAGTTTGGGATTGGAATCTCGAAACAAACGCTTTGTGGTGGAACGAAAACTATTTCACCTTATTTGGGTACACAAAGGAACAAACGCCGCCCGACATATCCTCTTGGGATAACTTTCTCCACAGAGAAGATAAAGACCGTGTGGTAGCCGGAATCTATCGCGTCATCAAGAGTGGCGACGTTTACTGGTCTGACGAATATCGCTTCAAGCGTATGAACGGGTCATATGCCTTTATATTTGACAGAGGATATGTCATTCATGATTCGAAAAATAAGCCAATCCGGATGGTTGGTTCGATGCAGGACATCACAGAGCGAAAACAGGTAGAGGATAAATTGCTCCATTCACGTCAGGAACTCCGTGAACTCACGGCGTATGTTGAATCCGCCCGTGAAGAAGAACGAAAGCGTATCGCACGTGAAATTCACGATGAACTTGGACAATCGATGACAGGATTGAAGATGGACATTTCTTGGCTTTCAAAGAAAATTGACCCTTCACAACAGATTTTCCATCAAAAAGCGAACGAAATGCTGCAGCTCATTGATGCGACAATACACACAATCCGCAGAATCGCCACTGAACTCCGTCCCGGTGTTCTTGATAATTTAGGCATCCAGGCAGCAATCGAATGGCAGGCACAGGAATTCCAGCATAGAACACACATTCAAACGGATATACATTTCACTCCCGAATCCATAACGCTCGACGAACATTATTCCATCGCGTTATTTCGCATTCTGCAGGAGGCGCTTACAAATGTTGCACGGCATGCCGGCGCGACACGCGTTGATATCACGCTTCGCAAAGATACTGCAGGCATATGGTTCGAAATCCGTGACAATGGCAGAGGCATCGCGGATGCCCGCATTGCCAATTCGAAATCGCTCGGGCTTCTCGGTATCCGTGAACGGGTTTCATTGCTCGGCGGCACCGTCGGCTTTACCGGTAAAGAAGGCGTGGGTACCACAATTACTGTTCATATCCCGATAACAACGGCATAACCCCAATGGCAAAAAAAATACTGATTGCCGATGACCACGCTATCGTAAGACAGGGACTCCGACGCATCATCGAGGATATTCCCGAACTGGAAGTTGCCGGCGAAGCGACAAACGCCGATGAAACAATGGCACAGGTCCGCGGCAACCGGCTCGACCTTGTCATTCTCGATATTAACATGCCGGGCAGAAGCGGCCTTGACATCCTCGCCGATATTCACCGCCAAAAACCAAAGCTTCCCATCCTGATTCTCACCATGCATCCGGAAGAGCAGTTCGCGGTACGTGTTCTTCGTCTTGGCGCCGCCGGTTACCTGACCAAAGACGGGTCACCCGATGAGATTTCTGAAGCGATAAAAAAAATTCTTTCGGGGAAAAAGTATATCAGTTCTTCGTTGAGTCAGATTATCATCGAGGACCTCGCCGCGGAGAAACAAAAACTACCCCATGAACTTCTTTCCGACCGTGAATATGAGGTATTTCTCCTTCTTGCCAAAGGTAAAACACTTTCTGAAGTCGGCGACATCCTTTCACTGAGCGTCAAAACCATCAGTACCTACCGTAACCGTATTGCCGAGAAAACCAGTTTGAAATCGAGCGCCGATATTATCCACTACGCCATCCGGAATGGCATAATCCAATAACCCGTTTTCCCCCTTCGCATATCATTCGTTTCGTGTAGGAAAAACACCTACACAAAAAAGAGGTTAATTCCTACATAAAAATCGTTGATTTTCCGATACCCCCTCAGAGTGCAGTCAGTTATATTTGTATCATGATGTTAACAAACGGTGGTGTAGAGCGATTACGATTGGTGCCGATGAAGGTATTTATTGTTGACGATTCATTGATAGTACGCGCGCGAATTATGACATTGTTGAGCGACATCAATGATCTTGAAGTGATTGGCCATGCGCAGAATAAAACCGAAGCGCATAGCTCTATTAAGTCGATGTTGCCGGATGTGGTGATTATTGACGTACAGATGCCGGGCGGCAGCGGGATTGAATTGCTGAAAGAGATTAAACAATTTCAACCACCGCCGACGACGATTATGTTTACCAATTACCCGTACGCACAAATACGGAAAGAATGCCGGCAGGCCGGGGCTGACTATTTTTTTGACAAATCGAAAGATTTTGAAAAAATCGCCCAGGTGCTTTCGTCGTTAGCCGTGGAAAAGAAAACTTCGTAAATATGTATTGGATTAAGGAGATCTGTGTGAACTCAGCACCCACGTCGACATCAGGCCGCCTCCCCTTGATGCGACCGCTGGGTTCACACTTTTAATTTTATGAACGTACCGAATATAGGGAAGTATGTGTCCGGATCCCCCGTTGCGCCTGAGTCGCCTCCACTCAGGCCAACACCCGGGCGCATACTCTTTTTATACCTTAAAGACGGCGTTGCGAAATGGACGGAACATCTTCGCGGCGCATGGCTTTTCCTGATTAACAGCAGAGATATTTTCTGATACGGAGCGTTCCTAAGGGAATGCTGATGGAATAGTGTGATGCCTGCGCGGAAGAACTTCCTCTAATAAATCTTTTTGCTTTTGCTTTGCTCCAGTGCTTCCAGCCAGCGTTTATAGACTACAGTCTGCTGAAATTCCAGGACAGGGGTATACACCATCAATGAACCGGTCCAGTGTTTCTTAGGATTGGGAGTCAGTTCCACTTTCAGCGCATCATATTTCCATATCATTCCTACCGTATCAAGATCTCCATCCTCAGTCCTGTACGCGTATTTTTTCCTTACATCGCTCAAGAAATTCTTATACTCGACATCGAACATCTGTCCGTACGAAACACGAATAGTATGAAGGGCATCCCGGAAAAAGGTAAGTTTCATTTCGTCAACACCGGGGAATTGTGATTCGCGCTGGTCATTCGTAGGTGTGAGCGTACACGTCATGACACCCTCTTCTCCCGAACGGCAGCGTATTGCAGGAAATTGATTTTCTAATGCTTCTTTCCCCACGGAGAATTGAATACCGGCAAGGTTAACTGCATCCGGAGAAACTTTAAAACTCTTATCAAATTCTTTCTTGCCCGAGCACGCGGCAAACAAAACCGCAAACATCAGGAAAGCAATATAGCGCAGAGAGATCATTGGCCGGACTTTTGTTTTGCGTCCTTGAACTTTTGGAGCTGTTTCCAATACCTGTCATTCGTAGGATCTTTGGTGGCAAGCTCTGTTTCAATTGCTATGGCTTCATCAAAATGCCCGAGACGATAATGACACTCCGCGATCGTGTCAAGAATATCCGCCCGTGACGGCGCGAGCTTTGAGGCTCTCTTTGCCAGTTCAAGCGCGCGCACCCGGTCGATATCATTGGTTGCAAGCGTCCACGCGACATTATTCAGGACATCCGGATCATCCGGTTTATCCCGCAGAAGATTATTCATGCTTGTAACGACTCTCTGCATTTCCCTGTCAGCCGCGGCAAAATTCTTGTTTTTTCTAAAACCTTCGAGCGACCGCATTCTGGCTTCAAATAAAAACTCCTGTTTCCAGAGATTATAAATGCGTCGAAGTTCATTTAAGGGTTGCGTATTGTCATCAACGCGGATATCGACAAAGCGGTCATTCAATCCACCGTATCCTCCCTGCTCCCTGACTACAAGCAGAGCGGCTGATTGCCTGCCGCGTTTGTCACCGCCAGCGCGTTCTCCGGCATCAAGAGCTTCAAGGAGCCGATCGGCGAGGTCACCGGTGGAAATTTCAAACGTGCGCGCTATTGCCTTGATGACTTCCTGACCAGCAAGAATGTTTCCCTGTACTGTATATCCGCTGCCTGATACATTTCCCGCGTATTGCATGCACGATGACCCGGTGTAACCGTACGCATTCCCTTTTGCGTCGACGATACCCAACTGCCGCGATTGTGGGTCGGAGTCCATATGAATAAGACTGTCGACTGCTTCCTGCGCAGTAAGTCCATATGACAGGAGCCGGATGCCTTCCTCGCCAAACTGCGTATTGGCAAATGCCTGCGTTGCCACGGCACCGACACCCGCCTTTGCCCAGGGAACAACGGCACCGACACCCAGAAATTTCGACTGAACCGCGACACCAAGGTCGCCGGTTTCCGGATCACGGGCAACAATCGAGTACGTTGCTACGATGCTATTCCGGTTATCAGATTTGTCAAGTGAGGATTGCTGTGCAGAAAGCGACTGGATACACAGAATAATGATGAGGAAGATTGGAAATCTGCTCATGATGATTTCTCCTGAAGGAAAAAGAACGAACGTATCAGTTGCAGGTCGTCTGCGTAGAAAGTTTAAACCGGCGAATGAGCCTGTTACCGGTATCAGCGATATACAATGTACAGTCATTCGAGAAAGAAACGCCGCGCGGTTTGTTGAGCCCGGGAAGCTCGTTGGTCGCGGATTTATATTTGCCGAATGATTCAGTCCTGAACTGTCCGTTTCGCGTAAATTTTACCACGCTGTCCAGTTCAGAATCGACAATAAATATTTCCCGCCGGCGTCTGTCGAAAGCAGCAGCCGTCGCCTTCACGAAACGGTTTGGACGGATAAAATCAACGCCGCGCTGTTCGGCTTTTGCGGGGTCATATTTCGGCAGCCATCCCTGGAAATCCGGTGTACTCTGATAAATCATCCATACTGCCCCATATGCTATTCCATCCGAACTCTGCGTCAGTATAAAATCCCTGCTTGAAGGAAATATCATTACCCCGGTAAGGTTCTTAATGTCGGTAATCGCCGTTCCGCCCGACGGACGCGTTACAAGATCGCCGAGCGGGGTTACGAGAATATCGTGCTCATTAAACAACAGAACGCGTGTATCAGGATCAACAAAACTGCTGTTGTCGGAACCGACTCTTGTGACCAAGTACTCGTTTCCCGGCATAATTCCTATGCCGCTGAACCGACGGTCCGGGCGACCGGGCTCCTGCCATACAACGCGCGTCGGCGCATTCTCGAGATCGTGATTCGCGAAATAGGAAGTATCCCTTCGTGTTACCGTAATTACCGTGTCTCCGGTGCTGGTATTGATTGTCGTGTCGATATCGGAAACATAGGAAGTATCAAAGCGGGCTAGATAAATACGGTAGATCGCGCCGATGGTATCGATGCCGTTCGGCGCAATAGTTTCACCGCCGACATATATGTCGAGTTTAGAATTTTGCGCAATGCAGATGGGATGAGGAATGCTCTTTCGTTTCAATACCATTCCGCCGGCATCAAGCATGAGCACTTCATTTCTCTCATAATCAGCGACATAAATCAGCTGGTCATTGCCAACCAATACCGCCTGAGGGCTTTCAAATCCCGCCCACGGGGGGAATATCTCAACATAATTCGTATCGCCAACACCTACTGCCGATCCGGGATCAGGCAAAACGGCCAGATCAAACTTCTGCTCACAACCGGATGTAATGATCAACATCAGAATTGTAATAGCAACGATATATATGAAAAATGATTTCATCTTCAGTAGGCCACCCCCACCGAAAAGCGGTGCACACTGCCAAGCGCGTTAAAATTGGCAAACGCGTAATCAAACTGCAGTCTTGTAGTTCCGACGGGTGCGGCGATGCCCATACCGAGCGTGACATCATTCGACCCCGAGTCGTCGGCGCCAAGAAGTTTTTCGCCGATTGTCCGTTTTATTCCCGCACGCATCCAAAGCTGGTTCGCCCAATTATATTCCACGCCAAGATGAATATTTTCCGCGTTGTCGTTCGGGTGGTTCAATTCAATGGATGTTGTAATTTTTTGCTGTTCCGCCTCGTATGGTTCGAGCGCGAAACCTATTTTAAACATTGTCGGGGGGGAAAATGATTGGAAGGAATTCACAGTCTGGCCGCTGTATTGCGTTAGTTCGCCGGAGGGGGCCACATCACCGCCAAAATTTGAAACAACAACAGCAAACCGCGATGAGCCGATCCCCGTCCAGTAGTATGTCCCAAGATCTGCCATGACGCCGCGCATCTTTAACATGTCCAGCGTTTCCTCGACATAACGAATAGTTACTCCAAAGCTGAACTGGTCCGTCATTTTACGGCTGTAGGTACCGGCAATAGCGATGTCGCCGAACGAAAAATATCTTCCCGTCCCGAACGGCTGTGTTTCCGTCGTTACTTCCATATCATCCGTATGAAGCGAAGTCACCGATAATCCCACGGCATCATACGACGAAAGGTGGTACGCAATTCCCAAAAATTCATGTCTGATATCGACAACATATTCCGTATGCGCCACCATAGCCTGGTTTTCCTGGAACTGCACGATGCCGGCAGGGTTCCAGTACAATGCAGAGACATCATTCGCGATAGCCACAAATGATTCACCCATTCCCACGCCGCGGGCACCGACTCCTATCTTCAGGAACTGAAACGCGGAAATACCTGCCCGCTGGCCTCCAAGATTCGGAATCAACTGCGCAACAGCAGTCACGCCGTTCACACATAGCAGAATGGATAGCACAACCAAAAGTTTAATGAAATATTTGCAGTAAGATTTCATCAGAATGAAAAAGCTATACCCAGTCTAAAAGTTCTTGGTGTCAGATAGCGCGCCGGATTATACGGATACGCGTCAACAGGATATGTAAGGTCAGGGTAGAGCGGGTCGTTCACCGATTGCAATGTCGGGTCTCCGTATTCGTACGCTTTTCCCGTGACAGGATTGATGATCTGAGAGTTTTTCCTGTTGAGCAGATTTTGTATTTCTGCCGATACGACAAGCTTTCCAAAACCTAATTGGAAATATTTTTCAAAATTCAGATCGATATAGAACCAGGCGTCGGCAATTTCCGACAACGGATTTTTATAATCAGGCACATATTGCGGCCTTCCGCTGACGGGATCATATCCGACAAGAATCTGTTTTGTGTACCGTTTTCCGGATTGATAGAAGATCCTGATATAGGTGTTATAATCTTCGAGAATTCCCTTTCCGAAGCCAAAGAGCGGTTCTCCTTTTCTGGAGGTAAAGTTCAGGTTCGCGCTTAACTGCAAAGGACGATCGAAGACGGCAGGAATTTCTTTGATATTTTCTTCAAGACCAAGCTGTAAATTATACGCGGCTTCATCGGCGGCAGAGCTCTTGCCTGTCGCGATTGAATACGAACCCGAAAGCGTCGCTCTGAACCACGAACCGATGCGTGTTTTATACTCGACTTCGAATCCGCGGATACGGCTGTAATCCTGATTCACGTATGTCGTGTAACTTCCGCCCGAGAACCTTGTGCTGGCGATCCTTACAGAGCGCGCGGTGATATAATCAAAAATATCTTTGTAGTACGCGGTAAGCGTCAACACATCGCTTTCGCTCAACTGATTGCGTAATCCCAATTCATAGGAAACGGTTGTTTCAGGATTGAGATTCGGATTGCCGATTGTCTGGAATGTCGAGCGTGCGGCTGTTTTTTCCAGTTTGGAATAAATAAACTGCGGGCGCGGCAGTTTGGAAAAATGTCCGTAGGAAAAGAAGAGCGTCTGATTATCGGAAACCGGGTGTGATATGCCGAGGCGCGGACTGATGCGCGCCTTCCATCGCCGTCCGAATAAGCCGGATGTTTCGTTGAAATACGCTTGCTGAATTTGCTGTGATATATTAATTGAATCCGCGGACATGCTCAGAACGTCGTCAACAAATTTTCCCGGGAACCAATAATCCAACCGGACACCAAAGTTAAGAATCATCCCTTTGAGAGTAATATTATCCTGCGCGTAGAGCGCACCCAACGCCGGGCTCACCGTGTAGATGTCGTAATTCAACCCAAGCGGTTTAAACCAGGGAGAAATAATGTCGACCATCTGCATATTCTGGAAACGAAGCTCCACCCCGGTTTTAAACTTGTGCTTCTCGGTGAAGTTATTTGTCAGGTCGCCTTTAAATGTATATTCACTGATGTAATGATCCCTCCAACGTGTCGGGTTGCCGATGTCGTAGAATCCATCTCCGGGAATGACGCCAATAGTATCAGTGCCAAGGTTATAATATTCGATTGGCAATGTGATAATATCTTTCGGTTCGGCGTACTCATCAAAATATTTCCCGTTGGCATCGCCACGTACATGAGCAGTATAGCGACTGAATTTAAGCTCATAAAACATGCTGGGGCTCAGCGTATGAGTAAACGCAAGCGAATGCTGGATATTCCGTTGTGTGAAAGTGTTGGAACTGTCGGGAATATTCTGGAAATCAAACTGATAACCCGGATTTGCTTCGACGCGTTCAAGAGTTGCCTGGACGGTTTGCGAATTCTGGTCAATCGTTATCGAATGTGAATAGTTGTAGGAAAGTTTCACCGTAGCGGTCGGCCTCCAGGTCAGTTTCGTCAGCCACGACCAGTTATTGCTTCGCCTCGGAGCAAGTGATGTATTTCCCGGATACAACGATGAATAAAGCTGTTGAGGAACATGGACTTCGTACCCGGCGGGTCTTCCCTGCACAATTTTTTCAACCCACCTGGTATATCCGTCTGTAAAATTACCGTAGAACGTTCCAAAGAAACTTAATGTCCCGGGAATACCCGCTCCCATTGCCGGCAGCAGATAGGTGGTTATGGGTTCAGGTCCGCTCAGGCTCATTTCGTAAATATCCGTGTTAGTATTCGACACCGAATTGTTATTGAACCCGAAATGATTCCGTTTATATCCGAGTGAGCCGTTATATTCCTTCGCTCCCTCCTTTGTTGTTATATTTACAACGCCGGATGTCGCCTGCCCGTACTCTGCGTTATATCCGCCAGTTATAACCTCGACTTCCTGGATTGCTCCGGGAGCAACCTGCAAACCAAAGCCTGTCCCGCCAAGTGGATCCTGAACGGAAACACCGTCTATGAGATATGCATTTTCATACGTTCTGCCGCCACGAATGTGAATCTCGTTATCAGCCTGAACAACACCTGTCTGTAAAGCAACCACATCTTTAACGTTTTGAACGGCAGCAACCTTGATATCTTCGCTGGATATTGTCCTCGTACTCTGGGTTTCCTCAATATTAAACATAGGCTTCTCACCTATGATGACAACTTCCTGACCAAGACTAAGAACTGTTTCTTCAAGTTTTACCTCTAAGTTCGATGTCTCACCAGCAGTTACCTTATATGCAGTAAACTGAACTGTTTTATATCCAAGGAGGGAAACTTCTATTGTATATGTGCCGGGATTGATCGCGTTAATTGTAAAGTTGCCATCGAAGTCAGTAACGGCACCGTAATATGTTCCTTTTACCGTAACATTTACGCTGGGAAGAGCTTCATTCGACTTCTGGTCGGTAACCTTTCCTTTAATTATACCCTTGCCTGAAGTCTGAGAAAAAGAAGACTCACCGCAAAGCGAGAATACTACCATTCCCAGCAAGAGGCAATATGTAAAAAATGTCTTCATGTATTACAAGCCAAACTCCTGTAATAAAACATGGTTAAGGAAATCTCTTACATTGGTTCCGTCTCCATTTAACATGTGAAGAGGCAGACCAAGGAATAGGAAGCTCGGTTTACCGTCAGGACCTAAGCCGTCGACAACTCCAACATTCAGGCTACTTTTTGGCTGGGTTGTCCATGTTGCTCCAAAATCACTTGTTCTAATGATGATCCCTGCTGTTCCAACACTCCATCCTTCCAAGCTTGTATTAAAAGTAATGCTATTTAGATGTTGACCAATCCCCGTAACATTCGTTGCAGGAGGTATTATTGGTGGAGATATCCAAGTTGCTCCGCCATCAGTCGTTCTAAGGAAGGAACCATTGGATCCACAAACAACTCCTTTATTCGCATCAATGAAGTCAATAGATCGTAGTTCCATTCCACCTAAAGAAAGTTGTAATGTCCAGGTAGTTCCTCCATCAATAGTCTTAATGACAACCCCATTTGTTCCCACTGCGTACGCTACAAAAGAAGAAAGGAACCGGACAGAGTTCAACCGGGCACCGGTTATTGGTGCGGCTAGCTCCCACGACGTACCTCCGTTTGTGGTTCTGATAACAAGGCCGCTGTCACCAACAGCTAATCCATTATTAAGATCTATGAAATGCACCGACCTGATACCCTTATTTGTCCGGCTGCTGGGAGAACTCCAGGTTGCTCCACCGTTGGTTGTGTGGATAAGGAATCCATTGGTTCCCACAATAACACCATTAGCCGGGGATGAGAACCAAAGTCCGGTTGAATTTTCAAGCGCTAAAACAGATTTATTACCCCATGTAACACCGGCATCACTGGTATTCAATATTGTTCCTGCATCTCCGGCAATCCAACCATTACTTTCGTCAACAAATTGAATACTGTTGAGGTTTGTAGTTGTGCCGCTTATTCTCCGTCTCCAGGTTACACCGGCATCCGATGTCGTGAGGATTTCGCCATTTGCTCCGCACGCCCACGCTGATGAGCCGTTGGAAGCAATGGATTTCATTTCATTTACTGTAGAAGTGTAAATGTACCGTATTGGCACTCTGGAATCTTCCTGCATTCTGTAAATATAGCGGGCGTCGGCACGCTTATATATCGGCCGCATAAACACAAGGAAATTCACCGGTGGTGGCGGGCCAAACTTCAGCGCGGGATAAACATTTGAAAGATCTGAGGAGTCCGGCAAGAGAGAAAATCCGGCAGGAATACGGGTGTCGCCGGAAGTAGGCAATAACCGGCCGGTAGACAGATCGACGGAACTAACACTATCGATAGGCGCAAAATCTTTCAGCGCGCCGCGTGGATCGACTGAGCTTTCAAACATTGTGGTAAAAATGACTTTGCCACGATGAGACGCATCGCGCACATATTGAAACAACGGATATTGCGCAACGCCAAGACTGGGATACTGTTCGGAATACCAGAGCACCGCATCGAATAAGTGCAATGTATATATAAACGCGGGGTCGATAAAGGGAGGCACCATCACTCCGACTTTGTTTTCCCTCTTTTGCTGGGCAGTAAGCCCCCTGCCGATGTTCAGCACTTCAAACTGAGCGAATGCACCACTGACTGCAGGTAAGGTATTGCGGTAAAATGAAAGCGCGGCGGCGCTGTCCGACGAGATATAATCGGAAATAATCAGAAGCTTTCCATGCGGCCGTTTCACATACCATGACCTGCCGTTTCCCGGCATTTGTATTGCCGGACTTACATCGCCTGCTACATCCCGCGCCCTGATATAAAATGTATTTTGCGCATCAAGCCGTAAATGCGGAAGCGTTCCGCGGAATTGCCTCGTTGTCGAGTACGTCCCGCTGTAGGTATCAGCGTCAACTTCAGCGACGGCAGTATCGCTTTTCGAGCGCGGAACGACCAATGAAAGAAGCTTCACATTACCCGGCACAGACAACCACGTTGAAGTATCATTCAACGCAAGTTCATAAGAAGCAATTGTCGCATCACCGTCGGGATCGCTTCCAACCCAGGCAAAAGTCGCCGCGGTAAACGTGGTTTCCGGCTGCTGCATGGCAACGGTCGGGTCATTGGGGTTTTGCGCAAACACAATAGAGGGAGGCTGATTCAATAGCGGCATATCGAGCGATGCGCCGTACGTATCCATTGCCGACATCAATCCGGGCAACTCTTCTCCCGGATCAAGCTGATCATTTTCATTAGCATCATAGTACGGGGAGGGATTTAATCTGACAACCGCCTGGTCAGGTAAATTCAGTGTAAATGTATTATCGATTGCCCGCACCGCAACCTGGAACGTATCCTGTTTTATCAGTAAAGGGAACGCCAGCAACGTGTCGTTCTTCGTCCTCCAGCGCCATTTCACGGGAGCGTCCGCCGGAAGCGGCACACCGGGAGTCGTCAGTTTTCCCGAAGCGAACAAATATCCTTTGATAACACCGTCGGCATCTTCTCCCCACCACCGGATCCGCTGTCGACTGTTTCCTTCCCTGATGGTTGAATCCGGAAAAAGCCAGAGGAATGTTTTCGGTGTTTTATTCGCGAGCGGCTGATTCGGATATTCTTTACTGCATCCCGCTACGAGCAGGATCACAAGAATAAAGTATGTAAGATTTTTATAATTCACGTTATTTAACAACTAGGAACTTACCACGTTTTGTTACGCCATTGTCTTTATCCTCCACAGTAAAGAGATAAAGCCCCGTGGCAATTGCCTGGTCAAATTTGGTAATTAAATCCCATGCATGCTCACCGCCGGCAAATTGCGCCTGCGTTGACCGGTCGCCATACTGTGAGAACCAGTCAATTCCGTCGCCATTGTAAGTGTCTGCATCATGGTCCAGCACAGTAACCACGTCACCGGCAAGCGTATACACGGTGATGACACATTTCGGAGGAAGATTGTAGAAATAGATTTTACGGAGACGCTCGCGGCTTCCATCCCAATACGCATTGACATAATAGGGATTGGGATAGACACCGATATTTGTTGTGTAATCCGAAACAGCGGGTGTTCCGGGAACAACACGCTGAAGTATTCTGGCACTTTCAAGACTGGCGACAGAATTTGCTGAATCACCTTTATCAAATGCGGAAACACCATAGACATACTGCCATCCGTTCAGATGCTGTACATCAGTTCCAGATGGAGGAAAACGATACCAATACAGTGTAGTATCACCCTCAAATGTTTTCGGAGTGGTCAGCAATATTCTTCCAAAACCTGTATTGTATCCGATGGCATCGTCATCCCGATCGAACTCTCCGACCAATGACATATTGAGTATGAAATCTTCAGGAGTCTGAAAATCCGCGCCGGTGTTGGACCGATAAATACGGTATCCCTCAAAATCTTTGGTGCCGGTGATCGGATCGATAGACTCTTCCGCCGAGGTTTTATCCCAATACAATGTCAGCGATTGATTCTCAACTTCCATTCTCACTTTCGGACGACGCGGGGGCGCGGGAAGAAGATATCGTGTAATCAATCCATCAGGCTCGTAGCGTAATCCAACTTCACCGGGGGAAACAGAATCTCTGCGTGCAATATCCTCGCCAAAATCGAGGATATTATTCCCATTGGCATCTTCCCCATTGTATGCCTGCTGAGCCCAGCTGACATTCGTATAAAGTGTTTTGCGCTGTTCGGGCGTATCGTTGTTCGCCGATGCACTCCCGAACTTTCTCGCGCAGACAACAGCAAATACAACTTCGATTGTTTCACCCGGGTTTATTCTTCTGAACGGTCCGGTCGAAAGAAGATAGGTAACGTTTTTCGGAGCCGTACGAAGGGGATCGATTTTATCCTGAGGCATAGACTGCGTCATGCGGCTGTACCGGCTCAGGTATTGCTGTCCTTCAAGATAATCATCAGTCGGAGAAAGATATGCCTGATCGCCTGTGCTCAGCCGGAACTGCCATGCATTGTAATAGGTATTTGCGGCAAGAGCACCGAGAGAATCAACTCCCTGCGGAAACGGTGTTGTACCGAGCAGTTTTACTCCTACATAACTATCTGCGGGAGGACCACCGGGAATGCCATCAAAATCGAATGAGTACGCAAGGCGGTTTTGCGCATCGTACCAGTTACCGGAATGGTCAAAATATCCTGGTGTTCCGGGACGGACAAGGTTTGTGTTTCTCACAACCGCATTATTCCAGAACCCGACATAGACAGAATCAAGCGTATCAGCGCTGACATTGGTAAGATTGTATTTCAAAATGACGAAGAAGTCGGCAAACGGGAAATTCCACGCGTAACTTTCCTGGTGAACTTTGATGCCGAGCGGGAAATGTCCGACAATCGTGTCATTCGTCGAAGGAACTCTCGTGTATTTATCAGTATAGTCGGCAATAAAATCCTGGTGGCTGACTGCAAGAGGGGAAAACTGTGAAGCCGCAGGGCGATCGTCAGATAGTGTTGAAAGTTCGGCTACCGAATCAAGCATTTCCGCATTGAACTCATATCCTTCACCGCCGCCTCTGGATGATGTTGAACGGTCATTAGCTCCGGTGGAGACGAGAAACTGTCCGTTGCGGGGATCAGACGGATTTACGGTCTTGATGAGGGCACCTACCCAAAGTGAGCCCTGATAAATATGTTCGATGCGTGAACCGCGGGGATATTCGCACGAAGGCTGTGCAGGCCACCGGCTGTTGCGTGTACCGACTGTACCGAAATTGGTCACCGTTAAACCAATGTTGCCTACACTGGTGTATTTGGTTTCAACATCAACAGCAGATTTGGCAAACTCGAAATCCTGGCCAAAGGAAAACGCGTTTACGAAACGGCAAAGTATGAGAAGAAGAAAAAACCTACGCCAAAACGGTATCATCAATCAGGCATTCAGTACGTTTGGAGGTGAACGAGGATTAAACTCGCCCCAATATATAGCTTTTTAAAATTAAATTCAAAATAACAACTTGTATTCGGAGGTCGTAAGCTAAACTTCCGACCATTACAGGTGCACCCTTTAACTTTAATAAATTCTTAATGTTTTTATTAGATAATTCTAATTATTTAGACCTTGACAGTTCCTCATTGTTTCAGTACCATTAATACGTTGATTTAGTGAATTTTTTTCTGCCCGTGCTTTGTCCCTATTGGCATCGGCAGAATTATACGACGCTCAGGCAAGCCCCCGACCTGGGCGTTTTTTTTTGCCTGGAAAAACAGAAATATTTCGGACTGCGAAGGGCGGATTTCGAAGTTTGGATGAGCGATATACGGTTTGGGTTGAACTTGAGAAATGGTAAAGACTTGCTATGGTTTCACTGCGGCACTAAATCGCTTTCGTCCCCGCTCGCGTGCACGTGCCACCTCAATCTCCCGATCGCGCGGTTTGGCAGATGTCACCAATGAATTCAGAAGAACCTTTGCCACAGCGGTCACATCATCTACGGCGAGATTGAAAGCAGCTTCATTAGTTTGTGATGGCTTGTTAAATCCGGTAAGTTTTCTGACAAACTGAACCGATGCATTACGAAGTTCTTCTTCAGTCGCGGGCGGATCAAAATTATAGAGCGTCTTTATATTTCTGCACATATAATGTTACCTTCTTTTTACACTTTTCAACGATCGTCTCATTTCGAATAACGCTTTCTAGCCACCCGCAATTCCCCCAATGACAAGAAACGGCTCTTCTCCCGATACAACTTTTTCGGGTAATGGCGCATCAGGTGATTCAAGCGACAAATCTTCCTTGCACGCGAAGTAGCGAAGAAAGGGGCGCCGCTGCTGCGTAACATGGTCGCGTATAGTTCCTGTCAACATCGGATATTTTGCCTCAAGCGCGTCAAGGACTTTTCGCTGAGTCACCGGAGGTTCAACCTCAAGCTGTACCTCATCGTTGACGTACGCCAGATTGCGTAAATGATATGGAATGACAACTCTGATCATTTCAGTGTTTGTACCTCAACTGATAATACTGCCGGAAGATCTCTGACTATCGCGCTCCAGTTTTCTCCGCCATCGGGCGATACATACACTTGTCCGCCGGTTGTACCGAAATAAATCCCGCACGAATCAAGTGAATCGACCGCCATCGCGTCGCGGAGGATGTTCACATAACAATCTTTCTGCGGCAAACCTTTCGTAAGCGCTTCCCATTCATTCCCCCCGGTTTTACTGCGATATACACGAAGTTTGCCATCGGGGGGATAATGTTCCGAATCGCTCTTAATCGGCACAACGTATATCCAATTCGGTTCGTGTGCATGAACATCAATAACGAAACCAAAATCTGTGGGGAGATTTCCGCTCACCTCATACCAGGAATCGCCTGCATTATCTGTTCTCATCACATCCCAGTGTTTTTGCATAAACAGCGTGTTCGGCTTCGATTTATGCATTGCAATCCGGTGGACGCAGTGACCGACTTCGGCATCAGGGTCAGGAATATATTGCGACTTTAGTCCTTTGTTAATCGGCTTCCATGTGGTACCGGCATCTTCCGTGCGGAACACTCCGGCAGCAGAAATAGCAATATACATTTTATTGTTATTTGTCTGGTCAATAAGGATCGTATGTAATCCCATTCCTCCGGCGCCGGGAGTCCATTGCGGTCCCGTACCGTGGCCTCGTAAGCCTGAAAGTTCATGCCACGACTTCCCGCCATCGGTTGTTCGGAAAATTGCCGCATCTTCCACGCCGGCATATACCAGGTCGGGATCTGTCATTGAAGGCTCAATGTGCCAAACGCGTTTGAACTCCCACGGGTGCTGTGTTCCGTCGTACCATTGGTGGGTTGTAAGTGCTTTGCCATTTTTCCCTGATGTATCATAGACAAATTTATTGCTCTCCCCCATCGGCATGCCGTCGGGAGTTGTGGTGGATTCGCCCGGTTTCAATCCCGGCTGTTCCCACGTTTTTCCGCCATCGTTTGATCGCTGGATAATCTGACCGAACCAGCCGCTGGTTTGCGAAACATAAATCCGGTTCGGGTCGACCGGAGATCCCTTGAGGTGGTAGATTTCCCATCCGGCAAAGTGGGGACCGCTGACATCCCACTTTTCACGTTTGCCATCAGATGTAAGAATAAATGCCCCTTTTCTTGTTCCGACTAAAACACGTACGCCGCTCATTGGTATCTCCTTGTATGATGGTGATTACAGACCGGAAATTTCATACGTAAATATCCGATTTGGTTATGAGAAATTCAAGGAAAGAAGTTTATTTTTATGGTGGGTACGGTATTATATGGGATTAGTTTCTTTCAAATGGGAAGCTTTGTATAGCGATGAGGTAGAGAGTTGAGGTGATGATGGGAATGGAACATACTACAGCGGAGAGGGTGGGATTCTCCGCCAAAGGTCGCTTACGCTCCAAAGCTTCAGCGACGGAGCGCGGATGCGCCTCCGGCACAGAACCCACGATACAACACAAAAAGGAAGATGTAGAAACTTGGTTCAGCGGAGAGGGTGGGATTCGAACCCACGATACCCTTGCGGGTATACCACCTTTCCAGGGTGGCCAATTCAACCACTCTTGCACCTCTCCGTGCGTTATCACCATGGGAAATTACTGGATGGCGGATAAATATAATGTTATTTGAGGGAAAAACAAAAAGGATATCAGTTGAGGCACCGGGTAGTGTCCTTATTTGGCATTAAAGATCCTTCGCATCCGCTCAGGATCATCACAATCTCTGCAAAAGTGAAGTATGATTTTCAAATAAGGATACCACTTCAGTTGAAATCGGAACAAAGAAATACGTTTATCGTATCTACCGGCAACACCCTTGTTAACAAATGAAGCCGTATATCGTCTCTTAAGTAATAAATGAGGAGAAATGATTCCATGTCAAAGAACTACTTTTTATTCGTCATACTCTTAATAATAGCTGTGTGCACCTTTGCGCCTTCTTTGAAAGCTCAACAGGTCGCAGATACATCCTTCAACCCCCGAGTTGGAAAGCCTGCTTTTAAAGATGGTACCGGCCCAATAGTCTTTATCGATGAAGGACACCATAATTTTCACACAATGAATGGTCGCTATCTTGCATTCGCGCGGCTATTACAAAAAGACGGATATCAGGTACAACCGCATCCCGGAAAATTCACTTCATCAAGCCTCGGGAAGGCAAACATTTTGGTTATCTCAAACGCATTGGCAGAACAGAATGAAAATGACTGGACACTGCCGACACCTTCAGCCTTTGATTCATCTGAAATCGCAGTTGTAAAGAACTGGGTAAACAACGGCGGTTCCCTCCTCCTCATTGCCGATCATATGCCGTTTCCGGGGGCGGCGGAACAACTTGCGGGAACATTTGGCGTGCTGATGGGTAACGGGTTTGCAGTTGACGCGGAAACTCAACAGGACGGTCGTATGCGCTTTTCACGCACAGAGGGAACTCTCGCAGAGCATCCTATCACACAAGGAAGAAATCAGAGTGAGAAAATTGATTCTGTAGTATCGTTTACAGGACAAGCATTCCGGCTTGAAGGAAAGGCGCAAGGACTAATGACTCTTGATCATCATGTCACATTACTTATGCCCGAAGCCGCATGGCAGTTTTCAAGGCTTACACCAAGTTTGTCGGCTTCGGGTATGTTACAAGGCGCCGTGCTCACATTCGGCAAAGGACGTGTGGCGGTGTTCGGTGAAGCCGCCATGTTCTCAGCTCAGCTGGGCGGACCTAACCGGGCACCGATGGGGATGAATGATCCAACTGCTCCTCAAAACCCACAATTTTTATTAAATATTATTCATTGGTTAAGCGGGATACTTTGACTCTGATTAATCTGTGGCTTTGAGTCTCTGCGATCTCAGCGCCTCTGCGGTGATTATTCTTTCTTACACGGAGAACTGACATGAACTCTCTCAATAAGACTGCCCGAATCGCGGGATTCCTATATCTCCTTGTCGTGATTGCCGGTCCATTCACACTTATCTATGTCCCCGGCAAGCTGTTCGTGCCCGGCGATGCAACAGCCACTGCAAACAACATCCTAGCGAACGAGTGGTTATTCCGTATCAACATCATAGTCAGTATCGTTTCTCAACTCATCTTTATGTCAGTTGTGTTAACACTTTACCAATTGCTGAAGGATGTTAACCGCAAGCTTGCCACAATCATGGTGATACTGATTTTCATCGATGTGCCGCTGGCATTCCTAAGCATCGCAAACCAGGTCGCCACTCTCTCGTTCGTACGTGGCGCCGAGTTCTTGACTGTCTTCGACAAGCCGCAACGCGACGCCTTGGCGACTCTTCTCATCAACATCGACAGGCAGGGAGTGTTCGTCTCTGAGATCTTTTGGGGGCTCTGGCTCCTTCCTCTCGGGCTGCTGGTATACCGGTCGGGCTTTATTCACCGCTTTGTTGGAATCTGGCTCTTGTTTAACGGTTTGGCATACATCGTCATGAGCTTTACCGGCTTGCTGTTGCCGCAACATTATGGAATTGTCCAGCAAATCGCCTTCCCCGCCCTGCTCGGAGAAGTGGCGCTGATGCTCTGGCTGTTGATTATGGGCGCGAAGGCAAAGCCGGTGGTTGAGAAAGTATCGGCTGCCTAAATAGCAACGCAACCGCAGCATAAATCCTTTAATGAGGTAGTCGGGCAATTCTCCGTCTTTAAAAATCATGATTCGCTTTGGGGAAAGGGTCGATTGTCTGGCGGTGGATCATTTTCCATTTCCACCCCACCCCGTCCCCGACTGTGTCGGGGCCACCCCGCCACTTGACAACGCACGTAAGAATTAGTACAATACTGCGATTGTTTGGGGAGATGTGAGGTTAGGTAAGAGTAAACAGAGGGAGATTGCCAGCCCCATTTCAAATCTGCTATTATTTCAAAAGAAATAAGTACACAATTCGTCGCGGCTATGCTCGTACTAACATATATTTTGTGCTATACCGATCTTTGTTTGTTGAACGAATTTACACTTTGATGGAAAACGATTTTTTAGATAAAACATTAGAGGAATTAGATGGTGAAAATTGGGGTGAGCCGTTTCATTCGTCTAGTCTTATAATTAACACGTTCAAGTTGAGAAAAAAAAGATTATGCGATTTTACCATCGAAGATCTCCGACTAATGATCGGGCAACAATTCTCTCTTGAATACCTTATTCCGTTAGCTTTAGAAAAATTGTCTTTGAATCTTGCATCTGAAGGCGACCTATATGAAGGCGATTTGCTTCACAGTGTACTAAGAGTTGACATTGTATATTGGAAAACAAACAAAAATCAATACTGGAAACTAAGATATTATCTTGATTCCGGGGATACATCAGCAATACACGACGATGATCTTTTGACAGAAATTAAATCTTTTAGAAACATTGACAATACATTATCTGCGAGCAGCACATAGCATAACAATGCAAAAAGCGACGCCCGCCTACGCATACGCTTCGGCGGGTAAACTGGAAATGTCAGAGGAATCAATTTGCTTCCCGAAGGTCACGAAGTATGTCCTTAGCAGATCCCTTCGAGACAATATTTCCACTCACAGATAATATTTTAATCTGGAATTCCTGTAAACCATGAAATACTCGTTTGAACAAACCGAACAGGATTATATTGACTTCTATTACTACTATTACTGGGTACGTCCGGAGCAACAACGCACAAGAATGTTTTGGAGAATCGTACCGGTTCCTGTTATTATCTTATTCATTATTGACAAACCCCTGCTTCAGTATGGACTCCTTGAAATAATATTTGTAGGATTTGGCATTGCCCTTTCCATATTTACAACTCCATATATCAGATGGATGCATAAGATTAAAATGAAGAGATTCCTGAACAGTGGAAAAAATACTGACATGACCGGCCAACGAACTATTGAATTATCAGAAAATTCATTGAGAGCCACCACTGATTACTCGATGAGTGAAATTAAATGGAACGCGTTTGAGTACTTAAGGGAAACGGAAGATCATCTCTTTCTTTTCCAGACTGTCAATCAGGCAATTATCTTACCAAAACGTATTTTTTCAAACCAAGAAGAGATGAACTCTGTTAAGAACTTTTTGAAATCAAAACTTGCATAGTGTTAATACTAAATAAATACTTGTAATTTATGCCCCCCATTCCCTCCACACCATTAATAAAACTCGAACGCCTCTGCTCCCCCGGCTCCGCCGAAATCTACGTCAAGTACGAAGGTGCCAATCCCACCGGAAGCATGAAAGACCGGATGGCACTTGCAATGATCGAAGGAGCCGAGCGAGAAGGTCAACTGAAACCGGGCGGAACTGTCGTTGAATACACCGGCGGAAGCACAGGAAGCTCGCTTGCACGTGTCTGCGCCACAAAAGGCTACCGCGCGCATTTTGTCTCGTCGGATGCGTTTGCCGAGGAGAAATTGCAGACCATGCGGGCATTCGGTGCAAAACTGGATCTTATTCCAAGTGACGGAGGCAAGATTACGGCGAAGCTTATCAATGACATGATGGCGCGGGCGCGCGAGCTGAGCAAGCAACCGAACACCTTCTGGCCCGACCAGTTTAACAATCCCGACAACAAAAACGCCTATCACGGTATGGCTCGTGAAATCATGGATGTTCTCGGGACAAACATTGATGAATTTATCATGGGAGTCGGCACCGGCGGAAGTTTTTCCGGCAACGCGGAAGTGTTCAAGAAAGAAATCCCGGGCATCCGTTGTATCGCGATAGAACCGTTCCATGTGCGGGCGCTTTCGGGCGGCGATATATCGGGAAAACACAAATTGGAAGGCATCGGCACAGGGTTTGTCCCTTCAATTACACGCCTCGATCTTGCCGATGAAATAATGCAGGCCAAGGATGAAGATGCTTACGAAACCGCCGGAAAGCTTGCACGCGTGGAAGGCATCTTCGGAGGCACCACATCCGGCGCGAACGTCTGGGCAGCGATGCAGAGGGCGAAAATTATCGGCCCCGGTAAAAAGATTGTAACGATTGTTGTTGATTCGGGGTTGAAGTATCTTAATGGGGATTTGTATAAATAATACGTTTCAAAACTCAAAAAAAGAATATTTCATATATAATTTTTTACCACTAAGGCACGATCCGCCTACGGCGGACGCTAAGTTCACTAAGATATTAAGAGAATAATCCCATGACCTTCCAACTGTACTTAAGTCTGTTTTCGACAATCTCGATTGTTCTTGCGGGGATATTCGGCGCGATACAACTGCGTCAGCTTTATAAACAACGGGCACGTGATTCAGCGTTACAGCTTGTCCGTTCATTTCAAACTCCCGAATTCACAGATGCAGTCGATATTGTGTTTCATCTGCCTGAAGGATTATCAAAAAAGGAGATTGAAGAGCGTCTCGGATCTAATATCAGAAGTATACTACTGATGTTCGGGACATTTGAAAGTCTCGGTATCCTTGTTTATCACCGTGAACTGAAGCTCGAAATGGTGGATGATTTCTTTAGCGGGATTATCATCCTCACATGGAAAAAGTTCAAAAATTATATTGAAGAAATGAGGACGATCGGCAACCGCGCGACGTATTATGAATGGGCGCAATGGCTGGCGGAACAGTTTGAGAAACGTGAATCAAAGACTCCTGCAGTACCGGCATATATTGCCCACAGAGATTGGAAACCATGACAGCGGATTAAGCGGAGGACAGCGGATTAAGCGGAGGACAGCGGATTAAGCGGAGGACAGCGGATTGAGCGGAGGACAGCGGATTGAGCGGAGGACAGCGGATTGAGCGGAGGACAGCGGAT
>CAZFXS010000001.1:0-310907 GCA_964523395.1 uncultured Chlorobiaceae bacterium | reverse complement strand
TTGAGCGGAGGACAGCGGATTGAGCGGAGGACAGCGGATTGAGCGGAGGACAGCGAATGAAAAATGAAATAATGGAAAAATGATACAATGAACCAATATATTCCCTCCTACTCCCCTGCACCTCCCTCACTTTCACCTGTACTGCATTATCTCTACAATCCTGAAGTATGAACTCAAACTTGGCAGTGTATCGATTCCCCAGTGAAGTGCCATGAGAACCGGAAGGTTCCTGTACCGGTCCCAATGAAACGCGAAGAACAGCCCTGCGATAAAGACAGGGAGGCCTGTTCCAAGAATTACCGATAAAAAATCTCCCGCCTCTCCCTCCACTCCTGTAGAAAGCAGAAACCTGCTCGGCAAGTGCCAGGCTGTAAACAGCAATGTCGCGACAAGTATAGCAATGATGCGGTTCCATTTCTTTTCAAGCCGCGTCTGGAAAAAACATCTGTAAAATAATTCTTCAGGAATGCCCGCGGTAAGGAGCGGCATGATCACGCCAACTGCAAGCCGAAATGTCGCGTCGGGAAATTGCGGCATTGCTTCTTTAATCCCTCCGAGATGCGATGCATTCACGAAAAATCCAATCGTATAAAATGCAATGAGCCATAGTACGTTTCTGAATGTAGGCTTCCATCCGAATAGAATATCTTTGACGGCATATCCCCACTTCTTAAAAAATATCCATGAAGGAAGAAGCAATAAACCGAAGATTTTAAAGACTCCGCTGTACCATATGTCCTGATTGAATTTTGTCGCACCGAGAATCGGCAATGGAAATGTCTGAATAATCAGACCGATTGCATACCCAAAGGCAACATACAGCACCGCATAGACCATCAGGAAATTTGTCTCTTTTTCAAACGATTTGAAGGGAATTGTCTCAGCAGGCACTTTTTGGAAAGTCATTTTCGCCCATATCCTTGACCGCAGCATTTTCATATTGCTATTTCCTCAGAAATTCTTTTCATTCATACGTTTTGAACATGGTTGTGTTACGTGAACTGGTCATGAAAATTGGCTGTATCGTTTCACTATGTTATTCACAATGTAAGGAGAAATACTATGACTGAACTTACCGCACTGTGGCTTCCGATTCTGCTCTCATCGGTGGCAGTTTTTATTGTCAGTTCAATCATTCACATGGTCCTCCCCTGGCATAAAGGTGACTACACAAAATTGCCGAACGAAGAAAAAGTGATGGATGCCTTGCGCCCATTCTCGATTCCGCCGGGCGAGTACATGGTTCCGAGATGTGAAAGCACTGCAGAGATGAAATCGCCCGAGTTTATAGAGAAAATGAAAAAAGGGCCCGTGCTTATGATGTCTGTCTGGCCAAACGGTCCGGCCCAAATGGGTTCAAGCCTGATACAATGGTTCATATACTCAATTGTTGTAAGTATTTTCGCGGCGTATGTGGCCGGACGTGCACTTCCCATGGGCACTGATTATCTGCACGTTTTCCGTTTTGCCGGGACAACCGCATTTGTAGGTTACTCACTCGCGTTGTGGCAGATGTCAATATGGTATAAACGTCCATGGATTGTTACGTTTAAACTGACAATCGATGGGTTACTCTACGGCTTGTTCACCGCGGGAATGTTCGGATGGTTGTGGCCGCGATAAACTTTTTCCTTAATAAGAGTATATGAGACACATACTTCTCTTTTGCAGTTTATTACTTGTCATTCCGTGCTCAATATACTCTCAGACTGCGCCGGACGGGGATGAACTCACAAAATTATTGAATGATTTCCTCGCCGGCGCGTCTCGTAATGACGCGAAGATACATGACCGTTTCTGGGCGGATGACTTAATTTATACAGGCTCCTCCGGAAGGCGCGTATCGAAAGCCGATATCATGCGGGATGTTACTTCAGCTCCCCCCTCCAAATCTGATGATCCTGTTACTACATTTACTGCCGAAGATATACGCATCCATCAGTATGATTCAATGGCAATCGTTGCATTCCGGTTAGTCGGGACAACTATTACCAACGGGTCAACTCGCATTTCGAATTACCTGAACACCGGCACATTCCTTAAACGGAATGGTGAGTGGCGTGTCATCGGCTGGCAGGCGACAAAAAAGCCAAAACCCGAAGAAGAATTGAAAAAGGAAGTCATGCTGGCAGCTTACTCGCTTTGCCGGGCAATTTCCTCTGCCGATACTGTACAAATTAAATCATTAACCGATGAATCATTTATTTTTGCAGAGAATGGTAAGCAAAGTGCGCAACAAGAATTACTCGGGACCGCGTCAAAAATCAAGTTTACATTGCCGGAAGGCATTGAACCTGCTATCTCTGTCTTTGGAGAAACCTCCATTGTCCGTTACGCAAGCAAAACGACAAACACTTCTGTTATGCTTACATTTATCAATAGCTTTGGTGAATGGAAAGCGGTTGCCATGGACATCAATACGCTGATCAAATAAATTTCATCCTCTCGCACTCCCATCTTTTTATAATAATTTATACAGGAATATGAAAAAAGGATACTTTCTTCTGTTGATCTGTTGTGCTGTCATTCAATGTTACGGACAGTCAATCACTCCTGAAATTTATTCATGGAAGCTGAATACAACAGGACTCACCGGTTACAATGGTATTTCCGCGAACGTCCAACAGGTACAATACTCAACAAATAATGTGTACGTGAGTTGCACAGATATCCCCTCTTATTCCATCGGGCCATGGCCCGGAAACCCCAACACTCCGGCTAATCAAGGTTTTGTCTATAAAATCACCCGCTCTCCGCAGCAAAACAACGGAACGCTGACGCAAACGGCGCTTGGACATATCGGCGTCTTCGTCAATGGAGTCAGCATGTTTAACGCGAAAGATGCCATGTCGTATAATAATCAAAATATCTGGCATCAGAATGCCGTCGTTGTGGAAGGCCCCAGTTTTGACGCATGTTATGGTCATCCCGCGCCCAACTCCGAGTACCATCATCATCAAAATCCAATATGCCTCCACACGCCAAATGGTTCGGAACACGCAGAAATCCTCGGTTACGCATTTGACGGTTACCCGGTCTATGGACCATATGCTTACGCAAACGGTGACGGCTCAGGCGGGATTGCTAAAATGACTTCAAGTTACAGAAAACGTTCAATAACGACACGAACCACATTACCTGACGGAACAGTATTGTCACCTGCGCAATACGGTCCCGCCGTTTCAACAACATATCCTCTGGGGTATTACATTGAAGATTATGAGTACGTCTCCGGCTTGGGAAGTCTTGATGAGCATAACGGCAGAATTTGCGTCACACCGGAGTATCCGGAAGGAACATACGCCTACTTTGTAACAACCGATTCTGCAGGCGCTTCAGCATACCCGTATCTCATCGGACCAACATATTACGGAATTGTGCAAGCCGGCAATACCGGGCCCGGCGGCGGACACAATACAATCTCCGAATCGGTCACTAATTATGACGGATTACCAGAGATTGTAACTTTGGTTTCTCCATCAGATAACGAAGACGGGCTGCCGGTATCAGTGACATTTTCATGGAATCCTTCCGCTACTGCGACGAAGTATCAGTTACAAATTTCCCCCAATGCTTCCTTTACTACAACAATATCAGATGATTCAACAATTACCGACACATCGTTTATTCACAATGGATTAAATCCATCTTCAATGTATTATTGGCACGTGAGGGCAAAAAATTCTGTCGGATGGGGACCATATTCCGAAACATATTCTTTTTCGACAGTCCTGCAGTCTGTTGTGTTGCTGTCTCCTGCAGATAACAGCGTGAATACATCAACCTCCCCCGTTCTGGTATGGAATACCACACCGCTTGCATCTTCATACTCGCTTCAGGTTTCGGACGATTCACTCTTTGGAACATTCATTGTTGAAGATTCAACAATAACAGATACGGTTTATTTTCTTTCGGGACTTGATACCTCCACTACATATTATTGGCATGTCCGGGCGGCAACCAGCGGAGGCAACGGCCCCTATTCACAACGCTGGCAGTTTACCACCACTGCATTACCCGGGGTTTCCTTGATTATTAACAAAGGATGGAATATTATTTCGCTTCCGATCAACGTATCCTCCGGCGCAGTACAGGATATTTTTCCTACGGCAATTTCACAGGCATTTGAATACACCTTCTCAGGGTACGAACAAGCTGATACGCTCATTCCGATGACCGGTTACTGGATAAAATTCGGATCTTTACAGGCAATCAACATCAACGGCTCAGCATTCTATCAGGATACGATTACCGTTCATGCAGGCTGGAATCTCATCGGGACAATATCTGACAGCATCGATATCTCTCAGATTATTCAATCTCCGGAAAGTATCATCGCCTCACAGTTTTTTATGTACAATAACAGCTATTCACCCGTAACTTTTCTTCTCCCGGGACGCGGATATTGGGTAAAAGTGAATCAGGACGGTGAACTCATCTTCAACGGGACGGCCCGAATACATTCGCGGTAATACCCCTGTTCATCTTTCCGGCAAACCCAACCTGTAAGAATTGTATAGCATCATAGGAAGAAAAATGTATATATTCTTCCTACAATAATTACACTTAATATTTTATATGCCGATGGAATTACAACGTACATCATCAAAACATCCAGCAGGCCTGCCGGTATTATTTTTCACCGAACTCTGGGAACGTTTCAGTTATTACGGCATGCGGGCGATATTGGTGCTCTTTATGGTCACGCCCGAAGAACAGGGCGGCCTCGGTTTTGCGACAGCTGCGGCGACATCGCTCTATGGAACCTACACAATGTCGGTATATTTCACCGGCCTCCCCGGAGGATTTATTGCTGACCGGTGGTTAGGGGCAAGATCAGCAGTGCTGATAGGCGGCATTATCATCGCCTGCGGGCATTTTACGATGATTTTTCACTCGCTTCCTTTTTTCTACGCGGGATTGATTCTCATTTCGATTGGAACAGGACTCCTCAAACCGAATATCAGCACAATGGTGGGAAGCCTTTATGAGAAATCCGATCCGCGCCGCGACAGCGGATTTTCAATTTTTTATATGGGTATCAATATCGGCGCAGTACTTGCCCCGCTGATTTGCGGTTACTTTGCCCAGTCGGAGGGATTCAAACAGTTTCTTGTATCAATGGGTATCGACCCGATGGCAAGCTGGCATTGGGGTTTTGGTGCGGCAGGTGTCGGCATGATCCTTGGGCTCGTTGTTTACCTTCTTCTCGGCAAACGCTTACAAAATGTCGGCAACAGGGTACCCCGTACAGTAAAGGCAACATCAACCGAACGTCACTCGCCGCTGACCAAAGAAGAATGGAAACGTGTTTGGGTCATCATCATCTTTTTTGCCTTTACTACTCTGTTCTGGTCGGCATACGAACAGAAAGGCGCAAGCCTGAATCTTTTTGCTCTGAAACTTGTTGATACACAGCTTTTCGGATGGGCATTTCCTTCGAGTTGGCTGCAATCGCTGACCGCATTTTTCGTCATTGGCCTCGCACCCGTATTCTCGAAGCTTTGGATAAAGATGGGAGATCGTCAACCATCAAGTCCGGCAAAGTTTGCATTTGGACTCCTCTTTATCGGACTGGCCTATACATTATTCGTTCCCGCTTGCGCATTGACTGCTGAGGGAAAGATCAGTCCGCTCTGGCTTGTTGGGTTATATTTCCTCGAAGTTACAGGTGAAATGTGCCTTAGCCCGGTAGGGCTCAGTACCGTTACAAAACTCGCTCCTGCCAAGTTACTTGGTATCATGATGGGTGTTTGGTTTTTGGCGTCCGCCATCGGCAATAAGCTTGCAGGGTTCTTCGGCGGATTCTTTATCGCCGAGGATTCTCAACGATTAATGACAATGTACGGTTCAATCGCAGCGGGACTATTAATTGCTTCTGGAATTCTTGCATTACTGACTCCGAAAATTAAACAAATGATGGGGGGAGTACGGTAATTACACATGACGATGATACTTGGTTCATTTTTGTTATTTCTCAAATGTTCAACCCTCTTACTTTTCATGATTTGTTGTTACACAGTTAAGACTTTTTCGCAACAATGCGTAATCACAGGAGTGGTTAGAGATTATTCAACTTCCGAAGCTCTTCCAGGCGCATCAATTATACTTAAAGGCACTGACAATGGCACAACATCTTTTCAAGATGGTACATTCTCGCTTTCGGGACTTGAATGTAGCACTTATCTACTCAAGGTTTCGTATATCGGATATCAAGAAACGGAAATACCGGTTGATGTAAGCAAAATACGCATGATTATTCAGCAAGTATTTTTAATTCCAGATGATATTGAAACTGAGGAGGTAGTTATTACGGCGACACGGACCGTACGCCATATTGATGATGTTCCTGTACGCATAGAAGCTATTCCGCAGGAAGAAGTGGAAGAAAAACTTTTGATGACTCCATCGAACGTGGCAATGCTTTTGAATGAATCAACAGGCATGCGTGTCCAGACCACTTCTTCCGTCAGCAGTACAGCAAACCTGCGGATACAGGGACTAAGCGGGCGGTACACGCAAATCCTAAGCGACGGCATCCCTAATTTAGGCGGCCTTTCTTCCGGATTCGGGATTACACAACTGGTCCCGTTGAACCTCAGACAGGTTGAGGTCATTAAAGGAGCTTCATCAACCCTTTACGGGGCTAACGCGATTTCCGGGACTGTAAATTTTATCTCGAAAGACCCCCAGGAACACCCCGAGTTCTCCGCCCTTATGAACGCCACAACGCAGGAAGGATTTGATGGTGCGGCATTTTATTCCTCAAGATTTAACTCATTAGGAATAACTCTTATGGGAAGCCGCAATACACAGAAGCTGTTTGATGTCGATAATGATTCATTTGGCGATGTCGCCGAATTTGAACGATTCTCATTTACGCCGAAAATTATTTACACTTTCTCCGATAACGTGGAGGCAAGATTCCAATTCGGATTACTTTCCGAGCAACGAACCGGCGGTACCATTCACACTGTGCCATCATCGGCATCTTCCTTACCGGTGTATCGCGAAGAGATTAACACGAACAAGTTTGATTTATCAACTCAATTTTCATGGACAATTGATGACAATAATGCATTTATAATAAAGCTTGCCGGAACGCATTACCGGCGAAATGCGCTTTATGACGGCAGTTCATTCATCGGAGACCAGAAAATGTATTTTGCGGATATCCAACAAGAACATCGGGTTAACAGGCATTCTTTTTTAGGTGGCGCGACGTATACCAATGAGGTTTTTTCCGACAGAACTCCCCGGATGTATGCCCCCCAAAGTTACCGATATACTAATGCAGGATTTTTTGCTCAGGATGAGATTACATTGAATCAATATTGGTCAGCGCTTGTCAGCGGAAGAATAGATTTTCACAATCGTTTTGGAAATTTCTTTACTCCGAAAGCCTCCATTATGTACCGGCCTACTCATACTTTGACCATCCGCGCCGGAGGAGGAACCGGGTTTAAAGCTCCATCGATTTTTGTCGAGGAGGCTGAAGAAGTTGGTTTTAACAATATCCACCTCGCCGACAACGCGGTAGCTGAAAAAGCCTACAGCGCGTCATCCGACGTGAATTGGCGAACCATGGTTGGAGAAACCGGAATTACAATCAACATCGCTTTTTACTTAACCTCACTGAACCACGCTCTCATTGCCGACGAAGATTCGCTTCAGCAGAACGTGATTTTTCTGCGGAACGCCACAGGAGCGACAATGGCCCGCGGCGGAGAAATTTCAACGAAGCTTAGTCTTTCTGATTTTAAACTTTCTCTCGGCTATACATATATTTATGCATCACAGACAGACAAAAATTCCGAGGCAGAGGTAGCATTAAACCCCAGACACTCTTTTGGCGCGGTAATGTTCTGGGAAAGCGAAGAAGAACATATGAAAGTTGGTATTGAAAATTACTGGACAGGACACCAGCGCTTGGAAAGAAATCCATTCCTAAATCAATCCCCTTCTTATTGGATTACAGGGATCATCGCCGAAAAAGGACTTGGGAATCTACGGCTGTTTATTAATTTTGAAAATATTTTCGACACGAGGCAAACACGATTCAACCCAATTGTTTTGACAACAATGTCGAATCAATCAATTCAGAGAATTCCGATATACGCTCCGCTGGAAGGAAGAGTAATCAACGGCGGAATACGGTTTGTGCTGTAATCTATTCATTTTTGCCGACTTCGGCAGTTTGCCAAACATTCCTTTTTTCGTTACTTTATAGCGGCAGTCACTTCATTTCCACTTCTTTTGCGGTTTTATGGTGAAGCAATTCAAAGCTGTCTTCTTTCTCCTTTTCTGGACTTCCAGCCTTTTTGCCCAAACCGGAATTGTTCACGTTATACATATCGATGCCGCGATAAACCCTGCAACTTCTGATTACATTCACTCCGAAATTGAGCGAGCGGCAAGCGCAAAAGCAGAATGTCTTATCATTGAATTAAACACCCCCGGCGGGTTACTTAAATCCACAAGGACAATTGTCTCTGATATTCTCGGTTCATCTGTCCCAATCGTCATATACGTCGCACCGGGTGGCGCGCAGGCTGCGTCCGCAGGCGTGTTTATCACAATGGCGGCACATGTTGCTGTTATGGCACCGGGAACGAACATCGGCGCAGCGCATCCCGTATCCATCGGCGGGGATCAGCCGGATTCGATTATGATGGAGAAAACAACTAATGACGCCGCGGCATTTATCAGAACTATCAGCGAAAAACGAAACAGAAACACACAATGGGCAGAAAAAGCGGTCAGGAAAAGCCTTTCCATCACCGAAACTGAAGCGAGAGAAAAGCATGTTATCGATTTTGTCGCCACGTCAATCACCGCACTATTGGACAGTATCGACGGCAAAGAGGTTCAGGTTACCGGCGGTTCCAAAACACTCTCAACAAAACATGCTGCCGTAATTACTTCCGAGAAGTCATTTCAACAAAAAATTCTGGATATCATCAGCGATCCGAATATCGCCTATATATTTATGATGCTCGGAATTTACGGGCTTCTCTTTGAGCTCTATAATCCCGGCTCTGTTGTTCCGGGTGTTATTGGAGGGATTTCACTCATTCTTGGCCTGTATTCAATGCATACTTTACCGATTAATTATGCCGGAGTAGCTTTAATTATTGTCGGAATCATTTTATTCATTCTTGAAATCAAAATTACCAGTTATGGGATGCTTACCGTTGGGGGTGTCATCGCACTGGGACTCGGTTCAATCATGCTTTTCCAACAAGATTCTTTTCTCGATGTCGTTGCGATTTCATGGGAAGTCATTCTTTTCGTTGTTGCTTTCTCCGCTCTTTTTTTCCTCGCCGTCATTGGCATGGGAATACGTGCTCAGCGGCGAAAGCCAACGACCGGCGCCCAGGGTATCATCGGTGAAAGCGGGACCGCAATAACTGATCTTCATCCCGACGGGCAAATCCGAGTTCATGGAGAAATATGGGCGGCCGTTTCAATGGAAGGAACTATTCTTCAAGGAAGTAAAGTACTTGTAGAACAAATTGATAATCTTACGTTAAAAGTGAGACCAATCCACACACAGTAAATCATGGAGGAACACATGCAGGAATTTTCAATATTTTTTTTATTGCTCATCTTCTTCGGATTAATCATTGTCTTTAACGCAATCCGCGTTTTACGGGAGTACGAACGAGGTGTTATTTTCCGTTTAGGACGTCTTGTCGGCGCAAAGGGCCCGGGTATTATTTTCCTGGTACCGATTATCGACCGGATGGTCAAAGTCAGTCTGCGCACTGTGGTGCTGGATGTACCGCCACAGGATGTTATTACCAAGGATAACGTATCGATTAAAGTCAATGCCGTAGTGTATTTCAGGGTTGTTCAGCCCGAAAAATCAATTGTTGAAGTTGAAAATTTCCTTTTTGCCACCTCTCAGCTTTCTCAAACCACTTTACGAAGTATTCTCGGACAATCTGAACTGGATGAGCTTCTCGCACAAAGAGATAAAATCAATAAAGAGCTCCAGGTTATCATCGATGAACATACGGAACCCTGGGGAATCAAGGTATCCAATGTCGAAGTGAAACAGATTGACCTGCCGATTGAGATGCAGCGCGCAATGGCACGCCAGGCAGAAGCAGAGCGTGAACGCCGCGCAAAAATCGTGCATGCCGAGGGCGAAATGCAGGCAAGCCAAAAACTCTCAGACGCTGCTGCAGTTATTTCCTCAAATCCAATTGCGTTGCAACTCAGGTTCCTTCAAACATTGACAGAGATAGCGGCCGACAAGAATTCGACCATTCTTTTCCCCGTTCCGATTGACATTCTCAAGCCATTCATGGAAAAGTTATCGAAATAACCGTATGCCGTGCTGATGGATCCGATATTATTTGGATACAATAACGAAGAACGAATCGTAGCAGTCCATCAGCGGGGTGAACATGCCATGCGGGTCTATACCCGCATGGCTGATTCAGTTTCGCAGCAGGATATTGATTTTTTTCCCTTCTTTTTCCTTTCCACTCCTGACTACCTCAAAGGCTTCACGCTAAAACATTGGATCAAAGAGCTATCAGGGAATAATTATTATAAATATATCTGTGCGTTCACACGTTGGGCGGATATGTGGGACGCGATTCATTTTATCATCGAGCAATATTCTATTCAGACCCAAACCAAAGTTGAGTCCTACGCAGAGCTTCCCTTCCTCCATCTGCGCCCCGATGCAGTTTCACAATTTCTGATGCAAACCGGACGAACGTTATTTAAAGGAATGGAATTCGATCATCTCTACCGTCTACAGCTTGATATAGAGACCTACACGGCACAGGGACACCGGTTTAGTAACGCAAACAGACCGGAAGACCGCATCATTGTCATTTCGCTTTCGGACAACAGGGGGTGGGAACACGCCATCAGCGGGAAGATTTCAACTGAAAAGGAAATGCTTCTCGAGCTGATAACCATTGTCAACGGCCATGATTACGATGTCATCGAGGGGCATAATATCTATAATTTTGACCTCCCGTATATACTAAAACGATGTGAACTCATAGGCGTTGAATTTGCCATCGGGAGAGATGGTTCCACCCTCCGTTCATTCGAAACAAGGACAGCGTTTGCGGAGCGCTCTGTTGATTATATGAGCTTTGAGATTGCCGGGAGGCATATCATTGACACCTGGCTTTTATTGCAGTCTTACGATGTTTCAAAACGGTCGCTTGACAGTTACGGCTTAAAAAGCGCCGCACGGCATTTCGGGTTCGTACGTGAGAACCGGATTTATATCGCTCCCGAAAAAATATCCTGGTATTGGGACAACGAACCTGATCTGCTCATCCGGTATGCACTCGACGACGTGTATGAAACTAAAATGCTCAGCGATTTTCTTTTGCCGACGTATTTTTATATGTCGCAAATGGTTCCGTATAATTTCGGCACAGTCGCAAGAATGGGATCCGCGGCAAAGATTGAATCGCTGATTCTGCGCGAATATGTACGTGAGAAACACTCCGTTCCGTCACCTGAACCAGGGCTTCAAACTACCGGCGGATATACCGATATATTTATTACCGGCATGGTTGAACATGTTATTGACGTTGACGTGGAATCGCTTTATCCCTCAATTATGATAGAAAGGGCGATTGCGCCCGAAAGAGAAACAGCAGGCGTCTTTCTCTCATTGTTAAAAAATCTTACAGCGATGAGACTAGACGCAAAACGAAAAATGAAATCCGCCAACGATCCTCATCCTAGAAGTAAACTTGACGCACTCCAATCGGCATTCAAGATTCTCATCAATTCATTCTACGGTTATTTGGGATACAACAGGGCACTTTTTAACGACGTAAAAAAGGCAGATGCCGTAACCATAACCGGGCAGGAAATCCTCCGGCGGTTAATTTCAGCAATTACTGACAGGCAGGGAGACGTCATACAGGTTGACACGGATGGAATATTTTTCTCGGCACCAGGTACAATCAGAACGGAGGAGGAAGAACAACGTTTTGTCGCTGCGATTGCAAAGGAATTACCTCAGGGAATCAACCTTGCTATAAACGGCAGATATAAAGCAATGCTGAGTTACAAAAAGAAAAACTATGCATTGCTCGATTATTCGAATAAGATCAAGGTAAAAGGGTCCTCGCTTACGTCTAGAAGCATGGAAAAATTCGGCAAGAATTTTGTCCATCAGTGCCTTGACGCTCTTCTAAATAAAAATATCGATGCTATCCACACCCTGTATGTGAATCTCTACAATGATATATCAGAACACCGCCTCTCGGTTTCTGATTTCGCCCGTTCCGAAACACTTAAAGAAAGTATCCTTGAATACAGCAATGCGGTACATGCGGGAAAACGAAACAAGATGGCAAGTTATGAGGTGGCGTTGAATTCAGGATTGAACTGGCGGCAGGGTGACCGGATCTCGTACTATATCACCGGCGGCGACGCGAATGTCAGAGTATTTGAACATTGCAAACATGCGGATGAGTGGGATCCGAATACTCCGGATGAAAATGTCGCTTTTTACCTGAAGCGGCTTCAGGAGTTGGCAAAGAAATTCGAAGTGTTTTTTACTCCACAAGACTTTCGTTCAATATTTTCCGTAGATGACCTGTTTCCCTTTTCAGGAAAAGGAATTCACATCGTCGTGACGAGAAGCTATGTCCAACAACAAAGCAGAAAAGAAGTCAGCCCGGGAGAGGAATTGAGCATCCAACTTGAGGAAGCCGACAGCGATGAAGACGATCAGTGAGCTTTATGTTTTGCGGCCCAGTCTTTTACGTAGGCCGCTATATCAATTGTTGATGCACCCGGCGTAAATAATTCTCCGACACCCATTTCTTTCAGGGATTTAATATCATCTGCCGGAATGATGCCCCCCCCAAACAGGAGAACATCACCTACTCCCTTTTCCTTCATGATAGAAAGAATACGAGGAAAAACAGTCATATGTGCACCACTAAGAAGACTTACTCCTATGGCGTCAACGTCCTCCTGTAATGCGGCTTCAACAACCATTTCGGGAGTTTTTCGCAAGCCTGTGTAAATAACTTCCATTCCTGCATCCCTGAGAGCCGCGGCAATTACTTTCGCTCCACGATCGTGCCCGTCAAGTCCGACTTTTGCGATGAGAACTCTGATTTTTCTATTCATGGTATTCCTATTAATGGGAGATCTCTTGTTGAAATTTCAATAATGTCTGATAAAACTTCGTCAATGGAAATCCGACTACATTATAAAAACATCCTTCTATCCGTTCCACAAATAACGCTCCGTAATCGTCCTGAATACCATACGCCCCGGCTTTATCCATGGGTGAACCTGATTGAACATACTCCTCAATTTCATCACGTGCTAACGAACGAAATGTCACTGTAGTCTTTTCATATGCCGTTACCGTTTTATCTGATGGGCGATCATGTATAGTAAAACCGGTATAAACCACATGCTCTCTTCCACTTAACGATTGCAGCATGCGCGTGGCATCCATATGATTTTTTGGCTTCCCGAGGATTACCCCATCCAAAACGACTATTGTATCCGCCCCAACAATAAGCGCATCTTGAAATGACATGGCCACGGTTTTCGCTTTCTCCCGAGATAATACCGTAACCACAGTTTCGGGGTCTGGCCCAGTCACTGAATCTTCGTCAATATTACTCGCATAAGTTTCAAACTGAAAACCCACCTGCCGAAGCAATGCCTGTCTTCTCGGGGAAGCGGACGCAAGAATAATTTTTTTTTCAATGAACATTAATAGTTACAACAAAAAAAAAGCGAATGTTTTCATTCGCTCTTTAAAGAAAAAACTCATACAACATATTGTTGTCAGTCAATCACCTGAACATCGATTTAATACTGCCCCAAGTTCTTCGCACGCCTGAAACAGTGTGGGATACGGTCAGTGGTCCAAAAATCTGCGGCGGCCGCGATTGATCATTAAAATACACCACAACCTGATACTGATATAATGTGGTGACTTTAAGAAAAGCAGAATAATCAACAAATTCATAAAGCGAAGGACCCTTAGGATCAAGAGACGTGATGGTAGAGAAACCACCATCGACACCTGATCGTCTTTGGATATCAAACCTGCGGATGCCGCTTTCGTCATCCGTAATCCAGCGAAGCGTAACATTAGCGCCGTCACTGCTTGCCTGAAGCGATCCTGACTTAATAATCTCAGCGTACGCTGAAGTTAAAAATGCGAAGATTGTAACACCAATGAAAAGCAGATAACGCATCATCATCCTTTAATTACTGGTGTAAAGATATCCTCATTTTGGGTAAAAGTCAAGGATTTTCTTACAAATCTGGTGCGCGAGGCGAGACTTGAACTCGCATGCCCTTCCGGGCGCCACCCCCTCAAGATGGTGTGTCTGCCAGTTCCACCACTCGCGCATGCAAAGCAAAAAGCGGTAAATATGAGGGGTTTTTGTTCTTGGTGAGCCCGGTGCGACTCGAACGCACGGCCCACGCCTTAAAAGGGCGTTGCTCTACCAGCTGAGCTACGGGCTCTCCCGTCATAACGGGGAAAATGCCAATGAAACAGGCCAAATATACAAAAGTTTTAGTCTTTTTCAAAAAAAAATATAAGAACTTTGTTCATAACCGTACAAGCCGGCAATCATTTGTTTTTCCTCCCCTTTACTACGTATTGACCTTTAGGCTCCTCGACTCTGAACCCCATTGGGTTACGTGATTTTTGTTGTTCTTCTTCCAGTGGATGTCTTGGTGTATTCATGAGATGACGGATTGCTGCGATAATTTTACGAAGTTCCGAATCATGCCTGCCAACCTTTAATTCTAACAATTCAACTTTCTGAGCAAGCTCCTTTTGCCTTGAAACTATTTCTCTCATACGCACAAAGACTTTGATGATAAGAATGCTCATGTTTATTGCACGCTTACTATTCAGTACTGAAGCCAGCATGGCAACTCCATGTTCGGTGAACGCGTATGGTTGCGCATTCGAATGTTTCAGCGAGAAGAACCGGTGCCAATTTGTCACCAGTTCATTCTTCTCTTTTACTGTCAATCGAAACATAAATTCTTCGGGAAACCGGGCACGGTTGCGCCTCACCTGCCGGTTCAAATATTTTGTTTCAACACCATACAGTTCAGCCAAATCTCTGTCGATCATGACTCGCTGTCCGCGAATAAAAAAGATGTGCTGGGAAATGACATGGGTCGGAATACGTGATGCGTTTTTCATTACAAGCCTCCATTGAAATGAATGAATGTGATAGTGAAAATATTACGACAAAGAAAAGATACTAATTTATTTTTTTAATATCAATATCTCACTTTGAGCATCTTCCCACTCTGGCAAATGGCTTAAAAACAATGGTCTGAGTTTCATTACTTCCCCACTTACCCATCAGATCCTTTTTTATTAATTCAACTGGGTCATCATTGTTCAATCGTTGATAATGCTGTACGGCTGACCAAGTCTCAAGAAAGCCAATAAGCTCACCGAAGGTCCATTGGTACTTCATCACATACTCCTTCAGATAGACCTCCGGAAACGGAAAAGGTATAGTGCGATATTCTTCATCAACATGCATTCTTTCTTTATCCCAATATCCGTGCAAAATTGCATTATACAAATGATGAATAACCGTATCGATAGCGGGGGATACGGAGGGTAACGGATATCCTAACAGGGCAATCACACCCTCTTGTTTTAAAATCCTGTTTACTTCTTTATAAAAAAGGTTAAAGTTAAACCAATGTACCGCCTGGGCAACGATAATTAGATCTACCGAATTCTTCCTCAAAGAAGGATTCTCCGCTGCTTCAACTTTATAGACAATATTATTCTTTTTAATCGAATGCCTGATTTGGTTCTCGCTGATATCGGTAGCAATAACTTCTTCAAACATTGGAGAGAGCAATTCGGCTACTTGTCCGTTTCCTGTGCCACAATCCCAAGCCAAATTTCTATTTTTTACCAATCCGATGATTTCCTGTATCATTTCACCGGGAAAGGCCGGGCGAAATTTCTGATATTCGTATGATTGGGCTGAAAAATTATCTTTCACTGAAATCCTAATTATTCAACATAGGCCTCTCAAAAATATTATCGAAAAGCGGCATTAAAATCAATTAAGCGTATTAAAATATTCAGTTATAGCAGAGAACAAGAATTTTTTCTATATTCTCCCATCAAACAGTGCTCAACCTTGGATAATAAACAAAAGACGACGCAGACAGTAAATCCAATTTCTCCCGGACGAAAGAAGTTCTTCTGGGCTGTTACTCTTCTTTTCCCCTTTCTTCTCGTCATTCTTATCGAGTTTTTTCTTCAGGCATTCCATTACGGCGATTCGCTGGATTTGGTGGTGACAAAACACGCATTCGGCAAAGAATGGTATACACTTAATAGTAAGGTGGGACAGCGTTACTTTTCCCAACAAGGAATCGCAATCCCCGAACCATACGATGATGTGTTTGAAATACAAAAACAGAAAACCACCAAGAGAATTTTCATGCTGGGTGAATCGACAATGGCAGGGTATCCATTTGATTACAATGCCACGGCACCCCGATTACTGAAAGATCGACTTCAGCTTTTACTCCCCCAATACAACATTGAAGTCATTAATGCCGGCCTTGCCGCCATTAACAGCTTTACAGTTTTGGACTTTATCGAAGAATTGGTCGATTATCAACCTGATGCGTTTGTTGTATATGTGGGACACAATGAATTTTACGGCGCACTAGGTGTCGGCTCAACTGAATCAATCGGCAATTCGCCGTGGATCATTAAAACCTATCTTGCGATTCGCAGATATAAGACTGTCATGGCATTACGTGACTTTTTATCCTGGTTGAAAGCAACTCCTTCCGAAACATCGCCCTCAACTGAATCCACATTGATGGCAAAGATGGTCAGGGAAAAAACAATACGTTACGGAAGCACCGAATATCTGCTGGCAAAAAAGAATTTTTCAGATAATCTCAGCGCTATCATTGCAGTTGCACAGGATCATCACATTCCGGTTTTGTTCAGCACATTGACAAGTAACATCCGTGACCAGAACCCGCTCCAGTCTTCATTTTCCCCGGGCACGAGTATTGCAACTCAGGCAACGTGGAATGAACTCTACCAGGAAGGGCGGGCACAGGAACATAACAACAATTTTGAAAAAGCAATAACATCGTATACCGCTGCCATAGCTCTTGACTCCATGCAGGCGGACGCTTATTTCAGATTAGGGAAATGTTATGACACGCTTGGAAATTACTCCAAGGCAAAAATATCATACCAAAAAGCGCGTGACCTTGACGCTCTCCGCTTCAGAGCTTCGGGAGAGTTCAATACAATCATTCGGAATACATGCAAAGAACTCGGGGTACCTGTCGCTGATGCCGATAGTGCGTTTGATAATGCTTCACCACATGGAATTGTCGGGGCACATCTGATGCTTGAGCATCTTCATCCGAATTTTGACGGCTATTATTTACTCTCGAAGACCTTTTTCCAAACGATAGTACAGAACAACATTCTTACAGAACGTACAGCGTATCATTGGGAAAATGACCTTGATGATAATTCAATGAAACAACATTCGGGAGTCACAGAATTTGACCTTACGGTCGCACGTTATCGCGTGTCCCAACTTACCAAAGGATGGCCATTCAATTACACAGACTCTTTATCCGGCACAACAGTAAAACCGTCACCGATACAACATCTCGCGGAGGAATATGTTCATAAACGCATTCCATGGTCACAGGCGAGATTTGATCTGGCATCTTTTTACACAAAAGAAAAACGCTACGAAGATGCAATCGGTGAATACAAGGCTGTCACAAAAGTAGTACCCTTATATTACTATCCGTGGTTATTGATCGGAGACGTATACCAGATTCAGGGAAAAACAGAAAATGCCGAAGGAAGTTACCGCAAGGCGTTATCACTGGAAAATTCACCGTTCGTTCATGTACGGCTGGGCATGCTCTATTTTGAGAAAGATAATGTTGAGAGGGCCATTCAGGAGTTTGAGCTGACATTCAGCAGTGAATTACAAAGTAAAGAAAAAATGAAGCAGAACGAACTTTCCATGCTCAGATATTTTCTTGGCGCATCATACGGAAGGCGCGGTGATTTACAAAATGCCAAACGAAACCTGCAGATCGCCCTACAGATAAATCCGGACAATACTGACGCCAAAAAACTGCTTAATCAAATTCCACAATAATGCAGGATCATTGGCCAGTGGCCCGATGAATCATCACTCAATCATACATCAAACAGACATATGAACATTGTTTATCTCCTTTTCCTGGCGATTACCATGAGCACAAACATGTATTCTCAATCTTTTACGGACTTTCTGAAACAGGTTAGCGAAGAACCCGACAGCAGTAAGAAATCTCAACTTATTGTCAATTTTCTTTCCAGGGTATCCATACCCATTATTGAAAAGGAAAATGTTCACTTTGTATATTATGGAAAGGCTGACACAGTTTCATTGCCGAACGAAAAAACCGGATGGAATCCTGACAGCAGTATAATGAAAAGAGTCCCGCAAACAAACCTGTTCTACCGAACGGAAACTCTTCAGAATACCGCAAGGCTGGAATATAAACTCCGCGTCGACGGCGAATGGATATTGGACCCACTGAATGCCCGTAAGGCCTCCGGGGGATATGGAGAGAATTCTGATGTTTGGATGCCCGGATATCAGCAATCTTTGTGGGCCCGATATACACCCAACGTCCGCCGAGGAAGCATTGATACCCTGTGGATAAAAAGCACTTATCTCAAACGAACACACCCTGTCTTTGTTTATTCACCACCCGGGAAATCACGCACTAAACCTATCCCGGTGGTTTACGTTACTGATGGCGGCGAATATCTATCCCTCGGTAAAATGAATATTATTCTTGATAATCTTATTGATGCTAAAAAAATAGTGCCAGTGATCGCCGTTTTTATTGATCCAAGGACAGATTACAATGATGCAGGTACGAGTAAGCGAATGCAGGATTACTCGGCAAGCAATGCATACCTCGATTTTGTCGAGAAAGAAGTTTCACCTTATATTGAAGAACATTATCCAGCTTCAATCAGGCCGGAAGAACGACTTATTGTTGGGGCTTCCATGGGCGGATTGATCGCTACGTATGCTGTTTTGCAACGACCGGATTTTATTACAAACGCGGCGGCACAATCACCTGCATACACACAGGCAAACAGCGTTGTTATCACATTATCCAAACGGGCTTCGGCACAGGGGAGGAAATTTTATATTGACAGCGGGACAATCGGTGATACCGAAGAAGAGGCTTCAATCGTATCAAAGCAATTAAAGAAAAACGGCGGACACGTCCGGTTCACAACGTACAACGAAGGCCATAACTGGACAAACTGGAGAGCAAGGATTCCTGTATTTCTTGAATACTTTTTCGGAAGAAGATAACACCCGGATTATCCTTTCACGCTTCCCAACGTCAACCCTGAGACAAGCCATTTGCTCAGGAGCAGGAAGAGGATAACGACAGGCAACATCACAATTAACGAGGCCGCACCGTACAACCCCCACTCCGTAGACATGTTTGATTCAAACGATTTTAATCCCAGCGGCAGCGTCCATAATGTTGAATCCTGAAGAATTTGCGCCGCAACAATGTACTCCGCCCACGCCGTCATGAATGAAAACAATCCCGTAATAACAAGTGCCGGGGCCGCGAGCGGAAGAATAACTTTATAAAATGCTTCAAACTGGTTACACCCGTCAATCCTTGCCGCTTCCTCAAGACTCGTCGGAATAGTGTCGTAATACCCTTTCATTGTCCATATGCAAAATGGCAATGCGGTTGCTGTATAGGTAATAATGATTCCGGTGTAAGTATTAATCAGTCCTAAATGAATCAGCATGATATATAACGGCAATAATAACATGGTCGCGGGAAACATCTGCGTGACAAGAAGACTAAGTATACCTAATTTCTTTCCAATAAATGAAAATCTTGAAAACGCGTACCCCGCCATCGACGCAAGCACAACCCCGGTCAGCGTAACCGTTAGCGCCACAATGATACTATTTCTCATCCAAAGCAGAAACGGCTGTTCGGTAAATAATGCAATATACGATCTGAACGATGCATTCTCAGGAATAATTTCAAGCGATGTGGAAAGCAATTTATCAGATGGGCGCAGTGATACCGTCACTATTTGAAGCACAGGATACACTGCAATAACTACAAACATTAACAACACGATGTGCGTGACTATCTTCAGCGCTGTTTTTTTATTTTTAGATGTCATCGGCATTGTTTCATCAATACGCTGCTTCTGTGGCTTTTGCTCTTTTCATAAATGTCAGACTAAACGCAAGCAGGATAAGAAATATCACCATAGAGAGTGCGGCAGCATATCCGTACCTGTACAAATTAAAGGCGGCTTTGTAGACGAACGAGACAAGGATGTGCGTTTGATCGGACGGTTCGCCCGCATTACTGACGAGCCAGACAATATTCAGATTATTAAATGTCCACACAATCCCAAGCGTAATAGCAGGCACCATAACCGGCCTGATCAGCGGCAACGTAATATTTTTGAGTTTGTGGAGCCATGTCGCCCCGTCAATATCGGCAGCTTCATACAGTTCGTGCGGAATGCTCTGCAGAGCACCGAGAGCCACAACCATCATAAACGGAAAGCCGAGCCAGATATTCGTAAGTATGCATGCTAAAAATGCCTCCGTAGGACTTTTGAGCCACTCTATCGCAGGCATGCTCAGATACTTTGTAAGAACGAGATTAATGGATCCGTATTCGTAGTTAAACATCCCCCGCCATGTCAATGCAACGATAAATTGCGGAATCGCCCAGGGCAAGATCAAAAATGTACGATATACCGACCTACCTCTGATTTTTTGGTTCAAGAGCAAGGCAAGGAAAACGCCCACAACAACATGGAAGAAAATATTAACAAAGGTCCAGACTATTGTTTTGAGAAAGATAACATAAAAATTCGGCTCGGTAGGTTCTGTAAAAACCTTGATGTACTGCCGTAATCCTACGAAGTGCCAGTCCTTGATATGCCGTAAGTTCATATTTGAAAATGAAATTACGACGTTATAAATGAACGGATAGAAGACCACAGCCGCGAGAATAATAAATGAAGGAATAACAAACAGCGCGATGAATATTTTTTGAGAAGTCTTATTCATTCATTTCTTCAATTTTTCTCAACGCAAGCGATTGCATATCTGCCGCGGCATTCTCCGGTGTTTTAGCGCCACCAAGGACTGCCTGGTAACTTGGCCTCATTGAGTCCCAAATTGCACGCAATTCCGGAACTACAGGCATTGCCTTCCCTCTCTCAATTTGCTTCTGGGAATTAATGAGAATATCGTCATTCCTGATGAACTCATTTTCATAAAGGACTTTGCGGGTAGGCATCGTGTTCAATGCTTTAGCAGTCGCAAGCTGCTGTTCCGGCTCCATCAAAAATTTCAGCAGGTCCACCACAAGTGCCCGTTTTTCTGCTGGGACATTTTTATTCAGGGAAAATCCTTTTGGCGAAATCATCGGGGCACAGTACAATCCCGTTGATACAATTTTCGGTAATGGCGCTATGCCGATATCAATTCCCGCTTTCTTATAACCAGACCATGACCAGTCACCGTTAACGATCATCGCAGCTTTACCATCCTTGAATAACGCATCGGCAATATTATAATCTGCTTCTGCAGGAACGATTTTGTACTTATCGCGAAGTTCTTCAATAAATTTAAGACCGTTTACGGTCCCCGGAGTATTCAGCGTCGGGTTTCCATTCTCATCCATCACCCAACCTCCGAACCCACTCATGAACGGAACAAAGAAAAATGGTTCAGTATAATTCCAGCAAAGTCCGTATTGGTCGGTTTTACCGTCTCCATCGGTATCTTTTGTCAATCTCTGACCTATATCGATCAACTCTTCATCAGTCTCCGGCGGGACAGTAAGAAATTTTTTGTTGTACACTAACGTGAGATGATTTCCAAGCTTATCGGCAATCTGGTACAGATGTCCTTTGTACCACGTCAGCCCTTTGGGATTAAAAGAATCAAGATACTCTATGTCAAAATATTGTTCTAAGGGATCGATAATATCCATAACCTGAAATGGTCCGATCTGGTCGGACGGGCCATACACGAGGTCAGGTCCCTGCCCGGCAATCGCTGCAATAATAAATCCGGAGCGAAGTTCTTCGGTTTCCTTGTATATAGCCTCGACTTTTATCCCAGGATGCAAACGCATGTATTTGTTCATCTGATCTTCCAGAATCAATCGTTCATCCACCCGCATCTGATGCCAGATAACTATGCGATTGCCATCCTCAACCCGGGAGCATGAGGCAAGCATGATACAGGCGAGTAAAAATAATATCAGGAGGAATTTATTCGGCAAAGACTTTTACCTCTCCCGGAGATAATGTTCCGGAGATGTGTGAATTGTGAACAATGAAAACGTCACCTGATAAAAGATCAGTCAGTTTTTGGGAGGTTTGATTAGCCGGACATGAAAAACGATGTTCCTTCTCCATATCGGAATTTGCAACGATTAATAATGACGACTTTTCTTTATCATTGTGCCTTCGAAATGCCAGGAGATGCTCATTTCCGGCGTCAAGCACTTGAAATGTTGAAGGATTTGAATCAATGACAAGAGGTTCGAACTGACACCGTACATTCGCAACTTTCCGGATCCAGTCAGTAAAGCTTTCAGGATTCTCCCAATCATAAGCACCTTCACTGAATAACGGCAAAGTTTCTGATGGATATTTCTTTAAATCATCAGCCGTAAAATCAAGTCCTGTATTAACCGGAAGCGTTTCTCCTACTTCAAAGCCTGAATGTATAAACGGAATGGCCGGCAAAAAATTACTTACTGCCCAGGCATATTTTGAGTACCTAACGCCGCCTTTTCGCGCTGCGGCACGGGGAGTGTTATGACTCTCCGCAGTCGCAAAAAATGAAATGGGAAACCCTTCTGACCCAAATCTTTGGAGCATTGCCTTAAATTTGTGCGGGTGGTGCTGATCGCTCCACTGGTAACCTATGACAGCATTATATCCCTCTTCAACACTTTGTTTTAAAACTGAAAAATTCTCATCCCAAAAGGCAAAATCGGGATCAATTTCACGGACATGGCGGACCATTTCGTGTTTAAGGTCCATTGGAAGTGCATGCCCCATATCAATCATCACACCATTGATATGGAAGCTCTTTTGATAGTGTGGAATAATTCCCGCGATGGCTTTCCACAACGGCTTATTGACATATTTGCTTTGAGTAAGCCTGCTATCATACATTCGTATCGTATTATAGGCAATATAGTTAAAGTCGGGATGATCGTACATTTTAAGATACGTTACATCGCCCCACGGAGGCTGGGAATCATCCGGCGGCCAATCGGCAAACGCGCCGGGAATCCTGACTTCCATCCCATCCTGCAGCTTGCCGATATATCTGCCATTTTGCTTTTCTATGGTTTCACTCTTGGGAGGCTCGGTAAACATGTCCCTGTAGACGTCATGAGGGGGGATGAGGTTGTTCAGGTCATGATGTTTTGCGGATGCTTTTATTTTCTCAAGTTCATCATGAGTGAACACCGGGGAACCATATTTTGATTCATCATGCGATCCCGGGTTCCTGTCTTCCACCGCATTACGAATCCAATAGACCCACTCAGGGTGCTCCTTCACCCAATCCCCGTCTTTCGCTGATGTGCGGAACACAAATTCAACAACCACGCGCATTCCAAGATGGTGAGCTCCTTCCACAAATGCTTTAAATTCCTCTTCCACTCCAACACCTACATTGGGCTCCGACAAATTTGGGTCTAACTCATACGGATTTTTTATAGCATAGGGAGAACCAAGCGACCCTTTGTTGCCATCACTGCCGATTGATGTTATCGGAAGCAAATGGATGGTGTTTACACCCAGCGAACGAATATATGGAAGGAGTGCAATAGCCTTGAGGAACGTTCCTGTTTCTCTCCATCCATCCTGATTAAGAGGTAAATCGAGCTTGCCATTCTGATTATGATCAAAGGCTGTGGATGAACGTACAAACATGTTATAAATGACCGCCTTATTTGTCCATGACCCTCCAGCACCGTGAGAAATCTTTTCGGCTTTTTGATTTAGTATATAACGAATGGTTTCAGAGTAATAATTAACAGGGTCGACGTTGATTTTTGTTTCTTTCCGCATAGCAGATTGATCAAAAAACCAAAGCGCAGGAATATAATAGTTCCCGGAAGCCGGTCTCTTTTTTGAACGAATTGCTTCCTGAAGATTGCGAAGGTGAGTCGTTGTTGACATAATGGTGCGGGCAGTAATTTTTGATTAACGCAGCAGCATCATTTTTTTTGCATAGCTTCCCGATGCAGTGCTTAGACGGTAAAAGTAAACCCCGCTTGCCAGCTTCCCTGCATTCCAGGGAACTGTATATGATCCGGGCAATAATTCTTTGGAAATGACAGTACTTACTTCCCGGCCCATCACATCATATACTTTCAAACTTACAACCTGAGGTTTGTTGATATCGGATTGCACCGCAGGAATTTCAAAATGGAAATTTGTTTCCGGATTGAACGGATTGGGGTAATTCTGAGAAAGCATAAACTCCGTTGGAACAGAATTCCGATATTCTTCCACAGATGTAATAATCCCTAACGCGCTGTCGCTTCTATTGGAATACACCACCGCAGTATACGCCGGGATTGTCACACTCGCAATAATCGTGTCTGCAGCGATAAACTGGTTCTGATTAAAAATATCGTACCACGTCCCGGTTTCAAGCCAGGGAACATTTGAAACGGTTCTCTCGGCATTACTAAGATTTGCCACAGCCATCACCTTCGCGCCTGATCCCGCATCTTCAAATCCCCACACCAGTACTTTCGGAGTATCGTATCGATAAAGTTTTCGAAGAGTACCGTTATACAAAGCCGGATTGAATTTTCTTTGCTGAATCAATTTGTGGTAATACTCATAATGCGATTGGCCCCTCACCGTCGCATAGAGGTCCCAGTCAACAGGACGGTATGCGAGTTTTTGCCCGTCATCGTTCCAGCCTCGCGGTTCGCTGAACTCCATACCCTGCCAGAGCATCGGTATGCCAAGCGAGGTAAACATAAATGTAGCGTAGAGTTTATCGCGCTGGATAGCCTCGTTGAGCGGCACGGATTGAAAATTCGTCATCTCATAAATCAACGATTGCTCATCGTGGTTAACATTACCATTGACAGGCTCCGTCCTGTTTGCGTATGTCGCGGGCACGGCTGGCAAATCATTGCCGGGATACGCCCCCAAACCGATAATTAAATTTTCAAACTCTGTTAATGAAGTACTCTTGTATCGAGCCTCATCGAATATTTCATCTCTGTAGCTGTCGTGCCAGCCGGCATTTATCCCGCTATAATAAATAAGTGCCGGACTTTCCGGGAGATGTTCAACTATTTGATAAATAGAGTCGTTGTATTCATTCCGAATCCTGTTTGACCAGCCGAGAATTCCTTTGGTAGTATCAGCGGTACTCCATCCTATCCCCTGCGTGTAATCATACCTGAACCCATCGACCTTATAGACATCAATCCACATTTTTAATGCCGAATATACAATCTCCTGTGTTTCGGGCGTCCAATGATCTAAATCTTTGAAATATGCAATATTATCTTCATTGGGTCTCAGATCATTAACATTCTTGAAATAGGGATTAGCAACTTCATCAGGCTGCATCTGCCACAGGGCTGCCGGGTCATTAAGGTGATTATAGACAACGTCAAGTATAATTGCTATCCCGTGAGCGTGGGCTGAATCCACAAGTGCCTTAAACTGAGCGGGTGTTCCGTATGCAGGCTCAAGGGAAAGCAATGAGCTCAAATCATATCCCCAGGAAAAACCAGATTGGCCGAGTAAACCATAATCCGTTATGGGCATAAGTTCCAAAGCATTAACACCTAACGAATCAAAATACGGAAGAAGCGTTGCAAGATCGGCGAACGTTGCTTGTCCGCCGGGCTTGTTATAATATCCGCCGGCAAATTCACCGATGTTCAGCTCATAAATAATAAGTTTGTTTCTGGGCGGGCGCTGATAGTTTGTCGTGTTCCAGACATAATTATCAGCCGTTAGTCCTTCCGGCCCGACAGTAAAGCGGGAGCCATTGACGCCGTCGTACCTTCCCCACGGGTCATAGATCTGTTTCCCGTTTTCGATTTCGTACACATACTCGTATGTTCCCGGGGCGAGTTTAACATTTATCCACCAGTCAGCCGGGTTAGGGGCTTTGCGCATCACGATAGGCGTCGCATTCGAAACAGGCTGTCCGAGCGGGGCTATGCGAAGAAGAACATATGATTTCCCCGAAACTCTAAGTCGAAATGTAACAGAGTCGTTTGATGCTATTGAAGGAAGAGTGACGGCATGCTGAGCATACGACGGCATAGGCATAACTGAAACCACATATCCGCCTTTGGAATATACGATGGAATCTCCGAGGTTATTAAAGGCGACGAGGCGGAAATAATTTGTTTTGGCAACAGGCAAGCCTGCCGTAAAATCAAGAATTCTGGTAACCGGGTTATAAAAAGAGGTTACATCCGTCGTGGTAAGCGGTGACGATTGCGAAGCTGCAGTTTTAAACAAAACAGAAGTAATCGAATCACTGTTCGCATGTCCGATCATGGCGGATATTCTTGTTACCTGGGTTGTGTTTTCCAACCCGTAATACTCAAACCAGAAAAACCTGCTCATGCGAAGGACAGAATTGTTGTTGTCGGCAGCGTTTTGTTCAGGATTGAGTGGGTCAGAATACCAGCCGGAAGATGCACCACCGCGGTTAAATTTATATTGGAAGACCGAATCTCCAAGGTTCCTACGTGAATCTGAGGGATCATGAATTTTAAATGTATATGTTTTCGTCCATGCTGCCAGCCCTCCATCATACGTCATTTGAGAGGGTGCGCCCGGAGAGATAACACCACTTGAATTCGGTCCCCAGTCATTAAAAGCTCCGGGAACATACACTGTCGGTGATGAAGACTGATATGCCCGAAATGTTATCGTGACACTATCCGTAGGAGTTTGTGAAAAAAGAATTGAGTATGCCAGGAAAGTGACAAGAAGAAGAACAAAGATTTTTTTCATCGTTTACACTATTGACCAATGACCACGAACGATTGACTGTTGATAGCAAAGTAGCAAAATCGGTAGGGAAATGCAAGGAATCCACATCCATAATGATTGGAAAAAGAACCAGGAAATGATATATTGATAAAATTTTGCGCACACTTTTCTCTTCAAAAGATTGAAACACCATAAACAAAAAACCAAACGTACTTCATCTCAGCCGCTGCTTACTCCTGCAAGAAAACGGGCATTCTTTCTCATCACGGCTGCGCTTCCGTTCGTCCTGTTCTTAGGGTTGGAAATCATTTTACGATTATTCGGGTATGGTCCTGACTTGTCACTCTTCACTACTGAAGTCATCGCCGGAAAAACCTATCATGTAATGAACCCCGATGTCAAGGCCAGGTATTTTTCACGCGTAGAGTTCAATCCAGGCACATCACCTGATTATTTCAGCGTCCCAAAAGACACTGGCGTCTTCCGGATATTTTTCCTTGGTGGTTCAACAACAGTCGGATACCCGTACGGATACGGTGGATCCTTTTCATCATTTTTACGGGACAGACTCCGCAAAACATTCCCCGAAAAACGGGCCGAGATTATTAATGTGGGGATGACCGCAACCAACAGTTTTACCGTCAATGACATTGCGGAAGAACTTGTTGAGTACGAACCGGATCTTCTCGTTGTTTACGATGGCCATAACGAATTTTATGGAGCACTGGGAGTTGCGTCTCATGAATCAGCCGGATATGGGCGATGGCTATCGAAGGTATATCTCAAACTCGTACATTTTCGTGTTGTTCAGCTTGCTCAACACATATTTGCCGCGGCAGCATCTTTCTTCCCGCAATCGTACGAACCTGAGCAAGGCACGATGATGGAACGTCTTGCACGCGGGCAATATATTCCTTCTGGAAGCAAACTTTACCAACAAGGACTCGAGATATTTCGGAAAAATATTGATGAACTAAAAACCTTATGCGTCAAAAATAATATCCCGCTTATCTTGAGTTCGCAGGTCTCGAATCTGAGGGACATGCCACCTTTCATCTCAGGAAACTCGTCCGGAGCAATTTTACACCGCTCCGATATTCCTTTACATCCCGATTCGGCTATCGTTATTTGCCGATCACTTCTGGCAAATGATTCTACTGAAGCAATTACCCATTACCGATTGGCTAAGGCTCTTGACAGCCTTGGGCATAAAAGCGAATCTGAATACGAATACAAGAAAGCACGTGATTTTGATATGCTGCGCTTCCGAACGAGCAGTGATTTCAATGATGTTATTCGAAACACAGCATCAGAGCCGGAACATGTGTATGTCGCTGACCTCGAATCTGTATTACGCAAGTACGCCCGCGATTCAATTATCGGGCATGACCTGATTCTGGAACATCTTCATCCCAATTCCCGCGGTTATTTTTTGATGGCAAAGGAATATGCCTATGTCATGAAGAAACACCATCTATTTGCCACTGAGGATGAATGGAAGTCACGCGATACTATTCACGATGAACTCTTGTGGAAAATAAAGCCTCTTACGGAATTTGACGAATTATGCGCGCAACGGAGAACATCAATTTTAATATCGGGATGGCCATTTACGCAGTCAGGAAATTCTGAGGATTCTCCGCCGAAAGGTGAACTCAACGAAATCGTGGAACGCGTTGTCAAGGGAAAAATCACCTGGGAAGCCGGACATGTTACTTCCGCGGAGTACTATGCACGTAACGACATGCCTGAAAAAGCAGAGTCAGAATACAAGGTTCTCATCAATCAAATACCGCTCAATGTCTCCGCTTATCTTGTCCTTGCTCAATTGTATGTGAAAGAGCAAAAACTTCAGGAGGCTAAAGAAATGCTCACAAAGTCACTTAGCATAGAAAAAACACTATTTGCATACCGTACGCTGGGGACAATGGCAATGAATGATGGTGACAATGCCCGCGCGATTGAGCTCCTGAAAGAAGCGGTTGCAATCGGAAAGTTGAGCATGGAACATGCTGAAAGCGCCTACCTCCTCGCGCTCGCGTTTGCCAGGAACAAACAAAAAGACCTTGCCATCATGGAGCTCCGTTCATTGCTAACAGAGCAGCCCCGGTTTAAAAAGGCGAACGACCTCCTGCAGCGTCTCCAACGCGAACAATAAAAAAGCGGCGACATTCTCACACAGGAAAACGTCGCCGCCAACTTACGGCCGTACAACGGCCGGACTCTCTGATTACTTCATCAACACCATCTTCTTCACATCAAGGAACTTGCCTGCTTCCAAACGATAGAAGTAGACACCAGACGGGAATTTCGCCGCTTCAAACAACGCGACGTAATTACCGGACGGTTGTTCCTGATTCACAAGAGTTGCAACCTGCTGTCCAAGCACGTTGAACACTTTTAACGTAACTTTTGCCGCCTCGGGAATCGAGTAGCGGATTCTTGTTGACGGATTGAACGGATTAGGATAGTTCTGTGTCAGTTTGTATGCCGTCGGCTGACCGCGCATCGGGTCTTCGATGACATCATTAACAATGTCAAACGGCGCGACTTCGGAAACAAACGGAGAGTTTTTCTTCCAGTCATCCGTGGGTGCGGTGTAATAACGCGGCCACGCAGTAGCGGAAGCCTTCGCTAGATTACCACCGGTAACCGGTTGAATGTAACGGCTTTGATAATTGTACTGGCCGCCAAGTCCGCCTGTCTGATCAACAACTACTGTGCCGCCTGGTTCAATATACCGATAGACATACTGCATATTGTAATGTGTCGGACCGAGAACAAGGAACGTCACCTGATAAACTGAATCACCGGGAGTAACAGGAGTCATGATATGTTCCCTCTCGAATGATCCCTGGTTCCTGATCTGTGCATCAAGCCAGAGACCCTGCTGGAAGACCACCTTAACGGTATCGTTGACAAGGTAAAGAGGAATAGTATAGCGGGTCGCGGGCCCCATATTTGCCATCAATGTCACCTGGACGGTATCGCCTTCGTTGATGATGCCATTCGGGCTGATACTGCTGAAGTACCGCAATGGTGACTGGATATCACCGCCCTCGGCAACATTGAATATCGCATTACCGTCGCCGCGTTCCGCGGGGTGGTCATAACGATAATCATCGCGATTGGCATCTGTATAGACAGCAAACCTTGTGGAAGTGGAAATAGAATCAAAATCAATAAAGAATTTATGCGGAAGATCATCATATGAAGTTCCCGAATAAGGCATTGTAAATTCATATGCCCCTGGTGAGAAGAGATTTTCCTGCATAACATCCCCACCCCATGCGTTGAAACCGCCTCTGACCTGCACTGAGTCACCGAGATCGGGACGGAACCAGCCAAGCATCGACATGGTAGTCATATCAACCTGCCAATTAATATTGGCAGTGATAGGTACGCTGACCAACGCATCGTTGTCAAAATAGACAATCGGAATAGCGCCGCCGCCAACGGGCACGGTAAACTCACGGTTACCGCCGATATTATCTTCCCATTCTAAATTACCACGGGGAGTTTTAAGAAATTTATAGAGAATGTTTGAGTTTTCGGCAATGTTTACAGCTTTGGAATAGACGCTGTCACCGTCACCATCAAACAATGTATCGGTCGACGCGCCCCAGCCGTTAAATCCGCCGGCAACACGTACGATATCTCCGCTGTCTGGAATAAATGTTCCTTCAAGCATTTTGACACTCATATCCACCTGGAAGACAACAGGAACGTCAGACGTTGGGGGATTGTACACATTATCACGGTCAAAATAATCAGCCGCAATACTTTGAGCGCCTTCAACGACGGTATAGTTACGGTTTGGATCACCTTCCCAATCACTGCCGCCGCGCAAGGTTTTAAAGAATTTATAATTTATCTCACCCTGCGGAATGGTAAGCTCAACCGTATAAATGCTGTCACCATCCAAATCCGCCATCACATCAGTCCCACCCCATCCGTTAAAGCTGCCCTTTACCTGAACGACATCGCCGCTTCCGGGCTGGAAGGAACCTTCAAGCATCTTAATGCTCATGTTCACCTGGAATGTTACCTGTCCATCAGTGGTAGGAGGAGTATACACATCATCTCTGTCAAAATAATCGAGAGTGACACTCTGCGCACCGGCAGTCACAACATGCATCCTGTTGGGATCGCCTTCCCAGTCACTTCCACCGCGAAGAGTTTTTAAATATTTAAAGTACACTGTATCATTCTCAGCGAGTGGTACAGACTTGGTATAAATGCTGTCACCGTCAAGATCAGAAAGTGTATCTGTGGATTCTCCCCAATTATTAAAACTACCGGCTACACGGACAATATCACCGCTGTCCGGTTGAAAGGTCCCCTCAAGCATCTTCACACTCATGTTAACCTGAAATGTCACATCATTTTGGGCTACTGCCGTATTACTGGAAACACCCAATGCAAATGAACATATCAGGGCAACAAAAAATAGTATCAACAATCTATTCATAGTTGGTCCCCTAATAATAAATTACATGTATCAGTGAATTAATGAATGCAATTTTACATCAAATCCGTTGCAAAATAACGACTTATAGGAAACACCGCAACAAAGTATTAAAATAACAAACCAACTGCAAATTTATGGATATTGCTCAACCGGCCGAACTGCTCATACGCGTAATCTATTTTGAGTCGTAACCCTTTGTCAATATTATAATTAAAGCCGCCACCAATGGTAAACTCTTCTTCGCTGTCTTTCGCGCCAAGCGCTTTATAGCCGGTGCGGATCGAGATGGAGCGTCTGAACCCAGTAAGTTCTCCTCCGATACTAATGCTTTCAGAGTTATCGTTCGGATGAACGGCGTCAAGGACAAGTATAAGTTGTCGGTCTTCGGTTGTGATTGGTTCATACGCGACACCAATGCGGAGAATGAGCGGCATATCGAAATCATCAGTGGAAAGATTCGCGTTAATGTTCGGATTATTTCCGTTATTCCCTGAAATATCCTGCTGAACGAGAAGATCATCGCCGGTAATTTTAAGTTTCTGGCCGAAGTTTGCTATTGACGCTCCAAACTTCAGTCCGGAGAACGGGGTAGTAAACAATGTACCAATATCGACACCGATTCCTGTCGCGCTGGAGTTCCAGATATGTTCATTTACATATTTGACATTTCCGCCGATGGAAAACCAGTCAGTAAGATTCCGTCCATATGAAAGCGCCACAGCAAAACTTCCGGCAGAAAAAAACTGGCCGGTTCCTTCCGGCTGATCAACCGTCGTGCGTTCCATCTCTTCCGTTGACAGCGCGGTAAAACTCAGGCCAACAGTTCCAATGCCGGCCACCGGAAGCACGACACCGCCATAATTGAAATCGATATCCGCAATCCAATCAGCGTGGCTGAAAATCACTTCCGCCTGCTTCAGTCTTGCAAGACCGCCGGGGTTCCAATACATCGCCGACGCGTCGTTTGATACCGCCACAAACGCTCCACCCATCCCGACAGCCCTGGCACCAACAGGAATACTCAAAAATTTGGCTGCCGTCGTTCCGACTTTGGTCACTGCCTGTGCAAAAAGCAACTGCGTGCTTCCCGCAACCAGACAAAGTATCAGTACCCAGAGTAATAATTTACTTTTCACGATACTCTCCTTTTCATTAAGCCACACATTCTGTTAATACTCTTATTTGATGATTGCGAATTTGCCGACATGTTCACCGACACCGGGTGCATCAATATGGTAGACATATATTCCATAGGACACGGCAAGGTTATCACGCGTGAGCAGGTTCCACGTCGCGGACCCGTCAAGCATATCACTTTCATGGTCAATCGTCGTCACAAGCTCGCCATTAACATTGTAAATTCTGATAGTACATTTTTGCGGCAGGTGATTAAAATGAATCGCGCGCGGCCCGCGGCCACTGCTGTAGGAATTTTTTTCTTCCCATTCATTTGTGACGATATACGGATTGGGAACAACTTTCACTTTTCTGAGGTCTGCTTTAGCAACCGCCTGGTCAACATATTGCGCAGAGGTTGTGAATTCAAAGACATCGCTTGAACGGAATAACTTTGAGAGAACGACCGTCAGCGTGTCGCCGTCCGTGGGCTGGGTTAGAGCAGAATCGAAGGTTGCCGATGTGCTCCATGTCGTTACCAAGCTGTCATTCAAATCCGGTTCAACAAAAATAATAACATCACTCACGTTGCCGGTGGTTGCTTTTCTCGCGCTGAAGATACCGGCACCGCCGGCATTGTCGAGTTCAAAAAAGGCAAAATCGATCTCACGGTTTTCGCTGGTGTTGTATACTTTGAAGTTAACAGGCTTTGCGGGCAATGCGGGACTTCCACGCCTCACCACAAATGAGATTGATGTATCAACACCAAGCGGACCAAACACAATTTTATAATCGCTCGGCTTCTGCAACCCAATCGTAAACCCGCTCTTCCACTGCTGGAACAGATATGGCCAAATATTGTCCCTGCTCCAACGTGAACGGTCAGGGTTCACTCCAAAGAATTTTTCATTACGGATAACAAGTTTAAATCCGTCGATCATCGGCTGTTCGTCACTGTCTAACAGCAATGTGCTCTGATTGATGACCGTATCATATGGTACACCGTCGGTAATATCGGCAAGAGTATAACTTGTTGTTTTAAAAACATCCGGCGCGTTTGCGCCTCCGGGAATCACCGTATCGGTAAACGTAATCCGGTAGGTATGATTATCCGGCACAAGGTTAGGATTAATAATATCATACCCGATGAACCCTGTCGTACTGCCGGTAATGAGTTTGATTTCATTGATATCAGGGGGAATATACCCGGCCACAGAGGCCTCGGGAGTAACGATTGCCACGGAGGTCCCGAAGTTTGTTATTTCTCCGGTGACGTTATCGATACTAATTTTAAGATTGCTCTCCGCGGGGGTAATTCTCAACGGCAGGTATCCTCTGTCATACGCGCGAATAGCGTAATAATATTTCTGTCCGTTTTTCACGGATCTGTCAATCCACGAATGGACAATACCGTTGTCCTGACCAAGATCAAATTTTGTTCCGTTAAACGGAAAGGAAGAATCAAATCCCTTGATGCCATTCACGAGGTCAAATTGTGCAATCGGCTTTAACCATGGTGCGGGACTTCCGTTAGCATCCGTGATAATGCGCGAATCTTCGAATGCAGGGTCTGTCGCCCTGTAAATCCGGTATCCTTCAAAGTCCTGAGCCAGCGCACCGGGAACACCGGCGAGAAAACGATCTATTGAACTTTCCGCGGCGTTATCCCAGTATAATGTCACCATCCCGTCGCCACCAACAGCTTTGAGCTTCGGTTCAATCGGCGCCTGTGCAAACTGATAATCCTCATCATATGCAAGTTGCGCGTACTTACGCTTTTCCATGGCATCGTCTTTTGCACCGCTTACCGTTGCATTTCCCTGGCGAATAGCACTGCCAAAGACAATCGCATACGAGATTCTTTCGATCTGTCCCGGTTTCATAGGAAAAACACCGGATGAAACAAACAGATCGCTTTCACCGACAGGAATTTGCGCGGGGTTGACGAAGCTTCCGGGAATCATAAACTCGGCCCAGAAGTAAACATCGGGCGTTCTGCTGAAATCGATCGCCCCCGCAGCAAGATATTGAACATTCGTCAATCCAATCTGGTCAGCTTCCGATACGTCTGTTTTATCAATATTCGGTTCGCCGGGGAAAGGAGTTCCGACCCCGGAGGTTGGTTTACCATCAAGTTCGCCAACATCATTCGTGTTGGGGGCGCCATCCAAACCGACGTCATCAGACAACAGGCTCCAGTCATGGTCATTGTCGATGAAATCGTTTCTCCCTTCATCAACCATTTCATCGATTTCTTCATCGATCCCTTCATCGACGATAAAATTATTATCGTTATCAATTCCGTCGGCATATTTTTTCCCGACATCGGAAGAATCCAATTCATACAAAGTGATTGAGGAGTTCACGACAAATTTTCCATTGTTTGAAGCGGCATCAACAACCATCGAGAGTGTAACGACAGGGCTTCCCTGTTCGCCATCACCGTTATTATCGATGCCGTCTTTATATTTTTTTCCGATGTCAAGAAAATCTTCGTCATGCACACCGTTCAGGTTATCATCTGCGGCATTGTTTTCTATTTCGCCGCTCAGCATGTCATTTGTTACAACCGGACTGCCGGATTCACCGTTATCATTGTTATCGATATGATCCGCAAAACCAACACCGGCCTGTTGTCCGAATGGAATATATGTTGAGTCTTCATCAATGATACCGTTCCCGTTATCATCAATCTGGTTACCGGGCATCTCACCAAGAAGCATTGGCCCGGTTACAAGGGGGCTTCCTTGTTCGCCGTCACCGTCATTATCGATATGGTCCTGGGCATTCCCCGGAGTTTCAAGGTATAATGTGGCAGCAGCGCCGACAAACGCGCCGCGAAATGCGGGGTTACTGCTTAACGCATCATTGTCGAGTGAGAACGCTATATCCCGGATCAGGTCAAAATCAGGTTTGTCATCATTAGAGTCGCCATCGCCGCCCACAAAGTCGGCAAGCCAGAGCGTTACCGCTGCTTTTTTAATTTCTTTCGTACCATCGTTTTTCACTGCCTGAATAAAGAAGACCGCATCGGCAACGGAGACCTGCGACCATTCCATGACACGGACATCGGTAATAATACCAAGGCCTCTTCGCGTAAGGTCTGTTGTATCCGGCGTATAGAGAAATCTGTTGTAGTTATCGTCACCGACACGATAAAACATTTCCTGATCGGCACTGAACTGATTTTTACCGAAATATCCGTTCCAGCTTCCGCGCCAGCCGCGGTCACCGGGGTCAGAAAGCTTATCGGGCCAGAACTCAGGCCAGGTATTCGGCTCGTCGCTTTTGGCAATCTTTCCTGTTTCCAGATTAAAATATCCGGGGACGGGCCCCATATTCCAGTCACCGCCGGTAGCAAGATTCTGCCGATATGCCGGAAGGTCAACGATGCGGACTGTTCGCCCTGTATCATCGACGACCTCACCGCCGACCAGCAATGCCACCAACGCCACGTAATATCTGCCGGTATTTTTCGGCCACTCATACGGAACACCCTGACCTCCGCCGGTTCTTCCGGAGAACGCGAAATTAAACACGCTGGTACGGACATTATTGCCGTCGATTTCCGTTCGGCGCCGCAATGTCGGATCAACACGTTCCGTGCTCGGTGTATGTTGCTGGGCAAGAAGGCCGTTTTCAGTTATTAATACAACCAGTATAATAATCAGGTAATGATACATACCTCTCATGAGAGATCTCCTCGTTTCATAGTGTTGCGTCCGCTTCATATTCAAAACAATTTAGTGATGACTGCCTATTAAAAATTTATTTCGACACCGACCTGTACTTCTCTTGGTTCGGAGTAATAGTCGGGGCGAATCAAGTACGTTGAAATCGGATTTATCTGCACATTGTTCTCAACTGAAGAGGCTCCGATTGCCGCGGAAGTGACTGTCGCACGGCCTGTCTGTCCGTATACTTCCGTTTCATTTCTCCGGTCAAGCAGGTTAAAGACTTTGACGAAGAAACTTGCATTAATATTTCCCAGTGTCACATTCTTAAACATGCGGAGGTCAACAGTATAGTTTTCAGGCCGTCGGCGGCTGTTCTTTTTTACACCAATAACAGCATCCTGACCCGAGCTCTCCGCCTGATTATTCGCCGGCGAATACGGTAATCCTGATCCATATCGTGCCAACGCAAAGGCACCCCAATCACTTTTGCCGATGCCTATCGTAAGATTTACTGTGTGGGTTTGATCCCAATCCAAAGGTGTTAACGTACGCGCCGGCTCCGAGTTATTTTGCTGTGCAGCCTGTTCATCATCCGGGTTTGAGTTAACGCCTTCGGCAACCTGGAACGTGTATGAAAAATTAAACGACAAAAGATCAATCGGGCGTTTGTTCACTGAGAGTGTTACACCGCGCGAATTCGCATAATCCCTGTTGATATATGTTGTGTAGGATGATGTTGACGTAGCCGCATCTCCTACACTAATGCTAGGACTTGTTGTCACCCAATCTCTTGTGTCGCGATAGAATAATGTAGCATCAAAACTGAGATCTTCCGCCATTTCCTGCTGGAGTCCGATTTCGTACATAACGGTTTTCTGAGCCTTCAAATCAGAGTTTCCGTACACACCTTGCAATGTACTGGATGTCGTGACCTTATACTCAGGTTTTTGATAGAGGTGAATAAATGAAGGAATCTGCAAAAAATGCCCGTACGAAAAATGGAGAATGCCCTTGTCGGTGATAGGATACGAAATGCCAAGTCTTGGACTGACATTATATTTTACAGAGGCATTCTTGTACCATTTTTGTAATCGCTGTTCCAGGGTTAATCCTGTGTTCTCGACCTTTCTCGGGAGATACACATTCGGGTCTGCAGGGTCATTCAGAACTTTTCCTTTGGAATCAAAATAATCAAACCGGACGCCAACATTGACAATCATACTTTCATACTCAAGTTTATCCTGAATATATGCTGAAAACTCCACCGGTTTTTCTGTGTACTCTTCATACAAATTACTTGTTCTGATCGGAATGGTAGGCACCAAATCTCCGTTTGTGTTCGGACTTACATTGTAATCCTCAAGATACAGTCTATGCAATTTCCCTTCGAGACCAAATTTTACCTGATGAAGCTGGCTGACCTGGTTTGTATAATCAAGTTTCGCGACACGGGTTTCCGTGTTTCGTTTAAATTGATGCAAGTTTGTTCCCATGGTTCTGAACGCCCAGGCCGATGGCCTGCTTTGGACAGCCGGATCAACAATATACCGCGGGTCCAACGGATCAGCGTAAAGATATTCTCTGAAACTCTTTTGAAAGAATGAAAGATTAAGAGTGTAGAATGAAGTCCCGTTTAATGTGTGTGTCCAGAGAGCGGAATAATTATACCCGCGGTCAAACTTCTGGACATCACCGTCAGGATTTAATGTGTATTCATGATTGTAATCGCGGTAATCGATTTTGCTGCCAAGCGCACTTAAACTGATTTTCATTTCGCCGTTGAGCTGGTAAGTAAGCTTTGCCTGGCCTGACAACCGTTTTCTGCCGTTCATCGGGGTTGGAATATCAGGGAGTTTAACGCCGATAATATTTCCTGCATCGTCCAGGACGAAAATATCAGGAGTAACTTCAAAATTCGCACTGCCGTTCGGATTAAAAATATGATTGCCGTACAGGTAGCCATTGCTTCTGAAATACCTTCCAGAAAGGTAAAACGTCATCCCTTTTACTCCCGCAAGCGGACCGCTCAAGCTTCCTTCGATATTATAATTATCGGCCGGTTGGATTTTACCGAGATTGTAAAAAAGTTCTCCGTCTTTTCTGTCAGTGGGAGCCTGCGCGCCAACGTATGTAATTCTTCCGTCGTTCTTCCAGTTATGTGAAGTTACATAGTCGCCCACATACGTTGAAATACTTCCTTTATATTGCTGATCGCCGTCTTTAGTGACGATGTTGACAATGCCGGACATCGCCTGTCCATATTCCGCGTTAAACGTTCCGCTGATGACCTGCAATTCCTGAACCGAGTTGTTGTCAACCTGCACTGCCTGACCGCCGTCGTACACATCGGAAACCGAAATACCATCGACCCAGTAGGCAACTTCGCTCGTTCTGCCCCCGCGGATATGTATACCGCCGCCTCTGTCAACCGTGATTCCGGCTTGCAGAGACAATACTTCGGCCACTTCGGAGACCGGCAGAGTGGCAATCTGATCTGCGTCAATCCGCGCTTCAGAAGAGGTAAGATCTTTTTTTATTGTCTGACGGTCAGCGGTGATAACAACACCCTCTCCCACTTCCAACACTGTGGATTCAAGCTGAAAATTAAGTGTTGTTGTAAGATCGACAGACACGGCCGCACCCTGCACGGATTTTTTTGTATATCCGATAGCGGAGGCTGTGATATTATATTTTCCGGGCGGTACGTTGAGAATAACATAGTAGCCATCAAGATTTGTCGATGCTCCCATCGTTGTGCCATCAACTAGAACGTTCACACCGAAGAGCGGCTCACCCGACTGGGTATCCTTAATTATTCCCGCTATCTTCCCTGTTGTTCCGGGGAAAAGTGTTCCCTGCAAAAGCAGTACTAATGTTAGTACGGAAAATAGTATTCGTTTTATCATAACCATCCTCTGCAAAAAAAGTTCACTGAATCGCAATATTTGCTAACCTGTCTTCAAACATCTGCAACCGGCTATTAGCGCACAACCTCGCCAACGCTTCTTTGAAAACTTCCTGTTTCCTGAGAAATGAAATATCCCTTATAACATCATCCTTTGCTTCCTCAAATGTTTTTTCCCGTCCTACTTTTTTGGCAAGAATTTTAAACACACCGAAATACGGATCAACTTTCTCCGGGCCGATTAACGCACCAACCGGCGCATCAGAAAATTTATCGCCAAGAATACCGAATGTCGATTTTGAACCAAATCCAAGCTCACCACCATTTTTCGCAGCCCATAAGCGAATGGATTTCTTACGCGCAAGCGATGCAAAATCATCTCCCCGTTTCAACTGATTCAACATAGATATCGCTTCTGCTTCTGTTCTCACCAATATTTCCGCAACATTTATTTCGGGAGGAAGCGTATATAAATTACGGTTCCGGTTGTAGTATTCAGTTACCATGTGCCCGGGAAATCCGGTTGTGCCGACAGTATCCTGAACTCTTGAAGCCCATCGTTTTAAGAAGTAGGCCTGCGTTTGATTTGAAATGGATTTCGTTACTTCAGGAGATTGATCAATTCCTTTTTTCAATACCTGCTGAAGCATAAGGTCTCTTGTTGCAAGCCCGGAAATCAACTCCCGCAAATCCTCCATCGATTTCACCTGTTTGCGCTGACCGGGAGTTGTCTTGGCAAGTCTTTCCATAAATGCTTTGACAGTCCAGTCGCCGCCGGGAAATGAAACGAGCGTCGTATTCTCGTCAACCCCGGTGGTGTTTTGAGATATTTCTGATACATGAACAAACTGCGGAACTGTAAGAACCGACTCCCACTGTTTCAAGACGACATTCATCGCTTGTTCGTTATAACGAGGACTGAGTTCCTGTGCCATGCGGTGCGTTGTTTCTGACAGCAAACGCATGACTTTCTTTTCCTGCACATTACGGGCAAGCTCCTGCCTGACGCGTTCATAATCATATTCGGATGCCAGAGGAATTTCCACACGCTGTTCCACTTTCACGATGGCATACCCCATCGAAAGTTTTACCGGATCAGAAACGGTTCCTACGGGAAGAGAGAACGCCACAGTTTCCAGTTCCGGCTCCATATCTTTGTACCCGAAAAATCCGAGATACCCTCCGTTGTTTGCCAGACCGGGATCTTCAAACACCGTACGGGCAAGTTGATCGAACGTGGCACCCGCTTCAATCTTTCTTTTTAAGTCCTCAGCTTCGGCACGCGTCTTACCGTAGACATACCGGGCGGCAACCCTAGTTTTATAGAGCCGGAACTCATCCATCAGTTCCTCTTCGGTAATCTTCATTGTATCAACTGTAACCGACTTCGCAAACGCTACGAGATATGCCTGAGTTTTGATGTTATCTAGTTTTGCTCTGGCTTCTTCATCATTATCGAGTCCCTGCCTGCGTAAGTCGGCATACATAAGTTTCTCGTTCATCATATTCTCGAGGATTTTTTTCCTGAGAAGAATATTATCACGCGATGAAGTTGACTTCAGATACGCTGTGTAACGTTCGCTGAATTCACCGGCGGTAATTTTATCATTACCGGCAATAGCGATTTCTTCCTCAGCGGCACGTTGACATGATGAAGCAAACAGTCCAAGGAATATCGATGCAATAACAACTACTCGTTTCAACACGTTCATTTCAGTTCAAAAATATTGCCTGATTTCGGCGCCAGAATGCAATGGAGGCGGCCATCAATCACTTTAAAAGCCTTACGTTCAAGCAGTTCGCGCTGAACCTGTGCCGCACCTGATTCAGCAAGCGGAATTTCAACATCGAGCCTCTTGTCAGAATTATTTATCGCCACAAGCACTTGTCCGCTCTTGTGCGAACGAACAAACACAAACAGGTCATTGGCATCATCCGTAAGAAGAGTTTTGTACGTTCCGAGCTGCAGTGCCGGGTGTTCTTTTCTGATTCTGATTAACGATTTGTAATACTTAAAAAGACTTAAATCCGCTGTGTTCTTATCGGTAGGGCGAACCGTTCCAAACGGATGAGAGATTTCATCATCGTACCGGAAATTCGCCCAGAGCATCGGCTTGCGTTCATCCGGGTCGTCCCCGCCCCACATGCCGACTTCATCGCCGTAATAAATCATCGGAGCACCAAGATACGTCATCTGAAATAATGCAATAAGTTTTTGTATTTGCGTTTCTTCCCGGAACGGTTTGCGAATGTTATATTCCCTATTGTCATTCAGTCCTACCTGATGATCGTATTTCATATCAGGGTTTACGATACGGGAGGTTAACCGGTCCGTATCATGACTATCCATTAAATTCATCAGGACATAATTCACGTCATCGCGGTAATCGGTCCTCAGCGAAGCCAGATGCTGTTCAAAATCGGCCGCAGTGATTTTATTTTTCTTATCGATAAAATAGGAACATACTTCCCGTGCCCACCGGTAATTCATGACGGCATCAAACGCATCTCCGGAAAGCCAGGGAGTTGCGTTGAACATTTTATCATTTGACCAATCTTCCCACCAGACTTCGCCTGTAAGGTACGCTTCAGAATTAATGTCTCTTACCCATTTTCTAAAATCGCGCCAGAACGGAAGGGCAACCTTTTCCGCAACATCCAACCTCCACCCGTCAATGCCGTCGGACGGGTCACCGTTACCGTCGGGATCCATCCACCGTTTCACAATAGCATGAATATGTTCGCGCGGTCCTGTGAGTAATCCGAGTGAATCTTCCCGGAGTTCAGGCAAATCTTTTACATCATTCCAGCCTCCATAATCAAATTCATTTTCCGGTGTCGACGGATCATCCCATTTTTTTATGATAAACCAGTCTTTGTACGGAGACGCTTCCTGATTTTTTTTCACATCCTCGAACGCCCAGAATTTCAATCCAACATGATTAAAGACCCCATCGATGATAACACGAATTCCTTTTTTATGCGCTTCTTTGATAAGCTTCAAAAACAGCTTGTCGGCGGAGCTCCATTTCCACGTACGGGGGTCATTCGGTTTTTCCGTGAGAAACGTTTTTTTGTCGGCATTCGGGTTCGGCCCGAAGTTATCATCGACGTGGTGATAATACGCGGCATCGTACTTGTGAAGTGAAGGAGATTCAAAAATCGGATTGATATAGATCGCGTTGACACCGAGGTTGGTAAGATAATCGAGTTTGTTGATGATTCCCTGGATGTCCCCCCCGTACCGGCGCCGCTGTACCTGATAGTAAAACCCCCTGTTACCCGCAGTGTCCTCAGCTTCCCAGGGTTGAAGCTTATACCAGTCGCCTGTCCAGTTTGAAACCCGCCAGTTCTTGGGCTGCTCATGCGGCCAGCTTCCAAGGATATCGTACATAACGGGATCGTTCATCCGGTCGCCATTAGAAAAACGGTCGGGAAAAATCTGATACCAGATTGCTTTTTTAGCCCACTCGGGGACGTGAGAATAAAGACTGGACGAGTCTTGCGAGAAGACAACAGGAGGAAACAATAAGAAGAAAACTATAACAAGAAGGCGACGTGACACCGGAGTTTGTTATGAATTTGAATGAAATTAGAAATTTTTCATGCGAAAGTCAAGAAATCTAATGTTATTTTCTCCTAAAACTTGAGATTAGCCGCTTGAGTAAGTATATTTGACCACACTACAACCTTTTCACCTTCTGGATTCAACTATGGGCAGTGTACGACTCGAAAATGTTTCAAAACAATATGAGAATGGAGTGAAAGTTGTTTCATCGGCAGACATCGATATTGCTGATAAGGAATTTGTTGTTTTAGTCGGACCATCGGGTTGCGGCAAGTCAACGACATTACGGATGATTGCCGGGCTGGAGGAAATATCCGGCGGCACCATAAAAATTGACAATACTGTAGTCAATGATGTCGCACCAAAAGATCGTGATATCGCCATGGTGTTTCAGAATTACGCCCTCTATCCGCATATGACGGTATTTGATAATCTTGCCTTCGGGTTGAAAATGCGGAAGTACAGCAAACCTGATATCCAGCAACGAGTCACACAAGCCGCTGAGATTCTGGGAATCAAGGATTTGCTTGACAGGAAACCAAAAGCCCTCTCCGGCGGACAACGCCAGCGTGTAGCACTCGGCAGAGCGATCGTGCGCAGGCCCAAAGTATTTTTATTCGATGAACCGCTCAGCAATCTGGATGCGAACCTCCGTGTTCAGATGCGCACAGAAATCTCCCGTCTGCACAAGCAGTTACAAACCACGATGATCTATGTTACACACGATCAGATCGAAGCAATGTCAATGGGCGACCGGATTGTGGTGATGAATAAAGGAGTAATCCAACAGGTCGATTCACCGTTAACAATTTACAATAAGCCGGCGAATCAGTTTGTGGCGGGATTTATCGGCAGTCCGACGATGAATTTCTTTACAGGAAGAATTTCTCATTCAGGCGGAATGTTTTTCGAGCACGTCTCCGGAAAATTCAAATTTCCCGTTACAAATGAGGACGGAAAGCGATTACAGAACAGCGTCGGAAAGGAACTTACACTTGGGATTCGACCCGAACATATTCTGGCAAAGACCGGGTCGGGAAATCAGGTTGGAGTTAGTGTACGGATTGAAGTTACAGAGCCTGTAGGCAACGAAATTTTTGTTTACTTTAAGATGAACGATACTGCCGACCAATTTGTGTCCCGCATTCCTTCAGATGTTCACCCCGAAGCAGGAAAGAACTTTGAGCTTTTCTTCGACACGTCAAAGTTTCACTTCTTCGATAAAGAGTCAGGAGTTGCTCTGTAAGGATTTCACCGCAGAGGCGCAGAGGACGCGGAGTAAATCTCATATACTCATATACTCATCATCTCTTTTTTATCTCTTAGTCCTTTACTCCGCTGTAATACTTCTTATCGTACTCCGCAACCATCCTATGAGTGTTGTACACAGGCACGATTGTCCTCATCGTGTTACGGATGCGGGCAATCCATTTTTTGGGCAGACCAGATTTATCGCGGTCATAAAACATCGGAATGAGATCATTCGCCAACACCTGATACAATGATTCGGCGTCACGTTTATCGACTTCCTCCGGTGAAAGATCATCCTGGGTTGTACTTCCGACTGCCCATCCGTTCTTTCCGTTATACGCTTCAGCCCACCAGCCATCGAGGATACTTGCGTTTAATCCGCCGTTGATGGCAACCTTCTGGCCGCTTGTGCCGCTCGCTTCGAGGGGACGGCGCGGCGTGTTGAGCCACACATCGCAACCGGACACCAGGTGACGCGCAACATTCATATCATAATTCTCAACAACAATGACTTTCCCGAAAAAAGGATGCTGGTGCGTCACGCCGAAAATCTGCCGGAGAAATTCTTTTCCGTCACCGTCTCTGGGATGCGCTTTGCCGGCATACAGAATTTGAACCGGGCGTTGCGGATCGCTGAAAAGTGCAGCCGCTTTCGCGGGATCGGAAAACAGCAACGGCGCGCGTTTATACGGCGCGAAACGGCGCGCGAACCCGATGGTCAGCGTATCAAACGACAGCAGATGCGTGAGCGCTTCGTCCCCGCTCACTCCACCGAAGGCGTGATGATGCCGGGCGCGGCGGCGGATAAACTCGATTAACTGACGCCGCAGATGGTACCGCAACGACCAGATTTCCTCATCCGACACGATGGACGGATCTGATACATGCTGCCAGAACTTGGGATCGTTGAGATGTTCTTTCCATTTATGCGAATTATGCCGTTCCCAGAATTCCCACGTAACATTCGATGCCCAGCTTGGCACATGAACACCGTTCGTGATATAACCGATAGGAACTTTCTCGACTTTTACATCAGGATAGAGCTCCTTCCACATGAACCGGGAAATCTCACCATGAATTTCACTCACTCCATTAGCAGCGCGCGACAGTTTGAGGCCGAGAATGGTCATGGTAAATTCCGCTTTTTCCGGTGGGGCAGGAGCATTGCCATACTGCATCAACTCTCCGATGGTCATGTTAAATGTTTCAGCATACGGCCGGAGTGTGAATTCGACAAGGTCCGCAGGGAACCTGTCGTGTCCTGCAGGAACAGGTGTATGTGTCGTGAAGATACATTGTTTACGGACTGCTTCTTCCGCCGCCTCTTTAGTCAACCCCTGGCTAATCTGCTCACGCAAAAGCTCAAGTGTCAGGAATGCGGCGTGGCCTTCATTCATATGAAAGACAGAAGGAGTAATTCCGAGCTCACGCAGAAAGCGGACACCGCCGATACCAAGGACAATTTCCTGCCGGATGCGAGTATTCATATCACCGCCGTACGCGAGCGCGGTTAGCCCACGGAAATGCTCGGCGTTTTCCGGCACATCGGTATCGAGCAAATAAAGAATCGAGCTTCCGACGTTGACCCTCCACCCCTGAAAGTGAATAACACTTGTACCGATTGTCACACTGCATAACAGCGGCTTACCGGAAGAATCCCTGACAAGTTCTACAGGAACCGTATTCGGGTCGGTGGTAGGATAGCTTTCCTGCTGAAATCCGTTCGAATCAATGCGCTGTTGAAAATATCCCTGGCGGTAGAAGAGTCCGATACCGACAAATGGAAGACCGAGATCGCTGGCGGATTTCACGTGATCACCGGCAAGAACGCCAAGTCCGCCGGAATAAAACGGCAGACATTCGTGCAAGCCATACTCCGCGCAGAAATAGGCTATTGGTCCGGCCTTTTTCTTTGCAGGTGACGGATGCTCCACAAGATCATGCGCGGACTTCCGTTGGTGCATATACTTATCAAATTCATCAAGCACGGGAGCTAGTTTCCTGAGAAATTCTTCATCGCCTATATGCGCCCGCAGTTCCGTTTCGGAACATTGCGCAAGCACGGCAATCGGGTTATGGTTGGACGAATGCCACGTAAGAGGGGAAATACTTTCGAACAACGACTGAGCCCGCGGATTCCAGCTCCACCAGAGATTATTTGCCAATACCCGTAACCGTTGGATAATCAAATCAACTTCATGAGACTTCTTCAAAGATACCCTTTCAAACAATAAATAAGTTCATTCAACACAGTGTAAGACAGTTATTATGATTTATTTAACAGCAACAGGTCGCCCCGATGGGGCTTCTCTTCATCTCTTTTTCTATTCCTATAAACAGGTCGTCGCAATGCGACTTCTCAATAGCTCCGTCAGGAGCGAACCGTTTATAGAAACGAAAAAAACATAAACATAAAAGCTCCGTCAGGAGCGACCTGTATGTGATTCATACAAAACGAATTTGACCCATTACACTAGTCACTTGCCAATAAAAATGACTGTTAATGTAAAATTTTTAGAGATGAAATCAAAAAAGGAAGGAATGTTGTATCTGATTTTTAGATAATCGGCAGAGGCGGATCTTCAATTCCGCATTGTCTGTAGCCAGTCCGATTGCCTGCCCGCTGGTGAGAGGCGTAAGACCTTACGATTAATGCAAGACCTCCGATTTCTTTCTGAGATAAACAGAAGTAGAAATCGGAGGTCACTTTGAGCACAAAACTCAACCGGAGGACAAACATTGCCCTCCGGTTCACCTTCGGTTCTTCCACTATTGTTTAGTGCCGAAGACGGTTGAGTTTCTTATTTTTACTAATCCCGCCAAGAGAGGACGGCTTGACAATTCCGCAAAGTGAATCCACCAAAATCATTGGGAAGGATTCGGCGGAATCGTCATCGGACTAACATCAGTTTCTTCGTTTCTGTAAATTGAACAGCTTGTCCGCCTGTCTCACGGGCTTGCAGGCGGTAGAAATAGACGCCACTTGCAACATTAGCAGCTGTCCACTCTACCGACTGATGACCCGCCTCTAATTCACCATCTACAAGCGTACTGACTTCCCTGCCCAGCATGTCGTAAATCTTCAATGTGACATGGCCAGTCGCAGGCAGCTGATACCGGATAACCGTTGAAGGATTAAACGGGTTCGGGTAATTCTGCTCGAGCGCATATGATGACGGGACTTCTTCCACACGGAGTGAATAGTTGTACTTTTCCGTATTCTTCAGTACGAACTTCCCACCCGGCTTCAGTTTATGCTCGGCAACAACCTTCTCGCCCTTCTTTTCCACCAGGATGTAACTCAAACCAGATTGCTCCTTCAATGTCCACGAAAGCTCCAACGGAGTTCCGTTGGACTGGATTGCAATAGGAACTTCCTTCTTCTCACTTGAGAAGAATTCCGCGAACTGGTTTGTAGCAAAGCGGACATCGATTGCGCCCTTGGGAGCCACCGGAGGCATTTCGTATGCTTCCGGTTCGGCATTACCGGGAACCGCTTTTCCAAACATAAGCTTCTGAGATCTTCCCTTTGCATCTTGCGGTGTAATCGTCAGTTGGTTGAGTCCGGAAAACTCTTCTTCTGCTTCTGTATGAGCTGCTACGGGCAAAAATGCCGGAGGAACATTCAGGACTAACTTCCCACCTGCGCTGGTCTTAACCCAGTAACCCCTTCCCGGTTCAATGGTTAAGGAAGGAGAATACCCTGTGCTATACCCGAAGTACTGCGTGGTAACAATACCCGATGGTATCTGGATGATAGACGCCGTGGAGATTGAACCCGATCCTGACCCGATAAGGTTCCAACCCGCGACAACGGTAACCGTATCGGTCTCTCTTGGTGTTCCGGTGATTTCGACAAACTGATTGCCCGGAAACTTCAGCCAATACCCCTTACCGTTCTGTAAGGTATCTTTTACTATGTACGCACCCTGATAGCCAAATGCGCCGGAAGAAGCTGACGGGAAAAGAACCGATTTACGGTAGTCGCCGACAGTATTTCCGACCGAGATGAGGTTCCATCCGTCGCTGACAGCATATGCGGATTTAAAGAACTTCTCTAATCCTTCATATTGGTTCCAGAACCCTCCTCCTCCTCCACCGCTTGATTTTTCCACTACGGGCTGCCCAACAGTAGCATCCATGACGTAAGAACCAGAGGAAGAATGCGATCCGCCTCCCGTACCGCTGACAGTCTGCAGCAGGTAATATTGCTGTGCTGATGCCGTGCTGATACAAAACATCAATGCCAATATAATATGTGTGATTTTAGTTTTCATAGTAGTCTCGCTATTCCTTAGTCTGCTGTTTCAGTATACCGCATCCAGTTTGTTCCATTGTAGACACGGAGGCCTGGTGTGTTATCTGTCTGATAGATCATCATTCCCGCCACTGGAGAAGCGATAGCATTCCTCTGAGTTTTCGTCATCCGGGGTAGTACCAACCCTTTAGATGTTGATGATAACTCTAAAAGATTTGATGCCCCCGGGCTTGACGTCCCAATACCGACGTTGGCATTGTTACCCAACACCAGGCTGTTGCTGGCACTGACTGTGGCATTCGCGCCGATCGCCGTCGCGTTGGTTAAACCCTCAGCTACGCTAGCATATGTCCCTATGGCAGTAAGATAAGTTCCGGTCATGTTTCCAGAAAGTGACGCATTACCCACGGCAACATTATAGGAACCGGTGGTGTTACCTATGAGTGCCGCAGTCCCAACGGCGACGTTTTCACTGCCAGTTGTGTTTCCCAACATGGCACTGTGCCCAAAGGCAGAATTGACATTGCCATCGTTGACCCGTAAAGCTTCATAGCCAACAGCGGTATTACTTCCTCCGGCATTCCCACCCCATTGGGCACGATAACCTACAGCCGTATTAAATGAGCCTGTCTGGTTTCCTTCCATTGCATCGGTTCCAACGGCCGTGTTGTAATTTCCTGTCGTGTTGTATAACAAGACAGCAGCCGATCCAACGACTGTGTTCTCCGGCTGATTACCCACTCCGTGACCTACCCGGACACCATTGATCACTGCATCACCACCGACCACATCCAATTTTGCCGCAGGTGATGAAGTCCCGATGCCGACATTGGCATTGTTACCCAGCACCAGGCTGTTGCTGGCACTGACTGTGGCATTCGCGCCGATCGCCGTCGCGTTGGTTAAACCCTCAGCTACGCTAGCATATGTCCCTATGGCAGTAAGATAAGTTCCGGTCATGTTTCCAGAAAGTGACGCATTACCCACGGCAACATTATAGGAACCGGTGGTGTTACCTATGAGTGCCGCAGTCCCAACGGCGACGTTTTCACTGCCAGTTGTGTTTCCCAACATGGCACTGTGCCCAAAGGCAGAATTGACATTGCCATCGTTGACCCGTAAAGCTTCATAGCCAACAGCGGTATTACTTCCTCCGGCATTCCCACCCCATTGGGCACGATAACCTACAGCCGTATTAAATGAGCCTGTCTGGTTTCCTTCCATTGCATCGGTTCCAACGGCCGTGTTGTAATTTCCTGTCGTGTTGTATAACAAGACAGCAGCCGATCCAACGACTGTGTTCTCCGGCTGATTACCCACTCCGTGACCTACCCGGACACCATTGATCACTGCATCACCACCGACCACATCCAATTTTGCCGCAGGTGATGAAGTCCCGATGCCGACATCACCATTGTTGTAATAAACATCAGTGCCGCTGGTTGCCCATGGGGCAAGCGAGTAGGGTGCGCTTGTCAACCGTGTTCGCGGTGCAAGCGTTTCACTATTTACTTCCGTCTCAAGCCAGTATTGACTGGTGAACGGAAGCGAAGAGACATCAATATTTACAGTGAATACTCCTTTAGTGATTGCCACACCCGGGAACGATTGCGTCAGAATTGCCGATCCGCCTGTGGAATCGTTGAACATCCGGAATGTCATCGGCAATGTGCCGGTGATGCCCGTGCCGCTGGTATCGGCAACATATCCCTGATGACTCATCAGCTGGGGAATTTGTCCCATCCCCAGCGCACTGAGCAAGAGGGTTGCGAGAAGAACAACAAACATCTGTTTCATAACGGTACTCCTTTGTGTGAATGTGAGTGGATTTGGTTAATTAGAAAATGTTATTGGTTATCGGTTATTGGTTACACGGCTTTGGGGCTGTCCAAAAAACGTCTAAATCGATTGTCATTCTGAACGAAGTGAAGAATCTCAATCTTCTTGAGCAGAGAGATGTTTCGCTTCGCTCAACATGACAGCAAAAAGACTTTTTGGACAGCCACCGCACCGCCTCCTGATCTAATCCACTCGAAAAGACAGGAGGTTCAAATCGAATGGTGTACTTATGCGATGGGTTCAATTAACAAAAAAAGGGGTGGGGGTACCTATCACTGGGGCGACAATACCATGGAGAAACGCGCAAATAACGTGTAGAATTACGACGAAGGAGTGTAGAAATGCGACGGGTGGGTAAAAACGCAGAAAACGTCATTGCGATCCCGCTCGACGAGCGGGAGAAGCAATCTGACTATTCACCGAAAGGTCGGATTGCTTCGTCGTCCTTCGGCTTCGCTCAGGACTCCTCGCAAAGACATGTCAGGAGGCGGAGGGTTTTCTTACATCGCTCGGCGTGGTGCCGAACTCTTCCTGGAAACAGCGTGCGAAATATTGCGGACTGCTGAAACCAACGGAATAGGCAATTTCGGAAACGGTGCCGCCATCCTCTTTCAGCATCGCCATCGCCCGGTTGAGCCGGTACGAACGGATAAACTGGTTGGGAGCCGTATCTGCGAGGCCTTTCAGCTTGCGCTGAAGCTGGCGCAATGTGAGCCCCGCCTGTTCCGCAAGCTCCTCGCTACCGAACCGTTCATCGCCGCTTTTTTCTTCCAGGATTGCCTTTAACTTCGCGACGAACGCATTGTCCGGAGAATCTGCCTTTGTCACTGTCTCCGCAGCGGACACAAGTTCTTTAGCGTATTTTGACCGCAGCTTCCTGCGTAATTCGATCAGATTCCTGACACGAACCAGCAATTCGTTCGAGCTGAACGGCTTGATGATATAATCATCAGCTCCCTGCTTAAGCCCGCCGATACGGTCTTCTTCCGCTGCCTTTGCCGTAAGAAGAATGACAGGAATATGGCTGGTACGCTCATCAGTCTTAATCGCGGCGCATACCTCGTACCCATCCATCCTCGGCATCATGACATCCGAAATGATGAGATCAGGAATCGCCTGCCGTGCCGAAGCAACACCCGCTTCCCCGTTCGGAGCTTCAAGCACGGTGTACGAACCGGCAAGATACGATTTCACATATTGACGGACATCCGTATTGTCTTCAATAACAAGGACGATCGGATTTGACCTTTCGCCTGCCTCTTCTTCAAAGAGTTCCTCATCAACGGCTTCGCCTCCCAGCTCTGCCGCTGCAATCGAGGCATGCTGTTGAAGGGATACAGAATCTCCGGTAATTTCATCGACAGAAAGATGACCGGAGCCAAGCGGCAGTTTTATCAGGAAACGGCTCCCCTTACCTAACTCGCTTGTCACTGTTATTGATCCCCGATGAAGGCCCACGAGTTCCTTCGTCAGCGCAAGGCCGATTCCCGTTCCCTCATGTGAACGGGTAGTGGAGCTGTCGACCTGGTAGAAACGGTCGAAGATGCGCGATAGTTGTTCCGCCGGAATTCCCATACCGGTATCACGGACAGCCAATTCGATCCGACCCGAAGACCCATCTGCCAAACGGTCCGAAGGATCGGTAGACCGATGCACCGAAATGATAATTTCGCCGTTATCAGGAGTAAACTTGACCGCATTGGAAACTAAGTTTGAAATGATTTTTTCCATCTTCTCCGGGTCAAAGAAGAGCTCGATCTCCTCCTCAGCCGCGTTGACATCAAGGAAAATCCCCCTCCGTTCCGCCATCGATTGAAAAGACATCGCTACCCCTCTCGCAAACGCGACAATATTTCCTTTGCACGCGCGGAGCTTCATCCCTCCGGCTTCAAATTTGGAGAGGTCGAGCAATTGATTGACGAGCCGTAGCAGTCGCTGGGCGCTTCTTTGCATCATCCGCAGATCGCGCTTATGGCCGGGTTCCACCTTCTCTTCTCCCAGCAGTCTCTCCGCGGGGCCGAGGATCAGCGTGAGGGGCGTGCGAAATTCGTGACTGATATTCTGGAAGAACTGCATCTTCAACTGATCGACTTCTTTAAGCTGCGTTGCTTTCACTTCCGCCAGATCCAGTTGATCCTTCAACCGAATGCGTTTCAAATCGTATCGCCGAAACATATATAATCCTGCAAAGACAATTCCGAAATACGCAGTGTACGCCCACCATGTGCGGTACCATGGAGGTAAGATAACAAGTGAGATGGACGTACCGGTTTCGTTCCAGATGCCATCGTTATTACTTCCGCGTACATGCAATGTATAGGAGCCGGGACTTAAATTGGTAAATGTTGCAGTACGTTCCTTTGACGGCTTTGTCCATTCATCTCTAAACCCCTCGAGCCGGAACGAATACTGGTTGCGGGCGATATTGGAAAAATCCAGCGCAGCGAATTCAAACGTTATGATATTCTGATCAAACGGAAGCACGATTTCTTTTGTCTCGGTGATACTTTGTTTCAAAGGCGAATTGACATCATTCTTCGAAACAGAATTGCCTTGAATTTTCAGATCGGTAAAAACAATCGGGGAAATATGCGGGTTATCGGTAATCTGTTCAGGATAGAAGACATTCACGCCATCAGTTCCCTCAAGGTAAATCCTTCCATCGGCTGCCTGGAAGTTACTCTCACTGTTAAACTCCATCCCCTGAAGCCCGTCGCGAACATCGTAGTACCTGAATGCCATTGTTTTCGGGTCGAGGACGCAAAGGCCGTTGTTCGTGCTCATCCAGAGGCGCCCCCGCTTGTCGGGGAAGATCGTATAGATAACATTATTCGGCAATCCCTCGTGAATCGTGATGCGAGAGCATTTGCCGGTTTCGGTGTGGAACCTGTTCACGCCACCACCGCTTGTGCCAACCCAGAGATACCTTGGATCCGTTGGGTCTTCCGCCATTGAGAGAATATCGTTACTTGAAAGCGAAGCCGTATCGGCAGCGTCGTGACTGTATCGGTGGAGAAGTCCGCTCACAGGATCGAAGTGATACAGTCCGTCATGAAAGACCGCGAGCCAGAATGAGCCGTCACGGGCTTTACTTACCGCTGTAACCCGGTAATCATACACAAGCGGACGCTGAGCTGAAGATCTAAGCTTACCGTCCTTGATGAAATAATGATTAAATCGACGCTCTTCGATGTCATAGGAACTCGTAACTCCCCAACCAAAAAACCAGGGGGTGTTATTGCGGTCCTCAAGAAATTTTACAAAGCTCGAAAAGGGGAAGAGTTTGGATGTCAGCTTGTCGTCTTTACCTTGTACCGGGATACGTTCCAATGTGCAGGTCGGTGTCCGGTAGAGTAAACAGCCGTTCGGACTGGATGGGTACCATTCCCATCCTCTGCTGTCACGAAAGACAGCATAATCATACAGATCTGCGTATGGAGATGTTGTTGAATTGGCGGATGGTTTTCTCGGAAAACCAACGGTAAACATTGTCTGCTGAACAAGCTTTAAGAACCATGCCCGAGGTATTATTCCAAATCTGGCGACTGCAGGGTTGTACCGGTCAAGACCAAGTCCGGCAGACCCGATCCAAATTATCCCGCTCCTATCCGCCAGCATGGAAGTAGGAATTGTCAACCCTGTGTTCGTAATTTTCTCACTGTCGGATGGGTTGCTTGTACTGATTCGTGTGAGGCCTGATGCACTGCACAACCAGAGATTCCCGGATCCGTAGGCCTGAACAATTTTCGCGTCTCCTGAATCGGTAAGTACAGATGCGGTGGTGCCGGCAACAGGATCATACCGGTACAAGGTAAATACCAATGAGTCGTACAATGTAATCCATAGGAACCCCTGTGAATCCTCGGCGAAACCGCTCCGTTCCATTGTGTAGCGATAGCGCGGCGCCGGAAATTTCGGGAGAGCGGGAACAGTCCTTCCGAGTGATCGAACTGTTTTCTGATCCCAGACCCAGACATTTCCGGTATGGTCTGTGAAGGTAACCCTATTGCCGAGATCCTTTGTTGCTGGAAGGGGATCTTCGTTGATTGTTACATGATACGATCCGCTCGAAAGCTTTTCGGAGGAACCAGTCTGTTCTATCTTGAGGATTTCCTCTGCTCTTGCCACCCAATGGTTGCCTGCAGAATCCTCAGAGATTGATGCTAGTGATGGAACGTTTGTTGGAGTCCATGGCACATTCCGTAAATGGATGAACTGTTCAGACTTCGGATCGAAGATGTCAATGTTGCCGGAGAGAAATCCAACCCAAAGGAGGCCGGAGGAACATTCATGGAGCGCGAAGACGAGGCCGGTCGAAATTGTCGTCGTGTCGGCAGGATCGTTGCGGTAGTTCTTAAACGTATAGCCATCATACCGGCTTAGCCCGTCCCCTGTCCCGAACCAGAGAAACCCGCGCCCATCCTGGATCATAGCGCCAACGTAACCCTGAGGAAGACCATCGGTTACACTCAGGTGCTGCCATGCGGATTGCGGCAATGCCGTAGCAACCACAACGACCATACCACAAAACAACCAAAAGCAATATCGTAACAGACAATTCGACATGAGGGACAAATTACAAATTAGGAGAGAGGATTGCAATGGGAATTAACGATGAAATCCGATTTCTTCGTTGGATATACACGCGAAGAAATCGGATTTCTAACAATTATTAGCAGGAATTCATGCCATGTCAAATGAGGAAGAAACGCTATTTTTAATTTTCTAAAAGGAGCATAGTAATAAAACAAGACATCCGATTTCTACAGAAACTGTTTCCCGTAAAGAAATCGGATGTCTATGCTTGACGACTTCATCTGATCCCGTCAAAAGAAGACGGGATGACGATTCCGCAAAGCGAACTTAGCCGCTCCCGCTTCGCGGGATTGCTAAGTTCGGCGGAATCGTCATTTCATCAGCATCATCTTCTTCGTTTCGCTGAACGAGAAACCTGCATCTGTTGTCGAAACCGCGTTGATTCTGTAAAAATAAATTCCTGTAGGAACATTCGCCGCATCCCATTGCACGGATTCGTATCCAGCATCCCGCATTCCATCCACCAATGTCGCGACTTCCTGACCTAACACGTTGAATACCGTGATGGTCACAAAGCTTTCAACAGGTAACTGATAACGGATAACTGTTGACGGATTAAACGGGTTCGGGTAATTCTGGGCAAGTCCGTACGAAACGGGAATCTGCTCAACGCCCGAGACCTGAATGACGGGCTGTTCAGAAGCATTGCGGAGTGTAGCGGAACCGGCGGAAGTCATATCATATTTTTTGCTTCCGACACTCAATACACGGGCTACTTCTGAGGTATTCGCATCCCAAGAAACTGTCACGGGGTACACTGCGGAGGAAATCTGAACGGGAATTTCACGTGACGCTTTGCCATCAGCTGCTTCGACCATTTTTCCGGAAGCAAACCGCGCGTCAAATACCCCGGCTGGTGATATTGGGGGCATTTCGAAGATCCGTTCATCATAACTCTTATCGATCTTACCGGCAATAAACAAACTCTGTTGATTGCCTTCAGCATCTGTTACAATAAGTACGGAGGATGTCTGAATGACTTCACGAACCGGATTTGCCATGGTTGCAGGAGGTATCGATGCGGAATTCAGTGTCAGTGTTCCGTTATCACTCACCTTTACCCAATATCCTTTGCCCGGGAAGATGGTATCGCTTGCGGAGTAGCCGTTGTTGTAACCAAAGTATGATGACTGTACGATTCCGGGCGGGTTCTGTACAATCGAACTCACAAGCACGTTCCCCGATGCGGAACCGATAACATTCCAGCCAGTGGAAACATTCGAGACAACAGACGGTATCTGATTTCCAAGAAGAGTAATCTCATCGTCTGCGGGGAACTTGAGCCAGTAGCCGTACCCGTTGATCAATGTGTCTTCATCAAAATACGCGCCATTATAACCGTACGAGCTTGACGTTGCGGCGGGAAATAATACCGCCGGACGGGCATCAGCCACGGAGTTCGGTACCGACAACAGATTCCACCGGTTCAGCACCGAAAATGTCACGAGCGGAGGAATGCTATCGTTATCAAAGAATGTTACCGGAATAACCACATCACTCGACAACAAGTCATATTCTCTGTTCGAGATTGACTCGTAATCGAGAAACTCTCTGAAGGTTTTCCAGAATTTATACTGGATGGTTTGATTGCCCGGAATTGAAATTGTTTTGGTGTAAACACTATCGTTGTCGAGATCCTTCAGCGTATCAGGATTATTCGTGGAATTTCCCCAATCATTAAAAGTGCCGCGGACAGTGACAACGTCGCCTGAATCGGGGCGGAAATGGCCCCTCATTCTCTTGATACTCATATCGACAAGGAACGTCACATTGATATTAGGAGAAACAGGAGCATCATCATTAAAATAGGGCGCAGGTAGAGTTGTATCATTGCCGGCAAGCGACAACTGCCTGTCGGAAATATCATTTTCGAATCCCATCCCTGCGCGATCTGTCTTCCAGAATTTGTACGCATAGTTACTGCTCCATTTCAATGATTTTACCTTTGTATAAATGCTGTCATTATCCGCATCCGTAAGTGTGTCAGGATTATTGGTGCTAGTTCCCCAATCGTTGAAACTGCCTCGGACAGTGACGTTATCGCCTGAACCAGGCAAGAACGTCCCATCAAGCAGCTTCACCTTCATGTTAACACGGAACGTTACGTTCACATTTTTCGCGAAGACGGCGTGAATGGTATGATTGGCGGTAACATTAGTGAAATTATACGGTGACGTGTTTCCCGCGTAGACATTATCAACAATGATGCTGTCGATATAGAACCCTCCTGATGGAGTAATAATATATTGCTGATTCCCGCCCGAGGAAACTACTGTAGTACCGGGCGGTGCGATGGAGCCATTCGGTCCTGCTGTTGCTGTAATTGTATAGGTTGGCGACGGAATGACGTAACTGTAGTTAGCACCATTGTTATTATTATACTTTATGGTTTTCATATCGTAATCCGATGCGGGATTTACCACCTTTGTGGAGAACGCGTAATATTTTACCGACGTGCTCGCGGGCATGCCCGGAATTGTCGCTGTGCCTGTTGCTCCAACAAAACTCACAGATGCAAGCGTTGATGATGCGAAATTATCCGTTGAGTATCGAACATAGACGTTCTCTTCCACCGATGGAGCGGCGCTTGCATTGACCGTCACTGTCACTGGCGTTCCTGCTGTCACCGATCCTGATAATGGGGACTGTGTAACACTCGTGAACGAAACCGGCGGGCTGGCGGTAGAAATCCAAATCGCAGAAGTGTTTGCATATCCGTTGTCCCGGTAATTGACTGTATAGTAATTTCCATTCGTCAGAGTTACAGAATTGTCCGTTCCTCCTCCTCCAATACCATAATGAGTATACTGTTGGAGCGAATCAATAATGACAGTTACTTCATTCCATTTATTGTTATAATACCCTCCGGAAGGACCGCTTGTAAAAAGCCAGTTGTATGTTCCACCAACGGCATCAGCCGCACTCGCGTCAACGTGAATGAGAGTTGTGTATCTGCGTGTTGCCAAAAGCGAATCCATAAGAAATGTTCCGCTTCCCTGGATTCCCGCGAAAGCGGCAGTGGCGGGAGGGTTATTCCAGCCGTCATACGCCCCCGGCATATTCATGCCCTCGGGGGTATATATCTGCGCGTACCCGTCACAGTGTATGAGTAAGGTCATCACACAAACAACTAAAATTGCACCAAAGGTTTTCATAATCACTCCTGTTTAAATGGATAACGTATTAGTATTCCGAATTGAGGTTTTTGACCTCCCGAGTATTGCGTACGATGAAGGAGAATGAACCATATTCTTTTATTATCATATTCCCCTGACCGGCATAGGCTTTTTCTTCATTACCAATTTTAAATATCAGATGATCTGCCGGAGAAACCATATCCCAGATGACAGTCAGTGGAAAGTCCTGAGACCGCAACGTAAATTGAATTTCCTGGGATTGTCCTTCAGGGATTACATCAAACACCTGAGAAACCGATGCGACACCATTGGCATCTTTTGGCGGGGGCGGTGGCAATTCCTGCTTATCACTATTTCCCGAGCGGAAATAAAAGACCTTCTCCTCTCCCATTGCAGTCGTAACAGAAATAACGCTCAATTTCTCGGCCTGTGTGGTCAGAAATCCTGCACGGGAGATCGTTGTCAGGGATGAAAGCATCAATTTTCCATTCGTTGATGTTTTGACCCAATATGCTTTGGATGGATACAACGTGTCACTTGCCTGGTAGCTCCCGTCATACCGGTAGAACTGGGATTGCACCAGCGAATCAGGCATCTGGATGATGTTGGATACGGCGATTGGGTTGGACACCGGGCCTATAACGTTCCACCCTGCTTCAACTGAAATGGAATCTTCCGGTATCGGCACACCGGTAATGCCGATACTTTCAGCGACAGGAAACTTCAACCAATACCCTATTCCATATTGCAATGTATCCTCAACATCATATCCTGTCTCCGGCGAATAGGAAAATGCGTTTGATGTAGCTGTAGGAAACAAAACGCTTTTGCGCCTGTCAAACACTTCCATTGGCAGTGAAACTAAATTCCACGCCTGACGGAACGGATAATTCACTGTGGATGCATTGATGGTGCTAAACGATCTCGCAGAAGAAAAATTGCCGATACCGCTGATATTTTTAGCACGGACTCTCCAAAAATATGTCGAACCATAAGGCAGCGGTCCCACCTGTTTTGAAGCAGATGTCACTGATGAATCATCGAATACCACGGAACCAAAAAGCGAATCTGATGATACCTGAACACGGTACGATTGCGCGTCAGTTACCGGGAGCCAGGAAAGTAGAGGCATCGAAAGCAAGTTCGTACTATCATCCGAAGGCGCGGAAAGAACGGGAACTCCGGGAAACGCATACATCCTGAGTTTGCCGGACTTGTTATTCACAGAATCCCAAATCCCTCCGCCGGTTCCGCTGTATCCGCCATAGGCATATGCCCCGCCATTATACTGAAAACGGCTCGCATAGAAATATGATCCCGGGGTTATCGTGGGTGAACCAAGTGTGGCTTTATATTCTTCGCTTCCGGTAACATCAAGATTGTATGTAGCCGGAATCCAGTTCACCCATGTTGAAGGGTTTGTATTGGCAGAGTTATAGCCTATCCACGCCTGGGTTCCCGCCCCCTGACCGGTTGAATCTGTGATTCCGGTTCCATATGCTCTCGCATATACAATCGCTGAACCGGTATTCGAGAGAGCAATAGAATCCGGGAATTGTACATTGGCAACGGTAATAGCTTTCGAGCCGCTCATCGCGTAATAATGAAGGCGAGTGGTTATCCCGCTCCATGTCGTTGTGTTCTGATCGTTCGGGCAGGCATCGAACGTTGCCTGTGTATTTTGATTGCCGGTTATAAAACATTGCACTCCCAGGACGGAAGGATTACCGATAGAGGAACGTGGTATTCTCGCTTCCACCCAACCATCTGTGGAAACTGTTGAGGTAATATTATCAGAGGATTCTGTTGAAGGCAGACCGATACCTACTCCTGTCCAGGAAGAACCCGACCAGGTATGAAGCTCTGCATAGTGGGTAAACAATCCTCTTAATACATAATCAGGCCTGTTGGCATGGTCATACAAAATACTGCGGAGCCAGCTGTCGGGTTGTCCGCCACCGCCTTTTGTGTTAATCAAAAAGACCCAGTTCATCCAGTCGCGCGCTTTTACTTTCGCGCCAAAGTAAACATAGTTATTATCCATCGAAACATAGAGTTCCCTGACACGCGTGCTGTCCCATCCCTGCACAGTATCAGCAACCTGCACCGGGCTTCCCCAAATTCCTGCGCCCTCAAAGATGCCATCCATCAGCGGGTGTCCGTACACTCTCACCGAAAAAGTATCCGTCACACTTATTGCATGCTCATCGGTCACCGTCAGCACGACAGAAGTTTCGACAGTATCACCAGATGCCGGCGTTCCGGTTAAGACACCGGGCGGAGAAACACTAAGCCACGAAGGGTTTCCCGAGAGTGAAAATGTCACCGAATCGTTATTCGCATCACCATATGCCAGTTGAAATGAAAATGGAGTATTGACAAAGGCGATCTGATCCGGAACCGTTTCAACAAATGGCGGATGATTAATTTGCAATGTTGTGTCGGGTACATACATCGCGTACCCTCTTGGTGGCGCCCACAAATCCACTCTACCATCTCCTGCAGCTGTTTTATCCATGGCAACTCCGGTGTAATCACGAAATACCTGATCTGGATATTGCGTATCAACATACACTCCGCGCCATTCAGATGGGTGGTCATTCAGTACCAAATAGACAGCGGGTTTACCATCTCCCCCGTTTCTTCTGGCAACGTAAATATCTTTTGACTGATCTGATTGTGATATTATCGAACCGACATAAAACGGATTCAGTCCGTCGCGTTTTGTTGTTCCTCCGTAAATAAAATTCTGACGGATCCACATGAGGGTGTCAATCTTGCCGGCCAACCCGTACATAAAATAATCCCGGAACCAGACACAAGGACGCCCTTCCGAAAAAATCGTGTAGGCGTACGCCATATCCTTGTTCGTGATAATAGGGTTGTGTCCGTTATCTACATTACCGTCCCATCCGACACGATCGAGATCATGATTCTCGACAAACGTTGCCACATCATACCCCGAAATTCCTGCGTTTATCAGTCCGGCACCATCAAGCCAGTTCATATCATAACCGCCGGAAGTGTTATTGCACATATCCTGCAACGAAAAGCGGAGGGGAAAGTCGAGCATAGAGACATCGCCGCCAAACACATTCTGGCAATAGTGAAGCCACGTCCCGATTTCAGAAGTTGAGCCATAATATTCGGCGATGGCATACCCGCCTGAGTTTGCCTGCTGGAGCCAGGGTCCGACAAAAATCGGATCGATATGTTTTACCGCATCAACGCGGAAGCCATCGAAGCCAAGAGTGTTGCGAAGATATTGCCCCCAGACAATCAGGCTGTCTTTCACTTTACTCTGTGCATGGGCAAGTATTTCCCCAAATTTAAAAATAGGATCGCTCGGGCCATGGTACGGCGGATTGACGTCGCAAGTCTGGAGGTTGGGATAGAAAAAGGAAGGATCTTTCTTAAACCGGCCTGAGCCATTCGGATAATTAAAAACGAGGTATCCGGAATCGGGATACTCAGGATATGGTTCACATTCAAACGGAACTTTTTGTTCGCCGCCGTTCATGTGTCCCATCACGGCATCTGCAAACACCTGCATTCCGACCGAATGAAACGTGTTGATGGAATTAATCAGTTCCTGGCGACTGCCGAACCTTGTTTCGATGGTACCGTACTGATTGTATTCTCCGAAATCATAATGATCGTACGGATCATACCCCATTGAGTAGGTTCCGGCATAACCCTTTTCGGGGGGAGGAAACCAAACGGCACTGAAACCTGCGGAGGCAAGTCGCGGGGCGAGCTTTGCGAGAGAATCCCACCAGATTCCTCCCGGCGTGGAATTCCAGTAAAATGCCTGCAAGAAGACATCCGATTTCGGAGTATCATGCAAGCTGTTGATGTGAAATTGCTGCGCGTTACTTTCCAACGAAGCGAGCAAGAGAACGATGATCACCAGCGGCATGTTCTTCAAATGCCGCAAGCACAATCTTAACGACACGGTAGCAAGTAGCGGTTGAAGTTGATAAAAGTTAAGAAAACCTTGTCTATTGCTAAAAAATATACTTTAATACGATAGGAAAGTCAAGATAATCAACGGATTAATGTTACCGAAATGTTACGTTTAATCTGCGAAGTGCAATTTTTGAAGGAAATATTTACATTTCACAAAAGGAATAAATGCCACAAAGGCAAAAAAGACACGATGTCAAATATACAACAGCTACCACATTTAATTAAACTTTTGGATGACGATTCCGAAGTCGTGCGTGAGAACGTTATGGCTGAGCTCTCTTCGTTTGGCCACAGGCTTAAGAAGGAATTAACCGACCAGAATATCATTCTTAATCCGAAGCAGCAGCAGCTTATCTCTGATTTACTGAATGATTATCATCGCGCCTGGCTTGCAAAAGAATGGGAGAGCTGGATGACCATCCGCGACGACAAGCTCAAGCTTGAAACCGCACTCGGGTTGCTCGATGGATTTTTGCATGAGAATAATTCCGGAAAAACATTAACCGGTGTTCTTGATGCCCTTGCCGAAGAGTTTGATCAGACACATTCAAAACGTGATGTAAGACTGCTTGCACATTTCCTTTTCACGATAAAGCGCATCCGGGGCGCTGACCAGCAGGAATATTATCATCCGCTCAACAGCAGTCTAATTCACGCCATTAACGCGCAAGGAGGCCTGCCAATCACCCTCGTGTGCCTGTACATCCTCGTCGGACAGAGGCTCGGACTGAACATCGAAGGATGCAATTACCCCGGCCACTTTCTCGGGCTCGCGTTTACCGAGCATCAGAAATTTGTGGTCGATTGTTTTAACGAAGGACAGTTTCTGAATGAAAAAGAATTCGCCGCTCTGACAAAATCAGCACCGATTGAAATGAAAGATATTTTTCAGCTGGAATGTGACGCGACAACAATTATTACGCGAGTTCTCCGAAACCTGATCAATTCCTACCAAAAATATGAAGACCAGACAAATGAAAAGTTTATGACGGAGTTGATTGAAAAGATTGAACATCAGGAAAGCACTGATGATGACGACGAAGAAGAGTAGACCCTTTCTTTTTTAATACAACGACACTACGATGGTTTGTAGTTTAACTCTTTAAGTTTTTGAGAAACTTTGGTCCGCTGGTCACCCTGTATTTCAATATTCCCCTCTTTTACTGTTCCTCCCGAGCCGCAGAACTGTTTAAGCATCTTCGCTAATTCCTCCATTGTTTGAGGATTATGCTGTAACCCGCTGACGATGGTTACTGTTTTTCCTTTTCGTCCTTTCGTGTCAAGAAAAACGCGGACGCTCTTTCCTTTCCCATCATGTCCTTTTGTTTTTGGGGAAGGCTTTGCGCCGTCCGGCAACAGCTTTTCAAGGTCCGAGAAATCTGTAAAACGCTGAGCTGCCATTGCTACTTTTTACGGAGAATCCAAGTAGTCATAGCACGGACATTCTGAACATTTACTGTCTTCACCGGCTCGACGAGTTCTCCCCCCAGCTGTTTGGTCAGCGAATGAAGCGTCGCTTCGTCCACGAGGAACCATTCAGAGCCATCAGGCAAACGGTATTTCTGATCGCCAAGCGGTTTCAGATATTGTTCCATACCGATGGTGGATGAAAGTCGTGAGAAAAACATTCCGCCCGCAGAGAGCACGCGCCACATTTCAGAAAGCATATTAAGAAAATGGTCCTCATCCTTCGCGAAATGCAACACCGCGCTGCTGATCACAAGGTCAAACATTTTATCGGGAAATGTCATCGATTCAATCGGTTCGACCCGGAAATTATCCTGTGAGAGATGGGGAGCAAGCTGTGCCGCCTGTTCGCGCACATACGCAATCGCAGTGGCGGAAAGATCGGTGCCGTACACTTTATATCCGCTCCGCAGGAAATACCGGAGATTCCTCCCGTTGCCGCATCCCGCATCGAGAATCTTCATGGAAGGATTAAACCGCTCCTTCAAAATCTGATCGAAGAGATAAATATCGATCTCTTCAAACCAATCACGTAAATTTATTTGTTCAGTCATTATGACCGGGCTATCCCTCTTTCATTCTCATCATCATCCCCCGACTCATTATCTATTTCACAACCTCCACAATTTCGACATGCCAGGTTTCAAGCATGCGCGGAATCTGATTTTCCAGGAGCGGCGTTTTCTTTTCCACCTTTACCTGAATACATGGCATATCATTGCACTTGCCAATCTCAACGGCGGTCACGCCTGATATCGCCAGCAGGTGAGCGCGATGCTGTTCCACTGTTTGCTCGATGGAAAGTCCGTCAAGCCTTTTTTCCGGTCGAGGTTCTTCTTTCTGCGCACATCCGGAAATCACCAGACACGCGACAAGAAGAAAAAAATACCAATATATGGTATTAGCTTTCTTCATTAACGGTTACCGTCTTCTGTTCATTTTACGGCGTGCCTGATGCCCCTGGCGGTTCGCTTTGGTCACGGAAAGCGTTTTTCCCATCCAGTCTTTTCCGTTTAACGTGGAGATAGTAACAAGCGCTTCCTCTTCCACAGGCATTTCAACAAATCCATACCCCTGCGGTTCACCCGTACGCGTATTGATGATAACCTGCGCCGCCTCAACTTTGCCAAAGACCTCAAAGAAGGTGCGAAGATCGCGCTCTGTGACTTGTAACGGTAAATTTTTGACATGTATATTCATTGCTATTCCCCAATAATGCTCTGCATCGTATGTCTCTCCGCGAAAATACTATTCACCGCTGAGGCACAGAGAACGCAGAGAAGATTAATCAATTCGTTTTAACTCAAGTTCGGTAAAGTCAAAATCAGGATTCGGGATATCGACTTTCATTTCCGACGGTTTCCCGTTCGCATCTAATATAAACGTCACCATGCCCGCCGGAAGAGTTTTATCACGCAAGTTTATTTGAAATGTATCATAGTGCCAGTGCGTAAGATCGCCGACATATGTCTCGGTTGGCAGGAATCGTACAATCAAGGCATTTGATTCCATATCAACAATAACATCGCCGTACATTTCACTGCGATATGTGCCTGTGTATTTCAAAAGCGGCAGTGACGGCTTGGTATTTTTGACGCGGTCGGCATTCATTTTCTTTTCCGCTTCAGCGGCTGTACTGTCACCTGTATGTTTTTGCGCAAGATATTCCGCGCTCCAGTCGCGCTCCGGCCCGCCCAGGAACGTGTCAAGAATTTTGTACATAACGGGAGTTGAAACCGAGTTGATACTGTTTGTAAGAATAATAAACCCGAACTTTTCCTCGGGAACAAGCACCAAACGGGAAATCATCCCGTCCATCCCGCCGCTGTGGTTCAGCACTTTTTTCCCGAGGTAATCATTCATAAACCATCCGAGCCCTGCGGCACTGAAATGCCTCGACGGAATAAATTTCATCCCACGCTGAGTAATCGGGAGAATCGTCTGCGGTGAGAAAATTTCATGCTTTGTTTCTTCTTCAAGAAGCTTTGTTCCTGACGATTGCTCATCTCTCAACCACATCTTTATCCATTTGGTAAGATCATTCACATTGGAATTAATTGCCGCAGCAGATCCGACATTATCGACATTCCTGTATGGGACGGTTATTAACGCACCTTTGTATGTCGTATGGGGTGTTGCAACGTCAGGGTTATTTGCAAGCATAGTTACAGAGGTATTTGTCCCGGTCATCCCGAGCGGGTTAAAAATATTATCGCGCACAAAATCGTCCCAGCTTTTACCAGAGACAGCAGTGAGTACTTCTCCCGCAGCGAGGAACATGATATTCTGATAGCCATAGTTCGCACGGAAACTGTAACGGGGTTTCAGGTACCTGATGCGGCGAATGACTTCTTTCCTGTCGTATTTGGTTCCATACCAGATGAGATCGCCGCCGAAGGTGTGAAGTCCGCTTCTATGACAGAGCAAATCGCGTACGGTCATTTCGCGCGTTACATATGGATCGTACATCTGGAAATACGGAAGGTATTGTGTAACTTTATCGTTCCATTTGAGCTTGCCCTGCTGAACCATCATCCCCAGCGACGCAGATGTGAATGCTTTGGAGAGCGAAGCGATAGCGAACATGGTATGCGTCGTAACAGGGTCGGGTTTGCCCATTTCCCTTACGCCGTATCCTTTCGCGAAGATGACTGAGTCATTTTTCACAATTCCGACAGCCATGCCGGGCAGTTCCCATGACTTTACAGCATTAGCGATGTAGGCATCTAAGGCATTAAGATCGATGGACTGTTGGGAAGATTGAGCGAAAAGCTGATGTGTATAGAGCAGTAAAAAGACAAGAACTAAGCCAGAAAGCAGTTTACGCATATTTTTCCCCCTCGATATGTACGTTGTTTTCCAAAACGTGATAGAATAGCATTTTGAAACTGTAAATGCAAATTTTTTTCCGGTCACATACAAACCGTTCAACTATTACTCCGGAAGCACATTGTCACATCTCTATATTCTTTATTAAAGACCTTAAACTCTTTTTATTAAAAATATTTTCCGCTATGACATGAATTCTTCCTTGACATCCTTTTCTCTTTTGCGTACCTTCACTTTAAATATTTTTTGGGAGAGTACATCATTCAAACTCAAATCTTTTCGAGAAGACCACCATACGTAACATTCGCCTCTATTAATCAATATTTATTTTTCAAAAAACGTTTTCCATGAAGGAATAGCACATGCCGAGTACTGCCGCAATCAATCATCGGAACCTTTATCGCTTACCATGGACATTACCGGATAATGCCATTTCGTGGCTCGAACCGACATCAGCCTGTAATCTCGCGTGCGACGGATGCTACCGTGAGAATGTGGCTGGAAGTCATAAGCCGCTGAATATTGTCAGAGAAGAAATAGAAGCATTTCATCGATTAAGAAATTCTGATGGTATCTCCATTGCCGGCGGCGACCCGCTGATGCACCCCGGAATTACAGAGATTGTAGAAATGGTTGCAGAACTGGGGATGAAACCGATCATCAACACCAACGGCGGAAAACTCACGATGGAATTACTTCGCGAGCTCAAAAAAGCCGGCGCCTATGGCTTTACCTTCCATATTGACAGCAGACAGGGACGTCCACAATGGAAAGACAAGAATGAACTGGACCTGAATGAACTTCGTTTGCAGTATGCCGAAATGCTTGCGGAGGTCGGCGGTCTTTCCTGCTCGTTCAACTCAACTGTCTATGAGGACACGCTTCAGTATGTACCGGAGCTGGTTGAATGGGCCGGTAAACATATCGACATTGTGCACGTGATGGTGTTTATTCTGTATCGCGCGGCAGTTCCGCAATTACCGTTCGACTGGTACGCCGGCGGAAAGAAAATCGATATGAGTCCTCTTGTCTATTCTGAAAATAAAGAGCGAAAAGTTGACCTCAAGTCACCACAGGTTGTCGCCGAAATCCGGAAGCGCTTTCCTGAGTTTACTCCTTCCGCATATCTCAATGGGACAGAAAAGCCGGATACATATAAATGGCTGTTGACAGGAAGAGTCGGTACACGCGAGAACATTTATGGTTACACCGGACCGCGATTCATGGAGATTATGCAGACGTTCTACCATCTGTTTAAACGGAAATACCTTGCATATGCAGATCCCTCATTGACAAGCCTCGGCCGATCGATGTTATTACTTTCTCCACTTGATGAAGGAGTAAAGAAAATTGCAGGAAAGTATTTAAAATCGATCGTTACCAATCCGTTGAATCTCTTTAAGAAACTGCACTACCAGTCGGTAATGATCATACAGCCGGTTGATTTCCTTCCAAATGGCCAGCAAAACATGTGCGACGGATGTCCGGACATGACATTATGGAACGGCGAGCTGGTCTGGTCGTGCCGGATGGAGGAACTGAAACATTTTGGATGCTGGGTGAGGACGGTGCCTGCTGACGGAGAAATACAAGAAGCTTAGTACAGTACACCAAAAATAACCTTAATTCTTTCACAACACGCTTTACCACAGGGGTCGACAGTTAATATGTTGACCCCTTGACAACCTCGCCGACAATTCGTACAATTCTACAGACGAATTCCAACCACTTATTCTTTTATGAATACTTACAAAGCATTATATCTGAGCCCGATGATTCCATCATTCAACATCAAAGAAACGGCTCAGTTCTTTGTTGACCTGCTTGGCTTTTCCGCGGTTATGGAAACCGACGGTTACACTATCTACCACAAAGACAATCTGACTGTTCACATCTTACCCGCTGGAAAGGACATTGGACCAATGGAGTTTTACCTGGAGGTTGACAACGTAGATGAACTTTGGTCCGCCATAAAAGACAAAGTTCAAGAATTAAACGTGAGAACACCCTTTGACCGTGAATATGGTATGCGTGAAATTCACATCGGTATCCCACAAACAAAGACGCTTTTGTTCATCGGACAGGAAATAAAACGATAAAAATACAAACGCAGGAAGAACATGCCTAACATTAAGAAGAAGTTATCACCGGGGCAACTTGAAGATCTCCTTAAAACATTGAAAGCCCGTTTTGAAAATAATATGAACCGCCACAAAGGCATCGCATGGACTAACGTCCGGATGAGGCTGGAAGCGAAAGCAGAAAAGCTTTTGCCGCTCAGTGAAATGGAACGAACAGGCGGCGAGCCGGATGTTGTTGGTTACAATAAAAAAAGCGGGGAATTTATTTTTTATGATTGTTCAGAGCAAAGTCCATCAGGACGCAGAAGTCTTTGTTATGACCGTGAAGCACTGAATTCACGGAAAGAACATAAACCGAAAAACAGTGCAATGGATATGGCCAGCGCCATTGGCGTTGAGATATTAACCGAAGCGCAATACAGGGAATTGCAGAAGCTCGGAGAGTTTGATACGACAACTTCAAGCTGGGTAAAGACGCCGGATGATATACGAGAGCTTGGAGGGGCTCTTTATTGTGATCGCCGCTATGACACCGTCTTTGTCTATCATAACGGTGCAGAATCGTACTATGCGGCAAGAGGATTCCGGGGAGTGTTAAGGGTATAGATTCTCCGGCTTCAGAACAACCTCAAGCATCTTTTTTCCGAACTGAACCGGCGCTACAAGGAGGACATCTTGACAACCTCAGAAACAATTCGTACAATTCTTCCACCATTACCGTAAAGGGAACCTTATGTCAGCACTCAAACTCATTCTCAAGATTCTCGGATGGATTGTCGGAATCGTCATCATAGTTATTATCGCTCTTGTGGGTTACATCCAGATGCGGTGGGACGCGAAAAGCGACCGGCCAGTGCCGAACCTAAAAGCACCAACCGATTCCGCCACAATAGCGCACGGAGAATATATCTTTAAGTATCAGGCACAGTGCTGGGGGTGTCATCAAAATCCACCAACCGACGCAAGCGCCCCTCCGAACGGCGGCTTCCTGTTTGATTTTACAAACATTGGACCGGGGTTTGGGAAATTCTATTCCCGCAACCTCACCCCCGATAGAGAGACAGGGCTCGGTAACTGGAGCGACGGCGAAATTGTGCAGGCACTTCGCGAGGGAATCAATAAAGACCGCGTAATGCTTTTTCCAATCATGCCTGTCGATTGGTACCATGGAATGGCCGACGATGATGCGCTTGCCGTTGTAGCGTACCTGAGAACGTTACCTGCTGTGAAGAACGAGGTCCCAAAAAGAGAAGTTACCTTTATTACGAAAGCCCTCTTTACGTTCGGGCTTATGAAACCGCAGGACGCCATCACTCAACCGGTTATCTCGCCGCCCCGCGGTGTAACAGCAGAGTATGGCAAATACATTTCCAGTCATGTCGCCGACTGCGCAGACTGCCATACTCCGCGCAACCTCGAGGACGGAAAATTTTATTATGACAGCCTCTTTGCCGGAAGCAGTTTCGCATTCGGCAGTGACGAAGGCGCGCCGCTTGTCTCCTTTGCGCGCAATATTACTCCCGACATGGAAACAGGGATCGGATCGTGGACCGAGGAACAGTTCATCAGCGCCGTTACCACCGGGGTGCGCCCCGACAGCGTTGTGCTTTCACCTCATATGCCGTATGCATATTTCAAATTTCTTGAGACTGATGACCTGAGAGCTATTTTCCAATATCTTAAAACGATCCCTGCAATAAAGAGAACTGTTCCGTCAAATGAACTTAGTTCGGCCTTTAAGGCGGCAACCGGCGTTGAACGGGGCAAACTCATATTCGAATCTCACTGTCGTGTCTGCCACGGCAAAGACGGGGGCGGCGCGTATCCGACAAATGTCAAACTTGCCGATGTAGCTGCCTCCTTAACTGATCAGGAGCTTATGGACTTCATCAAGTCGGGACAAATGAATCTGAAGATGCCGGTCTTCGGGCACACGCTGAAGGACGATGAGTTGACAGATGTCGTAAAGTTCATAAGAACATGGGAAAAAAAATAAGCTTTGGTCATGCGAAAAATACTCATATCATTAACGATTGTTCTCACTTTCTTCATTGGGTGTGACTTGCTTGATTCCACAAAAACCACACTGCGGCGTTTCAGTTACACGTCAGCTGATAGTATTGAAGCATATGAAGTCGCATTGTGGTTTTCGGGCAAGCTCGAGCCACCCGATTCGACCATAAGAACACATCTCTATAACTTAAAATTTATCCGCACAATATTTCAAGATTCCATCCCTGTTTCCGCAATCCGTTTTTTGCCTCCTTGGATTGTGGGAGAAATTGCGGTTAAATTTGATGATACAACCGCGGCAAAAGTAAGGAATAGTACTTACACCGGATGGAATAGCCTTTCTCCCGAATTCCAACCAACCGATTCTTCAACTATACCTGACGATCTTGGGTGGTCGCTATTGAAATTTAGAAAACCTTTTCACCCGCGCCGTCTTGCTGAAATGTACCGACTGTTACCGGGAGTGATATACGCCGAACCAAATCATTATATCTGTATAGGGGGAACCTGTTCAACGGTATACCCTGCTATTGTCGACAGCATTTATTCTTACTATTTTGTGCAGGGATTACTATCCGGAAGTCATGGTGAATATTTTAAAATGATCGACAACACTCCTCATTACATTGGCAGATGGTTTGCCGGATCCGGAGACACTATGCCATCATGGTATAACGAAGTAGGGGATATTGTATATAATTTTGGAACTTGGGATGGCTATGAATGAAGTTATATGACATGACTTATCATAATAGACAACATCTTTATTCTTAAGGTGTTGTCTATTTTTTACTACTTTTGTCTGCTCTCTTAGATCCTTTCTTTTTCTTTCCGTTATGCTGAACAACAATTCCCACAATGAACAATACTACCATAAGAATAAATTCAAGATTAGTGCTGAGGTGAAGCTCATGTACAAATAGATATGCACCCAGCGCAGAAGAGAGAATAATCAGAGCCCACTCAAAAATAAACATCATGAGCACAGCGCCGATAATTCCACCAATCAGAAACGGAATCCAGAAATTATTCCCGATCTGAAGCTGGAGCACCGTAACAAGATTTGCAAGAACATATCCGCCGCCGACAAAGCCGGCCACCGCAACGGCGATACGCTGGACAAAAATTGCAAGAACCGCGCCTATAATGCCCCCCGCTAGCGCAATAAGCAAGTGCACCCATCCCGCATCAGTGCTAAAAAGCTGCGCTGACAGAGTCATCGCAGCAACAAATCCAACTGCCGCGACAAACAGCCAAAACAGTTTTCTGCCGAGAAAAATAAGGGCAAGTCCGGAAAATATCTTAATCGCTATCGTCATGAAATTTTAATTGTGGCAAACGGAACGGGCACAAAATAAAATAAAAAACCCTCATTCGCAACCTCTGCGATGAGGGTTTACCGGAATACATCCGCGAGCGTCACATTATTCAAGTTGCTCCATGTTCCAAGTCTTAAAGTTTTTCTATTTCATCACAATCATCTTCTTTGTTTCACTGTAATCATCCGCTACAAGGCGGTAGGTATATACTCCGCCCGCTAATGTACCGGCATCCATCCGTACTGATTGCATTCCCGCAGCCTGATGTTCGTCCACCAGCGTCATTACTTCCCTGCCGAGGATATCATACACTTTCAATGTTACGCGGACATCTTTCGCCAGGGAATACTGTATGACAGTAGCAGGATTAAACGGGTTGGGATAATTTTGTCCGAGCCGGTATGAATACGCAACATCGTCATTCCGCCCAATATGCAGTTCCAGATTTGACTGTTCAGCAATAGAAAGCATTCCCGCCATGTTCAACCGAACAGGCATTGAGTTAATGTTCAGCGTTGCACTCACAGAATTCTCCCTCATCTCCCAGCCGATCGTTACCGGATACACTGCCGATGAAACCATGATAGGGATCCCCGCACTATTTTTAGTCCCGGCATTCTCTATGAATTTCCCTGATGCAAACCGCGCATCGAACACGCCGGCGGGAGGAGTTGGAGGCATTTCGTAACTGTACATGAAAACATTGTTTCCAGAAAAATACAGAACTTGCATATTTCCGTTCGCATCTTTGATACTTAACCGGTTTAATGCATCAGGCATAATATTCGTGTATTTTTTTTCTGCTACAGGAACAGAATCGTTAATCATAATTTGTCCCGGCGCAGATACCTTCACCCAGTATCCGTGAAACGGTTCAATGCTATCCGCAGCATAATACCCCTGTTGATAGCCATAGAAAAATGAATTGATGATGCCGTCGGGAATTGAAGTAATAGCCGCGGCCGGAATAACATCCCCTCGAGATCCGACAAGATTCCAGCCTGCGGCTACAGTAACAGTATCAGGACCACGTTCGAGACCAGGTATTTGAAAATTCTGAGCTGAAGGAAATTTCGTCCAATAGCCAATACCCGGCACTAACGTATCCTTCGCTTCATAGGTTGAACCATTCATAAATGCATATGCCGTGGTCAGTGCCGTTGGAAATATGTATCCGACAGTATATTGCGCAACAACAACCGGAACGGAGACGATATTCCATTTCGCCTGCACGGTGTAGTCAAACGTCGCGGCACCGACAGTAAATTTTCGCACAGTCGACCAGATATTTTTATGAATTGTCCGCGATTCCTGAATCCGCCAATAGAGTGTGTTGTAGTTTGGCAAACTGTCAACTGTTATCACAGTATCTGTCAGTGTGGAGTCTTCAAAAATAATTCCGGAGGTGAATGTCGAATCGGTTCCGATTTGCAACCGGTACGGGGCGCCGATCAGCGACCGGTGCCAGCGGAATGTCGTGGAAGGAAGCTGTCCGGTTGCTTCGTGCGGCGGAGAAATTTGTGACGGCGCTGCCGACTGATTCTCAGCAACGGCATAATGGTGGTTCGCGGGGACAGAGACAAAGGTATCCCGGATGCCTGATGGCCAATCGATAATAATTGAATCGGCAAGCAACGAAGACTCAAGTCCGAAATGAAGCTGCAGATTTTGCCCGCAATACCCGCTTTGCCCTTCGACGACTCTCATCTGCCAGACGGGAATTCCGTTAATTGTTGCTTTCACTTTTACCTTGGCACCGATGCCGGATACATTGGATACCGTGCCTTTGCAATCGATTTTCATCCAGTGATTACTGTTGCCGTCGTTGCGATAGAGCGCATTTGTCTGTGCTTCATTAATTGTCCTTGCTACATACGCATCGAGATCTCCGTCCTCATCATAATCTCCCCAGCTGAAGCCGTAGTTATAGCCAAGGTCATTGACAATATTACCTGTGAACACACGGTCAAAGGTGGCAGAGCCTGTCTCTGTCAGCCGGTTCAGATACAGAAATGACTTTTGGGGAAGTCCATACGCGTTTGTGACAAGTAAATCGAGATCTCCGTCGTTATCGACATCGCCCCACCCGCTGCTCGCTGAAGCACCGCTGTCATCGACCACATCCCCAAAATTCACAGGAAGTTTAAAAAATGACCCGTCGCCCTGATTGACAAACAAGTTATTATTCTGACCCGAATTATTTGCAACGAACACATCAAGGTCGCCGTCATTATCATAATCTCCCCAGCTTCCGCTCCATGAAGTGGTGCCGCTTGTCACCAGCGGGTCAGCAGTAATCCGGAGAAACGAATCAATACCGGTTTCCGTTAAAAGATTCTTGTATAAAAATTCATTTTCGTTCGACTCATTCGCAACAAACAGGTCAAGATCGTGGTCATTATCATAATCCACCCAGTTTGCGCCACGGGAATGTCCACCGTCATTTACAATACTGCCTGTTACAATCCGTTGAAATGATCCGTTACCCAGATTCTTGTAGAGAAAATTATTCAAAACACCGGAACTATTCGTTACATAGAGATCCAAAAATCCATCATTGTTATAATCACCCCACGTCGCTGTTTCAGAATAACCTCCGTCGTTTACCTGATCGCCCGAAAGTATTTGCGTGAATGAACCATCGCCTTCATTCCTGTACATCAGGTTATTGATCCCATACCAGTTGACAACAAACGGGTCATCATCACCGTCATTATCATAATCTCCCCACGTCGAACCGTCGGACGGTGTACCATCCTGTGAAATAATAAGTGAGCTCATTTTCGTAAAGGTGTATGAAGGCGCTCCGTCATTGCGATAGAGGATATTATTTTCACCTCCGGCTTTCCCCCTGCTAACGAACAAATCGAGGTCACCGTCACGGTCATAGTCAATCCAATTCACACTTCGCGACGCCGCAACGTCGGTTACAGGATCGCCGGTAGTAATTTTAGTAAACGTTTGAGGAAACAGTGTGGAAGTTGCCATGACAAAAAGCAACAGTAAACCGCAAACGGTAACCCAGGAACAATACTTCATAAGACACCCCTTATTAGTTCGGACAGAGAATTACTTCAGGTATTACTCTGATAGTATAATGCAGAATTGCGAAACAGGAAACAGGTCAGAGGATAAACAGAGGGAACAAGGAGATGAACCGTTGCCTGGAAGCGACAGAAATTACCGCTTAATTGCTCTTTTGCAGTAATGAGAGAACTTGTTCGCGGTATGTCCGGCTAAGGGGAAGCTGGCGACCATTATGCAATGTAATTTTATAATCGCCGTTGATGAGCGGTTTCAGTTCTTTAATACGGTTGATACGTAGGATGTACGAACGATGTGTTCTGACAAAAACAGCAGGATCAAGCCGCTGTTCCAGATCACTGATTTTCTCCCTGAGCAGTTTCGGCTTATCGTTTATGATAAGGCGGGCATAATCACCGTCAGCTTCAATCCATTCGATATCATCGACATCAACCATTTCAACTTTGCCGGTGGATTTTATCATGAATCGCTTTGGATATTCAGGACCGCCGGATTTCCGGGGAAGCTGACCGGAGCGCATATCTTCGAGGAGGGAAATAAGACGCCTGCTCGTTTCAGTGACATTATATGCGGCATGGTGTTCTTTCGCGCGTTCTAATGTTTTGTAAAAGCGATCATCATCAAATGGCTTCAGAAGATAATCAAACGCGTGCACATCGAACGCCCGCAACGCATATTCATCATAGGCAGTGACAAAAATGATCATGGGAACTTTTTGAAGATTAACTTTGGCAAGCAGGTCAAAACCGGTCATTGCCGGCATCTGAATATCCAGAAACATCAGATCGACAGGATGATTCGCAAGAAAATTCAGTGCTTCCGCACCATTCGCGCATTCTCCGGCAATAGAAATAACAGGGTCTTTTTCAAGCAGCAGCCGCACGGTTTTCCGGGCGACAGGTTCGTCATCAACGATAAGTACGTTCATCTCACAATTTCAGTTTTTCAGTTTCAGAGCCCGAAGCGTATGGTAATTGAATGATGACTGAAGTCCCTCCATCCTTTCCGGAACTGAGTCGTAACACATGGTTATTTCCGTAAAGATGTGTCAGGCGTTTGCGGGTGTTGGTCAATCCGATTCCGCCATTCTTTTCGATATCCCAACCTGTGGGCAATCCGACGCCATTATCTTCCACGATGATATGCAATAAACCATTTTCGCGGCAGGCGGAAAGATTAATAATTCCTTGATCAGATCGCGGAGAGATTCCATGAATGATCGCATTCTCAATGAGCGGCTGGAGCAGCAGATTAGGGACCAACGCACCAAGAGTATCAGGATCAACTTTAATTTTTACGGTCAACCGGTCGGAAAAGCGGACATGCTCAATGGCAAGATACCGTTGAGCGAACTCGATTTCCTGCGCAAGCGGTACTGTTTGCTCATTGCGCCTGTCCATTGCCGTACGCAAGAGATCACTTAAGCCTGCAATCATTGTGACAGCCTGTTGTTTATCGCCGTTGCGGACAAGTCCGGCTATTGTATGCAGGGTGTTAAAAAGAAAATGGGGGTGAAGCTGCATCTTCATCATCTGTACCTTTGCGACTGCGAGTTCCTGTTCAAGTTTTGCCGCTTTGATCGTGCGCTCATGATACTTTTTATAAAAGTCCGCGGCATAGATTCCGGCAAAGAGAAGATAACAAATAACGACGCGCATCGGAATATTTAAACGCAAAAAGCCCTGGATAACAGGATCATACGAAAACGGTTCACCTGAATACCACTGATCCAGAAAATTATATGCCGATGCGTAGGTTATCGCATGGACATAGGAAATTCCAATGCCTATAAACACGAGCAGTACAAGATTCCTGATGCGATGTTCCGGATCAAGGGGAAGTTTCAGAACAATCCAAATAAGAAATGGGAACAGCGCTCCCCATGTGTACCAAGAGCATAATTGATCAAGAATATGCAAGCCTGCGGGAGATGTTGCACCCTGCTGACTGGCAGTAAAATAGAATTGAAGTCCAAATACTGTTCCGACAACAGTAAAAAGAACAAATCCAATAAGCCATCTTGTAACAACGACTTTCATTTATCCCTTGCAACTAATGATAATACGGTTTACAACAATTAAAATGTAGAGAATTACCGTCTGAAGGTCAACATGAAGCTGAACGGTTCACAGCTTTGTGGACACAGTTTGGCGGATATACCGGTATATCGTGCCGGAAGTTAAACTTCCGACACCGTAGAATAAAAAACCCCGGCCGTTATTGGCCAGGGTTTTTGGTAAATCAAATCTGTAAATCCGACTCACCTTCAAGGGAAAACCCGAGGAGGTGAGTCGGACTTTATTGCTTAGTACATATCGCCCATTCCGCCGCCCGGAGGCATCGGAGGCATTGCCTTCTTCTCCTCGGGTTTTTCGACGATGGTGGCTTCGGTTGTTAAGAGTAATCCCGCGACGCTTGCCGCATTTTCCAACGCAATACGGCTGACTTTCGTAGGATCGATAACACCGGTCTTAATCAGATTCTCATACTTCTCAGTCTGAGCGTTGAAGCCGTAGTCATCCTTACCTTCTTTTACCTGGTTCAGAATAACTGCACCTTCAAGTCCTGCGTTGCTGACGATGGTACGAAGCGGCTCTTCGATTGCCTTCTTGATAATCTCGATGCCAATCTGCTGATCTTCGTTTTCGGCTTTGAGGTTATCAAGTTTGTTCTGAACACGGAGATACGCGACACCGCCGCCGGGAACGATACCTTCCTCGACTGCAGCACGGGTAGCATGGAGAGCATCTTCAACGCGTGCTTTCTTTTCTTTCATTTCGACTTCTGTCGCTGCGCCGACTTTCAGAACAGCAACGCCGCCGGAAAGCTTTGCAAGACGTTCCTGAAGTTTTTCCTTATCATAATCAGAAGTGGTCTTATCGATTTGCGCTTTAATCTCGTTAATTCTCTTTTTAATATCATCTTTCTTGCCGGCACCTTCAACAATTGTGGTATTGTCTTTGTCGATGGCTACGCGTTTTGCCGTACCGAGATAGGAAATCTGAGTATTTTCCAGCTTGAATCCTTTTTCATCAGAGATAACCGTACCGCCGGTAAGAATAGCGATATCTTCGAGCATTGCCTTGCGGCGATCGCCGAAGCCGGGAGCTTTCACAGCCGCGACTTTCAGTGTACCGCGGAGTTTATTGACAACCAATGTGGCAAGCGCTTCACCTTCGAGGTCTTCCGCAATAATAAGGATGGAACGGCCAGACTGTGCTGTCTTCTCAAGGATGGGGAGTAAATCCTTCATCACGCTGATCTTCTTATCGTGAATAAGGATGTACGGATTTTCAAGAACTGATTCCATTGTATCGGCATCAGTAACAAAGTACGGTGAAAGATAACCGCGGTCAAACTGCATACCTTCAACCCACTCGACTGTGGTTTCGGTGCCTTTGGCTTCTTCAACAGTGATCACGCCGTCTTTTCCGACTTTTTCCATCGCATTCGCAATCAATTCACCGATTGTACGGTCGTTATTTGCAGAGATTGACCCAACCTGAGCAATCTTTTCCTTATCGTCGCCGACTTTTTTGCTGATTTTGTTCAGCTCTTCAACGACTTTCTGCACTGCAAGGTCAATACCGCGTTTCAGATCCATCGGGTTTGCACCGGCAGTAACGTTCTTCATGCCTTCACGAACAATTGCCTGGGCAAGAACTGTTGCCGTGGTTGTTCCGTCGCCGGCAACATCTGATGTTTTGCTGGCAACTTCGCGAACCATCTGGGCACCCATGTTCTCGATTGCATCTTCGAGCTCAATTTCTTTCGCAACAGTGACGCCGTCTTTGGTAACGGTCGGCGCACCGAACTTTTTATCGATAACAACATTGCGGCCCTTCGGTCCGAGGGTCGCCTTCACCGCGTTCGCGAGTGTATCAACACCGCGTTTCAACGCTGCACGCGCATCGGCGTTAAATGTAATTATTTTTGCACTCATACTCTATCCTTTTTCTTAGTGGTTAGTGATTATTAGAAACTTTTTTTGTTGATAGGTTAATCAATCAGCCGAGATTATACAACTGCAAAAATATCGCTCTCGCGCATAATGAGGTATTCCTTACCGTCGATGCTGGTTTCGGTGCCGGAATATTTTCCATAGAGAACTTTGTCGCCGACCTTAATATCGAGGGAGACAATTTTTCCGTCCTCTGATTTCCGTCCCGGGCCTGCTGCAACGATCTCGCCGACAACGGGTTTTTCCTTTGCGGTATCGGGAAGGATGATGCCGCCCTTGGTTTTTTCTTCTGCTTCGACCGGCCTGACAACAACACGATCGCCTAATGGTTTAATTTTCATAGCTACTCCTCCTTAAAGAGAGTTATCGGTTAAAGGTTAAAAATGAAGTCAGATTCCAGAGTGCAGTTTATTTTCCCTGGATTGAGGTTTTGTTTTGCCCCTACAGAGTCAAATCCTATGCCAAAGGTTAAATTTCTCTAAATTGCCATTACATCAAATTTAGAGGGAATTGCTCAAAACAATTGTTTGACCCAGTCGTGACGAGGTGGCAGAAAAATTAAAGAATTGGTGAATTTGTCAGATATTGTGACAAATTTACCCGTTATCCCTGTGAACTGACTCCAAAGAGAATGCGGGAAGACAAATAGCAAGATACTGTGCACCATCTTGTCCGGGAGTGCTGTATTGTATCCACTCGCCTTTTGGCACATGGACAGCCTCACCTGCGTTGATATCGATAAACCCTTCGCGCGAAGTAACACGTAACATTCCCTCAAGAACAATCGTGTACTCGTCAAATTCGGGTTGTTGTCCCGGTTCTACCCACCCAGAGGGGCTGGTCATTTTAGCGATACTTATTGCGCTGTTATCAGAATTCACTCTTCCGATAAATTCTTCGATGATCTTCGGTTTATTACCAGCGGCTTTTATAATCGACGGATGTTTAATGTGTTTTGGTGCCATAGGAGATACTTAGTAAAAGATATGCTTATCCGGAACTAGTTAAACTTAACTAAATTTCATAAGAATGCAACATTGTGTAAAAATAATTGTTTGAAGGTTGTAAATTTATTATACTAGTATCATGAGATGCATGCTCAAAAACAGAACCATCGGTTTTCTTATTATCGCATATCTGTTTGTTGTTCTCTTCGGGCAACAGGAAGTATTGAGTAAGATCCTCATCCCTGGCAGCAAACCGCAATACATTGGGAACACTCATCCATCAAAACCAATCGATTCGCGCCCATATTGGACTGTTCGAAAGCATATCACCACCTCGAGCCGCGTTGTCATCGTGGTGGATGCTATTTCTTCTTCTCTGCAATATCCTGAGTATATCTGTTTCGTCATTGTAAAGCCCGAATCGTTTACCATAACACCTCAGCAATCTTCTTATCTCCGCTCACGACCACGAGACCCTCCTCTCGCGTAATTCTTCTCTTGATCACTATCATATACTGTTAACAGCTCCAGCCATTGTTTACTGAAGCTTCGCCGGAGTGTTTGCATTTCAGTCAAAGGAGAATTCATATGAACGGCAAGAACCCATCTCAACACGAGGAAGAAACCGGAAGCGGATTCCCCCTCGAACTCAAAATATTAATTGCCGTGATCGTACTGGGAATCGCTTTCCTGGTCACACGGGCAACCGGAATTATCTAAGGAGCGGCATTATGGAAACGAGCGCATTAATCACCATGCTCACGGCATGGATTGTCATTTCTTTTCTCATGATTTATTTTTTAGTGAAGGTGCTGCGTACACCTATGGGAAAGAATAAGCAGGAAGATGACCAGCATGATGCTGATTGAGTAACTTCGACAGGGGGATACGACCCGTATCCCCTTTTTTTGGTTACCTCAGGAGAATCATTTTTGCTGTTTTTGAAAATACATGACCAGAATTGTCCACCGCGGTTGCGTCAAACCGATATGTGTATACTCCGCTTGCCAGACTTTTCGAATTAAAAGAAACAGATTGCTCACCGGCCTCCTGAATTTCATTAACCAGTTGTTCCACTCGCTCACCAAGAATATTGAATACTTCCAGCAATACATGCGCCCTTTCAGGCAACGAATAACGAATCATCGTAAGGGGATTAAACGGGTTCGGGAAATTTTGTGACAGAGAAAACTCATTTGGGACTGATGCTTGAACACTTCCTTTATGTCTCACCAGTAGAAACTGAGGCCGATTCTCAATCAGCAATGCCTTGTCCGGGATTAACATTTGTTCCTCGCCATCAACAACTAAAATAAGCGACCCCTGCGCGGAAGAGATACGAGTCCATTTTACCTGTAAAGGAAATTGAACAGACTGGAGCGTAACAGGGAAATCCGCATCTAACCCGGTCATGTATTCTATGCTTTGATTAGACGAAAAACGAATTTCAAAAGCACCCGCCGGCGGCATCGGGGGAAGCTCAAGTTTCTCTTTCTGAATGCAGGTTAGTTCACCGCGACCTATGAATAGTGTTCTTTGACGTCCATTATTATCTGTTAATGACAGGGTCCCGATATAGTTATCCCCTTCAGACGAAATCCCAACCGGTGAAGCTTTCGGAAAAAACATTGATGAAATAAGTTTACCTGCCTGGGATGTTTTTACCCAATATGACTTTCCGGGCAGTATTGTCTGAGCAACAGTATAACTGCTATCGCCGTTATATGTATAAAAACTTGAATGAATTATCCCCGACGGAATTGTCTTAATCGAAGCTGAATCGATCGGGTAGCTTATCGGACTAATCATATTCCATTTTGCCTTCACATCGATAGTGTCCCTCAGAATCGGGGAACCGGAAATTTCAGCATTCTGCACCGAATCGAATTTCACCCAATATCCCACACCTGGACGCACTGAATCGGTTTCAGCATACGAACCATCATAAGAAAATGCTTTTGTCACAGCACCGGGAAATACTGCTGAAATACTATGATCTGAAACTTCGACCGGTACGCCAACCATATTCCAGCCTGAACCAATCTGAGTGGATGAGGTCAACAATGAATCACACGGACTGACCGAAATATCGTCTACATACCATCCATCGGCAGTCAGCCCGGCGGCTGTAATGAGCCGGAGGCGAATGGTTGCAGTATCACCGGCATACGGTGAGAGGTCTATGACAAATCTTCTCCAGTCGGAGGGATCAGCAGATCCATCCTGCCAATCCGGAGTAACAAAGGAGTTGAAGATTTTCATTGTGCTGAATGTCGCTCTGTGATCGGTACTGATTTCCAGATACGCAAAATGTCCTCCCCGAATAATACCGATAGTTTGAAATTGTAGCAGGTGTGAATTGCCAAGAACCACAGGCGGAAGAAGTACACTTGTATTTGATCCATTTGGATAATTACCTCCGGGGCTGTCTGTAAATGAATAACTACCGTTAAACGCGATTGATGAAGTTGTATCCCAGGTTGCACTGAGATAAATTGAGCCCGGTCCATTCTCAAACCCTTCAGAGTAACTTGTAGTTACTCCCCCATACCCTAATAACGGCGCTGTAATACTACTGCGGTTAACAGGGTTTTCATTATCCACCGAACGAACCGCATAGGTATGATAACCCTGAGCAGTATCTGCATATGTTCGCTCTTGTGCCGTGTCCGCCATTGATTGGACCAGGCTATCAATAAGCACACTATCCCTGTAAATGTAAATGGCCGAGAGATCGTTCAATGGAGTTCCGTCGAGTTGTTGTGAGGGATTGATCCATCGAAGAACCGTACCGCTGGTACCTTCATAGGGAATAACTCCGGATGGCGGCCCGGGAACTGCATGACCTCCGACATATGCGGAAACCGAGACAAGGGGACTGGAATCAATCGCTGAGACAGCATTAATTTCGTAATTAACGAGAGCGTGAAGTGAGAGTCCATTATCGACAAATGATTGAATACCGGAGTCGACACTGGCTATTAGTACCGAATTCCGGTAAATGTGAATATCGAAACCTGAAAGCGGATTTCCATTTGAAAGCTGCACCGGATCCAGCCATGAAAGTGCAACGGAAGAAGGTGTCTGATAATCGCTGTATGCAGTAACCAATGTCGGCGGTTTCGGCGCGTTAAGATGTGTCCGTTCGTACAGCAGTGTCGAAAACGGCCCGCCATACGCGCCCATGTCATTTCGCAACCCACCGCGCGAGGGAGACTTTGCTGAATCGGCATTACTTGAATCCGGAAGATCATTATACTCTGTCGATGGATTTCCCGCATCAATGCAGGGAGAATTTGATTTCAGATAATGACTTGTATCCTGGAACTTCGGGTCCAGATTTATGTTCCCCGTTCCGCTCCATCCGCCCTGAACATTGGAATACGTCAGAGTAATAAAAGCACCAGTTAATGAAATCTGCGGAGCAAAGGGTGCACTGTTTCCCCAAATAATATTATTTCTCACTGTGGCTGTCCCCCCGGAAATAGATAATCCTCCGCCGTCGGTCGTCGAAGAGTTTTCCACGATGGTATTATTTTCTATTATTTTGGGAGCTGTTCCGATATTGGTGGACCAAATTCCTGCCCCGCCATAATCCTCACCGCCGGTGTTCTTATAAATGACATTATTTCTTATAATCGCGCCGGTATAATTAAGTACGATGCCACCGCCGTATTTGCCGCTGTTTCTCGTGATGATATTTCCGATCACAGAGGGGTTGCCGTCACCGATCCTTATCCCGCCACCTCCTGAGCTTGCACCTCCGGTAGAATTGCTCGCGTCATTATCCCTGATAATATTATGCCGGATCACCGGAGATGAAAACTCACATAGTATGCCACCACCCTCCCGATACAGGAGGTTATTATGAACATCCCTCCAGAGCGTGCCTTTACCGCCGGTCAACGTAAAACCTTCCAGAACGGTATTGCTATCCTCACCGGTTACAAACAGTACACAACTTGCCGTATCGGCGTGAAAAGGCTGTGAGCCGTTAATAATTGTGTTCTGAATATCCGATTGGTTTAATGAATAGATATACTGGCTGGCAACGGTAATTTTCTTCCCATGAAAATTCAGGTTTTCATAATACGTTCCGGGAGCGACCAATACGGTATCTCCATCCAATGCAGCATTGATTGCCAGCTGGATTGAAACATACTCTAAAGGAACGTGAAGGATAGTTGCGGAAAGCGCCGTACTAAGTAAGAACGCCAACATAAACGTTTTTGCAATGTATCGATAATACATGAAGTTACCTTTCTGAAAATTAAGCAGAGGCAACTTACAATAATTACGCCGCCCGCTCAACCGAAATGCGATAACTTCACAGATTTTGTCGACAGGAATCGACTTCTGTACGACGAAAGGTTTACAACTAAATTGATTTTGAGAGAAGGGTGTCGATATGTTTTTTGTAGGATCTGCTGGCCACCAGCTTTGTACCGTCGCGAAGCCTGAGAAGATACTGTCCCTGAAACAACGGCTCCATTTCCTTCACACGATCGACGCTGACAATAGTCGAACGATGAATCCGCATAAACCGTCCGGGATTCAGTTTTCCTTCGATGCTGTTCATTGTTTCACGGATGATATGTTTTTCCCCACGGGCGTGGATACATACATAATCACCGGCCGATTCAATCCAGTCAACATCTTCAACACTGACGAAGACCATTTTGCCATTCGTCTTGACCACAATTCGATCTGCGAAGCCAGACGTGCTTTGTAACGATTCAACAAATTTATAAAGATGTTCATTCACCGCCTGCCGTTCTTTCGAACGGAGGTTTTCTTTGGCAGCCGCAAGCGCAGTACGAAACCTGCCGGGGTCAATCGGCTTCAGTATATAATCGATGGCATGAACGGTAAATGCATCGATGGCATATTTATCGTAAGCGGTTACAAAAATAATAAGCGGAGAAAAATGTTTCGGAAGTCGTTTTAAGACTTCAAACCCGTCACACCCCGGCATCTGAATATCAAGAAATACCACATCCGGAGAATACGTTTGCATATCTTCAAGTGCCTGGATTCCATCAGGGGATTCGGCAACAATTTCCACTTCATCATCATTGTTGAGAAGATGACGCACCGCTTCACGTCCCAACGGTTCATCATCCACAATCAGTATCCTGATCTTTTTGCTGTTATTTTTCATTCTTTTGCTTTTAAATGGAACGGAATCCGTACTGTCGCCATCGAATCGATTCCTTCCCTGCTCTTGAAAACAAAATTACACTTATCACCATACAGTTTTCTGAGGCGGGAACGGGTATTCGTGAACCCGATTCCCTCCGTGACAGTTGACGGATCCTGAACACTCGGACCACTGTCTTCGACTGTCAGCTCAAGAGATCCGTTGTTTCTTACCGACCGGATTATTATCTCAGCAACGCCACGTTGTTTTGCGACTCCATGCTTCAACGCATTTTCGACAAGTGGTTGAAGAATCAGATTGGGCACAAGGGCATCCGTCGTTTCAGCCGGAATATCGAACGTGACCTTCAGCCTGTCAGCAAATCGAATATGTTCGATGTCAAGATAACAGGACAACATTTTCATTTCCTGTGAAAGGGATATTACCTGATCGCCGGGGTTATCCAGTGTCATTCGCAGGAGATCGGCAAGACGTGAAATCATCGCGCAAGCGGCATCCGGGTCTTTCCGCACAAGCACGGAAATTCCGTTAAGCGTGTTAAACAGAAAATGGGGTTGAAGCTGCATTTTCAGTGCACGAAGCTGTGCAAGATTAAGTTCGGCTTCCAGTTGGGATTTTTGCAACTCCTGATGGCGGTAACGCTGATAATATTCGACGGAATGCCTGACAAGCAATATGATCCAGTAAATCATAATGCCGTAGTCCACAAACCGCAAGACCGACGCCGAAAATACGTTCCAGGAAAACGGCGTTTCAGGGGTTGACTCAATTGTTAATATTATCAGGAGGAACACTACTCTGTGGAGAAGTGATGCAAGGATGCTCGCGAAGATGTGAAAAATTCCATGTGTGAACCAACTCGATTTCTGGAAAGGGAATTTCCAGGCAAGCCGGAAAATGACGGGTGTCAGCACCAGCCATACAAATGCATACAACAGTTCAGAAGATAACGCCGCACCCCAGGTGACGGAATTTCCGGCACGCAAGGAGAGAAAATAAAATTCTGCCCCCATGAACAGGCCAAAAATTGTCCATGCTCCAAGTAAAAACGACCATCGCAGCCAGGTTGGATGGATAAGGTGTGTGTAAGAGCCGTTTTGTTTCATTCGATCAGACATCGGTAAGGTAATACTACCGTATGATAGTAGATAATTTTATTGTCAGTGTCAACCGTGCAAATCGTTCAAAAAATAATGGGCTGAGAGATCACCAATCCACCTACACACCCGGTCTCAGCCCACTAAGAACGCCTGTTGTATCACCATGCAATGAAAGGAATATTAGGAAAGAACCAATCCTGATGCGATAAAATGTATATTTTGTGCGCCGGAAGAATATTTTTATAAGTCAGAACGCACGGAATAACGGGCTGCATTTCCTATTTAAGGTAAATCATTTTTCCGGTTTGCGTTAATATTCCGGCCGTTATCCTGTAATAATACACACCTCCGGACACCAATTTCCCGTTGCGATCCTCACCGTTCCAGATAACTTTTTTCAAACCTGTATGTTCAACTTTATCGACCAATGTTATCACTGCCTCACCGATGATATTGAATATCTGAAGTGTAACGGAAGATTCATGTTCAAGAACATATTCAATCGTAGCCGACGGATTAAATGGATTAGGGTAAGATTGCACCAGCAAAGGTCCTGCCGGCAACCCTATCATCTGCCGAGCTTCACCGGGTGGCGGTGGCGGCATCAACGAGGTATTCAGGATATGAATGCGGTTACTTTTTCCACCTGCACTATTATTTGATAAAATGAATTTCCCGTCAGCGCTGCTGTGTACCCAATATCCTTCTCCGGGACGGATTGAATCTGTCATGATATAGCTCTTTGCATATCCGAAAAAATTGCTTGTGATAATCCCCGGAGGATCGCTGATGATATCCAGCACCGATACAGGGTTTGAAATAGAACCGATAAGATTCCATCCTGAATGTACAGTAAATGTATCCGTGTACAACGCCAGCCCTTGCAAAGAAAAAGTTTGTGAGGAATCAAATTTCAACCAGTATCCCTTTCGGAGTTCCAGGACTCCGTGTTGCGCATAAGAACCATTCTGCAGGTAGGAAAAGGCCGAAGTCGTTGCTGCCGGAAAGATGGTGTTCTTACTAAAATCCTGAACCTGTACCGGCACCGAGACAAGATTCCATCGCTCATCGACAGAAACTCCCCTTTGTATATTCACCGAGGGTGTCGCAGAAAGTTCATTTGAGTAGGCGCTTTCACCGGTATCCTGTGTAACTTCAGATATTCTGAAATAATAGGTGATATCATTCGTCAGACCAGTAATGACAAGGGATGTATCCGTGACTATTAACATCGAATCATGGATAGCTGTGGGATGAGAAACAGTATCCATATAGATCCTGTACTTCCAGAAATGTACATCGGTACTTGCCGTCCATCGCAATAGTACTGACTGATCTCCGGGAAGGGCAGAAAGTAATGTAATCGTTTGCCCTTCACCTTCGGTCAACGAAACAAATTGATTCGCCGGAAGATTTGCGTAGTATTCCTTAAGACCGGAGGGCCAGAGCAGAACAACGGAGTCAACAGTTACCGCGTCACCCAGTCCAAAATGCGCGTAAAGGGAATTATGTCCGAAGGCGCCGGTTTGCTCAGCAATTTCACGCACTTGCCATCTGCTGTTTCCATTGATCGTTGCTTTTATCAACACTTTTGTGCCAATGGCCGAGCGGTTTGAAGTGGTCCCGGTACAGCGAATGGTAAGCCAGTGATTACTGTTGCCGTCATTATGGTAGAGAAAGTCATTTTCATTTGCGAAATATCCATTCCCGACAAATAAATCTTCAAAGCCATCACCGTCATAATCTCCCCAGCTAACGGCCTGGGATTCTCCGCCGTCGTTCACTATATCTCCCACCAGGTCCCTGGTGAACGTCCCATCGTTATTATTGAAATAAAGAAAATCATTTTCACCCGACCAGTTTGCAACATACAGGTCAATATCGCCGTCGTTATCAACGTCACTCCATCCGCTGCCGAATGAATCTCCTCCGTCATTCACTATACTGCCAACTTCAGCCGAAGTCATTTTTGAAAACGTCCCGTCACCATTGTTGCGGTAAAGATTATTATCCTGTCCGGATCTATTCGGAACAAACAAATCCATATCCCCGTCATTGTCGTAATCACCCCAGCTTGCTCCCTGAGCCGATCCGACATCCGTTACGATTTCTCCTGTGGTAATACGCGTAAAGACGCCCCCGCCATCATTTCTGTACATTCTGTTTACCGTTCCAATATTGCATGCCACAAAGACATCCATATCTCCGTCATTATCGTAATCAGACCATGAGCATCCATGATGCCGTGATGATTGCTGTATCAGCGCGTTACCTGTTGTAATCCGGGTGAATGTTCCGTTTCCATTATTGTGGAAAAGGAAATTGACTTGATTATTATTAACGGCAAACAGGTCAAGAAACCCATCGTTATCGTAGTCGACCCAGCTGCCACCGGTTGTAAATCCACCGCTCGTTACAACGCTTCCGGTTGTTACTCTTGTGAAGGTTCCATCCCCGTCGTTCGTGTAAAGAAAATCATTTTCATTTGTTACCGTAGGACTCGCGTTCGCTATATAAACATCAAGATCACCGTCATTATCATAATCACCCCAGCTGCAGGAGAATGAATTACCGGCATCGCTTACAATACTTCCTACCAGCACTGAAGTCATCAACGTAAAGTTGCCGCCGCCGTCATTCCTGTAAAGATTATTATTTTGATTATTGAAGTTGACTGCAAACAAATCGAGGTCACCATCTCCGTCGTAATCGACCCATGAACTGCCGAATGTGGCCCCTCCGCCCGTCACGACCGGGCTTGTAGTATTCTTTGTAAACGTAACCTGAGAAATGGCCGGCAGAAAAAGTACAAAGATAAATATGCTTGCAACGATAACGACTTTGGAGTAATTCATGAATGTTAATCCCCGTAACAAGTGAGAGAGCTGTATCAGTCGAACATTTTTCTCTACAATAAACAGAGAAAAAGCACCCAAAAACCACAGCTATGTTGTGTAATGAGGGGAAATTGTTACGAAATGATAATTAGGAAGGTCTGAGAGAAGCTCAGCCGGCGGAATAATTCAACACTTCCTTGAGGCGGTGCAGATAGCTCCTGCTCACCCTCAGGATTGTCCCGTCCCTGAGCTTAACGACATAATCGAGTTGAGTAAAACTCTGGAGTTCATGAATCCGATCAATATTGACAATCGCCGAACGGTGGATTCTTACAAATAATTTCGGATCGAGTTTTGTTTCGAGAAGGTTGATGCTGTGGCGCATCAGGTGTTTCTTCTGGCCTGTGTGCACAACAACATAGTTATGATCCGCTTCAAGCCAGTCGACATCTTTCACATCAAGAAATATGGTTGATCCCGATGATTTGATGCCGAGCCTCGATAAAAATGATTGATCCTGATCTGAAACTTTTACACCGAGGTCACCAAGATCATCCAGGAGAGAACGTACGCGCTTCTCTGCATCCGCCAGTTTTTTTTGCCTGTAACATTCTTTCGCATGCCTGAGCGCCTCGTAAAAACGTGCATCGTTGAACGGCTTCAGCAAATACTCAACCGCATGGATTTTAAATGCTTCAATGGCATAATTATCAAAAGCAGTTACAAAAACGACCAACGGAAGATTATCGCCGTTAAGATTCTTCAAAACATCGAAGCCGGAAATATCCGGCATTTGAACATCGAGAAAAATCAAATCAGGTTTAAGTGTATTAATTGATTCAACCGCCGAAGTGCCGTTGACACACTCGCCCGCAATTTCTATTTCCGGGTCTTCACGGAGAAGGATGTGGACTGCTTTTCGCGCGAGCTGTTCGTCATCAATAATGAGTGTGCGTATGCTGGCGGCGGATTTCCGTTGCGGCATGGTGTGTTACTCAGGAATACTTCTCAAACGGAATTCGCATCGTCGTTCTGACTCCCCCACCGTTCACATTCTCGATACTAAAACTCTGGGCAGTTCCGTACAGCTGCTCAAGCCGAATACGTGTGTTGCGAAGCCCGATACCGCCGTTATGATCCATTGACCAGTTCTGAGGCAGAGCATTCCCGTCATTTTCAACCATGATTTTTAAATGACCATTCTCCCTGCCAACGGAGACATCGATATGATTTTTCCGTTCACGGGATTGAATACCGTGTTTAATGGAATTTTCAACAAGAGGCTGCAGGATCAGGTTGGGAATTGCCGCATCAAGCGCCTGGCGGTCAATATTCATGGATATCTGGAGATGATCGGAAAAACGGATGCGTTCAATTGCCAGATAGCGCTCGAGCATTTCAAGTTCCTGATTCAACGGGACAACCTGCACTGATTCGCTTTTAAGCGTGTAGCGAAGAAGGTCACTGAGCTCTGTCAGCACATCCACAGCCACTCCGTTTTGTTTGTCACGTATAAGCGCTGCTACAGAGTTTAATGTATTAAACAGAAAATGAGGGTTCATTTGCATTTTCAACGCTTGCAGTTGCGCCTGAACCAGCTGAGTTTCAAGTTTTGCGGAGACGATTTCTTTCGCGCGGTAACGACGGTAATATTCTCTTGCAAAGATGACTCCGATAATTGCCAGATAGATAAGAACATTCCAATGAAACCTGATATTAAACAACGGAATGGCCTTGCCCATGAAACTTGCCTGCTCACCGCAGATTGAAGACTCGATTTGCTGGCTCGTTGCCAGCAACGAAATATGAATAAGGGCGAATGCCGCGCTCAAGAGGATCTGAACCAGTGCGATCCGTTTCCAACGAGAAATATCTAATCCTACTTTAACAACAAGAACACCGATGGGAATCGTCAGCAACGCCCATAAATACCAGTCAATAAGCGCATGCCGCAGGGACTCCTCCCACGTGGGATTCATACCAATCTCCTGCAAGACAAGCATATTCTGGCTTGCCGAGAAAACTCCGAGAAGTGTCCAGAGGCAAAAAAAGCCCACCCATTTTAAGACGATATTTCGTTTTTTTATTGAAACAGAAGTATGTTCGGGGGTTTTCATATTCAACCAACAAAAAACTAAAGAAATCTGCACCCAGAAGCAAGATGAGGTGAGTCATGAAGGTACACAACGAAGAATGCTTCAGTTCACTTGATTGAAAACCGTTCCCGACAGATAATTGGCCTTATTTCACCAAAAGCATTTTTTTTATGTCAGTAAACAAACGAAAGGGATTGGAAAGACTTGTCGCATTAAGCCTGTAAAAATATACTCCGCTTGGAACAGACGAGGCATCCCATGAAACAGTTTGTTCACCGGGTCCTTTGAGGCCATCGACCAGCAGATCCACATTTTCTCCTAACAGATTCATAATACGTAATGTCACTTTGCTTTCTCCGGCGAGGGTATATCTGATTATAGTATTGTTGTTAAAGGGGTTGGGGTAATTCTGACTGAGTGAAAACAACGCAGGTACATTTGAATTAATCTCCTGAACATCTGTGAGATGATGTGACTCTTTCAAAATCCAATTAAACGGATCCAGTGAAAGAGAATCCGGTGAAAATTGTAATGGAAACGTAAACTCCTCATATTGCGCATCATTAACGACAGTAATCATGGTGTCTTTTCCCTGATAACTAATCCTTATATCCAACGGCATGGTGAAGAATAACGGGTGTGAAGTTCCAGTCCACTGATTGATTGAAAGTGTCACAATTGATATTCCTGCCGAATCATTGACCGTCCAATACCAATCGTACCGGGGGTATTGTTCACCGTAAATCCATTCAGAGAAGAAATATTCCAGCGCGCGGCCGCTTACTTTTTCGCAGATTCGCTGAAAATCTTCTGTGCTTGCTGAACTGTACTTCAATTCAGGATCTGTCGCATACGCGTAGAGTACCTTAAAGAATACACTATCACCAAGCAGATGACGAAGCATATGAAGGACAACCGCGCCTTTGGCATACACCCGTGAACCATTAAACAGGTTTGAAATATTAGAAGTGTCCTCAACAAACAATGGACCGTTTGCAAACTTCGCGTTGATGAGTTGTTGATTCATATAATTCCAGTAAGACTGTTCGCCGTACTCCCGTTCAAAATATAATGCGGTGGCATACTGCGCAAACCCTTCATTCAACCAGAGATGTTGCCATGTTCTGCAGGTTATCAGGTCCCCAAACCATTGATGCGCAAGTTCATGAGCAATAACTCCTTCGTTATATGTTGTGGTTGATGTCATTGTCTGGTGTTCCATCGCTCCTCCCCATCCAAAATCCGCATGACCGTATTTCTCTTTTACGAATGGATACAGACCGAACATACCGGAAAATATTTCAAGCATATCCACAGTCTTTGGAAGGGATGCTTGTGCTGAAGCCAGGTATTCGGGAAGAACATAATTCAATATTTCCATCGAATCAACCTGAGAGTACCGGAACCAGTTGGAAAAATGAGCATAATTCGTTATCGCGACAGAAACAAGATATGTCGCGATGGGATACCGTTCCTTCCAAACATAAGTGGCTGTACCGTCGTTGTTGTTGATTTGATCAACCAACGCTCCGTTGGAACCGGCTTTTAACGTTGAGTCGCAGGTAATGATAATATCAGCAGAATCGGCTTTATCTGCAGGATTATCTTTGCAGGGCCACCAGTCTTTCGCACCGTAAGGTTCGCTCAGCGACCATATCCACGGAACACCTTCGTGCGATCCAAACATAAAACTGCCGAATCCTGTGCTTGCAGGATGCCCCTGATAATACACTTTGAGTGAAATCGTCTCATCTCTCAGATAGACTCGATCAAGTATTACAGTAAAGGAAGCCGGGTCACGGACGAAAGGAACTACATGATGATTCATCACAATCGAATCAACAAACATGGGTGAGGATAAATCGAGTGTAAGCACGCTAGCACTGTCTGACAAACAAATCCCCTTAATGTCCACCGAACCTTTCAGATATTCAGGGATTGCGGTAATTTTCAAATTCAACTGATAAAAACTTACATCGAACCAATTGCTGGCAAGACTTAACGAAGTCTGTGTGTGAAGTAACTTATCATATCGCTGCCGCTCATGTGCGATAATTCCTTTTTCTTCTTTAAAAAATTCATCAATTGATTTTTGCGCCAGACTTTCATGCGGGATGAAACAACGAACAACGAAGAATGAAAACAAGAGGTACTTGAGATGAAGTCTCACAGGAAATTCTTCCTAAACCGTACAACGCCCCACATATGCCTGCAATGGGAAGATTTGAGTCCGTTCCAGGTACATCTTAATCGCATGCTGTGCGGCAAGGTGAGGACCCGATATTTTTCTGAACGGATGCCGGACCACTGTTGCGGACGTCACCGGAAGGACAAGAGTTTCATCTGCAAGTAACAGCGTTTCGGATGAAAGTATTGAAAAGATATTTTTACTCTGCATTTCACGAACGCCATCCTGAGATACAAGGATAACAACAGTCGGGAAATCAACCCCGGTATAATGGATTTCTTCCGGTGATATGATCACCTCTGAAAGTGAAAAACCGCTTCCCTGCGTAACGGGATTATCATTTTTCTGTGTACAGAACAAACCGCTCATGACAGCGCCTTCGCAGAGTTTTCGGGCAGACGATTGCACACGTTCACCGGCGCTGCCCGCTATGATCATGCTTACTTTAGATTTCAATGCAGATTTACAGGAAACTGAAAGCGAATTATTCTTCTCCGCTCCTTTATATGAAGAAAAATGTTTTATTTTGTACAGCTTGCCATACGGATCCCGGAAATCACCATTTGTTAATTTCCCGAACGAATACCCATTATGCTCAGCAATTTGAGCAAGAGAATTTCCCTTCAGTTCGTTCCGGGAAGTTGCATGTTCGGTACATAGTTCCACTATCTCCACAAGGGAGAAGCCGGGGGCAGATATAGCATCGGCAATTGTCGCCGAAAGGTCTTTATCAGTCGCAAGTTTTCTCGCAACAAAACCGGCACGGGAGCCAGAAATAACCCTGCACATATCAATTGGCGGAATCATATTTCCGTCAGGCGTGGTCTGCGAAATAAAATCCACCGGAGAGAACGCTGAATGCTGGCCCCCTGTCATACCGAACAAAAAATTATTGCATAACAACACTGTCACATCGACATTCAGCTGAGCCGCATGAACGAGATGCAGCAATCCGATCATCGCACCACCATCCCCGATGAGGACAATCGGTTTCAGTTTTGATTCCCCCATAATTGAATCGGCAAGCGCAATACCGGTGGCAAACGCAGTTGATCGTCCGTGTGTCGTGTGAACCGTATGAACCTTTCCAAAAAGAGAATCGGCAAGACCGATGCAGCCGATATCCGTAACAAGACAAACATCTGAAGGAGAAATCCCGAGTGAAGTAAGGGCTTCGTCCAGCTTTCGCAACACATGCGCATGCCCGCATCCCTTGCAGAAAGGCATCGTGAGACCATCGGTCATGTATTGCGAACAATCAACCAATGTTCGCCTCTATTTCTTCGGGTGTGATCATTGACCCGATTTTGTTGATACCGACAACATCGACATGTTTCATATATGGCGTGATTAACCGGCGATACTGACCGTTGAGGTTTTCCTCCGCGACAACAACTCTCTTGACAGTCCGTACCGCATGTTCAATATGGGAGACCGGGAGCGGAAACAGCGACATGATATTCATTGAGGCAACCTTTTTTCCTTTTCTCCGCGCACGCATTACCGCCTCACGCATCGCTCTGCTTGTAATTCCGTAACTGATGATAAGAGTTTCTGCTTCTTCCTGAGGGTCGTAAGAAACTAACGCCAGGTCATCCTTGCGATGTTCTATTTTCGCTTCAAGATGATAAAGAACTTCGAGTGTCTCGGCGTCATTTTTCTTCAGATCCCCTCTTTTATTGTGCGCCGACCCGGTTACCGTTTGTTTTCTTGCAGAACCGACTGCTTCGAATAGCGGAACGTCATACAGTTCATCGAAACCGTAGGTTTTAATCCCGTCGACGTTTCCATCAGTTTTTTCAGCCCCGAGACGATCGATCACCTGAACCCGGTGTAACCGTGCATAATCAATCTTTTCCGTTGTCATGCCGACTTCTTTATCAGTCAGCACAATAACCGGCGTTCGTAAGATTTCGGACCAATTAAATGCGCGCATTGTCAGCTCAAAGCATTCAAGCGGCGTGCTTGGACAAAATACCGGAATTGTATAGCCGCCACTGGTACAAAACTCGGAGAGCAGGATATCACCCTGCCCTCCTTGCGTCGCCCCACCCGTACTCGGACCAAGCCTTTGGACAAGAGCGATCACGACCGGAATCTCCGTCATTAGCGCGTATTGCACGGTTTCAATCATGAGCGCCCACCCCGGACCGGATGTGGCTGTCATAGCTTTGAAGCCACGCATTGATGCGCCAACGCAATATGCGAGTGCGGAAATTTCGTCCGGAGCGCTCAGAGCAACACCGCCTCGGGAAGGAAGGGAATCAATCATAGCTTTATAAATGCCCGACGCAGGGGTAATCGGATACCCGGCAAAAAAACGGCACCCCGCCTCCAACGCACCTTCCGCAATCATCTGATTTCCTGATCGCAGGAACAACCGTGAGCTGTTGGATGCACTCATCACCCAACCATCGGGATGCTTAGTTCACGAAGCTCTTCAATCTCGGCCAGTAACGAGCGAAGAGTTTGAATTCGGTCATGCTGTTGCTCCAGCAATTCAGAAAATACAACAACAGCATCAGCACCGACATCCTCGCTTGCAACTGTGTAGAAGAGCCGCACTTCCTCCTCCAGCTTCAGTGCCGTTTGAATTATTTCATCAATTGAAAGATCTTTCAACGATTCTTTACCGGCTGTGTATTCCATTATGCTACCCGTTAACGGGCTCCTCAACGAGTTCATTTTTCTCAGTTATGTTGATCAACAGATGTTCAAGTTCCTGCTTCTGATGTTTAAGGTTTGATTTGTATGTATAATTTTCAGTGTGAATGATTTCCTCACGGAGTTCAGTAATATGATGAGTGAGGAATGAAACGAGTAGATTACATTGTTCAACAGTTAGATGAATTGTCATAGGTAACTCCTTTCGGGGTAAACATCCTTCAATACCTGTGCCAATAGTTTTCAGCTTCACTAATAGGGACAAAAAAGATAGTTGTGGAAATTAACCGTTTCAGAGTTAATTCAATTCGGAGAAATCAGTGTGGAATTTTCACGTATATCAGTTATGAAAAGACTCAGTGGTGTGGTTTTCAGATTTGATAGACAGGTATGAAAAACAGAAAGTGCCCGTAACACGAAATCAGTCACAGGCACTTTAGACTTGAGTGGACAGGGGCGGAATTGAACCGCCGACACACGGCTTTTCAGGCCGTTGCTCTACCAACTGAGCTACCTGTCCTAAAATGTATTTGAGTTACTACGGCTTTACAAATGTCAGCATCTCGCGGCAATCGGAGGAAAGGACTTTTATCCCTCTCATCTCGGAAATGCCCTGCGACTTATTCATCAACTCGCCAGACCGACGCGGAAGATATACTTTGCCAACCTGTTTAAATCCGGCTTCGCGGAAAAGAACAGTTACCTCGTTGGGGTAATCGATAAATTCATTGATTGAAAATGCAGGTTCCATTACGATAGAAACTTTTCCACCTGCTTTCAGGATACGGGAACACTCACGGATGATTCCCTTAAATTTCAGTATGAAATCCGCCCGCGCAGCATCAGACCCAAGCCCGAATTCCGTCGAAGATTCTTTTTGCGTGTATTCGGCCGGAGGATCTATAAAAATATAATCTGTTGTTCCCGATTGCTCCGGAATTCCTGTCAGCAAAACATTATTCCTGGCAATACGTTCATCCGTCGGGTTTACATCATACATCTTGCATTTTCTGTCACTGAAATGCGGAAGTGTTTCCACTATATCGCCCAATGTTCCGCTTCCGGCGAATGGGTCCACAATTACATCGCCAGGCTTGGTATAATAATACAATGCATTTGCGATAATCTGCCCGGGCATTCTTCCTTTAAAATTAGCTTTACCAAAACGCGGATCAGGAGTCTCGAAGGTCCATACATTTCTCTCCCGGAGATCGAAACCGTATTTCGTCCGCTCGTCAATTCTTCGGGCAGTTTCATCATCGTGTATTTTCTTCCGGAGATCGGAAATCGTCCAATGGAGATCAATAGCCATTTTTTCATACTGGTCCCGTTTGCGCGATTCATCTACTTTTGTGGCAAGATCAAAATAAAACACTTCCGGCAACGTACGCTTCTTCACGTCCGGATAATAGGAATAATACTGCTGACACTGCTTTAACATGGAAAACGGGAATTTTATCCCGGGATGCGAAGAAACCATCTTCAGCACCTGGTCTTCAAACATTCCCTGTTTCCTTGCGACCGGCATGACTTTATCCACCAAAAACCGTCCCAGATCCCAGTAATTATCGACATTAAAGGAATTCAGTTCTTTTACCAGATCGGCAACAGAGAACTGTTTGGTTTCAGTCCGGGGCGCAGCGACACGCTTCACCGCAGAAGACGTCTTGTTTGTCTTTTGTGCCATAAGTTTTCCTTCTCGGAAATTAAAAATGATTGCTCCACTCAAACAAAAGAGCAACTGGTGACATGAACGCAGAGGTGCGTACGGGTGAAAATATACAAAAGTTAAGGGGAAAAATCAATAAAAACGCTCGTTTTATTTGGGCTAAAAATCTGTTGGACTTCGTTGACCAATATAGCTCACGATGTCTTCACCACCATCCACTCTCAAAACATTGCCGGAGATAAACGAAGCTTCATCGAGCGAAAGGATTGCGATTGCTTTCGCAACATCCTCAGGAGTTGTCGCACGAAGTTGCGGGTTTTTAGATATTGCGATATCCAGCATTTTGGATGAGGCCGGAATTTTTCGCATAGCGGGTGTATCGGTAACACCAGCAAGAATTGAATTTGCGGTTATCCCATGAGGCCCCAACTCCATCGCTAGTTGCCTGATATGCGATTCCAGTGCCGCTTTCGCGGCAGAGACAGCTCCATAATTTGGCAACTGGGTGTGCCCCCCGGAGCTTGTCATTGCAAAAATAGCCGCTCCTTTTTTCATGAGGCCGGAGAAAAACAGGCTTTGAGTCCAGTACACCAGACTATTTGCCATAACATCTAATGTCATTTCAATTTGCGCCTGGGTCAGGGCATCCTCGGTCTTTTTCCCGATATACGGTTTCAGTGTTCCGAAGGCAAGTGAATGGAGTAATGTGCGAACGGTATTATCTGATGAAGAAGAAAACTCTTTTTTGATTGCATCAATTGTTTCAGCGCGCCGCTGAGCATCTGAAGCGTTAATATTGAAGAAGAGGGCTTTCACACCGGCACCGGTGACATCATTAATAATTTTTTCAACATTCGGCATTGTCGCTGCGCGATCAAAATGAACACCGGCAATATTCATTCCCCGGCGGGAAAGTTCACGCGCAGCTGCGGCACCGAAACCGCTGGAAGCACCCAGGATTAATGCCCACTGATGTTTCTGAAACCGGAATGATGATGACACTACACAATCTCCTGATTGATGGAACAATGAAGAGTTTTGGTGTGCCAAGATGAGAAATTTTCAAATGAAAATCAACTTCAGCGGGTGTGCGTGAAATTGAACTGGTTGAAGTAAGTTTTGGAAGAGGATTCTTTACTCTACAGTAACGCTTTTCGCGAGGTTGCGGGGTTGATCAACATTGCACCCGCGTGCGACAGCCATGTAGTAGGCAAGAAGCTGAAGAGGAATACTGTTGACAATTGGCCCGAAGAAGCTATATGTTCGGGGAACACGAATAACAAAATCGGACAGTTTTTCAATTTCGTTGTCATCCTCATTTGCTATGGCGATAATCCGACCCTTCCGGGCGCGTACTTCCTGAATATTGCTGAGAACTTTCTCATAAATCGCATCCTTCGGGACGATAAATACCACCGGCATATTTTCATCAATTAAAGCGATGGGGCCGTGCTTCATTTCTGCGGCAGGGTATCCTTCCGCATGAATGTACGATATTTCTTTGAGCTTGAGCGCGCCTTCCAAAGCTGTTGGGAAGTTAATGCCCCTGCCGAGATAAATAAAATTTTGCGCATCCTTAAACTCTTCAGCGATATATTTTATCTGATCAGTCAACGTAAGAACTTTTTGGACCTTTTCAGGGATAGAATGCAGGTCATTTGCAAGCAAGAGCCCCTGCTCTTTAGGCATACCGCGGTGACGTGCGAGGAGTAATGAAATCAATGAAAGAACGGCAAGCTGTGAAGTAAACGCTTTTGTCGATGCGACACCGATTTCCGGTCCGGCATGAATAAATACACCTGCTTCGGTCTCACGAGCAATGGTACTGCCAACAACATTGACAATTCCCAATACAGTTGCGCCCTTATATTTTGCTTCCCGTACCGCAGCAAGAGTGTCTGCAGTTTCACCGCTCTGGCTGATTACAAAGACAACATCTTTTGGGCCAATGATAGGATTACGGTATCTGAATTCAGAAGCATAATCAACTTCGACCGGAACGCCGGCCAATTGTTCAATCATGTACTTCCCCGCTAAGGCAGCATGCCATGAGGTTCCGCACGCAGTAATGATAATACGCTGTGCATCCAGCAATTTATCCATTGCAGGATCGAGGCCGCCAAGTTTCGCAGTCCCTTCCTGCACAAGCAATCTCCCGCGCAATGAATTATGGATAGACTCAGGTTGCTCATTAATTTCCTTGAGCATGAAATGTTCGTACCCTGCTTTTTCAATCTGCTCAAGGTCGAATGTTATTTCTTCAACCTGCTTGATGATTTCCTGATCATGAATAGTCTTAATACTCACTGAGTCGGCAGTCAGGCATGCCACTTCGCCATCTTCAAGATATACGACCTGACGGGTATGATCCACAAGTGCCGCAGCATCTGACGCAACCAGCGATTCGTCATCACCGATCCCGATGACAAGCGGGCTCCCCTTTCTGGCGGCAATAATTTTGTCAGGTTCCTTAGTCGAAACCACTAAAATACCGTATGCACCCTCGACTTCAAGAAGTGCGAGACGCACTGCAGTAAAGAGGTCATTGGAACGTTTATACATTTCTTCAATGAGGTGGACAAGAATTTCGGTATCCGTGACCGTGCGGATAGTGTGTCCATCTTTTTGAAGTTTTATCTTCAGAGTGGCATAATTTTCGATAATGCCATTATGAATGATGGCTATTTCACTTTTGCAATCCCAATGGGGATGGGCGTTCACGTCATTCGGTTCGCCATGCGTAGCCCACCTGGTATGCCCGATTCCAAGATGAGAGGAAAGACCGTTGTTGCCAATCTTGTTTACAAGATCAACAACTTTTCCCGCTTTTTTATGAACAACCAATGTATTGTCATTGACAAGAGCAACCCCTGCGGAATCGTAACCGCGATATTCAAGACGCTGCAGACCTTCGAGGAGGATAGGTAAACAGTTTTTAGGACCGATGTAACCGACTATTCCGCACATGAATAAATTTCACCCAAAAATGTAGTTTTTGACCAGAAAAATGTAGCAAATTAGTTCACCAAAAACAATGAGTCGCGTCACGCTCATTTCAGGAAATATTAGATTTTAGCCCAATTACGCCCATCATTCTACCGGAAATAGCTCCGTCCCTTCTGTATGAGTGATACTTTGTTGGATTACAGATCGTGCAGTCGCTGACAATTTCAACATTAGCCGGCCCGACACCCTCAGACGTTAATAGATCTCTATTGTATTTTTTTAGATTCAGATGAGGCTTCTTTCCCGGTGACCGTTCCACATATTCGTTGCCGAACTGAACGGCAACATCTTCTCCTATTTCGTAACAACAGACTCCGGCCGACTGACCAATATATGCTAACAGTTGTGCCGGCTGACTATCAAATTCACTCATCATTTTTTTTATTGCAAGAGAAAGAATTCTTAGCCTGCTTCCCTTCCACCCGGAATGAATTGCCGCCACGGCATGATGTGCCGGGTCATATAAAAATATTGGAAGACAGTCTGCAACAGAAACCGCCAGATAAACATTTTTTTCGCTGGTCACCAAACCGTCACATTGATCAACTTTACCAGGTTCATATACCCGGGTAACCTTGTTTCCATGAACCTGGCCCGGAAAAGCGAGTCTGTTTAACGGAATTTGTAGCTGACCGAAAAATAATTCCCTGTTCTTATTAACGTGCCCGTCGTTATCACCCACGTTATAGCTTAGATTTAATCCATACGGAGGATTACTTATTCCGCCATTACGTGTGCTTATACCAAACACGAGATCAGGAACAGTAGAGTATTTTACTGACTTGATCACAGGTATCTCCTGATGGTCGATTTCTTGCATAGCCATAGTAAAACTTTTATCCTAAAGTCTGCTTATCACCAATCGGAAGACGAATAAGTACCATCGTTCCCTGATTTACCTTACTTGTTACACTGACAGTACCACCTAAATTTTGTACGGTCGTATGCACAATCGACAATCCAATCCCCATCCCGTCTGTTTTAGTGGAAAAGTTCATTTCGAACAATCGACTTTGAACATCTTTGGGAATTCCCGGTCCGGAGTCCTGCATATTGATGTCGATGAACCCTCCCGCCGAGGAAGTTGTTATTTGCATTGTTCCGGTTCCCTTCATCGCCTGCACGCTATTTTTGATAATATTAATAAACACCCGTCTTAGTTCTTCGCGATCAGCCATAACAACTGATGGTACCGCTTCAAATTGAGTTGCAATCTGTAAGTCAGAACTTTGATAGAGGTTCACTGCCTCCAGGATAACCTCATGAACGTTACATTGTTCAATGTTTTGCTTAGGCATCCTTGCGAAATTAGAAAACTCAGACGCTATCCTGCTAAGAGCTTCAATTTGTTCCAAGACTGTTGATGATACACGTTTTAGCACATCTCCAAAATCCGGGACATTATCCTTATAAGCCTGAAGAAGCTGCTGGACCGAAAGCTTCATCGGCGTCAACGGATTTTTGATTTCATGTGCAACCTGACGAGCCATTTCTTTCCATGCCAGTTCCCGCTGTGCTCTTACAATTTGCTCCTGTTTTTGACGCAATTCTACAGTCATCTGCTGAAACGCGCGTTCCAGGTCACCAATTTCATCAGTGCTTGACCTTGGAATTTCAACCTCAAGGTTCCCGCCCGCAATTTGTTCCGTCGCGTGCCGCAATCGACGGATCGGCGAAGCGATGCCATTAGCAAAAATTGAACCGACAATGAGCGATAAAACAAATGTCAGCGCATATGCCCCAAAGAGAAAAATATTCCTCCGCGTAAGCTCTTCATTCACATCCTGCTGACGGAACAATGTGGGAACCGCAACAGCTCCGATTACACTGCCACTTTCAGAAAAAATCGGACGATAACCTACAACATAGGGCAGCGAGCCGATAACCTGCGTTTCGGAATAGAAACTCCTCCTTTTTAAAATAGTATTCAGGTACGCATCCCCGCTTAATGATTTATCCAACAGCTCAGACATAAACATTTCTGGCTTGCTTGTGGCCTGTAATTGTCCGTTGAGATATACATTAAAATCCACGCCCATCGTTGTCGCTATTTCATCGCACTGTTCATCCGTTAATTGAGAAACTAAGACAGGCAAACTCGCGCCTACTTTTTGCTCAATCTCAGCAACAACAACCGACGTCTGACTACTCAATCGTTGAATGGTTATTTCATCGGCACGTTCTTTTGCATATTGCCGATTGAGATATGCAAGAACCAGCATTGGTGTAATGGAAACTATCACAAACGACACTAAAAGTTTGGTTCGAAATCCTTCTTTGGTACTTTGGCCAAGTAAACGTTGAAGGATAAAGATGAAGGCCAGGCCGATGCTTGAAATGAGCATGAAAAAAAGTGCATAGCGCAGAAAACTAAAAATGTGCCACCGCACGTCAAGATCCGCCATTCCCACTCCAATCCAGATCGGGTTCTCGCCATTTTCGGGAACAAGATACATGTGGTACGTTTTGCCTTCAATTTCTTCTCTTGCCCAATAGCCTTTTTCCGGATCATCATCCGGATCGTTGTCATGAGGCAACGGAAGATCCAACGGAACGTTTTCTGCCGTTGTGCTTACCAGCTTTCCCTGAAAATATTCAAACGTCAGCAGTCTTCTGTTCCGTGTATCTGACAATCGCGAAGAACTGTTCCGGAGAATCTCTGTTTGCGCGGATCCCTGTAACCGCCGCTGCACTCCGGAAATTTCAACCCATACTCCACCCAGGAAAGTCGTATCGCCGTTATAAATCGGTTTGTACCCCCGATACCATTTAACCAATTTTCCATTTTCCAAACGTTCGCCTGCGTTCAACAAAGAGGTTGACCTGGGCATCTCATCCATTGCATGGCGACGATACCAGTGGGGTGTATTGCCGATATGAAAATCACTTACGACACTTCCCTCGTTGTCGATGAACGTCACAGAGCAATCATTCTCTTCTTTGCTGAGGATACTCCGCGCCCACTGGGTGAATCCGAGTTTCCCTACCTCTTCATTACTGCCATCATGCAAAGTCGCCCTAGCAGTATTGTTGCCAATCTCATCGAGAGCAGTGGCCATAAGAAAGTTCATCCAGTTATCGGCCGGGCGCACCAACTCATGTGCCGCCAGCTCCAGATGGGTCTGATCATATTCATGAATTTTTTTGTCCAGGATAGGAACAATAGCACAAATTGATATCAGCAACAGTACAGACAATCCGCTCAAGGATAAAAAAGGTTTATCTTTTTGCCGCAGATACAGTATCCAGGATGATGCAAACAGGAATACCGTAACGTAGATACCACGTTCAAATTGTGACAATAATGTATTCGGAACAAAGGATCCATAAAGCAGCCCGCATAAGAGAAGGAAGAACCCGGTAATTCCCACCACACGGAGTTCGTGACCACGCTTTACCAAACCCACGACAGTACCATATATCAGAATAATGATTCCTACTTCAGCCAGTACAAGCGAAAATGAAAGGAAAAATAAACTCACCAACATTACTGATAATTCAAATGAAGGCGCAATTGAGGCCGGGTCATTATAAGTAAACGATGAATCAAAGACAGCACTCTGAACAGTGGCAACAAACCCTCTCAATAGTAAGAGGGCAAGGACTGCTAACAACACGACCCCAGCAATTCTATTTATCCACAACCAGAAAGAAATCGGGGCGCGGTTTGAGTTCGAACTCTTTGTTTCGTTATAAATAAGCCGGACAATGCAGAGAATGTTTATCAGGAACAGGGAAGCTGTCAGGAATAAATCGCCGAGAGACTTCGCGAGACCGAAACCAAAGGGAGAAGCAAAATATGTCGGATCAAAAAGCGTATCCGATAGAAAACCTCCCGGTAAATCCAGCCATAGCAATATATACCTCAACAGCCAAATCATTCCAGTAAGAAGTACGGCTCTCCAGATCCAGCGTAATCGGCGCTCCGTATGCCGAAGAATAATCCTATACAACATCAATAGAAGTACCACCCCAAATACTCCTGAAAGTCGATTTGCTAACTGTTCCGCCTCTTGTTTTCCTGCAAAAAGCTGCGGACGGTTAACCAGACCCGAGACCATCACTTTTCCATCTGTATTCGTAAGAGTAAATAAAAATTTTGAGCTGTCCTGATTCTGCGGTGTTATTTCGGATGCAAAAAAGGCCGGAACGAAATCCAACGTTGATGTAAATGTTGAAGTAAAATAATTGCTATTAATAAATTTGTTATTAATGGGATACTGAACATCAAACAGCCGTTTGCCAACAAGAAACCCCTTGATTGAATTCTCGGAAACAATCGGAGTTGAAATAACCAAGTAAGCATAGATTGGCCCACGGAGTATGTACGAAACGGTATGGGCTTTAAAGGTAAGAGTGTCAACAACGGGGCCACGGTTTTCTGACCAACCCTGAATAATTCCCGAGGCATTATATACTTCGAGCATCATTCCTTTTTTTTCTCTTTGATTCAGCAGTTCGAACAATAACACACTCGACGCCGTGCTGTCACTGTCCAAATATTGCAGTAGGCGAGGATCATTCAGAATGGACCGGACTTCCCCCGTGGATTCCCGCAGGTATGAATCAAATTTCTTCTGAAAATATTCAGAGAGCGCCCTCTCTTCTGCTCGTGATATCGTTTCCCAATTTTTCTCAAGATATGACTGGTACCAAAAGCCGGCACCCTGTGAAATACCAATGAGAATGATAAGGATAAAGATTACTTTGGGATTTTCGAAGAACGTCAGGAAAGATAAAGATATACGATGAGACACGGGCAAGTGTCAGTACACATTAAATTGCGAAACAACCCAACGGTTATCAATTCTAGATAATGCAATATAAATCTGGAAAGATTCTTTTGAACCTTTCCCGGTAATCATAACCCCGCCACCAGTTGCAAACGGTTCCTCTGTTTCTGCCATAGTGGTGAATTTAAAACGCACGATCCTGCAGGATTCGAAAAAGGAACGGAGCAAATAAGTTGCCTGATTGGCGCTAAAATATCCCGATTCAGCTCCGCGAAGATTAATAAATACCTGCTTCGAAAGATAGCCCGAGAATCCTTTTACATTGCCGGCAAGAACACCTGATTCAATTTGTGAAATGATGACAGATGGCTTTTCTCCAAAACCAACAGTTGCAATCGGATCACCAATGATCAGTTCCGGAGCTGATTCACGCGTATGATTGGCTAAAAGCGGGATAACTTCCACGCTGAGAAGAGTCAGAATAAAAATATATGAATACCGTTTCACAATCATTACATTTCTTTGGGACAAAATACTTCATAATCCTTAAAAAGTCAACCTACACACTCATTCTTTATTGCATCTATGCCATTAAAATCGATCTGGGACACCGTCTCATCCACCATCACTTCACTAACCGACACCGGCGCCCCAGATAATATCAACTATATGGCTGCAATTTACTTTCTGCCTTCGACACCGCTCCCCGAAGTTAAGGATTGCCGTTCCGTTACAGGCTTTAATCGGGGATTTCCTTCTTGCAATTGATATGCCCAATCAAATGTAATTCCCGTCGCTGAAACACTCGATACCCGTAATTTCGCAAAATGATTGTCCCATGTCCATATCACATACGTATGCCCGGGTATGATAGTCGCATCTTTTGTAGGCGACCACCCTGCTACCGGTGCATACCCAACATCATATAATGACTCAGTGTAACCTACATCCTGAATGTCACTATCAGTCCATACATTCAGGTAATACACACCATTGTAGTATTCAAAAAATACGTCGGTATATTGATCATTATACTGACCGACAGAATACGTTGAGAAATCATAGCCTGCATATCCCGGTACAGAGCGATAGTTTCTGAGAACCACATCATACCCTTCAGGGCGAGGAGTATCATAGGCAACATCGGTGCTTAACTCGCTTTCATTTCCGTTAACATCAAATGATGTCACGGCATAAAAATACGTTTTGCCGTTCACGCCTCCTCTATCCAAAAAGTATGGTGTTTCAGACATTCCGATATATTCGTATTTTCCATTATAGGTTGAACTGACATAAATTTTATATCCTGCAAGATCAGATTCCGTGTTTTTCACCCAAAATAGTTCGACAAAATCGTCGCCTGTTTCAGTTCGTAATCCCTGAGGTATTGCGGGCGGCGTTATATCGGGGACAAAAATACTTTCATAACAGCCGGTAAACAATGCAGTTAGTCCTAACAAAGAAATCATAAGATACGTCTTCATATTTACCTCAAGTTGTTAAACCTGACAGACAATTGACAACTGCCATGCCAACGGTAAATAGTGTTAAGAATTAAAGATTTGAGGGTAATTAGCGGAAGAAAAGAAAAATGGGAGCTCTTTTGTGCTAATTATTTTTCAGGTTTGTTGAGAATTTAGGACAACAATTATGAGAGGAAAATTTTTCCATTGTTGAGTATTCCAAAAGCTTTCCCCTTAAGCTTTTTACCATGAAAAGGGGAGTTTTTCGATTTGGATTTAAATTGCTGGATATCGACTACCCATTCATTTGCAGGGTTCAGGAACGAGAGATTTGCAACAGAGCCTTCCGAAATTTTTATCTCGGGCAAGTGAAGTATTTTACGGGGATTTACAGAAAACTTTTCAATTAATTGAGCAACAGTAAGCAGACCGGGATCAACCAGCTCTGTGAATGCGAGACCGATTGCTGTTTCCAGCCCGACAATACCAAATGGTGCATAAATAAATTCAACTTGCTTCTCATCATAGGAATGCGGGGCATGATCGGTGGCAATGACATCAATCGTTCCATCGCGTAATCCTTCTTTCATTGCCTCAACATCATCGCGGGAACGAAGCGGGGGGTTCATTTTCGTATTGGTATCAAATGAACGTACGGCCTCGTCGGTTAAAGTAAAATGGTGCGGAGTTACTTCGCATGTAACAGAAAGCTTCTCTCTCTTCGCAGTTCGAACGAGATCGACAGCGCCGCGTGTGCTGATATGAGCCACATGGTACTGTGCACCGACATATCTGGATAGTTGTATATCTCTCGAAACAACTATATCTTCAGCCGCCGGAGGCATCGCAGGCATCCCAAGTGACGTCGCGACAAATCCTTCGGACATTGCCCCTCCTTTTGTCATTGTTATATCTTCAGCATGTTGGATAATCGGCTTCTTCATCATACTTGCGTATTCAAGTGCTCTGCGCATAATTTCAGCATCGGCGACCGGCGCTCCGTCATCGGTAAATCCGATGACACCTACCTCGGCAAGTTCCATCATAGGGGCCAGCTGTTTTCCTTCCCGCTTCACCGTAACTGCAGCAATCGGATATACATCAACAATGCCATTGTGCGCCTTCCTTGCCCGCTCCTGAATCAGTCGAACAACTGAGGCATCATCAATTGCCGGATTTGTATTCGGCATACAGCAGACAGCCGTGAATCCCCCTGCCGCCGCAGAAAGAGTACCTGTTTCGATTGTTTCCTTATACTCAAACCCCGGCTCACGCAAGTGCACATGCATATCGATAAAACCGGGAGCTATTATCATTCCCTTTAAGTCATGATGTTCAGCCTCTGTCCCGGCAGCAATTTTATTCCCGATTTTTTCTATGACTCCATTAACAATGAGAATATCCTGAACAGAATCAGTTCCGGAAAGCGGATCAACAATGTGTCCGTTTTTAAGTAGATAATTCATTTTAGTAACCATGTATATTCATTCAACAAAATATATCCTTACTTCCCGGTCCCGAGTAAATAGAGCACAGCCATCCTCACTGCCACGCCGTTTAATACCTGCTGAAGGATGAGAGAGTGTTCGCTATCAGCGACATCTGCCGAAATTTCCACATCACGGTTAATCGGTCCGGGATGCATGACAGTAACGGGTTTCCGCGCATTTTTTAACCGGTCTTTGGTAAGGCCATAGGATTGCCGGTATTCCCTGACTGAAGGAAAGAAAAATCTGTCCTGTCGTTCAAATTGTATTCGGAGTACGTTTAATACATCCGCATCACGAATTGCTTCATCAAGGTTATGATAAATCTGGACATCAAGGTCAGCAAGGTTTCTCGGTATGAGTGTCTTGGGCCCGCAGACAGAGACTTTCGCGCCCATCGCTTTCAAACCATAAATATTGGAAAGCGCGACGCGGCTATGGGCAATATCTCCTATGATGCAAACATGAAGACCCTCAAGTTTTCCGAATTTTTCGCGGATGGTATACATATCGAGGAGAGCCTGAGTAGGATGCTCATGAGCACCGTCCCCCGCATTAATGATATTGGCACCAACTACCCGGCTAAGAAAATGCGCCGCTCCCGCAGCCGCGTGTCGTATAACTACCATATCGATTTTCATCATCTCAATATTGCGCGCGGTATCTTTCAGCGTTTCACCTTTTTTCACGCTGCTTGCGTCCGCGGAAAAATTCACCGAATCCGCAGAGAGCCTTCTTTCCGCAAGTTCAAATGAAATTCTGGTCCTGGTGGAGCTTTCAAAGAAGAGATTAACGATGGTTTTGCCCTGGAGGGTCGGGACTTTTTTAATGGGACGGTCGAGAACTTCCCTGAACGAGCCTGCCGTATCAAGAATGTTCACAATATCTTCGCGCGGCATCCCATCGAGTCCAAGCAGATGTCGGCTTGACAGTGACATTATTTCTTGCCCCTTTCTGCCTGCACCAGCAATACAGCATCTTCTCCGTCGATTTCCTTAACCAATACACGAACTTCCTCATCAACTGAAGTGGGGATGTTTTTTCCAACAAAATCCGCTTTGATTGGTAACTCGCGATGACCACGGTCAGCAATCACCGCAAGCTGGATGGTCGCCGGTCTGCCATGATCGACGAGTTCATCCAGCGCAGCACGAACTGTCCGGCCCGTATAGAGTACGTCATCAACCAGGATAATATTCTTACCGGTAACGTCAAATGAGATATCAGAACCCTTTAATACTGGTTGATTAATATTATCGCGAAGATCGTCACGGTAGAGGGTAATATCAAGAAAACCGATCCGGAGTTCTTTATTTTCAATATCCTGGATTTTTTTGGCAAGGCGGCGGGCGATAACTTCTCCGCGTGTGATAATTCCTACAATGGCAATTGTCTCGGAACCTTTGTTGCGTTCAAGAATTTCGTGGGCCAGGCGGGTCAGTGTCCGTTCAAAACCTGCTTCGTCGATGATACGCGCTTTGATATTCATACGGATAAAAACGAAAAAACCTCCGAATCCCGCGTGGGATGGAGGTTATAACCGATAAATGCTTTGAGGCTCATGTGAATCCTTTCCGACCTCTCTGGATCGGGATTAAAGGTTTATGTGCACCTGTTTTGTGGTATTAATATACCGATTCTCTACTATTCATGCAAGAGCTTTTTTTAGTAGAATTTTTCGCTACATGATGACCATGTACAACGCAAATGTGATAAGAAGTGAAACTGGTGAGTTGTGGAAACAATAATCTTCTACATCCCTCGGGAAACAGCGAGGTAATCAATGTTTTGCACGAAGGCCTGAAACGTAAATTCAATTTTTGCCATTGTGATATTCTGTTCGCGAATGCTTCGGAACCGCATATTTGATGGGACAGTAAGGGAAAGATCATACAATCCTCCCCCCTTATTGGTAACTTCGGCGACAATACGCCTGCCTTTACTGATATAAAAATCTTTTCTGATGACCTCCCCTTTGACCGCGGGCAGGTAAGGTAGAAGACTCGGGTTCATACTAGAGCAACACTATATTCGGATTAATGTTCAGAGGTACTGTGGTTTAGTTTCAATATACTGATTTGAGGACTGCGATATGGGACGGCGGTCACAACTAGACAGGGGCATCGAAAAATGATTTCCGTTTTTCTCGATTACGATAAGAAGAATACCAGAACCAGGAAAAACGCGCACAAGAACGTCTTGAAAGCGGATGGATAAACATAAGTTACCTTTATTTGCTTTGAGGGGGTAACTTTCGTACATTACAACGCCTTTTCGGGCGCTTAGCTCAGCTGGTTCAGAGCGTACGCCTCACACGCGTAAGGTCACTGGTTCGATCCCAGTAGCGCCCACAAGAACGATTCGTTATCCATACAAGTAATAAAGCCAGTACCCTACCGGTATAATAACCCCGATTGCCGTAAGCCACGCCCCGCGACCTGTAATTCCTGTTTTACCTTTCAACACAAATAAGCCTGTCAGGGCAACGACGATGAGCGCGAGCGCGTACAAATCGGCTATATACGTCCAGAGTTGTTTTGGGGCATTGAGGTGCAGCATATTGACTTCAAAAAGAACAGGGCGGGTTTTCGTTTCTTCAATGAGAACTGTGCCGGTTGGCAGATCAACCGAATATGTTTCATCCTCATAAAAAAGCTGGAGTGTTTCGGGGTCAGGCCGAAAGATGTTTTTGGGCTCAGCGGAAAGTTGGAGTTTGGATTGCACGTCAGCGATGATTTCATCTCGCGCTTCGGCCGTCACTGGTTCAATAGTCAAGGTTCGTTTTTCGATCTTGTAGCTCGGGTTCCAGTCGGCCACATGATTGACAGCGATCCCGGAAATACCGTAAATAACAGTGAGAGCAACAATAACATACCCGATGTCGCGATGGAGTATGTTATTCCACTTCCTCCATTTGATTTCCGCCATAACGGCAGTTCTACTTAATAACCGCACCTTCACCCATAATCCGGACCGTCGTTTTCGGTCCTGTGATGGTTGAAGGGTCAAACGTTGTTCCTTCTTCAGCAGCCTGCTTTTTCCCGCGCTCTATACGTTCTTCCTTGCTCAGTGTTGTCACGCTGACCACGCCTTCCGCCGACGCATTTTTCCCTTTCGCGCTCATCGGAAATGTTATGACGCCGTCTTCGACTTTAAAGACGATAGATTCAAACTCTTTATCGCTTGCGAGTTTGATCCAGCACCCCCTGCTCTCGCAGACATCAACGACAGCGCCTTCCACAAGGACCTTCTTGCCGTCAAACTTCTGGGGGTGAGCAAGTATCTCCGAAATGCTGGTCTTCTTGTCGAGTGAAATCTTCTTGCCATATTTCTTAGGACTTCCGGCAACAACAAGACTTGAAAAAATAAACGTTAACCCAACGACAACTGTAAGTATCGATTTCATATAATTTTCCTTTGTAAGAGAAGACTGTATACCATCAACGATTTGTAATTATTTATCCGAATAACTTTCCCTTCAGGAGGCCTACCCCCTGGGAGATGAGATCGTCAGCGGGCATCGAACCATTTGGGGTGAGTTTATCGACGACCTGCGGAAGAAATTGCGCCAGCGCGTTTGATGCATCAGCAGATGACACGCCAAGCTGCTGTGCGATCTGCTGGATTTTAGGGCTTCCAAGAACTTCCTGAATCTGATTGGCATTGATCGGAAGATTTTTGCCAGTGCTAATCCACGATGCCACAACATCGCCCAGGCCTTTTTCCTGAAATGTTTGCACCAATCCTGATAACCCGCCCGATTCAGACCCGGAAATAAGGTTCGTAATAGTCCCCATTAAATTATTCTGCATAGCCTCATTCGAGCCGATATTATCGAGGAGCCCTCCTGCAATCTGGTCAAATACTCCCATATATTTCCGTCCTTTCCTCAGAGCTGAGTTGATTCAATTCACTGCCATGAAGGCACGTTGTAAAAATAAAAAACCTAACCGGATCGTTAGGTTCAACTTATCATTCATATCTGATATGTTTCATACTCTTTATCCTTTGAGACGGCCGACTGCATCCTCAACGGTATTATAGGATTCAAAGATTTTATTCAGTTGTGTAATAGATAAAATCCTTGAAACATTGGTGCCGGTCTGAGCAAGAAAAACATCGCCACCGACTTTACGAAGCGCTGTCATAGCACAAACAAGCCCGCCGAGTCCCGCGCTATTGATATGGCGTACCTCTTTAAGATTTAAAATGACATGACGAACACCGTCCTGGATCAGGCTGTACACTTTCTGTTTTAATTGAAGCGCATCGTCCTCGCCGAGAGGGTCTCCTTTTAAATCAAGAATTGCGGGACCGCCATGCGCCTGCTCACTAATTTTCATAAGTGGTCAATAGTGATAAATGATAACGTAAGATACTTTCTCCGCTTTTCAAAGTCAAGAATCAACGAGGTATTGCTGACACAGATCCCATGAGAATGAAATAGTAACGGATTAACCTCTGCACAAGGACTTATTCGATAAACTGACCCGAATAAGAATAATCCGAGAGTTTTCCTTTTTCGTCCATTGTTGCCTTCACTGAACCCACATTCAGCGAGGATGTCGCTGTGAGAGACAAATGGTACGGATCAAGAGTCTCCACATCGATACTACTTTTCAGCTTTCCGACTAACTTCGAGGGAATATGGTAACCGGTATATGAACCACCGCCACCACCCATTTGAACCGGCCGCAGCCGGTATTGAAACGCGTCTGCTGCAATATGATTAATCTCGTTAATTAATTCGTCGCGATGGGTGTTAATATTATTTTTTCCAAATACCCAGATGGCAGAAGCAATGCTTACACCAAAGACGAGCATTGCAATCATAAAGAAGAGGGGTGATTTTTGTTCCATGCACTATTCCTTACAAACGTTGAGGAAATCGTAAGTTAACCCCCGTGGTAACTCACTGTTTGGTATAGTATAGCCACTTCTGCGAAAAAAGTCAATAAGAAACTTATTTAGCGGTTTCTCCATGCCCGAGCGCAACGTTTTCCCAGAAAATCTACTCCTTCACGCCATTCTGTGATACTTGCGAGGTTTCTTCTTCGGTAAAAAAATCCCTGATCCTTTGAGCAATTTCTTCCCCTATCACTTCAGACAGCTGATCATGGGTAGCGAATTTCACACCTTGCACAGAACCGAAGACCTCCAGAAGCTTTTTTGCTCGTGTCTTGCCGATGCCTTTTACCAGATCAAGCTCTGTTTGTAACGTTCGTTTTGACCGTAACGAACGATGATAGGTGATTGCGAAACGATGTGCCTCATTACGAATTTGCTGAAGAAGTTTTAATCCGGATGATGTTTTGGAAATTGATTGCGGTTCCTTTGCTTCAGGAAGGAACACTTCCTCGAGGCGCTTCGCCAATCCAATGATCGGCAGATGAATTTCTTTTCGGGAAGTTTCACCTTCTTCAGATTGGAATTTTCCGTATGTATTTCGGCGTAAGCCAAGTTTTTCAAGTACTTCGACAGCACTGGAAAGCTGACCTTTTCCCCCATCCACTACTATTAAATCCGGAAAGGCTCCCTGTTCTTCAATAACCCGACGGTAGCGGCGTTCAATTACTTCCTGCATGCTTGCAAAATCGTCAGGACCTTCGACTGAGCGAATCTTAAACTTACGGTATTCCGATTTTCTTGGCCGGCCATCGACAAACACCACCATAGACGCCACAGAATCCGACCCCTGAATATTGGAAATATCAAAACACTCAATCTTTCTGGGAGGATTCGTAAGCCGTACATCCCGCTGCAACGAAAGAACAGAATGTGGAACGACATCTTTTCTTTTTTCTTTTTGGATCTTAAGCATCTCAAGGAGAAACTGTGCATTTTTTTTGCACATTGACATCAATTTGGCTTTTTCACCGATCTTCGGAACCACAATTTCCACTTTTTCCTGCCGCCGTTGTTTTAACCACTCCTCGATTGAGGGAATGGATTCAAGCGGAAGTTGGAGAAATATCTCCCGCGGAATATCATCCGTATCAAAATAGTATCTGTTGATGAACCGCTCGGTCATTTCCTCTTCTGTGGTGCCTTCCACTCCCGAAAGATAAAAATGCTGTCTGCCGATAATTTTTCCATCCCTGATCCTGAAGACAACCCCGCATGCATCATCTCCTTCAATGGCAAGCGCAATAATGTCGCGGTCTATCATTTCAAGATCAACAACCTTTTGCCGATCGTTGTACACACTGAGCTGGCCGATTTTGTCCCGGAAATCTGCAGCATCCTCATATCGCATCTCCTCGGATGCCTTTTGCATTTTTTCTTCAAGAACTTTTACCAGTGTTGTTGTTTTGCCGCGAAGTATCTGAGTTACCTCGCTAATCATCGCATTATATTGCTGGTGGGAAATCAACCCTTCACAAGGACCGTCGCATTTTTTTATGTGAAAATCAAAACAAATTTTGATTTTCTTTTTCCGGATGACATCTTCATCAATCAAATAGTTACAGCTCCGCACTTTATATAATTCACGGATCAATTTGAGCGAGGCATGCATATTTTTCACTTCACTATACGGACCAAAATACTTTGAGCCATCCCGTATCACCCGTCTTGTCGCAAACACTCTGGGATATGGCTCATTGGTAACAACGATATACGGAAAGCTCTTGTCATCCTTCATGTCGATATTATACTTCGGCTTCAGCTTCTGAATCAGTGTCGTTTCCAGAATAAGGGCTTCAACCTCGGAGTCGGTGACAATAAGTTCAACGTCTGTAATTTTAGAGATCATCGCCTTCCTGCGGGGATCAGGGCGATGTGATTTTTGGAAATACTGACGGACCCGGTTACGAAGGTTGACTGCTTTGCCCACGTAGAGAATATCTCCTTCCTTGCTTTTAAATTGATATACTCCCGGTTTTGTCGGAAGATTAGCAAGCTTTTCCTGAAGGGATATTTGAACGGAAGTAATAAGAAATCTCCTGAAGACTATAACGTAGAACTCATTGTAAACGATATTCTATTCTGATGCCGTTGCCAAAAGGAATCACCAGAAGGCCGGCATGCGACTGATCATTCCGGTCGCGGGAAACATACAGCCCGACGGAAGTTCCGATTGCCGCCCCAAGAAATGTATCTGATATCCAATGATAATCATTGTATACACGTGAAAGCGCCGTAAGTGTCGCCAAAGAATATAAACCAACAGAAGCGTACACATTGTCTATCCTGTTGGCGAGAACCGATGAAACAGAAAACGCTACGGTAGAATGCCCCGACGGCAGTGAGGTGTTATCAAGCGAAAACTGCATCCCGCGAAAGCTAAACGCCCCTTCCTCGGTATATGGACGGCGGCGGCCGATGATTGTTTTCAGAGCCATATTCACTATTCCCGCCATTGCTACAGATTCGAACAACATTAACCCGGTTGTCCGGACACCTTCATGTTTGAATACCAGACCACCGACATATAGTCCCCCTGCTGCGGACAGTCCATAAATTTCCCGTCCGTACTCCTTGCCAATGCGTGATAGGTTTTCCCCGAACTGTGTATTATTGCGCAGAGCCAACCTTCGCCCGGGTTCATCAACTGTAAATAATAATACCGTTCCTCCAACTACTGCGGCGGTCATTACCCAGTCTGTTTTATCAAAACGCAACGGCGCACCAAAAATCGCTGCAGCATCACTGAGGATTTTCGATCCGTCACTGCGTATAACACCGGCAGATGAATTATCAGTAGAATCTGTTTGTCCCGACACCGCAGCGATTGAGAAAACAATAACAACAAAAAGCCATCCAAGACGGTAGAACATTATTGTCCGACGCTATAATGGATAATCTCGGCCTTTTCAATTGTAATCATTCCACCGGAACCGGCAGTCTTGAACAGTTCCTGAACCACAGGGACGAATGATTGGATTTTCTCTTCAGTATCAACAATCTCAACTATGATTGGAAGATCCTCTGAAAGCCTGAGGATTTTTGCCGTGTGTATCGTTCTGCTGTTCGCACCATATCCCATTACTCCGCGAATGACTGTAGCACCCGCCAATCCCTGCTCACGAGCCTTGAACACGATGACTTCAAATAAAGGCTTGTGTTCAACAATGTCTTTTTCGCCTAAAAATATCCTTAAAAGCTTTCCCTGCCCGCTAAGCTGAGTTGACATGGTAATTATCCTTACATTAATTTTGCTGTAACAGTTCCGATATATGTTGCAAATAAACAGACGATAACACTTGCCCCGATATTCAATACCGAAAGCAATAGTTCTCCGTCGCGCATCAAAGAAATCGTTTCATAGCTGAAGGAGGAAAATGTCGTAAATCCCCCGAGAATGCCGATTGTTAAAAAGATTCTTACAGACGGCGGGGCCAGAAATCTCCCTTCCATAAGAATCATCAGAAATCCGATAAGAAATGAGCCGATAATATTTACTGCAAGAGTGCCCAAAGGAAAGCTTCCCGAAGAAAACTTATACACCGCACCTGACAGCCAGTAACGAAAAACCGCGCCTATACCGCCGCCTACAAAGACAATTAAGAAATTCATCATATGAAGCCTTTAATAAATACTAAAATAAAAAACTCCTTCCACGAGCACACTGTGCTTTAGTGTAGGAGTCATCAATTCCCTTCGGGAATAATTCAGAGGCGAACCCCATCGCCAATAAAAATATACATAAAGGATATGCGAATTTCAATGCCCTTTTCCGGATGACTCGGCTTTCTGACTGATCTCGACCAGCACACCGTTTGTCGATTTGGGATGAAGGAATGCGATCCAATAGCCTCCCGCACCGCGACGGGGTTGCTCATCAATCAGTTGAAACCCTGATGCCTTTAACCTGGCAAGTTCCGCCCGAATATCATCAACTTCAAACGACAGATGATGCACTCCTTCGCCGCGTTTATCAATAAACTTCGCGATCGAAGACTCAGGAGCGGTTGCTTCCGTTAATTCAACAGATGTTCCACCTGCCGGAAAAAAGGCAAGCTTCACCTTTTGATCCGCAACTTCCTCAGTAGCAACATTATCAATACCCAATAATTTTGAAAACACGCGGACAGAATCATCCAAATTTTTTACGGCAACACCGACGTGAACCAGTTTCATCATACACTTATCTCAAATACTTGAAGATTCGTTGGAGAATAATTTGTTTTTATGTTTTTGAACAGCAGCAAAAAGATCCTTTCCGTTTGCCACACAAATTCCAAGAAGAACGAGCGCTGCCCCCGAGAACACCTGCGGGGACAAGGACTCATTCAATAAGAATGTTCCAAGAACAACGGCCAGAATCGGAGTTACTAATGACACCAGGGAAAGATACACAGCTTCCACCCGTTTTAACAGCCAGTAATAGACCAAGAATGTTACCACGGTTCCAAACGTGCCCAGATATAAGATCGATCCGATACCTTTTCCATCCAGCCGAACCAATGAAATATCCTCAAAAGTGAACGCAAGCAGATACATTATCATAACACCTATCACCATACCTCCAAATGTCAAAAGAGTAGGGCTCAGATGTTTGCTTCGTTTCTTTACAATGACGAGTGAGGTTCCCTGCATGACCGTGCTTAATAAAATCGCTATCATCCCGGACGTCGCTGAATCACCGATGTGAATATCATCCCAAAAAATAATGAGCACACCGATAAAGCCCAGCATAATCCCGATAATTTTAAACGCGTTTAATTTTTCGGAGGGAAGGAGAAAATGAGATAGCGACGCCACCACAAACGGATACACTGCAAACAGGATTGACGCCAGCCCTGAACCGATATATTGCTCCCCCCAATACACAAGCGCAAACGGAAAACTAAAAGAAAGAAACGCTAATGTTAAATAGACAGAGATAGAATCTTTATCAAGAGGAAGTTTTTCACCACGTAACTTCAACAAAATAAAAAGAACCGCCCCCGCAATGGTAAAGCGAATGGCAACTGCAAAAAACGGAGGAACGCTTTCGAGGCCAATTTTAATTGCATACCATGTCGAACCCCAAATCAGTGAAATAAGAATAAATCCGCCGACCATCAGTAACTTTTCAGACTTCATTTATTTCTACGCGTTGTCAAATGAATAATTCACAAGACCGGAGAGGAGCTTCGGATAAAAATATGTTGACTTTTGAGGCATTGTAAAGCCTGTTTCCGCCACGATCCGTACCTGCTCCATGCGGGTCGGATTCATAATAAAAGCCGCTTGTGCTTTCCCCTTCATTACGGCATGAGCAGCATCAGATGCGTCACGGACATAATCAAGATTCAGTTTTTTCAATTGAGCTTCTTCCGATATATGAAGTATATTCATAAAAATATTGATATGCAGAATTGACACGTCAAGCTGTGTAATTACGGAAGGTTGAGCTGATGTCTCCACCATTGAAGCATCCTTTAGCCGTACAAGGACATATTGAGGAGCTTCCGGGAGAATCAACCCAAACGCATGCTTTGTTTCTTTTTCAAGAGCACTATTCAACTCCTGAAGGTTCTTATAGTTATCCAAATAAAATAATTCATTGAGCGAGGCAAGAAACTTTTTTTGCTCAAACTTCCGAAGGCTGTGAAGAATTCTATGGGTCGGGAAAATAACCAGCCCGGGATCGTGAATATTCGCAAAGAACATCGGCACAAAATTATACGCTTCCTTGCCGGTGTGGTCCGGATTGCTCAATCGCAAAGCGTTTCTATACATCAATGCGGTTTCATACCTGTGATGTCCGTCGGCCACCACCACTTTCTGATGTTTCATAAATTCGCTGATTGCAAGGTACACTTTGTTATCATCACACGTCCAAAGTTTATTCACGACACCTTCGAATTCAACTTCAACATACGGAGTTCCGCTCATTCCTTCTTTCAGATAAGTATCGAGCCGGCGTTCAGAATCGGCATAGATGGAAAAGATCTGGCTGAACATTGTGTGCATCGATTGAAGCAATTTGAAACGGTCTTCTTTCGGTTTTGAGAGGGTTTTCTCATGCGGAAACACCGACCCCTTGCCGAAATCTTCCAGCAAGCATGCCGCAATAAACCCCTTCCGTTCAACTTTTTTTCCGCCGGGAATAGAAAATGTCTGGGAAAGGAAGTAAAGCGATGGCACGGTATGGCGAACCAGAATTTCCTTTTTCCTCCATTCCTTCAACGTTTCGGCGGAAGCAGAATACCTGTCGTTTTCTCGCCCCAAAATCAGACGGACAATATTCAACGGACTTTTCGCATAGAGCTCATCCTGATACTTTGAGGAAATAACATCATATGGTGGCGCAATAACATCGGCAATGTTTATGTTGCGGTTGTACAGTAACGCTTGAAAAGGTTTTATTTCGGGCATGAAATACTATTCGTGTGTGATATTATGATTTATATCCGAGTTTTTTAAGCCATGTTTCACTTGTCCGCCATTTATCCCCTACCCTGACATGGAGTTCGAGGAAAACCGGGCGGTCCAGAAATTTTTCTATATCTTTCCGCGCTGTCTCTCCGATTTCTTTAAGCGCCTTTCCCTGCCTGCCGATAAGTATGCCTTTTTGGGAATCACGTTCGACGTAAATTTCGGCGTTAATCACATCTTTTCTTCCCGCCTGCTCTCTGAAATCGACGATATCCACGGTCGTTGAATAGGGAATTTCTTCCCGGAATTTTTCAAAAATTTTCTCGCGGATAATTTCACTGACAAAAAACCGTTCAGGATGCTCACTTACTACATCGGGCGGGTAAAATGGAGGATGATACGGCAAATACGCGTTCACCGACTTCATAAGTTCTTGCACACCCGTTTGTTTTAGCGCCGACACCGGATGAACTTCCGCAAAATCGAATTTTTCCGAAAAGTACGCTATCGCCATGGCAGTTTTTTCTTTGGCAACCAGGTCTGTTTTATTAACAACAAGCATCACGGGTTTGCCGAGTTTTTTTAACATAACAAACGTTTCAGAATATGCATCTTTGTCATCAAAATTCACATCATTTACATCAAGCATTAATAAAATAACATCAGCTTCTTCCATTGCCGAATAGGCAAAATTCATCATAGCTTTTTGCAACAGGTAATTCGGCTTCAGAAGCCCGGGGGTATCAAGAAAAATAGCCTGACAGTTTTCTTTGGAAAGTATGCCCAGAATTTTATGCCTTGTTGTTTGCGGTTTATTGGTAACAATGGAAATTTTCTGGCCAAGCATCGCATTCATTAATGTCGATTTACCGGCATTAGGATTGCCGACAATTGCCACGTAGCCGGCTTTATAATTTCCCGGTTCTTGTATGTCAGATGTACCCATACGTGTTACGGCAAGGCGGGATGTTTACGATGGAATTCCGTTGCGTCCTGATATTGTTTCGCAACTGCCAGAAGGTTGGCTTCACCGAACAATTTGCCCATGAAACAGATACTCACCGGCAAGCCTTTCTCAGAAAATCCGATGGGAAGAACAACGCAGGGATGACCGGTAAGGTTCGTCAGCAGGAGGTTATTCCCTTCAAACGACGGTGCGACATAGACATCGATTGTATCCATCAACTTCTGCATATCCTGAATAAGAAGCGAACGGACACGGTTTGCCTGGATATACTCCACGGCCGGAATAAAGCGTGACGCGCGAAACACATTCGGCCATGCGTTTTTTATCTGGCGGACAAGAAGATCTTCCCTTCCGCTTCTGGTAAGATCGTCAAATGCGGCGCCTGCCTCAGCGGTGAGAATAATTGCAAGATCGTTCACAGGATATTTTGGCAACTCAACGGGAATGAGATTCGCGCCAAGACGCTGAAGAACAGAGAGTGTGGAATCATTAAAAGATTTGTTTTCTTTCACACTGTCGAAATCGTTTTTTAAATAACCGATACGCAGTCCTGAAAGCTTTACTGTTGGAGTATAGTTAAACGGGACATCGTAAAGCGTTTCGTCCTCTCCATCGGGACCGTACATAGCGTCAAATACAATCGCGCAATCTTCAACGGTGCGGCAAATCGGCCCGATTTTATCCATAGACCAACTCAGCGCCATCGCCCCTTCTCTGCTCACCCGGCCATATGTCGGACGCAGGCCGGTTGTACCGCACACGGTCGAAGGCGAAATAATCGACCCCCACGTTTCAGTGCCAATGGAAAATGCCACTAGTCCGGCTGCTGTAGCCGAAGCCGAACCTGCAGATGAACCGCTGGATCCTTTTGTTGTATCCCAGGGATTGCGAGTCAGACCTCCAAACCAGACATCGCCCCACGCCAATTCGCCCATGGAAAGTTTCGCAACTAACACTGCTCCGGCGTCTTCGAGCCGTTGAATGACAGTAGCATCTTTACCAATCATTTGATCTTTAAATGCCACTGAGCCCCAGGTTGTCTTATATCCCTGTGTTGATAATAAATCTTTCACGCCATAGGGGATTCCCTGTAATGGTCCGCGGTATTTTCCCTGCGCAATCTCTTCATCAGCGCGTTCGGCCTGAGAAAGAGCCAGTTGATCTGTTAACGTAACAGTGCAATGCAGCAGCGGGCCGTATTTTCTCAAACGGCTAAGATACATTCTTGTCAATTGCACCGAGGTAATTTTCCGGGATTGCAGGAGCCATGAAAGCTGGCCCACACTATAGAACGCAAGCTCTTCTTCCGTTGCAGGAACCGGGACATTATCAACCGGAGTGAGTACTATAGGCCGGCGAACTGTTGAGAATGTGAAACCGGAAGGAATGGGATTAAACAATATTGCGGGAGAAATTTGGTTCGACAAGGGAACAGTCCGGATATTTTGATAATTCCCCAGCTGTTCGTTCAACCCATCGATCATTGAGTCACGTTTCGCGTCGGAAAAGTTCAACCCGATAAGTTTCTCGGCATGTTCAACGTCATCATCCGAAATAATATTATCAGAAACAGAGCTGACGAAAAATCCGACAAGAAAACAGATCACGCCACACGCGATGAGAGCGTATTTATTCCGTAAGAATCGTTTCACGCAGAATATTCTTTATGAGTTCTGAATCCGAACACCTACTTACCGTGACATTGCTTGTACTTTTTTCCGCTTCCGCAGGGGCAAGGATCATTTCTGCCGACTTTTTCTCCAACTTGCACAGGCTGGGGTTTTCCAGCTTTCGAAGCACCGGAGCTTTGTTCACGGGGCTCTCCTTCCATATCAATCTGGTCGGAAGGAACACCCTGGAATCCCATACCGTCAGACGAAGCGTGTGTCAGTGTCATTTGCTGAGGACGACTTGTTCTCACAGGCCGGCGAACCGGTATCTCAGCAGTCGGGGTCGGGAATAACTTGAAGACCATATTTAATGTCTCAGTTGCAATCATATCGAGAAGCTCGACAAACATATTGAACGCTTCAGTTTTGTACTCGACAATAGGATCTTTCTGACCGTACGCCCGGAGATGAATTCCTTCTTTCAGATCATCCATCTCCCGCAAGTGGTCTTTCCATTTTTCATCGATAACCTGAAGCGTAACCATCCGTTCAAGCATGGACATCTGTTCAACACCAATGCGTTCTTCTTTTCGTTTGTAGAATTCGGTAGCGGCATGGATTATTTCCTGTTTCAGACCGGCTTTCCCGAGTTTTTCCCATTGACTAGGATCGAATGTCAGATCGATAAGAAAATTCGTGCGCAGGTCCTCCTTCAATTGGTCAACTTCGCCATTTTCATAGTGCTTATCGACAAGTTTCTCAACAAAATCGCCGAGCATAACAAAAATATCTTCGCGCAATTGTTCACCAAGCAACGCATGCCGGCGGCGTGTATAAATTACTTCACGCTGTTGGTTCATGACATTGTCATACTCAAGCAGGCGCTTCCGGATGGAGAAGTTATTTTCTTCAACTTTCTTTTGAGCGCGCTGCACCGAACGGGTAATCATCGGATGCTGAATAACCTCGCCTTCTTTCAATCCCAGGCGCTCCATAATTCCGGCAATGCGGTCACTGCCGAACAGCCGCATAAGGTCATCCTCCAGCGAAAGATAAAATTGCGATGACCCTGGATCTCCCTGACGGCCCGCACGGCCGCGCAACTGCCTGTCAATACGGCGAGATTCATGCCGCTCTGTGCCGATAATATGAAGCCCACCGGATTCCGCGACACCGGGGCCGAGTTTGATATCCGTACCTCTTCCCGCCATGTTCGTGGCAATAGTTATTGCCCCGGGCAATCCCGCATGAGCGACAATTTCCGCTTCACGCTGGTGTTGTTTCGCGTTAAGAACATTGTGAGGGATTGCCTGGCGTTTCAGCATGCGGCTCAATGTTTCGGAAACCTCAACGCTGGTTGTGCCTACGAGGACGGGCCTTCCGGCTTTACGCAATTCCTCAATCTGTTGAATGACGGCATTATATTTTTCACGTTTTGTTTTATAAATGACGTCATCGATATCGTCACGTGCCATCTCTTTGTTTGTCGGCACCACAACCACATCGAGCTTATAAATATCGATAAATTCACTTGCTTCAGTCTCAGCCGTACCTGTCATTCCCGCAAGTTTTTTATACAGCCGGAAATAATTCTGCAACGTAACAGTCGCAAGGGTCTGCATATCCCGTTCAACCTTTACGCCTTCTTTCGCTTCAATTGCCTGGTGCAATCCGTCGGAGTATCGGCGTCCGGGCAACATACGGCCGGTGAATTCATCCACAATCATGACTTTACCGTCCTCAGAAACGACATATTCGTCATCCTTCTCGTACAACGAATACGCCCGGAGCAGTTGAGTCACCGTATGAATGCGGTCACTTTTTTCCGCATACAATAAATTGAGTTCGTCTTTCTTTTGCTGTTTGTCCTGACCGGATAAGGCTGGATTGTTTTCAATTGCCGCTATTTCAGTCCCTACATCAGGAAGAACAAAGAAGTCTTTATCATTGGAACTTCCGGCAAGAAGTTCTCTTCCTTTTTCCGTAAGATTGATGGAATGATCTTTTTCATCGATCGCATAATACAGCTCGTCGTCTATCTCATGCATCCGTTTTGACTGATCACGCAGGAACTCATTTTCAGTTTGCTGCATAAGTTTCTTGTTTGCAGGTTCAGACAGCATCTTCACGAGCCGTTTATGCTTTGGCAAACCCCGGTAGCTACGGAGAATCTGAATACCAGCTTCTTCTTCTTTCCCCTGCGTTATCAATTCTTCAGCTTCGGCGACAATTTTTGTAATGTAATTCCGCTGTGCGGTCACCAACCGTTCGACACGCGGCTTCATTTCGGAAAATTTGTGATCTTCGGTTTTCACCGGACCGCTGATAATAAGAGGTGTTCGCGCCTCGTCTATAAGCACGGAGTCCACCTCGTCAACAATGGCAAAATAATATTCACGGTGGACCAATTCCTCCGGTGAAATCACCATGTTATCGCGAAGGTAATCAAAACCGAATTCGTTATTTGTACCGTAGGTAATATCGCATGCGTACTGTTTTCTCCTTTGGAATGAATCCATCGAAGTCTGTATACATCCTACTGTCAAGCCAAGGAATTCAAAAATTTTACCCATCCACTGGCTGTCGCGCAGCGCGAGGTAATCATTCACGGTAACAAGATGAACACCCCTTCCCGCCAGGGCATTAAGATACAGCGGCATTGTGGCAACCAATGTTTTACCTTCACCTGTCGCCATTTCGGCAATCTTGCCTTCGTGAAGTACGATAGCGCCAATAAGCTGTACATCAAACGGAACCATATCCCACACAATCTTGCGTCCCGTGACTTCCCATGATTGTCCTACGAGCCTTCTGCAGGTTTCTTTGACTGCGGCGTACGCTTCAGGCAATAACTCGTTGAGAGTTTCACGGGTGGCATCATCAAGCGATTTCTGAACTTCCTCAATCCGTGTATATTTTTCCTCCCGCTCTTCGAATGAAAGGTCGTCTGAGGTTAATTCGCTTTTCAACGTTGTAATTTCATCGCTGAATTCTTTGGCGGCTTCGCTCAGCCGCTGACGAAACTCAATTGTCTTTGCCTTCAGTGCTTCATCAGAAAGATTCTGGTATTCAGCCGCAAACCCATTAATTTCTTCAACGAGCGGGGTGGCGCGGTTAATATCCTTCGTGGATTTGCTTGGAAATATCTTGGATAAAAACTTTAACATAGTTTGAATTGCTTAAATGATTGATTTTTTCATTTCAAATCTAACCAATTTCGGACATTTTTCCAACAAACAGGCTTCTGCAAAATGTCCTCGTTCTATTGCTTTTCAATAAATTTTATGTAAAATACGATGGCTTGAAAAACAACCATAAGACATACAACATGAAAATCTCTTCTTCTTTATTTTTTATACTTTTCACTCTGACATTTTATTCCTGTGCATCAACTCAAACCGGAACTCTTGAAAAGACATCACCCCCTCCTGCCATAGCAGCGGGGAAGAAAACGGCAGATGACCTCCGGTTAACCATTACAAGCTTAATGAATGATACCACATTTGCCTCCAGTTTTATCGGAATTAAAATTATTTCAGTCGAAGATAGCACCGTAATCTTTGATCAAAACAGCAGGAAACTTTTCCATCCCGCCTCTACCATGAAGCTGGTCACCACTGCAACCGCACTTCACGTACTCCGTGGTAACTTCAGATTCACGACCACGATTGGTTATGATGGAACACTTCAGAATAGCGTACTGAATGGCGACCTGTGGATACAAGGATCGGGGGACCCACTACTGACGGAAAGCGACCTCGATTCTTTGGCCATGGCATTGGAGTCTCACGGGATTACATCCATCAACGGCAATTTAATCGGAGATATTTCTCTTTTTGATACAGTCGCATGGGGAAAGGGCTGGATGTGGGATGACGAGCCGTATTCGGACTTCCCTTTCATTACTCCTTTGACGGTGAATCATAATACTGTAACAATCAAGGTCACCGGAGGCAAACGATCCGGCCACGAGCCTGATATCGGCATATCACCTTCCTCTGATATGTTTATGCTTTATAATGAAGCAGTAACTTCCACAGACACCCTCATCAAACCGCTTGAAGTGACACGACAGCACGGGACAAACAGATTTACAGTCAGCGGGAGAATTTCTCCGCGGGATACATCAAAGGATTTTACGTTAACTATTTGGAGACCTGAACTGTTTTTCCTCTCACAATTCAGGGAAAAGTTAAAGGCACGGAATATCAACTTCAGCGGGAATATTTACACTTCCCTCATTGCTCCACCTTCTATGACTCAGGTAGGGAATGTGTATCACGGCATCGATACAATACTCCAATACATAAATAAGGAAAGCGATAATCTTGGCGCCGAGAACCTCCTCAAGACCATAGCAGCGTTTTCTCCAGACACAATCGGAACTGCGGACCATGGCCTGGCAATAGTGAGAAATTTTCTTGCTCAGGCTGGAATCGATACAGCAAACCTTATTCTCGCCGATGGCTCCGGTGTTTCATGGTACAACGCAATCTCGCCGGATGCATTAACCAGATTATTGCAGTTCGAGTATAACAATGCGACTACATTTCCTGTATTTTTTAAGAGTTTATCGGTTGCCGGCATTGATGGAACGATGAAAAACCGCCTGAAAGGAACGCGAGCGGAAGGAAATTTTCGCGGCAAGACAGGAACCCTCACCGGTGTCAGCACAATTTCAGGATATGTGACAAGCGCCGACGGGAAGCTTCTTGCAGTAAGCATCATGTGCAATCACTTTCCCGGACAGAATTCGGCATTACGAAACTTTCAGAATGCAGTAATTACAGCGCTCGCTGATGTGAATCTTTCTTCACCATAAAAAAGTCCGCCCACGTATGGGCGGACTTTCCGGAATAGTCCACTAATCCACAATTCACATCACCGACTATTCCAACTCATTAATCACAATATCCCCACCTGATGTTTCAGCTTTAATAAGATTCCCGCCGCCATTGATGGTTCCGTTCAAACTCCCTTCACGCAGTTTCCCGGCAAAGGCAAAGTCACAGCTCACATCGCCACCTGAGCTCTCGGCCTGAATATCGGCCGTTATAGATTTCGGGAGTGAAACCGTAATATTACCGCCGGAGGTTGAAACATCTATGCCCTTGTTATCGGCTAGTGAAACGCGGATATCTCCGCCTGAGGTAGACGCATACAATTTTCCGTCACTATCGCGGAATGTAATATTTCCGCCGGATGTCTCGACATGTGTCGCACCGGAAACCCGGTCACCAATGATATTTCCGCCTGATGTTTCAGCCCACAATTCACCGGTTGTATTGCGGAGAGAGATGTTGCCGCCTGAAGTTTCCATTGTAATTGTGCCGTTAAGATCATCCAGGTCTAAATCACCGCCTGAGGTTCTGCCTTTCAGTTTTCCTTCCACATTCTGTACCATGATGTTTCCACCCGAAGTTTCGAGCATCAGATTAAATTTTGACGGGAGGTGAATGACATATTCGACTGAAATCCTGTCGCTATCAAACAATCTGAAATACTTTTTCTCCGCCCTGCCGGTAATCCTGACGGTATTCCCTTCCTGCTGATATGCGACGTCAAATTTCTCAACTTGCTTTTTTGAACCTTCAACTGTAACCTCCATTGTCACCTCCGAGGCTTCCGTTCCAACAACTTCTATATCACCAAGATCGCTGTCAATGACAAGTTCTCCATCGGGAGAAACAGAAAATGTTTCGTTAAATTTCTTTGCGTTATCCCTGTCCCCGTCAACATATGAGTATGAATAATTATGGGACCGTCGGTTTTCGCGTGTGGAAAGGGCAATAAGCGTGGCTCCGAAGACAACAGCAAGAGCGAGAAGGATCAGCAGTTTTCCCGTAAGTGTTAAAGATTTATTCATAGCAACTCCATGTAAAAGATTATGTCAGAACTCCTTACCCTTAGACGTAAGAGGAAAAGAAAGGTTGCGGGGTAGTGTATTAGTTTATATTAAAACCAACAGAGGTATATCACTCCCATAGGCTGACCCCACCCCAATCCCCCGCCTGACCGGCGGGCAGGCCTCCCCAGATTCATAACTGCAAATCTGGGGAGGGGTGGCTCCGACGCTGTCGGGGTCGGGATGGGGTAATAAATTGAAAATGATACCCTACCGGTTGCGGGCTGTTGTTGCGAATCTGCTTACTTTTTCTTAGATTTTTCAACCCATACATTATAAACCATCCAATGAATATTATTTACGCTCTCCTTCTGACAGCCCTCTGCCTTACCGGTTGCGCGCAGGATTCTCCTAAAAAAACCGCCGAACCTGCGGCAGAAAAACAGATACCTGCACCTCTGATTCCCGCGTTCAACGGCAACAATGCATTTCAGTACTTAACGGCACAGACTAATTTTGGCCCGAGGAATCCCGGTTCCGCAGGACACAGGAACTGTCAGAATTACCTTTACTCTGAACTGCAGAAATACGCTGAAGCGGTTAACCTTCAGCCATTTACCATTCAGGGATACGAAAAAGAAACTTTTAAGCTCAACAATATTATTGCCTCCTTCAATTTACGATCAACATCCCGTGTGCTACTGGTTGCACACTGGGACACCAGGCCATGGGCTGATCAGGAACCGGACCATAAACATTCCGACAAACCGATTCTCGGTGCCAATGACGGAGCAAGCGGAGTAGCTGTTTTATTGGAAATCGCGCGGTGTCTTAAATCATCGCAGCCTTCCGTTGGCGTCGATATCCTTCTCACCGATGGCGAAGATTATGGGAAAGAAGGAGACAAAAACGGATACCTTCACGGGGCAAGATATTTCGCAAAGAACCTCCCCCCGGGATTTTCACCAATGTTTGGAATCTTGATTGATATGATCGGCGACAAAGAGCTTGAAATCATGAAGGAACGGTATTCATTGACATTCGCACCGGATGTCATAGATATGGTCTGGGGAAAGGCAAAGGAATTAGGAGTACATCAATTCAGCGATAAACTCCAGGGATATGTTACCGACGACCATCTCCCTTTAAACAATGTGGGAATTAAAACTATCGACCTTATCGATTTTGATTACCCTGATACATCAAACCAGTACTGGCATACACATCGGGACACGCCAGACAAGTGCAGTCCGGAAAGCCTGGAAGCGGTCGGCAAAGTGCTGATGGCAGTCATTTATGATCCCAACCTTAAATGAAAACATACCTCGAGATCTCGATTTCCGCGACGCAACAGCAGCGGGAGCTTCTCTTCCCGACAATGATGGAACTCGGGTGCGAAGGATTTGAGGAAACCGATACTCATCTGATTTGTTATCTGCAGAAACAACTCTGGAATAGTGATAAACATGCAAAGCTGACCGCTGATCTTTCAAAACTCCTGCGAACTATTTCTGTTAACGCTGAAATAACAATGAGGGAAATTGAAGATCAGAATTGGAACGCCGAATGGGAAAAGACCATTCAACCACTTGAAGTTGGTGACAGGCTCGTCATTACACCCTCCTGGGCGAAGTATCAAGAAAGCAACAACCGCATCATTATTCAAATCGATCCAAAAATGTCGTTTGGCACAGGGTATCATGAAACGACGCGGCTCACGCTTCAATTGCTCGAGAAATACGTTACTCCCCACGACAGAATACTCGATGTGGGGACAGGTACAGGAATTCTCGCCATCGCGGGGATAAAGCTTGGCGCTGAACGCGCAACCGGTATAGACATTGATGAATGGTCAATCGACAATTCAATTGAGAATATTGCGGCTAACAATTTAACCGGAAGAATTGTTATTTCAGATAAATCTACAACTACATTCCCGGACCAATCATTTACCTTACTCACCGCTAATATCATACTCAATACGAATCTGGAAATGCTACCGGAGTTTTCCAGAGTGTTGTCACCAAAAGGGAAAGCGTTATTCTCGGGCCTGCTCAAGCACGATGAACATGCAATGGTCGACGGATTACGGAAAAACAAATTTAACATACTCGACCAAGTCTATGAGAATGAATGGGTTGCAATCGCTGCTGAAAAATCTGCATGAAGGTTTCTTCCATTGACCTGGGGACGAACACCGCCCTTCTCCTGATTTGTGACATTGATGATAAAGGTTTGATAACGCCACTTGTTGAAGAACAACGGCTTCCACGGCTGGGAAAGGACGTCGATTCCCGCCAACGTATCAATGATTCTGCCTTTCACAAAATTGAAGAAATTCTCACCGAGTATAAATCGCTTTCCATCAGGGAAAATGTCGAGATTATTTCAGCATGCGCGACGAGCGCGGTGCGGGATGCCATCAATGGAGAAGAGTTTGTGCGCTTTCTTAAAGGCAAGACAGACATTGATGTCGACATTCTTTCCGGCGAAGAGGAGGCAAAACTGACGTACAAGGGGGCTGTAAGTGGTTTGTCGCCAGACGTACTACATCCGGTTGTTCTCGACATTGGCGGTGGAAGCGCTGAGATTTCTTATCTTACGCCGGGGAAATCCAATGGACATTCCGAATTAATCCGTCATTCGTTACAAGTCGGTTCAGTCCGTTTAACGGAGCGATTTTTCAAGCATGCGCCGCCGCTTTCATCCGAGATTCAGAGCGCGCGGGAGTTTCTCCGGGAAGAGTTTGCGGCGGTCCGCAATCCGGGGTTTAATAATTTCACTATTGTCGGAACTGCCGGGACGGTCACAACTCTTGCTTGTCTTGACCAGAACCTTTCACAGTTTGTAATGGAAAAAGTCCGCGCTTATCCACTGTTATACGCACGCGTTTCCTACTGGCTTTCAAAGTTGTCAACAATGACGATAGCCGAAATTTTATCACTCTCACAGGTAACCACAGGCCGCGCTGATATTCTAACCGCAGGAGTATTGATCCTGCATGAATTTATGTCGTTGTATGGCATTGAGCGGGTAATTACGAGCGAGCGGGGATTGCGGTATGGGCTTGCTCTGCGGGCATGGGAACAATCCCGGAAAAAAAGATAATACCCATCTTAATGCAACAGAGGGAATATTCAGGCCGCTCCTGACGGAGCTTCGGTGTTGCCTTTATGATCTTGTTATCAATAGTACGCTCCTACGGAGCGAACCTATTTGGTTTCTTCTGATAAAAATCGAAATAAAAAAAATTATCACAATCCCGTAGGGATGACCTGTTAATAGAATATGGAAAGACAAAGAAGAAACAAAGCCCCATCGGGGCGACCTGTAAATATTATTAATGGTCAGACTTGAACCACAGTTAAATCCTTCCTATCCTTCCTATAATTTCTGTCAATTTTTCAAGAGTATATTCAAGGTCATCTTTTGTAGTCTGCCTGCCCATCGAGAATCTCAGCGTAGCCTTTGCTGTTCGCATATCCCGCCCCATAGCGAGGAGAACATGAGAAGGCTCAAGATTTCCTGATGTGCAAGCAGAACCGCTGGTTAACGCAATGCCTGCAAGATCCAAGTTAAACAATAATGCTTCTCCATCAATTGCTATTTTTGAAGAATCAAAAGAAGCATTCAAAATATTCGGCAAAGCTTCAGATGGATGACCATTGAACAGGCTGAATGGGAACCGGTCTGCAAGCGTTTTTCGTAACCATTCTTTGAGTTCCGACATTCGCCGGTGCTCAACTTCCATTAAGTCACGGCTAATTGAAGCCGCTGTGGAAAAGCCGACAGCCAACGGGACACTCTCGGTTCCTGCCCTTCTTCCCCGTTCCTGTCCGCCGCCATGATGAAACCTATCGATCATTACACCCTTCCTGATAAACAGAGCGCCGATTCCCTTCGGGCCATAAACCTTATGCGCGGAGACAGAGAGTAAATCGGTTTTAAGCGTTTGCGCGTTGAGAGGAATTTTCCCAAACGTTTGCACCGCATCAGTATGCAACACCGCGCCATGGCTATGGACAATATCTGCAATCTCTGATATAGGATTGATTGTGCCGACCTCATTGTTTCCATGGATTACGGAAACAAGTCCTGTCTCTGGCCTGAGTGCTTTTTGAATTGTTTCAGGATGAATCATGCCCGTGCTATCGACACCAGTATACGTTACCGTAAAGCCGTTCTCTTGGAGGTAGGCACAACTCTCAAGCACCGCATGGTGTTCAACAGACGTGGTAATGATATGCGACTTTCCGGCCGATTTCATTTTGGAGGCAACGCCTTTAAGAGCAAAATTATCTGCTTCTGTGCCACTACTGACAAAGAACAGCTCGCCGGCAGATGATCCGATCATTTTTGCAACAACATCGCGGCTAGCATCTAATGCGGCTTTGGCTTCCTGTCCGTAATGATGGATCGAGGAAGCGTTCCCGAATTTCTCAAGGAAATAGGGGCGCATTGCCTCAAAAACCTGGGGATCAAGCGGTGTTGTTGCGGTATAATCGAGGTAGACTTTTTTCATGATAAAAATATATGAGGAATTTTCCAGAACACCAAATGAAAAAGCCTCTTCATTTATCTGAAGAGGCTTCTAATAGCAATACTGTTATCACATTAGTCTCTCTCGCGGAACCGCTGTTTCCGTTCCTTCGACATCTCGCCAAGTGCATCACGCACCTGGTTGCCGAAGTTCCGCTGGAAGAGCATGAACCTCGCAAATTGATCAGGTGTAAGAAATTGCCGCATTTCTTTCTGGAATTTCTGCCGCTCGGCAAATATCTGCTGGTCGATATCGAGCAGTTGGTCGATGCGCTTTTGAAGACCCGCGCCGCTGTTTTTATCTTTTGTCATTTTCTCAACATCGTCTAATGCATCGTTGCGTTTATCCATCATCTCGCGTACCCTATCTTCATGGGCGTTCTGTTTCGCAAAAAAACGGATAGATTCTTCTTCATTAAGTTTTAATACTTCAATCAACCGCATTTTCCTGAATTTCTCCAGACGTTCCGGGCGTTCACGCATATCGCCGCGCGGTTTACGCATCGGCTGTGACACGGCAATATTCATCATGAGTATCATCCCGACACACATGATCACCACATTACGGTACTTCATAATTGCATTCCTTTCTGTTATTTAATTAGCCGGTTCTTTTGTATTCATAATATCCACAAGTGAAGCAAGTTCATCTTCGTTAAAACTGTTCAGGATCTCATCAGAGCCCATATAGGCGTACACAACATCCGTCGGCTCCTCGTCCAGAATTATTTGTAACGACGATTTGGCGTCGATTTCATCATTGCTATACGACAGCAGTTGGATTAACGAAGCATTTTCGTGCTCGTCATTCAATGTTTCCAGCTGTTCTGTTTCTATAACGCTTAATTCGTTTTGAAAATTATCCTGCATGATTTCGTTACCGCGTGGAATAAGTTGCAGAGCAATCATCACAATCAGAAGCGCGGCGCCGACCGGGGACACGACATGCTCAATCCATTGCACATTTGAGAAGATGGCGGAGCGATCAATGCGTGAGTGAATTCTCGGCAAAACCGTTGACCAATACGATGGCGCAGGTGAAGTAATAGCTTTTTCCGCATTAAGCAATGTCATAAGATTTGAGAAGCGCGCCAATTCGTCCGAACAATGCGCGCATGAATCCAGATGAGCCTTGATTTCCGTTTGTTCAGCTTGGCTCAATGTTTTATCAAGATATTCCGGCAGCAGAGGAAGAACTTGTCTGCAAGAAGTCATTTCATTTCCTCCTGCATATACTTTTGAATCTTTTTAAGAGCATGGAAATAATTGGCCTTCAGTCCGCCTTCCGACTTATGTAAAATTTTCGCCATCTCCTGATATGAAAGTTCGTCGTAGTATCTCATAATGAAAACCGCTTTCTGTTTCGCCGGAAGCCGGTCGATGGAACGGTCGAGTAATGTCTGATACTCTTTCCGGAGCAACGACTTATCGGTATTGTCGTCGCTATGAAATAACTGGTCCATAATTTCATCAAACTGTACAAATGTCCGGATCCTTTTCTTTTGAAGCGCATTCAGTGACATATTCATTGCAATCCGGTAGAGCCACGTGTAAAAGTTCGACTCCTCTCTGAATTTTCCTATTCCCTCATACACCCGGATAAAAACATCCTGCACAACATCATCAGCCTCTTCATGAGAGCCCACGACTCTCCGGGCGACCCAGTATAACTTTTCCTGGTACCGCAAGACAAGTTCATTAAATGCCGCCGTATTCTTCTGCCGAACGAGCCCTACAAGCTCAAGATCGGTTTTCTCTTTCATCTGGCTTCTGATCTGCTGTACATTAGATAATAAAACTTTGGATTAGTTTAATGGCAAGGAATTGAACACTGAAATACGAATTCCGTAAAATACCCTTATTCGCACGCCATTTTTGGGAAATGAACCGGTACAGGTGAGAATATAACAGAATCAATCGAAATCTTTTCTCTGCTACTTCGTGTGATTTTTATCGTGGCGCTGGAGAGAAAATTTTAACAGAGGAGGCGTTAGGAGCGTTGTAAGAACTACCATAATAACAACAGCAGAGAAAATTGCGTCATCGACTACTTTCAGGCTTTTACCGATGCCCGCAAAAATGAGTCCGACTTCACCGCGGGGAATCATTCCCAGTCCGATCGTCAAGCGGTCATAGCCTTTGCTGACAACAAGTCCGCACACCTGTTTACCGACAATAGCGGCAAGAGTAAGGGCCAGCGCAATACCGAGCACTTCAACATGCAGGAATGTTTCAAGGCGAACCTGAATTCCCATCATCACAAAGAAGACCGGAACAAAAATTGAAGTCACCGGAGAGAGCAAATCTTCTAGTTCATGTTTCTCATTAAAATCCTTGAAATGCACTTTTTCAAGAATCAAACCCGCAGCAAATGCGCCGACAATCGGTGCAAGTCCGGAGATTCCTGCCAGGTAAGATATGACAAAACAGAATACTGTTGCAGCGATAATCATAACGCCATGGGTACGAAGCCGAGCCATCAGCGACATGATTTTTGGGACGAGGAATGTGCCGATGCCGATCGCACCGACCAGAAAACCAAGCGCCGTTCCCGTGATCACCGCAAGTGAGCCGATACTCAGTTCCACTCCCGTCTCCGCCGCGACAACGATTCCCGAAACAACGGCAAGAATAATCAATCCCATCACGTCATCAATAACTGCGGCGCCAAGTACGATTTTGGCTTCGGGGATATGAGTTTTACCGAGGTCACGAAATACGCGAGCAGTTATCCCCACGCTTGTCGCGCAGAGAATTGCTCCGATAAACATGTGAATATTATTAATATCGAACCGCGGAGACATCTCAAGGATAGACTTCGGCACTTCCTTTATGAATATACTGCTCACACCGTATCCAAGGATAAACGGTGCAATAACACCCACAGTCGCAACAAGCGTGGATGCCCACCCGACTTTTCTCATCTCACTTACAGTCGATTCCAACCCAACTTCAAACAGAAGCAGGATAACGCCAATACGCGCAAAGTAATCAACGAACACCGCCCACTGAGCGGTAATCGGTTCAACTCTCAGTGGTTCAAAGAACGTCCATGAAGAATTCAGTAAAACTATATTACCGAGAATTACCCCGATGATCAATTCACCAAGAACCGAAGGCTGTTTGAATTTCTCAAATAACGCACCTCCCACTTTTGCCGCAAGGAGGATAATGCTTAACGCAATGAGAACGGGTACAACCGGGTCATGATGCGTGGTTTCGGAATGTACTTCCGCGCCGGATGATAAATCCTGAGAAAGAACAGGTGTTGGGAAAAGAATGATGATGACAGCAGCAACGAGCAGTACAGGCAGAAGTGTTACGACTCGTCGTGAGAATGTCATGCGTTCATCATTTTGTATTTTGGGCCGATGTCAACGTAGTTCCGCCGACATTAGGAGTAAAGTAGGTTGTCACAATCTGTTTTGCCTTTCCGGCACTGAGGTTGAGGAATGTTCCGGGATACACTCCAATCCAGACGATAAAGAAAACAATCGGAATAAGTATCGCAATTTCCCTGCCGGAAAGATCCCGCAGTGATTGATTGGCAGGATTTGAATTCTTTCCAAAGATAACTCTTTGGTACATCCAGAGCATATACACCGCGGCGAAGATTACGCCGGATGCAGCGATGATTGCAAACCACCTGTCAATGTACAGAGAACCGAACGATCCAAGCAGTATCAAAAATTCACCAACAAAACCATTGAGTCCCGGCAGTCCGATTGAAGAAAGCGACACAATCATGAAAAATATCGAAAGCAGAGGCATCACCTTGGCTAAACCTCCGAATTCCGAAATAGCTCGCGTATGCCGTCGTTCATACATCATTCCAACGATCAAAAATAACGCCCCGGTCGAAAGGCCATGGTTTACCATCTGCAAAATACTTCCTTGGATTCCCTGCTCCGATAATGCGAATATTCCCAACACGACAAAACCAAGATGGCTGACAGAAGAATATGCCACAAGTTTTTTCATGTCAGTCTGCACCATTGAGACCAGAGCACCATACACAATTCCGACTACTGCGAGGAAAGAAATATAGGGTGCACAGGCGATAGCAGCTTGTGGAAACAACGGCAAGCAAAAGCGGATTAATCCATACGTTCCCATTTTCAACAGCACGCCGGCAAGTATAACGCTTCCTGCAGTCGGAGCTTCAACGTGGGCATCGGGAAGCCATGTATGAAAAGGGAACAGGGGAACTTTAATCGCGAAACTGAACGCAAAGGCGAGGAACATCCAGAGCTGGAGTGCGAAAGGTATTTGCGGCGCAATGCCGTATAACGTCATTAGATCTGTTGTAAACTTGCCACCGGGGAGAGTTGAGGCAAAATACCCCAGCCAGATTATAGCGACCAGCATCAGCAGACTGCCTGCCATGGTGTAGAGGAAAAACTTTATCGCCGCATAAATGCGGCGTTCCCCGCCCCATATTCCGATAATAAAATACATCGGAATCAGCATTGCTTCCCAGAACACATAAAATGTAAACATGTCAATAGCACAGAACACTCCTATCATGCCGGTCTCAAGAAAGAGCAGCATGATGATATATTCTTTTATTCGTTTTTCCACTGAAGTCCAGGATGAAAGCATTGCCAGAGGGGTCAGGAATGTCGTCAACAGCACGAGTACTAACGAAATGCCATCTATCCCGACTGCAAACGAAACATTAATCGCCTGTATCCATTCGTATTTTCTTTCAAACTGAAAGGCGGTATTTGATACATCAAAACCGGTATATAACGCAAGGGAGATAAGAAACGTTACTCCGCTGACAACCATACCGGTAAGTTTGAGCAGTGTTGCTTTTTCCTTGTTTATGGTAAGGAGGATGGCAGATCCAACAACCGGCAGGAAAATAATGTATAAGAGCAGGTCTGTCATTTCTATCGCAGCATTAAAATACCAAGGACAACAATTATACCGATCACAAACACGGTCGCGTAATTTTGCACAACACCGGTCTGAACTCTTCGCAACATTTCGCCCGCATATCCAACGACGCGTGCAGTGCCATTCACAAGTCCATCGATTCCTTTTACATCAAAAATCTTCCAAAGGAATGAATCCGAAACGAATTTGATGGGAGTAACGATGACGGCATCGTACAATTCGTCGATGTAATATTTATTCCAGAGAAGTTTATAGATGGGCTGGAACCGTGTTGCGACTGCATCCGGAGCTTCTTTTCGTTTTGTGTACATAAACCACGCGAGACTGATAGCGCCCAAAGCGACAATGACAGAAAGCGCCATCAGCAGATATTCTGTAGCGTGATTTCCTGCCTCATGCTGTGGGAGAATCCGTTCGGCTTGTTCAAATACCGGTGCGAGCCAATGTTCAATCGCGTTGGTACCGCCAAGACTTTCCGGCATTCCAACAAATCCCCCTATAACCGATAATACAGCCAGAATCATGAGCGGGACAGTCATCACCTTCGGAGATTCATGGGGATGTTTATCATGTCCCCATCTCGGCTGGCCTTCAAACGTCAACAAGACAAGCCGGAACATATAAAACGCAGTCATTCCAGCAATCAACCAGCCGATGATCCAAAAGAAAACAGACCCCTGGGAAAACGCTTTCCAAAGAATTTCATCTTTACTGAAAAACCCGGAAAGAGGGGGGATACCAGCAATCGCGAGCGCGGCTACAAAAAAAGTTTTGTGTGTTGCCGGCATTGAAGATTTTAATCCTCCCATATATTGAATATCCTGCTCTTCATGCATTGAGTGAATAACAGACCCCGCGCCTAAAAATAAAAGAGCTTTGAAAAATGCATGTGTCATCACGTGAAATACACCGCCAGCGAACGCGCCGACACCCAGCGCGAGAAACATATACCCAAGCTGGCTTACAGTAGAATAGGCAAGGACTTTTTTGATGTCGTTTTGCACCAGGCCAATTGTGGCAGCAACGAACGCAGTCACAAGACCCACGACAGCTACAATCTCCATCGTCGCGGGTGCCAGCGCATAGAGCACAGAACAGCGCGCGATCATATAAATTCCGGCAGTAACCATTGTAGCAGCATGGATGAGTGCGCTAACCGGTGTCGGACCGGCCATAGCATCAGGGAGCCATACATACAATGGAATCTGTGCCGATTTTCCTGTCGCTCCGAGGAACAGAAGCAATGTAATCCAGAAAACAATTGTACTTCCCTTCTCGAAAACAAACGGCGCACGAGCAAAGACATCCTGAAAATTCAAGCTTCCGAAGACACCAAAAATCATAAACATCGCAATCAGGAATCCGAAGTCACCGATCCGGTTCACGACAAATGCTTTCTTCGCAGCATCGGTCGTCATCGCCTCCCCGGCAGCATATCCTCCGGTATCGAATTTCCTATCGTGCCAGAACCCAATCAACAGATAGGAACAGAGACCGACTCCCTCCCATCCAAGGAACATCAGAAGGAAATTTCCCGCCAGCACCAGATTAAGCATCATAAAGATAAACAGATTGAGATACGCGAAGAACCTACTAAATCCCGGGTCTCCATGCATGTAACCGATAGAATAGACATGGATGAGGAATCCAACACCGGTGATAATCAGCGTCATGAGTATCGATAGCTGATCAATCTGATAGGAAATGTCGACGGAGAATGTGCCTGCTGCAATCCATTGAAATAACGGAATAATTTGTTTTCTTGATTCGGCCGGAGCATTCAGCATTTCCATAAAAATCATGATGGCGGTCAGGAATGACAATCCAACCGCACCGCTCCCAATAACACCACTGAGCAGTTCAGATTTTAATTTTTTCCCGAATAATCCGTTGATAAGAAAACCCAGCAACGGCAACAGTATGATATATGTGACAAGGTGAGGCATGAATGTCATTGAAAATAAATTCCGGTTATCACCATTTCAGAATATTGATCTCATCGATATTGACTGTTTGCTTATTTCTGAATAGCGCAATAACAATCGCCAGCCCGACAGCTGCTTCTGCAGCCGCAACTGCCATAACAAAAAATACAAGTATCTGACCGGTAGAGTTTGCCAGAAATTGGGAAAACGCTACCAGTGTGAGGTTAACAGAATTCAACATCAGTTCAATCGACATAAAGACGATAATGGCATTTCTCCGCGTCAGCACGCCTATCACGCCTGTAGTAAACAGTACCGCACTTACAATCAGATAATATTCCAATGGAATCACGCGCAACCTCTCCTACTCAAAATGTTTTTTGGCAAGTACAATCACCCCCACCATGGCGGCAAGCAACAACATGGAAGTAATTTCAAACGGAAAAACATAGGTTGAGAAAAGCGCCGTTCCGATTGTTTCAACCGTTCCGCCAGATGCCGGCGCTACCTGAGTGGCCGTACCGTTGTTCAGGGCAGGAACGCCCACACCAATAAGAATCTGGAACAATACCACACAGGCTATGATGACAGCGAGGTATTTTTTAACATTATTTTTCTCTTTAAACTGGTCTTCATTCCCAAGGTTAAGAAGCATGATGACAAACAGAAACAGCACCATGATAGCTCCAGCATAGACGAGAATCTGGATAATGGCGATAAACTGAGCCTGAAGAAGAAGATAGAGTACCGCAATGCAGAAAAAGTTCACGATAAGGAACAGGACGCTCTTAACGGGATTCTTTTGAGAAACCATCAAGATCGCGGAACCCACAGCGAGGAGGGAAATGAAAACGAAAAAAATTATCTCAACATTCATTCAACAATTGATTGCGTTATAATAAGCGCACATAAGATACCAAATTCCCGCAATGTTTCAAAAAAATTTGAACAGATATTTTGGAGAAATCCGTATGAAATCAACAATACGGTAACTGCAATAACGTCCACATAAAAACCTAAGCTGAACGAACAATCCTCCAGAGTTCCGCCAAACCGGGGCGCTTACCATACATCAGGATTGTTGTCCTGAATATTTTTCCTGCCGCCCACATCATCACCAGAGCAGAAATTCCGAGTAATGACATTGTTGCGAGAATCTCGGTTGTTGAAGGCATTTGCACCGGAATACGTATGGCCATCATTGTGGGCGTCAGCAACGGAATGAAGCTGAGAATTTTCACCATGAGGGAATTTGGATTCTCCAGCACCGGCAACGCCAGCGCGATCGGCACTACCAGCACCATCGTCAGGTATGAAGTAATCTGCTGAGCCTCCTGCTCAGTGGAAACGGGAGCTCCTGCAGCTACAAAAATACCGGCATAAAAAAGATACCCCAGAATAAAATACATTATTAGGACTGAAAAGCTTTCAAACGATACCGGCACAACACCAAATTTTAAACTGATCGCAAACCCTATCAGTCCCCAAAACGCAAGTTGCGTTAACCCAAGGCCACTCAACCCGATAATTTTTCCCGCCATCAGATCATTGGCGGAAGAAGAAGACATCAGTACTTCAATGACACGGTTGGATTTTTCTTCCAGCATACTCCTCACAAGCAATTGCCCGGAGGTCATCACAAGAAAGAACATCATCATCATGAAGATGTACGCCGTAAAGAATACTTCTCCAAACCCGGATTCCTCTTCTTTTCCCGTGGCCGACAGTTTAATCGTTTTCACGTCCACCCGTTTTGTAAGGTCACTGACAATGGACGGATCAATGCCGCGAAGGCGAAGCTTATGCTCAGCGATAACATCCCGTAATGCCGAAATCAGACGTTCGCTCAGTTTGATGTTCCCGACATTCTGTGTGCGGTACTCAATCTCCGCATCCTCGAATGAACGAGGTGAGAGTACCAAATAGCCTTCAATTTCTCCCTTGCTCACTAATGAGTCGGCGTACATTTTTGTACTCATAACATCACTGTTATTTCCCAACGCCAATGGCCTGAGGATGTAGTTTGGCTTTCCGTCCGGCAATGTATACCGTTGCTCCAGAAGTTTGGACAACGGTTCTACAAATTCACCTGAAGCGTCAACGACACCTACAATCTTACTTTCAGAATCAGGACGGGTAGCAAATATGGTGGGTACGACACCAAACCCTATCATAATCATCGGCATTAACACCAATGAAATGAGAAAGGCTTTTGATTTTATTTTCTCGATATACTCCCATTTTGCCACTGCCAGAGCCTTACTCATGAATGTAGTTCCCTTTCAGCGCGAGGTTCTTTGTTTCCGACAACTTCAAGAAAAATCGAATTGAGCGAAGGCTGTATTATTTCAAATTTTCTGATATCGAGTTTCTGCGAAACCGTTCTGAGAAAGTCGTAGGGAGTTATATCGGGCTTGAGAAGAATTTCGGCATAATTTTGATAGAGCTGTGCACGAAGCACTGCAGGAAGGGTTGTTAAAAACGAACCGTCTCCTTCAAATTCCAGCTGGACAGCATTTTTTCCGAATTTATTTTTCACCTCACGCAACGAACCATCGAGGACAACTTTTCCGGAATTGATAAGATACATGGAATCGCACAACCGTTCCGCCTGATCCATCTGGTGTGTTGAGAAAATAATGGCCTTCCCCATTTGCTTCTGCTCAAGGAGAATATCTTTCAGCAATACCTGGTTCAGGGGGTCGAGTCCTGAAAATGGCTCGTCAAGAATGAGCAGCTGCGGATCATGCAGTACCGCAATAATAAATTGAACCTTCTGTTGATTCCCTTTGGAAAGTTCCTCTACTTTCCTGTCATGATAGTTCAGAAGATTGAACCGTTCAAGCCAGGTAGAGGCTCTCTTCCTTGCTTCAGCTGCAGGAATTTCTTTGAGACTCGCGAAATAGAGGATGGTGTTCAGGAGCTTGCTTTTCCGGTAGAGCCCCCGTTCCTCGGGAAGGTATCCGACCTTGTTCCGGACGGCATCGTCAAACAGCTTGCCATCAATACTGACGGAGCCGGCATCGGGCTGTATAATATTCAACAGCATGCGGATTGTTGTGGTTTTCCCGGCACCATTCGGCCCGAGAACACCAACTACTGCACCGCGGGTTACATTGAGCGATACATTGTCAACGGCAAGGACTGTTGTGTATTGCTTACGAAGGTTTGCAGCGGTAAGCATTATCGGTAATTACGGTGTTAGGCGGTAAATCATCCGCGGGAACGGAATCGTTTCCCTGACATGATCCAATCCGCAAATCCACGACACAGTGCGCTCGACACCAAGACCGAACCCGGCATGGGGCACGGAACCGTATCTTCGCAAATCGAGATACCATTCGAACGCTGACTGAGGGAGATTATGTTCATGAATCCGTTTCAACAGAGCGTCGTAATCATCCTCACGTTGGCTTCCCCCGATAATTTCACCATATCCTTCCGGCGCTAACACGTCCATTGCAAGAACAACGTCCGGATTCTGAGGATCACGTTTCATGTAAAAAGCCTTGATGGCAGTCGGATAGCGGTGAACAATAACCGGCCGGTCAAACTGTTCGGAGATAACAGTCTCGTCAGCACCGCCAAAATCATCTCCCCACTGGAAATTGACACCTTTCTTTTTAAGAATATCGACTGCTTCGGAGTATGATATTTTCGGAAGCGGTTTCTTTACATTCTCAAGAAACTTGGTATTGCGCTCCAATGTTTTTAATTCTGCCTGACGATGTTTCAGGACAGAGGAAACAATATGCTCAAGAAATTCCTCCGCAAGCTCCATATTGTCATTGAGGTCATTAAACGCCACTTCCGGTTCTACCATCCAGAATTCAGTCAGGTGCCGCCGCGTCTTGGATTTTTCCGCGCGAAATGTCGGCCCAAAAACATACACCTTGCCAAGGGCCAAGGCTCCCGCCTCTCCGTACAACTGTCCGGATTGTGTGAGATAGGCTTTTCCGAGGTCAAAATATTCAGTCTCAAACAATGTCGAGGTTCCCTCACACGCGGCAGGAGTAAATATCGGCGCGTCCATGAGGATAAACCCCCTGTTATCAAAAAACTCGCGTATGGCAGAGATAATCTGATGACGGATTCTCAGAATAGCATGCTGACGGGATGAACGTAGCCAGAGGTGACGATGATCCATAAGAAAATCAACGCCATGCTCTTTCGGACTGATAGGATATTCCTTCGCAATCTGGATGATAGAAATATTCGAGACTTCCATTTCATACCCGCCGGGGGCGCGATCTTCTTTCTTAATTTTTCCGGTCACGGAAAGAGATGATTCCTGCGTTAGCTGGTCAAACGCGTTGAATGCTTCCTCGGGAACAGAACCTTTTACTGCAACACATTGTAGGATTCCGGTTCCATCGCGTACAATGAGGAACTTAATTTTTCCGCTTGAGCGCTTATTGTAGAGCCACCCTTGGATAGTGACTTCGTCGCCCTGATGATGTTGAAGGTTTTCGATATATACTTTGTTCATACGATTGTCTTGAATAGTAACAAGGTGGAAAAATATACAAAAGAAAAGATTTATCTACAATTAGAAATGCTGAACATCGTCCCGCCAGATTTATCGTTTATCAAGGATCCGGTTCAGTTCACGGCGGAACAGATAAAGATTCTCGTCAAGAAAATGCCGTGAAAGCCTGCGTGCGCGCCGGACTTCGTTATCATCGATCTCGGCAAACACCATGTCTTTTTCAAACAGTTTTGCCTGTATTACCACATCACCATGCGGGCTGATCACTTCAGATCCTCCCCAGAAATTTATGCCATCCTCGTACCCGACCCGGTTACAGAAGACAACATATGAACTTACCAGCCGTGCAATCGTCTGATGATGCTCATTGTTAATCCGCGCGTGGCGTGTGCGATCATCATTACCGGAAAGCCTTGTGGGACTTGCGGCCATCCCGATAATAACCCTAGCACCGTCGTGCGCAAGCAAATACGGTAGTGAAAGGTGCCAGAAATCCTCGCACACCAGTACACCAACTTTTCCTACAACCGAATCAAATGCATTGATGCTCCTGCCGGGGCTGAAATAGCGCTGTTCTTCAAACATTCCGTATGATGGAAGGTAGACCTTGCGATGGACAGAGCGCATAGATCCGTTCTCAAACAGAAATGCTGAATTAAACATCCCAAACTCACTCGATTCTTCAACACCACCGGCAAGGATGGAAATCTCATGACTTAAATCTATGAGACTTTTAAATCGCTGGTCATCGCCAGCCGCAACAGGCATATCCCATGTACTGTCTTTGATTGAATATCCTGTTAAGCTCAGCTCTGGAAAAACCACCAGTTCAGCCCCTCCTTCTTTTGCCTGCTGAACAGCTGTCACATGATTCCGAACATTCGCGGAAATATCTCCGACTGTAGAGTCAATCTGAGCAAGTGCTATGGTATGTTTCATCGGGGTGACGCGCTGCAAAAAGAATAATACCGGAAGGTTAACACTTTCCGTAACCTCAGGAAAGGTCGATCATTTTAATGTCTTTAATATACTTTACAGTTTTATCTGCCTTGAGAGTTTTTAATTTCTCGAGCTTATCAATAATACGGTTAACGTTTTCATCAATCATACGGACATAATTCTTCACAGAATCAGAATTCAACTTGGTCTTGAGCTGAGTGGAAATATTCCTCATTTCATGCAGGGGAACCTCAAAGTCGTTGACCACCCCGTTCAGAGTTTCACGAATTGCGCGCAACCGCTGCCGGCTGATATCAAGGCTCTGCAACTGTTTGGTAAGGTCACGTTTTTCAATAACATTCAGGACTGTTTTCGGCAAAACAGGCGATGAGATTTCCTCTTTCACAAGATAATCTGAGGCACCAAGTCTCATGACTTCAAGGGCGAGTTCAAAATCCTTATTCACGGTCAAAAATACCACGGGCACCGTAATTTTCTTCTCAACCATTTCTTTGGTAATTTCGAGTCCGTTTTTTCCCGGGAGGAAATAATCCATCAGCACGACATCGAACTGCTGATCACTTTCAAGCGTTGCCATCGCATCCGTGTGATTTTCCTTCCATGTAATGGAAAACCTGTCCTTGTCGAATCTCTGCAGGTACACCTGAACGAGTTTCGCAAAATCCTTATTATCTTCAACCAACAGAATATGAATCTTGTTATTCTCCATAGCACGCCCTATGATTCCACAAACTTTTGAATGGTGAAGTAAAATGTCGCTCCTTCGCCAAGCTTCGATTCAACCCAGATTCTTCCCTTATGTATTTCAATAATCTTCTTGACAATTGCGAGCCCTGCCCCCGACCCTTCATATTCTTCCCTACGATGAAGCCGTTGAAAGATAACAAATATTTTCTGATGAAAGTCCGGATCGATGCCGATACCATTGTCTCTGACGTAGAAAAGATAAGCATTATTTTCGGCATTTCGAAATCCGACTTCAACAACCGGATTTGGTTTATTATTGAACTTTATCGCATTTCCAATCAAATTTCTGAAGACAAGTTTCAACTGAGTTTCATTCCCGATAATGGTGGGAAGGTTTTCGGCAATTATCTTCACACCTTTTTGCTTGATAGTAAATTCCATGTCAGTTGTAATATCACGAATGATATCGGGGATCGCAACCGGTTTAAATGACTCCGAAGGCCTGCTGACTCTTGATAACATCAGTAAATCATCAATCAACCCTTTCATGCGGGTAGTCGCGCCGACAATCGATTCAAGATATTCTTTCCCCTCGAGCTGAATAACCTCCTGATAGTCCATCTGCAGAATTCTGCTGAAGCCTTCAATACTGATGAGAGGCTCCTTTAAATCATGTGACACGACATAGGTAAAATCATCAAGCTCTTTATTTCGCTGCTGAATCTCTCTGGATTTTTGCAATGTCTCTTCGTAGAGCTTACCCTTTTCAAGCGCGAGAGCGGTCAGATTACCAATGCTCTCAAGAAGACGGAAGTGCGTCTCGGTATATTCTTCCGCCCAACTGCTCTGAATGGACATTATTCCAATAATTGTTTCTTTCGACACCATCGGAACATATGTTGTGTGGCGATCAAAAGTCTGAAACGGCCGTTTTAGTCCAACAACGGTTGCCTCATCGCTTCCCGGCACCAGCTGAACAGGGAGAGATTCCTGCTGAATGAATTCGCTGATGCCTTTCACGGTTTCCACAAGATATGCCGGCGTGATGGTTTCTTGTGCCGCGTCAAAGATTGAAATAGCAAACCGTTCAAACGGAACGATTTGCTGAATGCTTTCGAATACCGCATGGAAGATCTGCTGTATATCGAGAAGTGAAGTCAACTGCTGGCTTAATTCATAGAGTACCGTAAGTCTGTCAATTTGCGAACGGAGCTCACTGTACAACTGGGCATTCTCAATCGTCGAGCCAAGCTGATTCCCGATGAGTTCCAGCATTTGTTGCTCCTGACGATAAAAAACGTGCGGCTTCGTGTAAAAAATATCGAGAGCACCGAGAACTTTATCTTTTGAAACCAACGGGATGACAGCAAGCGACTCAATGTTCGCATCCCTCATTACTTCCCTGTTCTCCGGCTTAATCCGTTCATCGCGAAACGCGCTGTCAGGCAAGTACAATGCTTCCTTTGTCCCGACAACCGTCCCTGTCGCAGATGATTCCTGTTTTAGCCGTATAATGGACGGGAAACGGACTACATCAAAACCGGTTTGCTCCGCCAAATAAAGGTCATTAGAAGGATGTTCAATAAGATACACAAGCACTGCGGAAGCCTCCAGAGTATTTTTCAGGAGCGGAATGGCAGCCTTCAGAATATCCTGCAGATCGAATGACGTATTAATGAGCGACGAAATCTCATTGAGCGCGAGAAGCTGTTTATTGCTTTTCTTCAGCTCACGTTCAGTTATCTTGAGAGCAGTAATATCCGTGTGCGTAAACACCAATCCGGTGATAGCATGATCAATAATCATCGGATTGATTGTCAGCTGGAAGATACGTTCATGCTGACGGGCAGTATGAACATATTCCTGCGAAAATATCCTCACAGAGCCGCTTAACAGCTGGTCAACTACATTTTGAAAAACAATTTTCAACTGCTCACTCGGCAGAATGTCAAACAGATACATTCCATGATAATCACGGATGGCTTCCATTTCGCTCTCTTTCATAAACTCGTGCCATGCCTTGTTAACTTCCAGGATACGACATCGCGTATCTACCGTGTAGACGATACTATCAATGGAATCGAGGAGGTTACGGATATATACTGAATCTTCCGTTACCTTTTTGAATAATTGAATTCTATCGATGATAGTGCCAATCTGTTGGGCAACGGGTGAAAGAATATTCGCGTGATCCTCGGTAAATGTATGGGGTTCTTTACTTCCAATATTGAGCGTACCGAACGGTTTCCCCTTTAAGATAATCGGTAGAGAGACCTGCGACCGCAGGCCTTTACTGAGCGACAGCAGTGAACTATACTGCGGATTGAGAGCAAGGTCGGAAATGACAACCGGTTTTTGCGTCTTGATTGAGTACTGTGACACTGTTTGCTCAACGGGAATTATGTCACCCTTTTTTAACGACTCAATGCCGCCCATCGCAAAGATTTCCAACGCCTTCCCTGCATCCGTCAGTAAACCAATACTAATGGTGTCAGCCGGAATAAATTTATTTACTTCCTCGGTTATGGAAACGAAAACCTCATCAAAATCATTTGTCTGGTTCGCTTTGCTGATAATTCTGTTGATAAGCTCAACCTGTTTACTCCGGGTTTCAAGATCCTTGGCAAGCTTCGTCCTTTCCGTAATATCGCGTGCGATATTCAACATCGCGATAGGTTCGCCCAGAGAATTACGAAGCAATGTCGTACTTAAGCTCATGGGGATAAGACGGCCGTCTTTTGCCCTCCACGTCATATCGAAATCATGCAGCCAGCTTCGTTCCCTGAGATTTGCAATCCAGAGAACAAACCTGCTCATCTCCTCTTCAACAAGCCACGAATACGGAAACTCAAATCCAATTGCCTCAGAACGTGTATACCCAAGCACACGCAAAAATGACTTATTGACCTGAAGAACAGTTCCCTTGAGATCAGTTATAATAAGAATGTCATCCATGGTATCGATAACATTCGTGAGCACCTGTTCTGTGGCACGGATATTATTTTTTGTTTCCACCCGTTCAGTAGTTTCCGTCGCTACAGCAACCAGTCCCCCACCAGACTGGTGTTCCTCTGTGAGAGGCGCCAGACGCAGAGTACAGTATACTGTTCCGCCATCCTGCCTCGTGAAAGGGATATTTTCCATCATCATCACTTCACCACGCAGAACCTGATGAAGCTGGGAATGCACATTTTCGACCGAACCAAAAAGTGAGATTTCCTCAGCGCGCTTGCCGACAACATCGGCCTCATCAAATCCCGACAGTTCTTTCATCGCGGTATTCCATCCCGTGCACTTCAACTGTTTATCAAAGACAATCACACCTTCTTTGATATTGGAAAAGATCGCGGAATCCCGTTTTGATTTCAACTGCAGCTGCTCTACAATTTCACGGGACCTTGTTATATCACGCACTATACCGGTCATTGCCTTTATCGCGCCCTGTTCATCCCGCTTGAGTGACAGTTCATCACGTACCCAGCGCGGGGCCGCCTTGCCTTTGGGAATCAGCCGATACTCGCTGACAATTGTACCTTTTGCATCTTCGAGGTTCGTGGTGCGTCCAAGAACAATTTTTTTATCGTCGGCATGAATCAATGAGAGCCATAGCGTCGCATTACGATAAAAATCCTTTGGAGAGTAACCGGACAGTTGCGTCACCTGGGGGCTAATAAAAATAAACGAACCATTGGGCAACGCGGTGTACATGACATCGGGACTCGCTTCAACCAGAGACTGGTATTGCTCTTCCTCATGTTTCACCCGCTGATAGGTCAATGCGTTTTCCAACGCGTTACCTAACTGGCGTGATAATGCTGTTAAGAGCTCCATTGACTGATCATCGACAGAAGCATCCTTTTTAGAACACGTCAGCATTAACCCGACAATTTTTTCCCGGGCTATCAACGGAAGGAGGCAAACTCCTTTAATATGATATTCTTTAAAAAGGGATTTATAGGGAAGATAACTCGGATAATGGTCGACCTTCAGCAGATGAGGCTCTTGTGTCTTTGTCGCAAACCCACCCAGCCCTTCATCAAGAGGAAGAGAGGAAAGGGTTGCTGCCATCCGCTCCGGGAAGTGATGATGAAGCGCAAGCTCGAATTCCTTTTTCTTTTGATTTGTCAGAAAAACCGCGCCCATCTCCCAGTGAAGAACCTCGAGCAGCTTATCAACGCCAATACGCAGTAGTTTTTGCAAATCAAGGGTACCTGTGGAGGTTGCGATGATTTCTTTCAGCAAATCAAGATCTTGCTGTTGACGCTGGACCTCACGTTCACGGACTTTTGCGGCAGTTTGATCGTGGAAGTACACGAGTGAATGTCCTCCAACTGATCTCGGATATACAACAAGGGAGAGATCGATTGTTTTGCTGCCCTTGGCAATACCGCTCACTTCGAATTGAGCGAAAGAAGATTTCCTGGAAACTTCTTGCTTTTTGACGGCTTCTGTAAATACAGCTATATCAGTTTGAGGCAATACAGTATTAATATCAACACCATGTTCGTGGGGAAGATTGTCAATACCAAAAAGGTTTACAAATGCCGCATTCGGGTAATAAAATTTTCCATCTAAAAAAAATGCTGCTGCCTCACCCGCAGAATCCACAATAGCGCGATAACGGTCTATTGAAGAAGTCAGGTGCATTTCAGCCTTCTTCCGTTCCGAAATATCGAGGAAGGAGAACTCCGTGCAATCCTTCCCCTGCAATTCTATCCTTGCAGCACGAACAAGACAAACCAGGGAAGAGCCATCCTTACGGATGCATGTCAATTCAATCCGTCCGGAATCAATACCCTCCCGTATTTTAGCCTGAATCAGTTTCCATGATTGAGGTGAAAATAAATTTTTTATCTGCCGGTCAGGTAACTCTTCGAGCGTCAAACCAAATAGCCTCAAACCTTCCTGACTGGCATAAAGAATTTTTCCTTTATATTCGGCCACAATGGCAACATCCGCATGATGAAGCAATTCATGATAATCGTTGTTCATCTGCCGCACTTGCTCTTCAGTTTCAACCCGGGCCGAAGAATCTCTCAGAATTCCAAGGTATATTCCTTCTTTCACAGCGGAGGCATGGAATTCAAACGGCGTACTCTTTCCGTCCTTCTTTTTTATGAATACCGTCACTGAATTATTTTTCTTTTTGGGAAGAGCATAAAGAAACCGCGTAACCCGGAACTTGTCATATGGTGCAATAAGCAGCGGGTTGATGATGGAAAGCTCCTCCATCGTGTATCCAAGAATTTGGGCACACCGTTTATTCACTTCCCTGTAATCACCTTTGAGATCAAAAAGCACCATTGCCTCCGCCGCATCATTGAACATTGTGGCAAATCTTGATTCATTCTGTTGAAATGCCATTGGGAGCCGGTCGATCTGGTGTTCAGCGGATTCAACTTCGGTTATCTGTGATGCAGATGAGCGCCTGGACACCAGAAACTCTTTTAACGGAATCCGAAGCGGCAATATATTGTGTGGAATGTACCTGAATTTTGTCACCAGGGGAATAATGTAGCAATCCTGATCTTTTAGATGAACATCAAGGCAAATTGTGACTTGTTCTTTTAACATCGCGAGCGTTTCACGCGATAGCTGAGACCTATCGGCTGAATATACCAGCAGCGCTTTCTTCTTCAGGGCAAGATGTGTTACTGCCTCAACTAAGGCAACGATATTTTTTTCGTTTTTAAGAAGTGATTTCCATGAGGAAAGCTCATCGACAATAATGCACCGATGATTCGGTTGTGACGCAACAAATCGTTTTACAGAATTAATAACCGCAGAGGCTGTTTTTGCTTTTGGCTGAGGATTCCATTGCCGTACGTTATTTCCTTGGCGCATAAACTCAGGCACACTTACCGTCGCAGAAAGGCAGAGCAACGGCACATTTTCGCCGCGCGCCCAATGAAGAAGAGGCGAGAATAACTGATATTCAGAGACTACATTTGAACGAAACAATAACAGAGAGTTGCCGGGAAACAGCCCGCCGATATACCGGTCAAGCTCCGGCAAACCGCTTGAGAATTGTTTTTTATTCATCAGAACGCAGCACTAAAGAGGAGAAGAAAAAATTTTACCAATGTACAAATAATCTGTTTTTGTTCAAATAAAAAAGGCGTCCGGAGGACGCCTTTTCATTACTTCTTGAGCGAAAAATTACTGTGCACCGCCCATATAGATGTTGAGACCGACTGCCCAGCTGGAGATTCCGATAGCAGTTGTTGACGGACCATCGGTTGAAACTCCGCCGGCTTCAGACTTTGTTGACGTTGAGGTGAATCCGAGATTGTATTCTGCGTTGAAGCTGATACCATCCCATGCATACCATTCACCACCCATGAACACGCCAGCGCCGAATACTGTACCGCTGTTGCTTGTTTCTGTACCGCCGCCAGCAGGTTTGAAGGAGTTCTTTAACCATCCAAATTGACCTTCAATGCCCCAGTACGGAGAGATTGAACCTGCCACTGTGGGGCAGTTCCAAACTAAACCGGGACGAAGGGCGATTGCAGTGCCGGTGTTTTCATTATCACCGCTACCAGTGGGGGTCTTTGTGGTTGCAGTGCCGAATCCAGCGTTGGCGCGCAGAGCCATATCCTGTGAGAGGTAGTAACGGAAGCTTAAACCATCAATGCCACCGGCTACGCTAACGCCGCCGACGCCGAAACTTCCCAAACCATTCATCCAAAAACCGACTGATTTATCACCCTTTGCTGTCATCGGGGCGCCTGCAAACGCAATGTTCGCGGCAACGACCACGATGAAGAGAACCAGAAGCAGTTGTTTCATATTGGTACCTTTACTTTTGTGAATAATACGTGATTTAGTGAATTATTTTATTTATATGTTAAGTTAACCTACAGATGTTCAAATTACATTCCGAATTCTAATCCGACCCCAAAACCCACCCAACTGGAACTGCTAGGATCGGTAAAAACGATCGTATAGTTGGCATAGACATCAACATTCATTTTTTCACCGGCCTTAAACTGCGCTCCAAGGGTAGGTGCAACGCCGAATTTTGACGAACTAGAACCCGATGCGCTGGCATTATATATCCCAACATCACCAGCTACGTAAGAACGCATAGAACTGGATTCAAGAGCCGGCGTTAAAAAGTAACGTCCGCCCACTAAAACAGGAACCATACTCAATGATGGCCCACCACTAACTTTGTTTGAAAAGTTCATATATCCAACTTTTCCGGTAAGTGTCAGGTTTGGATCGACTGAATATCCCACCCAACCACCGCCACCAATACCAAAATTAGAAGCATTGCTAAAATCACCCATTGGTATACCACCCATTGCACCAACACCAATAACCCATTGTCCCTGAGCCGTTTCCTGCGAAAAGGCCGGAACACTCAACACGACTATTGATACTAATAAAAAGAGACCAATTTTCTTCATGGCGACACCTTTCCTATTATTGACGTTTTCGGCTCATAATGGCAGCCCAAAAGAACGGTATGAGTATAGTAAAAAATTAAACATTTGTCAAGTCTTTTTTTGGTCATCCTTTAACTGAATGAGTTAACTGCTTATCTGTGCTCAAAATGAGCCAATTTTATCGACCAGTCGAAAAAAAATACCCCCTTCGGGGTATTTTCAAGGAAATGCATTTTTGGTAAATCATTTTTATCGATTTAGCACTATTTTAAAGAAAAATTCACTCCGGTAGTCAACGCTATCTGGAACACCGTAGTCCCTGACTCAAAGATAGGTCCGATACGAACTTCCGCAGGAATTTTTAGTTTACCCTCATTCATAAGAAAATATGTTCCGGCTCCAAAATCCATTCCAATTGAAGAGCCTCCGGAATAGAACCAGAGGCCAAGACCGCCGACAAGATATAACGGGATATTCGAACCGGATGTAGGAGGGTTGTACTTTAAAAGTGCAGCAATCTCAATGGGGGTCCCATCATGCAGTGTAAGATTAAATTCCGGTCGAAACAGCAGGTTTTCCTGAAATGGGATATCGAGCGCCCCACCGACCAGTAACGCAGTGGAACTGCCGCCGCCTGAAAAAATTGACAGACCGAATTTTGCGTCACCGCTTAACCCTTGCGCAGAACTTTTACTTGTTGGAATAAAAAGAACTAACAGCAACAAAGGAACAACAAGTTTTTTAATCATTTCGAACCTCTTTATTTTATTTGAGTGTTAATTGATTAATGACCTTCTTATTCCTTAAGCAAGGACCTCGATATGACAACCCGTTGGATCTCAGATGTTCCTTCATAAATTTCAGTAATTTTCGCATCACGCAGATAGCGTTCAACGAGGTATTCCTGGACATAACCATAGCCGCCATGTATCTGAATGGCTTCGAGTGCTGCATCAACCGCGACTTTAGAGGCAAACAATTTCGCCATAGCCGCAGGCTGTGCATATGGCTTACCGGCTTCCTTTAACGATGCAGCTTTCAATATGAGCATTTCCGCGGCATCAACTTTAGTTGCCATATCGGCGATCTTAAATTGAATTGCCTGGAAATCCGCGATGGGATGACCGAACGCTTTACGCTCTTTCGAGTACTTAATGGAGGCGTCAAGTGAGGCTTTAGCGATTCCTAAGGCCTGGGATGCAATTCCAATTCTTCCACCATCGAGTATCTTCATTGCGAATTTGAATCCAAATCCTTCTTCACCGATTCTATTGGCAAGAGGAATTTTGCAATCCTGAAATGAAAGCGACACTGTATCTGAACTGCGGATTCCTAATTTCTTTTCCTTCTTGGCAACAGTAAATCCGGGGGTTCCTTTCTCCACGAGCAACGCGCTGATGCCATGAGAGCCTTTTTCTTTGTCGGTTGCAGCGATGACGATCACAATATCCGCATTTGCTCCGTTCGTAATCCAGTTTTTTGTACCATTAAGAATATAATAGTCACCCTGCCGCAGGGCGGTGGTGCGCTGATTTGTCGCATCGCTTCCCGCTTCGGGTTCTGACAGGGCAAACGCTCCCAGTTTTTTTCCTGATGCCAGCGGTTTCAGGAATCTCTCCTTCTGATCATCAGTTCCCCACTGGGAAATTCCCTGGCACACTAACGAGTTATTGACAGACATGATAACGCCGCACGAAGCGTCCACTTTGGATACTTCAGTCATCGCAAGAACGTAACTCACAACATCTAATCCCGCGCCGCCATACTGCTCGGGAACCATCATGCCCATAAATCCAAGCTCGCCGAGTTTCTTAACAATTTCGTACGGGAACTCTTCTTTTTCATCCCGTTCAACAGATGACGGGGCAATCTCCTCTTCCGCGAACTTTCTCGCGGTGTCACGAATCATCAGTTGTGTTTCAGTGAATTCAAAGTTCATAGTCGTTCAGTTTTTCAAAAAGTTCCAGTACCATTTCTCAAAAAAAAGTATTGCAGTTATTTGTATTCAAAAAATCCTTTGCCCGATTTTCTCCCGAGGTGTCCCGCCGCCACCATTTTTTTCAACAACGGACATGGCCGATATTTAGAATCCCCATACCCTTCATACAGCACATTCATGATTGAGAGACAAACATCCAATCCGATAAAATCCGCAAGCGTGAGGGGTCCCATCGGATGGCTCATGCCAAGTTTCATCACTGTGTCAATTGCTTCGGGCGTCGCGACGCCCTCCATAACACAATACATTGCTTCATTCAACATCGGAAGAAGAACGCGATTAGAAATAAAACCGGGATAATCGTTTACCTCCACGGGTGTTTTTTCAAGTTGCTGAGAAAGGGTCACAACAGCAGAGGTTGTTTCATTTGATGTTGCGATGCCGCGTATTACTTCCACCAGCTTCATTACCGGGACAGGGTTCATAAAGTGCATTCCGATCACTTTATCAGGACGCTTTGTCACAGCGGCAATTTCAGTAATAGAAATTGAAGAGGTATTCGTGGCAAGAACCGCACCAGCCGGAGCCGCGGCATCTATTATTTGAAAGATTTCTTTCTTGACAGGTTTGTTTTCAGTTGCGGCTTCAATAACAATATCGGCATTGCGGACCGACTCCTTCAAATCAATAGTGCGGGAAATTCTCGACAACGTTTGAATCTTTTGTTCTTCAGTAATACTATTTTTCTTTACCTGGCGATCGAGGTTGGCGGTAATTGTGTGCATACCCCGCTCGATATATTCCGGTTTTACATCATTGAGCACTACCGAAAAACCATACTGCGCGAAAACGTGGGCGATCCCATTGCCCATTGTTCCCGCACCTATCACTGTGATATTTTTCATATTCATGACAAGTATTCCTTATCGTTCAAGAATAACGCCACTGGCTTCACCGCCGCCCAAGCAGATGGCAGCAAGTCCCCGTTTTGCATTCCGTTGTTTCATGGCGTGGAGGAGTGTCACGAGAATTCTTGCACCGCTCGCGCCAATCGGGTGGCCCAACGCGACAGCGCCTCCATTCACATTAACCTTCGCAGCATCCAGCCCAAGCATCTTATTTACCGCCAGAGTAACGACGGCAAACGCCTCATTTATTTCATAGAGGTCAATGTCGTCTTTTTTCAGTCCGGCTTTTCTGAGAATTTTTTCAATAACATCTCCCGGGGCAACGGTGAAATGTTCCGGTTTTCTCGCAGCCGAGCCGTGCGCAACAATGCGCGCAAGCGGTTTCAGTCCAAGACTGTCAGCTTTCTCTTTTGACATAACGACAAGCGCGGCGGCTCCATCATTAATCTTCGAGGCATTCGCTGCTGTAACCGTTCCGTCCTTCTTGAACGCGGGTTTAAGGGCAGGAATCTTTTCAAATTTTACTTTTTTAACTTCCTCGTCGTCAGTAATCACCAACGGCGTTCCACCTTTTTGTTCAATGGATACCGGAATCCGTTCATCCTTAAACAGCCCCTTCGCCTCCGCGTCTATCGCACGTTTATAACTCAAGACAGCAAATTCATCCTGAGCTTCCCTCGATACCTGACACTCTGCCGAACACAATTCAGCGGCCAGTCCCATATGATAGTCATTATACACATCCCACAAGCCGTCCTTAATCATCGCATCAACTACCTGCGCGTGACCCAGCCGATACCCGGACCGCGCCTTGTCCAGCAGATACGGAGCATTTGACATGCTCTCCATTCCGCCCGCGACAATAACATCCGCGTCCCCGAGCATGATGGCCTGTGCCGCGAGCATTACGGCTTTCATGCCTGAACCGCAAACTTTGTTTACCGTCAGAGCCTCAACAGACACGGGCAATCCGGCAAAGATGGCCGCTTGTCGTGCAGGAGCTTGTCCGACACCTGCGGTCAAGACGCACCCCATGATGGCTTCCTGAATAATATTTTTTTCTATGCCGGCCCGTTTGATGGCTTCCTCGATAACAAGGGCACCAAGCCTGGGAGCAGAAAGAGAACTGAGACTTCCACCGAGGGATCCGATAGGTGTACGGCAGGCGCTTACAATTACAGCTTCACGAGACATAATTTTGCCATAAGAAGAATAACAAATACTTTTTTGACGGACAAAGGTACGATAAAATGAAAAGAAATGCAAAAAAAATCCCGATAAGGTCATTATCGGGATTCGAACACTCGGACAATTTAGTCCTGGTTATTTTACTCTGACAAATTCTATGCGCCGATTTTTTGCCCGTCCTTCGGGCGTGGCATTATCGGCAACCGGCTTGGCAAATCCATATCCTTTCGTACTGATTCTGGACGCGCTGATTCCTTTGCTGACCAGATATTTCTTTACGGACTCCGCTCTGCCGTTGGAGAGGTTCATATTATATTTTGCCCCGCCCTTATTATCTGTATGGCCATGGATAGCAACCTCAGCAGTCGGGTACGCAAGGAGACTTGACGCAACCTGGTCAAGAATTGCCTTCGCTCCGGGCAACAGCGTTGTCTTTGCCGTCTCAAAGTTTACACCTTCGAGAATAATACGTTCTCCGACCTTAATAATCGGCACGTCATCACTCGGTTCAAGCGGATTCAGCCCAAGCTGAATTTCTTTACAATCAGGCATTCCACCCTGATCGGTATCAACCTGCAGCGGGTTGGTCTTGTACTTAAGGATTTCATCGCCATCGGTACACCCATCACCATCTGAATCGGGTTTGAGCGGATCAGTCTTGTGAGTCAGTACCTCGTCACAATCATTGAGACCGTCTCCGTCGGTATCCATTCTCAACGGATCTGTATGATATGTTAATACTTCATCACAATCTTTGCATCCGTCATCATCCGTATCCTGATCTAACGGATTGGTTCTGTATTTCAACACTTCATCACCGTCGCTGCAACCGTCACCATCGGTGTCAGCTTTCAGCGGGTCGGTATTATGGGTATGAAGTTCATCGCAATCATTGAGTCCATCGCCATCGCTATCGGCATTCAACGGATTGGTATGATATGTTTGCACTTCTTCGCCATCTTTACAGCCATCCCCGTCAGTATCGGGATTCAACGGATCAGTGCCAATCCGGCGCTCATCATCATTCAATAATTTATCGCCGTCAAGATCCTTATTGGCAGCTTTCAGGAGAGCAAAAACATTGATGGCAAAGCTCCAATAGGAATCATTTCCTCCCAATTTGATATCGTCCAGATTATCACTGAATGCAGCATTATAACCAAGGCTGATACCAAACCCTGCCTGCTCAGTTGCGTGATATTTTCCACCGATACCCAACGGAACATAGGGCGTTGTATGTCCGTACTCACCTCTGGAGTTTCTCAACAATGGCTGGTCCAGTTGATCTTTAGGATCGAATATCAGTAATCCGATGCCGCCAAAAGCATAGGGCTGAAACTTCCCTGATTTCATCGGCTGAACAACAAGCCGGATATCTATAGGATAAATCATTGAGGTGAAGAATAACCCATCCTTTGCCGCCTCAAGCAAACCCATTCCCACGCCGGTTTCAAGTCCGATATTCTCATTCGGAAAATACTGGAGAAAGATCCTTCCGAGAGGATGATCTTTGGATTCCTTGATATCTGTCTTTGGAAATGCCGGACCGTACGATGCCCCTATACCGAAGCGTTCTTCCTTTTCCTGTGAGAAGGAAACAGAAGTGCTAAGGAGAACAATAATTGCCAGTAAAATTGACCCTATTGAACGATTCATATTGGGATGAGTTGAAAGGAATTGTCTGTCCAATGTAACGGTTGTGCCGGATAAAGTCAATACCTAAATCCGAATTAATGCCTATTTTTCATGAATTTAGGGGAATACTTAGCTGTTCATTGAACGTAAAAATTCCTTATTTGACTTCGTTCCGCGCATTTTCTCTATGCAGAACTCCATTGCCTCTACGGTTGAGAAATCGCTGAGGAATTTGCGCAATATCCATACCCTGTTAAGCTCATCCGCCTCAAGAAGAAGCTCTTCTTTACGGGTTCCGGATCGATTGACGTCAATGGCAGGAAACATACGCTTATCACTCAATTTGCGGTCAAGAATAATTTCCATATTTCCGGTGCCTTTGAATTCTTCAAAAATAACTTCATCCATGCGGCTTCCGGTATCAACAAGAGCAGTGGCAATAATGGTAAGGCTTCCTCCCTCTTCGACGTTACGTGCGGCACCAAAAAACCGCTTCGGACGATGCAATGCGTTCGCATCCACGCCGCCGGAAAGAATTTTACCGCTATGAGGAACCACAGTGTTGTGTGCCCGGGCGAGACGCGTGATACTGTCAAGAAGGATGACCACATCTTTTCTCGCTTCGACCAGACGTTTTGCTTTTTCCTGAACCATGTCCGCAACCTGTACGTGCCGTTCGGGCGGTTCATCGAATGTGGAACTGACTACCTCGGCATTAACGGAACGCTCCATATCGGTCACTTCTTCCGGACGTTCGTCAATCAACAATACAATGAGAAATACTTCCGGATGGTTTCGTAAAATACTATTGGCAATTTTCTGAAGCAGAATGGTCTTACCGGCTTTTGGGGGCGAAACGATCATACCGCGTTGCCCTTTACCAAGCGGGGTGAGAAGATCCATAATGCGCATGGAATATTCACCGGGCGAGGTTTCAAGTTTTAATCTGTTATTGGGATATAACGGTGTGAGGTTATCGAAGAGAACTCTGTCACGAACGACATCGGGATTTTCTTCGTTGACTGCCTCAACTCTCAGCAGCGCGAAAAACCGTTCGCCTTCCTTTGGCGGCCTTACTTGTCCGCTGACAGAATCACCCGTGCGAAGATTGAATTTTTTTATCTGGGAAGGTGAAACGTAAATGTCATCGGGGGAAGGAAGGTAGTTGTAATCGACAGACCTTAAAAATCCGTATCCGTCGGGCAGCACCTCGAGCACGCCTTTACTGAATGTCAGCCCGTCTTTTTCTGTCTGAGCTTCAAGGATTTTGAATATCATGTCCTGTTTGCGCAGGTCAGTATATCCGGAAATATTGAGTTCTTTGGCAATCTTAGTGAGCTCGGAAATCTTTTTAGATTTCAGCTCGGCGATGTCCATTGGCATGGCGTTCTTACATCCTTATGAGATTAAAAAAGTGAAAAGTTCTTATTTGGAGAATGTTCAACAAGTCTCTGTAACTTGTCAACCTAAAAGCGTTAATGACACTACCTGAGGATTAAAAATTGATGAGTTAAGCGATGGTTTTACGTTGTGTATAGCACGATTGAGATCGTGCGTCCTCTATTAAGTTCACTGCCAATATAAAACCTTTGGTATAGAAAGTCAAGTTTTTAGACCTGAATACGAAGATTTTCCATTGCTTCCCCTACCACAAAATGCGACCCGATAATCAGAAAAAGCTCGTTTTTCCTAAGTTCACGCAATCCCATTTTGATTCCCTCTTTAGCCGATGAAACTGCCAACGCCTTGACAGAATTTTGGTGAAACTCACCAGCAATAGACTGTATATCCCGGGCCCTTTCGGTTTCCGGATGGACAATAACAGCTAACCGTGTTAATGGTATTAGCTCCCGGATCATGGCTTTATAATCCTTATCTTTCATCACCCCAAACATAATCGTGCACTTTCCCACAATCAATGGCCTCAGCGCACTGATCATAGTCCGGATTCCATCAGCATTATGCGCTACGTCCGCAACGATCAATGGATGATTTGAAAGGACATCCAATCTTCCACGAATGCCGGAATATTCCTGCACATGTCCAAGCCCATCGTTCACCGTAGAATCATTGATGCGTGAATACCCTCGTTGATCTTTCATATAATCGAGAGCACGCAGAGCAAGCAGTGCATTTGATGCCTGATGAGATCCTGCAAGAGAAATAAATACATCACGCGTAATGCTCTGCCCTTTATGAATAGAAAGATGAAATCCGCTAAGACTTTCATTGTGAGTTGAGCAGAGGTATTCTTTTTTCGGCTGTATGAGTGCGGACTTTCGCGATGTCGCTATTTTTTTTAATACGCCTAACACAGAACCGCGGACAACACCTGTAATACAGGGGACTCCATGTTTGATAATTCCTCCCTTTTCCCGTGCAATAGATTGGAGTGTTGAGCCGAGGTATTCTGTATGGTCTAAACCAATTGTTGTGATGATACTCAGTTCAGGATGAATAATATTAGTGGCGTCAAGCCGTCCGCCCAATCCGGTTTCAATCACCGCGATATCAACGTTCTGATCAGCGAAATACCTGAAGGCAATCGCGGTGGTCGCTTCAAAAAATGTTGCTTTGGTCCTTTCAATCGGACGGCGCAGTATGGCAGTATAACGGATAATTTCCCGTTCCGGTATTTTCTTTCCGTTGATTCTGATGCGTTCCGAGAAATGGCGAAGATGCGGGGAAGTATACAATCCGGTTTTGTATCCGGAGGCTATCAGTACCGATGCAATCATCGCGGCAGTTGAGCCTTTTCCATTTGTCCCGGCTATATGAATGGATGGAAATTTCTTTTCCGGATGTCCGACAGCAGACGTGAGATGATGAATGTTGTTCAGTCCGACTTTAATGCCGAACAATTGAAGACCATACAAGAAAGAGAGTGTTTCCTGGAATGTTGCCACTGCAATTAAAGAGAAGAATTACAACCAGCTGTGGATTACGGAAAATTCTTTTGATACCCGGAGCGAGCCGACGAGATCTGCTACGTTTTCGATGCGTTGTTCGACACAATACCCGTGGATGCCATCGGCAATGGTAACACCCGCCGACGGATTAATGAAGTTGGCTGTTCCGACCTGTACAGCCGATGCGCCGACTAAGAGAAATTCTATCGCATCTTCCGCCGTCATTATTCCCCCGATACCGATAGTCGGAATCTTTACTGCCTGTGAAACTTCATACACTTTCGCAAGGGCAACCGGTTTAATTGCGGGCCCGGAAAGTCCGCCCGTTACCGTAGCAAGCCTCGGTACCCGTTTCTGTATGTCCACAGCCATCCCGATAACAGTGTTAATAAGAGAAACGGCATCAGCGCCTTCACCCGCGACAGCACGGGCAAATTCGGCGACATGCGTTACGTTCGGAGTCAATTTGATGATGAGCGCACGGCGTGTCAGCTTCCGCAACCGCCGTGTAATCTCTGCTGTCATTTCGACATTGGTACCGAAACTTAGTCCGCCTTCTTTCACGTTCGGGCACGAAACATTTATTTCATAACCGTCAATTCCATCCTGCTCATCGAGCATTGAAAGCACGGTACAATATTCATCGATCGTACTGGCGGCAATATTCGCTATAATAGTCGTATCCACCGACCGAAGAAACGGAAGTTTTTGCTCAATAAACTTTGCGACACCAATGTTTGCCAGCCCAATGGAATTTAACATTCCACCGGTGGTTTCGACAATGCGTGGAGGGGGATTTCCATCCCTTGGTTTCAATGAAAGCGATTTCGTGACAATCGCGCCGAGTTTATTGACATCGACCAGACCGGTGCAATCATCGCCATACCCGAATGTGCCCGATGCAACCATGACAGGATTGCGGAGGCTAAGGTTTCCGATATTTACCTGAAGCAGAGGCATTTACACAATCCGGATGGATTCAGAATTAAACACTGTTCCTTCTTTACAAATCAGGGAATATTTTTTCTCCCCCTCAGTCCTCTCAACAGGGCATCCCTGGCAAATGCCGACACCGCATGCCATTACGCTTTCAAGCGAAACCTCACAAGGAATTTGCAATTCATGGGCAAGAAGCGACAACGACTTCAGCATGGGGTTTGGCCCACAACCGAAAATTTTCGGTTTCGCGACATTCACATCGCCAAGATATTTTCTCAGAAGGTCAACCACAGTACCCTTGAATCCGCTGCTTCCGTTATCAGTAGCGACGCTGACATTTTGAAGATATTGCGATACAATCTGATGAGAAGTCCGGGCACCGAGAAATGTCAGCAGGTTCCGTTTCCTCCCGATAAGAGCGTTTGTCAATACCGGAAGCGGTGCTACGCCAAGTCCTCCCCCGACAAGAATCGCAGTCTCAAATACGCCGTCGATTCTAAATGAACAGCCGAGCGGACCAAGGACATCGATTACATCTCCCTGCTGTTTTTCAGAGAGAATCTTTGTACCACTCCCTACTATATTGAAAATAATCTCGACAGATTCCCCGTTGACACGATATACACTGAACGGCCTGCGTAAAAATGGAAAGAGTAATTCATTGGTCTTAATATTAACGAACTGACCCGGCTGGACAGAAGAAGCGATTCCCGGAGAGATAAACCTGAGCACAAAAATACCGGAACCAATATTTTTTACTGCAGCAACGGAGCAAATTTCCTGCGTCATGCGGTCAAAAACCTGTCACTCCAATTCATAACACATCCCCGCCACCGTCATCAGGTTCAGGCTCTTCATCAGGTTCGGGTTCTTCATCGCCCTCTTCATCACCGGCATCTTCTTCTCCCCTGTCACGGTTACGGATGTTGCGCGGATCATTCTTTCCCTGCTGTGACTGTTCGTCCTCGTTAGTACTTCCCGGTTTTCTGAAATTCGGTTTCGATGGCTTTGGAATCGCCTGGATTTCTTTAATCTTTATATACTTCGACAGATCATCGGGATTATCTTTGACTGCCACTTTAGGTTGAGCAGTGGACGCATATATCGAAGAGGGATATTCTTTCAGCAATTGCCGGTACCAGGCGGTTGCGCTGTCAGTATCCATGATGACGTTTTCATATATCCATCCGACACTGTAACTTGCCTTCGGGGCGAAATCAGATTTCTGGGTTTTGGCAATGGTTTTAAATCGGTGCAACGCCTCAGCGGATTGACCGGCCTGTAACAGGCTTTCGGCTTCCGCAAATTCAAGCGCAACAACATCATGTTTTTCCGGCGAGACATCTTCTCCGTGAAGCTTTTTCACCTGATACGCATACACAGATTCGGGATACCGTTCCAGTATGATAGAATGGAGTGAATCAATCTTCAAACTATCACCTTTCGTTCGATACACTTCCGCCATTGAATACATGGCTTTGGGAACGAGGAACGATTTCGGACTTTCCATGATCATTCTTGAATACCAGAACAACGACGAATCGGGATAACCCAGTTCCAGGAAAAACAACCCCGCGAGGTCGAACTGGTACTTCGCAATGAGCGAGCGGAGCGAATCCGCCGATATTTTATTTGAAACAACCGGTTTTATTTTACCGGCAGAATCTTTCGCCGCCACGCTTGCCTTCAAACCCTTCGACGAATCAGCAGTCCCTTTACCTCCTCCGGGCTTGCCTTTCAATAAAAACCTGTCATCGCGTTCATCCGGCGGTTTTTTATTCGGGACAAAGTCATCGCTGACTTCCGATTCTCCGGAATCCGCCGGCACTGCGGCAATGTCTTGCACGAGCGAATCAGCAGACGCGACAAGCTTTGCTGATTGCACGGAATCAGTTTTACCAACGAGAGAGTCGTTACGCATTTCCCCGCTTTTTGCCAGCGAAGAATCTGTCTTCGTCGAGTCTTTACGCGAAACCTTCGTGAGTGTATCGGGGTGCAATTCACGATAGAGAAGTGAATCGTATTTTGTCAACGCGGAATAGATAGTAAAATACGACGTCAGATTATCTGTCTTACGCTGTGCAGGAATGGTCACTTCCGAATTTTGAAATTCAGCTTTTGCTTTAGCGTAAAATTCTTTTGCCTGTTTGAAATCTTTATAAAAATACTCGTGAATAAGGCCGCGCTTGTAATAGCTTTTTGCCGAACCGTCTGTCCGCCTGTATGTTGTGTCGATAAAATCATATAAATGAAACGCTTCCGCGGAATCCCCCATCGCCCAATGCGTATTCGCGATTTCAAGATCGGCAAGCGCAAACTCTTCCGGCTTGAGCGGCTCCTCTATCATCTCCTCGAGCACCAGCAAAGCTTTTTGATGTTCACCGATCTCTGAAAGCATCACACCATGTTTCAACCGCGATTTAAACTGCAGATCAAAATTCGGGTTAAAGTCACGCACGCGCAGGTAGGCTTCGCTTGCTTTTGCTTTGTCACCCAGACGCTCATAACTTAACGCGCACTGATATTGCGCCCGCGCGCGAAGCGTATTATCTCCGGAAATTTCAACTGCAAGCGCGTTTGTGGCAGCCGCCTGGGCATAATCTTTCCTCTCAAAGTAAATCTGTGCTTCAAGCATCAGGGACAGCAGCATGATTTCATCCCGGCCTTTTTCCCTCGCTTCGGGGAACACCTGTTTTACAAGCACCAGGGCTTCGTCGATATTTTTCTGGAGATACTCTGCCCTCGCGTACCAGAGCTTGGCCTCAAGGCATTCATCGCTTTCCGGAAAATTATCCAGCAGCTCCTTGAATTTCCGGATCGCAGACTGCGGCTCGTTCTCATACACATACGATTTGCCAATCATGAGAATAGAACCTTCGACCCAACTGCTTTGAGAGTGGAACTGAATAAGCTTGGAACACTTTTCAATAACCCTGTCAAACTTTATCAACGCACCGCCGGGGACGGTATACGGCGCAAAATAGTTTGTATCCCGGTCACGCTGCGGTGCTGCGTCCACTTCATCGACAGCTTCATCGAAGAGCTTACTCGCATTGTAATACGTATTAAAATAACCGGTGATATTCTGATAGGTTGAACAACTGAAAAGGCTAAACGACAGAAGAAGGAACAACAGCCCCGAAGGGTTTACACGTTGTGCGGTCAAAGGATATTTGGATAAAAGTTTCAGAAAACCTCTGGAAAACAACTGTTTTATGATAAATAAAAAAAGAGCGAAAAGCAATATGGCATTCAGGATCGGGAGAAATTAAGTACACTAAGAATTTGGTTTTACTTTTTCCATTTGAATTTTGATTTTACCTCGAAAATAGGTATTCTTGAGCCATGTTTAATGAAGTGAAGAAAAAATACGAGTCTATAGTTGAAAGGGCAGGACAAACCTTCACCGTTCTTTTAATACTCGCGCTTATGTCCTCAGCTTTACTCCCACTTCTCTATTCACAGTCGACAGTGCAGGGACACACTGAGGTTCACATCAGCAATCTTCGCCAGGATATTTATCTTCCCCTTACACTGCTCGAGAAAACAAAAGTTTTTGATCCGCTTCATTCCCTGTATGAATATCTTCCTTGTTCCGTTTATGATATTTCCGCGTCAAAACCCTGCATCAAGAGAAATCTCGTTGAGAGTGAACCTCCCGTAACTCTCGCTTCACTACTCATCTATTCTCAAACAACCTCCTCCTTTCTTTAATTCTAATAAAATTTTTTAAGTCTTGACTCACTTTCACAGGTGAGGTGAAATTTATGTTTCAGTGTATGAAAGCCATCAGGCACACTGTAACCATTTATGACTGACAATTTTATTTGAAAAAATATTCTCAAGAAAGGATTTCCGTTTATGACAACATCTCATGAAGAACAGGACAACCAGTCCGCTCCCATCGCATTTTATCTTCTCCTCGGAGTCATGGGACTTTGCCTGCTTTTTGCACTCTGGTATATCATCTTCTCGTAACAGGCATTCAATAAAAGATTACACACCCTTACCTCACCACAACAGAAAGGATTTATTAATGAAAAGCAGGCTGTTCGCTACTAAACCGTTAAGCATGCTTCTGGAGGAAATGAAAGGAGAAAACAGGCTGCGCCGCGTGCTCGGCCCGATTACGCTGACAAGTCTTGGGGTCGGGGCTATCATCGGAACAGGAATTTTTGTTCTTACCGGTGTCGCTGCACACGACCGGACAGGACCGGCGCTTATTCTGTCATTCGGTGTTTCAGGCCTCGCCTGTATTTTTGCGGCACTGTGTTACGCTGAGTTCGCTTCGATGGCACCCGTTGCCGGATCGGCATACACGTACGCGTATGCTACACTCGGCGAGATTTTTGCATGGATCATCGGATGGGACCTTGTGCTTGAGTATGCGGTCGGATCATCGACTGTTGCTCACGGATGGTCGGCACACTTTCAGGATTTTCTGAAAAGCTTTGGCATTAACGTACCGCACATTTTTTCCACCGCTCCATTTGATTTTGATCCGGCAACAGGCAGTTTTTTTGCCACCGGATCCTACTTCGATCTTCCGGCAATCATCATTACGGCGATCATCACGACAATACTGGTCGTCGGAATAAAAGAAAGCGCCACATTTAATACAGGCATGGTTATCGTAAAGCTTGCCATCGTCTTTTTCGTTCTTGCGGTCGGCGCGTTTTTTATCGATCCGAACAATTGGGAGCCGTTCGCACCATACGGATATTCGGGGCTGACATTTTTCGGAAGACCGATCCTGGGCGAGGTGGTCTCGGGCGGTGTCCCGGTCGGCATGCTTGCCGGAGCTGCCATTATCTTCTTCGCGTATATTGGATTCGATTCGGTCTCCACACATGCCGAAGAGGCAAAGAAACCCCAGCGCGATGTCCCTATTGCAATCATTGCATCACTTATCCTCTGCACGGCATTGTACATCGCTGTCGCGGCTGTGCTTACTGGCATGGTTCGGTACGACCAGATCGATGTCAACGCGCCGGTAGCAAATGCCTTTGCGCAAAAGGGATTGCCCTGGGCGCAACGGCTCATTGATATCGGAGCAATGACGGGAATAACTTCAGTGCTTCTTGTTATGATGCTCAGCCAGCCGCGCGTTCTGCTCGCGATGGCGCGCGACGGCATGATTCCCAACAGTTTTTTCGGCGCAGTACATGAAAAATTCCGCACTCCATGGAAGAGCACGATTCTTACCGGAATTTTCGTCGGTGCAATGGCTACACTCTTGCCGCTAAGAGTCCTCGCGGAAATGACAAACATCGGGACACTCTTTGCATTCGTTATTGTCTGCGCGGCTGTTCTCATCATGCGAAAAACGCATCCCAACGCGGAGCGCCCTTTCCGCGCTCCATTGGTTCCGTTAGTCCCGATTCTCGGAATCATTACCTGCCTGATGTTGATGTTCTCCCTCCCGGAAGAAAACTGGTGGCGACTGATTATCTGGCTGGCAATCGGGCTTGCAATTTATTTTTTCTACGGCAGAAAGCATAGCGTTCTCGCGAAACTTAACGAGAATGCCAAACGGTGAGAAGGATTTACCGGAAATATATTGACATACTCGGCAACTCCAGAGACAACAGCATACGGTCATTCGCATTGTTGTTCAGCATCAGCATGCATATTGTCCTGATTATCGCTCTTCTCGTTATACAGTTTAGCAGGCATGAACAGGAAAATGCCGCGCTTGAGAAACTCAGCGGCATGGGAGGCGGCGGTGGCGGTGAGGAAACGAAGGAATTTATTCTTGATTTTGGCGCCGCGGAAGAAGCTGTTCAATTGAGTAAAGATGACACCAAGCTCTTCTCACAATTTACTATTGTCAATCTGAGAATTACCGGTGAACGCACCAGCGAGAACGCGACGCCTGTTATCAAGAAAGAAAAGGCAAAGCTCACGAAGAAAAACTCCGGCAAACCCTCGCGCCCCGCGTTCATTCCTTTAAGAAGAATCCGCGGTTCCGGGCCGGGAAGCGGCGGCGGATTTGGCGGAGGAAACGGCGGCGGTATCGGAGCAGGACAGGGCTTCTCCATTGACTGGGGAGGCACGGACTCGCGAAGACTTCTCAGCGGCCGGTTTCCGAAGTATCCGGAAGATTCGGATCAATCAATGATTGTAACGCTGGAATTCACGGTTATGCCCGACGGTTCCGTCTCGAAAATTGTTCCCGTATCCCGAAGCGATAAAGCGCTCGAACGTGAAGCTGTTGCGGCACTGATTCAATGGCGCTTTGATCCCCTACCCGAACAAATGGGGGAAAAATTTCAGACAGGAAAAATCAGTTTTAACTTTAAGCTGGAGAATTAAAAGGAAGTTTCGGGGTTTGGGTTTTGAGTTTCAGGTTTCAAACCGTAATCTAAATTCCACAATTTTACCACCTCATACACCCATCATCTCCCATACTAAACATCCTGACTTATCATCTTGATTTACACTCACCTTTTCACTACAATCAAGTGGATGTTTCTGGAGGAATGAAGTGACATGGCTACGAGCAGGCAAGGCTTTCCTTCAGCATTTCTAAAGAAATAAATGTATACAGATTGTTTATACCCTCAACAGAAATTTGATTTTAAGTTATGAAAAATCAAAATACTAATAAATCACAATTAGTTTTACTCGTCATAATCCTATGGATTGTCACCACGGGGGACAAATGGTCAGCCCCAGAGAAAACAACGATATACTCTGAAAACAAGAAATTTCAATTTATAATTATTCCAAAAGGTTTCAGCAAGGGTTTAGGATGTTCCGGTGCTGACTCATGTCTTGGTATTCTCTTTTCGGTTGATCTAAGAAAGGAATTATGGTGTAAGCCGCTAATAAATGAATGGTCACCAGTAAATGCCTTTGTTGCCAACTCGGGGAAAACGGTAGTGACATTAGATGATTGGTATACTTTGGGCTATGGCGAGAATGCACTCGTTGTATATGATAGTCTTGGTAACGTGGCTAAGCGATATTCACTTGAGGCGCTTTTAACTCCTCAACAAATTGAGCGGGCTCCGCATACTGTCAGCTCAATTTGGTGGAGAGAGACTGCCTGGTTTGAAAATGATGATTCAACTTTGGCAATCCAACTGGGAAAAGAAAAACAAGATTCAATGCCCGTTGATACAATCAGGGTTCAAATTTATCAATAATACTTAACTCGGTGTCACACATACAATTTTTCTGGCTGACAATATGTTCAATAAAAAAAGTAACAGGTTTAGATTAAGTTTTGTGACAATCAATATAACCCCTGATATCTAATTTTAACTTTGAAATATTTCCATGGCCAAAGTAACCCAAATTAAAACCAAACCAACTGCCTCCAGCGTTGATGCGTTTATCAACAAGCTTGCGGATGACCAACAACGCAAGGACAGTTTCGCGTTACTTACACTAATGGAAAAAGCCTCAAAGGAAAAACCAAAAATGTGGGGCACATCGATGATTGGTTTTGGAATCAAACGATACAAAAGTCCTGCCACCGGCAGGGAAGTGGATTGGTTTAAGATCGGGTTCTCTCCGCGAAAAACAAACATCTCGTTACACCTGGTTCTCAATCTACAAAAGCGCACCTCAGCGCTCAAACAACTTGGCAAGCACAAAGCCGGCGTCGGATGCATTTACATCAAAACGCTGGATGACATTGACCTGAAGGTATTGAAGGGTTTGATAGAAGCATCGCTCAAAGGAAAATAACAGTCGCTCCGCACAACAACAAATAATATAAAACCATTGGTAAGTAACTATGAAAAAAACAATAATAAGCATCGCACTTGCGGCCTCGTTCGGACTCGGCTTTGCCGTTAACACCTTGCTTCCGGGCGAATCAACCGGCAATTCAAACATGAAAAGAGTGACCGGCATCGGCGGGATTTTTTTCAAATGCAAAGACCCGAAAAAAGTGAGAGAATGGTATCAGACACACCTTGGCTTGAATACCAACCAATACGGGACAGTGTTTGAATGGTATCAAGGCGCGGACTCCACAAAAAAGGGGTTTTCACAATGGAGTCCGTTTAAAGAATCAACAAAATATTTTGAACCATCGACAAAAGAGTTTATGATAAACTTCCGGGTGGACAATTTAACAGCACTTGTTGAAGAGCTGAAAAAAGAAGGTGTCACAATAACCGATACCCTGGAAACTTATGATTACGGAAAGTTTATTCATATCATGGATAACGAAGGAAATAAAATAGAATTGTGGGAGCCAAACGACATTGAATATGAAAAACTCGGTATCCAGATGAACAGCAAGACTACAAAATAACACGTGCTGGCTCAGTTTAAAGAAAAGAACAACGCAGAGTCGCAAAGAGCGCCCGCCTGCTAAAGCGAAGCGGCGGGCAGGCAAAGAAACGCAGAGAAATAATCACATTGCGATACTCGGCGAGCTCTGCGTCTCCGCGTTTAAGAATTATAATTCAAAATGAGCCAGTACCAAATAACATGCTCAATCATTACCACTTCATGATCGATGCCTAAGATTCTCCAAAACCATTACGTCCTTGCTGTCCACAACCTTCAAGCGTGTGCGGATTTCTTTGAACAGCTCGGTTTCACTATCGTTGCGGAACCCGATGGTTGGATCTTTGTCAAACGTGATAATTGTATGATCATGCTCGGCGAATGCCGTGATGCACTGCATCCAAGTACACTCGGTGACCATAACTATTTTGGCTATCTTCGTGTCGATGACGCAGATGCTTACTACAACGAATTAACAAAGAAAGGCATCAGCATTCTCTCCCCCATTGAAACAAAGCCGTGGGAAATGCGTGAATTTTCAGTGGCAACACCCGAAGGGCACAGATTGATGATCGGCCACTGGACCGGAGAAAAATAATTGCTCATCTCCGATAATGTCATTCGTAATTTTTCCTAAGAAAGGGACAGATGTTAAATCACATCATCAACGGCCGCACCGATCTTATCGCAGAATATCTTGCCGGGGGACATCCGGCAACATCAAAAGATAAGAACGGCGTGTCGTTGCTTCAATGGTGCGCATACTACGGCGATGTCAGCGCAATAAAATTACTGGTCACCAATGGCGAGTCATTGCGATCATTAGGAGATAATTTCGATCTCAACGGGGCGGCATTTCACGGCCACTGGAAACTCTGCCAGTTTCTTATTGAACAAGGCGCCGATGTCAACATGCCATTGCCGTCAACGGGGGAAACACCGTTGCATTCGGCATTATGCACACCGGTACGTACCGCGCACGATCCGGTAGTTGAAGTTCTCCTGTTGCATGGTGCGAACCCGAATGCAGTAACAACAAATTCAGCCCCAACCGACAGCTTTATGCGCGATTGCCGTACGAAAGCCGAGACTCCCCTTCACCGCGCCGCGGCGTTTGGAAATGAGAACACCATACAGTTACTTTTGGATGCCGGAGCAAAGCGCGAGACAAAAGACATGAACGGCGACTCGCCGCTCACCTGGGCAAGCTGGTATCAGCGACCCCTGCCGATTCTCAGAATGCTTTGTTACGGAGAATTCAGCATCCACCCCGATTACGCCGGGATGCAGAAGCATTTGCAGGGAAAACCGATGAAATGATCTTTTACCAAGGCAAATTTTTCTCTTAAAATATGTATATGTATCTCCAAGGAGCCTGACATGTCAAAAATTGCTGTTAATATTTTGAAGTTAATTCTGGTACTACTCGGTCTCATAAACATATTTATTGGAATAAATGTCGGCTTTGGCGGAATCCTGACGCTGGGGTTACAGGGCCAAACAAAGTTTTTGGAAGTGATAGATGAATACGGATTTCTGACGCAGGACAGCCACATCCGGTATTTCGGCGGACTCTACATTGGAATCGGCGCATTTCTGATTCTGGCACCGGCAAATTTGCAAAAATACCGGACGGCATTGTTGTTAGTTTTCGTACTGACATTTATTGGCGGATTGACACGCTTCACCATGATGCGGCCTGATATCATTTTTGGAAAAGATATTATTGGATCGCTGTTCGCGGAATTAATTCTCATGCCGATACTTTTTATCTGGTTATTAAAAATTACGAAATCTGCCGCGACCACTTCATGAATTTCTCTCTTGAAAAATCTGTTGAAATCCTTGAGCGCACGCCAACCGTTCTCAGAACAATAGTGGAACACCTTTCCAACGATTGGTCAACTGCAAATGAAGGCAATGAAACATGGACTATCTATGATGTCGTAGGACACCTTATCCACGGAGAAAAAACCGACTGGATTCCCCGCATGGAAATTATACTCTCCGATACTCCTGACAAACGGTTTGTACCATTTGACCGCTTCGCGCAATTCGAGGAAAGCAAGGGAAAGTCGTTGCCTCAACTCTTAGATGAATTCACAGCGCTCCGCAAGAGGAATCTCGAAATTCTCATCTCCAGGAAACTGACCGATGTTCAGTTGAAGCAAACAGGAATTCATCCGGCGTTCGGGGAAGTCACGCTCGCCCAGCTTCTTTCCACATGGGTTGTGCATGACCTCGATCATATCTCTCAAATTTCACGCATTATGGCAAAGCAGTATGCTGTAGAAGTGGGACCGTGGAAAGAGTATTTGAAAATATTGCGGCAATAATTTATTTTGACTTCCGAGGAATACATCGGATATTTCCAGACTGAAGCACTGAGCGGATCCCCGCCTTACCGGCTGGCAGACGCTGACAGCGGAGAAGTGCGAATTTAAGATAATATGAGGTGGTTCGCCTCCGCTCACCACCTTTCTCATAGAATTTTTCAAAAGCCTCTCATTGTGAATGGCCTCTTATGAAATCACAACGCTTTACGACAATCGACGCATACATCGCGGCTCAGCCGGTAAGCGTCAGAACTTCTCTGAAGGAATTGCGGAATGCGATACGCACATCTGCGCCTGAAGCTATTGAAGTTATCAGCTACAACATGCCGGCGTACAAATTTCACGGCATGCTTGTTTACTTCGCGGCTCATAAGGAACATATTGGATTTTACCCGTTCACCTCGGCAATCAGAGCATTTACAAATGAATTGAAGAACTATGAAACCTCCAAAGGAACGGTCAAATTTCCTCATGGAAAAAAGATTCCGGGACTGCTTGTGAAGAAGATGGTCAAATTCAGAGTAAACGAAGACCTCCAAAAAGCCCACGCCAGGACATCTTCAAAAACCTCTTAACGTAAGTTGAGGGTGGCGCTTCTCTTTCGTATATTTTACCGTGTCACTTCAATTCTCCATACCACCAAAGTTTTTTCCCTGTAATCTCGAGGCGTATGTCGCTGATGAGCAGAATGTTGTCCTGCTTGAAACAAGCAAATGCGACAGTGAACATTACCGATCATTTTTGTTCACCAAACCGGCAGAGATCCTGCAGGTTTTTTCACTCGAAGAAATCCCCCGCCTCTTTGATTCAATGGAGGAAAAATTGCAAGAGGGTTATCACATAGCGGGATACATGGCTTACGAATGCGGTTTCCATTTCGAAAGCATACCCCACGAAATTGCCACCAGCTCCCCTCTCGCCTGGTTTGGCGTTTACAAGGCTCCTATGATTTTTAATCACGCGACTGGAGTGTGGGAAGGCACTTCCCCTCGATTACGGAACAGTGCCAAATTAATTGATAAGGATTACCGTGTCTCAGATGTTCAATTCGCGCCATCACGGAAAACATACGTTGAACGGATTCACGCCGTCAGGAATCATATCCGGGACGGAGACGTTTATCAGATTAATTTTACGGGAAGGATGTCATTTCAATTTGAAGGATCAGCTCTTGATTTCTACCGGTCACTGAAACAGAAACAGCGTGTTCCCTACAGTACCTACATCAGAACGGAACATGAGGCATTCATCAGCCTCTCCCCGGAATTATTCTTTCACCGCAAAGGCAACCGCATGGTGACCCGCCCGATGAAAGGGACCGCCCCCCGCGGACGCACGGTCACCGAAGATTCTGCAAACAGTATTTGGCTGAGTAATGATGCGAAAAACCGGACCGAAAACATTATGATTGTGGATGTACTGAGAAACGACCTTGGGAAAATTTCCTCTATCGGGTCAGTGAAAACCTCAAACCTTTATACGGTTGAAAAATATGATTCGCTGTTCCAGATGATTTCAACCGTGGAATCAGAACTTCGTGAGAACGTACGTTATTACGATATTTTCAAAGCACTTTTCCCAAGCGGTTCCATCACCGGCGCTCCGAAACGGCGTGCCATGCAAATCATAGATGATCTGGAAGGCACTCCCCGCGGAGTATATACCGGCGCCATAGGTTATATTTCTCCTTCAAACGAAGCGATGTTCAATGTCGCAATACGCACTGCTGTACTGAGAGATTCGAAGGGTGAAATTGGGATTGGCGGCGGCATTACCTGGGATTCTGACGCTGAAGATGAATACCGTGAATGTGAGTTGAAGTCAAAATTCTTTCTTCAACCGCCGGAAGAATTCACGCTTATCGAAACTCTTTTTTGGGATGGAACGTACCGGCTCCCCGACAAGCACCTTGAGCGGCTTACGGCTTCCGCGGCATATTTTGATTTTCCTTGCGACACCGGACTCATCCGTCAACTGCTGGATAGTATCACGACAGAGTTCGATGCGGGAAAACAATACCGCGTCCGGTTGACACTCGATCGGTTCGGGAACGCAGAGATCACGTGGAATGAGTTTTCAAATGAACTCAGAAGTGCCCCGACGGTGTTTATTTCGCCCGTCAGAACTTCTTCAATGGACATGTTTCTGTATCACAAAACAAGCAAAAGAGCACTGTACGAAACCTCATACAAAACTGCCACGGAGAATGGGTACTTCGATGTGATTTTTATGAATGAGTTTGGCCAGATTACGGAAGGATCCCGAACGAATATCTTCATCCTGAAAGATAATGTGTATCATACACCACCGGTTAATTGCGGACTCTTAAACGGCATCTACCGACAGCATATGCTTCACACATTGGAACATGTAAAGGAAACTGTATTGACCAGGCAGGATATTCATGATGCGGATGCAGTTTTTGCCTGCAACGTTCTCCGCGGATGGCAGGAGGTTCAGGTGATATTCGCACCTTCACCGAAAGTTCAGCATGCCGGATATGAACGTGAGCGATTACATGAATAAGGGATGCCAGTGAAGAACCGCATCCTTCCGATATTGTTTGGTGTAATTTTAATTCTACCTGAAATTTCTCATACGCAAGACCTATGGTCTACTATAAATCCCGGATTTAAGCTTGGTTACTCATTCGGTGAAAACAAAGGTTTTATTTACGGTGCCGAAGTAAGTTTTGTTATCAGAAATAAGTATGATGCACTCTATGGAGGTTTAGTGTTGGGAGTTGACCGGCTCTCCGACCTTTCAAAAGTACATTTCGGGATTGAAGGCGGAGACGGTCTCTTCGGGGTTTGCATCGGACCCACTTTACTTTTGCGTAACAATGAGCATGACTTCGGCTATACGTTTACGGCGTATGCCGGCGGGCTATTAATTCCATTCATAAGTACCACAGGAAGTTCAAAATTTGGAAGTGTGAACGAAGTTGGAAGTTTCGTGAAAATACCAATAAAGATTTACGGAAAATATTCACCATGGATTAATACACATTCCTTTTACTGACATCCTTGTCGGAAGCTGTCCCTCTTCGACTTAATTTGACAATTACATTTCTTCGCCAAGCATAACTTGCACTTGTCCAACCCATTCCGTACAATATCTGCAACATCAGGGAGGTTACACCATGTTCGCTCACATCCTCAGCGGTACCACTTTAGGCATTAAGGCTCATCTTGTTCAGGTAGAAATTCATATCGCAAAAGCGCTGCATTCGTTTAATGTCGTGGGATTGCCTGACAACGCTATCCGGGAAAGCCGGGAGCGCGTTTTTGCTTCCATAAAAACCACAGGCTTCACCTTTCCGGGACAGCGGATCACAGTCAATCTTGCCCCGGCCGATATTAAGAAAGAGGGTTCGGCATTTGATCTACCTATTGCCATCGGCATTCTCGCTGCCAGCGAGCAGGTACAGCAGACGCATCTTTCAGAATATATTCTCCTCGGTGAACTCTCGCTGGATGGAATACTGCGCCCTATTCACGGTGCGCTTCCGATCGCCGTCGAGGTGAAGAAACATAAAGTAAAAGGAATGATTGTCCCGAAGGAAAACGCAAAAGAAGCGGCAATGGTACAGGGAATTGACATTTTTCCGGTCGAGACACTGACTGAAGCTGTTTCATTTTTGAACTCGCACAAGATAGAAATCACACCGTTTCGTGTAGAAGTGAAGGAGATATTTCAGCATGATCAGAAATATCCCACTGACTTTGCGGATGTGAAAGGGCAGGAGAATGTCAAGCGCGCGCTTGAAGTCGCAGCGGCAGGCGGGCATAATATTATCATGATCGGCCCGCCGGGCTCCGGGAAAACCATGCTCGCAAAGCGCCTCCCTTCCATCCTCCCCCCGATGACATTCGACGAGGCGATTGAAAGCACTAAAATACATTCGGTTGCGGGCACACTTCAGGGGGAGACGGCTCTCATCGCTACGAGGCCCTTCCGTTCACCCCATCATACAATTTCCGACAGCGCGCTGGTGGGCGGAGGAACCATACCGCGTCCCGGTGAAATTTCTCTCGCGCATCATGGCGTCTTGTTTCTGGATGAACTTCCGGAGTTTGCAAGAAATGTCCTTGAAGTTTTACGGCAACCACTCGAAGACAGCCACGTTACCATCAGCCGATCAAAAATGTCGGTTGATTTCCCTGCGAATTTCATGCTTGTCTGCGCGATGAATCCCTGCCCCTGCGGATATTACACTGACCCCTCAAAAGAGTGTTCATGCACTTCACTCCAAATTCAAAAGTATATGGCAAAGATATCAGGTCCGTTACTCGACCGCATTGACCTGCATATTGAAGTTCCGGCCGTGAAGTACAAAGAACTTGCAAGCAAGGAATCGGGTGAACAATCCGCAGATATCAGAGGACGGGTAACGAATGCAAGAGAAGTTCAGAGAAAAAGATTTACCGGAAGAAAGCATATGTTCAGCAATGCCGATATGACGGCAAAGGATATTCAGACACATTGCAAAATCGACGCCGCGGGAGAAGAGCTGCTCAAAACGGCGATTACCAAGCTCGGACTTTCCGCGCGGGCGTATGACCGCATTCTGAAAGTTGCAAGAACAATTGCCGACCTCGCCCAATCAACTGAAATCAGACCTGAGCATATCAGCGAGGCAATTCAGTACAGGAGTTTGGATAGGAATTTGTGGCAAACGTGATGAAGAATTCCGCGATAGTTTAGTATGGAGGTGACGTGGAACGAGGGTAGTAGACATCGACCTGATATCGTTTTGCATCGGTCTTAAACGCCGACGGGTCGTCGGCCACTACGTAGGATGCTGAAACGAAACCGGTTAAAGCCCAAACCACCGGGCACGGCGGCTCGATCCGAATAATTGCTTTTCTTTCACAAGCTCTAACGACGCCTCGACGTAGTTTCCGGTCGGCTTCGGCCCCGAAAAGAAATCGACATCAACACGACCGACACGTCCCCCTCCAAACTCGATGTAACAGGATCCTGCACCGCTATAAGCGGCAGGCCTTTCATTTCCCTGAAATTCAGCAACAATAGATTTTGCAGCCGTACGCGCTGCACCTTCAGCAAAGACGCCGGCTTTCGGTGTCCCGACACTTGCCACATCGCCAACCGCATAGACGCCGGAATATTTTGTCTTGAGAGTTTTTGGATCGACAGGAACCCATCCATTTTCCGTCATGCCGCTCTGAGCAACAACCTCGGGAACACGATGCTTCGGAATGCCGAGGAACAGATCGTACGGCATCTCGGTTGTCTCTTCAGTGCGTGTGTCTTTAAGAATCGCAACCCGTCTCTTCGGATCAAGTGCTTTTATTGTACGATCTCCGTGAAATGCAATTCCCCACTCCGCGAAAACAGCCATCAACGCTTTGGAAGTGTCCGGTGACGGCGGGATGGGAATGCCAAAAGGCATAACGAGACTGATACTGCAAGCATCGCGGACTCCACGCGCGGTCAGATAGTCGTGTAATAACAGCGCCGCCTCACTTGGGGCCGGAGGACATTTAAATGGTGCTGCTGCAACACCTACTATTGCATGGCCTTTTGTAAAACCGGGAAGGACTTTTCGCAACTGCTCTGCACCACCGAAGGAATAAAACTCATTGCCTCCCTCAACAAGGCCGGGTGTAGCCCCAACATCGTAATCAGCGCCAAGGGCGACCACAAGCACATCCGCATCACAGGATCCATTCTGCGTGGTAACACGTTTGGCAACAGGGTCAATGGATAGAATTGTATCCTGCACAAAACGGACACCGGGTTTTACGATCTGGCGATATGGGAGGAGTACAGCATTCGGCTCCTTCTTACCGAACATCACGTCAAGTTTTGAAAAGCCGAAGTAGAACGTATCACTTTTGTCAATAAGGGTAAGATCAAGATTATCCTTGAGGGACTCAGAAAGGATCGTGCTGAGTTCAAGTCCGCCAAACCCGGCACCTAAAACAACCACTCGTAGTTTCAACCTTCATCCTCTTTTCTTTCGCATCTACAGACTGCGTCGTTCAGGGGGTCGGACACTACAAGATTAAAACCAGCACGGCATGTTGTAGCGTCCATTTCTCAAATGGTCTTGTGCATTAAATGTCCGGTTGCGAACCGGACTCTACACTTTGCCGGTGCCGAGTAGCGTCCAATTCGTAATTGGACTTACAAAGTTAATATTATTTCCTACAAAGCCTCATACGTGCAACCTTTTTCCTGCGCCAGGCCGAGAAGCATGGCGTGCGCGGGAATAAGAATCACACCGGGATTCAGTCCTGCTTTCATTTCTTCATACACTTCCGTGTCGGGCCTGTTTACTTTTGCGGCGATTTCTTTTGAAACTCTCTGCAGCGCTTTATTGCATTGCCAGAAAATCACTCCGCGCGCCTGCAACGCGTGTACCTTTTTCTTCTGGTCGGCCGGAGTTTTTCCTCCATCAAGAAAGATATTGCGCATTGCCGGCTGCTGTGTCTCGGGGTCAGTCACCTTCCAATGCTCGCCGATGGGAAACTTGCGGTACAGCTCATCATTCGCGTTAATCGGAAACGCCTTCCCGGAAATACCAACAATTGCATTTAATTCTGTATACGGCATTTGAAATACCTCCTCATACGCATCAAGCCAGTTGCCGATGACACGCAGCAATTCAACGTCACCGAGGTCAAACACCTGCTTATGTTTGCCGTTGAGTTTGTCAAGCCAGGTAAGGTCCCATGTTGCATTGCCGGGCCCGGGTCCGGCATGCATCAGATCCGGAACCATTGAAGCGCCGGTCAGCACTGCGACGGCCGTAATAAATCCTCTACGCGAAGTTTGTTTCATATGTCAATAATAATAGAAATTACGAATAAATGAGTTATACCGTTTCCGACTTCTTTGTTATTTTCCCGGTTGCTTTACAATACGAAGATACGGCTTCGGGGCTTTCCAGCCTTCGGGGAATTTTTCCTTTGCTTCCGCTTCAGGAACAGATGCGAGGATAATAACATCATCCCCATCTTTCCAATTCACGGGAGTTGCGACTTTATGCTTTGCCGTTAACTGCATAGAGTCCAGCACACGGAGAATTTCATCAAAGTTCCTTCCTGTGCTCATCGGATACGTCAGCGTAAGTTTGATTTTTTTATCGGGGCCGACAATAAACACACTGCGAACGGTTTGATTCGTCGCGGCTGTTCTCCCTTCCGATGTCCCCTGTTCCTGGGCCGGAAGCATATCATAGAGTTTCGCGACTTTCAGGTCATGATCGCCAATCATCGGATAATTCACCGCGTGTCCCTGCGTTTCCTGAATATCGCCTTCCCATTTTTTGTGACTGTCGACCGGATCGACGCTTAATCCGATCACCTTACAGTTCCGTTTCTTAAATTCGGGCTGAAGTTTTGCCATATACCCGAGTTCGGTTGTACAGACGGGTGTAAAATCTTTGGGGTGAGAAAACAGAATTGCCCATCCATCGCCTATCCATTCATGGAAGTTAATATCTCCCTGAGTTGTAGCGGCAGAAAAATTCGGCGCTTCATCATTAATTCGCAGCGACATACATGCTCCTTTCCTGATAAATAAAGATATGTTGTTGAGTCCCGGAATTTCAGATACAAGGGTAGAAAGTCCGATTCATGATAGCAATTGAATCCGAATTATGCAACACGGCTAATGGGTTTTCAAGAAGCGGTGATACAGCAAATAGCCCTCGGCTGAATGCAGACTTTGCTTAACCTCTATGGTTCAGCATACCGAAGGCGGTTTCATTTTTTCAAGAATTCAATGGACCAGGTTCCGGCATCTGTAATCAGTAACTGACATGAGCCACCATATTTTATAGAAATCTACCTTTTTACCTTAAAAAACTCCCCCCTCCAAAACATCACATTTTCAACAATTTGCTTGAATTATATCTAAAAGATATTTATATTGAGGCACTTTTTGGAACCCCTCTCACCTGTGGGGTGTTAAACCCGAGAATTTTTTACCGCGATGTTTTTGCGGAAACCTTTACACCATAATCATTTAGGAGAAATACATGACACAGAAATTTGTGTTAGCAGTAATCACCTCGTTATGCCTTGCTTCATTTGCGGTCGCCGGAAATATCACCGGAAAAATTAATTTTTCAGGAGCAAAACCGGCAGCATCCAAAATTAAAATGAGCGCTGACCCGAAGTGCGTAAAAATGCATGCCGGAAAAGATGTCGAGTCAGACGCGGTTGTCCTGAATTCGAATAACACATTGATGAATGTTTTTGTGTATGTTAAGAGCGGATTGGCAGGAAAAAAATTCCCGACACCGGCGACAGCTGTGACATTCGACCAAAAAGGTTGCACCTATCACCCTCATGTCCTCGGTATGATGGTAAACCAGAAGCTTGACATCAAGAACAGCGATGAGACTCTTCACAACGTCCATTCACTTCCCAAAAACAGCAAACAGTTCAATATCGCCCAGCCGAAAAAGGGAATGAAGATGACCCAGACCTTTGACAAACCTGAGGTCATGGTAAAAGTGAAATGCGAAGTCCACAACTGGATGTCGGCCTACATCGGCGTTCTCGACCATCCGTTCTTTGCGGTATCAAACGACAAAGGCGCTTTTGAAATTAAGAACCTCCCAGCCGGCGATTATGAACTCGAAGCCTGGCATGAAAAATACGGCACCAAGACCATGAAGGTCACTGTCGGTGCATCAGATACAAAGACAGCGGATTTTTCCTTCGCAGGAAAGTAACCTTCCGCATATAATCCCCCAATTCACAACTGTTCACTCAACGGAGAGTCGGAAGAACGCCCTATGAGTAAAAATAACATTGCCCACACCGCGGAAGTGCATCACGATGTCGGACACCATCATGCGCATCATGAAGAAGGTTTCCTGCGGAAATATGTATTTTCCATTGACCACAAAGTGATAGGAATCCAATACGGACTTACAAGTCTCGTATTCCTGTTCTTTGGTTTTTCTCTTATGATGCTGATGCGCTGGCAGCTGGCGTATCCAGGCGAAGCGTTGCCGATCATCGGTTCGTTATTCAGTTCAGAGTCGATGCCGGACGGCATTATGCTTCCTGAATTTTACAACCAGCTCGGCGCGATGCACGGAACAATCATGGTATTTCTTGGTGTTGTTCCGCTGGCCGTCGGTGCGTTCGGTAACTACGTGATGCCCTTGCAAATCGGCGCGCCGGATATGGCGTTCCCGAAACTCAATATGATGAGCTACTGGGTCTATTTCATGGGCGGTGTTGTCATGCTTGCCAGTTTCTTCGTCCCCGGCGGCGCGGCAAACTCAGGCTGGACATCCTATCCCCCGCTTTCCAACATCGCGACCACGGGACAAACCATGTGGCTGTTCGGCATGGTGCTGCTCATTACTTCCTCTCTCCTGGGTTCTGTCAATTTCATCGTTACGATTCTTCAACTGCGCGCGAAGGGGCTGACGTTCATGCGCCTTCCCTTCTTCGTATGGGCGCAGTTCGTGACAGCATTTCTGCTCCTTCTCGCATTCCCTCCGCTTGAAGCGGCCGGTGTCTTACAATTGATGGACCGTCTTGCGGGAACAAGCTTTTTCATGCCGTCCGGCCTTGTCGTGAGCGGCCAGCCGCTGACAAATTCCGGCGGCGGAAGCCCGCTCCTCTGGCAGCATTTATTTTGGTTCCTCGCGCATCCAGAAGTATATGTTTTGATTCTGCCCGCGATGGGTATTGTGGGTGAAGTTATCGCGAACAATACGCGCAAACCGTTGTGGGGATACAAGTCGTTAGTATACGCCGCGATTTTCCTCGGCTTCATGTCCTTTATCGTGTGGGCTCATCATATGTTCCTCACCGGTATGGGCACGGCAATCAGCTCGTTCTTCCAGACGACGACAATGATCATTTCCATTCCCTCTGTTATCATTCTTTCGGCGATGTTCATTTCATTGTACGGCGGTTCAATCCGGTTCAATACACCGATGTTATTCGCCCTCGCGTTTCTCCCGATGTTCGGCATTGGCGGGTTAACGGGACTTCCGCTCGGACTTGCGGCATCCGATATTCCGCTCCACGATACCTACTATGTTATCGGCCACTTTCATTATGTCGTGGCGCCCGGCACAATTTTCGCGCTGTTCGCGGGCATCTATTACTGGTTCCCGAAACTTACCGGAAGAAAAATGAACGAGGGCCTCGGCAAAATCCACTTCTGGGGTTCGTTCGTTTGCATGAACTTTATTTTCTTCCCGATGCTCATTCAGGGACTTGCCGGCGTATCGCGCCGTCTCTATGATGGCGGGCAACAGTACGCGCACGCGCAGGGAGTCCTTCACCTTAACGAAGTGATGTCCATTGCCGCATGGGTCATGGCGATCTTCCAGTTATTCTTCATTGTCAATCTTTTCATGAGCATTAAAAAGGGTGAAAAGGTAAACGACAATCCGTGGGAAGCAACCACGCTCGATTGGTCAGCGACGCCGACGCCTCCGCTACCGCACGCGAACTTCCACAAAGTTCCCGAAGTCCATCGCGGACCATACGAGTACAGCGTTCCCGGACACAAAAAAGACTTTACTCCTCAAAACCAATTATCAGAGGCTTGATCATTCATGGAAATTCCTTATACAATTACTCCGCGAACCGACACCGGGCTGTTTAACGCAAAGGCCGGTGTATGGTTATTCCTCGCGTCGGAAGTGATGCTCTTCGGAGCATTGTTTACGACCTATATTTTACTGCGCATCGGCGCCGACCACTGGCCGCATCATGAGCTTTCCGTCCCGCTTGCCACGCTCAACACCGCGGTCCTCATTACCTCTTCCATAACAATGGTGATGGCATGGGCGTCGCTGATGATGAAAAACTTCGGTAAGTACCGCGTCTACATGGGAATCACCATCCTGCTCGGCGTCTGCTTCCTGATCATCAAGGGATTCGAATACAGCCATCATATCGTTATCGGCGATGTCCCGAGCAAGAATACATTCTACGCGATTTACTTTACGCTCACCGGATTACATGGTATTCACGTCATCGGAGGAATGGTAGTGAATACATATTTCTGGGGGCCCGGAAGCAAAATGTGGAAAACCGAGCCGGCACGTTTTACAAACCGGATAGAAGTTGCCGGATTGTACTGGCACTTTGTCGATCTTGTCTGGATTTTCCTGTTCCCTGTACTCTATTTATTATAAGGAGAGATTATGGAAGCCGCCCACGCAGAAGATATTAAAAAACATGTCCGCAAATACATCATGGTATTTGTTGCCTTACTTGGACTCACCGTAGTTACGGTTGCTGTTTCATACCTTAATCTTAGTGTCGTTCCGGCAGTCATTGTTGCGCTTATTGTTGCTGCTGTCAAAGGAACGCTGGTCGCAAGTTACTTCATGCATCTTATCTCAGAAAAGAAAGTCATTTATTTCACGCTCATCCTTACGGTGTTTTTCTTCATCGTCCTGATGTGGCTTCCCTTATTCGCGCATTCTGATCCAATACTCTATAAATAATGTCCCTTAAAGCATTTCATATTTTCTTTATCGCCGTCTCCATCCTGTTCTCATTCGGGTTCGGAGGATGGGCGTTCAACGAATACACTTCCGGCGGATCTGTTGCCAATCTGTTGCTTGCATTCCTCGGCTTTGGATCCGGCATTGGTCTTGTATTCTACGCGGTAAAGATTCTCAAAAAATTAAAACACGTCAGCTATATATGATCCGTTCATTGTCGCCGGTTCTTACGGTTGCTATGGCCGGATTGTTATTCCTGCCCGAAGTTGTGCTGGCCTGTCCCAGCTGTTACGGCGCGGCTGATTCACCGATGATTGACGGGATGAACACTGCGATCATGTCGATGGTCGGCATTGTCGTATTTGTATTGTCCGGTTTTGTCGCTTTCTTTTTATTCATGAGAAACCGCATGAAAAAACTTAATGAGCAAAAGTCTTCCGAGACGTATGTCAACAACAAAGGAGTTGTGCAATGGAACAATTTTTAGGACTTCCACCCGACGGATCTGAGCATGGACCGGCGATTGATCATCTGATCGGCCTGATTCACTGGCTGATGCTGATCCTGTTTGTGGGATGGGGTATCTTCTATATCTACACGCTTATTCGTTTCAGAAAATCAAAAAACCCGAACGCGTCGTATACGGGTGTGAAAAGCCATATCTCGAGCTATGCCGAGATTGCGGTACTTCTTGTGGAAGTGGTATTGCTGGTCATATTTTCGATTCCGCTCTGGTCAAAACGCGTTGACGCGTTCCCGGCGCAGAATCAAGCCACTACGGTCCGCGTCGTTGCCGAACAATTCGCATGGAATATCCATTATCCCGGACCGGATGGGGTATTCGGAAAAACCGCGATCAACCTGATTGACTCCGACAACCCGCTCGGGCTCGACCGCACTGATCCGAACGCGAAGGACGATATTACCACCATCAATCAATTGAATGTTCCGATCAACAAACCTGTCTTAGTATATCTGACGACAAAGGATGTCATTCACAGCTTCTCTCTCCCGCCGTTCCGCGTAAAGCAGGACGCGATACCGGGGATGTCAATTCCCGTTTGGTTCACACCGACAAAAACGACAGACCAGATCCGCGAAGAGCTTAGAAAACCCTTCTCCATTGCAGAAGCCATGAAAAAAGTCCGCAAAGTCTCTCTCCCGGCGACACAGACGATGAATATCGCAAAGGGATCTGCGCATGACAATATGATGGTGATGCAGGATTACGCGGATAATTCCGGTTCGGCAATCCTCTCCAAAGGCGAAATGCTGAATGAAGAAAATGTTGGAAAACTCGCGGATGCCGGGATCGGCAGTGTTTCAGTCCGCGGGATGGCAAAGCTGGATAATTTATATTCCATGGAAGATGTGAAAAATTCCGCAGGTGAAGTCGTCGTAGCTAAAAATGAAGCTCTCATGGAAGACGCTGTTACAAAAATCATTGAAGCAGGCATGAAAGAAATTACAGCCCGGCCGGCATCCAACATGGATCTGTTTGTGGTTATGGAAAATTACAGCGACAAATCCGGAGCGCAGATCGTCGCAAAAGGCGACGCGATGGGCGAAGATGTTATTTCCAAAATGGCCGAAGCAGGTATCAATGAGATCATCATCGCACCTGCAACTCCGACCGAAATTGCCTGCGCGCAGTTATGCGGCCTTGGACATTACCGGATGCGCGGCTATATGACCGCTCAGACTCCGGAAGCATTTAAACAGTGGTTCGATGAACAACAAGCAGCACTCGCTCCACCCCCTGAAGAACAAACAACACCAAGCGATTCAACTGCAATTTCAAGCACCGAGACTGGAGACCATCAGCATTGACGGGGTACACAAACCTCCACAGGTTTGCTGTCTTTACAGCGTGTTGTACTTTTCTCCTGATTATCGCCGGGGGACTCGTCACAAGCACGCAATCCGGCCTTTCTGTTCCGGACTGGCCTAACACGTACGGACACTTTATGTTCGCTTATCCGCTCGACCAGATGGTCGGCGGAGTTTTTTATGAACATAGCCACCGTATGATTGCGTCGTTTGTCGGATTCCTCACTGTTATTCTTGCCATCTGGCTGTGGAAGCGCGAAGAAAGAACATGGGTCCGCAATCTCGGATTCATAGCATTGGCTGCTGTTATCACACAGGGTGTATTAGGCGGGTTAACCGTACTCTTTCTGCTCCCTACCGCAATTTCTGTAAGTCATGCTACGCTTGCGCAAACTTTCTTTTCCATCGTAGTCTCCATCGCGCTGTTTACATCATCCTGGTGGCGTGAAGACCGGACGAAACTTCGTGAACAAAACAACAAAATTCCTGTAACGACATTAAGTATTTTGATGACGGCAGGGATTTTCGTTCAGCTTATCCTTGGCGCGCTGATGCGGCACACGCATTCGGGGCTCGCTGTCCCTGACGTTCCGCTTGCCTATGGACAGGTATTTCCTTCATTATCCCCCGAAGCACTTTCACAGTACAATCAGCAATTGATTTTAGATGATATCAGATTAAGCGCAGACGGGCCGATTACTTCATTTCAGATTATTATCCATCTCCTTCATAGATATTGGGGAATCGTCGTAGGAATTGTGACACTCTGGACTGCAGGACGGTTTATTTCATTAAAGAATGATAGTAAGCGCCTTTCAAGATTCGGTTATATGCTCATGTTTGTTGTCTTACTGCAAATCAGTCTTGGCGTGTTGACAGTTCTTTCTGTAAAAGCTGTTGATATTACGACTGCGCATGTCGCGACAGGCGCATTTCTGTTAGCGTGCTCGGTTCTTTCAACACTTCACGCTGTCAAGCTCTACGGAATACGCCAACGGAAACCCTCGCTGCAATTTTCAACTCAGGAAGCTACCGCGTGAACGGCGAAGCGAAACTACTGGACCAGAGCGTATCACGCTCAAAAGTTCTCGACTACCTCGAGCTGATGAAGCCTGAGCTCACCGGACTTTCAACGCTGACAACACTCTGCGGATTTTACCTTGCTTCCACCGGCACATTTGATCTCGTAAAGTTTCTTCACGTTGCCACCGGTACCGCATTGGTCGGCGGCGGCGCGGGCGCACTTAATCAATATGTCGAACGGGGTTATGACGCGATGATGAAACGGACAGAACGCCGTCCCCTCCCCGCAGGCCGCATGATGCCCTGGGAAGCGTTGGTATTCGGCATTATTATCACGCTTGCCGGTATCGCGCAACTGACGTTCTTTGCCAATCCGTTAACGGGATTTCTCGCGGCACTCACATTTACAACATATCTTTTTCTCTACACGCCGCTAAAACGCATTACTCCCCTCTCCACGTTTATCGGCGGTATCCCCGGCGCGCTTCCACCAATGATGGGCTGGACGGCTGTACGGAACGAAATTTCGGTTGAAGCGTGGATTCTCTTCGCGATTCTCTTCTGTTGGCAGATGCCGCATTTTTACTCGCTCGCGTGGATGTACAGAAAAGATTACGCACGCGCGGGATTCAGAATTCTGACTGTTCTTGACGAACAGGGAACACGGACCAGCAGGCAAATCCTCTTTTATTGTATTGCACTTTTGCCGGCAAGCATTGCGCCGGCAGTAGTAGGAATGACCGGTGTCTTTTCCACAGTAGGAGCCATTATTTTTGGCATCGGATTCCTGCTCTTCAGTATCATTCTTGTTGTCAATGCCAAGCAAACAACAGCCGATGCAATGGTAAAAACAAATTCTTCGTCACGTCAACTGTTTTTTGCATCGCTTGCGTACCTGCCGGCATTAATGTTTTTGCTGTCAGTGGATAAACTCTGACGTCGAGTATAAAATCAGTTTCTTTAAGGTCATTTTTTGACCGCAAATTATGTCTGATGCAGTAACCATACGTTCCCTTACATACGCTTATCCCCCAACCCGGAAACAACAATCTCCCCGCGTCGCGCTGAAGAATCTTGACCTGACCATCAGGCAAGGTGAAATGTTTTGCCTTCTCGGACCCAACGGCAGCGGAAAAAGCACGCTCTTTAAACTGCTCTCGACACTTCTTCCCGCTCCTGACCATGCCATTGTACTTTTTGGAAATGATCTTGCAAAGGAGCCCGGCAAAGCAAGAAAATCAATTGGTGTGGTGTTCCAGAATTCGAGCCTCGATAAAAAACTGACAGTGAGAGAGAATCTTCTCCACCAGGGACACCTGTACAACTTAAAAGGAAGTTATCTTCATCAGCGTATCGATGAAATTCTCGGACAGGTACGCCTGACCGACCGCGCTCATGACATTGCGGAACATCTGTCGGGCGGTATGCAGAGAAGAGTCGAGCTTGCGAAAGGTCTCCTTCACAAACCACGGCTGCTTTTACTGGACGAACCAAGCACCGGTCTTGACCCCGGCGCGCGGATAGAATTTGACAACTATCTCCTTGAACTGCAAAAGGAAGAAGGAGTAACCATTCTCCTGACCACACATATTCTTGATGAAGCGGAACGGTGCGACCTCCTTGCGATATTGGACCAGGGAACGCTCGTGGCGGAAGGTTCACCGCACGACCTCAAGCGTGAGATTGGCGGCGATGTCATAACAATTACGACAAAGGAAACCGAAACCCTCCGTAGAGCGATTCAACAACAATTTGGCGGCGATCCGAAGATCGTCCATGGGATGATTCATTTCGAACGGCATAACGGGCATGAGGTTGTGCCCCAGTTGGTTCAGAAGTTTCCCGATTACATCGATGCCATCACCTGCGCCAAACCGAAACTGGAAGATGTGTTTATTAAGAAGACGGGAAGAGTTTTCAGTGAAAATGATTAAGTATTTGAGACATTGAGATTGTGAGTTGATGAGAATTTCGGATTTGGGGATGTCGAATTGCGGATTGAAGAGGAACCACGAATTACGCGAAAACAACACTGACGAACACGGAAACATCATCATGCTTTATTCGGGTTCATTCGTTCTTTTCGGGTACTCCGTGGTTGCTTTAATCTGAGCCTCATACGGTACAAAAACCTGAACCTCGAAGCTCAAAACTTTTTTTTGACTTTTTAATTTTTACTTTTGACTTTACTCCAATGAACAACCTCACTTTTTCCTACTTTACGCTCGCATCATATTCCCTTTGCAGGCGCGAGCTCGTCCGCTTCGTGCGACAGCGCAGCAGGATGATCGGCGTTATCGGCTCGCCGCTGATCTTCTGGTTCCTTATCGGATCGGGGCTGGGCGGATCATTCCGTCACCCGAGCGCGCCGCCGGAGATGAATTACCTCGAGTATTTCTTCCCCGGCACTGTTGTTCTGATTATCCTGTTTACTTCCATCTTTTCCACAATTTCCATCATTGAGGACAGACGTGAAGGTTTTCTGCAATCTGTTGTCGTGGCACCTGTCTCGCGCGCAAGCATTGTCATGGGTAAAATCATGGGTGGTACGATACTTGCCCTTGCACAGGCAACTCTGCTCTTGCTGCTGACGCCCTTCATCGGCATTTCATTGAGTATCATTTCGATACTGATAATATTTTTCATTCTTTTTGTCATCGCGTTCGGGCTTACCGGACTCGGGTTTATGATTGCCTGGCGGATGGATTCAACACAGGGCTTTCATGCCATCATGAATCTGTTTCTGATTCCGCTCTGGCTCTTGTCCGGAGCATTATTTCCTGCTTCCGGTGCCGCAGGATGGCTGGATAAAATCATGATGATCAATCCGTTATCGTATGGTGTAGCCGCGTTGCGGCAGGGATTGTACCTGCAAGGGCATACCGGAACGGCAGACCTTACTCCGCTTTCGACAAATATAGCTTTGACAATCGTCTTCGCCATTTCCACGTTTTCCCTATCGTTCTTTATTGTCAACAAACCTGTAAAACATTAAGATGACCGGACTTCAACGGCGGACAAGAAAAAATATCCTGGCGGGACTTTTTATACTTACAGCGCTGGTCGTGGGAATACGGTTGTGGTACATGAACCAGCCGCAACAATCCCAGCTTCCCGTCGTGAGCAGGGTGCCTGAGTTTTCTTTTACAAACGAGAAACATCAGAGCTTCTCTGTAAACGATATGAAAGGGAAAATTTCCATTGCGGATTTTATTTTTACAAGCTGTGCGGGCACCTGTCCGATGATGAGCACAAAGATGACAGAGCTTCAGCAGGAGCTTGCCAATGACCCGAAGATCCAGTTTGTCTCGTTTTCGGTTGACCCGGAGACAGATACTCCCGAAGTGCTTGCCTCATACGGCAAGGGGTACGGAGCAATTGAGGGAAAGTGGATTTTCCTGACAGGCGAGAAGAAAAAGATATATGAACTGACACGTTCGGGTTTTCACCTGGGACTTGATACGGAAGGCACTGAAGCTATCATCCACAGCCAAAAGTTTGTTCTGGTGGACGGCAATGCCGATATTCGCGGCTACTACGACAGTGAAGACGAAGAAGCAATGAAGAAATTGATATCAGATGCACGGCTTTTGCAGAATGAACTGGACAAATAGTGATTTCACCACAAAGACACCAAGGCACCAAGCTTAGTGACCTTTGTGTCTTTAAGACTTCGTGGTAAGAAAATCTTATTATGATAGAAAACCTCCCAACACTCAACGCCATACTTAACAGCACCAGTGCCATCCTGCTCATCGCGGGGCGTGTCTTTATCTCCAAAGGCAACCGTGACGCGCACAAGCGCTGCATGATCGGCGCATTCAGCGTCTCGATTCTCTTTTTAATTTCGTACCTCACCTACCATTACCTTCACGGCTCCACGCCGTTTACCGGACAGGGATTCATCCGCACTGTTTATTTCACGATTCTCATATCGCACACCATCCTCGCGACAGCAATAGTACCGATGGTTATCATTACGCTCCGGCGCGGTCTCGCGGCAAAGTACGCTCTTCACGCAAAAATCGCGCGCTGGACATTTCCGTTATGGGTCTATGTTTCCGTAACAGGTGTGATTGTGTATTTGATGCTGTACCAGCTATAAGAGAATCCTCCTGTAGTCCTTCCGCCAAAGGAACGGCGGATCTTCGACCTTTAATAAAGGAGGACGGTTAGTCTCATATTAAACATACGATCCCGTAGGGGTCGCATGTTTTTCTCCATTTTATTTCTATAAACATTTCATCCCTTCGGGGTGTACCCACAAACAACTTTTCTAAAGGTACTTTTAATTATCAGCAAATCTTGGGAAGAAACACCTCCCGCGCGAAACCTTGTCTTCAACCAGGCAAAAGGTACTGGCGCATTTTGAATTATAATTCTTAAACGCGGAGACGCAGAGCTCGCCGAGTATCGCAAAGTGATTATTTCTCTGCGTTTCTTTGCGCTCTTTGCGACTCTGCGTTGTTCTTTTCTTTAAACTGAGCCAGCATGAGGCAAAACTTCCGCTTGCCTTCAAAGAAACTATTCATTACTTTATCGGGGATTTAACGATACGGGAGATTGACATTCATGAAGAAATTTCTATTCCTCTACTTCGCCCAATCTCCTTTTAATTTAGAATAATACATTTGATTTTTTGGTGGGGGTAGGGTTTTGATGTTTAATTTCTACAAGAAGTATCAAAAGGTTTTGTGTATTGAATATTTGAGATAAAAATTCTTTTCCATTTTTTTCCAGTTAGTTATAGGTACCAATAATGCAATCTCTCGACGAACAATTCCATGAAATTGCTGGGAATGAAGTTCTTAATAAAACTATGATTATTTCCATCTGGGCAAAGGCATTCAGTGATGCCAATGGAATAGAAAACTTGGCTATTGCTAACTATATCAAGCTTAGGGTTCAACAACTTGAGACTGAATGGGAAATGAAATCGAACAAAAAGGGTATTTCTTCTGAGGTTATTATAACTTGTCCTAGCTGTGGAACCAAGGAAACCGTTAACCGTGTGAACCTAAATAAACAGGGCACATTCCAAAAATTCTCTATGAAGTACAATTCCTTTTTTGGTTGGTTAAATCTCACTTGTGAATCTTGCAAGCATCGATTCAAGATTGAACCTCAAATGCTTTGACCTATGTTCGCAAAACTATTGCGCTATTCTGCCATGTGTTATGTCCAACCTAGCAAACAAGGTTTTCAAATAGTGAGGAGATAGAAATGAATAACATGGACAATATTCCTTGGCCGAAAAGAGATTCTCAGCTTTTCGTTGAGGATGGAGAGTATCTTGAATTCTCGCATATCGGTTGGGGCAGTTTGGTGTCTCAGTTTTCTGGATATATCCGAGGGTACGAACTTGCTGCTCAGACTCTCGTAAAACAGGCGATTACTTCACGGAACATTTCAGTTCTTGACACAACATTTTACCCAATCTGTTTTCTTTATCGACAATACATAGAACTCCAACTCAAGTGGCTGTTTATCGGTTACTCAGAGAGGTCCAAACATGAGAAAATCGAGATTCTTCATCGCCTCAATCATGACCTCAATTCAATTTGGGCTGAAATCAAGCCCATGTTGTTGGAACACACAAGTGACTCAGAGAAAGAATCTGTCGAAAACGCTGAGAGTTATATCCTCCAATTCCATCGGATAGACAAGTCTTCTTTTGCATTTAGATATCCAATTACGAAACAACTCGATTCCACCCTTGGGGGAGAGCACCGCTATAATCTGAAAAACCTGTTTCAGCGCATGAAAGAACTGCATTCATTTTTTGCTGGTTGTGCTGGCAAGCTTGATGAAATTCGTCAGTGGAAAGCTGATGAAGCGGAATGGTATCTCTCTCAAATTTCGTAGAAGAGAATTCTGTCTACACTTTATTTGCAAAACTGCACATAACTCGGCAAAAATCGAGGCACAAGGTTTAATCATTAAAATATGTTTCACGGAACCACAACCCGCTCCACCCCATCCTTATTCTTCAGTTTCAAACTGCTTCCCCCGCGTTCCGCCACAATATGAACTCCCACTTCCGTCGAATCATTGAGCAACGCAAGTGCTGAACCGCTCCTGGAGGCGCCTAGTTTAATGCGGATCGTGCCTGTTTCATCCCGCAACCGGAGTACCACTTCACCGGTCGGCTCAACATTGAGTTGAGCCCTGACCTGTCCGTTGCTTTCGACCAGTTCAATGGCCTGAGCGCGAAGTACCGGGGCGATATCCTGTCGGCCGGCTGAGCTTTGTTTTCCTTCGACCACAACGTACAAAACGACAAGCATATTCATTACAGCAAGCATAGCAATAACAGGCCGGGTTTTCATAGCATTCTCTCCTATCAAAAGATGGTTAGGCAGATTCACATATCATGATTTTTCATAGATTTGATGCCGGTGAAGTGTTTAAGGTTTGAAATGATAATCCCTTAAAATTCACCAGAAGAGTGTTAATTTTCACTTGCTTTTCCTCTTTGTGTTCAGTACAATAACATCACTGCAATCGGGGCTCTATCTAATCTTTCTTATAAGGAGTGCGCTATGCAAAAGTTAATCTACTGCATTGTTATGCTTTGTCTTTTTACTATTGTTTTGAATGTCGCTTCGGCGCAAATCACTGTTACCGCGGGAGATGTCGCGGCGACAATAGCAGCAGGCGTAACAGCCACGGGCAGGAACGATACTTCCAGGCATACATTTGATATCGGTTCACCAGGTTCGACATCGTGGGATGCAAGCACGCTTCAATCGCATATTGCTGCATCTTTTACCAGCGTGGATCCGGACACAACTCCCTATGCCGGCATGTTTCCGGGTGCAACTCATTGCCAGCGCGCGGTAGTCTTCGGCACATCATATTCGTACTTTACGCTCGCAAGCAACCTGCTCTATTCGGGGAACGCGACAATTAGTCCGATCTTTATATCGACGCTCACACGACACCCGGCCGAAACAATTCTTCAACTCCCGTTAACTTTTGGAACAACATGGACCTCATCTTTTACCGATAGTTCCACATCCCAGTTCGGAGGATTCCCTCCGACTACAACTGTATCTACTCAAACTGTTGATTACACTGTCGACGCATACGGAAATCTTATGATGCCGGGCGGTGCAGTCTATCCGGCGCTTCGAGTGAAGTCAGACCGGCGGACCTGGTCAGGCTTAATCTACAACCGTTTCATCACATACAACATAATGGCCGCAAACGGCGCATCGGTGACCGTTGTTGCCGCCGATACACTGCAACCGAATACAGGCGTCATCAATGTGTCCAGCGTTTCATGGAATGATCCTGTTGCTACCGATGTACGGGTCAGCGATGAAATACCTGTCGAATTTGCCTTGACACAGAACTATCCCAATCCGTTCAATCCGTCAACCACGATCGAATTTGATCTTCCCCGATCTTCGTATGTCAGATTAGTAGTCGTAAATACACTCGGCGAGGAAGTTGCTTCTTTAATCAATAAGGAGTTGACACCCGGAACGTATCGCGAAACATTTAACGCAACAACTCTTCCAACCGGGGTGTATTTCTACCGGTTACAGACACAGGAAGGTTCTCTTTCGAAAAAGATGATGTTTTTGAGATAACCAATAAACAGAAGAGAGTTAAAAAAGTGAACTATTTAAGACTAGTTAAATATCTCATCACTTTTTTGCTATTTACTTGTTATTCTGCTTATAGTCAAAAAGGCTTTTGGCTACAATTGACGAGCCCGTATGCGGGTACAGTGACAACCTTTTCGTTTGATTCCTCAAAAGCCCTTATTATTGGCACTGACTCGGCAGGCCTCTTTCGTTCGACCAACGGAGGAGTTTCATGGAGTTCGATCAACAACGGCTTGAATGATTTACGCATAACCGGGTTTACTGTATCTTCGTATGGAACGTATATTACTTCAACTGCAGAACCTCGCATGTATCGTTCCACGAACAATGGACTCACGTGGGAAGCATCAACACCTACTATACTTCAAATTGGGGCAATAGCATCAGGAAAAGACGGTGTAGTTTACGCTGGCGGACGATGGGGAGGATTTTTCAAGTCTAACGACGACGGCCAGCTTTGGTACAACATGAATTACAACTTTGTTAATTCTTTTCCGATCACTGATATGCTTTTCAGGCCTGATGGGACAATTTATTTTTGCGGGGGTAACGTAATTGGATCCACCAAGAATGAAATCTCTTGGAGATTCGGACATGGTTTTGGATCTGCGATGGCATGGTCAATGTATCATGAAATTTGCGGCGTTGGATTATATGTTTCAACGACGAACTATACACCTCTTGGTCTTGTCGGATTTCAGTCAAAAACGATTGCAATTGATAAGTATGATCGCTTTTTCGTTGGCACACTAGACAGTGGAGTCTATGAGTCACAACAGCATGGGTTTGCATGGTCACAAATCAATAATGGCTTGCTTAACAAAGACATTCTTCATCTCCGTCTTGATGACAGCAGCTATTTATACGCCATCACCGGCAACGGCCAATTTTACCGAAGCATTACTTCGACATTAAAACTTCTTCCACCGTTTCTTGTTGCACCTCCTCAGGATACTTTAAATATCCTGACTTCTGTTACATTAAAGTGGCGACAAAGCAATGATGCGGAATCATATGGGGTTCAGGTATCGACAGATCCCACGTTTCAATCTGATCTCTTAATTAATAGTTCAAATATTGCTGACACTTTTTTTTCAGTAAGCGGTTTTGAGCAAGTAAAAAAATACTTTTGGAGAGTATTTTCTCAAAACAGTTTAGGTAACTCTGTTTTTTCAATTCCTTGGACTTTTATCACTGGACCACCACCGCCACCGCCAACCTTGGCATACCCACCTGACAGCTCAATAGATATATTTATTCCCAGTGAGTGTGGATGGCATCCCTCACCAACTGCTACATCATATTTCTTTTCGTTTTCTCTGAGCCCAGGTTTTGAAATTTCATCAGATATTCCGACTGAAGATACAATTTTCTATTTAAACCCCGAAAGAGAAAAAATAATTTATTGGCGAGTAAAAGCCGTTAACATGGCAGGAATTGGAGAATACTCCGCTATTCGTCAATTTACTTCTTTGCGTTATCCACCAAGTTCATCGCCCAATTTACTTTCCCCTCCTGAACCATCAAGGTATGTTCCATTGGACGCAAATTTTGAATGGCAAGCATTGCCCGAGGTTACAGGTTATGATATACAAATATTCGACAACTCATTTGAAAATCTTATTTATTCTGATACTGCAATTACAGACACATTTAAATTTGTCACGGGTTTACCACAGCGTACATCCTGTAGTTGGCATGTTCGAGCAAGAAATGCTGGTGGTCCTGGCCTTTACTCTGTCCCTTCCTTTTTTAGAACAACCCCTGTAAAACCATCCAAACCGATCTTGATTTCTCCTAAAAATGATTCTTCTGGTGTTCATTTATCTCCACCAAAGTTTATTTGGAAACCCGCTGATTATGTCACACAGTATCGAATTCAGGGAGCACTTGATTCTTTATTTCACAATATAAAAATTAGCGCATATGTAAACGACACTTCTTATACTCCCCCTATCTACTTTTTTTTACAACCTGAAACAACCTACTATTGGCATGTCATGGCAATAAATGATACTTTTAATGGGGACTGGTCTGATACGTTTCATTTTCGCACTATTGGCTTGACTGATGTGGCAGATACGGATGAAAAATTCTCAGAAGAAATCATTACATTCTCGCTACAAAACTTTCCTAACCCATTTAATCAATCGACGACAATTGAGTTTGACCTTCCGCGCTCTTCGTATGTAAAGTTGTCTGTTGTGAACACACTTGGGGAAGAAGTTGCTTCTTTGATAAATAAGGAGTTGCTTCCTGGAAAATACCGGGAAACATTTAATGCTAATAACCTTTCAACAGGCGTATATTTCTATCGGCTCCAGACCTCTGAAGGGTCAATTCTGAAAAAAATGATGTTTTTACGCTAATGTAATGACAAGTAAAAACACGTGCTGGCTCAGTTTAAAGAAAAGAACAACGCAGAGTCGCAAAGAGCGCGAAGAAACGCAGAGAAATAATCACTTTGCGATACTCGGCGAGCTCTGCGTCTCTGCGTTTAAGAATTATAATTCAAAATGAGCCAGTACCTAAAAACAAAGCACGATAAATAACTTTGTGTCTTTGTGGTAATTTTTGAGATATTATGCTTGACAAATTCCAAAATTCTTTGTATTCTTAACCATGCAAACGATCAATACCATTCTCAACAAATCTTACCGTAACCTGTCAGGATATTGGTGGTGGAGTGTGTCTTCGCTTCACGGTGGAAAAAGAATGGTATAGCAATAATTTTTAGGAACTTAAAAGCCCTTCTTGGAACACCAGGAAGGGCTTTTTCATTATATTCACCGCAAAGACCTGCCCGACTACGTCGTTCAGGCGGGCACAGAGAACACAGAGATAATTTCGCTGCGAACTTTGCGTCTCTGCGGTAAAAAACCATACAAAGGGATTATAACTTTCATAATGACCTTCGACGAATTCAATGCATTTGCAGCAGACTACAACGTTGTGCCGGTAAGCAAAACCATGCTTGCCGATACCCTTACGCCCGTTTCGGCATATCTGCGTTTGCGGAAGAGTGCTGAACATTCATTCCTGTTGGAAAGCGTGGAAGGCGGCGAACAGTTCGCGCGCTATTCGTTTATCGGATGCAACCCGATTGCGATGCTGAAATGTAAAGGAACATCGACAACAATTGATGAATACGGCACGACGACCACGTCCGACGAAAACTTCTTTTCGATACTTGAATCCCTCACAAAAAAATACAATCAGCCGCCGCTTCCCACCCCGCCGCGTTTTACCGGCGGATGGGTGGGATTCATCGGATACGACGCCATCCGCTTTATCGAAGATGTTCCCTGCAAGGTTCAAGATACCATCAATTCATTCGATAGTGTTCTCGGCCTGTTCACGACAGTTATTGTTTTTGACCATCTCAAGCATCAGATTATTATTATCGTAAATGTTCTGACCGATCTGCATCAGGACCTGAACAAATTATATCATGATGCGTTATCTCAACTTTCAATACTTGAGACACAATTAAGAACATCAACCGACCGATCCGGAACTTTTCACACCGATCCTGAGCATCTGGACATGGAAAGTTCGAAAGAGCAGTTCGAATCTATGGTAACCACTGCCAAGCAGCATATCACCGATGGTGATATTTTCCAGGTTGTTCTTTCACAGCGCTTTTCCGCAGCATATACCGGAGATGAATTTAACGTGTACCGGGCACTGCGGGTCATCAATCCTTCACCCTACCTGTATTATCTTGATTTTAAGGAGTGCAAAGTTATCGGCTCATCGCCGGAAATTCTTGTCCGCAAAGAAAATACACTTGCAGAGACCTACCCTATCGCCGGGACACGGCCTCGCGGAACCAACGAAATGGAAGAACAAGAGCTGGAAAAAGATTTACTGGCGGACGCAAAGGAGATTGCCGAACATATCATGCTTGTTGATTTGGGAAGGAACGACCTCGGACGCGTTTGCGAAGCAGGTAGTGTGAAAGTCGACCAGCTGATGAATATCGTCAAGTATTCCCACGTTATGCACATCGCCTCCCGCGTTATCGGGCGAACTCACAACGGCACGACATCCGTTGATGTATTAAAGGCTGCATTTCCGGCGGGCACTGTGTCCGGCGCGCCCAAGATTAAAGCGATGGAAATTATTGACACGCTTGAGAAGACACGAAGAGGGATTTACGCGGGCGGAGTAGGTTACTTCGATTTCTCCGGCAATATGGACATGTGTATCGCCATCAGAACAATGTACGCTGTCAACGGAAAGATATATTTTCAGTCCGGCGCCGGGATTGTCGCAGATTCCAACCCGTCAAGTGAATATCAGGAAACAATCAACAAAGCCCGCGCAATGGTTGAGGCGTTACGCATGGCAAAAGGAATTACGGCATGATTTTGATCATCGATAACTATGATTCGTTTACCTACAACCTGGTACAATTGATCGGACAGTACACGACGGACATGACCGTATTACGGAATGATAAAACAACTGTTCAGCAAATCACACGGATGAAACCGTCGCATATCGTTATATCACCGGGGCCGGGCAGGCCCGAAGATGCGGGTATCTGTATAGAAGTAATTCAACAATTGGGAATGACAATTCCGCTGCTTGGCGTTTGCCTAGGACACCAGGCCATCGGGCAGGCGTTCGGCGGAAAGATTGTTCACGCACCGTCACTGATGCACGGAAAGACTTCTTCTATCCATCATAACAGTAAAGGATTGTTTGCCAACGTACCACTTCCCTTTTCCGCGACACGGTATCACTCGTTAGTAATTGAAAAAGAAACAATGCCAAAAGAGCTCGAAATAACTGCTACAACAGAAGATGGCATAATTATGGGAGTGAGGCATCAGCAATATCCGATTGAAGGAATACAATTCCACCCGGAATCAGTACTGACAGAAGCGGGACCTCAAATAATTTCAAATTGGCTCCGTCAATGAATTCCCAATGAAAGATTTTATCAAAAAAATATCCGGAAGAGAGCATCTGACTAAGGAAGAAGCCGCATCCGCCATGCGTATCATCATGGAAGGGAACGCGACTGACGCGCAGATTGCCGCGTTTCTTATCGCATTGAAATTAAAAGGCGAACATGTCGGTGAACTTGCCGGGTTTGTGGAAATTATGCGTGAGAAATCTGTAAAGATTACACTTGAAGATCCTGACGCGATTGATATGTGCGGCACAGGCGGAGACGCGTCAGGCACGTTTAATATTTCGACCGTTGCTTCGTTTGTGGTTGCAGGAGCCGGAGTTACCGTTGCGAAGCATGGCAACCGTTCGGTTTCCAGTTCCTGCGGCAGTGCCGATGTGTTGAAAGCACTCGGCGTAAATATTGAACTCTCTCCGGAAAAAGTGGAAGTGTGTGTCAACACAACAGGCATTGGATTTCTTTTTGCTCCACTATTTCACCCTGCCATGAAATACGCTGCGAAATCCCGTGCCGATCTGGGCGTCAAAACATGTTTTAACATGCTGGGACCAATGACAAATCCTGCCGGTGTCCAGCGACAGGTTGTCGGAACGTATAGCTCCGAAGCCGCAGAAGCAATTGCATCTGTCTATTCAACATTACATCCTGAAAGAATATTTGTCGTTCACGCCCACGACGGATTGGATGAAATATCCCTGCAATCGCCCACAACTCTATATTCAATTGTTTGCGATGAGCCGGTGACTTTTTCCGAACTGCAATCCTCTTCGTTTGGACTTCCGGCATCGACAGAATCCTTACGAGGCGGAACCGCAAGCGAAAACGCAAACATAGCGTTAGAAATACTTCACGGAACAACAGGAACCGGAAGAAACATAGTTCTTGCAAATGCCGCGGCAGGATTAGTCGTTGCGGGCAAGGCAGACACTTTCATTCATGGTGTCGCCCTCGCTGAAGAATCAATAGATTCCGGAAGGGCATTGGCAAAACTGAACTCCCTTATAGAGTTTACAAACAGATGAATATACTTGATACCATAGTAGAGCATAAACGGGAGGAAGTCGCTTCGCGGAAGCGTTCGGTAAAGGTTTCAGATTTACGGGACATGGAATTCTTTTCACGCACACCGCATGACTTGTGCGGAAGCCTTTGTTCGGCACCTGTCTTCGGCATTATCGCTGAAATCAAACGTTCATCTCCTTCGGCAGGATCATTGAGAAATAATGTCAATCCTTCACAGCTTGCTCAAGAATATGTCGAACATGGTGCTTCGGGAATTTCAGTACTCACCGATGAAAAGTTTTTTGGAGGTTCATTGAATGATCTCGAAACCGTTCGGAGGTCTGTCACAACACCAATCCTGCGGAAAGATTTCATCATCGACCCGTTTCAGATTACCGAAGCAAAAAGTTACGGCGCTGACGCTGTGTTGCTTATTGCGGCAATTCTTGAAAAGTCGCAACTAAGCGAACTCTTCGATGCCGCCCGGGAACTGCAATTGCAGTGCCTTGTCGAATTGTACGAAGAACAAGAGATTGATATATTAGACTTCGATACAATGAAATTCGCGGGCGTTAACAACCGTGATTTGAAAACGTTCAGAGTAAACATCGATCATACACTGCAGCTTTCCCGTCATATCCCAAAAGATGTCACATTGGTAAGCGAAAGCGGCATTACAACATCGAATGACCTTGTCCGGTTACGTGACAATAATATCAAAGCGGCTTTAATCGGAGAGCATTTCATGAAATCGGATTCGCCCGGAAAAGCGCTGGCAGAACTTCTTAACGGAATGCGTCATGGGCGTGAAAGTTAAGATTTGCGGTATGACGAGTCTTGAAGATGCTCTCTTCTGCGGAAGCGCCGGAGCCGACGCGTTGGGGTTTATTTTCTATGAGAAAAGCCAGAGATATATTTCACCGCTGAAAGCATCGAAAATCATCGAGCAACTCCCATCCTACATTACACCGGTGGGAGTGTTTGTGAATGAACAACGTTCAGTCATCAACAGAATTATCAGTGAAACCGGAATCCGTTCCATCCAGTTGAGCGGGGATGAACGACCAGAAGACTGCGCCGGTTATCCTGTCAAAGTAGTAAAGGCATTCAGGATACGCAATGAAGAAGACATTGAGAAAACAAAGGAATTTACAATTTCAGCAGCAATGCTCGATGGTGCTTCCGGCGACGAATACGGCGGTTCCGGAACGACAGCCGATTTCAACATCGCCCTTGGAATGAAAAAATTTCATCCGCTGTTTCTCGCCGGCGGATTGAATCCGGATAACGTGATTCAGGCTCTACAGCATGTTCAGCCATATGCGATTGATGTCAATAGCGGCGTGGAATTCGCTGCCGGCAAAAAAGATCACTCAAAAGTCACACTGTTGTTTGAACGGATCAGCAGTTTCCGATAAACTCTTTTTTAGCAACTTAATGCATATACCAAAGGACCTCTCATGCTCATCATAATGAAACTCAACGCGGAGCGCACAGAAATCGACCGCGTAAAAGAGAAAATCACTTCACTGGGATTAACCCCTCACGAAATTCCGGGTGAACAACGCCTCGCCATCGGCATTACAGGCAATAAAGGAAAACTTGACCCTGAGTCGTTTCTTAACCTCCCCGGTGTTGTGGACGCGATTCCGGTTTCAAAGCCGTTTAAACTGGTCAGCCGCGATGTCAAGGTAGAAAACAGTATTGTTCGTATCAACGGTGAAACCATCGGCGGAAATGAGCTTGCAGTTATCGCCGGCCCCTGTTCAGTCGAAAGCCGGCAGCAAATTATCGACGCGGCGTATTCACTTAAAAATCTTGGCGTAAAATTCCTTCGCGGCGGTGCATACAAACCACGGACTTCTCCCTATTCCTTCCAGGGTCTAAAGGAAGAAGCCCTGCAATATCTGAAGGATGCCCGCGAAGCAACCGGACTGCGCATCGTAACCGAGGTCAAAGACACTGAAACGCTCCCCATTGTTGCGGAATGCGCCGATATATTGCAGGTAGGCGCGAGAAATATGCAGAACTATTCATTACTTGAAGCATTGGGGGATATACGGAAACCGGTCCTGTTAAAGCGCGGACTTTCCGCTACCATCGAGGAACTCCTGATGGCCGCGGAATATATTTTGAATGGAGGAAACTACAACGTCATTCTTTGTGAACGCGGCATCAGAACATTTGAGACCGCAACACGTAATACACTCGACCTGAATGCCGTACCTATTATCAAAAAGCTTTCGCACCTCCCTATCATTGTCGATCCGAGTCACGGTATCGGTGTATGGGACGGAGTAATGCCAATGTCCCTTGCCGCAATCGCCGCCGGCGCCGATGGGTTGATTATAGAAGTTCATGAAGACCCCGCAATGGCGCTTTCCGATGGTTACCAATCATTAAAACCATCAAAACTGAAAACTCTGCTCGAAAAACTGGAACAGTTGGCGCCTATCATGGACCGAAGTTATACACGCATGAACCAAACGAAAGAGGCGCTGGTTTCATGAAGCCCGCATATTTATTCCCGGATGAACGGGGCCACTTTGGAAAGTTCGGGGGGAAGTTTGTTCCCGAAACATTGATTGCCGCTTTACAAGAGCTGGAGAACGCGTACAAATCCGTAAAACAAGATGAAGATTTTCAAAAGGAACTTCAGCTTTTACTACGGGATTATGTCGGGCGCCCGACTCCTCTATACTTCGCGAAACAATTAACGGCAAAATATAACCAAGGCAAAATTTATTTAAAACGGGAAGATCTTTGTCATACCGGCGCGCATAAAATCAACAACACGGTCGGACAAATTTTACTGGCGAAACGGATCGGCAAATCGCGTATCATCGCGGAAACAGGTGCCGGGCAACATGGGGTTGCGACAGCGACGGTGGCTGCAATGATGGGATTACAGTGCGCAGTATATATGGGAACAGAAGACATGCACCGCCAGGAAATTAACGTCACCCGCATGCGGCTTCTCGGCGCTGAAGTCATCCCGGTCAACGCCGGCACCAGAACATTGAAAGACGCCACAAACGAAGCGCTCCGCGACTGGGTAACGAACGTGCGCTCGACATTCTATGTTATTGGCTCTGTCGTGGGACCGCATCCTTATCCGATGATGGTGCGCGATTTTCAATCTGTTATCGGACGGGAAACAAGGCAGCAGATTCTTCAATCCGAAGGAAAGCTGCCGGAATATCTGGTTGCCTGCGTCGGAGGCGGAAGTAATTCTCTCGGTTTGTTTTATGAATTTCTGAATGATGATGTCCACCTCATCGGTGTGGAGGCAGCAGGATTAGGTGTCACAACCAATCGGCATGCCGCGACATTGACGAAAGGAACTCCGGGAGTACTGCATGGTTCTTACAGTTATGTTTTACAGGATAGTGACGGCCAGATTTTGCCGGCACATTCGATTTCCGCGGGGCTTGATTATCCCGGTGTTGGCCCTGAGCACAGCCACCTTCGTGACACGGGGCGCGCGACATACGTCAGCGTGACAGACCGCGAAGCACTTGAAGCAGGGTTGACACTTACACGCTCCGAGGGAATTCTTCCCGCACTTGAATCCTCGCATGCTCTCGCCTATCTCGCATATCTTATGCCGAACACTTCAAAGGAACAACTTGTCATTGTGAACCTTTCCGGAAGAGGCGAGAAAGACCTTCCTGCTATTACATCCGGCTACAAGAACATGGAACACAACGAGGTTCGTGCTTGAACCGACTTACAAGACATCTGGCCGATTTGAAATCCAAAAACCGTAAAGCACTTTCTCTTTATGTAACGACGGGATTCCCTACTGCTGATATTACTGTTCCTCTTGTCCTTGAACTTGCGAACTCAGGAGCTGATATTATTGAACTCGGCATTCCCTTTTCCGATCCAATTGCCGACGGTCCCACTATCCAGCAAAGTTCGGAAGCGGCGCTGAGGAACGGCATTACTCTTGAAAGAACGCTATCGGTTGCCGCTGAAATCAGAACACAAAGCAATATACCTATAGTGTTAATGGGGTATGTCAATCCCGTGTACGCATATGGAATACCACGATTCATACAACATTGTTCATCAATTGGGATCGATGGAACGATTATTCCCGACCTTTCTCTCGAAGAAAGCAAAGAATACAGGGATATTGCAGAGCAACATCAACTTTCGTCGATCCTTCTCGCCGCGCCAACAACAACCGAAAAAAGGCTTATTCAACTTGATAATGACTCCACAGGTTTTTTATATTGTGTATCAGTAACAGGCGTTACCGGTGAGCGCACCGGGATCGCACATGAGGCGGCCAAATTTATCGAACATACCAGGAACATAGTGAAGAAAAACCCTCTTCTTGCGGGTTTTGGCATATCTTCCCCGGACGACGCCCGGACAGTCGCTTCCCGCTGTGACGGTGTCATCATCGGCAGCGCATTGATTAAACTTCTTGGCAACCATCCCCAGGATTCGGCAATTGAGCGCGCTTCCCAATTTACAAGATCTTTACGAACCGCATTAGACTCATAACCGAATGGCGACGCACAGGCTTCATGTCAGGTTACAACGCACCATCGATGATTCATATGATGTTGAGATTGGAATAACATTCAGGCACATCGCGAGGGATATTATCCGGAGATGGCCCGAATCAACTTTATATATTATTTCCGATTCGAATATTCACGGACTTTACGGGAAGAAGTTAGCAAATATCCTGCGCAAACATGGGCGCAGTGTTTCTCTCCTGGCATTTCCGGCGGGTGAGAAACAAAAAAACAGACAAGCAAAAGAACGGCTCGAAGATCAATTGCTCAAGCACAGGGTTGAGCGAGACTCCCTTATTATAGCCCTTGGCGGCGGGGTTACCGGAGATATTGCGGGATTTGTTTCCGCTACAATGCTTCGGGGAATTCAGTATGTTCATATTCCCACAACCCTGCTTGCGCAAGTCGACAGCAGTGTCGGCGGCAAAGTAGCTGTTGATCATCCGTCGGGAAAAAATCTCATCGGAGCATTTTATCAACCCAAAAAGGTTTATATTGATGTTTCGACATTGCGGACTCTTTCCGACCGCGAGTATCGTTGCGGCATGGCGGAAGTTATCAAATACGGAATAACATTGGATAAAAATCTCTTTCTCTATCTCGAAAGGAATATTCACCGGATTCTTAGCCGTAACAACGCCTGTTTAGAGTATATTATCAGGAAATGCTGTTCACTCAAAAAGGATATTGTTGAACGTGATGAACGTGAGTCCGGTTTGCGGCGCATATTAAATTTTGGACATACAATTGGCCATGGCATTGAGTCAGCATCCGGTTTCAGGCTAAAACATGGCGAAGCTGTTGCCATCGGCATGGCGGTCGAAGCGAAGATTTCATCGGCAATCCAGATGACAAGCGACATAACAGTGCAGCGATTGACAAATCTGCTCAGGCAATATGGATTGCCTGTTTCTATTCCCGGAAGGATTTCATTGCAGACTATTTTATCGCAAACAGCACATGATAAAAAAGCAGTTCACGGAACGGTATTATACACGCTTCTTACCGGCGTTGGTACCGCACGACCCGGCGTCGCAGTGCCTTCCACAACAATTATCAGGAGCCTCAGCCTATGAAGCTTTGCTTATCAATTGGTCCCACAACTCTCCAGGAGGCGCGCGCAAAACTCAAGCAAGGCATACATCAGGCTGATCTGATTGAAATCCGCATCGACGGGATTAAAGACCTGAACCTGGAAAAACTTCTTCAGCGTCCCCGCCCGAAGGTTATTATTACTAACAGACGGAAAGAAGAAGGAGGAAAATTCAACGGCTCCGTGAAAGAACAGCTGAATATCCTTACCAAAGCAATCTCACTGGGCGCGGAATATATCGATGTTGAGTTAAGTTATGGGCCGGAGATTCTCCGCCCGCTCCTTTCAATGAAGTCAAACACTAACATTATCGTTTCCTACCATAATTATAAGGAAACCCCCGAGTCGCTCGAACAGATATGCAAAAAAGTCATCGCCTCGGGCGCGCATATTATTAAAATCGCAACGATGGCAAATGATATTTCCGATAACAGAAGAATGCTGGAACTGGTCAGGACTGTAAGCAAATCCGATAAAAAAATCATCGGGTTGTGCATGGGTGAGTATGGACAGATGAGCAGAATTCTGCAGGGAATCTTTGGCGGATTCTTAACGTACGCCGCAGAAGACGAGGAAGAACGCACCGCGCCCGGCCAGTTGATTATCGACGACCTTGTCAAAACTTATCCCATCGTCAACTATAACCGCCGGACAAAAATTTTCGGCCTTGTCGGCAACCCTGTATCACAAAGCCGCGGGGTGTACGTTCACAACGCGATATTTCAGCGCTCATCCGTCAACGCCGTGTATGTCAACTTTCTCGTAAACAATCTTCAAAATTTTATTACAACATACCGCGACCTCATTTCGGGAATGAGTATAACAATGCCGTTTAAACAGGCAATTATACCGATGCTTGATGAAATCGAACCTGAGGTGAAAACCCTTGACGCAGTGAATACGGTCATTATCCGTAAAGGGAAACTCGTCGGATATAATACCGACCTTCCCGCAATTGCGGACCTTCTGCAAAAACGGACAGTCGTACGTCATAAAGATGTTCTGATTTTAGGAACCGGAGCCACCGCCAAGACGATGGCGCATGCGGTCTTGCTGAATGGCGCGCGAACAACGATCATGGGACGATCGGCCGAAAAGGCAAAAGCACTGGCACAACAGTTAGGATGCGAATGGGCGCCTCTTTCACTGCTTCCGACGTTACATCCCGATATCCTCATGAATGGCACTCCGGTGGGAATGTCCCCGAATAATAAATCCAGCCTTGTTCCGAAATCGTTATTCAGAAAAGATATGATTGTGTTTGACGCAGTCTATAACCCGCCGATGACTCCTCTGCTGCTTGATGCGGAAGCGGCGGGGTGCAAGATTATTTCCGGGCTTGAATTTTTCAATCATCAGGCCCAGCTTCAGTCGAACTATTTCATGAAGTGGACAGGGTAACCATGTCCGGCGTACGTCCGATTCAACCGGCAAGTAAAAACCTGCGTACCGAAATACAGGTCCCTCCCTCAAAAAGCTACACCAACAGGGCGCTTATTGCTGCGGCGCTGGGAGAGGGCGACACCACAATTGTCAATCCTTCTCTCAGCGATGATTCGCTTCATCTCCTGAACGCACTCAAGGATTTCGGCATAACCATTAAAAAGAAAAAAGGGTCGTTCGAGGTCCAGGGGTCTAACGGAACGCTAACCGCCCCGAAAAAAGAAGTATTTATCGGAAATGCGGGAACCGCCATGCGGTTTCTGACGACGCTGGCATCATTGGCACAGGGCGAAACTGTGCTGACCGGAGACGAACAGATGCAGCAGCGGCCTATCCAGGATTTGCTTGACGCGCTCAAACATTCCGGGATAAAGTCGTCCAGCACGAACGGATGCCCGCCGGTAACAATTCACGGCGGAAATTTTTCCGGCGGCAGAATTGACATCCGCGCTGAAAAGAGCAGTCAATTTATTTCTTCCCTTCTGCTCACATCACCGTACGCCAAACGTCCCGTCGATTTGTTTATCAAGGGAAAAATCAATTCGCTTCCCTACGTTGACATGACACTTCATGTGATGCGTTCATTCGGAGCGGAAATAGACATCGCGGATCCGTCAATTTATCGTGTCAGCAACAAGAGCAAATACATCGGCCATGAATTTCATGTCGAATCGGATGCCTCTTCGGCCACATACTTTCTTGCCGCAGCGGCCATCACCGGCGGTACTATTACAATCCCTGATATTTCTCCCGACTCGTTGCAGGGAGATGTGAAATTCATAGACGTCCTCAGTGAAATGGGTTGTTCCGTCACCAAACATGAACATTCCTTAGAAGTAACAGGGAAGAAATTACGCGGCATAGAGATTGACATGAACAATCTTCCCGACTGCGTACCTGCACTCGCAGTTGTCGCCGCATTTGCCGAAGGATCCACGACAATAACGAATATTCCACAGTTGCGGTATAAAGAAACTGATAGAATTGCTGCACTTGCAAAAGAACTTTCTAAAATGGGTGTAAAAATCGAAGTGACGGAAGACGGGCTAATAATTCATCCCGGCAAACTACACGGCACGACTATCGAGACGTATAATGATCACAGAATCGCAATGAGCTTTGCAGTAGCCGGGCTCTGTGTGGAGGGAATGACAATTTCACATCCGGAATGTGTTGCAAAATCATTTCCGACATTCTGGGATGAGTTTAAGAAGTTAGAATCGGGGAAATAACTTATGGCCGGAAATTCATTGGGAACTGTTTTTAGGATTACAACATTCGGGGAAAGTCATGGTAAAGCCGTCGGCGTTCTGATGGACGGCGTACGTCCCAACATGCGGATTTCCGAAGAAGACATTCAGAAAGAACTTAATAGGCGGCGTCCCGGGCAAAGTGCTGTCACGACACCCCGCAACGAGGCAGATAAAGTTCATATTCTCAGCGGCGTATTTAATGGCAAAACACTAGGAACGCCGATTTGTTTGCTGGTATGGAACACCGACCAGAATTCAAAAGCCTACGATGCTATTAAGGATTTATTCCGTCCCGGTCACGCAGCGTTTACGTATTTGTCAAAATTCGGAATTCAGGATTACCGGGGTGGCGGACGTTCTTCCGGCAGAGAAACAATAGGCAGAGTTGCCGCGGGCGCGATCGCCAAGCAACTCCTCGCCAAACGCGGAATTACCATTACAGCCTATACAAAGGAAGTCGGAGGAATTATTGCGAAGAAAATCGATTTCAATCAAATTGAAAAGAATTCTGTTCGCTGTCCCGATCCCGTTGCAGCGAATAAGATGATCCGGAAAATACTGAAAGTAAAAAAGGAAGGCGATTCACTTGGTGGAATTGTTGAAGCTGTGGTGCAACATTGTCCTGCAGGACTCGGCGATCCCGTGTTTGACAAATTGGAAGCTGATCTCGCAAAGGCGTTACTTTCAATCCCTGCCATCAAAGGATTTGAAATAGGATCCGGTTTTGCCGCGGCGAAAATGAAAGGAAGCGAACATAATGATGAGTTTTACAAAGAACGAACATCGGGCAAAGTAAGAACCAAGACAAACTTTTCAGGCGGAATTCTTGGCGGCATCTCTAATGGTGAAGATATTGTGGTCCGCGTCGCGGTAAAGCCTCCTTCCTCTATACCGAAAGCACAACAAACAGTCGATACGCACGGGAGAAAAAGAACCATTAAAGTTGAAGGACGTCACGATCCCTGCCTGTGTCCCCGCGTTGTTCCTGTCGTGGAGTCAATGGTTGCGATGGTGATTGCCGATCACCTGCTTCGTCAGGCGATGACGCAAAAAAAAGGCGGTGTTTCCGGTTTGCGAAAGCAAATCGATTTTATAGACGAAATGCTCATCATCCTGCTCAGTCAGAGACAGGAACTGGTCCGTGAAGTCGGATTATGGAAGCGCAAAAACAACATTTCTATCCCAGATCGTCAACGGGAAAAAAACATACTGAGCCGTCAGCTTTCCCTTGCGCGTGAAATTCAGCTTGATCCTGAATTTATCAGGGCTGTGTATCATTCTGTCTTTCTCCATTCCCGGCGCGTACAGAAACAGGCATGAAGACACCCGTAGGAATTATTGGCGTTGGCAGATTCGGGGCTTTTGCCGCCCGCCATCTTGCCAAAACGCATTCAGTCGCTGTCATGGATACCAGACGAATTGGACTTCGCGGAACAGGTTACTCCCGTATGGCCCTCCATGATATTTCCCAAAAAAAATTGATTGTACTTGCCGTCCCAATCAATAAGCTTCGTGTCATATTAAAAAAAATCTCACCCTTTCTCAGCCCGGGAACACTCGTTTGCGACGTCTGTTCAGTCAAGGAACAGCCGATTCAATGGATGAAAGAACTGCTTCCTCAACAGGTTCATATTCTTGGCCTTCATCCGCTCTTCGGGCCTGACAGTGCGGCTGTATCATTAAAAAATAAAGTGATAGTCGTATGCCCGATACGGCTTCCCTCTCAAAAACTCAAAAAAATTAATAAATACTTTACAACGTTAGGCCTGAAGGTGGTGAGAACTACCCCGACCCTTCATGATAAAACAATGGCATCGACACTTTTTCTTACACAATATATCGGAAGAACATTGAAACCGTTTACCGCGTGGAGAACAAACCTCACTACGAAAAATTTTATCCTCCTCCGTGAAATTGTTGCGACCACAGGGAATGATTCGGATGAATTGTTCCGCGACATGTACCGTTATAACAGGTTTGCAAAAAAAATACCTGCCCTCCTTGCCTCACATTTCCGTCGTACCGCACGAATGCTTTGATATCCCTCAAAAGTTTTTCAGAGCAATCTTTATCCCCCTTGTCTGGGTACTAGCTCAGTTTGAATAATAATTTTCACCGCAGAGACGCAGAGGTCGCCGAGAACCGCAAAGGGATTCATGCTCTGCGTTTCTTTGCGTACTCTGCGATTCTGCGTTGTTCTTTTCTTTAAACTGAGCCAGCACCGTTGTCTGCTAAAGATTGTTCAATTCAGAAATTTTCCGTACATTAGCCAATAAATTTTCCAAAAAAGGAACATCATGTACAATGTAACGCTCATTCCGGGTGACGGGATCGGTCCGGAAATTACAGCAGCAACACTCCGTGTTATTGAAGCTACCGGTGTCAAGATTGAATGGGAGCGTCACGAAGCCGGCCTCCAGGCAATGGAGAAATACAAAGATCCGCTCCCGGCGCATGTTATCGAATCCATCCAAAGAAATTGCATAGCGCTGAAAGGACCGCTGACGACACCCATCGGAACAGGTTTCCGCAGTGTTAACGTCGCTCTCAGAAAAGAATTTGACCTTTATGTAAACCTCCGCCCTGCAAAGTCTCTTGAGGGAATTAAATCACACTGGAATGACATTGATTTATTTGTCTTCCGGGAAAACACCGAAGAATTCTACGCCGGAATCGAGCATTACATCGATCCGGCAAAGAGCGCAGCCGAGACCATCGGTGTAGTCACGCGCTCCGGCTCAGAACGTATCATACGGTATGCGTTTGAGTACGCGCGGAAACACCGCAGGAAAAAAGTGACCATCGTACACAAGGCAAATATCCTCAAATTTACCGGCGGATTATTTCTTGAAACCGGAAAAAAGGTTGCCGAGGAATACTCCGATATTCAGGTCAACGATAAAATCATCGATAACATGTGCATGCAACTGGTCATGAACCCGCAGCAATTTGACCTTATCGTAACGACAAACCTTTTCGGGGACATTTTGTCTGATTTATGTTCCGGTCTTGTCGGCGGATTGGGTATGGCACCGGGCGCCAACATCGGCTATAAGGTGGCACTTTTTGAGGCCGTTCACGGCAGCGCGCCTGATATCGCCGGAAAGAATATAGCAAACCCCTGCGCGCTTATTCTCGCATCTGCCATGATGCTGCATCATATCGGTGAATCGCAGGCCGCGACAAGGATTGAGAATGCCGTTGCAAAGGTTATTAAGGAAGGAAAGACGCTTACCAGGGATCTTAGCCCCCAATCTCCGGTTTCAACCATGGCAATGGGTGATGCGGTAATCAAAGCCTTATAGGCGTTTAAAAATCCCATGTTTTCCTCCGCTCTCTCGGGAGAAATTTTTCTTAATTTCTCTCTTCACCTATTGACAATAACCCTAAAAAATACGATACTTTAAGTAATATAAATTAACATGCGGAGGCGGTTTCAATTCCTTTACTTAACGAAAGGATCCCATGAAAACTTTGGTAGCGCTTTTCCTGCTTTCCGCACAATTTCTCCTCGCGCAACAGCGATTTATAGTCTCACAAAACGGCGATGCATTCCCGATCTACAAAGGACAGAGCGCCTTCCAGGTCGCGCGTGACCATGGTATTGTCGCCTCAAACGCGGTGATGACATGCACAGACAAAGCAACATTCGGGTTCAGTCCCGATAAGTTTCCACCCAATGGAGGACATTTCGGATTGCACAATGATGTCATCGGGTCCTGGTTTATCGTTCCCGCAAGCGGAACCATAGATTCCGTATTTTGGACAGTAGCCGATGTCTGCGCCCAGGATTCGCTTCTTTTCCTTCGTATCCATAACTCCAACGTCTATCCGGGAAACGGTCCCGGTTATAACGGCTATCCTCTTCCAAGTACGAGTACCTGCTGGGGATACTACGAAAATACCAATGATTTGGATAACGGAGTGGCAGCTTTTCCGGAAGAAGCATCGGGACCATGGTTATCAACAGTCGTTGACGGACCGAATTCATTCCCACCGACCGGAACCGAAATCTGGGGATTTGGCGGATTTCCTGTTCTGACACATGGAAACGAGGTTAATACCGTCGATCTCGGCGGTTTAGGAGTACCAACCGTGAGCGCCGGTGATAAAATTTTTATCAACTTCAGAATTAATGGATTTCATGGCGACCCCTGCACAGGAGCTGCAGGTGCGTACACTGCTTGGCAAGGTTATGTCGTCACCGACCCAATCCTCTCACAAAACTGGAAATTTTATGAGCATGTTGTCGACTTCCAACCGGGTTATTCCTGTAAAGGTTGGGTTGCCAGGGGCGGTTATCATCTCTCCATTTGGTATACAATGACTGTGACATCCAATGTACCTCCCTTATTTCTGAGTATCGATGAACTGAATTCAACTTTTGACACATCACCAAGGACATTCAATGTTGAGATTGAAGATTGCAATCTTGACAACCCAGATTCAGCAGGAGTAAAGACCGCTTATATATCCTACTCCGTCAACGGGACAGAACAACTGCCTATTGATCTGCAATATCTGGGTGGAACAACATGGGAAGGAACAATCCCCGGCCAACCCGCCGGGAGCACCGTTTCTTATAAATTGGTTGCCATTGATTCGGCTAATCTGGGTGACTCAACAGCGGCGAGAGAATACCGCGTTCTTTCATTAGGGAACGAATGGTATTCTGTGGACACCTCCATCGCATGTGTAAAACAGGATATTCGCTTGACAGGTACGCAAATACCAAACTCGGCGTTCTTTGTGCCGGCGTATCCCGGGTCCGGCACCGCACCAACAGATGATGGAACCGCTGGGCCATTCGATATGGGTTCAAACTTCGTGGTATTTGGGGATACATTCCGCTATGCGTGGGTGGGTGTAAACGGCGCAATCGCATTAACTAAATCGGCAACAGATACTAATGATGTAAACTCCAACGGCTTTGCCAATACATTCTGGGATTTCCCGTACGATCAGCATCATGGAAGGTTTGACACAGCAGGAGCAAATAATATGTCACCGATGATCTTGGCTCCTTTCTGGGCCGATCACATTGTTGAAGATTCTACCGGAATGTTTGGACGCATTCTCTATGGAGATAATGGTAATCCTTGCCAGTTTATTGTCGAGTGGGACTCCGCCGGCGCGTTTGACCAAGACGGATCAACGCCCGATGAAACGACGTTCAGGGTAATCTTAAACCGCTGCGATGGAACAGTAGAGTTTCAGTACAATAAGGTTGGGACGCACGGGCTTGATTCCGCGGCGCTCGTCGGCATGCAGGCGGATTCGAACGCTACTTCAGGACCGAACCCCGGGTGGCTCTATATCAACCGCCAAACCTATCCGTACGAAACAAAACCAAGAAATGACTGGTGCATCAAGATGTATCCGGCTGTTGGGGCACTTGTAAATGACGGATGGAATATGGTCTCCGTAGCAAATATTCCCAATGACCTTAATTATGCGAAGACGCATTTATTCCCGCAGGCTACTTCCGCTGCGTTTGCGTATACAACGGGTTATACATCGCAGACAACACTCAGCAATGGTCCCGGGTATTGGATGAAATTCAACGGCAACCAGCAGGCAGGCGGTGTTGCAGGAACATTCAATCCAAGTGTTATTGTCAATGTCCAGGATAAATGGAATATGGTCGGCTCGGTTTCCGGTTTCGTTCCCACAGCATCAATCGTTCCCGGGGGAGGAACTGCTATCGTATCGCCATATTACGGATATGCCGGTGGATACAATGCTACCACCAGCTTAGCACCCGGCCAGGGATATTGGGTAAAAGTCAATGGAGCGGGGACACTGCAATTAAACGCCTCCGCGGCATTGCCAAAAGCCCCGCCGACAGTCTCCGAGTTAGGTCTTGATGGTTTGAATACGATAACTATCCGGGACAAAAACGGTAGAGCACAAACACTTTATTTCGGCGATGAGAAAGCACTAACGCGGGATATCAGTTACTTTGAGCTCCCTCCACCTCCTCCCGCGGGCGGATTTGACGCGCGCTTCAGCGCCTCTGGAAGGATGGTTGAAACTTACACACGGACTGCGAACCAAAAATCTGACTTTCCAATCGGAATCCAATCTGCCTCATATCCGATTTCTGTCAGCTGGAATATGCATTCTGACGAATCCGGAGGATTTGAATTAATCGTGGGCGGCAAATCAACCTCCATATCAGGTATAGGAACAAAAGTTATCACGGATGCCGGCGTCAATGCTATCATCATCCGCGTTACGGATGGAATTGTACCGAAAGAATTCGCACTTTCGCAGAACTATCCGAATCCCTTTAACCCGTCAACACGGTTTAGGGTGGATGTCGCTGCGACTTCGCAGGTCGAAGTCGCTGTTTTCGATATTCTCGGAAGAAAGATCGCCACTCTATTGAATGGCGAAAAGGCAGCAGGCTCGTATTCGATGGAGTGGAACGGACAGGATGACCAGGGCTTGAACGTCCCGACCGGAATGTATTTTATACGCATGACCGCAGGACAATTCACCGATTCCAGAAAAGTCACATTACTGAAGTAACACCACGCACACCGTCTCTCCCGTTTACCGAACGGGAGGGACGGTGCACTTTCTTCAATATCACATTTTCATTTAATTCAATTCGGGGCGATCATGAGAAATCATAACGGCTTCTTTACTACTGCGTTGCTTGCGCTTGTATTTATTACTTTCCAATTCGCCCGCAGTCAGACAAATTTCAGCATCACCATTTATGCGGCAGACGGATCCGGGTGGATGGATTCCGTTACCATCGGTAAACATACCTCCGCAACCTTTGGTATTGACGCCTCTCTCGGAGAAACCGAATTACCGCCCATCCCTCCTCCTGGATCAAATCAGTTTGCTGATTTCCGCTCAGCTGATCCGACAGGCGGGTTTGCATTCGGACAGGGACTCGACCTCGACCTTCGAACATTAATTTCAGATTACCAGCGGGATGTCTACCGGCTGGTGTTCCGCCGCAGCTCTCCCGAAGGAACAGGCATTACACTTTCCTGGCAGGCGGGACTCGGCAGTATCAGCGGCGGGGGGTTTTACCTTACCGACGGACAAGGCGGGTTGATTTTTGGCAACGTTGATATGACAAGCCAGACAAGCTTTACGAATGAATCGTTTAACGGCCTCACCGGATCGTTTGTCGATATTGTCATCGGCGACGGACGAAAATTCAGGACATTCAAAAGCGACAGTATCGGCCTGGCAAAGGATTCAAAAGGAAAAGTCGGTAAAGCGGAAAAACGTAAACCATCGGGAAGCCAGGGGTGCTTTTCGTTCCTCAATATTTCCGGAGCCACCGCTGATGAACTGTATGTGGAGTGGAGCCAGATTATCACTTCTCATCTTTCCTACGGAATTTTTAACGCAACCCCCACTGCCGTTGATCCGACAAAACCGCAGAAAATCACCTACAGCGGCGGTACCGTCAACGACGGAGATTCAACAACGATTTGTGTTTGTGAAGGCAAGGGAAAAGTTCTCACTGCCAAAAAATGGTATTGGAAGGCTTCCGGTTTGCCGCTCGAACCACTGGGCGGGCTTGTCTTGCCCGACGAAGGAACAAGCATGTTAATGTATCATATGCCGAATATTAATAACGTAGGCGAAGAGCTCCAGATGCAGGGGGTCTTCCCTATTGATGTCGGCGCAGATTCCATTAAGCGCATGCGTCATTTTAAATGGAAAGATGTTTTAAAAACATTGTACAAAAAGGCAAAAGGGCTCGACTTATTTCAGTCCGGTACTCCTTATTGCCTTGATACGATCTCGAGCAAAGGAGTAACAAAAATTCAAAAGGCAACCGCACCCGACAAACTTGTGCGCCACAAAGGATCTGCCGACCGCGGCAACAGGCTGTTGGGAGAATTGCTGACGCTTAAAGTAAATATCCTCGCAAGCGCACATGGAAAGACTCCCGCCGGGTTAGGCGAGCTTGTGTTCAATGACATTAATGATCCGGGACATCCCTACAACGGACAGACTATCAGCCAGATCGCTGAAAAAGCAGACAGGGTTCTCTCCTGTGATTCATCGGGATTTAAAGGCGGTTATACGTTTGAGGACGTTGCGAATTTGCTCAAACGCATTAACGATGAATTTAACGGAAGATTTGACACCATCGGATTTGTCTCCCCCACCATTCTTAAACCGATTGGCGGAACAATTACCACCGGGGCAAGGGCCCTTGTCCTTGTCGACTTCCTGCAGGCAGCGGAACCGGCACAAGAGCCTCAGCAATATTTCGATTACAGCGAGCTGTATGACGTTCCCAAAACATTTGCACTCTCACAGAACTATCCGAATCCGTTTAACCCGACAACTGCAATTGACTTCACGTTACCACAGGATGCTATTGTGAGCCTGAAAGTGTATTCGATACTCGGACAAGAGATCGCAACGTTAATTGACCGTGAAGAACTGAGTGAAGGCGACAACACAGTTGAATTCGACGCTTCGCAGTTCTCTACCGGTGTCTATTACTACCGTATTGTTGTGAATGACGGCGAGTTTCATCAGGTAAAGAAAATGATGTTATTAAAATAACGTTCTCAGTTCAGGAACGGGTACCAGATGAAGCCTGCCGGTTGAGTGAATACCGGCAGGCATTTTTATTCGGAGGAATATCTCCTCAATTCACGGAAAGTATCAACAACAACAGGGAGGTCAGATTGACTTAGTCAATCTGATTTGTTAATTTTAGTTGAATTCTACAGCGTATGTTTCGGAGGAACTATATGCGATGTACGCTTATCATATCATTGTTCATTCTTCTACTCACTGATGCGGACTCGCAACAGCGGCTTCTTATTGCTCCTGACCAAGATGTTACCCCTATATCACCGGGAGATAACTCTACTGATTTAGTAAGGACAAGAATACAGACAAGCTCGGAAAAATGTCCGACCGGATTTGGTTTTCCGGAACCACCCTGTTGGGGAATTTGGTCTTTAGGTGCAAAACACCGCGACGTGATTGGACAATGGTATGTGGCACCGGCTACAGGAACCATCGATACAATTTATTGGATGACCGGATCAAGCGTTGGGAGTCTTGATTCTTTGATACTCATCCGAATACATAAATCCCACATCGGCCCCTTATTCGGACCCGGAGCTCGACCGGGGCCATACAACCCGCCGTGTCAGATGTGGGGATATTGGCAAAATACCAATGATAAAGACATGGGGATAGCGCCGTTCATAGAGGAAGCAACAGATACGACGTGGATATCCACAATCCTTAACTCACCCCTTCCTTCATCCCCTCCGTTCGGCGAAGAATTATGGATTCCGGGGGGATATCCTGTGGTGGGAAAGCCGAATACGGTGCAACAAATCATTGTTAATGACGCGTATCCACTTCAGGTAACAAAAGGAGATGTTTTTTTCATTTCATTCAGCACCAATTATGATCCGGGACTCGCATTATCAGATCCTCATTATCCCGGGGAAGAATTTACCACAATCCGAGGAGAAACATTCTGTACAAACACGTTATCATCAGACTACCCTTCCCGCGTATGGAAATTTTATGAGCATGACAACGGAACCCCTTACTGCAATGGCCTGAGTATAGACAGCGTACGACGCGGATGGATGGCAAGAGGAAACTTTTTTAACTCCGACTCTCTCACTGTAGGGCTCTATCGCATCTGGTATAGTATGACTGTCACGGAAAATTCTCCGCCCGTTATCATGGATGATGGGGCGCGTCCTGTCCTTGAGGGCATGCCTGCTTATATTGATGCTGAAATAAAAGACTGTCACGGTTTTCAATCGCCGAGTGATGGAGTCACACAGGCAACCATTGAATACAGTGTGGACGGTATCCCTCAGCCGGATGAAAACATGGTTCGAGCAGATATGTACCACGACCTGTGGTCAGCTGTTCTCCCTGCACGGTCAGGCGATCATATTGTCAGATATCGCGTCAAAGCCGAAGACCTGGACTTAGCTGTGTCGTACTCCGATTACAAGGAATTCAGGATTATTGGTTTTGGCAACACATGGTACACGCTTGATACATCTACCTGCACTACACAAAAAGATATTCATCTTACGGGGACTTCTATTCCTTCCTCAAGTTTCTTCAGCCCGTCATATCCCGGTTCCGGACAAGATTCGAAGGATAACGGAACCGCAGGACCGTTTGAGATGGGCGGCAATTTTATGTTATTCGGTCAAGCATTCCATTATGCTTGGATCGGTGTAGACGGAGCTCTTGCGTTAACATCATCTGCAACTGACACCATGGATATCAGCGCAAACGGTCAATATAACAGTGCATGGACAATCCCTTCTGTTGATCTCCATCATGGAAGGGGTGATTCGGCTGATGTACTTGGCGTTCCCAAAATGTTTATCGCACCATTCTATACAAATTTCACACTCGGTCAGGATACTGCATCTACTTCTTTAGGCAATATCTACTACGGCAACGGAGGCGATCAGTGTCAGTTTATAGTGGAGTGGAATTCCTTAGGGTATCACCATTGGGACGGTATTTATTCCTCCAACATTACATTCCGGGTGGTTCTTAACCGGTGTAACGGTACTGTTGAATTTCAATATGGTCCTGACTGGTATGCAGGATATTCCTCCGCAGGACTGACTGGTATGCAGAAAGATGAGTTACCCTTTGCCTCTTACGTGTCACTCAATGATAAAGGTTACCCCCGGGAAATCCGGCCACGATCAAACTGGTGTTACACAATGACTCCCACTGCCGGGGCAACAGTGGATGATGGATGGAACCTCATTTCCGTCGCCGGGATACCGAGAGATGGCAACTACGCGGTAACACACATTTTTCCCAACGGAACTTCGCGTGCGTTTGGTTTGAAGGGTCCGGTCGATACGCTTGTCAACGGACTGGGATATTGGATGAAATTTGTGGAAGCACACCGGGCGGGAGTCCCCGGGATATGGCAATCGTCATTGACAATACCGGTGCAGGATAAATGGAACATAATTGGCTCTGTTTCCGGATTTGTTTCGACAGGTACTATCACTCCGGGAGGAGCTTTCGTGGTATCGCCATTTTTCGGATATGAAAGAGGATATTATCCGGTAACTATTTTAAACCCAGGGCATGGATATTGGGCAAAAATCGCCGGAGCCGGTACACTCACACTGAACTCACTCTCAGCCGCAGCCGAACGGCTTTCGCCACCAGCCCAAACGTATTTCACTGAGATGAACTCAATCACCTTTACAGACAAATTGAAACGCTCTCAAACATTGTACTTCGGGAAAGATAACCTTATTGAACAGGAGCTGAGTTACTTTGAGCTTCCCCCTCCGCCCCCGGATGGCGGATTTGACGTCCGGTTCAGCACAGGAGGAAGAATGGTTGAAACATACACGGAAACAACCAAACAGCCGAATGTATTTCCTATACAACTGCAATCCGCTAAATATCCCATCACCCTTTCATGGAATATCCATCCCATGGAATCAAAGCATATTGAAATTACTGCCGGTGAGCAAACAGTTTCGATATCGGATCAGGGAACTACTATCATTCATGATGCAAGCACTCATCAGTTGATTCTGCGTGTTAGCGATGGCGCCATTCCGAACAAATTTGCCCTGTCACAAAATTATCCAAACCCGTTCAATCCAATTACGCGCTTCCGGGTAGACGTAGTAGCTGCTTTGCGAGTTGAGATTTCGGTTTTTGATATCCTGGGAAGGAAGATTATAACACTCCTGAACGATGACAAACCTCCGGGTTCGTTTACATTGGAGTGGAACGGCCAGGACAGCCACGGGCTTCCGGTCCCGACCGGCATGTACTTCATCCGCATGACCGCCGGGGATTTTACTGATTCCAGAAAAGTAATCTTCATCAAATGATTTAATGAACTTATTCTAGAAACGTTCAAACGGAGGATGCGTAACATGCGGATTTGTTTACTTCTTTTCTTTTCCATGTTCATCACAGCAGAGATGGCATCGCAACAGCGCTACCTCATTTCTCCCAATTCAGAGGTAATACCGCTTTCACAGGAGGAAAATTCAGCCACCATTATACAGCGACGCTCACATGGGATAGCTTCTTCTGCGGACACGTGTACCGACAAGTTTACATTTGGTTACCACCCTGAGGCGTTTCCCATCACTTCAAGTTTTGGAAGCTATCACAGGGATGTCATTGGTCAATGGTTTGTCGTGCCGGCATCCGGAACTATCGATACGATCTTTTGGATGAACTCTTCGACCATAGGTGCGTACGATTCCACCATTTATCTCCGGGTACATCGCTCTAATATTTCCAAGGAATACGGTCCGGGAGCCCGACCGGGACCGTTCAACCCGCCATGCCAGAACTGGGGATACTGGCGAAACACCAACGATCCGGACAACGGCATCGCGGCTTTTATTGAAGATGCGACGGAAACAACATGGATTTCCACAATCAACTCGCCCGTTCCGTCAACTCCTCCCTTTGGTGAAGAACTTTGGGGATTGGGAGGGTACCCGGTTCGCATAAAACCAAATGCGGTGAACTTCGCAGTAATGTCAGACCTTAATGGACCAATCGATGTAAAGGTTGGAGACAAGATTTTTATTTCAATGCGTATTAATCATGAGAATAATGCCGAAGGAGGTCATATTGAAGCCGGAACCGAGGTACGAACAACCTGGGGTGCATCGGGATTTCGTACAAGTACCGGCGACCCAGATTATCCTTCCCCGAATTGGAAATTTTATGAACATGAAGGGATGGCGACAAGCTGTTCAGGCATGCCGGTGGATAGCGTCAAGCAGGGCTGGGTAGCGAGAGGAGGGTCAGCAGCCAACGCAGACTCGCTGGATGTTTTACCCTACAATATCTGGTATGGAATGACGGTAACGACCAATGTTCCTCCGGAAATCGACGTACATGTGATAAGTCCTGCAACATTCGATTGGGGACCGTACGAAGTTTCTGCATTTATTACTGATTGTAATATCATAAATCCAGGAAATGCCGGTGTCGCCGGTGCGCAAATCCAATACATCGTAAATGATGTTGAGGCACAGAGCGTCATTATGATGAATGTCGGCGGAGACCATTGGCAAGGCACCATCCCTTCCTATCCAGGGGGCAGTACAATACGTTACAGGATTAAGGCTGTCGATATTGACAGTGCTACTGCATATTCAGCATACGAAGAATTCCGCATCCTGACATTTGGCAACGACTGGTATTCGATTGACACATCTTCAAATTGTGCGATGCAAAGCATAAGGGATGATGGAGCCACAGTTCCACGGGATTCGTTTTTCGGTTCTGCCATTGGACCAAGCAATAATGCACTGGAAAATGGAACAGCAGGGCCATTCGACATGGGAGGAGACTTTGATATTTTTGGCGATACATTTCGTTACGCGTGGATCGGCGTGAATGGTGGTATAGCACTTTCAAAGTCTCCCACTGATACAATCGATGTAAATGCGAGAGGCCAGTACTCGAGCAGTTGGGATTTTCCTTATCCGCAATATTCTGACCGGTATACTACCGGAGGAAGAATGCCTCCCATGTTTATCGCCCCCCTCTGGACAGATTTAACTCTGGGTGATAACAATATCAGCTGCGGCAGAATAGTATATGGCAACAACGGTGACACGTGCCAATTTATTATTGAATGGGATAGTCTGACAACCTTTGATGGCTGTGGACAAGGCGCATACACCGACAATACGTTTCGTGTTATTCTTAACAGATGTGATGGAACCATTGAGTTCCAATACGAATGGAATGCCGCTGTTGATAACTGGCAACCTTTTCTTATCGGCATACAAAATAGTGACGATATGACAGGTCAATGGATTTTTATTAATAAAGACGGATACCCGGAAGACACACGGCCACATGAGAACTGGTGCATAAAGATGACACCAAAAGACTGCTTGGCAATTCTCGACGGATGGAACCTGGTATCTATGCCATGCGAACCTGTCGATAGCAACTCAGCCAAAACACATCTTTTTCCACAAGCAGTTTCAAAAGCATTTTCGTTTAATGGGGGTTACGTCATAGCGGATACATTGGAAACGGGTAAAGGATACTGGATGAAATTCAATGGTGACTGTTTGGGAAATTTGAATGTAAAAACATGTTCAACTTACACTTTTGTCGTGCATGATGGAATAAATCTGATTGGATCGATTTCATGTCCTGTCCCGACATCTTCTATTATTTTGGGAGGTGGAACGGTTGCTGCGTCACCTTTTTACGGTTATGCAGGAGCCTACTATCCATCAACAGTTATTTATCCCGGGGCAGCATATTGGGTTAAAATAACCGGGGACGGCACACTTACAATGACATGTCCGACAAATCCTCCAATGACAACACCGTATCATATCGACCATTCGTTGGAGAACGCTAATAAGCTTAATATTTCTGATGCAAATGGAAATATACAATCGCTCTACATTGTAGAACAAAACATGCTTCCTCATGAAGTAAGTTATTACGAATTACCCCCTTTACCACCTGCGGGAGGATTTGATGCACGTTTTGTTTCTACCCAGGGTACGGTCGCGGTATTTCCCGAGACTTTGTTTACACTTGCAGATTTTCCGATAACTATTCAGTCATCTGCACCTCCGTTCACCGTCAATCTTGAAAATAGCTCTGATGAATACGGGCATTTTCGATTGATTTATGGACATCAATCATTTGAGTTGTCAGATAATAAAAACGCCACTATCACTGCTATCAACGGCAACACAATCGTCCTTCGAGTGATAAAAGACAAGATCCCGGCCAGGTTTGCCCTTTCTCAGGGCTATCCGAATCCGTTCAACCCGACAACAGAGTTTCGGATCGAATTGCCACAACAGTCACATGTTGAAGTTGCAGTCTACGATCTTCTTGGAAGAAAAATAGCCTCACTTCTGAATGAAGAAAAATCCGCCGGTCAGTACAGATTGGAGTGGAACGGCCAGGATAGCCGCGGGCTTCCGGTACCGACCGGCATGTATTTTATCCGCATGACCGCCGGGGAGTTTACTGATTCGAAGAAAATCGTTTTACTAAAGTAACATTTGGTCCGGGAACAGATTGAAAATATCATTCTTTGAACCGTTTATGGGACGTAATGGGGGATTTTACCTATTGACTCTCCGGGCATGATTCGTTACTTTTTTGTATAGATTTCACTTGTTGCTTATTTCGCAGAGGAAAGTATGCGCCATCTCCTTATCATCGTCGGGTTCCTCCTGTATGCATCCATTGCATTCTGCCAGCAACGTTACGTCACTTCTTCGCCAACCTGCAATGACCGCATAACATTCGGTTACCATCCGGATCAATACGTACCAAACTGGAAAATGGAAGGAACCCACTTCGGGGCCTTTGGCCAATGGTTCGTTGTACCGGCGACTGGATCAATTGACTCAGTGAGCTGGCTAAATGGTCATTTGATTGGTGACTGGGATTTGGTGCTTAACGTCAGTATACTAAAATCAAATATTGGACCAACTTTTGGTCCCGGAGCCCGTCCCGGAGATTACCCCCCTCCCTGTCAGAGTTGGGGATATTGGCTGAACAGTAATGATTGGGACGGCGGAATTGCAAAGACCCAAGACGTTGCAACCGGACCATGGGTGTCGACAACAACCGCACCGACACCACCTTCGACTCCACCGCACGGAGAAGAATTGTGGGGATTTGGAGGATTTCCTGTTGATGTCCGACCGGATTCAATCTCAACGGCGGCCATGTCAGATCTTAGTGGACCCATTAGCGTAATTGCCGGAGACCAGATATTCATCTCGATAAGAATTGATTACCATCTTGCTTTTCATCCGACAGAAGAAGTGCCGACAGAATTGGCGGTCTCAACATTCAGAGCAGGAACGAACGACACGGATTATCCATCCCGTGCCTGGATGTTCTATGAGCATGACAACACCCCACCATCCAACTGCACCAACTTCACCACCGAACACCTGTCGCGAGGATGGCGGGCAATGGCCGGATTCGATGGCGACTCGTTGTCTCTTGCGGCATTCAACATCTGGTTCAGCATGTCGGTCGACACGAATGCCCCACCAGTGGTAGAGGATGTAACGGATATCCAAACCACATTTGATGCCGGACCAAAAACTATACAGGCAACCATTACAGATTGTAACATCGGGAACCCGGGTAACGCCGGTGTTACAGGGGCTGTACTCCGGTACAGCGTGAACGAAGTTGCACAACCTGACATCCCGATGAGCCATATCGGCGGCGATACATGGGAAGCAGATCTACCCGCACAGCCTGCAGGAGGCCGCGTACAGTACCGGGTGGTAGCAACCGATCCCGATTCTGTCGAAGGTTTTTCAGGTCCATTGTCGTACCAAGTAGTTAGCCTGCAGAACGACTGGTACTCGGTCGACACCGCGATAACGTGTGTCATGCAGGTAATCCGGGAAAACGGGACAACGATCACCGAAGCATCTTTTTTTGACTCACCTGAACTCCCACCATGGAGTTCTCCCACCCCCCCGGGAGTGCTGATAAAAAAACTGGATGACGGTACATCGGGCCCGATCGATATGGGAAGCAACTTTGTGGTCTTTGGCGATACGTTCCGCTACGCGTGGGCCGGCATTAACGGCGCACTCGCGCTCTCAAAATCACCGCTTGATACACTCGATGTCAACTCAGGCGGATTTTACACATCCAACTGGAACTTCCCTTCGGCTCAATATGATGACCGCACGGAGACAGATGGCAACATGCCTCCGATGTTCATTGCCCCGTTCTGGTCAGACTTGAGCCTGGCAGATACTGTCGGCTCCTGCGGGAGAGTAGTGTATGGCGACAACGGCAATCCGTGCCAGTTCATCGTCGAGTGGGATAGTTTGCCGGGAAGTGACGGCTGTGCAAGCGGAACCATTCAGAATACATTTCGCGTCATATTTAACAAATGCGATGGAACAATAGAATTCCAATATGAAGGTATAGAATCAGTTGAAGAAAATATACCGTTTTTGGTTGGATTGCAGGATGGCAGCGGATCGTTCAAACGGTGGGCGCTCTTCAGCAAAGACGGCTATCCTCCAGAAACCAAGCCGCGGAGCGACTGGTGCATCAGACTGACTCCCAATGCAACGTCTGTGGTAAGAGACGGCTGGAACCTGGTTTCGGTTCCGTGCCAGCCGGAAAGTGTCAGTTTTAAAAAATCCGATCTGTTTCCTCAAGCTATTTCACCCGCATTCTCATACACGAATGGATATCTTATCCGTGACACGCTCGAATTGGGTAAAGGCTATTGGATGAAGTTCAGCGGCGGGCAAGCTGCCGGCGGCGCACCGGTGAACAGTTGCTCTACAATGACTATCAATGTAAATGATAAATGGAATCTTATCGGCTCCATTTCCTGTTTCGTGCCTGTGGGTTCCATCATTCCCGGAGGCGGTACTGTGATAAATTCACCCTTCTTTAGTTATGACGGAGGCTTCTTCCAGTCATCTGTCATTGACCCGGGAAGAGGGTACTGGGTGAAGGTCACCGGACAAGGGACGCTCACATTATCTTGTCAGAACGCGATACCTAAAGAGGAGCCAGCTGCAATCGATGCCGATTTACTGAGAATGAATACAATTCGTATTTCAAACCCGAACGGAACCAGGCAAACTCTTTATGTAGGCAGTGAGCAAAATCTGCACTCCGAAAAAAGTTACTTTGAATTACCTCCCCGTCCCCCTTTAGGAGGGTTTGATGCCCGGTTCACCGCAACTCAGGGCATGGCTGAAACATATCCCGACAACCACTTTACCTCCATCGATATTCCCATCAGCATACAGTCCGCTGAATACCCGATAACAATCGGGTGGGAACGACATCCGGAGGAACCAAGTAAATTTCAGTTGATGTACGGAGGGAAAATATCCGAATTGTCTGAGGACAGAACAATTACCATTGAAGATCAGAGCATCAACTCTGTTTCTGTCAGAGTTATCAAAGAGGCTCTTCCCGCGCAATTCTTTCTTTCGCAGAACTATCCGAATCCGTTCAACCCTACGACAGAGTTCAGGATTGAATTGCCGCGACAGTCACACGTAGAAGTTGCAGTCTTCGATCTTCTTGGAAGAAAAATTGCGTCGCTTCTGAATGAAGAAAAATCCGCCGGCAAATACAGGCTGGAGTGGAACGGCCAGGACAGCCGCGGGCTTCCGGTACCGACCGGCATGTATTTCATCCGCATGATCGCCGGGGAGTTTACTGACTCCAAGAAAGTCATCTTCATGAAATAGGATTATTCTTCGTGCACCTTCGTGTCCCAGTGTCTTAGTGGCAATTTGAATCTTCCCTTGATTATGCTCCAACCACAAGGTGGTGTCCCGATTTGACATAAACGATCCTTCGCCTCCGCTCAGGATCAACATCATTCGTCTTCGCTCGGGATCTCGACCCTTCGCCTCCGCTCAGGGTCTCGCCTCTTCTTTGCCTTTGGCGCCTCCGCACAGGATCATCGCATGCTCTGCAAAGTTGAAGCATGATTTTCAAATAAGGACTCCAACCATAAACCTCATTTGGATTCCACAAGATTTTTGGATAATTTTGTACTGATTCCTTATGAAAATCGGCAAAATCAACATACATCAGGCTGTTTTGCTTGCTCCGATGGAGAATGTCTCAGACATTCCCTTCCGTCTTGTCTGTAAACGGCTCGGTGCCGATATCACCTATACCGAGTTCGTCAACTGTGAAGGACTTGTCCGCAACTCCAAGAAGACAAAATTAAAAATGCGCTTCATGGAAGAGGAACGCCCGTTCGGCATCCAGATTTACGGCGGAGCCGAAGAATCAATGGGCGGAGCTGCGAAAATGGCGGAAGAGCTTCAGCCTGATCTCATTGACATCAATTGCGGATGCTGGGTAAAAAATGTTGTCGGCAGCGGCGCAGGCGCTGGCCTCCTCAAAGACTTGCCGAAAATGAGCTCGGTTATTTCCTCCGTTGTCAAATCGGTACAACTTCCTGTTACTGTTAAGACCCGCCTCGGTTGGGATCAGAGTTCCATCAACATCGTGAATGTCGCGAAAATGGTTGAAGACTCCGGCGCGCAGGCGCTGACCATCCATTGCCGCACGCGGGCGCAGGGACACTCCGGCGACCCGGACTACAGCTGGATTTCGCTTGTAAAACAGGCGGTCGCAATACCGATTATCGTCAATGGAAATATCAACTCACCGCAAATCGCAAAGTCCGTTTTTGATTCCACGGGATGCGACGGCGTTATGGTTGCCCGCGCGGCAATTAACAATCCGTGGATTTTTTCACACATCAAACATTATCTGAACACCGGAACGCTGCTGCCGGAGCCGTCATTTGACATCCGCATGAACACCATGATGGATCACCTCACGACGTCAGTCGAATACAAAGGCGAACAACGCGCCGTGCTGGAATTCAGAAAACATTACAGCGGTTACCTCCACGCCCAGCCGGGCATCTCGAAATTACGGGCTGAGCTGATGCAGTACACTACGCTTCAGCCGATTGTTGACGCACTTTCCCGGTACAAAGAAAATGTGGCGGCATTCTTTCAGCAGCAGGAAGACGAACCCCTCGCGGCTTAATACGTTTGCGATTGTTTATCTCAGCATCTTAACTACTCAATATCTTATCATTTTGTTTTCATGAATAAGGACCAGCTTTCCGCCGCCCTTGATGAAATCGGCACACTGCTTGAACTGAAGGGCGAAAATAAATTCAAATGCATTGCCTTTCATAACGCGGCGCGCATCGTCGGCGCACTTACAGCGGACCTTCCCACACTTATTGAAACCAAAGAGCTCTACAACATTAAAGGCATCGGCAAAGGACTTGCGGATAAAATCATCGAGGCGGTACAGACAGGAAAAATCGAATATCATGAAGAGCTCAAACGCTCCCTTCCTGCCGGTTTGCTCGACATGATGCGGTTACAGGGTCTGGGACCTAAGCGCATAAAAATCCTCTACGACAAGCTGAAGATTTCCAACATCGAACAGCTGAAAAAAGCGATTGAACAGCACAAGCTTGCAAAGCTTGACGGATTCGGCGAGAAGACGGAAGAAAATATTCTCCAAAGCATTGATCGTCTGAACAAACATGCGGAAAAGCATCTCTATTCTCAGGGACGGGAAGCGGCTGACCGGATGCTTCAATCCATCTCATCAGTCAAAGGGGTTCTGAAATGCGAGGTGGCAGGAAGTCTTCGCCGCAAGAAAGAAATCATCGGTGATATCGATGTTCTCGCCGCCGCGAAAAAGAAAGACGCTCCGGCTATTATCGAGAAATTCACGAAGCATGAGGATGTGGAATCCGTTATCGCCAAAGGTGAAACAAAGTCGAGTGTGCTTCTTAAAACCGGCATTAACTGTGACTTGCGTGTAATTGAGCCAGAGGAATATCCCTTTGCCCTCGCCTATTTTACCGGAAGCAAAGAACATAACGTGGAGATGCGCACCCTCTCAAAGAAATTCGGATGGAGCCTGAACGAGTACGGCTTTTCGAAACTCGGCTCGGATGAAACAAGAGGCAAGGCAAAACGTCTTATCAAGTGTGCATCGGAAGAAGATATTTACAAAGCGCTCGATCTTGAGTATGTCCCTCCCGAACTCCGTGAGAATATGGGTGAGTTTGAAGCGGCTACGGACGGCAAACTTCCTTCACTTTTGGAAGAAAAGGACCTCCGGGGCACATTTCACTGCCACACCACATACAGTGACGGAAACAATACACTTGAGGAAATGGCGGAAGGCGCAATGAAACTCGGGTGGGAATACCTGGGCATCGCCGACCACAGCAAAATCGCCGCATACGCAGGCGGATTGAGTGAAGAAAAAGTGAAGCAACAACACAAAGCAATCGACAAACTCAATGCTTCCTTCAAGAATTTCAGATTATTCAAAGGAACTGAAGTCGATATTCTCCCGGCCGGAGGTGTAGATTGGAGCGACAACGTCCTCGCAAGTTTCGACTACGTCGTTGCCTCGATTCACAGTAAATTCAAAATGACGGAAGCAGAAGGCACCAAGAGAATTATTTCGGCGATTAAAAATAAATACGTTACCATGCTCGGGCACCCAACCGGCAGGTTACTATTACAGAGGGACGGGTATCCGGTCAATATGATTGACGTTATTCACGCCGCTGCCGATTACGGAAAGATAATTGAAATCAATGCCCACCCGTTCCGGCTTGATCTTGACTGGCGGTTAGTCAAATACGCGAAAGAAAAAGGGGTCATGATTTCCATTAATCCCGACGCTCATGCGGTCGCCGGATTGAAGGATGTACGGTACGGTGTCGGCATTGCGCGCAAAGGCTGGCTCGAGAAGAACAATGTGGTCAACACGTATAACCTGAAGCAGGTTGTAAAGTTTTTGAACAAATAACTGAGATCTAAAGGAAAGTACTATGCAAAATTTGTTCTGGGGTTTTGTCCTTATCGCGTTCGGAATAGTGTTGTTCCTCGATAACATGGGATACGCCGATTTTACGGAAATCTTTGAAAACTTCTGGCCTTTGATTCTCATTTTCTTCGGCTTCAGCATTCTCTTAAAACGCAATCAGTCTAAACATACAGCTGCCCCGCAGTCAGAGTCACAGCAAGGCTCCGTGTCAATGGATCTTATTCATGAATCAAATGTCTTTGGCGATGTTGTGACTGTTCTTTCTTCACAGAATTTCAAAGGAGGATCCGCATCGACATTGTTCGGCGACATCCGGCTTGACCTCTCCCGAATTCAGATTGCGGAAGGAACGCATGAACTGCGCGTCCGCGGCACATTCGGCAGTACGACGATTATCATGCCGAAGAACGCAGGCTATGCAATCTTTTCGACGACCGTCTTCGGAAGCCAGACTATTCTCGGCCAGCACAAGGGGGGAATTTCCACTTCACAGCAGACATTTTCTTCGACCCAGGCGACAGCTACAAACAGGCTCTCTATTATGGTTTCCCAGACGTTTGGAGACATACGGCTGGAAGAGGCAATACATTGAAACATTGGGTCAATTCATCATTGGTTCATTGAAGAAATGATTCAATGAATCAATGAACACATTATCAATTGTTACCTGTTCTCATGAAAAATCAAACCCTTCCCAACGTCAAAGAAATTATCCGAAGATTAAAGCGGGCACACCCTGAAGCCAAGACAGCGCTCGAGCATTCGAATCCATTTGAACTTCTTATAGCCACAATCCTTTCTGCACAATGTACCGATGAACGCGTCAACATTGTTACAAAGGATCTTTTTAGAAAATACCACGGACCGAAAGATTTCATGCATACTCCCCAGCATGAGCTTGAGCGGGATATTCATTCCACAGGTTTCTTCCGTGCGAAAGCAAAGAATATCATTGGATGTTGTACGATGCTGATAGGAAAATATGGCGGAACAGTTCCGTCAACAATGGAAGAACTTCTCGAGTTGCCGGGAGTTGGAAGAAAAACTGCCAATGTGGTTTTAGGAAACGCTTTCGGCAAAGCGGCAGGAGTTGTAGTTGATACGCACGTACAGCGGTTGTCAGGCAGGCTTGGATTTACAAAAGAAACAACACCTGAAAAGATCGAGAAGGATTTAATGGAAATTATCCCGAGGAAAGAGTGGATTATCTTTCCTCATTTAATGATTTGGCACGGAAGGAAAGTGTGCAAAGCAAGAAATCCGCAATGTGCTGAGTGCTCGTTAAACGAGCTTTGCCCGTCAGCCGATGTTTAGCTCAGGCATACTCCCCCCACACCTTCCGCAATGCGTCTGAAATTTCGCCCAACGTGGCGTACGCTTCCACAGATTCAAGAATATGCGGGAGAACATTGTTACCGCTTCCTGCCGCATCCTGGAGCGATTGGAGCGCCTTTTCAGCACGCTTTCCATCTCTTTCCCGTCTTAATACCGCAAGCCGTTCGGTTTGCTTAGCCCTGACGGTTTCATTGACCGTAAAGAGCGGCGGCTGAGCACCTTCCTTCGAAATGAATTCATTCACACCCACAATAATCTTTTCTTTCTTCTCGATAGCCTGCTGGTAGCGGTAGGCGCTGTCGGCAATCTCAGTCTGGTAAAATTGTTTCTCGATGGCATTGACCGCACCTCCCATCGCGTCTATTTTCTCGATATACTTTTCTGCACCCCGTTCAATTTCATCTGTTAAGGACTCAAGAAAATATGAGCCACCGAGCGGGTCAACAGTATCAGTGACACCTGTCTCGTGAGCGATTACTTGTTGCGTTCTGAGGGCAAGACGAACGGATTCTTCCGTCGGCAACGCAAGTGCTTCATCCCGGCTGTTAGTGTGGAGTGATTGACACCCGCCAAGCACTGCCGCAAGCGCCTGCATCGTCACGCGAACGACGTTGTTATCGATTTGCTGCGCGGTTAACGTCGAGCCGCCGGTTTGCGCATGGAACCTGAGCTTCATGGTTTCGGGGTTCTTCGCACCGAAGCGATTCTTCATGATCTTCGCCCACATGCGCCGCGCGGCACGGAACTTTGCCACTTCTTCAAAGAAATTATTGTGCGCGTTAAAAAAGAACGACAACTGCGGACCGAATGAATCAACAGGGAGTCCGGCATTCACCGCTGCCTGAACGTACGCAATCGCATTTGAGAGTGTGAACGCGAGCTCCTGCACTGCCGACGATCCGGCTTCCCGGATATGATACCCGCTGATCGAGATAGCATTCCATTTCGGAAGGTTATCACTGCACCACTGGAACGTATCGGTTACCAGCCGCATCGACGGCCCCGGAGGATAAATATACGTACCGCGGGCGACGTATTCTTTCAAAATATCATTCTGGATTGTACCGGAAAGTTTTTTCAGATCAGCTCCCTGCTTTTTGGCAATCGCAACATACATACAAAGGAGAATAGCCGCGGTGGAGTTGATTGTCATCGATGTGGTGATGGAATCAAGGCGGATATTGTCGAACAGCAATTCCATATCACGCAAAGAATCAATAGCAACGCCGACTTTCCCCACTTCCCCTTCCGCCATCGGGTGGTCGGAATCGTACCCCATCTGCGTCGGCAAATCAAACGCGACAGATAATCCGGTAGTACCCTGCTCAAGAAGGTAGCGGTATCGCTTGTTCGATTCTTCAGCAGAGGCAAATCCCGCATACTGCCGCATCGTCCAGTATCTTCCGCGGTACATGCTCGGATATACACCGCGCGTAAACGGATATTCTCCGGGAAATGACAATTGCTCTTCGTAGTTTTCCCCGTCCGGAAGATACAAACGCTCTACGTTGATCTTGGAATCTGTTTCAAATCCGGGTTTTCGTTCAGGACTTTTCTTTAGCAAGGGACTGACTATTTCGTCCTCCCACTTTTTTTTCCGCTTATCCAGTGACTTATCCATGCCTCAATATTTTTTTGTGATCCTTCGTGTCCTCGTGACTTTGTGGTAAACTTCTCTTCAACATGGAGTAATTTGTGACTCCAAAATACGTAAAGACAAGCTGATATTCAAGATTATTGCCAGCCGGGTACTGTCCTAATTTGGCATTAAAGATCCTTCGCCTCCGCTCAGGATCACCTTCCTTCGCCTCTGGTTAGGATCATCGCAATCTCTGCACAAGTGAAGCATGATTTTCAAATAAGGACACTACCGCCATTCGACACGTTTCCACCGTTTCCCATCCGATTCGAATATAATTGCCCCTTCTGTATCGGTTCTTACCACATCACAAGGCAAGGACTCAAAGCGCTTTATCACTTCCGCTGACGGGTGCCGGAATTTATTTCTCATGCCTACAGAAATAATACCAACCTCCGGTTGAACATTATTCAGGAACTCTTCGGTACTGCTTGTTTTACTTCCGTGGTGACCCACTTTCAGCATATTGCTTCGGAGAAAGCCGCCAAACTTATGAGCCATTTCCGCCTCGGCCTCAGATTCGGCGTCGCCCGAGAAGAGGAGTGATGCTTCACCGTACTGCATTTTCAGGACAACTGATTGATTATTCAGATTCCGGTTCTGCAGAACATCATCACTATCCGGGTACAGTACATAGAAACGAATAGCATTGGAAAACGGCAAAGCTTCTCCGGCACGAGCTATCAGATGCGGTATGTTCAGTGAATCGAGCAAACGAATATAATCATAATAAAGTGTTGATGAAATCTGAGAACCGGCATCGATAACAACATCCACGGGAATATTTCTGACGATTGAAAGTATCCCGCCCAGATGATCGCTGTGAGGGTGACTGATAATAACCGCATCAAGCCGGTCAACGCCGTTCCACCGCAGTAACGGAAGAAGAATACGCGCGCCGGTGTCATAACTTGCCGACACCGGCCCGGCATCAACGAGAACATGTTGTCCATTCGGTAAACTGACAAGCGCCGCATCTCCCTGACCTACATCTATAAACGTGACACGCAGATGTTTTTCTTCCGGAGGGAAAAAGATAACATAATATACTGCAACATTAACCGCGAATAGCGCGGCCATCAGAGCAAGTTTCTGCTTTTCCTTTTTCAAAACATTGATACTCAACGAGATACTACCAAACATTACCAGAAACTGTACAGGGTCAAACCGTGTCCGCAGAAACGCGTACGGTGCATCGGCAAAGAAGCTGACACTCCAAAGCAGGCAGTGTGTCAGGAACGATGTTGCAGACGCATATATATCTGCCACCCACGTTGAACAATATCCGGCTAACGTAGCAAGCATTCCGAGACAGAGGATGGCATTGGACAGCGGAACGGCAACAATATTCACCACAATCCCAATGACCGATATTTTACCGAAGTAATATGCGCTGAAAGGAATGGTTCCGATGGTAGCGGCTATCGTTACCGCGACCGCCTGCAACAGCGCTATGACAAATCGATTCCGAAACTTTTCCGGAATGATTTGCCGTAAGGAGCAGACTTTAGGATAAAAGTACACAAGGGAAAACACTGCTGCATATGAAAGCTGAAACCCGGGTTGGAACAGCTGTCTGGCATCATACGCAAGAATAATAATCGCGGATACTGCCAGTACATTATAGATGTCACTTTTCCTTTCTATTGTTTTTGAAACCAAAAATACAATCGCCATAATAACCGACCGGACGACCGAAGCGGACCCTCCGGTCAGGAACGCATAATAGACCAGCATACAGATTACGAGAATTATTCTAGCCCGTTCAGGAACCCGGATGATTTGCAATACCACCATCAACATCATCGTCACGATGACGATATGCAGGCCTGAAACGGCCAGGATATGCATTACCCCCGCGTTAATGAAGTCGAGTTTGATGTCCTGCGGCAACTCACTTCGCTCACCGAGGATAAGGCCTTTGAGAAAATTCGATTCCCGTTCTTCAAAAAGCTCATCAATTTTTCCCGCAATTGATCTCCTGGCATCATATATCATAGTTCGGAAAACCGATACCGATGTGTCCACGCGGATAACAGGAATATGTTCCCGTTCCGGAACTATTTGCGCATACACTCCATTCACAAACAAATACTTGTACAGATCAAATTCACCGGGATTCCTCGCGCGCGAAGGCAGTGTGAGTTCTCCTTTCATCCGAATAGTATTTCCGTACGAGATGGTTGCGAGCATTGAATCGCTGACGTTCTCACGAAGCATAGAGACGAGCATACCTCCGCTCGCAGTATGACGGGTGTTGTTTACAGCAATACTTTCCGCTTCAACAACAAAACGGACAGAACGGGCAGAGAAACGAGGAGCATCAGTTATACGGGCTATAATTCCAACCTCGCGACCGGCCTGAATATAATTTGAAATATTATCAGGGGCGAGCTCTTTCCCGTCCATAGTAATCTTAACAAGACCAGCGCCTACCAATAACCCTACCAGGGTAACAATCCATTGGATACCTTGTCTGTTCAATAACAAAACGGCAAGTAAAAGAAGAAGCGTACCTCCCGCTGACAACCAAAGGGAAATATTCCACTGCCAACCGATGGAGATACCAACCATGAACGGAACGCAGAACTTCATCGCAGGACGATGCCGGAACATCGTTATCCTCCCAGAAAAAGATAATACGAAATGCTTCAGGATATCTGAAGCGGAACAACAACTACACTGTCAACAACCTGACAATTGCTGGAGCCACATCTTTGAGTGATGTTACTCCCTTGACAAATTCATGATGACCTTTACCGACAGCAATCAGCGGGACGCGGTTTCTGGTATGTCCTTTTGTTTCCAGGTTTTCAAGATTGCCATGATCACTTGTAACAACCAATAATGTGGCAGAGAAATCCATCGCGGCAAAAAATCCGCCAAGAAATTCATCAAGCTTACGCAGCACCGCCCCTGCTTCTTCCATGGACCGGCTATGTCCGGCATGATCGGTTTCATAAAATTCGAACAGCGTGAAATGAAATTTTTCAGCAAATCCCGCGAGCCGTTCTCCCGCCGCAACCGGCGTCAGTACAGGCACTTCAGGAAAACCAAGCTTATTCCACCGCTCCGCTGTAATATCGGCCGAAAGCGCATTGCCATGTTTCAGGGTTTCACTGTCATTGAGCCGGTTTCCCGCTGCAAGCCAGGCAGAAGAAATAGCTGAAATCCTTGCCGGCCTGGCTTTAATATACTCGAAGTATTTCTGCGGAAACGCGTTTGCGTACAATACTTTTTTATCTGTTTTCTGAATTCTTGTAAAAATATTTTTTTCATCAAGAACCGGGCGCAGTGTTGAATAGGGATACGGTCCGAAATGTTTGCCGATAATTTTTGACGCATTTATTCCGGTGAGAAGCGTAGTCTGGCCGGTCCCGCTTTGCGGCAAACCGGGCACACCAAGGGTCGCATTCAGGGGAATGAGTGAAGCCCGGGGCAACGAACGAAATGCATCCCTGCCATGCGGCATTGCACCTCCCAGAAGTTTTTTCAGTACCGGCAACTCGACAGAAAAAAAAGGATTATGCCGGCTATCTTTCTTTCCCAACCCTACCCCGTCAAGGAATAACAATACGACAGAGGTATGAGTACCCATTACTGCTTCAGTGTCGCACGAAGCGCCGACACCCATGCTTGTTCGATTGCCTGAATGTTCTCGCCAAAGACAGATGCAAAGACTGTTTCAGGGGCCTTCCCTGTTTTAAACTCAACGAATGTTTCTTTCACCTTCTCTTCACCGTATTTATCAATGAGAAAATCAATTGTCACACCGAGTTTGGCGTAAACTTCTTTTACATCGCGCGGACGTTCGGCCCTGTTATATTCTTCAAATAAATCGCCAAAACTGGCTATGTTCATTCTCGCCGGATCGCCAAACCTGCCGGTCTCCTGTCCCGCATATAAACCATAGGCATCATTCAGCCATGGGGGACTAAACGGAATTTCGGATAACAGCGCTTTGACCACAACGCGCGCAAGAATGTTCTGACGGTCTTCAGCCCGCTTTTTTATGACCGCGAGGGAAAGATATATCTTTCCGCTTTTCGCATCAGCGTCGTCAAACGCGAGTGATTTCGACTGCGATTTGTACCGCTGTTCGGAATTGAATACATATACCACTATTTTGCGGGAAAATGACATACCAAGTTTCTTTTGCTGACGTGAATACTCTTCCTCAAGTGATTTTCCAATCGGGGATATTTCTTTGGAAGAGACACTTCTGTCGTAGATAATACGAAAATTTTCCGTGGCGGTACTTTTTTGCCCTGATGACTGAAATAGCGTAAACATCAGGCCCAGCAATAACACTGTCATATTCATGATCATATTTTTTCCGGATATAGTATTAAGATTCTTTGCTATCAATGAGGAGCGTAACCGGACCATCATTCACAAGATGGACGGACATCATTGCCCTGAATACACCGGTCGCAACTTTGGTTTCACCCAGCTGGTTCTTCAGGTAATATATAAACCTGTTATACAAATGTTCTGCCACAGCGGGCGGGGCGGCATCGGTAAAACTGGGACGGTTTCCCTTCCTGGTGTCTCCGTATAACGTAAACTGTGAAACAACGAGCGCTTCCTGCCCGGTATCTTTCAGGGAAAGATTCATTTTCCCATTACTGTCTTCAAACATTCTCAGCAACGCGCAGCGCGACGCCAGATATTCGGCGGCAGCTTCACTATCCCCGCCATGGATCCCAAGAAAAATCAGCATCCCGCCGGTGATGTTACCGTGAACCACATCCCCCACAACAACGCTTGCCTTTGTTACCCTTTGAATCAACGCTCTCATGGATTACCGCTTCCGCGCAATGAGTATGCGTAAAATCCCGGCGTAGTCAGGAATGGTGCGAATTTGAGCGAATCCATTTTCAGAAAATATTTGAGTGACAGCTTTATGCTGGTCATACGCCATTTCCACCGCGACAGCACCCTCAGGAGCGAGCGCGTTAGTAGCACGTCCGGCGATGGCGCGATAAAACGTTATTCCATCGCCGCCGTCGGTAGTTGCAGTCATCGGTTCGAAGAGACGGACTTCCGGTTGCAGTTGTTCAAACTCCTGACTGGAAATGTACGGAGGATTAGAAACAATAAGGTCATACCGATCGAATGGCAAACGAACATTCGAATCAAGAATATTGATTTCATGAAATGAAATCTGATCATTTGTTCCATTGAGGTTCGAGTTTTCCCTCGCAACATTCAACGCCTCTTTGCTGATATCAACAGCATCGATGGATGCGCCGGAGTGAAGTCTTGCTATGCTAATTGCAATATTTGCCGACCCGGTACCAATATCAAGCACTCTTGGGCGTTCACTTGTTTGTTCCTGCAATATCTTTAAAGATTCTTCTACAAGAATTTCTGTTTCAGGACGGGGGATCAGGACATGTTTATTAACATTGAACCGTAACCCCATAAATTCCGTTTCGCCCAAAATATACTGCAACGGTTCATGCGCAAGCCTTCGCTTCAGCAATCGTTTGAATTCTGCGAGCTCACCTGCCCGCAACGGGAGGTCATGATTAGTGTATAAGCGAATACGATCGCACTGCAGGACATCGGCAAGAAGGAGTTCGGCAGTCAGACGGGGACTGTCGATTTTATTATCGGACAAATATTGCGTTGTCCACTGTAAAAGTGAAAGGACCGTCCAGGTTTCTTTGCTTATTTGCGCCTGATCCATTTCCATAAAAAATGTTAGTGACAAGATACGGAGGGGAGGAAGAAAAAACAAGGTTAAAACGCAATTGATACTGTTCTATTTTGACTTAGAACACCCTTCGACTCCGCTCAGGGTGTTGCCTTCCGTCATAGTGAATCCCGCAGAGCAGGAGACTAGGATGTGACCATAGAAATTTCAAATTAGGACAGTACCACGCATTTCAGGAACGGATTTTCAACACCACCATTGTAATATCATCGGACTGAATAGTGTTTTTACTATGTTCTTTTACCGCCTCCACGACGTTGGAAATGATTTTCTCTGAGGATTCCGAGATATATTTTTTGGCAACAGCCTCAAGATTCGCTTCTCCCCACTCTTCACCCTTCGCGCTCATCGCTTCACTGACCCCATCAGTATATAACACAATCACATCATCCTTCGCTAACGCGACAACACCTTCTTCATATGGTACAGACCTGACAATTCCGAGAATTAATCCGCCTTTTTCAAGCAGGTCAATCGATCCGTCCTTATGAATGACCAGCGGCGGGTTATGTCCCGCGCTGACATACTGCAGGGATTTCTGCTTCATATCAAGAATACACCAGAAAAATGTTATAAAGCGTTCTGATCCGGTATTCTCGCACAGAAGGTCATTCACACGCCTTGTCAGTTCCGATAACGGTAACCCGAGCGGCACAAGAGCGCGGATCGTCGCCTGTAAATTCGCCATCAGGAGCGAGGCCGGAGTACCTTTTCCGGAAACATCCCCGATTGCAATCACGTACCGGTGGGTGTCGAGTTGAATGATATCATAATAATCGCCGCCAACCTGTTTGGATGAGATGTTGATTGCCGCAATGTCGCAACCGGGAATTGAAGGAAGCTTTGCCGGAAGCAATCCCCGTTGAATACCTTTCGCGATAAGGAGCTCGTCTTCCATTTTTTGTTTTTCAATTGCCTGCTGAAACAATCGCGCGTTTTCAAGCGAGATGATGGCAAGATTTCCCAGCGAAGAAAGAAATTCAAGATCCGACGAGGTATATTCACCGCTGCGGATTTTACTCCCCAGTCCGATCATACCTTTTGTTTCATTCTGAAGCCGCAAAGGAATCAGGACTTTAATCCCCGCCTCCTGCAAAAGTTCACGGTATTTTATTTCCTTTTTCTTATAGATTGCATCGACAAGTTGCGGAGCCGTGAGCGTTGAAAAATATGTACATGCGTCGTGAGCGAGTTCTTTGTCAAGCCGTGATGATTCCAGTTTCATCACCCCGTTATCGGAGAGACAAAGAACATAGCGGTTGGCGCCGACCTGTCCCATGATGGTCAGCATGAGGAGTTTAATTAGCCGTTCCGAGTCAAGAACAACATTAAACTCCTTCCCTAACTCGAATAACGTTCCGAGCTCATGAATCTTTCCGCTCAGATTTCTGTTGGATTGATGAAGCTCTGAGAACACAATCCCTTTTGCTATAGCAGACGCGGCAATATTCGCAAGGGATTTAAGATATGTCGATTCAGCGATATTCATTTTTCGCTTCATCGCGCTTGGCGCAAATCCGGCCACACCAAGAACCTTGGTTCCCGCCCGGAGCGGAATGACAAAATGAATTCCCAATTCCCGGAAAAAGAGAGCCCAGGGATATTTTTTAACATGTGCTTCATCTACCGTAAATAATCGATTCGGAACGCCGGTCATTGCAACACTCTTGCCGACGAGGTCAGCCGGGAGACCTTTTACATTTTCCACAGAATAATTTTTACCGGACTGGTGAAGCAAAATGATGCCACGCAGGGAAAGGAGCTTTCCCATGATTGTGAGAAGAAAATGGCCAAGGATGAATTTCAGGTCAAGGGAGGCATTAATGATGGAGCTAAACTCAAACAGCGCGCCGAGGTCAAATTTGCTTTCATACGTACTATGTTTGTCAGCGGACGTTCGGCGGATACTCATAAACCACGGTCGGTGTTCATACGTGAATTACTTCGCGACCTTCGCGGGAAGATATTTTACAAGATGAACTTCACTTTTCTTGTCATTGACAGATTTATATTCAACTTTATCCATGAGAGAGCGCATAAGGTGCATTCCCAGTCCCCCGCGCCGGAAGTGACTGAGATATTCTTTCATATCAGGAGACTTTATCGCCTGCGGATCAAACGATTTGCCCTGATGCGTAATAATAATTTCAAATGTTGTATTCTTTGTGACAATTCTTATCTCGATATCCCTGTTCGGGGCATACTCATAAGAATGTTTGATCACATTGGTGCAGGCTTCATCGACAGCCAGCGCTATCTTACTGACCGATTCTTCATCGAACCCAAAGCGCTTTGCCGCTTCGGAGACAAACTCCCTCACAAAGCTGAGCTTTTCGGTCTGACTTTGTATTTTTAAGTCCAAGGCAGTTACTTTCTTTAACAATGGCACATTCACAATTGGAATCTCAGTCCCGGTTACTTTTTTCCGCTTTGAAATTTCTTGACTGCTTCCGTTTCATCTTTCGTAATATCATACAGCAGCGGAAAACCGAGAAGATCGAACACATTGTACACCTTCGATGACATATTGGTGAGTTTAATGTCTCCGTTGTTTTTCCGCACGTCTTCTATATATGCCATAAACACGCCCAACCCGGCACTGCTGATATAGGTGAGGTCTTTACAGTTCACCACGATATTGTATTTCTTGCCATCCAGCAACCCCTGAAACGCTTTTTCCAGATCAGGTGCTGTATGCGCGTCAAGGTATCCTTTGAGATCAAGGACATGAATGTTGCTCATCTCCCTGAAATCGATTTTGAAATTACTCATAACAGTGTCTCTCCATGTATTAAGTTGAAATTAAACCCTACTTTTTTATCCATTTCAGGACGACAATTGTGAGATCATCGTCCGGCGATTCATGTTCCATATGATTATCAACAGCCATAATAATGGCATCCCGCACTTCCAGAGCGGATTTATCGCCCATTTTTTTTGCCACATCCAATAACGATTCATACCCAAACTCAAGTCCGGATTTTGTATGCGCCTCCGTTACACCATCGGTATAAAGAATCGCAACGTCGCCGCATTTTAGTTGAATTTGCTGTTCGGTAATCGTTTGAGTAAAAAAGGCGCTCGAACCCATTCCCAATCCAAGCCCGGTCGGTTTTACATACACAGCTTTTCCGTTGGCGACAAGGAGTAATGGACAATGTCCAGCGCGCGCGACAGTCATCATTCCCGTCCGAAGGTCAAGAACGCAATACAGGAGGCTGATGAAGCTCCGGCGGTCGATTGTGCCGATAAGCGCTTCGTGCGCTTTCGCGAGGAAATCTTTCGGAGAACGGTAAATTTTGCTCAACGACTGGAAAATACCTTTCATCTCCGCCATGTAGAAGGCCGCCGAGACTCCCTTGCCGGAAACGTCGCCCACAAGAACACCGAGATGATGTTCATCCAGCATTGTGAAGTCATAATAATCGCCACCTACTTCAAATGCCGGCGTCGAAAGAGCTTCAAGGTCAACCTGAGGGATAGAAGGAAGTTCCTGCGGCAGAAGTTTTCTCTGCATTTCCTGCGCAAGCATCATTTCACGCATTAACCGTTCGCGTTCAAGGGATTTTTCAATGAGACGTGAGTTTTCAATCGCAATCGTTGCCTGGTCGGCGAAGGCGGAGATCAGGTCCACATCGTCTTTATCGAACCCATATTCCATTTCCTTGGTGGCATACAGTATTCCGATAATTTTGTCATGTGAGACAAGCGGAACAATTGCCATTGAATTGAATTTCGTTTTTACATCGGTAAGATGTGCCGTTCGCTTATCACTACGCACCTGATCAATCACTATCGGTTTCCGGGAATCAAGAACAAGCTGACGCATCGAACTGCCGTTGACATTCACAATCGTTTGAGTTTCTTCGAAGGAAATATTTTTAAGCGCTACAGTCATAACAGATGATGAACTTCCCGTCTGATCGAGCAACCCGCGAGGGGCGTTTGCCGACTGATCCGTCATAATCTCAAGCCACGAACTTTTGGCTTCGCAGACCTCAAGAGTCATTTTTGTGACCGAATCGGTCAACTCATTAAAATCGAACACCTGAGTCACCAGCCGGCTAAGATTGTGCAGTGAGGAGACTTCTGTCGATTTGCGGTCAAACGCCTCAGCTGTCGGCAGGTGAAACAGTGTGCTCACGAATGTCATCCCGAAATAAATAATGCCAAACATCTGAACACACGCAATGAACGCCACCAGCTGACGGGAATAAAAACTCAATGCCTGGCTTATAAAAAAGCTTTCACTCACGGTCAGCACATAAAAGGTGATACAGAGGCCAAAGAGGAAGAAGCCATACGCCATACTGATGAGTTTTTCCCGTTTTGTCAGATACACAATCCAGGACAGGCGGAATGAGTTGACAAGAAACGCAAGTATGGTAATCCAGTATAAAATTCCCGAGAGGATACTTGTTTCCAGCGGTCTGAGCGGCAGCGTGGAAACAATCGTAGCGAGAAGCAGGGCAAGCGCAACGAGGAAATTCCTCTTTGTTCCTTTCCGCCGCTTGTAAAAAATGATATCGCGTATGATCAGCAGAACGATGACGTTCATTGTACCGAATACTTCACCGTACAATGTTGAAAGAAGAACCGCATCGAAGCCGAGCGGAATCAACGTGAAGTTCTTGATATCAAAACCATCGGAGGACACCAATGAAAGCGTCAGCGTCGCGACACCGACAACAAGCGATAGAACAAGCGCGAGGCCAAGCTTCCGGACGGGGCTTTGCTCGCGCTTCCATGATGCTTCCATGAGAAGATAGAGAGCGACAAATGCCGCAGCCACCAGAAGGACACCTGTCCCCTCAAGCCAGGGCGCATCGAAACCGCCGGTCGTTGTAACGACGTCGATAACAAACTTCAGCAGGAAACAAAACACCATTACGGCAAGGAGTATTGCTTTTTTAATCTTTGACCGGAATGTTGTTTGCGCCGACATGTTATAACTGCGTTTTGATCCAGCTGTTTGAACGAAACTTCATATAATTTAATACTGTGTAGGCCACAATATATACCGGCAACGCAAGCCATGCCCCTTCAATGCCCCAGCCTAATTGGACACCAAAGAGATACGTTAGCGGAAGAAAAATAATCCAGTGTGTTACCACTTCTACCAGCATAACATAAATTGTAGCACCGCCTGCCTGAAGAGCGTTCGCGTAAATAATACCCGCCCCGTAAAACACCTGTGCAACTCCCGCAATACGGAGAACCGGTCTGGCAGCGTTGATAACGGAGTCGTTTGTCGTGATCACGATGAGGACAGCATCAGGAACAGCGACAAATAAGATTCCAATGATAAACGTAAATATTGTTCCCAGTTTTGCCGTCTCATATCCGTACGAGTGAGCAAGATCTATTTTCGCTTTGCCGAGTGACTGCCCGACGAGTGTCTGCGCCGCGATGCCGAAACCAAAACAGGGCATCATGGAAATAAAGAGCGCGGAGGTAACAACATTGGTCGCAGCCTGTTCCACCGTTCCGATAATTCCCGTTATCGCAACAAAGGAAAGAAAGCCAAGCAGAATGAGGATATTCTGAAGCGAAACAGGCATTGAAATTTTGACAATTTGCGCGATAACGTCTTTAGAAATCTTAAAATGAGAATAATATTTATACTGTTTTCGATAATCGCGCAGAAATGTTACAAACACGAAAAAGAGCGTCCCCAGCACCATGCTTACCGACTGGCCTATACCCGCGCCGGCAAGGTCCATGCGGGGAAAACCGAGCGCGCCGAAAATAAAAAGATAATTAAAGATGATATTGAACGCGTTAATAATAATGGCGGAAAACATGAATACCTTCGTATGCCCTATCCCGAAAAAAAACCCTCGATAGGAGACAATCAGCAGAAAGAACGGCAACCCGAAAAACTGATAGCGCATATACTCTGCGCCCGCAAAGGTTACCGCATCATCTTTGGAAAAAAAGTCGATAATTTCATACGAAAAATAATATCCCAGCGCTCCGAATACCGTCCCCAGAATAAAACAGATGAACAGTGAATTGTTGAGGACCTCACCAACACCGATATGGTTTCCTTCCCCCTGCCGCCGTGAAACGAGAACATGCGTACCGGTACTTAAACTTGAGAACAAACTGGTTATGGCAAGATTTCCGAGGAAGCCCAACCCCATCGCCGCAAGCTGAACCTGTGTCTGTTCCAGGCGCCCGACCATCGCGGTATTCACAAGCGAGACAACCATCTGCGAAGATAACCCGGCAATTGCCGGCGTGGCAAGCTGCATAATATCTTTCGCAAGGGTTTTGTGAATTGAGAATTTCATCCCAGAATCATTGCTCAATAATTCAGCGTTTTGTACAGATCAGATCTTCAAAAAAACAAAAAAACCCATTCTTTCGGGAGAATGGGTTTGTCAACATATAGACTTGGTTCATCAAACAGAAAATTGACTGATATACCGGTCGACTTCACGGGCGAACGTTGATGCAGGGTACTCTTTTTTCACTTGTTTTAAAAGTGTGAGCGCCTTTGTTTTGTCTCCGGCAAGTCCGTAGCACTTTCCCGCCATAAACAAGTACTCTGCTTCATGCGCGGTGGCAGAACCGAGTGATGCCGCTTTTTCGAACTGCACCGCGGCCTTATCGTACTCTTTTCTGGCTTCATAACACGCACCGGCGCCTGCAACAGCCGACGCCTGAATCAACGTACTGTTGCTGCTGACATCTTCATAGTTTTTCAAGGCATTATCAAACTGACCGAGATTAAAATAGGCATTTGCAAGATAGAATCTCGCCGTCTGACCGGCTTCCGTTGAACCGTAATTATCGACAATTGACTGCAATCCCATAATTCCCTGCTCGGGTTGTCCCTGGATAGCAACAGTATACTGACGAATGTCATTCGAAGCGGCATCATAAATACCAAATACTTTCGCAAGTTCCGCAGTCGCTTTTTCATTATTCGCGTTTCTATTATTGACATATATCACCACGGCGATGATAACGACAACCAATGCCGTCAGCGCGTAATTGATATATTTTTTGTTATTGTAATAAAGTGACGTCGCATCGGCGTAGGCGGTTAACAGCGCATCCTGTTTAATTTCTTTTTTGGAAATTTTTTTCTTTGGTGTAAGCATGAATCCCATTCCTTGTTTAACAACACTTTTGATGATTGTACGCCCGAGGCGATTCGAACGCCTGACCTACAGCTCCGGAGGCTGTCGCTCTATCCAGCTGAGCTACGGGCGCATATAAAACCCCGACAACAAGTGCCCATCGACGCAAAACAGCGGTTACTACTGGAAATTTCGGTGCCTGTGGCGGTTTTTGCGTGTACAATGTAGCAATTTTTACCCATAGTATCAAGCAATTCCGCCGATTGGTACTGTCCTCATTTTAAATAAAAAATCTTAATCGCAGAGGCGCAGAGCCCGCCAAGTATCGCAAAGTGATAATTTCTCTGCGCTTCTTTGCCTGCCCGCCGCTTCGCTTTGGCAGGCGGGCGCTCTCAGCGTCTTTGCGATGTTCTTATCTTCAAGCTGAACCAACACCTGCCGATTGGTACTGTCCTCATTTGGCATTAAAGATCCTTCGCCTCCGCTCAGGATCATCGCAATCTCCGCAAAAAGTGAACCATGATTTTCAAATAAGGAGACTACCCGCCGATGACCTTCATAAGTTCTAACCGCGGAAAAGCCCCCTCCCTTACAATCTCCGGGATTTCCCCTGTTACATCAACAACCGTAGATGGAGGAGAAGCGGGAAGTTCACCCGCATCAATTACGAGGTCGACCAGCGGCGCAAACTCATCATTAAGCTGACGGATGTCACCCGTATATTCCTTGCCCGAAATATTCGCGCTCGTGGAAAGCAGCGGCACCGCAGACACACGAATAAGCTCACAGCAAAAATCATGACGGGGAAACCGCAGCCCAATCTTACCACTCCCCGCCGACAGCCAGTTATGTTTCCCAGCCCTGGGAGTACATAACAAGGTCAGAGGTCCCGGCCAGCAGCTGTTCATAATATCCGATACTGCCGGATGCACATTGTCGATCAACGACAGTGCCATGTCAATACTATTGACGAGCACCAGCATCGGCTTGGTCTCCTGCCTCTGCTTTATCCGGTACACACGTTCGACAGCATGCTGTTGTAATGCATCGCAGCCGATGCCGTAGATCGTGTCCGTGGGGTACACAATGACACCTCCCTTGCGCAACACGGCTGCGCTTCGCCGTATATTCTCACCGAAATCTTTCTGTTGATTCAGAGAGATAACATTTCGCGGTTTCCCTTGTGAGATCGTCATGAAGAAGTTTGCGCGATTTCTAAAACTTTTTTAGTAACTTGTTCAACCGAAACATTATTCATGCAATCGAACGTGGTAATAGGACATGTATCACCGCCATGAATACTGCAGGGACGGCAAGCGAGTCCGGCCGTTTCAATAACAACGTCGCGCTTACCCAACGGCGCAAATCCAAACGATGGAGCTGTTGCGCCGAACAACGCCGCAACCGGCGTCCGCATGGCCACCGCAAGATGCATCGGCGCGCTGTCGTTGCACACCAGCAGTTTGCTCATCTGTATCGCCGCCGCGGACTGCAGAAGCGTACACTTCCCTGCAAGATTTACGAGTTTTTCAGAGCTGCATGTTTTCTCAATCGCGCGGCACAAACCTTCGTCTTCTCTTCCTCCAATCAGCATTACAGAGAAATTACTTTGAAGTAGATGCCGGGCCACTTCCGCAAAGCGTTCGGTAAGCCAGCGTTTTGTATTCCAGACAGTGCCCGGTGCAATTGCTATCCAATTTAATGAATGCTTATCACCATTGATCGAAAGCAATTCTTTTACAAGCCTCATGTCCTCAGAGGAAGGATACAGGCTGGGAAGTTCCTGCGTACGTTCATCAATTCCCAGCGGGATCAGAAGCGACATATTTCTGCTAATTTCGTGTGACTCTTTGACGTAGCGGACAATATCGGTCATCAGAAACTTCCCCGCGCTGGTATCGAACCCGATCCGTTTCGGAATTCGCGCGAATGCCGCAAGAGCCGCGCTCCTTAACGAACGGTGAGGGATTATTGCCGCGGCATATTGTTTGTCACGAAGTATGCCGGCACACTTCGCGATGGAAGTAATCCCCGCATCCTTCCCTTTCTTATCGTAGATAATCAGTTCATGGATATCGGGATGGTTGAAAAGTACTTCCGCAGATTTTGGAATCACCAGCGCGTCGATACGGGCATCAGGAATACGGCGTTTCAACACCTGGATCAGCGGAAGCGTGAGCACGACATCGCCCGGAAATGCCGTTTGTATGACAATGAACCGATTACCGTGCGGCATCAGGAACCCCGCGGAGATCAGAAGTCATCTCCGTTTCTTTCTTTGTGTTTTTCCACCGCCGGTGCATCCAGAGCCATTGATCGGGATACTTGCGGATATAACTTTCCAGTAATGCGGTATGGCGCCTGGTAAGTTCCGCAACATTTTCTTCCGTATCTCCTTTCAAATCATCCGACGGGACGATTTCGAGAATCACGTCGTACGAACAATCATCCTTGCGGATAATGAACCCCATGAGGATCGGCGCGTTACAGCGGAGAGCAAACACCGCCGGCCCCTGATGCGTTGCCGTCATTCTTCCGAAGAAATTCACAAACACTCCTTCATTCGGACCGCTTTGATCGGGCGCGATCGCGACGATCCCTCCGTTCTTCATTGTGGTAAGAATTTCGCGTATCGACATCCCTTTCGGCACGACAATGTTGCCAAATTGGGAACGATGCCGGTTAATCATCTTATCCACCAGCGTGTTATTCTGCGTCTGCACAATAATTGTCAATGGTAACCCGCTCAGGTATGCCATACCGAGGGCAATGAGCTCCCAGTTACCAAAATGTCCTGCCAGCATGACCGCGCCATTGCCTCCGGCATGCACTTCATGCATCAAAGAAATGTTTTTCGGTATTAACAGCCGTTCAAGAATGGAACGATTCAGGTTGGGAAACCAGAGGAGTTCGGCAAAAACGATGCCGTAGTTCCTGAATGCACCACGCGTGATTGTTTGAAGTTCGGTTTCTGATTTTTCCGGGAATGCATGGCGCAGATTATCAAGGGCGATGTTCCTCCGCCCCGTGAGGAGATGAAATGCTGCGCCACCGAGCCGGGCGCCAACCGTCTGCGCGGTTTCCAGCGGAAGCCCGAGAATAAACCACCGGAACGCCAGAAACAACCAATACTCAAGACGGTGCTGCATACGCATGTGTTATTCGACTCTCAGCGCGTAATCCTGCTTCCAGTTTTCATGAGATAATTCGTTGCGGTGCGAGGAGTGGACCAGTGTGTAATCGCCGGTTCCTTTGCGGTCGACAAAAGCGAAGATCACCCCTCCCTGAATTCCCTCATACGTCCATACCTCATATGGAAGGTATTCGGAGCTGTTCGGTTCGCGCTCAATGTCGCTGTATTTTCCATACACGATATACACACGTCCCCTGTCGGTCTTCCAGCCGTCCATATACCGCGACGTGGAGGTCTTGAATTCCCGCATTGAAAAATTCTTATTCGCGTATTCCACCCGTTCATAGTATGACGTTTTGGCTTCGTTCTCAAATGTCGACGGATCGGGATCGCGCTGACGCCAGAATTGGGCGAGAAAATTCCGTTTCGCTTTGAGATCGGTAAGCTGTTCATATTGTTTCTGCTCCTGCGCGGTAACAATATACTGCGCGTAACGGAACGCCATATCAAGCTCCTCTTCCGTCATAAAGCTGAATTCACCCGCCGCATTTCCCTCTCCGCCCGCCAGCATTGTCGTATCTCCTGCACGGTCAGGGCGGTACACAAAAAATTTCTTCTCCGTGAACGCAAAGAGAGTCTCCGGTGTTTTCGTGGTATCCACAACAGCAATGCGCAGGCGGTAGCTCCCTCCCGGCACGGCAGTAAGATTGACACTCCCCACTTCCACGGTGGAATTATACTGCCGCGGCTTGCTTTTGGAATTCCGCATCACCTCCCTCCCCGCGGCATTGATCAATGAGCTCCTGAACACAACACGGTCCGTGCTTGCCGACTTCGCCAGATTATATACTTCCACATAATAATGGAGAATCGGCAACCCGACTCCATACATTCTGCTCGCGTTGGGAATTACTTCAAGCGTATTCTTGTAAAATACCGACTGCTTATTTTCCGATTGTTTGATAATAGAAGAGAGTTCAATATCGCTCAACGCCTCGGCAGTTTCAGGAAATCCTTTCACCGACAACGGCATGGACAGGCTATCCTTCCTCGAAGGATTCTGCATATCATACGCCATTATGGAAAGCCGGTATTCTCCGTTCGGCAAACCGAACGACTGAATGCCTATCAGCGACTGCCCGCGGAGGGTAATTGCAGTATCGGAAAGCGTGTGGGGGACGATCCATTCTTTTTTGGCGACAACACCGGAATCACCGCGTACCTCAAGTTTTACTCCGGCTCCGCCGGAATATATTGATGAATCCTGCCTGTATGTAAGTACGATTTCCTGTATGCCGTAATACACTTCGATGAAGGTAAGCGACTGTTCCGCCTGAAATTTCGCGATATCAACTTCGATTTGGAAGGGGCCTTTGCCGGGAATGAGGTTCTGGCTTATACCTGGAATGACACACACTAACAGCAACACCCCTGTCACCCACAACCTGATGCTTTTTTGATGAATGGATTTCATTTTCATGTCTTTTTTATCGCCCGGATTTGAAACGTTCTAACATCTTTTCCCAACATATCGAAAAAGATACCGAAAGGCAATTTAAGATGATCCCTCCCCTTTAATTCCCCGCCTGACCGGCGGGCAGGCCCTCCCTTAGTAAGGGAGGGGAAAGGGGTGGGATCAAAAAAAAGCGAGAAACTACTTGTTGAGTATATGAGACATTAAGGCGCCAAATAAAAAAGGCATCCCCTTTACAGGAGATGCCTTTCATTAGCTTACTGCCGCCGGTTATTTCACGAGCACCATCTTCTTGACAGAGATGAAGGTCTGGCTCGCGACTTCATCATCTTCGTTTGCCAATCCGTCTGCCGTGAGACGGTAGAAGTACACGCCTGTCGCAAACGACTGCGCGTCAAATGTCACTTCCTGCACTCCATCTTCCAACTCTTCTTTATCGAGAATGGTTGCCACTTCCTGGCCGATCGTGTTGTAAATTTTCAGCGTCACGATGGAAGTCTGCGGCAAATCAAATCTGATTGTCGTTGTCGGGTTGAACGGATTGGGATAGTTCTGATCCAACCGGTACGCAACGGGCGCTTCGACAAGGGGTACATCAAGCGGCGTAATTTTCGCCGGCATCGATGAACCTAACCGCAGATACGGCACATCGAGCAGCGCGCGCACTCCTTTGAAGTGGAGTTTTGACGCGAAGTCGACCGTATCAAGCGGTCCTTCGAACGCATCATTGATCGTATCGATTGTGGCATACAGGTTATCGAACGTTGCGGTATCGGCAAATTCGTGGAGGCCGAACGCGTAGTACCCCATCATCAACGAATCGGTAAGAGACGCAATGGCATTAATTTCCATGCCGTTGAGCGGGTTGCCGCCGCCGTCATCGTACACCAGTTCGCCGAAGCCGTTCGGAATCTTTTCCATCTGGCTGGCAGCGATGTTGAATTTCAACGCGATCATTTCCGCCAGCAACTTGTTGTCATGCTTTGTCGGCGGCAATGACTTCTGGCGCTTCACCAGCGGTTTGCCGTTGTTGGTAAAGGTGTTGAAGCCTCTCGGCTGGCCGTTATGTTGTGTCGCGGTCTTGGAAATATACAATGACTTCAACACATCACCGTATTTTGCCGACTGGAGCCATCCATAGTACTTTGCGCTGTCAAGCGATCTGTCTTTACCGACTATCAAACCAACCGTACCAAACCCGCCCTGCTCAAATGTTTCGAAGAGCGCGTTCACCCGGTTCGGCATCGGATAGCGCGGTATGTTATACAGATAGCTCAATACAGTACCCTTGGTATGAGTCGGTAACGTTGACCAATCATACGTAATTTTGATCTGTTTTCCTTTTACACCGCGGCCGTCGATCTGAATCGTGTCGCCGCTGTCAACATTGACTGTTGTGATCAATTCTTTCACACCTGTCCATGATGCAAGGGTGTCAACCTTCGTTGTTCCCCTTGTCATCACGCCTGAATTGACCATGGAGAACTTCAATTTCAGTGAGATAGAATCATCAGGGGCAACCATCACAAACTTGAAGTCGACTTTATCCGCTTTCCTCTTCACGATCTTGCCGATCTTCAGCTTGTTGTCCTTATCGACAGCAAGACTTTCCGGCGAGAAGCTACGATATTCGACGAGATAGGCGGAATCCTCGACAAATGTCGCCGTGATATTTTTGTTGGAGGTCATTGATACGTTCAACGGATTCGTATTGCCGCTCGCATCTCCGCTCCAACTGTCGAACACCCATCCCGTGGAAGGAGTGGCTGTTAACTGAACGTTCGTACCATGATTGTAGTTCGGCTGATTCGGGACTTTACCGACGGAACCGCTGCCGACCACAGCAACATTCAGCGTATAGGTGTTAATGCTGAACAACGCAGTAATAGTATGGTTCGCGCTTACGCTGTTAAATGTATAGCTTGTCGTCGAATCGACCTTTGCTCCATCGACCATAACGCTGTCGAGGTGGTAACCAACAGCCGGTGAAATCAGGAACTGCTGGCTTCCGCCGAAGTTCACGTTTGTCGTGCCCGGAGTGATAGTGCCATTCGCGGGAGGAACAACCGTTAACGTATATCCATTAATCGCGAACGTCACGTGGATAGTATGCACGGCTGAGACACCGTAGAAGGTATAGCTTGCGGTGGAATCGCCGTTATACACGCCGTCGATGAACAGACTGTCGACATGATATCCGACATTGGGCTGGAGCAGGAACTGCTGATCAGCGCCTGTACCAACGACAACACTTCCGGAGGGGGTGATTGCACCGTTTGATCCTGCGGTCGCGGTAATAATGAAGCTGGCTGCCTCACCGATCTGGAAGTCACTGAACGACGTCACACCGGTAATCTGTGTGCTTGTCGATGTCTTTGTTCCGACCGTAGGATACGTCCAGTTCGGTGAATTGTATTTACCAACGATAAAGTTCGCGGTATTCGCGCCACCGTCAACATCACCGGAGACAAAATTAAATGTCGCATTGTACGGGCCCTGATAGGTACCATTCAGCGAATAGGACCGATTCACGGACTTGCTCGCGAGAATGTTGGATGTACCGATATTGGCATGGTCTCCTGTTGCGGTCGACGCGGTCACGTCGAAATGAGCGGTAAACGTGGTGCCGTTCAGCGAGACAGGAGTATAATTTGTGGCATCGCCGATTTCCCATGTCTGGGAGCCGGCTCCGCCCAACACCGTCACCCACTTCTTGAAGTTACCGTTAACGTGGCCAGCTGTCCGTGTTAAGGACGCGGGCTGGGCAAGTTCAAGTGTAAATGTACCGGTACTGACAACACCGCTTGTCAATGCAAGCGTGCCGTTGACGGTATGGGTTGGGTTCATCGAAATACCCGAACTGTTATTAAACGTCAGGTTATTGACGTTCGCCGGCAAACCGTCGCCGGTTACCTGGGCAGATGAACCATTGTAGATATAATTTGCCAGTGAGCTGTATGTCCTTGTTCCGGTGACCTGAATATTACCGGTTGCGGAAGAAGCGGAGATGCCGCCCGGTGAACCGATACCGAGCGTCGCACCGTCAACCAGCGTAAAGCTTCCTGCTCCATTGACAATGTTCAGTCCGCAGTCAAGCGAGCCGCTATCGGTCATGGTATATGTCGAGTTGATCGTCATAGTATCGAGGAGGCTCATGGAACGTCCGGGTGCAATAGCAACTGTACGGAAAGCGCTAGAGTCGCCGGGGTTAATATTGCCGGCTCCTGAACCTTTAAAGTAGACAAGGAAATCACCTGTGTCGCCCGCACCGTCACCGACCCTGATCTTACCGCCGTTATTCACCAGCGAACCGCCGATCAGAACAGATCCGGCACCGGTAAAGTTAACGCCGCGAAGTGTACCGGATGCATTCACCGTAAGGTCTCCGGTGATATCAATCGCGCCGGTAATCGGAGCAGTGGAATTTGAGGCAACGAGGGTTCCGCTGTTGATAACGACATTTCCGAGGACAGTAACGGTTCTTGAAGTTGTCGCTCCCGTACCGCATCGCATTTCACCGGTACCGCCGAGTGTAAGATTACCAGCGATAACGGTACCAACCGGCGGTGTTCCGTTCGCAGTTGAGTTCCAGTTCATATGCCCGAAGGTAATGCCGGGCGCTGCACCGATACTAAATCCGGTTGCAGTTCCTCCGATAGTATATGTTGAAGCCGCATTAAATGCCCACGGCGTAAGACCGCCGCCGGGGACAGCATTGAACGCGTTTTGCTGTCCTTCTGCGCCTGCCTGGAGCGTGTATGTACCGGCAAGACGAAGCGTGGTGGTACCAATGCTAAGAATACCGCCTGTCTGCACTGTTGCGCTTTGGCAAGTATCCGTTGCGGTAAGTGTTACCGTATGGCCGCTCGCAATAACCGCATGCTGATTTGCCTGCGGCTTTGAGCCCTGATCCCATGTCGCTCCGGTTGACCAGTTACCTGTCGCGACCGACGTCACCACGGTGTTCAACACGGTAATCGAGTAGACGATTGAACCTGTGCAGCCATTAACGTCTGTCGCTGTAACCGTAAAGCCGTACACTCCGGCTGTTGTCGGCGTGCCGGTAAGGGCACCGCCCGATGCAAGTGATAATCCGGGCGGCAACGAACCGCCTGTCACTGCAAACGTGTACGGTGCGACACCGCCACTTGCTGTAATTGTTTGAGAATATGATGATCCGGTCAATACGTTGGTCGGAACTGATGCCGGCAACAACGTGATTGTCGGGCAGTTTACATTAATTGTGTATGAACCCGCGTTACTGCAGAGATACGCGTCGGTAATTGTTACCGTAAACGTGTATGAACCCGCAGTTGTGGGGGTACCTGAGAACGAACCTGTTCCTGAGAGTGAAACTCCCGGCGGCAGGCTTCCGCCTGTTACTGAGTAGCTATACGGTGATGTTCCGCCGCTTGCACTGAGACTGCCGCTGTACGGAATTCCGATTGAGCCGCCTGTCAGCGTGCTGCCGAATGCAGGTGTCGGAGTGATCGTCGGGCAGGTCATGTCCACTGAATATGCCTGTGAACCTGTACAGCCATTGGCATCGGTAGCTTCAACGGTGAAGTTGAATGTCCCTGACGCTGTCGGCGTACCGGAAAGAAGTCCGGCACCACTCAATGACAAACCTGTCGGGACTGAACCGCTGATAACAGCATAGGTGTACGGTCCCACGCCGCCGCCCGCGACAACTGAATTGCTGTAAGCCGTTCCGACCGTGCCGTTCGGCAATGAGCCGAGGGTGATTGTCGGGCAGGTTATATTAATTGAATAGCTCAGTACACCGGTACAGCCGTAGGTGTCTGTGACTGTAACGTCAAAATTGTATGTTCCATTTAGCGTCGGGGTACCGGAGAGAATACCTGTACCGGCTCCGAGTGTTAACCCCGGCGGCAGTGAACCGCTGGTTACCGCGAAGGAATATGGCGCCGTACCACCTGTAACTTCGATGGTATCGGCATACGCAATACCGAGGTCACCGTCATTGAGCGTACCGAGGGTAATTGTGGGGCAGCTTACGGTGATGCTGTAACTTTCGACGTCGCTGCATCCGTTCGCGTCGGTAACCGTTACGTCAAAGTTGGAGACGCCAGCAGTTGTCGGCGTACCGCTTAACACACCACCGACTGAAAGGGAAAGGCCTGCCGGGACTGAGCCGCTGGTGACAGCGTATGTATATGGTCCTGTGCCGCCGGTGGGCGTAATCGCCTGGCTGTATGCTGTTCCGACCGTTCCGTTCGGCAATGCCGAGAGGGCGATGGGTTCGCAAACGGTGATTGAATATGAATGAACGCCAGTACAACCGATACTGTCGGTTGCCGTGACATCAAAATTGAATGTTCCAACAGGTGGTGTTACCGTACCGCTGATCTCACCGGTGCTGGAGTTCAAGGATAACCCGCCCGGCAGCGAACCGCTGGAAACTGTATATGAATACGGAGTTGTACCGCCGCTGGCGCTTACAAACTGAGAATATGCCGCGCCGATTCCGCCCGCGTTCGGTAACGTCGGCGGTGACAGAGTGATAGTCGGGCAGGTGCTCACCACAATGCTGTAGCTCTGCGTGCCTGTGCAACCGCTGTCATCTGTCGCCGTTACATCAAAATTAAATGTACCGGACGGTGAAGCAGTTGTTCCGGTAATTGCACCACCTACTGACAAGCTCAAACCATTGGGGAGCGAACCGCTGGTAAGCGCGTAGGTGTAGGATCCTACACCGCCGCTTGCAGTGACAGTTTGGCTGTACGCAACGCCAATCTGCGCATCGGGAAGCGTCGGAGGTGAAAGTGTAATCGTCGGGCAGGACAACACGATGGAGTAAGAAATAGTATCTTTGCATCCGTTCGCGTCTGTTGCTTCCACGTCGAAGTTGAACGTGCCGCTGGGTAATCCCGGTGTACCGGTCAACGCGCCGCCGCTTGCGAGCGAGAGGCTGCCCGGAAGCGAACCGCTGATCACGGCAAATGTATACGGGGCTGTTCCGCCCGATCCCGTAATTGTTTCAGAGTATGCTGTTCCGACCGTTGCCGCCGATAATGAAGCAGGCAATATGGTAATAACCGGACAGGAGACTGTAATGGAGTACGACAGCACACCTGTGCAACCATTCGCATCAGTTCCTGTTACGTCAAAATTGTACGTACCGCCTGTTGTCGGGGTACCGGTCAAACCGCCGCCGCTGGCAAGTGAAAGTCCCGGCGGAAGTGAGCCGCTGGTCACTGCGAAAGTGTACGGTGATGTACCGCCGCTTGCGCTGATGGTCTGAGAATATGCCACACCGATTGTGCCTGCAGGCAATGAACCGGGTGAAAGATTGATTGTAGCGCATTCCGCGGCAGTCCAATCGGAGAACGATGTGACACCGTTGATGCTGAATTTATTATTGGTCGCATCAACCGATCCGCCCGGACTTGACCATGAGCCGTCATACTTGCGGATGGCGTAGTTTGCTTCCGTGCCAACGATGTCGGTCGGGTCTATATAATAGAATGTAAGATTGGCTGAGGTTATACCGCCATTGGTCAATGACCAGTAGCGCTGTAACGAGTTCGCGCTGAAGGGTGTACCATGCGCGCCCTGTACCGCTTTTACGGTAAAGTCGCCGGAGCCTGTCGCGTCGACATCAACCGGTGAGTAGCCGTTTGCTGTACCAACTTCGAATGTTTTGTTCGCTGAGGCGGAGTACGCTTTCTTATAGTTACCAATCACGTGTCCAGAAGTACGGGAAACCGATCCTGATGAACCGAGAGTAAATGTATTGGAACCGGTTGATATATTACCGCTTGTAAGTGTAAGTGTGTTATTTACTGTAACATCATTGGCAAGGACGAGATTACCGCTTGATTTGTTAACGCGGAGGTAATCGAATGTTTCGCCACCGGAGACTGTGATTGTCTGGTCACTTGTTCCGTTAAATTCCACCTGACGGCTGTTGGAATTGAACGTTGAAGCTCTTGTCCAGTTTCCTCCGACAACGATATCGCCGCCTACTGCCGATGAAAGAGTGAGTGTGCCGCTATTGGCGACATCGCCCAACACAGTCAACCCGGCAGTCATATTGTTCATTGTAAATGTAGAGCCAACATCAATGGTAAGTGTACCGGAACATTGACGCGCAGTACCTGTTCCGCCATTGCTTAAATCATACGAGGTGCTGTTGGAGATTTGAACGTTGGCAGGATATCCCGCGCCCGATGTCGCACTCCACTCATCACCGCGGCCATAACTGCCGCCGCTGTTAATCTTTAATGTTGATGAAGAACCGTAGTTCGGTCCGCCGGTGAAAAAGCCGCCGGAGTTAATCTGGACTGTACCGTTTCCGGTAAGATTACCATTTGTGACAACACCTGCAGCAGTTTGGAAAAGACCGCTTACCGTTCTGGCATCATTAAGAGTAATACCACCTGCACCCTGAACGGTTACATTTGGCGGACCGCTAGAGGTTGGCCAGTAAACATGGCCAGAGTTCACACCATATGAACCTGATGTATTATTAAAAACGAGAGTCGAGCTTCCGCCGTACGTAAAGTTACTTCCTGATGCGAAGCCACCCTGATTAATCTGGAAATTGCCGTTGATAGTTGTGGCTCCTGCACCAGTAGTATATGTCGCTGCTGTAGCAAGCGTCGCACCGCTGTTAACAGTCATGGTACCACCACCCATTGTGACTGCGCTATTGAATGTTACGCCAGAAGTATTGCTAACTACGAACGACTGATTAGCACCAATGGTCAGTGTACCCGAATTAGTAATTGTCTGTGCAGATGTTCCGCTAAAATTAAACGTACCTGCAGATGCAGGACTAAAGGTAAGGGTAGCTCCAGAGGCTACTGATATGTTACCTTTTATTGCATGTCCCGGAGTTGCAGTCATATTTAGGTTAAGAGTCCCAAGCGTAACAGTAAGATTATCCATTACCAAAGCTGTAGTACCAGAACCAGAAATAGTTGAACTTTGGTTAAGCTCAAAGTTTGCATATGTGCGATTCCCGAACGAAGGAGTGTTAGAGGATTGATGCTTGTAGAGACTTCCTGTTTGAAATACAACAACTGAGCTTGGTGCAGTTGCACCAAAGGGGTTACTCCCATTGATAAATATAAAAGTCGAGCCGCTCGCAAAAACAATACTATTGAGGTTGGTTGTTCCAAATGCATTACTTGTAATGCCCGAAGCTGCAACAGGTCCACCTGCATAACAAACAGCACCACTATTAAACGTGACACCACTTGCATCAACAGCAAGAAGTTTATGGGCTGGGATTACTCCAGCTCCACTGCTTCTCATTGCAAAAGTACCAGATACACTTCCCGTCGCGCCTGTTGAAAGGCTGATGGTGATTGCATTCGCCGATGCGGTGGCACTATCCACTAAAGTTGCCCCACCATCGATTGAAAAGTCGGTGCCAGTTCCACCACCTATTGTTAAAGTAACAGCACCTGCCGAAACAAGCGCTGCATAAGTACCGCTCCCTTGAATTAGCAGTTGTCCGATCGTTTGGGTTGGGAGAGCAGTGATAACTGTTGAAGAGCTAACAACCATAATGTCATTTGTCGCAGGGGTTGTGCGCGTTGGGCTCCAGTTTGTCGAAGTCGCCCAGGATCCGCCAGACGCACCAATCCATGTATAGGTCGTCTGCCCCATCGCCGCCGCGCCTACAAGGAGCAGCGCCGCAACGGTCATGAGAATACAACGTGAAAAATTAGTAAAGGTGGATTTCATAATTCCTCCATAAGGGAGTTAGTGAAGTGTCCGCCAGAGGCGGATGCGCCTTTGGCGCAGTGATGGATGAGATTATTTTCGTTTTGAAAAATTAAGGTAATAGATTTCAGGTTGTTGATAATAGGTTTCATGAGTTGAGGCCGCCCGGGAGAAGATATGTAGTGGAGAAGTGAAACGTTGTAGAAAAGATCATACGCAAGGTTCCGGTCGATTGGTAATTGATATCGTTTGACCCTGCGATGTTCTCTCATCTCCACAGCGTGAACACACTCGTGCGGCAAAAGATGGCATCATAAAAAAAGAGCGAGCGTATGTTAACATTCTTTAGAAAATGCCTGTCGAAATAGTCGTAAACAAACTTAAAACTGTTCCCGGGAGACGGGATAAGGGGTGACGAAATACAGGTCAAAAGTAACAAATCCCCCCGCAAGATTCAAGTATTTTATTATTAAATTATCATTAAGAGACGGGTATTTCAGGAATGAAAAAAATTGTCTTTAGGCGCATAAGGTTGCGAGGGAAATCCAGATGAGGAAATGCCGGGGGAAGAGTAACCATGAATTACACTAAAAACGCACGAATTTACACAGAATTATAATCCTCCGCCACAAAAGCGAATCCCCTATGATCCCTCCACTAAAGGACTATAGGAGGATTCAAAGATTAAAGCAGCACTCTCCCCCTTTGTTCTTCACATTACCACGAAAGATTCCGGCACTCCCCTATGTTGGCGCAAGAGGTTTTTCTCCTCACTGAAAAGACTAATCCCCTGTGGTCCCCTTTGGTAAAGGGGACGATGGTGTAGCTCGTGCTTAAAAGCGTGCCCTCTCTTTTCCGGGGTCAATCGTCCTCTTTTATTAAAGGTGGTAATTTCCTTTCTTGACGTCGAACACCCTTCGCCTCCGCTCAGGGTGATGCCAGCAATCATGCTTAGTCATAGTCCCCCTTCATTTGAAGGGGGACCACAGGGGGATTCACTTATTTCACCAGCATCATCTTCTTCACGGCGGAATAACTTCCCGCATGAAGCTTGTAGAAATAAATGCCGCTCGGGAGATTAGCCGCGCTCCACTCAACCGACTTAAATCCCGCTTCCTGCTCTTCATCAACGAGCACGCCGATTTCCTGACCGAGCATGTTATAGATTTTCAGAGAGACGACACTACTAACAGGTAACTGATAACGAATCACTGTCGAGGGATTAAACGGATTCGGGTAGTTCTGCTGTAGGGCAAACTCCTGTGGCAGACCTGTCTGTTCACCAACTCCGGTTCCGAAATCAATGACAAAATTAAATGTATCAGGCGAAGCAACTGTTACGTGGCCATCGCTTGATAGTACCGTCCAATAATATGTGGCACCCGCATTCAGACCGCGGAGAAGCGTTGAGTAAGACGGCAATGTTAGACCAGTAATTAAGGAATCTAAATTGGTCCCATAGATATGAAGTGTGAAAGTGACTGTATCACCCGGATCGCTGTCACCAGCACTGCCCCAGAGGAAAAGGAGTGGATAAAATCCTGCCTTTGACCAGGCCAACGTATCTCCATTTACAGGTTCAATTAGAATCGCTGGCTGTGGCGGCGTATTTGCCACGAACGTCGCTTCGATCAAATGGTTGGCGACAACATTCGTAAATGAGTATGAACCAACTGCACCAACGGAAACGCTGTCAACGTGAACATCAGCGATAAAATATCCGATATTGGGCGTTATCGTGAAGGCAACATTGCCGCCGTAGTTTACGCCGATACTGCCTGCCGGGGAAATCGTGCCGTTCGCTCCCGCCACTGCAGTGATAACATACGACAGCGTATCGAAGACCGCGACAATCGTATGGTTCGCAGTGACATTGGTAAACGTGTACAACCCCGTTGCGCCGACAGACACACTGTCAACAAATAGGTCCTGGATGAAAAATCCGGTTGCCGGTGAAATCGCGAAGCTCCGGTCAGTACCGTAATTTACGCTGACAGTTCCTGAAGGAGTTATCGTCCCTCCTCCTGTTGCCGACGCGGTAATTACATATGACAGTGTATCAAATGTTGCCGCAATGATATGGTTCGCGGTAACGTTATTGAATGTGTACGAACCAACGGCTCCGACCGATACGCTGTCAACAGTAACATCGGCAATAAAATATCCCGCGCCCGGTGTGATGGTGAACGAGGCATCCTCGCCGTAATTGACGCTGATATTTCCTTCCGGTGAAATCACGCCATTCGCCCCCGCGACGGCCGTGATGATGTACGACAGCGTATCGAACGTTGCCAGAATAGTATGGTTTGCTGTAACGTTTGTGAAATCGTAATTCAAAACCGCACCGACCGAGATACCGTCCACCAGCACATCCGCAACGTGGTATCCCGTATCGGGCGTAATGACGAATGATTGATTACTACCATGATTCACACTCACTGACCCTGAGGGTGAAATTGAACCGTTAGAACCCGCTGACGCAGTTATCGAGTATGTATTAATGGCAAAGCTTGCCGCGATGGTATGGTTTGCGGTTACATTGGTAAAATTATAATTCAAAACAGGACCAACCGAGTTACCGTCCACAAGAACATCTGCTACGTGGTATCCTGTATTGGGGCTAACGACGAATGACTGATTACTTCCATGATTCACACTTACCGCGCCGGACGGAGAAATCGAACCGTTCGAACCTGCTGTTCCTGAAATGGAATATGTGTTAATCGCGAAGCTTGCCGCGATGGTATGGTTTGCGGTGACATTTGTAAAATCATAATTCGCCACAGCACCGACGGAAACGCTGTCAACAAAGACATCGGCAATAAAATATCCCGCGTCGGGAGTAATGGTAAACGACTGATTTCCGCCATGGTTGACACTGACCGATCCGGAAGGAGTTATTGAACCATTCGCCCCGGTTGTCGCCGTAATAGAATATGTGTTGATAGCGAAGCTTGCCGAGATCGTATGGCTTGCTGTTACATTTGTGAAACCGTAATTCAGAACAGCACCGACTGAGATTCCATCCACCAGCACATCTGCAACGTGGTATCCCGTATCGGGCGTAATGACGAATGATTGATTACTACCATGATTCACACTCACTGACCCTGAGGGTGAAATTGAACCGTTAGAACCCGCTGACGCAGTTATCGAGTATGTATTAATGGCAAAGCTCGCGGCAATGGTATGATTCGTGGTAACCGAGTTAAAATCGTAGTTTGTTACCGCACCAACAGATACCCCATCTACCAACACATCGGCAACGTGGTATCCCGTATCCGGCGTAATGATAAATGATTGATTGCTTCCATGATTCACACTGACTGCACCGGAGGGTGAAATCGATCCGTTCGCTCCGGCTGAAGCTGTAATGGTATATGTGTTAATCGCAAAGCTTGCGGCAATGGTATGATTTGACGTTACATTATTGAAATCATAATTCGTTACCGCACCGACTGAGACCCCGTTCACCAGCACATCCGCGACATGGTAGCCCGTATCGGGTATAATGACGAATGACTGATTACCACCATAATTCACACTCACAGAACCAGAGGGTGAAATTGAACCATTCGTTCCCGCAGTTGCCGTTATCGCGTATGTGTTAATTGCAAAGCTTGCCGCTATAGTATGGTTTGCAGTAACGTTATTGAAGTCATAATTGGTCACCGCGCCAACAGATACACCGTCCACCAGCACATCGGCAACATGGTATCCCGCATCGGGCATTATGACAAATGACTGATTACTTCCATGATTAACACCTACTGAACCAGACGGATTGATTGAACCATTCGTTCCCGCAGTTGCCGTTATCGCGTATGTGTTAATTGCAAAACTTGCCGCAATAGTATGATTTGCTGTTACAGTATTGAAATCGTAATTCGTTACTGCACCGACTGAGACTCCATCGACTAACACATCAGCTACATGGTATCCCGTATCGGGGCTAATGACAAATGACTGATTACTACCATGATTAACACTTACTGAACCTGACGGAGAAATTGAACCATTAGAACCCGCTGATGCAGTTATTGAGTATGTATTTATTGCAAAACTTGCGGCAATGGTATGATTTGACGTTACATTATTGAAGTCATAATTCGTTACCGTACCGACTGAGATTCCATCGACCAACACATCCGCGACATGGTATCCCGTATCGGGGCTAATGACAAATGACTGATTACTTCCATGATTTACACTCACCGTTCCGGCAGGAGAAATCGATCCATTCGACCCGGCTGTCGCTGTAATGGAATATGTATTGATAGCAAATGCGGCAGTAACGGATTTGTTTCCATTCATAAATACTGTCGCGGTATCAAGCGATCCGGTAACAGCTCCCCCCCAGCCGACGAAATGATATCCTGTGTCGGGGATTGCCTTCAGGCCCACCAAAGTCTCATGATCATACACCGCGAGATCGGGATTTTTCACGACGCTTCCATTCGCCGCGCTAATGGTTAATGTATAAGTGTTAATCGCGAAACTCGCGGAAATAGTATGGTTTGCCGTAACATTGGTAAAATCATAGTTTGACAGAGCACCAACCGAAACTCCATCCACCAGCACGTCCGCAATGTGGTAGCCCGCGTCGGGGCTTATACCAAATGACTGAGCGCTTCCATGATTCACACTCACTGCACCTGAGGGAGAAATCGATCCATTGGGTCCCGCTGATGCCGTAACGGTATAAGTGTTAATCGCGAAGCTTGCTGATATCGTATGGTTTGCCGTAACGTTTGTGAAATCATAATTCAATACAGCACCGACCGGGATACCGTCCACCAGCACTTCCGCAACGTGGTATCCCGTATCGGGCGTAATAACAAACGATTGATTACTTCCATGATTCACACTTACCGAACCTGAAGGACTGATTGAACCGTTAGAACCGGTTGTTGTAGTAATCGAGTACGAATTAATCGCGAAGCTTGCGGAGATTGTATGATTCGTGGTAACCGAGTTGAAATCGTAGTTCGTTACGGCTCCGACTGAGATTCCATCGACTAACACATCCGCCACGTGGTAACCGGTATCCGGACTAATGACAAACGACTGATTACTACCATGATTCACACTCACCGAACCTGAGGGAGAAACAGACCCATTTGATCCCGCTGTGGCAGTAATAGAATACGTATTGATTGCAAAACTCGCGGCAATAGTATGGTTTGCGGTAACGTCATTGAAGTCGTAATTCGATACCGCGCCAACCGAAATGCCGTCAACTAACACGTCGGAAACGTGATACCCTGTATCCGGAGTAATCGTAAACGATTGATTGGCATGTAAATTCAGAGAGATAATACCCGCAGGCGATATTGATCCATTTGCCCCTGCCGAAGCCGTCACCGTCAACGGAAGCACCGTAACCGCATTCGTCACAGCACCGGCAAGGACACCGGAGTTCGCGAGAATTGTCCCTGATCCATACGTCGAAGAGGAAAGATTTGTCCACGACGCCACGCCCGAAACCGGAACCAGCGTCAGACCACCGCCATCAGTGGAGCCAAGCGAGAATGTCCCCGAAGAAAGTGTTACACCCGTGGAGTAATCGGCGTCGGTGTTTCCGTTCGCGTCTTTTGCTGTTACCGTCACGGGGGCGATATTCCGGCCGACCACCTGGCTGTCTTGCGGCTGGGTGGTTACAACCAGTCCGGTTGCAGAGACATCAATTGCATTTTGGGATGCATTTGAAAGTTGTTCAGCGAATGAACCAAACTGACTGCTGGTTGTCGGACTTCCGGCCGTAACATCGGAGTCCCCTAGTGAAAACTGGAAGTGCTGATTATCCGCCACTCCGCTTCCTAAAGGATTCTTCAGCGAAATACGGAGCGAGAGTGTCGATGAATCATTATCAGGCACGGGGAAACTGAATCCGCTGAAACTAATGGAAGAAGAAGAGATACTACCGCTGTCGATAAACGTCGAACCGGAGAACAGCGAAGCGTTGAGAACGGCTTCTGACCAATCCGGAATTTCGTTTGAAGCGCCCTGATGAAGCACAAGCGCGATCAACTCGGTGTGAAATGAGTCTGAATCAGGGGCTGCGATGCCCCCGTCGCGGACCTTTACCTGCCACACCTGTTCGCCGTCCGTGGCCGTTAACAGGGGGGTATCGTTCTCAAGGGATGAAATGGTTAAAGATTCAGACGCGGGAACTGCCACCACATCCGATGTTAGGGACGTAATGTAGAATAACGGATGCTGAGCGTCAGATATAGTCCATACCGAAAGCTCGGAGATATTATTTTTTGCGACTGTATTCGCCGCTGTATCAACGGTTCCGTTCTCATTAGACCATGTCGAACCGTTATCGGTAGAACGGAAGAGGTCAAATGTGTTTTCATTCTGACCGTTAAGCTCTGCCGGTGAATCATCGTAATGAAACACCATATCCGCATCAAGGCCGGTATTCACGGCGGCGGAAACGTTATACGACCTGTCAATGCCTTGATGTCCCGCGCCGGTTTGCGGCGTCCCCGTCACGCGTGTCACGGTTGTCGCGCCGGGAAACGGACCCGCATTCGGGTCAAGCTCAACACCGATGTTGCCGAATGTCTCGTTTCCACTGCTTGTTATGGTACGGGACACTTCAGCCGTACCAAGAACAATGTTCCCGTTCCCTGCTTCAGACAAACTTCCTGCCGGGCCCAACGTTACTTTGTTCGTGCCGGTATTGAGCGTACCGTTTATGATTGTCAGCAGTCCGTTTACCGTAATATTGTCCGCGAGATCAACGGACCCGGTTGCGTTGTCCACAGAAAGCCCGTCAAAAACAATGCCGCCCGGCGAAGTAATTGTCTGCGTGCCTGTGCCGTTCAAAAGTACCGCCGCCCCATTGGGGTTGAAGGTAAAGTTGTTGGAAAAATTCCCGCCGACATAAAGGTCACCACCGGGCGCGCCGGAGAGCGTAAGTATTCCGGCATTGCTCATATCGCCAAGAACGGTCAGGGGAGCAGTCATTTCATTGCCGACACCGTTCATCGTAAGCTCGGCGCCGAAGATGACAAAAAGGTTGCCCGCAGTCTGCCGTGGTATCGCGCTTCCGCCGTTCGCGCCGAGATCGAGTATGGTATTGTTACTGACGACGACGTGGTAAGGATATCCGGCACCGGATGTTGTACTCCACTCCAATCCTCTATTGTATATCCCGCCCGAATAATATGTCAGTACCGAACCTGTATTGTAGACGGGAGGATTAGTGTTGACAAATCCTCCGGCATTGAGTCGAAGATTGACGTTGATAATCGTAACGTCAGGGCCGAAATCCACACTGTCGTTCAGTTCTGTATTTTCAAGAAAAAGAAGCGTACCGCCGGAGGACGTAATGGACTTTGCCCCATTGAAGTGAACAATGCCGCCGCCGATAGAACGGAATCCGCCATCGACAAGAATTGACCCGCCGTCATTTTCGAGCAAAAGATTATTGCCGCCAAGATTAATATTGCCGGAATTGAGCATGCGAAGCACATCACCGGATGAACCGGCAACAGTAATATCGTTGTTTGCGGTAAGCGTCCCTCCCGTTTTGTCAATGACAAGAATGTCAAATATTTCTCCCGAGGGATTGCTGATAAACTGGTCCCCCGTTCCGTTAAAGAGAACAGTCCTGCCGTTCGGCACAAACGAACCGCTGTCCGACCAGTCGCCGCCGACAGCAAGGCTGCCCCCTCCGGCATTCAGCGTCAGCGTACCTGATGTAATCGCCATGTTGCCGGGAACTGCAAGATCCACAGCCGGCATGATAAGACCGGTGCTGTTCTGAATTGTCACATTGCCCGGTGAAGCTGTACCCGTCCACTCATCGCCAACGGTAAATGTCCCACCGGTATTGTACACGAGAGTCGATGCGGCTCCATAGACAGGCTGATTGTTCACCAACCCGTTCGCATTGATCCTGAAGGTGCCGTTAATTTCCATTTGTCCGTTATTGACAATCACTCCTGTTGTCGAAAGGATACCGTTGACAATGACATCAGTTCCCGGTCCGTCAGCAACGGTGAGTGAATCGGAAACAAATTCAAGCGCGCCTCCATTTTCAATGATAAGTTCATCAACAGCTATTGAAAGCGTGCCTTCAACCGTGTGCCCGTTGAGAATGGTGACGACCCCGTCAGCAGCTGTCGGATAGACTGAAGTGTCGCGCCATTCGCTTCCGTCAAACCGCTGCCAGGTAAACGGGAGATCCCATTCCCCGTTCGTCCGCGTCCGGAAATCACCGGCTGATTGCGCCCAGGCGGTGGACGTTAATGAACAGAGTAAAGATGTGAAAAGGAACCAGAGTGAGAATTTTCGTAAAGAGATAATTAAGGATGATTTCATAATGATCCTGATTAGAGTCGGTACATCGTTCGCAAACAGTCATTTTGCGAAGGATTTGCAAGGACAATCTATCAAAACCGTTGAAATTTAGATGTGATAAGCGTTACGCGGAAGGAAAATAAAAACCCCCGATTTCTTTGAATTCGGGGGTTTCTGAAAAGCAATGGGAGGATATGGTTATTTGACGAGCAACATCTTTTTTAAACCTGTAAATGTCATTCCTGAAGTTCCTCAGCGTCAAATCATGACCCTTCGCCTTCGCTCAGGGTCTTCATACAGTGATGATGAGAAATGTCAATCAGCTGTAATCAGTTATGTCGTCTTTGGTTTAATCGGACCCTTCGCCTTTGCAGCTTATGTTGACCCTTCGCCTTCGCGTCTTGCTTCGACCCTTCGCCTTCGCTCAGGGTCTAGATGCTGAGCGGAGGCGAAGCATCTGACTCGACATCAGTAATGTTAGTGGAGGCGAAGCATCATTGAAGGACAAACGCGGGGGGGACGTATCAATACATACATCGGTAATGTCGGCTAAGGCCAAGCATTGAACAATGCTATGCCACACCCAATTATACCGTTTTTTGCTTCATCTTCATACTGAAATGCGATATATTTCTACATTGGGAAAGCTGATGCAACGTGTCCCGATCACCAAGAATAAGCGCCTCCTTCTTTTTTCTTGACCATCCCTTTATTTGACGTTCAGCTGCTCTGGCCGCACGCACACTTGCATACTCTTCTGTGAACATCAAGAGAACGGGCTGACGTACATTGGTATATTTGCACCCGTACCCGGTTTGATGTTCTTTGATGCGTCTGGTTACATCGTTTGTGCTACCCACATAATAGGTGCCATCTGAACAATACAGAATATATACCCAGGCTTTTGCCACCCGGTCCTCCCTTTGCAGTTACCGATAATCTTACTTTCCTGTTTACTCTCATCCTCGACCCTTCGCCTTCGCAGCTAATCATGACCCTTCGCCTTCGCTCAGGGTCTAGATGCTGAAAGGATGAGACATATCAATCAACGGGAATCAACAATCTCACTTTTGGTGTACTCTGAACATTCGCATCCGTTTTTAACCTTGACCCTTCGCCTTCGCAGCTAATCATGACCCTTCGCCTTCGCTCAGGGTCTATATGCTGAGCGGAGGCGAAGCATCTAATAAACAGTGGTATTGTCCGACAGACAGTCTGCCGGATGTTACAGTGTAAACTTATTTCACCAGCATCATCTTCCTGACAGAAGTAAACATCTGAGCCGTTAACCCCTCATCCTCGTCAGCAATACCATCAGCAACTATGCGGTAGAAGTAGACACCCGACGCCAGTGACTGGGCATCGAACGTGATTTCCTGCATTCCATCTTCCAGTTCTTCTTTATCAAGAAGAGTTCCCACCTCTTGTCCAAGCATATTGTATACTATTAATGTAACGATAGCCGGCTGCGGCAGATCGAACCTGATTGTTGTCGTTGGGTTGAAAGGATTGGGATAATTCTGCGACAGGCCAAACTCAACAGGAGCTTCGGCAAGCGGAACATCCATCGGAATAATGACAGCCGGATTCGCGCTTCCTGCTTCAAGATATGGTACGTCGATTAATTTTCTGGCACCTTTAAAGTGAAGTTTTGCGGCAAAGTCAACAGTGTCTAGCGGCCCTTCAAACGCATCGTTGATGGTATCAATCGTAGCGTAGAGGTTCGCGAACGTCGCGGAATCGGCGAAGACATGCGAACCGGAAGCATAGCGTCCCATCATGAGCGAATCACCGACAGCGGCAATTTCCTTTATCATCAGTCCGTTCAGCGGATTCGGCCCGCCATCGTTATATACCAGCTCGCCGAATCCCAGCGGAATCTTTGACATCGCACTTGCGCTAATATTCACCTTCAGGGCGATCATTTCCGCGAGGAGTTTGTTGTTGTGCTTCGTGGGCGGCAATGATTTCTGGCGCTTCAGGATCGGCTTGGTGGTCACCCACTTGTCGATACCACGGGGCTGACCCGTATGCTGGGTCGCAGTCTTTGACACGTAGAGCGATTTGAGAACATCGCCATACTTCGGGGAGAGGAGCCAGCCATATTGTTTCGCGCTGTCGAGCGTGCGGTCCTTGCCGACCAGCAAGCCCAATGTGCCTGCGAATCCGCCCTGTTCAAATGTTTCGAACATCGCATTCACACGATTCGGCATTGGAAAGCGCGGGACATTATAGTAATACGAAGTATCAGCAACCGTACCTTTGACAGCCGGTGCCACGGTCCAGTTGTATTTTGTTTTAATCTGCTTTCCTTTGTACCCGCGGCCGGTGACCACATACACCGTACCGCTATCACCCCATGACGAGGGTGCAAATTCCTTTTGCGGAACAGAGAGCACACCGCCAGGAATTGTATCACCGGTAACCAATTCGGTGATCACACAGGTAACAAGAGTGGAAAAGTTCAATATAACAGGAGAATTCTTCGGAGCTTTGATTCTGAATTTGAAATCCACCTTGTCCGTCTTACGTTTGACGTACTTGCCGACCTTTCCTTTGTTGTCCTTATCCACTGCAAGGCTCTCGGGCGAAAAGCTTCTGTACTCCGCCTGATATACCGGATCTTCAACAAACGTCGCGGTGATATTCTTGTTGCCATCCATGAGAACATTTAAGGGATTAGTATTCCCGCCCGCGTCGCCGCTCCAGCCGGAGAAATTCCAGCCAAACGCTTCGTCCGGCGTGAGCTGGACATTGGAACCGTGAGTGTATGTCAACTGGTCGGGCGCTTTATCAACCGTTCCGCTTCCGACTACAGCAACATTCAGTGTGTAGGTATTGATGCTGAAGAGCGCGGTGATGGAATGGTTCGCGGTGACATTTACAAATGTATAACTCGTCGTGGAATCCACCTTCAACCCGTCAACCATCATACTGTCGAGGTGATAACCGGTATTGGGTGTTACGGTGAATGCCTGGCTTCCGCCATGCGTGACAATAGTTGTTCCGGGAGTGATGACACCGTTTGCCCCTTGTGTTACGGTAATGGTATACGTGTTGATTGCGAATGCCACGGCAATCGTGTGACTCGCGGAAACATTGTAGAATGTGTAACTCACCGTGGAATCAACATAGGCACCATCCACAAAAACGCTGTCGACATGATAGCCGGTGTTTGGGGTAAATGTAAATTGCTGGTCGTTGCCGTTATTGACAACAATGCTGCCGGAAGGATTGATGGAACCATTCGGAAAAGCGGTGGCATCAATCGTGAATGAAGGGATCTCCTGCTCGCCGATCGCGAAGTCGCTGAACGACGTCACGCCGGTTACCTGAGTGCTTGTTGCCGTTTTTGTCCCGACGGTTGGGCTTGTCCATGTCGGTGAATTATATTTCCCGACGATGAAGTTTGACGTACTCGCGCCACCATCAACATCACCCGGCACAAAAGTAAACGTCGCGTCATATGGTCCCGCATACGTTCCATTCAGTGAATAGTAACGGTTCACCGATTTGGCGGGATCGATATTTGAAAGGCCGATATTTGGATGTTCGCCCGGAATCACGGCCGCAGTGACATCAAAGTTACCTGAGAATGATGACCCTGAAATGGTCACAGGGGTATAATTTGTTCCATCGCCTATTTGCCAGACCTGGATTCCTGACCCGGACAACACGGAAACATGTTTCTTGAAGTTGCCGTGAATATGCGCGTTACCGAATCGCGTGAGGGAACCAGCCAAAGCGAGTTCTATCGTGTTGGGCCCCGTGTGTAAAATATTGCCGAATATCTCTAGCGCGGTTGCAACGGCAGTAGACGATGTGAGCGTGACGCCGGTTGAGTTGCCAATCCGAAGCCTATTAACAGACGAGGGCAGTCCCGTTCCGGTTTGCTGAGGGACAGTACCCTGGTACTGGTAATTTCCACCGGTACTGAATGTCCGGGTTCCCGTTACCTGTACATCACCGGTAGCTCCGGAAGCTGATATTCCCGCCGCGGAGCGGCTGACAAAGTCGGCGCCGGGGACAACAACAACATTTCCACCACCTGTTATTATCCTGTTATTACAATCAAAATAGGCGCTATCGATAAAAGTATATCCGGCTCCTATGTTAAGGTCGGCCCCGGTCAATTCCCACAACCCGGTTACCCACACATTGCCGAAGGAATTGCCCGTGCCCGGATAAAACGGATGCGGACTGCTCGGAATCGCCGGCGGAGTCAGGCGAAGTGTATATTGTCCTGTCCCCGACCCAAGCGCACATAATCCCGTCCCGCTTGTCGTGAAAAACTCTCTCACAGTAAGCATTGATGTCGCGGTATTGCCGGGAGACGAGCTCAACCCCTGAAGTTTGCCGGCACTGATAGTGATGGTATTGACGAAAATATTCGCTATCGCTCCTGTGCTCACACCGCCATTGGAAAGAACAACAACAGAATTCGTGTTGTTAATCGTCAATGAGTTAATCGTATGAGTCCGCGCACCGGAATTTCCGGAGGCAAAATAAACTTCCTGAGGTGAACCGCCCTGAAGATTTATCGTCATGCTGTTTGCGACTATTCCAAAATAGAATGGCGCCGAGCCGTTGGCATTCTGGAAGGTGCCGGAAGTCGTCGGAGCCGGCTCCCAGATCAGATTGCCGAACTGGGGATAATTGATATTAGCCAATCCTGCTTGCGTACCGTTGAACCTGTATGTACTGCTTATTGAAAAACTTTGCGTCGCACCCGGAATGGATTGCACACTTCCGCCCTGGCGGAACTCAGAGCCGCTGTTTAACGTCAGCGCTCCGGATGCGGTTAATACAAATGCGCCGGCGTCAAGTATTCCTCCTGAATTGACTGTAACATTCGCGGCTGAAGAGGGGCCGGTGAGTGTAACCGTATGCGCAATAACAGCACTCTGCGCCGTAAGCGGAGGTGAACCCTGGTCCCACGTCGCGCCGGTTGACCAGTTTCCATTCGCGACTGAAGTGACTGTCGCGGGATAGACTGTTATCGGACTGCTGGTACCCTGAGAGAGGATGCCGGAATTCGCAAGCACTGTTCCTGTACCGGATGCCGAAGACGAAAGATTCGTCCACGAAGCCACACCGGAGGACGGAGAGTGCGTCAACCCGCCGACATCGGTTGAGCTTAGCGTAAACGTTCCGGAAGAGAGAGTCACACCGGTTCCGTAATCAGCATCCGTATTGCCATTGGCATCGGTTGCCGCAACCGAGACCGGGGCGATATTTCCTCCGGTAATTTGATTGTTCTGCGGTTGCGTTGAAAACGACAACTGTGTTGCAACGACATCAATAGCATTTTGAGATTCATCCGAAGAAATAGATGAGAACGTACCAAATTGTGAACTTGAAGCAACACTTCCTGCAGTGACATCTGCATCGGACAGCGCGAACTCAAAATGCTGATTATCCGCAACACCTGTGCCAAGCGGATTATTCAATGAAATCCGTAATGAAAGAGTCGAGGAATCGTTATCGGGGACATTAAAGCTGAATCCGCTGAAACTAATTGAGGTTGGGTTAATTGTAGCGTTGGTAATAAAAGTCGAACCGTCAAACAGCGACGCATCCTGAATGGCCTGCGACCAGTCGCTCACCTGATTCGACGCGCCCTGATTCAGCACAAGCGCAATCAGCTCCGTCGGGAAACTGTCTCCGTCAGGAGCCGCGATACCACCATCCCTGACGCGGATCTGCCAGACCTGTGCACCGTCACTCACTGTGCTGATGGGTGAATCATTTTCAAGGGAAGATATCGCCGGGGATTCGGATGAGGGCACCGCAACTACATCTGATCCCTCAACCACAGGCTGGCCGAGAATATTAAACGAATCCGCGGCAGTCCAGGTTGAGAGCTGGTGAACGTTGTTGAGGGTTACATAATTTCCGGCAGTATTCCGTGTCGTGTACCCGACTTCGCCCCACGGCGCGGCACCGGTAGGTGACCGGAAGAGCAACAGCTTGGATTCGTCGGAGCCATTGAGTTCTGTCGCGGTATCATCATAATGAAACTTGATGTTGAGATTCACTCCCGTATTTGTCGCCGCAGAGACATCATACGAGCGTTTGATGCTGAAATTTCCTTCTCCGCTCAGTGCGACATCGGTCACTCTGGTAATTGTTGTAGCGCCCGGAACCGGCACGCTTACCGCTTCGATTTCGTAGCCGAGATTGCCGAAGGTTTCATTCGCACCGGTGGAAGAAATGGTACGCGACGCCTGAACATTTCCGTGCACAATCGAACCGCTTCCGGGCTCGGATAAACTGCCGGACGGGCCGAGAAACAGCGTATCAGAACCTGTGTTGACTGTGCCGCTGGTAATATTCAGGGTTCCGTTCACAGTGATATTACTGCCGAGGTTCAGGGCAACTCCCTTATCCGCATCCAGATCATCGAGCACGATCCCGGCACCGGTAATGGTGGAAGTTCCCGCACCGCCAAAGATCATGGCGCGTCCGTTCGGTGTATACGTGGAATTTTGTGTGTAATTTCCGGTAATATGAATATCCCCGCCGGAGAGACTGGAAAGCGTCAGCGTGCCATCATTCGACACGTCGCCGTCAACGTACAGGCCGGCAGTCATCTCATTGCCGGAGGCATTCATTGTCAGTTCAGAACCGATGATGATAAAGAGATTTCCCCGGACATACCGCGCGGTGGCGCTTCCGCTATTCGCGCCAAGATCGAGCTGAGTATTGTTATTGAGAACAACATGGTACGGTGAGCCGGGGTTCAGGTTGATATTACTCCATTCTTGTCCCCTGCCATACGTTCCACCAGAATAATATGTCAAGACAGAATTCAGATCATATGTCGGTGGATTTGTATCGACAAATCCCCCCGCATTGACCCTGAGGTTTGACGTAATTGTCGTAAGTCCTGAACCAAAATTGACGCCATCGTTAAGATACGCGTTTGCAATGATAAGCGACCCGCCGCTTGAGGAAGTAACAGTTTTTGTTCCGTTAAAATACACAGTGCCACCGCTGATAATGCAGGGACCAGTATCAGTAAGAATATCGCCACCGTCGTTGTCCAGCATCAGGTCATTACTGTTGAGGTCGATGCTTCCGGAGTTTACCAATTGCAGCACACTTCCGGCTGAGCCGGTAATTGTCACCGCATTATTTAACACCAGATTACCGGAAGGTTTGGCGACAATGAGATATGGGAATGACTCTCCGCCGGGGTTGGTTATCGTTTGTGTTCCTGTGCCCTGGAAAAGGACAGCACGATTATTCGCTGTAAATGTCCCGCCGCTGTTGGACCAGTTACCGCCAAGGTAAAGATCACGCCCGTTGGCTTCACCAAGTGACAGTGACCCGAGCAATGTCAGATTGCCTTCCACTGTTAATGCTGAACCCGGACCAGGACTCCCGTAATCCATATAGAGGGCGGAACCGGAACTAATGGTAAGATTTCCTCCCATTGCCCGCGCCGCAGTTGAGCCATTCGGGTGATTCAAAACTGTGCTATTGGTAATAGTAACATGGTGCGGATATCCCGCGCCGCTCGTATTGGCCCACTCGTCGCCGCGGCCATATGTCCCGCCAGTATTGTAAATAAGAGTTGAAGAGCTTCCATAGGTTGGAGATCCCGTAATAAATCCGCCGCTATTAATCTGGAATGTCCCGTTGATTTGAGTCAGACCGTTATTTGCAATGCCGTTTGAGGTGATTAACGTACCATCCACCGTAAGATCTGTGCCTGTTCCATCGGCAACGGTGAGTGCGTTTACGGTGTTATCAAGAACACCACCTGCATCTACAATTACTTGATCGACACTGACTGCTGCAGTAACGGTAACCGTATCGCCGCTGAGAATACGTATTGAATCCTCGGATGACGTCGGCGTAGTCCCGGCCGCAGCCCATGATGCGCCGGCATTTGTGGACTGTTCCCATGTTGAGGTAGAATTCCAATTTCCAGAACCTGCTGTACGATATTGTGTGAGAACCACAGCAGTGGTCGTCACTTTAAAATTATCAAATTGATCTGTCTGGGCTGCGGCAGTAGAGTAACTCCAATAAAATCCGAAATTACTCAACGATGAACCTGTATATGTTGCATCTGATGTCGTACTTCCTTTTTGTGATGTTACTCCTGTTGATGGGTCGGACCATGCCGACGCACCATCATCCCTGACATATAACGACCAGTTATCTCCGGTTGGATTGTAGGTTACTCTGACGCTGACATAATTATTCACCGCAGCAATATCGCTTGTACCGGATGAAATAATCGTCGTGAGCGTTCCCGCAGAAAGACCACCGGTGAATCGGATAAGGCGAATAGGATCGGGAGTCGATGTGTTTCCATACACGACAGCGTATCCATTTCCTGCTGTACCAAATGACGCCGAGGTTGAGCCCAGGATTATTGCCGGCCCATACGCTCCTGCAGCAAAACCCGCAGGATTTGTTGTACGGTTAAACCTGAAGTTAAACGTCCATTCAATAACACCTGTATTAGTGTTTAACGTACTGCTGAATGGTGCAAGGTAACTGCTCATGAGACCCGAAACATACGTAAACCCGTTGGCATTGGCCGCACCCGATGCATCATTTGTAATTTCCAGGAAAGAACTTCCATTAATACTCGCACCGCCATCTCCTGCTGAAATGGTTGTTGAATATGTCGTCGGAGCCCCGGTTGTCAGGGAACTCCTATTAAAATTATCGAGGAAGACCTGTGTTTGGGCTGATGAACTATGCGACGAAAAGAGTACACAGGTCAACAGGGTTGTGAGAATGAATAACGCACGCGGGGAACAACTGACGGGAGGTTTCATAAATCCTCTAAGAAGAAAAGTAAACGGGAACGGGCATTGGGAATCTGTTAACGGTAAAACCTCCGATTTCTGACCCTGATTGTTCCGGGAAAGAAATCGGAGGTTTTACGAATCACTTGTTATTTCATCAATACAATTTTCTGCGTATTGATGTAGTTACCGGCCTGCATTCTTACGAAATAGACGCCGCTGGTTACCGGCATGCCGTTCTGTGTTGTGGCATTCCAGGTAACGGTATAATTACCCGCGGGGCGCTCTTCGCTGACGAGTGTCGAGACTTTCTGTCCGAGCAGGTTATAGACCGTGATATCGAGATACGACGCCTGCGGCAGGCTCACGTTGAACTTTGTCACCGGGTTGAACGGATTCGGATAGTTCCTGCTCAGCATATAATTGACCGGAAGCACCGAGCCGGGGATTTCTTCGATGCCTGTAATGACGCCGTAGTCGGCGGCAGTACGCGGCACAATTTTGTACCGGTTAAAGCTGTAGTAGATCACGCCGGTCAATGTGGAAATATTATCGTTCAGCTTCAGGATTGTCTTTCCGGAAATGGTGTCAGCAAGAACGTTTGAATAATTATTCCTTCCGTCGCGGCGGACGATCACCGGGCCTGAGGCATCATCGACTTCGAATTCCGACGGATCGGAGAAGACGGGATCGATGGAAGAAATCGTCACATCGGTCAGCCGGACGAGCATGCCTTCATACTGTTCCGCGCCGGGATTTCCGTTGCCGATTGTCGGACCAAATACCGCCGTACTGACGTCAACAGGCTGAGGCACCGCATTTCCGCTAGAGTGAATTACGACCGAGGAAATATTCTGTATCCGGGTAACATCAAAGTTTTCGGCAACCGATCCAGTCACCGTGATACTGTCGCCATTTTTGATGACAGCCATTGTCGACTCAGGTCCCGTAATCCAGATACCGCTCCACGGAGTGTTACCAGCCTGCATATACCAGGAGCTGGTGCCACCCGTATTCAGCGCCGTGATGCCGATATTGGCGGTATCCGCGGTAACAACACCTGATACTGAAACAACAGCGGCAAGGTAACCGGTTCTGCCGTTCACGTACGGAGTATACTGAACATCCTGAATCGTGAGATCACTATTCAGCACTTTGTAGAAGAACATTCCCTTCGATGTATCCGATGACGCACCGCCAAAGGCAGAGCTGGCAAGAATCTGGCTGTTGGTATTTGCGTCCGTCGCTTTAACAAAGTAACTGACAAAGCTTCCCTCCGCCTGCGGCGGAATCTGACCATGATAGGTACTGTCGGATGCGTTAAATGTCATATTCACCGTTGTCAACGGACCGCCGTCAACAGAGTACAACAACTCAACAGTTGAAATCGCGGCGCCGCCAGGCTGTTGCGTGGCACGCACGCTGATATCCGCCGTGCTGTCGGTATTGACAATAATCGGGTTACGGCGATGCGTTGTTACACTGGGAAGCACAATACCGAAGACAATATCACCATAATAGACCGGTGCGATACGATATCCGCGCGGATTCTCGCTTCCGGAAACCGTGGTAATGAAACCACGGATAGTGTCAATCTTTTGTCCCGTAACAGGATATTTGACCTGCCAGACAGGATCAGCGGGGCCAATAATTGTACCGTGGCCGAGGGTAAAGTATTTTGAGGCATCGTACATCGTAATTTGGTTGCCGCTTTCGTCCACCATGCTGAATGTACCGCGGGAGGTGTTCACGCGTGCGTCAACGGTAAGATTCGTCAGTTCCACCATCATGCTTTCAAACGGCTCGCCCGTGCTGTAGCGTACGGATCCGCCGGAAAATAATCCGGTATAAAAATCGGAGACACTTTTTGAAGCCGGAGCGGGAACATTCATGGAACCGATAATATCAATGCTAATGCCCGCAATTGGCTGGAACTGCGTTACACTGTTCATGCTCGTGGTAGGAAATTCCGCAAGCAGACCGGTAATCTTGATAATATCTCCCCGTTCAACATTAAGGAAGCCGTCAAGAATAAGCTGGCTTGAGTCCGGTGTATTGGCGCGGACAAGTAAGCCATTCCACTCTGTGATATTTGCAGTGTCTGCCAACAGCATGGTATACCCCGTTGCCGTAAAAGTGATAATCTTTCCCGGAACCACACACAGCGCAGTAATTACGACAGTATCAGTACGGTATGGGGTTGTTTGTAGTGTCCAACGTGACGGGATGGTGTTCTGAAGACCATCGGCGACCAACAATGAATCCAGCGGCACCTGCTGAATGTCCTTGACCGAAACTTCGGGATAGAAAGCAGTCTGGCCGGTTAATTTGTTATAACGGGAAATCATCTTGCGCTCGGACGCGAGCAGATTTGTAACGGCACTCAAGAGCAAAGCAAGCAACAGCAAACGTTTCATGTGAACTCCTTAACAGCGGATTAAGTGATAAGAACTAATTAAATGATTAACAGCGGATTACATATTAACAACGGATTAAAGGGACTATAAAATTTGGTCATTGAGTCATTGCATCATTTGTTCATTGAATCATCTGTTCATTGTGAAAATGGCCCAATGTTAATATGATTGAATGATTCAATTTAAAAACGGTGTGAGCCCGGTAGTCGAATCAAGGGGAGGCGACTTGATGTCGACGTGGGGACCGAACCCACACCAAAGACTGATACTTCGAATTGCAGAATTTCGGATTGCGGATTTGATCATGGAATTTTTTCGTTATGTGGTTGAGCTTCAAACTCTCACATTCGCATTCCGCAAAAATATTACTTCATCAACACCATCTTTTTCATCTGAACGAACGAGCCTTCATTGACATTGATACGATAGAAATAGACGCCGGAAGAAAGTCCGGAAGCATCAAATGCGACATCCTGTGTCCCTTCTTCCAGGAATTCGTTATCAAGCAATCTTCCCACTTCTCTGCCGAGAATATCATAGACAATCAGATTCACCTGACCGGGCTCGGGAAGCTCAAATTCAATCGTGGTGACGGGATTGAACGGATTGGGATAATTCTGGTATAGCGTGAACATTGCCGGCAGTTCCTCGTCAACAGCTTTGAGATCAAACGCCAGGGGATTCTGCAGAGGGGCAATCGCCGGCTGGAGGTACGGAATGCTGTCGACCGGCAGTACGCCGGTGACAACAACAGGAGATTTACTCACGACTTTAAGCGGTCCTGTGAACGCCCTGTTCACTCTCGTCAGCATGGAATCGAACACCACCCAGTCAACAACAGGATATTGCTGCCAGTAGGTGAGATAATTATCAATTGCGGATGCGAGCTGACGAAGCGTCAACCCGTTAAAATGGTTCGATGTATCGCCGTCATCGTAGGTGATATCTCCAAACGTCGGCGGTGTTACTTCCGCATCGCTTGCGCCGATATTCATTTTCAGCGCGAGCAATTCACCGACGAGGTGATTATCATATTTGCTGAGCTTCGGATTTTTCTTTTCGCCGACGAACACAGAAGTGCCGTACACATCAAATCCGCGCGGAGTATAGGTGTGCGGAACAAATTTCGCAATGTTACTTCCTTTATCAAATCGGATCCATCCGTATGCTGCTGCGCTGTCACGCCGTGCGTTACCGAGGATAAGTCCGCCGGGGTACCCGGCAAATCCTTTCTTGATCTTTGGATACGCCTTAAGGAACGCTTCATCCCGCACATTGCCGATATTCGGCACTGCTGTCAGCGGCTTGATATTGGCAGCTTTCAGCACAAGGCTGTCCTGCGTAAATGTCCGGTACTTTATTTCATTCTGATCGACATATTTAATTGTCAGCCATTCCGAGCCTTTTGCTTTCGATTTACTGCTTCCGGTAATAAAGAATGCTCCACCCTGTGAAGCAACCGCGGACGGAATATCGTCATCATGGATAGGCCCATCATACCGGAGCGACTGTGTTTCGGAACCGCTGCCGCCGTTGATTTCCACGAGGGCATAATCTTTCCCGGTGCCGATACCGGTGCTCGGCCCGGCCAGAAGCGGACTTCCCCCGCCGGTCATCGCGACGGCACCATCATCATCATTGGCAGGACCGTTATAGCTTGCCGCCCAGGCAAGATTTCCGTTGCTCTGGTTATATCTGACAGTGACAAAATCAGTGAAGCTTCCCGCATTCACACTTTTTCCGGAAACGTACACTCTTGTACCAGACTGAAGCGACATCGCGTACGCCTGATCATCGCCCCCGGCCGGCCCCGCGTACCGGGCAGTCCAGACTGTGTCGCCGGTCGTTCCGTTATAACGGATCGTGAGATAATCATACTTTCCGATAGAATCCATACTGCTGCCGGTGACATACAGCTCGGTGGCTGAACGGGAAATTATTGCACGGGCAATATCAAATCCTTTTGATGGACCATCGTACCGCGCGGCCCACAAGGAATCGCCGGTGTTGGCGTTATACTTTACCGTTGCGTAGTCGTAGGCTGAGTCGATGCTTGTCCCGGTAACATATAATTCGGAAAGGCCTCTCACACTCATTGCGAGCGCGCTGTCGGCACTATTTCCCGGACCATTGTAGCGTTTTTCAAATTTCTGATTTCCCGCAGCGTCGTATTTCACAGTCGCGTAGTCGAGTCCGGTGCCGGCTCCCATACTCCATCCCGTTACGAAGACATTTAAGGAATCATTCACTGCAATCGCGACCGGTTTGTCATCGCTGTTCCCGGGACCATTGTATCTGCGCATCCAGAGAGAGTCGGTACCGTCAGCTTTGTACTTGATGGTAAGATAATCGTATCCATTGGAACCGATGCTTGAGCCTGTTACATAAACGTTGTACGAAGTATCGAGTGCAATTGCCACGGCCTTATCCTCGCCAAGGCCGGAGCCCGCGTAGAATTGCTGCCAGAGAAGTTCACCGTCAGGCGAATATTTCACTGTGGCAAAATCGGCGCCTGATCCGGAGCGCGTTACCCAGCCGGTGACATACACATATCCGGAATCATCCACCGTCATTGCCGCAGCGGAATTATTATTATTCTTGAGGCCGCCCGAGAACCTGGCCACCCATTGGCGCGCCATTTGTGCTGAAACGAGGGAGGATAAGAGAAGGGCAAAAATAATCAAAGCAAAACAACGCTTCACAAGGATCATTCGAACTCCTTTGGAGAAGAAGGGATCATTTGACAAGAATCATTTTCTTTACCTGCATCAACGGTTTTGTATTATTGGAAACAGGTGTTGCTGTCACATGATAAAAATAGACTCCCGACGAAAGGTTGGTTCCATCAAATTCTACCTGCTGATATCCATCCTCCAAATAATTTTCATTCAATAGCAGACCGACTTCCTGGCCCAGCATATTGTATACTCTCACCGTCACCATCGCGGCTTCGGGAAGTTCAAATTCAATCATTGTTGTAGGATTGAACGGGTTGGGGTAGTTCTGATACAGTGTAAATGTTTCAGGAACTTCATCAAGTTCTTCCGCCCGGGGAATAAACTGAGGAAGCGCCGGAGGCGGATCCGGATTCGGCACAAGATACGGCACCGAGAAGAGCGGTTTCACCGATGTAATTTTCAGCGGGAACGTGGACAATGTATCGAGTTTTCCGCTGAATGAGCGGTTAATCCTACGCAAGGACAAGTTGATATCATTCCAGTCGACATCTCGGTACCTCGTCCAGTACGTCAGCATGGTATCAATCTTTGCAGCGATACCCCTAAGCGTTAGCCCGCGCAGGGGGCTGTCGGCGTGCACCGAATCGTCGTAGATGAGATTTCCGAAATTCGATGCGGTCAGCCCGACATCGCTGGCGGCAATATTCATTCTGAGGGCAAGCAATTCTCCAACGATAGCGTTGTTATAACGGAACGGACTAGGATTTTTCATTCTGCCGAGGAACGGGCGCTCGAAAATCCTGTCAAATGGGCGCGCTGCTCCGTTTTGCGGAAAAGCCCGGCGCACATAATAACTCCGCGTAAAATAAATCCACCCGTACCGTTTTGCGCTGTCCGTCCGCTCAATACCAAGCACGAGTCCCTGTGAAAACGCGCCGCGCGTAAATATTTCATCACGTACATTACCGACCGTTGGCATCTTAGGAGTCCTCGCGATTTTCCGGAGGAGAACTGATTTCTGCGTCAGGCTATCCTGAACAAAGGTGCGGTAGCAACCGCCCGCAGGCTCACCGTTCGCGCCAACCCTGTGCGCAAAAATATCGGTGGTACCGGTTCCAAGTTGATAATCAGGGAATGCGACGATCGCACCGTTCACACCATCGCTTGCCATTTGCGGGAGGAATTGATCAAGCGGAGACTGAGCGATTTTCACGCCATTGACACTCCAGAGAAGATCGCCATTGAGATTCAAACCCTGACCATAGATATCATAATCCCCGCTCCGTTTATCCTGCCAGGAAACAACAACCGTTCCCCCCTGACGAATGAGCTGAGGATAATACTGGTGCCCTGTTGCCTGACAGATCGCGCGCCCCGGACCCGACCAAAGAACCTGCCCGGCGTTATTCACTGCCTGGGCAAAAACATCATAGTTTGAACCTGATCGATTATCCTGCCATACAGCAACGACCCCACCCAATCCATCGGCAACGGCCTGCGGATAATACTGTACTCCGGAAATGGGGGCAAGAGCAAGGCCATCTGCAACCCATTGCATGGAGCCGTTATTGGCAACACGCTGCGCGTAGATATTATCTACCGCGCCACTGCGGCGATCCTGCCAAACGGCAATGCCGCCGTTGGCGCCATCGCTTACAAGCTGAACATTGGACTGTGAATTCGCGGCAGTGGAAAGCGCTACTCCGTTCGCCGCCCAGGGTATAACGCCGCCCGCGAGAACACGCTGGGCGTAGACATCAGAAAAACCTGAACCACCCCTGAAATCGGTCCAGGCGATAATCGCGCCGCCGGCACCGTCGGAGATAATTTTCGGATCAATCTGATCGCCGGTTGCGGAACAAAGCACCAGACCGTTTGCCGTCCAAAGCGGCTGACCGAGAGAATTAAACTTCTGAACATAAATATCGAAGTCACCCTTGCGGCGATCCTGCCACACAACGAGATAATCGTCAAAGGAATCATGCACAATCTGCGGATTATACTGATGACCGGAAGCGTTGCACACCAACACGCCATCTGTCGTCCACTGCGGTAAACCTTCGGAAGAGACTTTTTGAATGAAGATATCGTAATCGAGACCATACCTGTTATCCTGCCAGACAACAGCGGCATTACCGGCATCATCGCCGGCAATCTGGGGATAATACTGAAATCCTGCTGTAGCGGCAAGAGCAACTCCGCCCGACAGCCATAACGTACCGCCCTCGGAACTGATACGCTGTGTATACAATTTGTCCATAGTGCCGTTGCGGCGGTCCTGCCAGACAAGAATCGCGCCATGCGTGCCATCTGCAGTCAGCCGCACATTCCACTGGTTGCCCGGCTGTGTTACCACAGGCAACGAACTATCCGTTCTGCAGGGCCATCCCGCAAACATCGTAGCGTTCAGAAGAACTATAACGCCGACAAGACAACAGAACATTTTTCCAAGGGTCATTTCAATACCTAAATAATTCGCGTGAAATGATCACTTCCCGTGACCTTCATTGAGACAGAATACGCTGGACGCTATTTGATAAACAAGACTTTTTGAACCGCGGAAAACTCTCCGCCTGCACCATGTGAAAGAGAACGCGCGGACAGCCGCACAACATACAACCCGGAACTGACCTGTGTGCCGTTTGCACGACGGCCATTCCACTCCTGCAGATGCGCGCCCGCAGGGATAATTCCGTTGACAAGTTCACCCACTTCCTCCCCAAGGACAGAATAAACAATAACACGCACATATGATTCTGCCGGCAACGAGTAAGAGAATCTCGTTGAAGGGTTAAACGGATTCGGATACAAATTTCCCATCGCGAATGCGCGGGGAAACTCCCTTACTCCGGAAGCATGCTGAACTTTTATTGCAAACGTCGAATGTTTGTGTCGCGCGAAACTGCGGCTGCCGCTTGATGATAAGCGGGTTAGAGAGACCTCTTGAGTTCCTGAATTCTCCACCAAAATATAAGTGAATTTTTCTTCATTTTCTACATTCCACGAAAAAATTATTTTATCGGAAGAAGATTGAACGGAAATCGGGTAAATCAGTTCGTTTTCAAAGTTTTCAGGATGAAATTGAACGAATTTCGATGTTCCAAACCGCGCATCATACGCGCCGGATGGGGGTATCGGGGGCATCTCACCGTCAAACCTCCCTTTTTCCGAACCGGCACCAATATACAATTGCTGACTACGGCCCATTCCATCCCCTATGCAGAGGGAGTGAAGATGCATCCCCTCATCAGCCGGAGTTTGTTTGGAGACTGTCCCCAGGGCAGAAAGCACAAGCGTACCGGGAGTATTGGTTTTCACCCAATAGCCTTTCCCCGGAATAATTGAATCTGCAACCGTGTATCCTGTCTGATGATCATATCCAAAAACACTCGATGTGATGATGCTCTCCGGAACAGAAACAATGGAAGAAACCGCTACGGGTGTTGAAAGCGAACCGATAATATTCCACGATGCCGTGACAGGAATTGTGTCAGAGGTAATCGCACAACCTGTGATAAGGTTCTGCTGTGTCTTTATCCAGTATCCTTTTCCATATTCGAGTGTATCTTTCTGAAGATAGCCCGAAGCAAACGAAAACGCATTCGATGTACTGTAAGGGAACACGGAACTTTTCCTTCTGTCACCGGTTGCAACCGGCAGTGATACCAGTTCCCAGTTGCCGTCTCCTTCAATAGGAACTTCAACACTTGTACATTCAAGAATGGAGAGTGTGTTTACCGACGGATTTGAAACAATAAGCGTACTGTCTTTTCTCATGTCGACACTATAGATAGTACCGCCGGTCAAGTTATCCAACAAAATAAATGACCCGCCGCTCAGGCTATCTGGATTCCAGGAAATAGTCATCGGGTAACCGCCTCCACCGGGCTGAATAAAAAGTACAAACTCGTTGTGCTCATGTCCGATACCTAGCGTATCCCGAAAATCGGCATCCGAGCCGTTTGACCCGGATATTAGCCATCGTGTATCAAATGAGCCGGGGGGGGACAATGGCGGCAGTTCCTCTTCGCCGAGACTGATATCTATCCCGTCCGTCGCGCCACTGATTGTTCCAAAGTCGAGCGTATCGCTTTCGGATCCATTATCCATAACATGGAGTACACCGTGGAATTCCGTCGTGTATCTGATCGTAAACAGTGAATCGCTGAAGGCATAGATCAATGAATCATTCGTATCAGTCAGCCTGATCCTGCAAAGCGCGGAAGGTGTATTCGGCACAATCCAGGCAAGCGAACCCTGCGCTGCCGGAGCAACAGTGACAAGCAGCCATGTCGAGCCGCTGTCAATCGAATAGTCAATCCGCACATTTGCAACACCGCCTGAAGTCCAATCAATATTTTTTGTGGCCCCGACGTCCCAGACTTCTCCCGGTTCCGGGGAGGTAATATCGATGAGCGCGTTGGTCATAACAAAAGATGCGTCGCTCATATCGGACACACCGCTGAACTGACGGTCCGACACCCGTACACGGCATGAGTTTGAAAGAACGGAAGGAATAGTCCATGTGTACGATGTATCAGAGGAGGAAATACTGTCTGCGATGATATTCCAGCTCGCACCGTTGTCGGTGGAATATTCCAGCTTCAGGAAGGTAAGGTATGAGCTTGCCCATGTAATAACGTGTTGCGAACCAGTCTGAAAATAATTGCCGCCATTCGGCTGATGCAGTTGAACCGATGAGGGATACTGAAGCTTGTAGATACCATTCCCCTGCAAGGCCACAACAGTGAGAGAGTCGAGGGCAAGAAGGCCATAGTTTAATATACCGGATGGTTTGAGTCCCGTAACGAGCCGCTCCCATGTCGAGCCATAATTCCGGGAGAGATAAACGCCAAGCACCGAGGTATCGCCGGTATATGTTCCGTAATAGACCCATCCCGGATACAACGGCGAACAGGTGACCCACCAAGTATCCCTGTTACCTGAAGGAACAGGAAGCGTCAGCCAGGTTTCACCTCCGTTGGTTGTTTTCAGAAGGCCCGCGCTGCCGCTGTATTTTGAAGCATACCCGATCAGCGGATTAAACGGATCAACAGCGATGCTGGGAATTTCTCCCGATGTATTATACACTTTTTTCCATGAGGCGCCGTAGTCGGTCGTTTTCCAGATGCCGCTCGTGTTATCTCCAATGTACATGATGTTCGCGCTGTCGGGCCGGAGTTCGGCGTCGCACCACGTATTAAACCCTGAAACGACGGCGGTGGTGTCCCATGTGTCGCCAAAGTCTGTACTCATCCAAATAGTATCGGCTCCCATTGTAAACATTGTATCGGGATGGGAGGCATCGAACTCGACCGGTTGTCCGTAATAGGAAAATGTGCCGCTCCATACTGTGGTCCAGGACAGGCCGCCGTCGGTCGATTTGCTGATGTAATCATACGATCCGCCGGCGGTTTCCATACCGACAACAAATTCGAGCGTATCAGAAGGATTGAGATTGATAGATTTTACAACGCCTCCACCAGTTACCAGGTTTGCAAACGTCTGCCATGTATATCCCTGGTTCCGGCTGATATAAATGCGGTTTGTTCCTGCGGCGCCATACAGGATATCGTGGTTCAGCGGGTTAAACGCAAGAGGATTTCCCAACCCGTTGCCAGCAACCTTTTGCACCCATGTCTGCCCCACTGCCGCTTCCAGCGCCAGGAGTACCACAAAGAGAATTTTTTTCATGAAGTACTTGCTGAGTTACTGCCCCTTACCGAATGAGCATCATTTTTTGAATTTGAGAGAACGCACCGGCCGTCAACTGATAGAAATAGGCGCCACTTGAAAGCTGTTCCGCCGAAAACGGAATGGAGTAATACCCCGCTTCCTGTCTCTGATTCACAAGTGTCGCCACTTCCCTTCCGAGAATATCATAGACACGCAGAGTGACAAGCTCATCCACCGGCAATTCGTACCGGATCATGGTCTGCGGGTTAAACGGATTGGGATAATTCTGGTGAAGAACGAATTGTGAAGGCACTGTATGCATTGACGCACGGACAACAACGCCATTAATGGAAGGCTGGAGCAACACAATTTCGCCAGCGCCATCCATAGCATACGTCGATACAGCCGGAGACCCCTTTGATGTTACCACAAGGGTATACTTGAGCGAGGGGTCAGTGTTCATATCCCACTTCACTTTCATGGGCGAGGTCACGGAAGAAACAGTTACAGGAACGTCCACCGCCTCTTTGATGCCGGCCGGAATCATTTCCAGCATTTGCTGTGATGCGAACCGCGCGCTGAAGACCCCCTGTGGCGGCGCAGGCGGGAGATAGAACTGCTCCCGGTCAATCGCTGTTTCCTTCTCTTTTCCTATGAACAGCCTCTGCCCGAGCCCTGTCTCATCGGAGAACAGGATCGAATTAAACGAAGAGAGATATTCCCTGATATCTGAAGGTTTGGGAACTTTACTGAAAGCCGCAAGAGTGTTAAAAACAATCTGACCATCAGCCGCGGCTTTTACCCAGTACCCGACCCCCGGTTTTACCGAAGTAGCGATGTCGTAGCCGCTGTCACCGTATTCGAAATAACTCGTCAGAATATTTCCCGGCGGATTGGATGCAATCATGCCGACGGGCACTTCTTCTGACCGTGAACCGATCATATTCCATTTTGCGTGGACGGGCATCGTATCATTTGGAATCGGATCTCCCAGGAGGCCACGGTACGACTGACTTGCAAATTTCAACCAGTACCCCGCATTGTTGTCAAGTGTATCGCGTTTCAGATATCCTACGGCATACTCATACGCGTGTGAGGCGGCTGTGGGAAAGATCATGGTCTTGCGGTAGTCGGGGACAACAAATGGCACGGAGACCATATTCCAGCGAGGTGCAAGGCTGTAGAGTGCTGCATTAAATCCTGTTCCCGGCTTTGTAGCTAGCCCCTGACCTGTCACGATACCCATTGAACCGATCAGGCCGGCAACTCCTGTTGATGTATCAATCAGGATGAGATTGTTCGTCGTGTTGCCTGTGCCAATTAATCCAAAGAGATTGGCATTAGCATCAAACATAATATCTACCGTCTGCACCCCAAATCCGGTCGCCCCAACAAGGGTTGGAACACCGGAGGGAAGACTAATTTTATAGATGCGGTCCGGATTTGTGCCGCCCCTGATAGACGCCCAGAGTTCGCCTGTCACGGGATGGAAATCAATTCCTGAAATCTGGAGACCGGTCGAAGCGACCAGCGTTGCGGCGCCTGTCGCAATATTTACCCTGTAGAGCGTGCCATTAATTCTTGCTACATACAGCGTGTCTCCCCTGAATGCCATTCCCTTCAGAAGAGAAACAGCGATTGAGGAAACCGGATGAGCGTCGCCCTGGGCGCTGTTCACCCGCACCAGGTCATACACCGCGGCGGTTGTCGGAGAGGTCGTGGCTATTCCGATGAGTTCGTTGGTTGCCGGGTTGACACGGACGTTAATCAGCTGGGTATAATCTGACGGTCCCACGGAGGAGGTGGCTGCCGAAGAGGGATCGACTGTTCGAAGTTTGCCGCCATCTGTTGTTCCGGATGAAGCATACAGCACGCCCGGCTGCGCGGCGTTGATAACAAACCCTTCTCCAAAGAGCTCTACGGTACTGGTGGAACTGAGCGCATCATCGGAGGTCAACAAAATAGAGGCACTTACCGGACCCTCTGCTTCGGGAAAGGCAACAATATCAAAATTCACGACTTCAAACGTCCCAACTTTTAACGGCAGGGTTGGAGGATTAAGAAGAACAAAGTGTGAATCCGGAAGATCGATCGCCGAGATCGTGAGAGAATCGGTGCCATTATTCGTGACGGTAAACGAAAGCGTATCACCTGTCAATCCGAGTTCGACTTCATCAAACGTCAAGGAATTCTCATCGACAAAAATATACTTTCCCGGTACGGGCGCCATTTTTGTCATGGCAACTACGGTCTTGTAAGCGTCAGTTCCCGAGGTGTACTGCGTGTGGACCCAGATGGCAGCAGTATCCACGGGATCGAGCCCGATTCCCATATAGTCGCCCCACCGGTTTCGTGACCCCAGGACAAACGGATCCCACTGTCCCGATCCACTTTTCAAAAGCACATCTTCTGATAAACCGGGGGGATCAGAATCCTTGTGTCCAGCAACGTAGGCACTGGGATATTCTGTTAATCCCGATCGGGTGCATGTTATAATTACATTCTTATCCGCGTCGACCATCAGAGCGGGATAGTAATGCCAGTACCCCTCCTGCCCTGCGGCAACATCCTCCAGGTTCGTGTTCGTAAACGGATTTACCCTAACATAATGAAGCGCCGAAAAAGCGTTATCGGTTCCGCTGCGGATCGGATGTACCATCCAGAGAGAACTATCGCGATAGACAGCTTTATGACGGATTGCGCTTGTGCCAACCTCAATAAGATTCCCGGCTGGACCGGGCTGGCTGGCAAATGCCTGTGGTACTGATTGGTACAATACAACTGGAATATTTGCCCCGGTAATTGACGGAGTGCCAATGGGATCATGGATCGTCCATACCGTAAAAAATGTTCCCAGCGAATATGGCGAAGCATTGACGAGAAAGTGTACACCCGCAGGGGTAAACATTGCTGATGGGCGGATGCCATCCAATACCGCGAACGGATGATCCGGTTCCCGGAAATCCCAGAAATCTGACCAGGTCACAGCGCCGCCTGTATTGGCGTATAAATCAGCCCTTGGAATGATGCGCACTCTCGAATAGAAGAACCCGGTTCCAAATTCACGTGTCGTTATGTAGATCGCGTTTTCATCGTACCCCATCTGAGGATAATCCGCGAATGCTCCAGTTACGGAATCTCCCAACATTTCCGGGAGCGACCAATTATACCATGTACCGATGGGGTCATTATCATCGGATACAGAAATCAGAAGATGATTCGGCGTACTGCCTGTAAAACCCAACGTTATCCAACGTTGAGAGAACTGATCATAGAGTACCTGGGGGTCACCTGCATAGTTTGAGGTGACGTTCGCAAACCATGTGTCACCCGAAATACTCTTCAGTAACCCACCATCCTTATCCCAAATCCGAAGTGTGGTATTTTGAACTGCTATTACATGATTCGGGCCAACAGCGAGAATGGGATCGGGAGGCAATCCTCCGTTATCGAAGCCCTCGAAATTTTTCAGAATAACCGGCTTGGACGGGGGCAATGGACTCGAAGATATTGATCTCAAATCCTTGTAGTTCGAACCCTCCGGTCCTTTCGGAGGCATGACATCGAGAGGTGTGGGAAGCAGTGGCCGTTCAACCCTGTTTTCTTCAACTTCTTCATTCTCATGTTCCTCTCCGTCGGATTCACCCATTACAATGATTCCCAACGGTCCAGTGTTAAACGTCGCGCCGCTGGGGACAGAGCCAAACTTCGGACCACGCACGATTGGCGGAAACGGAGGAGAACTCTTCACTTCAAACACAAGATCACCGCCGGTGGGAACTCCGCCGCTGGGGCCGCCACCCTTCCATTCGGCAATATGAATGTAGTAGGTAACTCCGGACTGCACCTCATAGTAGATAACCGACTGACGGAGAGACCCGGAATTGATATCATCGTTACAATCCACCTGCACCAACGCGCCACAAGAACCGGTGAACAATCCCATCGCTATGTCGTAATCGGCAGGTGTACTCAGGGCTGTTGTAAATTCGAGCACTCGTGTTGAATCTGCCGTGTACGTATACCAGACACTTTTTCCCTTTCCGCTATCCGCGCAGAGCAAAATAGGGTCCGTGGCATTCGGTGTTGCCAGCCTGGTATTTTGAGAGTTGGAATAGGGAACGCCAGAGACAACAAACGCGCCGGAACACTCGTCATTTGCGGGCGCCTGCGCGAATACGCTATCCGCATGCGCAAACAACGCGACCAGCGTGCAAAGCAACATCATGAAAAAGCGGGAGGAAGAGTTCATGGTAACCGTCTCCATAAAAGAGTGTGGTGGTATTGGATTTTCTGTAAAGTGAACAGAGTCTGCCTCTCATCCTTCCGAAATGAAATGCCGGCGTACCGGACGTACGTAGCGCCCGGGAGAAACCGGTCAGGAAAGAAAAGAGTAACAAAATGCTGCGGCAGTATCCTCTGTGTTAGTTATTTTATCAGAATGAGTTTTCTTGTCTGGTTGAATTGCGCGGACGGAAGTTCCGCACCCGATGCCTGCAACTGATAATAATAGATGCCTGATGAAAGATCAGACGCGTCAAAACGGATGTTATGGTAACCACCGGACTGTTCCGATTTATCGAGCAACGTCGCGACCACTTCACCCAGAACGTTAAACACCTTCAAGGTCACTGTCGCGTCCGAGGGCAACGCGAATGAAATCGTCGTTGCCGGATTGAATGGGTTCGGATAATTCTGGAACAGCGCGATTTCCTTTGGCACAACCTGTTCCGGCGACACAGTCACGGATATTCTTTTTCCGGAGGCGAGAGAAACAGTCGATTCTCCGTCGCCGCTCAGCCTGAGACCGGAAGTATTAGTTGAAGTTCCGGTGTTCAAAGTATAAGAATTTCGTTCCTGACTGTCAATATGCCACTCTATTTTAATAGAGGAAAAACGTGAACGGACGGCAATATCGTACTGAACGGCTTTATCTAATTTATTTTCAACGGTTTCGACCATTTTCCCCGACACAAACCTCGCATCAAAGACACCCTGCGGCATTGGCGGAGGCAGTTCGTAGAAATCGCTGTTGAAATCATCTGCCGGCTTTTCATCAAGATAAAGGGTTTGGCTGAATCCGTCTTCATCAGAAAAGCGGACATAATTCATATTGGGAAACGTACTTGACAAACCCGCTTTAGGCTGGACATTGCCTGATGATGATAAGATGAGCCCTCCAGCCACACCGTTCACTTTTACCCAATATCCGCTCCCTGGTTGTAATGAATCATCAATGACATAGCCCGTATTAGCATTGTATGAAAAATAATTTGATGAAACTGTTGTACCAATCGGAATGACAGATACAGTAGGTACAGGGTACGAAATGGTACCAATCATATTCCAACCGTCAATGACATTGATTGTATCTATGTTCAAAGCCCCCCCTACCACAACTAGAGTAGTATCCTTTGGGAACCTTACCCAATATCCTTTACCGTTCATAATCACAGTATCAGCACTATATCCCCCGTTGAACCCGTACACGGGCGGCGGGATGAAAGATCCTGACAAATAATTCGATCCATCGACAGGTAATGACACCATATTCCATTTGCCGAGGTAACTCACCGCCACTGCAATCATCCCATCCGGTACCTTTCCTATTCCGCTGACGGAAACAGTGTCAGGACTTCCAAAAGCATTATGAGTGAATGTAATGCCGGCGTTTAGTGAACCGTCAGTCAACGGGGTAAAGGTGATCATAAATTTCTGAGAAGAGGATACCGGGATCACTGCACTTGTCGGGGTAACGCCAAACCTCGGGTTTGAGGATGCGGCGAGGGAGACATTCAGAGCAGAGGTCCCGTTGTTTGTTATCGTGACACTATCGGTTTTGGACTGCCCCACGGAGACACTGTCAAACTGGATGCTTGAAGCTGACAGCGAAAACGACGGTGAACCGCTGATGACAATTGAATCTGTACCGCCGGCTTCATAATACCGCGCGGCAAATTCCTGCAAATAGAGATTCGCAAGCTGTTGGTCCTGGATGATAAGAGTATTTTCGTCGTTGTAATTTTCGGCACTGTTCGACCAGTTGTGCGAGCCGGTAATCAGGTACGGCGTGCCGCCGGTTTGTTCGGCGTCAATGAGCGCGTACTTGTGGTGCAGTAACCCCGAGCCGCCTTTCAGCCGCACATCGATACCGTTTGACTGAAGGTACGCGAACTGGTTATTCGTATCGGTATTGTTATCGAGCACGACGCGCGCTTTCCGTCCGGCATTTTTCTTCGAGATAATGCTGTCGGCAAGGTCTTTTCTCGTCATGGTCAGCAGAGCGGCGGAAACGGATGTCTGCGCTTTCCCCAACGTCGCTCTGATGCGCGAAGTCGTCTGATCAGAAGGACTGAAATAAAGATTGAACGGAATTCCAGCGATCACAAACGAGTGGGGCACATTGTTGGTCTTGCGCGCACCAAACCGGGAGTTGGACTGGTTCGGCGTATCGGTAGTGCTTCCCCACATTTCATTGAACTCGGCCGTGTACGCTCCCGCAAGCGCCACATCCTGAATTTCCATAAAGTTCTGGCGGTCGCTGTTGGTACCGGGGTCAGTCGGATTCCATGAACCCGAGGTCACCCACACACTTTCCGCCGCGCCGCCGCGGTAATCGATGATAAAGAACTTATTGTGCATCAATCCCTGCCCATCCCACACAACATCATACCGGTCATTGATGACAGTAATCCCGTTGGACGAAAGCGTGGTGAAGGCGGCGGAATTCCTATTATCGTATTCATTTACCACGCGCACTTTCACGCCGCGGTTTTTGGCAGCGACCAGCGCGCTCGCGATAATATCCCCTTCCCCGCTTCCGCTCAGGCTGTACAGGCAAACGTCAATTGATCTCCGTGAGCTGTTAATCCGCGAAACGATGCGGCTGACAAGGTCCTGGTTGCCAAGAGCAAGTTCGCCGCTCGCAACTGACTGGTTTACACTCTTATTAAAATAGACATTGATCTCTCCTGTCGATGCCGACGGTGAAGTTGTACTCACGACCAGATCCGCCGCGAAACTTGTATCGCCGCTTGCAACAGAAAATGCCTGCACGTGGTAAATGGTTGCCGCCTGGAGACCGGTCACATCTACCTGGTGATTTGTTTTCAAAATATCATCCGGCGCGAGCACGCCCAGTTCGTATGCCGACGAAAGACCATACCGGAGGCGCGTTGTGCCGTTGTTCAGCGTTGTCCAGGTGATGCGGAACGATGATTGCGTCAGATTACTTTCCACGGGCGACGACGCAATAATGGGGCCGTTGGCAAGAATATCAGCCGCATACCGCGGCATGAGCTGATAGCCGCCGATATATGGCGACGTGGTCTTAAACTGGCTCATGACGCCGATAATGTCGAACGCGCTTTGCGGTGACGGCGTATTGGCAAAGTCAACTCCGTTATCAACGCGCACATCAACATGTCCAGACGCGTCAAAGAGGCGGTAATTCGTTCCCGCGCCGGAGACAGTCCAGTTCGCGATCGGCGTACCAAACGTATCGGCAACAGTAACAGCATTTACCCGTACCAGCCTTCCTTCATATTCTTCGACTCCTCCCACACCGTCGCCAAACAACTGCGCGCAGGTAACCACGGGGACGATGACATCATTTCCGGTGCTTGCTATCGAGTGAAGAATAGGCGACGTAATCTCAAATAATCCATTAAAGGGATCGACTTTTCCGGAGACGATCACTTCATCGCCGATGTTCACGGCTGTCGAAAACGACGAGCCGAAAATTCCCATGCCCCCTGTGTTATCCTGGATATACGACGGCCCGCCGAACTGATTCGCCACAGTAACAACCGCGCGGACAGTAACGAGTTGGCCCAGCTTAAGCGGAATGCCGTTTGCATCATTCGCTTTGATCTCGGCAATAGTTAAGGGTATGCCGAACACGACAACCTGCGGCGACTGGCCGATATTCGCGTATGTTACCGAAGCTTTGGTCTGGAAACGGATGATGTACGACCCGGTTGTATCAGGTGCCGTGATATCCTGAACAGTAATCACCGTGGAATCAGCGGACATCGAGAGCCCGGTCAGATACACCGTATCGCCGCTGACTGACGCGGTTGCTGTCATGTTAGTGAATGAAACATCGCCGGCATTATGCGACCAGGAAAATGCTGACGGAAGGATCAGGCGCATATCAGTAACGGTAAACGCCGTATCGCGGCGGTAGGTAATATTATAATCGGAGATGACACCGTGATTTGTTGTGTCGGGGTCAATTGATGCACTACCGGAACCATCGCCGGTGGTATTGCCGCGCAGAGACGTTATCCAGGCAGAGTTGAGCCCGCCGTTTCCCGCGCCGCGGGTTGGCGAAGCGCTATTCTGCGTCCAGTTTCCCGTTGACGTCAAGCCGGCAAGAGAGTTTCCATTAAAAAATGTCGATGTATTCGAGGTAGACGCCGCCGTGAAGTGGACTTTTGGCGACGGAATGCTCGCGGCATTCGCGGCCCCCCACGACACACCGAATACATGCGTATCCGAAGCGTCCCGGATTTGTACCGCCTCACTTGCACCTGCAAACAGAAACACCGTGGCACCGGAAAAATAGATCCCGTTTGTTCCCTTGATCATCAGGAGGTAATCGGAAGGATCGGTATCCTCTGTAAACGTAGCACCTGACTGGCCGATTACAATAATCGTTCCTTTCGGGACTGAACTCCACAACGCCGAGGTAGAAAAAGTTAGTTCAACCTGCGCAGCGCCGCTCGAAGAAAAATCCCTTATATCCCATCCCCGAAGATCAACACCGCCATCCTGGACAATCACAAGCTCCATCCACTCATCGGTGCTGAGGGAGGAATTAAACAACTCATTGATGATAATTTGCTGGGAATACAATAACGACGGAAGAAACAACAGGGCAAGGAAAAGGATTTTCGCGAACCGGCGCGAGATACAATTCATGGTGGTCACCTCTACGGAAAAATTCTGTCGCATATTGCCTCCCGGAATATGTTTTACGAAACTGGAATGATCTAAAAAATTTTCATGTAACCGTCACACAAGAATATAGCCCCTTCAGGGCAACACCTGATCTGCTCTCTTTTCCCGAGGGCAATGCCCTCGGCTACAATATGTTTCCACTTCGTGGAAATTCGCAGAGTGTACCCTGCAAGGGTCAGATATTAAAGGTTGGGGCAACTCCCTGACCTTGCAAAAACATCAATACCAAAAAACCCTGCAAGGGTGATATATCCGAAGTGTGTCAATAAACAAAAAACCCGTCCCGACAGATATCCTGCCGGGACGGGTGAGAGAACGACTTACTTCATTAACATGATTTTCTGAATATCATTGAACGAACCGCTTACCATGCGGATAAAGTAGACGCCGCTTGTGACGGGCGCCTGATCATCCGCCATGCCGTTCCATTCAACCGTGTGATATCCGGCCGTGCGGACGCCGTTGACCAGCGATGCCACTTTTCTGCCAAGGATATCGTACACGTTTACTTCAATCTGCGCATCCACCGGAAGCGCGATCTGGAACTTCGTGCTCGGGTTAAACGGATTCGGATAGTTCGCGCCGAGGGCAAACACTTTCGGCAACGCCTCACTGCCCATTACTTTGAGAACCAGCGAGTTGCCGACGTTCTTGCTGATGGTCATCGTGCCTTCACCCGCAAGCTTCTTTACGCCGACGGATTTTCCGTTCACGCCGTCGGTCAGCGAGAAGCTTTCCGCGCCGGCCGACCTGATATTCCAGGAAACCGTTAACGGATATTCAAGCGAATGGAGTGAAATCTGGTACTCCTTATTCGCATCCTTACCTGTGTAGGTTTCCACAAGGCGCTGTGAAGCAAACCGCACATCGGCGATGCCTGCCGGCGGCACCGGCGGCAATTCGTACCGCGCAACGCTCACCGTGTTGTTAGCATCGTTACCAAAGTACAGCGTCTGTTTGTTGCCGTTCTTATCGGTAATCGTGACCGTATTCAATCCTTCGAGCGGGTTTGCAACCGGCACATTCTTCGGCAGAGCTACGGAGGATGAGAGCACAATCTGTCCGCCGCCCGGACCTGCTTTCACCCAGTATGCTTTTCCGCCTTTGAGTGTATCTTCAGAGGAGTATCCGGATTCATATCCGAAGTATTGTGACACGACAATACCGCCGGGAATCTGCGTAATGCCGGACACCACAACATCATTTGTAACGGTTCCGATCATGTTCCATGATTCGGCAAGGTTGACGGTGTCAAGATTAAAAGCAGTACCAACAACATCAATTGTTTCTTTTGCCGCGAACTTCAGCCAGTAACCGATACCAGCCAGGAGCGTGTCTTTAGAAACATATGTACCTTCGTACGCATAGAGTGGCGAAGTCGACGTCGGGTAGAGGATAGTCTTTCTCGCGTCAGCAACGTTCAATGGGAGCGATACCATGTTCCAGTTCTGGTTGACCACATAGGAAGCGCCTGCACTGCCAAGCGGGTTATTCACGTCAGAAGCAGTAAAACGAAAGAACGAATTTATACCCAACGCGAATAGCCCTCCTGGATACGTCATATCGTCAGCGCTAACAAATTGCCAAGTGGCGCCCAAGTTTGATGATTTCCATAAATTCATTTCCAAACTATTTTGCCCGTTTAGTTCATCGACGTCATAGGCAAAACTTAAGGAAGCATTTAATCCGGAGTTATTTGCCGGCGCAATATCAAAATATCGAAGAATTGAGTTATTACCCCCACCTGTTTGTGCGACACCAGTGACTCTCGTGACAGTGGTAATGCCTGGGGCAGCATCTACTCCAGCAATAATAACTCCGATCATTCCAAAATTATCTTCGAAGGGAGTTGCCGAAATCGTTCTCGTGGCTTCTACTGTTCCGATAACCGTCTTCCCGGGAGTTTCCAGAAGCGTTCCATTGAGCGTCATCTTGTTGAACGCCGCCATGGTGATATCCTGATTCAGCGTAAGGGTATCCGTTGCCGCGACAGTGATATCCGCAAAGTTGCCCACGCCTGTACCGGAAATACTCTGGTTTGAAGAAGCAAGTCCGCCGGTGACGCCGAGATTCACGTTATACACACAGCCCGTTGCTACGCTGGGTACAAACGGTACATTCTTCCCTGTAAATGCGGTTGAATGAAGATCAAGCGTGCCGTTGTTGGTGATGCCGCCGCCGTCAAGGTTAATGGTGTGTGTCACAAATCCGGCAGAAGATTCCTGAACGCGAAGGCTTGCGCCGCTTTCGATGATTATGCCGCCATCGAGATGGGGCAATGTGTCATTCGCGCCGTTGCCGATATTGCTCACGGCTGAATTCGTCGCCGTGCCAGCCCAGAATGCTGAGTTGGTCTTCACACGGAGACTGCGGACATTCATGGTGGCGCCTGTTGTGGGGGCCCAGTAGAACGTCTTGGCCGCGGAGCCGTCACCGATTTCAAGATTGGCAAGGCGGAAGCCCGCGCCGTTCTTAAGAGAATCTGTTGTCGCACCGGTAAGCTTTACGGTGCCTTCGTTCATGTTCAATCCCGCGTGTCCGTTTGCAGCGGAATTGCTGGATGTGGTGGTAATATCTCCTTTGACAATAAGAATCGCGGACGCATTACCGTTTGAATTAAGCTTTGGTCTGCCCCCGCGGTCACCGCTGCCGCCGCCCGAACCGCCGGTAACAATGAGATCACCATTGACGGTCAACGTGAGCGCGCCGGATGAATTAAACTGGAGAAGCGGTCCCGAGTTGGAGCCTGTTCCGCTGCCGGTCATCGTAAGACTGTTGCACTGTGCGTTTGCGGTAATTGTTACAGTCACGTTCAGTGTTCCCATGGTAACATTATCTGAAGCACCGGGAACAACTCCGCCGGACCAGGTTGATGTACTGTTCCAGTTTCCGGTTAAGATGGCTTCAAACCCGCCGGTAATATTGACAGTCGGAGAGGTTGCGATATTTGATAAAATAGCGCCGCCGCCTGTTCCTTTCGTTTTTGTTGTAAACGTGGTACTGCCGAGGCTACCAGGGGAGGTCAGATTGCTGATAATGATTCTGCCCGTGTTGGCATTGGTCACCGCCGCACTGCTGACGGTAATAACCCATGGGTCGCCGCCCGAACCTGTGCCGGTAACAGCACCGGAAGCACCACTAAATCCGCCAGTAAGCGTAAGCGCATATGATGTACCATCCCACGTCCATGTGGAGGGGATCGTAACGCTCACGCCGGCAAGAGTATTTGTTCCGTCGCCGGTGACAACAAGTGTTTCAATGAGCGCGGTCTGACTTGGGAAACGACTCGCAGGAGTAATTGAAGCCGTGCCGGTACCGTCGCCGGGGTTCAGACCCAGGTCCGCGCCGTTACGGGGAGCAAGTTTGTATGCTTTCTGATTTCCTGCAATGTCGGAACGGTGATACAGCGTTCCGATAACATCACCGGTCGCGGGAATCGTCTTCCCGACAATACTGGTATTGGCTGCGTTAATGTAGGCGGTACCGGTATCCGCTGCGATATGGAAATTGTTTCTTCCCCGGTTCGTCGCCGTGGCAACAAATGTCGATCCGCTCGAATCCCAGGTTACCGCGTTAATCCTGACAAGCTTTCCTTCGTTGGATTCATTAAGGTCTGCCGGGCCGGATAATGTAATTGGCGTCGGAACAGTGCTCGCGGCAATATTAAAAATGTCAGGCGGAGTGATGCCGTTCGGATTTACTTCCATATTGCCGCCGAATCCTGTCACAGCTCCTTTCGCGACAATGGAATCGCCAAGAAGCAATGTATGCAGTGAATTATTCGCGCTGACAAAAATCTGTATGCCGTATCCATTATTCTGAATAATAAGGCTTGTGGAAGTTGATTCTGCAAGCACCCTGTTGGGCGATGTGATAACGCCTGCGACTGCAACAACTGTCCCATTCAACGCGGGGATTGTTCCGCCGGCATCGCTGTTGCCGAATCCGTCCACACCGCCGGTGCGCAAATTGGAGATAGGAATAATAGTATGGGATGAAGGCGATGAAGCAATATCAATGGCCGCGCTTCCAACTGTACCGGTTTTAATAGTCCATTCATCCGCGCCGCTCACCTGCGCGCCGACCGGGTTCGGCGATGTCAGGCCGGTAATCGCGATGGTTCCCGCTGTGGCGCCGAGCGCCGCGTTCGGGATGACGATATTGTTTCCGGTGCCGATGTTGCTCTTGCCGCTGAACGCTCCGCCAAGCGTAACGTTCACAGCGCTGTAGCCGCTCCATGTGGCAGGAACAGCAAGTTTCACAGTATCAAGATTGCCAACGCAGGTCCCTGTTACTGTAATCAAAACTGCCTGGGCGCCGGTACTGCGCGGAAATACTGTACTGCCGTTAAACGTTCCGCCGCCGTTATTCACCAATGTTGCAGTTCCTACACCCGCAGCAATCGGATCCCATGGATATGTCTGACCGGTATTTTTTTGACCGGGAGTGGCGTCAGCGAGAGGCTGGTTAAACTGCCAACCGACTGTCACTGTATCATTATTAAGTCCACTGCATGTGTTATTCCGGAAATATTGAACTGCATTTGATGTGGAAGTAGGAGGTGGACCCGATGCACCAACAACGTGTCCAGACCAAATCGCATCACTAAAATTTGGATCCGAGGGGTTCGTGCCAATACTGACGTAGTCAATCGTAACTGCAGAGACTGTGTTATCAGTCAATAATTGTATATTTTCATTCGTGGAAATATCCATAACATTGGACGCAGTCATGGAACCACTCAACACGCTTGAAAACAGAACTATCGTGCTGTCCGAGGGATCTGTATCTTCAGCTCCGTAAGTATTCGCGTTGCCTGATGGAGTTTCTAATACAACGACAACTCTAGTTCCCCGTGGTAATGCTGAAAGGTATGCCGCATTCGGAAAATCCAAATGCCCTTCGGTGGTACCGCCAGCGCCGCCCTTGGTACCGACATCCGACAGGCGATAGTTCCGCAAATCGAAGCCTGTCGATTTGACCACGAGAAGCTCAACCCATTCTTTACCGACAGAGGGGTTAGCAACAAATTCATTGATGATGACATCGTTCGCCACCTGCGCAACAACGCCGGAGACAAACGACATAGTCATCAACACCAAAAGCGGGAGGAAAAATAATGCCGCACGTATTGAACCATTTTTCATGGCTGTTCCTTCCATAAAAGTTTATCGATGAGTGATAGTAAAAAAAACGAGAGACAGCAAACACTTAGGGACGCGAGGCGCGCCGTGAAAGACAACAGATATCTTCAAGATATAGCTCAGGTTTCCCGGAGAATAATAATTGAGGAAACCGCGTACAAGACGGGTGTAATGTACTCCTTTTCCGTCAAAAAGCCAATAAAGAAATCATTAAATTATTCTAAAGGCTGCACAGATATGAGATACCGCTCACCTCCCTCCCGACGCCGTGGCGGCGTCAACCAATAGCACCAAGCCTGCCCTGGCAGGACTACCGCACCAGCACCATGCGCTGGGTTTCGATGTATTCTTCCGTAAAAACAGTGAAATAATAGATGCCGCTCGGCACGGCATAGCCGTTCTGGTCACGCCCGTCCCATGTCGGGGCGCCGTTGCTGTCATCAAACGACCCGGCGGCAAAGAGGCCCGCGTCAATTTCGCGTATCTTCCGTCCGAGAATATCGGTAATGCGGATGATAACTTTTGATGAACCGCTTAACCGGAAGGGCAGATAGGCAAACTGGTTGCGCTTCGGGTTAAAAGGATTGGGGATGCTCGGATAGACAGAGCTGGTTTTTGTTCCTGTCGGCGGCGGTGGTGGTGGCGGAGGCGGTGGAATTTCTCCACCTCCGTCAGTGGTATGTAAAATCGTTCCGCCCGTACCGACGGCCCATCCTTTGTTGGCGTCAACGAACGCGACGCCATAAAATGCTCTGTTTGTCCCGGATGCCTGTTCAAACCAATTCTCGCCGCCGTCCGTCGTACGTATCATGTGACCGCCCGTGCCGACAACCCAGCCTTCATCGGGCGAAACAAAATGAACATCAAGGAAATGCTGTACGCCGCGGACGGGATTGGTTTGTGTTGACCAGTTCGCTCCTCCGTTAGTGGTCTTAATAATATAATGGAATCGTCCGACTGCCCAGCCAAGGTTTGCGTCGAGGAAGTGCATCGCGAGAAGTGTCCGGTTATCGGTGCGGACTGTATCCCACGAAGCGCCGGCGTCGGTGGTTTTCAGGACAAACGTTGTATCATCATTGACACCGAAATTCGCCGTAATCCAGCCGGTCAGGCTGTCAGCAAAGAAAATAGAGCTCATTGAAAGAAGCGTATCATTAGCAGGGCGTGATGCTGGAGACCATGACACACCGCCGTCTGTCGTATGCAAAAGCGTCCCTCTGTCGCCGCTGGCCCAGCCGTTGAACTCACTGGTAAAATGGATGGAATAGAGCGTGTGCAGTGAATCAGCAGGCGCGCGGGATTCGGACCACGTCACACCGTCCTGCGTGCGCAGGATTGTTCCTTTATCGCCCGCCGCCCATCCGCGATTTGCGGCGACAAAATGGAGTGAACGGAGATTATTATTTGCCGGCGCCGCGTCCTTAAACCAATTGTTTCCTCCATCCGGCGTATGCATAATGACACCATTCTCACCTGCCGACCACCCACGGTTTTCATTCAGGAAGAAGACGGCATACAGGTCGTTGGTAATATTGGAAAAGAGGCTATACCAATCAACGCCTTTATTGAGCGAACGTTTGATTTCGCCGTTATCGCCGACGATCCACCCTGCGGTAGAATCAACGAACGCGATAGCATTCAGCGTATTCATGGAATCGAGAACTGTCGGGAACCAGGAGAACCCCCCATTGGTGGTCCGCAGCAAAATGCGACCGCCGGTCGCAAGCCCATATTGCGGCGTTGTGAATACGATCGATGAAAGAGTGGAAGATGTACCGGATGTTTTCTTTACCCAGGTCCCTCCACCATCCGTCGTGGTAAGCAGTGTGCCGGAAATACCGGTCACCCAGCCAATATCCTGTGTCTGGAAGAAGACTCCGAAATAATTTCTGGTGGAAACTCCATCAGGGAAATTCGCCCAGGTACTCCCTCCGTCACTCGTTTTCAAAATAACTCCCCCTTTACCCACAGCGTAGCCGAAAAAAGAATCGACAAAATATACAGCATGGAGATCTTCGACGGTATTGCTCGGGATAGAAGACCAGTTCAGGCCGCCATCGGTAGTGCGGAGAATTGTACCGGTATCTCCGACAGCAAACCCCTTGCCCGATCCTGCGCTTGCGAGGCTATGGAGAGTTCGTGTTGGGTACGGTGACGCCCTGACGAACCAGTTCGTGCCGGCATCGGTGCTCAGCATAATCAGCCCGCCGGTACCAACGACCCATCCAGTAGACGCGGTCGGGAAATGAACCGCTTCGAGTGTTTTCTGATTATCCGCGTAGATTTGTTTGACGGACCAGTTTGTTCCGCCATCGGTAGTCTTGATGAGCGTTCCTCCTGCACCGACAGCATACACAACATTCAGGTTCACGGGATCGATGCTCATGATGTTGTTCCCCTGAGGAATAGGGTTCTGCCACTGCCAGCCGGTCTGTCCGGCGGCAACAGCGGCCATCAGGATCATTCCGCACATTCCCGTCAGTAGTATTCTACGAACATTCACTACGATTCACCGTTCCTATTGGTATGATAAGGGGATGGTTCCGGCATGGAACCATCCCTGAAAACTTTGTTACATTATTGCGTCCGCTGCGCCTACTTCATCAGCACCATCTTTTCGACGCGCTGATAACGGCCGCCATCCACCTGGATACTATAGAAATAGACTCCCGAGGGGAGGTCATTTCCCGACGTTCCACGCGCCGTAAACTGAATCTTGTGTGTTCCCGCCGTGAATTCTTCATTCTGCAGCAGTGCCGCAACTTCCTGCCCGAGCAGGTTATAGACGACAACGGAAACGCGACTGGCTTTCCCGAGCGTAAAGGAAATTGTCGTTGAGGGGTTAAACGGATTCGGGAAATTGGATGAAGCCGGTATAATTTTGTCAAAGCTCTGAGCAACAGCTGGCAATGGTCCCGCCTCGGTGTATTTCAGGATTGCGCCGTTTGCGCCCGATGCCCAGATATTGTTCGCATCAAATGCATGCATGCCGTACAGGTTTCGCGACGTGGCAGATACCTGGCGCACCCATGTGGTGCCACCGTCATCTGAATAAAGAATTACTCCTGCAACACCGGAAGCCCACACTATCTGGTCGTCGATGGCAACAACCGATAAAAGTGCGGACGCAACGCCGGAGGATTGCGCTGTCCACGAATCGCCGCCATTTGTGGTATGCAGAATGGTCCCTCTGTCTCCGACGGCCCATCCGTCATCCGGCGTTCCGAAATGAACGGACCGGAGATTACGCGTCGTGAATGAAGTGACCGCGGGAAACCACGATGCCCCTCCATTGGTGGTTTGCATAATAAGCCCGGATGCACCAGCGGCATAGCCGTTATCAGCATCCGTGAAATAGATATCGTGAAAATTCTTGCTTACACCGGTGAGAATGGGAGACCATGATGTCCCGCCGTTTGTCGAACGGAGAATTTTACCGTTATTGCTTACAAGAAATCCCTCATTGGCGTCGAGGAACTGGACAGCGTTGTAGCTTAACTTGTTGCCTGTCGGGATCAGAAGCCAATTCGTTCCGCCATTGGTTGTTTTGAGGAGAATGCCGTTCTTTCCTGTAACCCATCCGGTTTGGTCGTCGAGGAAGAATACATCGGTAAGGTATTTTGTGCCGCCGGAATTCTGAAAGCTCCATGACTCTCCGGAGTCAGAGGTGTGCATAATAACACCGCGGTTACCAACGGCCCAGCCGTTATCGATGTCCGCAAAGGTGATGGCATTCAGATTCACGGGAGCAAATGTTTCGTGCGAGCGTTTTACCCACGAGGAACCGCCATTCGTCGTGCGCAGTACTTCACCGCCGGTAGTAACAGCCCAGCCGTCATCTTCATCCGCCATTTTAATACTCATCACCGAGCGAGTCGTTCCGGTTGATTGCGTTACCCAGGTTCCCCCCGAGTTGGTAGTTTTATATATTCTTCCAAAATCTCCTGCCGCCCAACCGGTATCCTCATCGATAAAATAAACATCGTAAAGGTTCCCTGATGTCAGTGGTGTAAAATTAATCCATGTGTCACCGCCATTGGTCGTGGCAATAAAGGTTCCTTTGTCACCTACGGCATACCCAAAGTCATCGGTGGGAAAATAGACTGCATTTAACCGTTGTGTTGTCCCGCTGGTCTCCGCAATCCATGTTCCTCCGGCATCGGTCGTAAGGAACACCGAGCCGCTGTCGCCGACAATCCAACCGTAGCCGGTGAATGTCGGATCAAAATGAACGTCATTCAAATTGCGCGTTGTGGGAATGATTTCTGTAAACCACGTGTCGCCACCGTCGAGGGTCAGGCGTACAGTGCCGCCCGAACCGACAACCCATCCTTCATCCGCATCGGTGAAATTCACGCTGCGGAGATTCCGATTGGTATTGGATGGAAGCGCTTCCCATTCAATACCGCCATCTGACGTGCGAAGAATTTGGCCGCTGGAGCTGACGACAAACGCAAGATCAGGCTCCACCACATCAATTGCTGTCAGGGCGCCGACAATTCCAAGCGTGTTGTATTCCGCGTTCCAGGTCGTGCCGTCATCACGCGTACGGATGAATGTCCCGGCCTGTCCGACCGCCATAATAGAATCTGTGTGGATAAAGTCAACGCTGTAAAGGATATTCCCGGTAGGAAACGGGTTCTGCCACTGCCATGCCGGATTCACCGTATCGAAAAATACTTCTTCGTTGTAAAGCGGAAACGCGAGCGGATCGAGGATATCCGATGAATCGGCAAACTCGATCATATCGTCATCGGCAGGAGTTTCACCTTCTTCCTGTGCGATAGCATAGCAATGCACTGCAGCCATGACCAACAACATCATGACAGTCCGGGTAACCGCGTGCCACGAAGCGCGCACACCCGCAAGCCGGTAGAACATCTCATTTGGATTCATAAGCACCCCTACTCCTCTGAAAAACATTGTAAACAATGATACGGTCCGGGATACTGCCGGATCGTTACATGTTAACGTGTAAGATTGAAGATAATGTTTGATATTTCATCACCTTCAGGTTTCGACACGACATCGATCATAAACACTGATTGTCCCGTTCTCAAGCGCAATATTTCGAGTTGCCGTTCGTCGATAGATATTTTGTAGCGCCCGGGCGGAACGCCAATGAACTCAAATTCGCCCGTTGAAAATGACACTCCGGATTTTCTGAAGATTTCCTTTCCCGGTTCTTCCGTTTCAGGAATAATACTTACTGTAACGCCTTCAACTCCGGCACCGTTCTCCAGCTGAACGCGCCCCCGCACGATTCCGCCCAGAACAATCGGCAGATCAACCACGCGGAACTGATTCGGCTCGGACACAACGGACACTGTCGAGTATTTTGGTATCCAGAGGGGGTTGTCAAGATACACGGGATCCATTGAAAGAACATACTCTTCGTACGGAAGCGTATGGCGCAGTCCAAACCCACCGCCATCAGTATATTTTAACGACTGATTGCCAAACATCGTCGAAGCACTGATTCTGGCTTTGGTTATTTCTTCCTCGCCCGGATCATGAATTCCGTTGTTATTAATATCCACATAGGGGTCAACAATGATACCACCGAACCCGACACGGTTACTTAGATAGTCAAAGTAGAAATCGCCGGCTTCTGGGGAAAATCCGATTGATCCGCTGACGGTTTCTGATGTGCGTATTCCTGACTGGCCGCTGGTGGCGAACACCGTGCGGAACAGGGCAAACGGGAAATAATACACAAATTGGAGGCCAACGATGGCATTTTGGGTAATAAAACTTTTATCATAAAAAATCTGGAGCCATACTTCCCGCGAAAATCTCTTACTGAAATCGAGCCGCATTTCCTTGAATCCGCCGTTGTAGTGATGGTACCTGGTTGTACCGCGGAAGTTAAACCCTCCCGGCGCGCGAATGCCCATGGAAAGCGTCGTATATGCGTCTAGCAGCTCAGCTCCCTCGCGCTGTCGCCATGTCCGGCGATGTGTAATACGGTATGTAAGGCTTCCGCTTTGACCGCCAAGAGACGGCTGGAGCACACGGTCTCGCCCTACTTCAAGCATGGTCTGCCGCAGAAGAACATCAAGATTTACACGTGTAAGTCCGAACGTAAAAGGAAGCGTCGCCGTTGCTGTCGCTTCACTGATGATTTTTCTTGGATTGTAAAAAGGATGATTGTTATACCAGGTATAGCCGAACGAGCCCCCGGCAGAAGAGGGATACGTCAGGCTTAAAATGCCGCGCGAAAATGCCGACGGCGAGACGGTGAAATCACCGACGAGAAGCCTGGTCAATCTTCCGGTGGCGGTTAACATCGGATGAATTTTTCTGTCGCTGTAAGGATTATACCCTTTGAAATAATCAAAACCTGTTCCAAGGGTGAGGAAGGAATTCACACCCCAACGCACCGTTCCATTTCCGTACGATTCATCATCCTTCAGACGCATTCTGCCGCCTACAAGGCTGTATTCAACTTCACCCGACGGGATCATCGTCGGCGGAACAACTATGCGGTAATCAATCAGGCGTTCAACGCCAAAGGCATCATACTGCCGCACCTGATAATTGGAAACACCATAAATGATGGGAGCCGAGAATGAATATGCACCCTCAGGATTTACCGTTTGAAAATCCACCAGTGAACCACGCAGATAAAAATCAGCAATGCCTCCGGGGGACATCGAACCATCGAGTTCTTCAGATGCAAAAAAATATCTCCGCGGCGCGGGTCTGTTTGTCACTTCAATGCCTAACACGCTGGAAGGAATGAGCCCAGTGGTAAGAATATCGCCAATGATGATCTGGCGGACCACCGAATTATTAAGAAAGGCATACCGCAGTCGCGCGGTGACATCCTGGCTAGTCAATGATTCATGGATTCTGCCGTTGACCCTTCCTTCAAAATCGCCACCGAGGATCTGGTTGCCGAGATGAAAAGCATACGCCTGGCGCGGGACGCCATGGCGGCTTATTTGGGATGTAAACGAATAATCAAGCCGGCCGAAATCAAATACGGTAAACCGTCGTGGTTCTGTATATTCAGGTTCCGGTAATTGGTACAATCCGCGTTTGCGCCGCCGCGCAAGGTCACGGTCGCGCTGGAGAAATATCGGCAGGCGCTCTTTTGATTTCAATGATACTTCAAGCCGCCTCGGATTGTAAGTCAGTTCCAGGTTGAACAAGACCTGGTACAGTGTTGTACGCACGTACAGATCTTCTGCCGTGGACACCACATCCGATGACGACAGGACAACCGACTTGTCACCTGCTGAAGCAGACCTGTTCAGCCCATCAATGGAATATCGCCTTGCAGGATCAAGGTAAAAACCTTCGGCAAGCCGTTGGCTTGCGTTATAATTCACATTAATATTCAAAATTTTAAACATTGACACCATAGGGATATACGCCGTGGAGTTCTGATACAGCATATTGATTTCAAATCTGCCAAGTCCCCTGATGGAAAGCTCAACGGGGATAAACTGGGAGGAGTCGGAAGACGAAAGACCTTGGGCATGTACACCGCCAATACATCCTATAAACAGTCCGAACAACGCCGATAACGCGAGAAGAAACCTCTTCATGGAATATGAGCCCCTGAGGTAATGCATATCTATGGAATAATAATATCTTGCGTGTACTTTACGGGATCGCTTTTCAGCGTAAATTGGGAATGCAACCCGCGGCGTTTGGGAGAGAAAGAAACTTCAAGGGTATATGGTCCAGGAGGCACCGATTGAACATCAAGTGAACCCGGATAGAGTATATCTCTGTAAATAGCCACGACATCGTTTTGGCTTTTTAAAATTTTTCCGCTTTTATCTTTCAAAACCGTTGTCATTGTTCCCCAATAGGATGCGTTGCCGCTCCGTATGATATTGACGCCAAACACAAGTTTACCATCTACAATGGATGAAGAAAAATCACGGATTGTCAACGCAGACGACACCGATCCAAACCGGAAGTGCAACGGAATATCGACCTGAGAGATGTACTGGAAACGAGACACAGGGGAGGTTCCCGGGGCTATAGTTTTTTTAATTTCACGTTCAGTCGAACCGATGACTACTCTTCCCCAATATTCGCCGGGGAGGATTCCCATCGGTGGTGTCACCATGATTCTGACAACCTGAGATTCACCGGGGTTAAGAACAAATCGCTGGGGATATGCTTTGAGCCAGGGCACCGCAGACGGCTCACTTGCAGGAACCGGCGGTTCAACATAATGCATAGCAAATTTTCCGCTGTCGCCGGCGACAGGGTATCCATACCGGTACTCAATCCAAATCTCCTGTCGTGTATTCGTCGGGTTCGACACACTGACAGAGACAGATCTGTTGGGGGAATTCAGAAATAAATATGTCGGATACACTTCAACACCCGCAAAGGAGTCTTTTGGGTTGCAGCAGATAAGAATAAACAATGCGATCGCGACTCGCGAAATGTATACATGGAATTTGTTTTTCATTGCAGTTGAGTATCCTTCTATAATCACGTAACCCTCCTGTAAACAGGAGGGCATGGCACATTCAGTCAGCATGAAACAGAGCGCCGCACCTTACATCGGACAACCTAATAAGAAAAGAGGCACCGAATGTTCATTGTTGAGATGAGCACTGGTACCTCTTTTGCTCGAAACAAGAGACTTATACGATATACCGTTTATCTCTTTACTATATCTTAGTTACCAATGTATGCAGCTGAACCAATGATCTGCGCAGTGTAGGTGCCCGGGAATGCTGTGGTCGGGACTGTCACTGTGGCGCCGAGGAACAATCCTGACGCTGCATTGGAGTTGATGGACAGGTTAACCGCATTGCCAACAACCGCGCCTGCTGATGTGAATGTTGCAGTCGGGTCATTGTCATAGTTCCAGCCATATGTCCAGTTTGATAACGGAAGACCAGCTGCGTCATCATCTGAATTCATTGCACCAGGAAGAACGAGGTTAACAACCACATCTTCTCCGCCGATACCATCGACTTCAAAGCCAACGGGACCAACGATAACGCCAGCGCCTTCGCCCGGGCCCGGAGGATCTTTGAATCCGGCAGGGGTAATGACGTAGGTGTTTCCTGAGGCGAATACGCCCCAGTCACCGTCGACGTTGACGAGCACTAACGCGCTCACAACTTCACCGGTAACCAGTGCTTCGGCTTCACTCTGGGCCATTACGCTTGATGCAAGCGCAACAACCAGGACGAATGCGAATAATACGTGTTTCATAGTAACTCCTTACTATATGTGTTTGTGAATTGGTGGATTAGAGAATGTTTTTAGATTTACAAAACTTGTTTGGTTAAAAATTTCCGTCAGTCTCTCCTGAGGAGAGTGGTTTCGTTTTCACGAAACCGCTCTCCAAGTGTTACCTGTATCAAGAGAGAACAAACAAGAGGGATGAACTGCTTACTTCATCAACATCATTTTCTTGACCTGCTGGAATTCGCCGTCGTTGACCACCAGGCGATAGTAGTACACGCCTGTTGCCAAACGCTGTGCGTCAAATTCCAACTCATTATCGCCTTCCGTCATCTCTTCACGGTCAACCAATGTCGCCACTTCCTGGCCCAGCATGTTGTACACC